>CAVTUR010000017.1:0-472864 GCA_963737945.1 Blastocatellia bacterium | reverse complement strand
GGGACGGGGCGCACCCCGCCGCGCATCGACCGGACGGGGTTCAACCGGTCGGGCGTCAATGGGTCGAGAATCAACTGGCGAGGGGTCAACCGGTGGTCGAGCCTCGGCCTGCTGGGACTCCTCTGGTCTGACACTCTGTTCTCGCTCGGGAGCATCGTCGATCATTACTGCACCATCCTCGGGTGCCATCGCGGCGCTGGTGCCTTCCTCCTCTCCAGCGGATGGTGTCCCGCCTGCCGCAGCGGCAGGGTCTCGGCGGCCGCCGCGACCTCGCCGTCCTCGTCCTCCCCGGCGCACGGCGAACTCTCCGCGTGGCCCTCGGTCACGGATCTCGGCATCGCGATCTTCATCAACAGATGGTTCCAGCTGCCCGTCCGCGACATCGCGCGAAGTATCGCTATTTATAGATAACGGGCCGGTATTCGCGTCGCTCTCGGGGGATTCCAGTGAACTGGTTATATCGCTCGCCTCGCTGCCCAAAGCCCCGGGTTGTATGCGTCCGTAGAGCCCGCGAACCACATCGGATATGTGCCGAAAGGGTGAGGGTCTACCGGCGTCCGGTTGAGGGGTGCTTGCCTCTTCATGGGCAGTCGGGCCGCCCGCCCGTGACGCCTCTTCTCGTGCGGCGGCTTCGGCATTCTCATCCACAACACGCTGAAACTCTGGGCCGCTTTCCGCCAGAGAGCGAAGACTGCCCACTCGCCACTCAGGCTCGGGCTCAGGCTGAAAATTCTCGGTCTGAAACTCAGCATTGTGGACCCGTTCGATGATTTTCTCCTGGACCATCGCATCCTTAAGAAGGTCGCCCGCATCCTGACGCATGTCTTCATCGGTGACACGTTGAAACTGCTGTGAGCCCTCTTGCTCCGATGGTTCGTCCTCACCCCTGCGGCGCGGACGCTTTGGGGTCGCTTTTGGCACGGCCTTCCGAGTCGTCGCCCTTGCCGGCTTTTCTTCGGTTTTGGCAATTTTCTTTCTGGGCTCGATCGGTTTCCTTGCGCGACCGCGCTTTGGCCTCTCCTCCGACTCCGAAGGTTCAACCTCAACGGCACCCTCGATCTCTTCCGCGCCGGCTCAACCTGCGCGATATCATCGTCGGTGATGCGTTCAACCGGGAACGCCTCAACTGGAGCCGCCTGCACTTCGCCGGGTTCAAGCTCCGGGAGTTCTTCCTCCGGCGGCGGAGGCGGGATCATGCTTTCATCGGCTATTTCAGCCAACTGCTCCACGGCGTCCTCTATTCGCACCGGTCTCTCAACTGGCGCTTCGTCGTCGCGCGCGGGTTCCGTCGCCGGTGCGGGTGTGGCGAGCGACGGCCGGGGTTCCGGTCGGGGCCGCTCTGCTCGCCGCGAACGATCGTCGACGCGAGGAGGAACGCGCGCCTCGTCTGTCACCTCACGGAAGTCAATTTCCTCTTCCTCCTCCATAAACTCGGTAAAATCCGACACATAAAGGAAGGCGTCGCGCTCGAGCCCGATGTCTACGAAGGCCGATTGCATTCCCGGCAGCACCTTCATCACCCGGCCCTTGTAGAGGTTGCCTACGACACCTTGATTCTCGTCTCTGCGCTCAACGTAAAACTCAGTCACCACGCCGTCTTCGAGCATTGCGACTTTTTTCTCGTGCACGTTTGCACTTATTATCAACTCTTTTGCCATGAAATCTCCTGAGATATTCAGCTGTGCCGCGAAGGTGTGCAGGGTGGAACGCCGCCGGCGGAGACGACCGAACCTCCGGTCTTCAGATCGCAGAGTAGCTTAGAGCAGATGAAATGAGTTTCAGGTCCAGAGAAAAGGAAAGTCTTTGGGCCAAGCTCAAAGTCGTTTGGCGAATGTCCCTGACAAACGCTGGCGCTCGCGTCGCAATAAATTACTCTGCGCCAGATTTCGTGATGATCCGCTCTCGCCGCGGCCGCCTGCTCGTGCTGATCCAGATCGGCGATCTTTCACACCGAACTCGAGAAGGCGAATGTCAAAACTTACCTGTGCTGCCTTGGCGGCACAAACTTATTTAAGATATCGATGAGTGACTGCTCACTCGCAACTTGTCTCCTTGGTCGCTCATTCGAGCGGCGGCGACCCCTTGAATCCAGCCCGCAGGGTCCCCTGTCTGATCTTCCGAATACAACCGCAGCCGCCGCACGCGGGAACTGAGGGAAGTCGCCTCAGTTTCGGTCAAGCCGTACACAGCGGCCATGACCTCAATCGGCTTTACGCCACCGTTAGGCGACACTTCGGTCACTATGCTAAGACTGGTCTGGTTCTCAACCAGACCCAAACCCCTGGTGAAGCGCCGCACATCGACACGCTGACGCTTGTCTTTGCGCACGCGCTCGATAACGCAACTTTCTCGCGCGATAAAGGCTTCAAACAACCTGTTATGAAGCCCACTTGTGTCGATCGACGCGAGTTCGGCGCGTTCAGCGCGTATTCTCCCAACCGCCGCCTCGATCTCTGGTGTGTCGAGCCGTATCAGGTACTCCGCTCGGTTCACATCCTTGATCAGCGACCGAACTCCTGCCACCAGCCTCCGCAATGACTTGAATCGTAAACCGGCAGGCAAGACCGCGTTGATCCTATCGAGAAAACCGCGCTCTTCAAACTCATCGGGCGAATCGAAGTCGATCAACTCATTGTGGCCCACAGTCCCAACGCCAAGCGCCGGCCCGTACTGAATCAACGGCATCGGGTGGTAACCCAAACTGTAGCCAAGCCTGATCTTCGCACGTCTGAACGCGCGAGGCAATGCTCGCGTCAAGTCGAGGTGGGATAGGTACTTCACTTCTTCGCCCTTTTCGAATATCGCGCGATACCTGAAATGGGAGTCCGGAGTCTGAAGTTCGAAGTCTGAAGTCCCGACTTCGGGCTTCGGACCCCGAACTCCGGACTCAAGTTGTACCGGAGTCTGAAGTTCGAAGTCTGAAGTCCCGACTTCGGGCTTCGGACCTCGAACTCCGGACTCAAGTTGTACCGGAGTCTGAAGTTCGAAGTCTGAAGTCCCGACTTCGGGCTTCGGACCTCGAACTCCGGACTCAAGTTGTACCAGAGTCTGAAGTTCGAAGTCTGAAGTCCCGACTTCGGGCTTCGGACCTCGAACTCCGGACTCAAGTTGTACCGGAGTCTGAAGTTCGAAGTCTGAAGTCCCGACTTCGGGCTTCGGACCTCGAACTCCGGACTCAAGTTGTACCGGAGTCTGAAGTTCGAAGTCTGAAGTCCCGACTTCGGGCTTCGGACCTCGAACTCCGGACTCAAGTTGTACCAGAGTCTGAAGTTCGAAGTCTGAAGTCCCGACTTCGGGCTTCGGACCTCGAACTCCGGACTCAAGTTGTACCAGGGGTTGCTCGATTTCGTCCTTCACCGCCGCCATCCGTTCTTCGTAGGTACGAACTTCCACGTGCATGGCGTAGGCCCTGGCGAGGTGCTCGCGCGACTGCGCAAGATCGCATTCGAGCCCGCACGCAAAACACAACAATGGCTGAGCGGCCACTCGCTCGAATTCTTCGTGCGAGGGAGCGATCGCCGTTGGCCGCCCGTCGATGATCTTCACCGGCAGCTCGCAAGGCGGAGAGATCTTCGCCTTGATGCCTTTCATGTACTCTTTGGCGTTGAACTCGCGTTTTACCAACGTGTCGATGTGGTCCCACGGAAGCTGGACCAGCGGCGCGCCAGGTTTGTCAAACTCGCGAACAGGGAATTCCTGCAGGTAAGGATTGATGTCTACGCCTTCGAGGGTGAACGCCTCCATCCACTTCTGGAAGTCGAAATGATCCGTCCACCCGTCGAACCGGCACCCCATCCGCCACGCGCGTTCGATAACTTTGCAGAGCGCGCGATCGCCCCGGGAGATGACACCTTCGAGCACCGACGTCTCTGCGTGATGCACCTTCATATCAATGCGGTAGCGGCGGGCAAGGTCTTTGAGCATTCGCTGTTTGCGCTTGATCGATTCGATGTCCTCTTGCCTGCACCACTGGAAAGGCGTGTGCGGTTTTGGCACGAAGTAGGAAGCCGAACACGTTGCCTTGACGTTCTTATTGTATTTTTTCCTGCCCAGCTCGCGCACCTGCCGGCCAAGCTCGGCGATGCCAACCACGTCTTCATCGGTTTCGGTCGGCAGCCCGATCATGAAATACATCTTCATAGCCGACCAGCCTTCCTCAAAGGCAACGGAGCAGGAGTTCATCACGTCCTGCTCGGTGATGTTTTTGTTTATGACGTCGCGCATTCGCTGGGTGCCAGCCTCGGGCGCGATTGTGAACCCGGTCTTGCGAACGCGAGCGATCTCGCGAGCCAGCGATTCGGTTATCCCCGACGCGCGCAACGATGAGACCGAAAAACTGACGTTTCGTCGCTCGAGCTCAGTTCCAAGCATCTTCACCAGCGGCTCGAGGCAAGTGTAGTCGGCAGTCGAGAGCGAGGTCAGGCTAGTCTCGTCGTAGCCACCCTTTTCAATGCCGTCGATGATCGTGTCGACAATCTGCTTCGGATCCCGCTCACGCACCGGACGATAGATCGTGCCCGCCTGGCAAAACCTGCAACCATCGACACACCCTCGGGCTATCTCGATCGCGACTCGATCGTGTACTGCTTCGATTGCGGGGACGGGTGAGTCCGAAGGGAACGGATACTGATTAATGTCCTTGACTACGCGGCGTCGAATCGGGAACGGCAGATCCGGATCGTCGGGCTTGTCAACGATCAGCAGGCCGTGATGCGCGCTGATCGAAGTCGGGTAGAGCGACGGCACATACATCCCCTCGATGAGAGCAATTTCTTTCAATACCTGCTTACGCGTCAGCCCCATGTCGGAGTCTCTCAACTCGACATAGCGCGAGACCAACTCTGGAAAGGTTTCTTCCCCGTCGCCGATCACGAACACATCGATGAAGTCAGCTACCGGTTCACAGGAATAGACGGTCGGGCCTCCGGCGATCACCAGCGGGGCATCAAGACCTCGCTCTCGCGTATGGATCGGAATGCCGCCGAGGTCCAGCATCGTCAGCACGTTTGTGTACGTCATCTCGTACTGCAGTGAGAAGCCAACGACGTCGAAGTCGCGAAGAGGCGTGTAGCTCTCGAGCGACAGCAACGGAATACCTCGTTCGCGAAGCTTTGCCTCCATGTCGGGCCATGGCGCGTAAACACGTTCGGCAGCCCATCCATCGTGCTTATTGAGCAGGCTGTAGAGTATCTTGAGCCCGAGGTGGCTCATCCCGATCTCGTAGGTATCGGGGAAGCACAGGGCGATGCGCGCATCGATCTCCTCCGGCGATTTGTGGACGGCGTTCCATTCACCGCCAACATACCGCGCGGGCTTCTCAACAAGCGGGAGAATTGAATCGAGTTCTGCCCGGTAATTGATATTTCGATTGATCACCAGATATCCTTTAAGCTTAGAACAAAACCGGGTAATACCGGGTCGCCAGATAGAGTCCGAGGGTTGTCAAGAGATTCTATGGGCTGACCCGGCCGATAAACATAGACTCGTTTCGCTTTCGGATCCAGCAAGAAACCCAAGCCCGCGCCGTTTGACATGTACTCGTGCATCTTGTCTTGGAGGAACGAAAGACTGTCGGAAGGGGAATGCAACTCCAAAACGAAATCAGGACAGAGCGGAACAAACTTGTCGCGTCCTTCTTGGGAGAGTGCATCCCATCTTTCGCGGCTCACCCAGGAAGCATCCGGAGAGCGCTTCGCGCCATTGGGCAAGATGAACATCGTTGACGAATCGAAGCTCAGCCCCGAGCCGTTTTTTTCCGCCCACACTGTAAGCCGGGTCGTGATCCTTGCATTCCGCGAGCCCGTACTTCCGCCTGTTGGGGGCATGATGATCAGCTCTCCTCTCGAAGTGAGCTCGAGGCGTAGGTCGTCATTGTCCTGACACAGTTGATAAAACTGCTCATCCGTTAATCCAACAGAATGGAGATCCAGGGCGACCGCGAAAGGCCTTTCTTGTTGTTCAATCTGTGCTGTCACAATACCTCCGTCCGAATCAACGATCGCCAGCCACGACACCCGCTAATTCACAAATCTTCGCATCCTTACGCTCAGAGCCAGACCTACGCCCATAAACATCGCCATTACGGATGTCCCTCCATAGCTCACCAGCGGCAACGGGATTCCCATGATGGGCATCATTGCCACGACCATTCCAAGATTGCACAGAATGTGAAACGTTATCAATCCGACAAAGCCCATCACCAACAGCGCGCCCGCTCTCTCGCGCGATGCTTTGGCCACGGCTATCAACCGCCAGATCAGCACCAGGTAGAGCACCATCATCAGCAGGATCCCGGCGAGTCCGGTTTCTTCGGCGATCACCGCACCAATAAAATCAGTCCAGGCAAACGGGAGAAAACCCAGTTTGCCCTGGGTGCCGTTCCCGATACCCTTGCCCAAAACGCCGCCCGAGCCAACCGCGATCACCGATTGAATCGTCTGATAGCCGTATCCCCTGGGGTCGGCTTCCTCGGGATGAATAATGACGTTGACGCGCTCCCACTGATAGGGCTTCAGAAGATGCATTTGATAAACGGTAACAAGCCCCACCGCCACGCCGACCATTCACACCGCCAATAGGATCTTTCGCATGCCACCAAGGAAGTAAAAAGTACCCAGGATCGCCCCGAAAGTTAGCATCGTCCCGGTATCGTGCTCCTTGTAGATAAGAATCACCGGCGGCATCACTATCGCGGCCATGATGAGAATGTCTCTTATCGAAAGCGATGACTGGCGGAGCGGGGCTAGATGCCGCGCGAGCATAAGGATCGTCGCGGCCTTGGCGAACTCGCTGGGCTGCAGGCTGAATCCGGCAACGCGCAGCCATGCTTTGTTTCCGTTTATCTCCGTTCCAGCCACAAGCACGAGAACCAGGAGGACCAGAACGCCCGCGTAGAAGAACGGCGCGATGTTGAAGACGATCTTTCGGTAGTCGGTGAACATTATCGCGATTGCGATAGCCAGTCCGATAACCAGCGAGATGATTTGCTTCTTTACATAACCACCGTCGGGGGGCGCGCTGCTGCCGATGGCTACGCACCCGAATGCCGTCAGAGCAATGGGTGCGACCAGCAGCAGCCAGTCGACGTCTTTCAGCTTTCTTTGACTGATATCAACCATTGAGGAATACCGCGCCATCGGGCATTGAGCACCTGGTTACAAGTCCCTGAATCACTCACGCCATGCCAATTCACTGAACGACTGGCGGGCGCTTCCGGTCGGCATCCGGCGTCGCCCGGGCGGCGCCCGCAGAGCGCGATGCTTCTAGTCTCGCCTCCGTGTTCATCGCCACCAATTCAGGAAGAATCGGTCGTCCGAGCTTCTTTGAGAAGTATGCGGCTTCGATCATCTTCACTTTTGGCGCGGATGCCGAGGCGCCCCAGCCTCCGTTTTCCGTAATGCAAACGACGCCGATCTCTGGCTTCTGATCAGTATGCATGGGCGCAAAGCTTATGAACCACGAATGGTCCCTGTGTTCTTTGGTCCGAACCTTTTCTCGGGCGATTACTTGCGCGGTGCCGGTCTTTCCGCCGATGTTCAGCTCGCGAGGGAAGCCAACCCCGCCAGCGGTTCCGCCTTCGTTAACCACACCCCACAACGCATAGTCGATGATATCAACCGTTACTGGCGACAGCTTCAATTCTGTTGGCCGGTTATCGTAGTACTTCACTGGGGCAAGTTGGGTCGCTTTCGCTTCTTTGAACACGTGTGGGGTTTGGAATTCGCCACCCATGACTATGCCTGCTTCGGCGCGAATCAACTGGAGCGGCGGAACGGCAACCGAACCCTGGCCGATTGAAGCGATTGCGGTGTCAAAGTCCTTCCACACCGGATCGCGCGGGTTTACGCGTTTCTTCCACTCGCGGCTTGGGATAATTCCCCTTTGTTCGGCGGGAAGATCGATGCCGGTCTTCTGTCCCATTCCGAAGCGAGACACCCAATCATGGATCATATCCACGCCCATTTTCAGCCCGAGCCTATAGAAGTAGCCGTCGCAGGAATGTACGATCGCGCCGTGGATGTCGGGCATTCCGTGATTTCCGCCGCTGTCGTTGAGGAATCTATTGCCAATCTGCAGGCCACCGCCACAGATGATCTTGGAGTTCTTCGGGGTGATAACTCCTTCTTCCAGGGCGGCTGTAGCCATCAGTATCTTCCAGGTCGAACCGGTCGGATAGATGCTCTGAATCGCCTTGTTGAACAATGGGTGCGCGGGATCATTGACGATGGCGCGAACTTCCTTTCGGTTCTCCGTCGAGACAACGTTGCGCGCGAACACGTTCGGGTCGAAGCTGGGCACCGAAACCATTGCCAGGATTTCGCCGTCCTGGGGATTCAATGCGACCAATGCGCCGGTTTCGTTTTTCGAGTTAAAGAGATTCTCCGCCAGCATCTGGAGATCGAGATCGATCGTGGTTTTTATGTCCTGGCCGGCGATTGGTTCAATCCTTTCAAGCTCCGCCTTGGGCACGCCCCGGCTATCGACTATTACGCGCCGCATTCCCTCCTTGCCGCGGAGGACGCGGTCGTACACCGCTTCGATCCCGCCCTGCCCGATAATATCGCCGGCCTTGTATCCGGCGTCCTTGAAGGCCGGTAGATCGAGTTGCTTCGGGTTGACCTGACCAATATATCCGAGCAGGTGCGCAGCCAGCTTTCCATACTTATAAATGCGCTGGGGCTGTTGATCGATCGAAATCTCAGGATGCTCGAGTTCGTGCGCCGCGATCCATTGTCGGTCGCGGGGCGACGCGTTCTGCTTAACGAGTATCGGCTGCGACTTCGCTCGCTTCTGATCATTCAACTCGGCCAGCACCTCGGCCCGATCAACATCCAGGTTCTGCACGAGAGCGTTGAGTGTGTCCTCTTTGTCGGTAATATCTTCAGGAGTCAGGACGACGTTGAAGGCGGAGGCGTTGTCGACGAGCAACTTATCATTGCGGTCGAATATAGCGCCCCTCGGCGCGGGAATCGGGATCTCACGGATTCGATTGTTCTCTGCCCGAGCTTGATAGTCATCGTGGCGCGCAACCTGAAGCACATAGAAGCGAATCCCGAGTGCGATAAAAACCGTCAGTACCAGGTACTGGATGACGTACACTCTAAGCTCCAGATTGAAGCCGTCCTCTTTTGGGTTCGTGCTACTCATAGAACCTCTTCTTTATGGCCATTCGCCGTGCGGTTGCCTGCTCAGAGAAAATCCGATCGAGCACCAGAAATAGAATGACTGATGTTACCGTATCCCCAAGCACCTTCCAGCCCATCGTCGCGCCGAACTCCGCCCAGGTGGAGACAAAAGGCAGAGTCTGTTCAAGCATCTGGTGGAGACCCACAAACAACACGGTGTTTCCGACCGAGGCGACCGCAACGACGGACAACCTCGCCAGCGGATTCTCTAACGAAAGCCGGACGCTTGCGGCCCCTACCAGGTAGCCTATCAGCGTCTTCGAGAATCCTCCAACGCCCAGGATGCCTCCTCCGACCGCGTCTCCGCCGAGCCCGGCAATCATCCCGGCGACCATTCCAACCACCGGTGCCCGCTGCAGACCAAAGTACACGGTCACCAGCAGCGGCAGATCGATATACCGGAAAAATCCCAAATGATTGGGAAGGAGCATTTGTAGCAAGAGCGCAACTACAATGGTCAGGGCGAGTTTGAAGGTCTGCACTCTTTAGGCTACCTCTGCGAAATTGCCGATTGCCGATTTCCGATTTCCGATTTCCGATTGCTGATTGCGAAGATCAAAGAAGCATTCGTCGATTCGGCGATCGGCAATCGGCAATCGGCAATCGGCAATTCCTCTTCACTTCCCTTCGTCAAACTTCAAATCCTTCTGCTCAACCAAAAGCACCACTACGTGCTCGACTCGATCGACGGGAGCGGCCGGCTTGATGACGATCCTGTGCCATGGCGCGTTTGGGTCAGCCTCGACGCTCTCCACAACACCGACCAACAGACCCTTTGGGTAAATTCCATCGAGACCGGTCGTCACCACTGATTCGCCAACCTCCACTTTCTCGCTGGATGAGATGTTCTTCAGTTCAATGCGATCCTTGTCCAGCCCGTGTACCTCTCCCATCGCTCGAGACGCCTGAAGCATCGCGCCCAGACCAGCGCGCTTGTCTGTAATCACCTGAACCATCGCAAAATTTGGTCCCACTGAGATGACTCGGCCTACGATACCGCCGGCCGTAGTCACAGGCATGTCGCGCTTGACCCCGTTGAGCGATCCGCGATCGATGGTCAGGCGTCGAAACCAGAGGCTTGCGTCGCGCGAGATGACATTCGCGGCAAGCTCCCGATACTGAGGGCGCGCCGGCAGAGCGAGTTGAGTGCGCAGCAAGTCCAGCTCGGCCGCTCTCTCGAGTGCATTGTTGCGCTCGGCGGTCAACTGATCGACTTTCTCCCGAAGGTCTATGTTCTCTTCGCGGGCATGCCGGACATCTATATAGCTGGCGCCGACCCCTTTGACCGAGGAAAGCACGGAGTCAACAACCCCCACGACCGGTTCGAACGCGGTAACTATCCAGATTCGCAGCACGGATTGCTCGCTGTCGGGGTGCCGCGCGTTTGTCGACATCAGCACCACTTGCGCAAGCAATAGCGCAGCCAATATCCAGGGCGCCTTCTGCTGTGCAGTATTTGCACTCATTGGAGTGGGATTGAGGATGAGGGGATGGGGGTTCGGCAAACCCTAAACCAACCCCTGTCCCCGGATTTCTACAGTCCGTGGTGGAGCATAGTGTTTTCCCAGCTTACGCGGCTGAGCAGGTCGAAGTCGGCGAGCATCTTCCCGGTCCCAAGCGCGACCGAGGATAGGGGGTTCTCAGCCAACGATACGGGCACTCCTGTCTCGTGCATCAATCGCTTATCTATTCCCTTAAGCAGCGCACCGCCCCCGGTGAGCACTATGCCGCGTTCGGCGATGTCCGCCGACAGCTCAGGAGGCGTTCGTTCGAGCGCCACTCGCACCGCATTTACGATAGTCGAGATTGGGTCCGCCAACGCCTCGCGCACCTCTTCATCAGTGATCGTTAACGTGCGGGGGACTCCCTCGATCAGGTTGCGCCCCTTGATTTCCATCTGAATCGGCTCCTCGCAAGGCCATGCCGAGCCCAGCTCGATCTTGATGGACTCAGCCGTTCGCTCGCCGATTAGAAGATTGTACTTGCGCTTTATGTACTGAATGATCGCTTCGTCGAGCTCGTTACCCGCAACTCGAACCGCGCGCGAATACACGATCCCGGACAGCGATATGACGGCGATGTCAGTCGTACCCCCGCCAATATCCACGATCATGTTGCCGTAGGGCTCGGTAATGGGGAGTCCGGCGCCGATCGCCGCAGCCATTGCCTCAGCTACCAGGTAGACTTTTGACGCTTTCGCGCGATAGGCCGCGTCTTCTACCGCGCGGCGCTCGACTTGCGTTATCTCGCCCGGAACGCCTATGACGACTCGCGGCGAGACCCAAGAGCGGCCGTTGTGCGCTTTGCGTATGAAGTGCTGCAGCATCTTCTCGGTCACTTCGAAATCGGCGATAACGCCGTCTTTCATCGGCCGGATGGCGATAATATTGCCGGGAGTGCGCCCTAACATCTCTTTGGCTTCTTTACCGACTGCTTCTACTTTGTTGGTTACTTTGTTGATGGCTACTATTGAAGGCTCGCTGACTACAATGCCGCGTCCTTTGGCAAACACAAGAGTGTTCGCGGTTCCCAGGTCTATGGCGAGATCGCTGGAAAACGGGTTAAAAAGATTTCTCATCCTCATTATTTATCTTCGCTCTTTTCCTTGAACTCTCCGTCGGACCGTCGCTCGTTCATACTCTGTCTCTGGCGGCGTCTTTAGGATGCGGCTAGTCTTACATTGTTCTTGTCCCGCTGTTTGGCTTCGTACATAGCCGCGTCGGCCAACTCGATCAGCTTCTCAGCCTGCGTCGCGTGCTCGGGAAAGCTTGCAACGCCAAAGCTCGCCGTCAAATAAATATCCGCTCCCACTCCGCCTTTGAATCGGTGACCGGCGATTCGCAGCCGTACTCTCTCGGCCATCTGGAGCGCCCGTTTTGCCGAGGTCTCGGGCAGCATCAACACAAACTCATCGCCGCCAAACCTGGCTACAAAATCCGAATCCCGGACCGACCGGACTATAACCTGCGCGACTTCGGTGAGAGTTGCACTACCCGCCCTGTGACCGTAAGCGTCGTTGACCAGCTTGAAGCCGTCCAGGTCCATGAACACTACTGAGACCGCCGAACCGTATCGCCGCGCCCTTCGGATCTCCCCCTCGAGCGTCTGATACAAATAGCGAACGTTGTACAACCGAGTCAGGTCATCTATCAGCGTTTGGCGCGTGGCATCGTGGTAAGTGATTGCGTTTGCGAGCGCCGTAGCCAGCGATCCGCACACCAACTCAACCACCCGCGCTTCTTCTTGCGTGAAAGCATCGGGGCCGCCGCTCTTACGGGTGGCCTGAACAGCACCCACCAAGCGACCGTTGGCAATCAGCGGAACGCACAACGCGGCCAGATCACTGTCGGGGAATGGTGCATCCGAGGGCGAAGGCTCACCGAGAGCGCTCGCGATGATTGTTCGCTGTTCGTTAACCGCTCGAACTATAGGCAAAGGCGCCTGCTCGATTTCGATAAACGGACCAACAGGCAGCTCCGTTGCGTTTATCGCTCTGACCAGTTCCAACCGATTTGTATGCTCCGTCTTGATGAAGACGGCCCACGACTCGGCGTCAACCAGCCCGGGAAGAAACTCCAACGCACACGCCACGACCTGACTCTCGTCCAGCGATTCATGCAGCCTCGTGGCGGCTTCAAAGATCGATTTCCTTACTTCTTCGTGTTGCATCTGCCCTATGGTTCCTCGGAAGAATGCCTACCTAATGAGATCAACGAGCACACAAACTCATTGAAAGCGTTCGCCTGCAGTTCCCACGAGCCTCTCGGAGGCGGTACCAAACAGAGCAAGAAACTTTTTTTGCAAAGAGAGAAAGGCGTACTTGGCATAAAGCCGAGGCGGTGGATGATTTAACAACGCACAGTAAGGCTTGTCTAATGACGGCCGGTATCCCTTCCGAAACCCTCCTACCCCGGTCGCGGTCAAAATTTTCCCGCTCGCTCAGCGCCCGTTCAGTCAGCTCTCGTTCCAGTAAATCTTTTGAACACTTAATCTAACATCTTGGCATGGCCCACGCAAGAACGTTTTTCAGAACCGCCCAAAAATGCGGGGAAAAAGCCGCAACAGCCCCATTCAGTCAAATCGCCGCCGGGCGCCCGCTCCGCGAATGATTGATGTCGGCGTCCCTCCGTGTTAACATCTCAGCACTCGATAGGGAGGTGACGAAGTTGAAGTATACAATCATATGCGCCCCCCTGATGATCCGAAGAAACCTATTCGCGGACTGATTGACCCTCCATCAACCGCTCACGACGCGCACGCACTAAGCGTGCGATTAAGGTCTCATTACGCCCAACCGTTAGTGGAGGTTTTATGCAAACAATTACCAAGACGACTCTGCCCGAGATAAAGACCGCTCTTCCGGGGCCAAAAGCCAAAGAGATCCTCGCCCGTGACGCAAAGTACATTTCGCCTAGTTACACCCGCAGCTACCCGCTCGTGGCTCAGCGCGGCTACGGCGCCATTATCGAAGACGTCGATGGAAATACTTTTCTTGACTTCAACGCGGGTGTTGCGGTCGCCGCACTCGGGCACGCGCACCCTGAAATAGCCGAAGTGATCGCCCAACAGGCGCGTGAGTTCGTTCACATATCCGGCACCGATTATTACTACCCTCATCAGACCGCGCTAGCGGAGAAACTCGTACAAGTAACACCGGGCGACTTTGCCAAGAAAGTACACTACGGCAACTCCGGAGCGGAAGCGATGGAGGGTGCATTGAAAGCTGTGATCTATTCCACTGGCCGCAATAAGTTCATCGCTTTCCGCGGGGCGTTTCACGGCCGCACCTTTGGCACGTTGTCCCTTACCGCATCGCGAGCCGCACAGCGGAGAGGTTTCGGTCCGCAGACGCTTGATGTAACGCACGTACCTTTCGCGAACCCGATTCGTTTTCCTCTCGAACGGCGTTCCGGCGAGAGCGTCGGCCAGCGCGTCGCTCGGTACATAGAACAGACTATCTTCAAGACCACGGTTGCGCCCGAAGACTGCGCGGCTATCGTTGTCGAACCCGTTCAGGGTGAAGGCGGCTACGTTGTCCCGCCGTCCGACTTCCTGCCCGAGCTTAGACGCATTTGCGACGAACACGGCATAGCGCTCATCGTCGACGAAGTGCAATCGGGGATGGGCCGCACCGGAAAGCTCTGGGCGATCGAGCATTTCGGCGTCGTGCCCGACATCATGTGCATGGCGAAAGCAATTGGGGGTGGGCTTCCGCTTGGCGTCACGTTAGCCAAAGAAGAACTGATGCGATGGCACGTCGGCGCGCACGCGTCGACGTTCGGTGGGAATCCCGTTGCGATCGCCGCGGCATTGAAAACGTTTGAGATCCTCGAGAGAGGCGTGATGAAGAACGCCGCCGATATGGGCGCTTATATGATGGATCGACTGCGCGAGCTTCAAGACAAGCACGCTGCGATCGCGCAGGTTCGCGGCCTGGGATTGATGATCGGCGTCGAGATCGCCCGCGACCGCGACGCGAATGAACCCTGGACCGAGTTGCGAGATAAGATCGTGGTGGAATGCTTCAATCGCGGACTTGTGATCCAGGGCGCGGGAGAGTCTGCGGTGCGTTTCTCGCCGCCATTGATAGTGGACCGAGAGCAAGTGGATTTTGCGGTGGATGTGTTCAAGGCTTCAATTGAGAGCCTGCTCACGTAAGCGACTAAAGCCAGGCGACAACACTCTGTCTCAAGAAACCATAATCGGGCGCAAGCTCGCGAACGACGTGACGGCCATCCCGACTCGACGTGACTACCGTCACAACCTTGTTGATTCTTATTGACCGACCCCCAGCGCATATGCTAGATTTTTCCTGTAGCTTTCACAACCATTCAGAGTGAATCAGATCACAGAATAGCCGACAGCAAAGCGCCGGATCGGAAGTTGAGAAACGAATCAAATATTTAGAGGGCAGGGCCATTTCTTTAGCAAACAGAAGGATTCCCTAGTCTAGAGATTCCCCCTTCCACGCACGGTGCTTTGGAAGATAACTTTGCAAAGAGATATTCGGAAACAAGTTCCGGTCGGGTTTAAGCGAGATCGTCGGCCGCCACCTTGTTTCGCTGGAGCCGCGGGAGGACGAAGATGTCAGAGCGGACGACCAAACAGCTCAACGGAACGGTCATCTTACTAGGCGTGTGTGTTGTATCAGGAATCCTTGGCTTTGTCTTCGGAGGTAGCCATAAGGTGACCGCCAATCCACAAACAGAGTGATTTTCGCACTGTCCGCCGAGGAGTTGAGACGGCTCAAGCAATTCCTCGCGCTGCGAAACTTTCAAGTCACTAACTTAAACAAACTTGTCATCAGGATAGTGTCTGTTGTCTTTGCAGATGGGATGAAGTGGGAAATGGACTATTACTATCGACCAAACCCAAGTGCACCGGGCGGGTATGAACGGATCAATAGCCCGGCTGAACGATAGGCGCACCAGGTACTGGAAGCGTCGGGATACATTCGGGGGAGTATATAAGAACCTTCCTTCTGGCTGTCGTGTGCTTTCTACTGTCATTTGTCACTGCAAATAGTACCTCAATTGAGAGTGTTGGTTCTGTGGTCTTAGCCGCTTCACCCGCACAGCTTAATCAGTGCCCCGCTTGCATAGGCAGTTGCGTGTATATCGGTGTTACCGTCAACGGCTATATACAGTACAACCAGTCCTGTTCTTTTACCGAGCAGACCGGACACGTTTGCTATGGCAAGGCTGATGTTTTCGTCGTAGTTGGAGCGAGCGCGGGAAGGGATATGCTTAAAAGCATACAGACTCAATGTAGTGGTACGAACGATGTACAGCAACCCTGCACTGGGCTTACCGATTCCTACGAAGTTGTCTCAAATGTCTGTTGTCCTGTAGGACAAACACAACCTCATTACACCTGTGACGGCGGCCAAGGTGGAACCGGGAAATGCCTGAGCAACAACTATTGCGGCATCAGTAACTGTGAAACCCCGGGTCAAGATTGCGACTGTGACTCCAATCTCTATAGACCACATTACGCCTGTGACGGGCTCGACTGTATTGAAGACGACGACACGTGTGACTATGATCAATGCTACCCTGGCAACCCTTTGCATGCGGCTCTGGATGCACGTGGAGTTGCGTCGAAGGGCGCTGCGTCGGTTCTGACTGTGAAAGCCCTATCTTGGTAGATGTTTTGGGTAACGGCTTTGACCTCACCGACGCAAATAGCGGAGTCGGTTTCGATATTGATGGCAATGGCGTTAGAGAAAGGCTGGGATGGACCGCCATAAACGTAGACGATTCGTTCCTTGCCCTCGACCGAAACGCCAACGGTGTAATAGATAACGGCACAGAGTTGTTTGGCAACTTCTCGCCGCAGCCCCGGTCACGAAATCCTAACGGCTTCATCGCCCTCGCTCAATACGACAAACCGATAAACGGCGGGAATCGGGACGGGCATATCGACTGGCATGATTCAGTCTTTTCTTCGCTACGTTTGTGGCAAGACAGGAATCACAATGGCTTCTCAGAAGCTAATGAGTTGCACACGCTGCTCTCACTAGGTGTAGCATCAATGGACCTAGACTACCCAGAGTCAAGACGGCGTGACCAATATGGGAACTGGTTTCGGTATCGCGCCAGGGTAAGAGATACCCGAGGCGCACAGCTGGGAAGGTGGGCTTGGGACGTGTTCTTAGTGGCATTGCCGTAACGGCAGATCTTCACGATTCTGACCGCGGCTATCCTTGAAAGCCCGCAGATAGACCGTGGCTATTACCTACTCCTTCACCTGCAGCCTGACGATGCTGACGGCGTTTCCAGTGCGCTCGTCTATCTCTACGACCACCCCGTGCAACTGGGCGTCCTCGCTTGCAGTCTGGTAGCGAATCGGCAAGCCTCGAACGAAACGAGTGATTACGAGCTGCGACTGGACCCCGATTATGCTGTCGTAAGGCCCAGTCATTCCGAGGTCGGTTATGTAGCCCGTGCCGCCTTGCAGCACTTGCTCATCCGCGGTCTGAACGTGTGTGTGCGTGCCGACAACCACCGAGACTCGTCCATCCAGATAGCGCCCGACAGCCAGTTTTTCCGAGGTAGCCTCGGCGTGATGATCAACGATAATTACCGACGCCCGGTTCCCTATCTCGGCTAACAAGCGGTCGGCGGTTCGGAACGGACAGTCGCTGGGCGGCATGAACACCCGACCTTGAATGTTGATCACTGCCACCTGAGTCCCTGATGCCGTTGAACCGAGCCATAGTCCGCGGCCCGGAGCATCGGGTGCATAGTTAGCCGGACGAAGCAGCCGAGGTTGATTCTCGATGTATTGGATGACCTCTTTCTTGTCAAAGATGTGATTGCCCGATGTCATGACATCTACGCCTGCTGCGAGAATCTCATCACCAACTTTCGGGATTACACCGGCGCCCTCCGCGGCGTTCTCGACATTCGCCACTACAAACTCGGCTTCATGTTGCTCTCTCAATCTCTTCAGCGTTGCGGTGAGGACCTTACGTCCGGGTTTACCAACCACGTCCCCGATTATGATGACCTTCATCTCTCCTCCAGTCTTGATTTCCCTAATTAAAGCATGAAAGCAATCGGTAGGACTAACTCGCCTTGATCGCCAGGAGAGTGGTGATATAATCCTGCACCGGGCTCGCCCCAGCTCTGACTGCGCCAGGAATATCCCGGTTGTTTCAAAAGGGAGGACTCTCCATGCGCCGAAGTTGGGTTTGCGTTTTAGCGTTGGCGTTGTTAGCTACGCTAGTCACTGCCGACGTTGCCTCTGCCAAGAAGTCCAGGTCCAAGAGCGCGTCTTCCCGTAGCCGCGTCAAGCAAAGCTCGCGCCGTGGTCGTACGAGTCGAGCAGTCTCCAGCCGCTCAAAACGCGGGAGCAAAGCGGTCGCAGTTCGCGGGAAGCGCGGTCGCCGACTGGCTCGCACGCAAGCGCGTAGCCGCACTAGATACGAGGCACAGCCAATAGTCGCATCCGTTGCTTCGCGGCCCGCGCCTGGCATTCCTCCCGAACGAGTAACTGAACTACAGAATGCTTTGATTAAAGCCGGGTTCATGGATGGACCGGCCTCCGGACTATACGACGATGACACCATCGACGCGATGAAGCAGTTTCAAGCGAAGAACGGGTTGTCACAAACCGGGTTGCCATCGGCGCCGTTGCTTAAGAAGTTGGGAGTTCCCAAGCGCAGCAACGACGGTTATGCAGTTCCGGTCAACAGCGTACGCGAGAATGAAAAGAAGCGGCCCAGCAATGAATAACCCCAGTGTTTGAAAACGCATTTTGATGTTTTCAGTTGAGAGACCGTTAGGTATAATGACGGCTGAAAAAACAATCGCCCCGTAACAGTGGAAGTTAGAAGTGGAACTGCCTGGCCTCCCCCTCAGTTCAAAACATTATCCTACTAGGTTGTATCGGGATGCCCGAAGAATACTTCATGGAGCGACTGCGAGCTCAGGAGGACGAGATCAAGTGCCTGCGCGCGACGCTCGACACCGCCCGTCAACGTGGCAATAAGAAACTGATGGGCCTCTCGCGCAAGCGGTTGGATCTGGCCGTCCGCCTGCGCGAGATGTATCAGCGAATGCTCAAGCGCGAAGGCACTGGAAATCAAGCCGCCCAGTTCTGATCAGTTAGCGATCCGCGGTGTGCATCCTTCGGCAAGTGTGCGCACAGGGCTGAGAAGTGTCTGTCACCTCCGTCCTCCCACTCTGATCCGCAGACCGGCGCTGAAGTTCAGGCGGTAGGCGGGAAAGCCGAGCACCTCTTGATAATCTCGATTCAAAAGGTTCTCGACGCGAGCAAAAAGGCTCACTGCTCCGCTAAAGCGATATGATCCGCCTGCATTGAGTCTTGCATACCCATCGCTGTAGATCGGGTTGCCGGAGAGATCGAACTTCGAGAACGGGAAAGGGATGAAGTCCCGCCTTTTGCCTTGAATCGATCCATCGACGGTCACATCAAATCGCTGATCAATCCAACTCGCCTCGAACGCTCCCGAATGACGGGGTCTCCTTAATAGCGGCAGCCCCAGTTCGGGGTTTGGCACGAACACCCCATCAAGAGTCGGCGGCGGAAACGCAAGCACGTCGGCCGCTCGGTCAAGCCTTGAGCGGAGGAAAGTGTAACTGCCCGACAGGTGCAGCCGCGACAAGGTCCCGCTCGGCCGTGCGTTCACCGTTAGCTCGACGCCGCGACCCGAAGCCCGATCCGCATTGATGAAGTTCGTAGATGTTCCATCAGCCAGCCGTATTGGATCGGAAAAGGGTGTTGACTCGAAGATGATCAGGTTCCGAAAGCGATTGTCGAAATAAGTCAAATCCAGGCTCAGACGGCGATCGAGGAATTCCTGCACAACACCTGCATCAAAGCTAATCGTCCGTTCCGGATCGAGACCGGGATTGCCGAGAGCGAAGATGCTGGGACCAAAAGCTTCGTCAAGCGTCGGCTCTTTTATTCCGGTGCCGAAACTGGCTTTCAACCTTGTCGCGCCTGTCACCGCATTGTCTTGATGCCTGCGCGCGAGAAACGATACGGCTATTTTTGGATTGGCCGCCAGCCCGAATCCAACCCCAGTCGACGGCGCAGTCGAGCCCAGCGACTCGAGGACCCTCCTTAAGTCAGCCGGCACGTCACCGGTGTTGTTTTCGATACGCACTCCCGCTGTAAGAAACACTCGATCGCGCCACGCCGCCTGGTCCTGGATGTAAAACCCCAGATTGTTTCTCTTTGGCGATACGCGATCGCGCGAGAAGTCACTGCTGCTGTCGATGACCGCCGACTCGCGCTCGAAGTCTATCCCGGCAGTCACAACGTTGGAGTTGTTGATCGCAGCAACGGCTTGGTAATAAATGCCTCTTCGTTTCTGGTGATCCTTGAAGGTAGCGGCAAAGTCCGCGCCGAACGAAAAAGGCGGAAGCGGCGGAGTGCCCGGCACAGTCAAGTCCTGCGCAACCGGGTCGAAGCTGTTGGTATCGAACTCCGAGTAGATGAACCGGACCATTTGGTTGAACCGGCTCGTCGTCTTGACATTAAGCGTTGCTCCGAGCGCCAGGTCGCGATGTTTTTGTCTCGCGTCCGGGTCTGAGAACAATATAGCTGTCGGGCCCGGAACCCCCAGCGTGCTGTTATTCCAGCGCGAAGTGACTCTAAGTTCCGTCGCCGGAGTGAAACGAAAGCCCAGATTGGACGAGGCCGAACGGTTGATGTTATCGCTGTTGGGAACGCGCCCGCCGGTCGCACTGTGCGCGAAACTAGAAGAATAGTCGAACCATCGAGCAAGCCCGGAAAGGCGCGCGGTTTCGCGGTAAGAATCGAAGCTTCCTCCTTCGCCTGAGAATTCAAACTCTGGAACGGTCGTCGACCCGCGCCTGCTGATCAGTTGAATCGCGCTGGTCATTGCATCCGAGCCAAACGGCGCGGTTTGCGGCCCGCGCACAATCTCGACGCGTTCGAGGTTCTCGGTCGTGAGAAACCCAAAATCAAACCCACCGCCGGCGCGATTCACAGGCACGCCGTCGATCAGGACCTTGTTGTAGTCTGACTCGCCGCCGCGTGTGAAGATAGAAGTCAGGCCGCCACGCCCTCCAGTCTGGACTACGGCAAGACCGGGCACCGAGCGTAACGCCTCCGAGACGAGCGACTGGTTTCGTTGTTGAAAGGACGTTATCACCGAAACGGAACAGCCCAACTCGCTGCTGGTGGTCTGGGTACGCGTCGAGGTTATCACCAATTGGTCAGAGATCGCGGCAACATCAAGACGCACCTCCAACGTTTGAGTGACTCCGCCGCGCATTTCAACAAGAACATCTCGAGCTTGGGTAAGACCCGGTGACTCGACCAACACTCGATACATGCCGTCGGCGACGTTTGGCACCGAGAATGTCCCGTTCTCATCGGTGCGAGTCTCGTACTCAATTACCCCGGCTTTGTCGCGAAGGGTGACGCGGGCCCTGGCGATCTTTGCGTTTGACTGATCAACAACGTTGCCTTCAACCCGGCTGAAATCCGATGCATCGCTTGCGACTACAGCAATTGATGGGATCGAGACAAGCACAATGAGCGAAACCAAGCACGACCACGGCGACTTTGATGAAACAAAAAGCGTCCTTCTCGGGCGCCTCATCCTGAGGCTCGTTACAACCGGTAAGAGGGACCTGCGAGTTCCGGCAAAGACTAGTGCGATTCGTTCAAACATGGACTTTCTCCTTTCCGCGAAAGAGTGATCTCCACAGATCGCCCGGCAGGTCTCCTGACTTAGCGCCTCCTCATTTCTATTTGCATCTTCTATCTGTCATTTTGAGGACAACGACAAATAGCAAATGACCAATGACAAATAGAAAATGAACTCTTCCTACGCCGGCGCCTTCCCGCCTCGACTGAGGCAGTGGCTGATGCCGGTTTCGTTGCGCATCACAGTTGCGGGACAGTGGCGGCTTCTCACCGCCTTCCCCGCTCGACGATCCAGATTGGCAAACAGCTAACTTGTCCTACCTCTCAATTCTCAAATCAGAGAGATCCGATCTATTTCGAATAAGCGTGACCCTGGGAGATCCGCTTGCCGGATTCTTATCAACCAGGAGGTCCGTCTCAAATACGCTCCGCAGAAGCGACTCGGTCAGAACCTCCTGAGGGTTCCCAACCGCGACCAGCTCGCCCGCTTTCAACAACAGAGCCCCCGTCGCGAAGTCTGCCGCAAGGTTCAATTCGTGGGTTACGACAACCGCCGACATCTCGTGTTCGATGGTGAGCCGGCGCACAAGATCGAGCATCTTCACCTGGTGCGATATGTCAAGATTCGCAACCGGTTCATCGAGCACAAGCAGTCTCGGCCGCACTGCGAGAGCCCGCGCCAGCATCACCCGTTGACGCTCACCACCCGATAGTTCAGTGACAGGGCTCGCGGCAAACTCAGTCGTCTCGGTCACTCGCATCGCCCACTCCGCTTCTCCTACATCACGGTCGCTCTCAAATCCAATGAGACTCCCTTGGGCGAACCGGCCCTGCAACACCAACTCCATCGCGGTGAAAGGGAACCGCACGGCTGACTCCTGAGCGACATAACCAATGATTCGCGCAGCATCGCGCCGTGACATTGAAATGAGATCGCGTCCGTCGATCAACACTGCGCCGCTTTCGGGCTTGAGCATTCCGACAATGATCTTGATAAGAGTGCTCTTACCCGAGCCGTTCGGACCCAGCACCGCGAGTAGCTCCCCGCTGCTGACGGCGAATGAGACACCTTTCAGGACGGGCTTGCCATAACTGAAACGAATATCATGAATTTCAAGCATTCATATGACCTATAGGACCTATATGACCTATATCCAAATCAGTTAGTCCTTTTTAGCAGATAGACAAACACCGGCGCTCCAACAAGCGATGTGATCACACCGATGTTCAACTCGCGCGGCGCGACAGCCGTTCGAGCAATAGTGTCGGCTAGCATCAAAAACACGCCGCCAACCAGCGCCGATGCCGGCACGACCAGGCGGTTGTCGCTTCCACCAACAAGTCGCACCGCGTGCGGAATGATCAGGCCCACGAACCCTATTGCTCCGCTCACTGCCACGGCCGCGCCAGTCAACAGCGACGCCGCCAGATAAACTGCTATCTTTACCCGCCTGGCTTCGACCCCCAACGCAAGCGCGTCTTCCTCGCCAATCATCATCAGGTTCAGACTGCGCGCGTTCAGATACACCGCTCCGATGCCGATCGCGACAAACACCGCAACCGGCACCAGGAGTCTGGACTCGCCGCTCAGATCGCCAATCAACCACGACAGCACGTTTCGTTGACGAGCACCCGATGCGCTTGTGACCAGGAAGATCACTATCGACGATAGCAGTGCGTTGACGATCACACCCGCGAGTATGAGTCTCTCCGTTCCACCACCCCCACGGCCCTGCCCCAACGCATACACGACCGCGATCGTGATTACCGCCCCGGCAAACGCCGCGACTGGCCGGCTGATCGGAAGCGACTCCGCAAAAATCGTCGCGCTGATCGCACCCAGCGCCGCCCCACTCGAAATACCGAGAATCCCCGGGTCAGCCAGGGGATTCCTGAGCAAGGCCTGATACGCCGATCCGGCCACCGCGAGCGCCGCACCGACTACTATCGCCATCAGCACCCGAGGCAAACGAATCTCGGCGATGATGGTTCGCTGCTCCGGCGACACTGCGGCGACCCGCCCGGTGATTTCCGCCGCAATTACTCGAATAACGTCTGCCAGGCTGACATGCTCACTTCCTACCGCAACCGAAAACACGCCCACCAGCAGCAGCATCACCACGAGGGCCGCAAGCGCAATTCCGAGGCGCCTCGCGGTTAAACGTTGATGGTTCGGAATCTGATATCTCAGTCGGGTCAGCTTCATCGGTTAGTTCTTTTCGACGTCGGGTTCAAATATCTCGGGGTGAAGTTTTGCTGCGATTCGCTCAAGGCCATCAACTATACGGGGCCCCGGCCTCAACAGAAGATCGTCGTCGATGTGATAGACGCGGTTGGACCTCGCGGCGGGCGTTTGTTGCAGCCGCCGGGTCAGTTCGTTGCCGCCCGTCTGCAGAAGTATTATTTCAGGTCGCTTTGCGATAACCGTCTCGACGCTGTACTGCGGGTAATCGGCGTTCTCCTCGGCGGAAATCGAACGCCCGCCGGCTCGATTTATCAGATCGTTTATGAAGCTCCGCGCGCCAGCGGTTATCAGCGGTTCGGTCCCTAAGACAACCAGAACCGAGGGACGCGGGGCATTGGCAACCCGCGAGTCGATTGTTGCGACCCGTCGCCGCAGGTCATCGGTCAAGTGATGCGCGCGCGCATCGATGAGGTCGCCGAGCTTGTCAATCGACTCGATGACTCCGTCTATGCTCCGTGGATTACTTACGTAGACCGGGATGCCCAATTCTTCGAGCCTCTGAACCGCGGCTTCGACCTGGCTCGCGGTCGAGATGATGACAAGATCGGCCTTGAGCGCGACGATCTTTTCAAAGCTTGGTTTTAGCGTGTCACCCACCTGCGGCTTCTGTCGCGCCTCGGGCGGATAGTCGCAGTACGAAGTGACTCCGGCGACTCGGTCGGCCGCGCCTAGCGCGAACAGGATTTCCGTTATCGAAGGCGCAAGCGAAACGATGCGTTGAGGCTGCTCGGGGACTTGAACGGTTCGTCCAAGTTCATCGGTGATAATTCTCGCAGAGCGGGGCGGCGTCTTTGTAGACGAACAGGACGAGAAGGAACCCCAGAGCGCGACCACAATAAGGCAATGCAAGAGCAGGCTTAGGAACGATCGAAGTCGAGTCGGTGATTCACATTCCGCGGCGTTGAATCTGAGTGGACGCAAAACAAAAGCTCCCGCCGACCCTTCCGCGTTGTGGGTCGAGCAGGAGCCGATTCGAAGGTGCTCCCGCGCGCCTCGTTCTCTTCACGCGGAGAACGGTTGGCTCGCAAGGCTCCGGGCAGGTCTCCTGGCTTAGTCTCGCAGACGCGCGTCAGCGTTGAGCGCGCATCTTTTGCCGCCGGCAGCCTTCCCGATTTGTAATCAGTGGCCTGGTAGCCGGTAGCTTCGAGAGCATCACAGTGGCGGGACCGCGCGGGAATCTCACCCGCTTCCCTATTCTCCCCGACTCTCGGGGCACCCGAAGCAATTAGTGACGACTTGAAAAGAGCTGAGCTGGTTCAGAGAAAGCAACCTAGCACTCCGGTATGGCAGGAGTCAAACCGCTGGCTCCTGTGGACGCCCTCGACTTCAATCTCACCTCCATACTATCCGAGCTGCGCACACGGGTCTTCTATCCAAAGTGCCTTAGAAGCACCGGTCAATGACTCAGAATTGACAGACTCTTGGGCTGCGGGCTATTCTCACCTTTACTTTTGAATGAAGAGCAACTGGGAAGAATATTGCCTGGTCGTCGACGAGATTGAAAGGAACCCAAGTTGAGCGAATATAGGCCGATAATCGGCATACCGTGCCGCTATAACTGGAACACATTCTACTATGAGTTGCGGGAGACGTACGCCGAAGCGATCTATGCCGCCGGCGGCACGCCTCTTCTTCTGCCGTTGATTCCTGAAGCCGATTACATCGAATCGGTCATGTCGCACGTGGACGGAATCTGTCTTTCGGGCGCGGTGAACGACGTCGATCCGCTGCGGTACGGGCACGAGCCAAGACCTAAGCTTGGACCTGTCGTTCCACGTCGAGACGAAACCGATATGATGATGCTCGCATCGGCGGAGGCTAAACAACTGCCGGTACTCGCGATCTGTTTCGGCATTCAATCCCTAAACGTCTATCGGGGCGGCACTCTCATCCAGGACATCGACAGCGAAGTCAACGAGCCTCTCAAGCATATGCAAGGCGATCTGTTCTGGCGGCGTTCGCACTCGATCAACATTACCGAAGACTCGCTTATCGCCCGGCTCGCCAACTCGACTCACACGACTGTAAACAGCCATCATCATCAAGCCATCGACATCGTCGGCCGAGACCTCGAACCAATCGCATGGGCGCCCGACGGAGTAATAGAAGCGGTGATCAACACGCGCTCCGATCAGTTCGTCCTTGGCGTGCAATGGCATCCTGAGGTCGGCTGGCAAGAGGATCTGCTGTCTCAAGCGCTGTTCAACCATTTTACTGGCGTCGCTCGTGAACAGGCGGCGTCGCGCGCCAATGCACCGGCAGCCGTAAAGGGTTAGGGTTGTTTGCCAGCAAGTAGCTTCGTGGAATTATGCGCAGAAGAGACAAGCTGACACTGACCGTCCTGTGCGCAGGGCACTTCGTCAACGACTCCTACTCGAGCATCATCTATCCCCTTCTGCCTCTGATCAAGCTCAAGCTCGGACTCACGTCGGCACAAGTATTCTGGCTCGCGCCCCTCTACGCAATTTCGTCGTCGTTGATGCAGCCGGTCTACGGGTTTATCTCGGATCGCTACTTCAGGCGGTTCTTCGCGGTATTCGGTCCCGCAATCACCGGCGTGTTTGTGTCTATGATCGGGCTGGCCCCCTCTTACGGAATTCTGATCGTATTGCTTGTAGCCGGAGGCATCGGAATCGGCTCCTTCCACCCACAAGCCGCCGCGATGGCCGCAACTGCATCAAGCGAGAGACGTCGAGTCGGGATGGCGATGTTCTCGGCGCTGGGCACGCTTGGGTTCGCGGTCGGGCCGCTGGTGATAACGCGAGTCGTTGCGGCATACGGGTTGGAACACTCGTGGTACATCATTGGAACCGGATTGGTGATGTCCGCCATACTATATCGCGTCTGTCCACCGCTGCCTGCCCACAGCTCGTCGGCGCCCGGGGTCGAGAAGATCAAATGGCAATTGCTCGCAGCTCTGCGAACTGCGTGGAAGCCGCTTACGCTGCTGTATTTCATCACTGTGATCCGCTCGGGGTTGCAGATGACGACCAACAACTACCTGCCGTTTATGCTGGAGGACCGCGGGTATGCGTTGACCGAGATGGGCAGCGTGATGACGGTGTTTCTGCTGCTGGGCGGGATCGGAGGTGTTGCGGGCGGCTTCACAGCCGAACGATTCTCCGGACGCGCGGTTACATTGTATTCAGGCTTGCTGGCGGGGCCGCTGATGGTTGGAGCGTTCGCCTTGACTGGTCCGTTGAGCATCATCTGTTTGGGGCTTGGCGGATTCATGCTTTTGTCAACAATTCCGGTTATCGTTGCGATGGCTCAAGAACTGGTGCCAGGTCAGACCAGCACCGTTTCTGCGTTGATGATGGGCGCGGCGTGGGGGGTGGGCGCGCTGGCACCTCAGGCGCTTTCCAACTTCGTGCCGGCGTACGGATTCAGAAATGTGCTGATCGGCGCTTCGCTGTTTACGATGGTCACGACCGTGCTCGCATACTTTCTTCCGCGCGAAGAGCCCCACCATCGGGCGGTCGTCGAGTCTGGTCTGTCAACCGCAACTGCAGCGGGAGACTGAAACGAGCGACGGCCACGTCCGAGTTTCAAGTAGTCATTTTGGTACATCCGGCCCACCGTACAAAACCGCACAATGATCAATCTCACAGATAAAGTTGCGATCGTCACCGGCGCCTCGCGCGGCATAGGCGCTGCGACTGCGATCAAGTTTGCCGAAGCGGGCATACGCGGGCTGGTGATCAACTACAACCGGGATCGCGAGGCCGCCCAGCAAATCGCCGCCGAGTGTAAGCAGCGTGGCGCCGATGTGATAGCGGTTCGTGCGGATGTTTCGCGCGTCGCGGCGGTGGACCGCATGGTTCAGAGAACCGTAGCTCGTTTCGGCTCCGTCGACATTCTCGTAGCCAACGCCGGAATATGGAAAGAAGCCGCGATCGAAAAAATGACCCAGCGCGAATGGAAAGAGACCATTGATGTGAACCTCACCTCGATCTACGGGTGCTGCCGTGCGGCGGCCCGGGTAATGATAGAGAGGAGGCGGGGGACTATGATCCTGATCTCTTCAACCGCCGGACAGCGAGGCGAGCCGTTTCATTCGCATTACGCCGCGACCAAAGGCGCGATCATAGCGATGACCAAGTCGCTCGCGGCCGAACTGGGCGCTCGGGGCATCACCGTCAACTGCGTGGCTCCGGGTTGGGTCGCGACCGACATGACCGAAGATGCTATGAACGATCCGAAACAGCGCCGAAAGATTCGTGAACTGATCCCGCTCGGCCGAGTCGCAACCCCTGAGGAGATTGCCGGGCCGATTCTGTTCCTGGCGTCTGATCTTGCGAGCCACGTCAACGGTGAGGTGCTCAACGTAAACGGCGGATCCGTGCTGTGCGGGTAGCGGCTCGATGGGGCGCGGCTCCGTGCCCTGTGTTCTCGGCGTTCTGCGGTTAAGAAGAATTAAGACCGCGGACGCCTCGGAAAAGAATTGCCGGCATAACTAAAAGATGAAACTCGGCCTCGACGTACTCTTTGAATCAAAGCTCAATCTGCTCGCCGGATCACGCGTCGGGCTGATCGTCAATCCCGCTTCGATTAACTCGCGCTTCGAACACGCAGCCGACCTATTTCATCAGCACACTCAAGTCAACCTCACGGCGCTATTCGGTCCGCAACACGGCATTCGCGGCGAAACTCAAGACAACATGATCGAGTGGCAAACGTTTCGCGACAAGCGGACCACGCTACCTGCTTATTCACTCTATGGCGAAACCCGAAAGCCCACCCCCGAGATGCTGGCAGACGTGGACGCCCTGGTGTTCGACATTCAGGACGTCGGAACGCGGGTCTACACTTTCATCTACTCGATGGCGCTTGCCATGGAAGCGGCGAAAGAATGCGGCAAGCGATTCGTCGTGCTCGACCGGCCCAATCCCATTGGCGGGGTTCAAATTGAAGGCAACATCCTCGAGCTTGAGTTTCGATCGTTTGTTGGCATGTTCCCGATTCCGATGCGACATGGCATGACCATCGGCGAGCTGGCCCTGATGTTCAATCGCGAGTTTGGAATAGGTTGCGAGCTTGAGGTTGTAAAGATGGAAGGATGGCGGCGAGGGATGTGGTACAAAAACACTCATTTGCCATGGGTGATGCCTTCGCCAAATATGCCGACTCTCGACACAACGGCCGTCTACCCGGGCAGCGTCATGTTTGAAGGCACAAACGTATCCGAAGGCCGTGGCACAACTCGTCCGTTTGAGATCATCGGCGCGCCCTACATCGAGCCTGACGAACTGATCGAGGAATTGACGAAGGACAATCTACCCGGCGTCGTGTTTCGTCCGCTGCACTTCCAACCGACGTTTCACAAATTCGCAGGCGAGCTTTGCGGCGGGATCCAGATTCACATCACAGATCGGAATGTGTTCAAGCCTGTCATCACCGGCGTGGCGATCATCAGCCGCGATCCGTCGTCTTAATCCTGATGCGCTTCGAATGGAAGGCACCGCCTTATGAGTACGTCTACGACAAGCTGCCGTTTGATGTGATCAATGGAGGCTCACGGCTTCGAGAACAGATCGAAGCGGGAACGCCGGCGTTTGAGATCGAAAGAAGCTGGCGAGAGGGTCTGAGTGAATTCGCCGAGCGCCGAAGCATTTATCTTCTTTACGACTAGATCAGACAGACCCGGAATCACGCTAATTGGGCGTCTCCCAGCTCATCCGCGCAGAATCCGTCGAATCAAGGTTATCCGTGGTCTATAATCTCACTATGGAAACGCTCGACGAACTTCTCGACCGCGCCGAACAATCTCACGGACATATGTGCGCTGGACAAGTGCTCGGGGTGCGAATGGCCATGCTCGGTTGCGAGGCAGTCGGCGTTCCGGACCCACGCGGTGCCGATCGCAAGAGCCTGATCGTGTTTGTCGAGATTGACCGGTGCGCCGCCGATGCGGTAAACACCGTGACCGGCTGCAGGCTGGGCAAGCGCACTTTGAAGTTCCACGATTATGGAAAGCTGGCCGCAACTTTCCTCAACGTCAAAACCGGTGAAGCTGTCCGGGTAGTCGCTCTCGACTCATCGCGCGAGGCCGCGAACTGCGCATTTCCGGAAATCGAAAACAAATACGAACGGCAGCTTCGCGCTTACAAGCTGCTGCCCGAAAAAGAGCTGTTCAAAGTAGAACGAGTTCGGGTGGACCTGCCGCCTCAGGATCAGCCCGGGAGGCCTGTTTCAAGGGTGCCGTGTGATGAGTGCGGCGAAGGAGTAAACGATCATCGCGAAGTCTTACAGGATGGCCGAACACTCTGTCGCGCCTGTGCGGGGGAAGCTTACTATTCAAGGCTGTGACGCCTTTGAAAGTTAAAGGTAGGGTTCGAACTTGTCTGAAAGTAAGGCCGTTGGGCCTGAACTACTTTCGAAGTCGACGTTCCGGTAGATATCATTGAGCTTCAGAGTAACGCCCAACGATGGAAGGTGTACGCTGCCTTCATGTCCATTGATCTCGGTGTAGCTCCAACCGCCGCCCTCTTGCTTGACGTAGTGAGTGACGTGCGGACGGTGCTGGGCGATCAGCAAGTACTCGCGAAGAGATGTTATCGACTTGTAGTGCGTAAACTTGTCTCCGCGATCATATGCCTCCGTGCTGGGCGAGAGGACTTCGTAAACCAACATCGGATTCAGCAGCAGGTCAGTTCCGTTGAATCTCTCAACTTCAACCTTCCCGCACACAACGCTACCATCCGCATATCGATAAGGCGGCGCCGCCGGAACCTTGATCTGCATATTACTGCCAAATACCTCGCAGCTGGTTCCTCCCAACTCGGCTCGGAGCGAGTCATACGCGTTCCGCAGTATTCGCTCGTGACCGAGCGTGCCGCCGCTCATTGCGAACACCTCACCCTCCCAAAACTCGAGCCTCGCGTCAGACGCGCGTTCCAGAGCCAGGTATTCATCCAGCGTGTAGCGCCGTTTTGTTTCAGCCGACATCTAGTCCTCGCTCGTGCTAATCAGAAGTGTGACTTCACTATTCTCCCCCTTGACAGATCGCTAAGACAAGACCACATCACCCAAAGAGTTATCATACCCTTTGCGGAACATTTCCGACCGCCCGGCGTCTAATTCGGCAAACGGTATGTGCCGGTCAACTATGAGGCGAATAATATTGATCCTGGTCGTGATCGGGCGGTGTTCCACACCATCTTCCGCGATGTGGGCTTGGGTGCCTCTTGAGGAATTGGTTCAAGACTGCGATGTTATCGTCGTCGGCACCCTTGATGGCGTTTCCGAGTATTCGCAGAACGGGATGGACTACGGACAAGGGACCATCCTGATAGATGAGGTGATCTGGGGTGCTGCGAGTGCCGGAGACTCGGTTGTGCTGAAATGGCAAAACCGATCGGAAATCGTCTGTCCGAGGGTGGAGCATCGAGGAAATCAAGGTAAGAAGGCGATCTGGCTTCTCACCGTCGAGGATGGCGGAGTAGTGCGAGCCGACCATCCGGGGCGATTTGTTGAGCTCAGCAAGAGAGCAGCGGTCGGGCAGAGCCTCAAAGAAAAACCTGTGTGTCTTCGCGTTGCAAAGTACGAATTTCACACCGATGAGCCTGTTAGCCTTTCGCTCGTTTTCAGGAATCCGACGCAAAACTCAATTGCGTTTCCTGGCGTAGAATTCAGGGGTGGTCAACTCCTGGCTAACCCCGATGTTGCGCTTACGATGTACAGCGGCTACGAAGGACGAAAGACAACACGACCTTTGCAAGATGGGTTGATCTTATCGAAAAGCGTCGCGCCAATACTAGTTGGGCCGGGTCAAGAATTCAGACTCGCGGTGGATTTGAGAAAGCTCTTCACAATGCCGGTTGAGGATGGCTATTTTTCCGTGCAGCTTCGTGCCGGGGGATTTGGCCGCTCAAATGCGATTGGTCTCTACCCTAACCTTCCAATCTCTCCGACGCTTGGCGACGTAAGCATGAGGACGGTCGTTCGGTCTCGTGAGAGAATCTCGCGATTGACGTTATTGATCCCTTCCATCGTTGCAATCATCGTTTCTTCGTTCTTCGTTTATCGGCACCGCAAAGACTTTGCAGACGCTAACCCGCGAACTCCTGCTACCTGGTGGGATTCGGCGGATTCAAATATTTAGCTAGAAATCGATACACCTCCGCCCGAGACTCCTTTGCAAGCTTCGTGTCGAGCCGGTTGAAAGCGTGCCCCCCGGGGGCGTTCTGGTAGATCTTGTATTCGAACTGCTTACCTGCCGCCTTCAACGCCGCGATCAAATGCTCGACCTCCAGCGCGTTTACGTCTTCGTCGTTGGTGTTGGTGTGAATCAGCAGCGGTGTCTGGAGCTTCTCAGCGTTCCACGCGGGCGAGCGCTTGCGGTATTCGGTGACGTTCTCATCGGCCGTCTTGCCGATGTGATACGGCGCTGAGAACAGATCGCGATAACTCTGACTCTTGTAGCCCATCCGCGCGATCAGATCGCTCACCGGCACTCCCGCGTAGGCCACCTTGTAGTCCTTTGGGTGATCGAAGATGTTCATCAACGTGATCATTCCCCCGTGGCTCCATCCGATGATGCCGACGCGGTCGGGATCGATGTTCGGGTGGGTCTCCAGCATCAACTGCTTCCCCGCAAACACATCGTCGTTCTCCAGCCCACCGTAGTCGATCAACCGCCAGAACTGTCGCCCGTAGCCGGTGCTGCCACGATAGTCGGGCGCAATCACCGCATAACCTTGCTCGACCATCTCCCGCATCACGTGAACCGCACCGGATTCGAAGTTGCCGTGTACGCCCCCGTGAACATAAACCAGAAGAGGGAGCTTAGCGGCAGAGGCATACTTTTTGGGTATGAACGTGTACGCGGTGATGATAACCGGATTTCCCGCACCCTGACCGGTCGGATTGGGATTTACACGCGGAGGCGGCCCGGTGTATCGGACCTTGTCGACGATTGCCAGATCGTCAAGCGCGCGCATCCACATCAAGTCGTCGATGTCTTTTGACAGGGACTGCTGAAGAAAGCCCAGCTCTTCTTCTAGGGCGCGCAGCCGATCCTGAACAGGATCTGGGGGTGGCGAGGGTTGTCTCTGCTGCGAAAACGCATCGGGCTTGACGAGGACGAAGGACAGAACCAAGAGCAGTATCGCGCACGTCGTAACTCTCAAATGCATGGCGGCTCCTTCTAGTGAGGTTCGTAGCGCCTTTCCGATCCCACCTCAAAGGCGCAGGCTGAGAATATTCGTCGTCTTCAGTGATCGTTGGGGTTTGGCCGAGTCAATCAAGTCGGCGCAGCAGGAGTTTACAAGAGGAATCATCTTTGCGGCAAAGCGCCGTTTGCGAGCTTTGCGGTTCCGGGCGTGTTTGCGCGAAGAACACCATCGCAAAGAATACACAGCGCGAAGACGCAAAGAACCGCAAAGCTCGCAAATTCAGAATGCGTCATCTTAGTTGACATCCCCTGTCATATTTCTCTGATAGAGTTATGATCCGTCCGAACACCTTCTCTGGGGGGCTCATATGCGGGCTGATCGGTTGTTATCGATTCTATTGTTGTTGCAAATTCACCGCCGTCAGACGGCGCGCGAGCTTGCGCGACGCCTGGAAGTCTCGGACCGCACCATCCATCGGGACATGGAAGCCTTGAGCGCCGCCGGTTTTCCGGTCTTTGCTGAACGCGGAAGCGGTGGGGGTTGGATGCTGGTCGAAGGCTATAAGACCAATCTGACCGGGCTGAACAAAGATGAAATTCAGGCCCTGTTTCTCACCAAACCCCTGCGCCTGCTTTCAGACCTCGGCCTAGACAAAGCGTCGGACGCGGCGATGATCAAGCTCGAGGCCGCTCTCCCTTCAGCGCATCGAGACAGCGCCGACCGCGCGCGGCAGCGCATTCACATCGACATCTCTGGATGGAATCGAAGCGACGAGAACGCTCGGCTCTTACCGGTACTTCAACAGGCGGTGTCGCAAGAACGCAAACTCAAGTTCACCTACGAGAGGAGCGGCTGTGATCCGGTTGAGCGACTCGCGGACCCTCTGGGACTGGTTGCAAAGGGCAACGTGTGGTATCTGGTTGCGGTGGTCGAGGGCGACATACGGAGCTATCGGGTCTCGAGAGTCCTGAGGGCGGAGTTAACCGACGAACCGTGCGTCCGCCCCAAAGGATTCGATCTCGCTCAGTTCTGGGCTCAATCAACGGTGGGCTTCAAGGCTCAGCTCCCCCGCTATCACGCTACGATGCGAGCGCATCCAGACGTCTACCCTCGACTGAGTTTCGCGGGAAGGTTCGCGCGGATCGAGAGCGCTGACCCACCGGATTCGGATGGATGGGTTAAGGTCGCGATCAGATTTGATGTGGAAGAGATGGCGATTGAGTATGCATTGAGCTTCGGCGCGAAGATGGAAGTGTTGGAGCCGAATTCGCTGCGCGAGAAAGTCATCAACGCGGCGAAGAGCGTACTGTCATTCTACGGCGAACGGGCCGTCGACGGTCAGTCAAAGAATAAAGCATCGTTCTGAATTCTTATGACTGACGGCCTCGCAGGATCAGGATACCAATCCCATCTTTTGAATCTCTTTGCCCCACTAATCCCTACAAAGGCAGCCGATGCTCATTCTTGCGGGTCCGGGTCAGGCGCCTGCTTTCTCCGAAAGATTCCCGTCGACCATCTCCTGCCGGATCGTCGATCGGAACCTCACGAGCACCACTCCGGCGGGTGTATCGATCTCTAGAGCCTCGTCCGCCCCCTCCTCATTCAGTTTGACCCACACGCGAAGCGGCGCGCAGATTGTGTGACTGATTCGAGCATCGGGTCGATTACCCGCAATGATTGTCATTTCATCCCCGTCGGGGTCGTTCGTCTCGACGATGATTCCCTCGAGCGGCAGATTGCGCACTTGCACCTGGTCTCCGATGTCGAGTCCCAGGATCTCAACCGTCACAAGCCAGCCTTGATGCCGGCTGCTGAATTCTTCGAAGTAGCGGGGCCACTCATTACGTAAGATTTCTTGGGTTGGCATAATCAGCCTCCTTTTCATGCTTCCGGGACGCCAGAAGCGACCCTGCCAGGAGTCGAGGGCTGCGCGACAGGTATCTCCACTACGATTTTTGCGCTTCTGCTGGTCCTGGCCTCCCAATCCACCCAAATCATCCTGCAAGGGCTGGTCAGGATTCCGGGCGTTTCGATCGCGGGCCGAAGTCTCTTATCGACGCGATGCTTCATCAGAGCGTCGGCGCTGAAATGCGGCCCTCAGACGCTGTCTGGCAGCCAACGCAAAAGAGAACCGCAGGGTCGCTGGCCAGACGCTTGTCGACAATCCGTGACCCACACTCAGCGCACTGACCGTAAACTCCCGCTGAGATCCGCTCCAATGCATCATCGATGCGGAAAAGCCTTCGACTAAGCGCCTCGCGGTGGCTGTACTCAACGTCGCGGATCTGATCGATGGAAGCGTAGTCGGATTCCTGGGCGCCCTCATCCGAAGCGCACCCCGGTACCGTATTTGCGGTCATGGCGCCAATTACTTTGCGCCTCTCAGCTAGCAGCCGCAGCCTGGATTCTTCCCAGGACTGAAATGCGGGTTGACTCGCTTCTTTGGGTGTACCTGTTCTACCGTGCATGTCGTACCACCTTTGCTCGAACGTTCAATAATCCCGGCAAAATCACCTAACTCAAACCAAGCCCATATGAGCAGCAACCTATGTGCCTGTCTTATCCGCTTGATTCTGCTGGTATAAGCTGAACGGCTGGGTCGAAATGCGCAGGTCCGCGCGATATTACACGCAGTGTCCGGGTTAGTGGGAAGGTGTATCGTTTTGCGAAGACGGGACTGCGCTGTCATACACGATAACCTGAGTGCCGATCGGCGTCATCTTGCTGAACTCTTCGGCGGCAAACATCGGTATTCGAATGCAGCCGTGGCTTGCCGGCTCAGAGGGCACCGACGGATTTCCGTGAATCGCTATGCCACCGACGAGGTAGCTTGGGTAATACAACAAGCCGAGCTTACTCTTTCTCCAGCCGTCGATTTTGCGATAGACCCGGAAATGACCGGTGGGTGTGACAGCCGTCACAGGCTCGCCTTCAATCTCAAACAGCTTTCCGTTGCCGGTCGAGACCGGAAGAACCTTCGATACAATTCCCTCAGCGTCGACTGTGAACAGAATCTGGCGTTGGAGATCGACTTCGATGTGCGCGAAGCCTCGCTCGCGAGAGGTCGGCCTTGCAGCGATTCTCAGCGCTTGCAGTTCATCCAGCGTCAGCTTGCCGGTTCGGGGGCGGCACTCGATTTTTTGAAAAGCAATGAGGCCGTGCCGCGAGGCTTGGTCCCATCTGCCGTTGGGCTCTCCGATCCAATACCCGAGATCGATCAGGCGTTCCTGGGCCTCCTTGATCATCTCTCGTGTGGCTAGGATTCTTCTCGGGTGGGGTTTGCGTTGTGGCGGGCGCGTAGCGGTTTGTGCTGATACGGCCATCTCCCCAGTGGAGACCGCGGCGGTCATCACAGCACTCATGCCAAGAACAAATAACATGACGCCCCTGCTGGGGAACATTCGCACTGGTGCGGAAAGCGTCATATGCTCAGTATAACTGCTGGCAATCTAATGGCCACCATGCTCATGTGCTGACCTGAGGCGAAGTGGCAGGTTTCGGAATTGGCTCGCCGGCATGCTATGATTCACGGCATCGAGAAATGTTGTGTTTGACTGAGGCAACCCCGCATGTCAGGTACAAGCCGGCCCAACTCCATAGATAGATTTTTTCAAACGCGGCGGTTGCAGACTATGTTTGTTCATCATCACCCTATAACAACCGATCACCAGACCAAGGCGAGGGCTCATCATGGCACGCGGGAGAAAGTTCAGATCGACGCGGCGAATCCCCGACACCGAGCGCTCTTTGTTCGAGCAAAAGCTAACTGGGCGCTACTCGCGCACCCTGGATCGAACTGATCTGCTCGGCCTGATTCGCGGCGGAGAAGACACTCACCTCGAGTTCAAGATCCGGCTCGTCAATACAGACAAAGTTGTAGCCGAAATTGTCGCTTTGGCAAACGCCGGAGGCGGCGCGATTATCTTTGGGGTCAACGATCAGCGTCGGGTCGAGGGGCTGGACAACCCCGAACAGGTCGAAGAACAGCTTATCGACATCTGTCGCAATCAGATCAAGCCGCCGCTTTTCCCGCGAATCGACAAAGTGTCATTCGACAACGGCACTCGCATAGTAGTGCTGCAGGTCGACGACCGGCGCGCACCGCATCAAACACCCGACCATCGCTATTTCATCCGAATTGGATCTACCAAACGCGAGGCAGAGGGCAACGAGATAGCCGCTTTGTTTGCCCGCTCCCGCGTCGCGTCGCTCGAAGACATGCCACTGGTCACCGCCGCCGTCGAAGACGTGGATGAGGCGCTGGTGTGGAGCTACGTCCGAGATCTTGAAGGCGAGACGTTTCGCGAGCCCGACGGATTTCCAACCGCGATGGCAATGCGCGACCTGAGGCTGGCAGCCGACTACGGCGGAAGCATAACGCCTAGTCTCGCCGGCTTCTTACTGTTTGGCCGAAGCACAGCGGTCCAGCAGATAGTCCCACAGAGCCAGATCTCGCTCACGCGATTCTCCGGCAAAGACACCGCTTCGCCCGTTGTCGAACGTGCGGAGTTCTGCGGCAATGTCACCCGGCTGTTCGACAACGCACTTTTCTTTCTGAAACGCTATGTTGATCTGTGGGATACTCGCCCGCCACGAACGCCTCTGAATCCGACCGACGCAAAGGGAGCGCCGATACCCGCTCGTGCGAACTACTCGCGATGCGCCGTAGTCGAGGGTCTGACTAATTTGCTTGTGCATCGCGACTACTCGATCATCGGAACAAGCGCGCGAGTGTCGATATTCGACGACCGGCTCGAGTTCATCAACCCGAGCCGCACCAATGGAACGACTCGCAAGTCGATCGAGTTGGGCGCGACAGAACACACAAATCCGCGGCTGCATCATGTCTTCACCAGCGAGGAATACGGCATCGAGCGCGCCGAGCGTGGCATACCCGCGCTGAGGCGCGCACATCATTCGATCGCCCGCCGCGAACCGCGCATATCATCTCTCGGTGATGAGTTTCGCCTCGAACTCTACGGCGTTTGATTCGATCGGCGAGGGTCGCTTATCATTGTCGCGCGGGGCCGGCACAGCGTTTTCATAGTCGCAGGGGAGTTGGAATCATGGCGGCCCATCCTAAGCAGAAGTACACTCTCGAAGAATACTTCGATCTCGAGCGCACTACGAATGAAAGGCTCGAGTATTGGAACGGCGAGATATTCTCGATGAGCGGAGGGAGCGATCAACACGATCAGATCGAGACTAACTCCGTTATCCTCATCGGCAATAAGCTGCGAGGACGCCCGTGCCGTGTCTTCTCAGCCGACATGCGAATCAAAGTTCCAAGTCTGCCGCCTTATCGCTACAGCGATGTATCAGCGCTTTGCGGTGAGCCAGTCTTCGAGAAGATCGGCGGGGTCGACACGTTGACGAACCCAGCGCTGATAATCGAGGTGTTGTCTGATTCAACGGAGGCGTACGACCGTGGAGACAAATTCACGCACTACAAATCTATCCCGAGCTTGCAAGAGTATCTTTTGATCGCTCAGCATCGCGCGCACATCACCCAGTACGTCAAACAGGAGAACGGCTCGTGGGGCTACAGCGAGGTCAATGATGTTTCTGCCAGCGTGCTCTTGCCCTCCGTCGATTGCGTGCTTGATTTGAGTGAAGTCTATCGAGACGTCACCTTTCCGCCGGTGCCGACCCCGAACATTCACGAACCATCGGATTCTATTCTCTGATATCCCTCTAAGCTGTCGTCAGGAAATACGGTCCCATGAGACTGTTCATCCTATCCCTCGCGCTCCTTGTAGTCTTATCCTGCAAGTCAGGCAACAGCGCACCCAACAGGAACTCAGCCACAGCCTCATCCAACCGAACCCGCGACGCATCTGGTGCGCCGGCTAAGCCGATCGAGCCTTGCGTGAATCTGAACATCGCCACACTTGAAGACCTGACAAGGCTTCCGGGTATCGGCGAGGTCCTGGCGAAGAGGATCATCGAGTACCGCGATCACCACGGAAGATTTCGCCGCCCCGAAGAGATAATTATCATCGAAGGCTTCAGCGAGAACAAATACCGGGCGATCGCCGCGTTGCTTTGTGTGGAGTAAATAAGGACAAAGCCTACTAGATTGTCGTTTTCAACACCCTGGGGTAAAGTAAGATTCTTCGTCGACCAAGGCCGCGATGCAAAACGAGCTTCCCATACTGGTAGAAGTCAAGCGAGGCGCGATAGTCGAGTCGTGGCATCGCGGAGCGATAGTAGTAGTCGAGCCGGACGGGCAACTGATCAGCCGGTTGGGCGACGATGATCTGATCACTTCGACGCGCTCGACGATCAAACCCATTCAGGCGATCCCCTTCATCACCAGCGGCGCGGCCGATCATTTCAGCGTGGATGAGCGCGAGCTTGCAGTAGTCTGCGCATCGCACGAGGGGGAGCCGATTCACACCGAAACAGTCGCCGGGATGCTCGCCCGGGCAGGTCTGGATGAGAGTTCGCTACGCTGTGGCGCACAGACTCCATACAGCGTTGAGACGGCGAAGGGCCTCGAGGCCGCCGGCCAGCCGTTCACTCAGCTTCATAACAACTGTTCGGGCAAACATACCGGCATGCTTCTGACTGCCGCTTTTCGCGGGCTGGCGCTCGACGACTACGTCTCGGCGGAGCATCCGGTGCAGCGTGAGATCGTCTCGACGTTTGCCCGCATGGCCGGCCTCGACGAAGACCTTCCGTGGGCTATCGACGGCTGCAGCGCTCCGACATTCGGAGTTCCGCTTCGTTCGCTCGCGATGGCCTTTGCCCGTCTGACCAATCCATATGCTGAGGAACCAGCCGCAGCCGGCGCCATTCATCGTATCGTGGCTGCAATGATCAATCACCCTGAGATGGTGGGTGGAACAAAAGGAAGATTTGACACCGAATTGCTGCGAGCCGGCCACGGCAAGCTGATCTGCAAAGTGGGCGCTGAGGCGGCCTATTCCATCGGCGTGCTTCCGTGCGAGAGATTTCCTAACGGAGCAGGCATCGCGATCAAGATTGAAGATGGCTCCAACCGTGGTCTCGGCCCGACGGTTGTCGAAGTGCTGTCCCAGATCGGCGTTCTCACCGACGACGAGGCGACACACCTCGCATCGTATCACCGACCACAAATTGAGAATCGTCGTGGCGACAATGTTGGCGAGGTGCGTGCGGTCTTTAAGTTGGAGTCTTAGCGACCTATGAACCAGGCGATTCGTTCTCTTTTCCCGGTCACCGAAAAATATACCTACCTGAACCATTCGGCGGTCTGCCCGCTCTCAACTCGAGTGTGCGATGCAATGAATGCGCTCATTGACGACGTCGCGCGCAACGGCTCAGTCAACTACAAAGACTGGCTCGAAACTTACGAACGGACTCGCGAGTCCGCTGCGTGCCTGGTGAACGCTCGCGCGCACGAGATAGCGTTCATGCGAAACACCTCGGACGCAATCTCCGCTATCGCCAACGGCATCGAGTGGCGTGAAGGCGACAACGTGGTCAGCTGCAACGTCGAGTTCCCGGCGAATGTCTACCCGTGGATGCGCCTCTCCCAGGAGCGTGGCATTCACCTGAAGCTCGCCCAAGAGCGTGAGGGACGGATCGATGCCGGCGAGTTGCTATCCAGGGTCGATGACCGGACGCGGGTTGTGACTATCAGTTGGGTCCAGTTCGCGAGCGGGTTCCGTTCCGACCTCGCCCGTATCGGCAAGTTTTGTCGAGAGCGCAACATCATCTTTGTAGTGGATGTGATTCAGGGCCTGGGCGGTTTGAAGCTGGATGTCGAACGCGACTATGTCGACGCGTTCGCTGCGGATGCTCACAAATACCTGCTGGGACCCGAAGGTATCGCCTTGTTGTTTGTCTCTGACCGGGTGATCGATCGGATCAAGCCGACGGTCGTAGGATGGACTTCGGTCAAAAACTACGAGCAGCACCTCGATTACAATTTGGACTACCGCGACGGTGCGTTGCGATTCGAGTGCGGGACGTTGAACTCGGCCGGCGTCTATGGTCTCGGTGCCGCGATAGATCTGTTTCTCGAAGTAGGCCCCGAACAGATCGAGGCATATCTTGTTGGGTTGAGCGGCCACCTGGCCAAGCGATTGTCATCCAAAGGCTACAACGTAGTAAGCTCGCTGCTAGCCGGTGAGCAATCAGCAGTTGTCACTTGCACCCACGCACAACATTCGCCGCGAGAGTTGTATAGGCTCCTCATGGCAAGGAACATCTTCACCGCTCCGCGCGCGAACAGGTTGAGAATCTCTCCTCATTTCTACAACACCCGCGATGAGGTTGACATGCTCATCGACGCCCTGCCGGAGTAAACGGTTGGCCCCCCGACCCTAGACCAGCGCGTCTCCCCGCGGGTTGAATTTTTGCACCCGGAGAGAATATATTGGGTGATCAACTTTAGTTCTATCTAGGCACGCGCCGAGGCGGGCCATTGATTGAAGAAAGAGAGGAGCACAAAAGATGTCAATTCGATTAGGCGACACAGCACCAGACTTCACGGCGGAGACCACCGAGGGCCCGATACGATTCCACGAGTGGATCGGTGACCATTGGGCGGTTCTGTTTTCTCATCCAAAAGACTTCACGCCAGTATGCACCACCGAGTTGGGAGAGGCCGCCCGACTAAAACCCGAATTCGAAAAACGAAACTGTAAGGTCATCGGCTTGAGCGTCGATCCCGCCCACTCGCACGCAAAGTGGGCCGAGGACATTGAAGAAACGCAGGGTCAGAAGCTGAACTTCCCTGTAATCGCTGACGCCGACCGAAAGGTTTCCGATCTGTACGAGATGATCCACCCGAATGCCAGCGACACGTTCACGGTTCGGTCGGTGTTCGTGATTGGGCCGGACAAGAAAGTAAAATTGATGATTACCTATCCGGCGAGCACCGGTCGAAACTTCGACGAGATTATGCGAGTGATCGATTCCTTGCAACTCACTGCCAAATACAGCGTAGCGACTCCCGTAAACTGGAAAGATGGCGACGATGTAATAATCGTGCCGTCAATCTCGGATGAAGACGCCAAGCAGAAGTTCCCTGGCGGGTTTAAGACGCTGAAACCTTACCTGCGCATCGTTGCGCAGCCCGGCAAGGAAAAGAGGGCCAGCGGCGACTAGAGTTTTGTGACTTGCAGAATAAACCTGGAGGGGCGCACTCCGGAGGCGCTTCCAATCCCTTATGCGTGTTTCACCAATCAGCAAGGGGCGCCCCCGGATGGGCGCCCCTTCTAAATCTCTTCCGATTATTGCAACTTACTGCAACTCAATCTGCTCCATCAGGAGCTTCCTTCAACTTGCGCTTGGCGAACTGCTGCTTGACCCCTTGAGTGTAAAGCTTGACAAACTCGATGATCGACAGAGTCTGAGGCTCGCCCTCGAAGTAAAACGTGCAGGCGTTACCGACCTCCCGTTGTAGCAATCGCAAATCCATCGGGTCGAGCGGAAACTTAAGACACGCTTGCGGAGCGTACGGGGTGGTGTAGATTGAACAACTCGTATTGTTAGGCCCCTCATCTATGAAAAATGGGCACTGGAATTGGATCTTGCAACACAGCCCGCAGCGGTTGCACTCGCCCCGTTGATAAGCCTTATAACGGTACAGGATATTGTCCGGCAGAATGTTCGACAGTACCGTCCGACGCATCGCTCCAAAAGTGTGAATTGAAAACGGAGCCCGCACCACCTTTTTCGCCACGGCTAACGTCATTTGCCAATACATCCATCGGCGCGACGGGACCTCGGGGGGCAGGGTAGCAACGTCGGGCTGGTCGGGAATGATATTGCTAAAGACGTGAAGGACTCGGCCGCCCGACAGCTTCTCTTCGGTCATCTATTAATCCTCGCAATCAAAAAAAGCAATAAAAGCACTCGCGAGCCGCGGAGATCTACAGTACAGAATGCATCGTCGAACAAGCGAAGCCGTAAGAGTGAAATGCTCCAGCGGAACCCATCGTATCACAACGAAAAGGCAAAAGGAAAAAGGCACCAGTGACGGGTTGCCCTCAACTCAATGGTTCGCCACCTTCGCGATTTGATTTATACTGCTGGTGACGTTGAGACCTGAAATCCATCGGCGAGAACAAGCCGGGAAAAACCGTGTCCTCTGGAACCCTCGATGCCAGCATCTAGATTCTGCTCAGAATGCGGTCACCGAATTACGGTGAAGCGCCATCGTACTCTGCTTCTTCGGGCCGTCTGCCCGCACTGCTCAAAGAGGTTCACGCACATTAGATCCGGGTTGATTTCCATACCGGTGGTGTTCGCCTTGATCGGGTTTGCCATCGGACGTCACACAAACGTGAGCGAGCCCTTTTACTTCATCGGCACTCCGGTCGATCTGACCGTCAGCCGAGTCGCATCAGATGCAACCAACAACAACGCTCGCCCGAGCGGCAGCGCCACGCTCCCTCCCGAGGAACAGCTCAGCAATTCACCGAGCGCAACGGTCACGATCTGTGGCGCGCGAACGAAATCGGGCAAGCCATGCCGGCGCAAGGTAAAGGGTGGTGGCTACTGCTGGCAACACCGCGTTGGGCAACCGGCGAAAGCACAGGACTCATCGCGCCAATGAGAAGCGCAGTCTTCAGCGAGTTCAGCGCCCTAGAGAGGCCACCAGATTCTCTAGTTCCCTGGTAATGCGCGCCGGATCATCGCCGCCGGAGAAGCTCACCTGCTCGCCGATCGTAACGGTGATCTCACCGCTCCGAGCGAGTCTTCTGCGAGCCATCTTGAGATCAAACAAGCCGTCTATCCTCGCCGGGACGACCGGCACATTGAGCTCCTTGGCAAGCAAGCCTATCCCTTCCATAAACGGCTTCATTTCTCCGTCGTGAGTGCGCGCTCCCTCCGGGAAAACCAGCACGCTGTAGCCCCGGTCCATCGTTTCGCCGGCAAACGCAAAGCTCCTTCTAAACCCGCTTTTCTGTGGGAGCGGAAAAACGTTGAATAGAGAAACGACCAGCAAGTAGTTCGCAGCTCCAATCAACCGCCGAAACAAGCCCGTTCCTGAAGGCGGATGACGCCAGCCGCGCAGGATCTCGCCTTCCATCGCGATGGCAAGCCTGCGGCGCAACCTCCCCGGCAGAGCGAGAAGAACCAGGGCCGGGTCGGTCATCGTGATGTGGTTTGCGATGAAAAGTACCGGTCCGCTTACGTTGTTCAACCGCTCGTCACCGATCACAGTCGCGCGGCTCATCAATCGAGTAAGTGGGAGAATCACAAAATTGAAAACCACGAGACGAACCCAGGTCGTCGGAGGGCGTTGTGCCCAGCCGGGATATTCGTATGCTGCCGCCGCCTCGCCCCCGCCTTCGCGAATCATCTTCTCGATGTCGCCTACAGTAGTTGCGGCGGTGAAAGCCGCCTCGTCAAGGTCGACTTGATAGCGATCCTCCAGCGCACCCAGCAACTCAACCCTTCCGAGTGAGTCGAGTTTCAGGTCCATCTCAAGATTCGCCGACGGCCCCGCCTGGGTTGGCGCCTCGCCGCTGAGCCGCGCAATAACCTCAACGATAAATGATGAACCTTGAGCGCTGAACCGGCGGCCTTTATTCATCATTCCGCGTTCCGCGTTCAGCCTTTCCTGAATCACCGGCTTGCGGATCTTTTGGGTCGGCGTTCGCGGAAAATCCTCATCGGGCCAGATGCTCCAGAGGCGAATCTGCTGATAAGGGCTAAGCGTCTCGTTGGCTCTGTTGACGATGGTCGCCAGGTCCGCTTGCTCGTCTCTCAGTAGCAGCACCGCCAGGGGCTCAATTCCTTGTGGTGTTTCGATTCCGACAACCGCGCTGTCGCGAATCTCAGGTTGTCCGTTCAACGCAGCTTCTAGATCGTCGGGATAGATGTTCAAACCTGCCGCGGTTACTATCACGTCCTTCTTGCGGCTCTTGAAGTAGAGATTTCCCTGTGCGTCTAACTCGCCCACATCGCCCGTTCGCAGCCAGCCCTCCTCGTTTGTCATTGGCAGCAGCCCCCCGCCCCAATAACCCGGCGAAACGTTTTCGCCGCGCACAAGAATCTCTCCGTGCTCATCGAGCTTTACTTCGTGTCCAGGAAGCGTCTTGCCAATAGACCTCCGACTCAGATTGAACGGGTGATTGACGGTGATCAGCGCAGCCGCCTCGGTCATCCCGTAGCCTTGAACGACCGCAAAGCCCATCCGTCGCCAGAAAGCCTCAGTCTCCTGTGACAAAGCGGCGCCCCCTGAAAGCAATGACCAGAACTTCCAGCCAAACTGTCGATGAACCCTGCGAAACGTCCACCAACGCTTCAGGAAGTGCTGGTTCTCGGCCGCGACCAGCTTCCGTTTAACCATTCACGCTTCGCCTCGATCCTCGTAGTCGCGTTCGATCTTGCTTCGCACCGTGTCGAGCACCCGAGGCACGCTGACGATCACCGAGATGCGATGCTTCCTAACGGTCTCGATGATATCCGAAGGATTGAGCGAGTCTTGAAAGAACACCTCGCTGGCAAGAAGTTGAGGTACGAAGATGCCCATGAACTGCCCGAACACGTGACTGAGCGGGAGCAGGTTCAGAAACCGCAAGGGGTGAACCAACCGTTCGTACTTGAGGTACTTTTGAATCTCTGGCTCGAGCGGATTAATGTTCGCCAGCACATTTCGATGCGTGAGGCACACGCCCTTCGGCTCGGCAGTGGTGCCCGAGGTGAAGATGATCTCGGCGATGGCGCTCACAACGACCTCGTCCGCGGCGTACGGCTCGCACGAGTAGAGAGAGAGAAGGTCCGAGAGAACCTCAAGCCGCAAACCTGGCAGAACCAGATTCGAATCTCGCAGCCTGTCGCCGCTGTAGAGAATCAGTTTCGCGTCGACCTGTTGTTGAACACGGGTCGCAAACTCGGGCGAGCTCTCAAAATCGAGAGGCACAACGATGACGCCTCGCAGCAGACAACCAAAGAAAGCAGCCACCCACTCGGGGCAGCTCTCCGCCCAAAACAGGACGCGGTCACCCTTTGATATATTGCGAGCCTCGAGCTCGCGGGCGAACTGAAATGCCGTTGAGCGTAGACGGGTGTATGACCAGCGCGAGACTCTGAGCCCGCGCTGATACGCGAGCGCGGTTTGCGATCCGTGCCGCTTGCAGTCGTCCAAAAAAGATAGGAGATTCTTGCGCATGTTCCCCGAGCAAGGCTCGCAGCCTACCTGGGGGCCTTGTCACTGACTATCATAGGCTCGGATGAACGCCGGTTCCAAACCCAGCAGGGTGTCATTGGAGTTAGACCGCCATCAATCAATTCGCTACTCGTTCGCGGGAGACTCACTCGTTTGCTCGGAAGTCTTACTCGTTTGCTTGGAGACACACTCGTTAGCTCGGAGACTCGCGGCTGCTCAAGGTCCCCAACTCCGCCAGGAGTTGCATGTTTATAGATCGGAGCAATCATTTGGCTCACCTTGACGCGGTGAGCCTCCACCAATACAGTCGGTGGATTCTTCACACAGCCTGCAGCTGCGGCCACAAAGAGCCCGATTCGCTTTCTCTTGAATCCCACCAACGCAGTTGGTGGATTATTCATACTCAGCCTACAATCGCGGCCACAAATCGCCTTCTCTTGAATCCCAAACTGCCTTCTCTTGAATCCCACCAACGCAGTTGGTGGATTGTTCATACTCGGCCTACAAGAGGACCCGCGCCCGCCCTCCAAATCCCACCAACTGCGTTGGTGGGATTTGGACGTGCTCTTTCTCAACGAAACCGCGATCCGGAGTATGCTTCGCGCTGTCCTACTTCATATTACACGCTCCGACCCGGCTATGCCCATTGATGCGCTCCGCGGCTTTGCGAGACTTGTGTCTTGGCGCGAAATGAGTTCCCGACGGAGGGTCAATCGCGGGAACACAACACCCGCCAGACATCGATTTGTTCCCTCTCACCTGAACCGCGTATCATTGAACTCCATGGATAATCTCGTACTATCAAACATTTTCTACCGCAAGACGCGGACAGTCACGACAATGGTCGGCGTCGCGCTCGGCGTGGTCCTGGTAGTTCTGACGGTGGGCATTGCCCACGGCTTCCTTCACGATCAGGGGCGGCGCAACGCAGCCGTGACCGCTGAGATCATTCTCGGCCCGCCGGGCTCAACGTTTGGCCTCAGCTTGAACCCAACGCTTTCACTTCCGTTGGAGTTGGCCGCGAAGATCGAGGCGATTGACGGGGTGCGTGACGTCGTGCCAGTGGGCCAGTTTCTCTCCGGGCACGTCATTGACGGAATCGACTACGACTCGTTCACCCGAGTATCCGATTTGCGCGTGGTCGAGGGCCGGCCGTTAAGATCAGGAGACGAAGTAATCATCGACCGAATCCAGCAGAAGCGCCACAACATGAAGGTCGGCGATGAGATTGAAATCTTCGACCGTCCCTTCCGCATAGTCGGCATATTCGAACCTGAATCACTTGCCCGGCTAAAGGTGCCCCTCACGACGATGCAACAGTTTCTGAATCGGAAGCTCTGTTCGATGTTGCTAGTGAAACTCAGCGACCCGTCGAGGCAGGAAGAGATAGCAGCGCGCATCAAGGAAACCCTCCCCGACCACAGCGTGACCCTTACTCGCGATCTGCCGATCCTGATCGGGCGGGGCATACCTGCCCTCCAGACTTTCTTGAGCGTAGTGATCGCCTTGTCGATCATGGTCAGCTCGCTGGTAATCCTGTTGACGATGTACACAACCGTAGCCGAACGCACGAGGCAAATCGGAGTACTCAAGAGCCTCGGAGCATCGAAGGCCTGGATCGCGGGCCAGATCGAAATGGAAGCCTTGCTGATAAGCGCGCTTGGCGTGCTGGTAGGCTCGCTGCTGGCGGTTGCGGGCAAATTCGCTATCACTCGACTGACGCCGATCAGCGTGGAGCTCGAACCGCTGTGGCTGTTCTACGCGCTGGGGCTTGGACTACTGGCGGGAGCGTTAGGCGCGCTTTACCCGGCGCTCCGAGCGGCGAATCAGGATCCGGTGACCGCGCTTGCGTATGAGTAGCCCGGCAACCTGAGACTCGCTGCCCTTGCCGAGTCCGACAAACTTCAGTTTGTCGTCGGATTGATTGACGGATTCGGAATTCACGACAAACTGAAGTTTGTCGGACCTTCTCTGAGGAACAACATGTACTGCCCTAGCTGCGGATCGAACAATAACGACGATCTGAAGTTCTGCACTCGTTGCGGCACAAACCTTGAAGTGGTTTCGGATGCGCTGCGGGGGAGGACAACCGGCGCGCTCGAAAGAGACGAGCGGACAGTATCGCTGCTCAAGGACTATTACCGCAGCCGGCGCATGATGATCATTGGAGGCGCGGCATCCGTGCTCTCGCTGATCAAGCTGGCTGGTCCGTTCCTGCTCGGCTTCCCCGAAAAACTGATCCCGATCGTAATTCTTTCGCTTTTGTTTTTGTTCCTGAGCCTGATCGCATTTGTCTGGGGTCTGGTAAAGTGGAACAACTCCAGCAGCGAGATCAAAGCGCTTGGGTTTTCTCCGTCGAAGGGAAAAGTGCTGACGTCATCGCCAGAGAAGCTCCAGCTCCCGGCAAACCCTTCGAGCATTGCCACACCCGTGAATGCGACCGATCCGATCGCTTCGCCAATCAGCGTCACTGAACACACGACCCATCTCCTCGACCAGGACGATCAACCTGCAGCGCCTCGGGCCCGGTTGGGCGAGAGTCATTGATCGGGAGTGGTGGATAGAAGACGTTACAGTTTGGCACGACTGGGAAAACGGATTGACCCGGTTATCGACGACTACGTATCATCGTGCTATGACTAGGTCACTGATCATCGAGGACGAACCGATGACGCCTGAACTCGCGCGAGCGTTTGAGAGTGCCAGGCGCAATCGGACGTGGTTCAATAACCACGTAAAAGAGCTCGAGGTCTACAAGCGTTACCGCGGTAAGTATGTGGCCGCGGCGGGCGGTGAATTGTTTGTCGCGGATACCCCAGAGGAAATCCATCGTTTGCTCCGCAAGAAGTATCCAGATGAGGTGGCGCACGTGCGCTACATACAGCCGGAAAAGCTGGATCGCATCTATGCGAGTAAATGGTGAATGGTTGATTTGTGAGGACGGAGTGATCAGGCCGACCGTGACTGGCGTCGTGCGCGCTCCCGATGGTCAGATGTTTGAAGTTCCCTTTCTCCTCGATGCCGGCGCTGATCGCACAGTCTTCAGCGCAGATTTTCTCAGTTTGCTTATTCCTCTCCGGACCCGCGAAGCCGAGCAGATTCCCCTTGCCGGTATCGGCGGCCGGGTCGGCTCGATCACTGTAGATACAGCAATAGGATTCAGCAGAGATGACTGCAAGGTGGTGACAATTCGCGGCCACCTCGCCGTCCTCACTGAAAGCGAGAGCGCTGAAATGTCAGTGCGGGGTCGCGATGTGACCAACAATTTCTCCGTCATTTACGATTATCCAAATAGTGCCGTCACCTTGCTCGCGCTCCCGCACTACTACGAGATCAAGAGACAATCCTGACTAACATAAGATGCCAAAACGCACCGACATCCACAAGATCCTCATCGTAGGCTCGGGACCGATCGTCATCGGACAGGCCTGCGAATTCGACTACTCCGGCACCCAGGCCTGCAAGGCCCTTCGCAGCGAAGGCTTCGAGATCGTCCTGATCAACTCGAACCCCGCTACGATCATGACCGATCCCGAGATCGCCGATCGCACTTACGTCGAGCCGCTCACGCCTGAAACCGTCCGAGCGGTGATTGAACGTGAACGCCCCGACGCGCTGCTGCCGACCGTCGGCGGCCAAACCGCGCTGAACATCGCGGTCGCGCTCGCCGAAGACGGAACGCTCGACCGCTTTGGTGTTGAACTCATCGGCGCCAAGCTCCCCGCTATCAAAGTTGCCGAGGACCGACTGTTGTTCAAAGGCGCAATGGAAGAGATCGGGCTCGAAATGCCGCTCTCGGGCTACGTCAAATCGATGGACGAGGCTCGCGCGCTCGCGAAGTCCATCGGCTATCCGGCAATTATCCGACCTTCGTTCACTCTCGGAGGAACGGGCGGCGGCATCGCGTTCAACGCCGAAGAATATGAAGAGATCGTCTCGAGGGCGCTGGCCGCTTCGCCGGTGCACGAGACCTTGATCGAACAGTCGATCATCGGCTGGAAAGAGTACGAACTCGAAGTGATGCGCGATCTCGCGGATAACGTCGTCATCATCTGCTCGATTGAGAACTTCGACGCGATGGGCGTTCACACCGGGGATTCCATCACTGTGGCGCCCGCTCAAACGCTGACCGATCGCGAGTATCAAGTGATGCGCGACGCCGCCATTCGTATCATCCGAAAGGTCGGGGTCGAAACAGGTGGGTCAAACATTCAGTTTGCGCTCAATCCGCACGACGGCCGGTTGATGATCATCGAGATGAATCCGCGAGTATCGCGTTCATCGGCGCTCGCGTCAAAAGCCACGGGGTTCCCAATCGCCAAGATAGCCGCGAAGCTCGCCGTTGGCTACACGCTCGACGAAATACCAAACGACATCACTCGCAAGACACCCGCGAGCTTTGAGCCGACCATCGACTATTGCGTGGTCAAGATTCCAAAGTGGGCGTTCGAAAAGTTCCCCGCCAGCGATCCGACCCTTGGCGTCCAAATGAAATCGGTCGGCGAGGCGATGGCGATAGGGCGAACGTTTAAGGAAGCATTTCAAAAGGGAATGCGCTCTCTTGAGGTTCGAAGCGCCTTTCGCGTGCCTTCGGATCTGGACGATATTGAGTTGCGGCGCCGGCTTGTGGTGCCGTCGGCTGAGCGCGTTTACTTCGTGATGCACGCGCTCACGATTGGCTACCCGGCCGAAGAGCTTCACCAGCTGACAAAGATCGATCCGTGGTTTCTGGATAATCTCTCGCAGATAGCCGAGAGCGAACGTGAGCTTCGACGCGAGCGAATCGAAACCATCTCACTGAGCGATCTGCGAGAGGCCAAGCGCATGGGCTTCTCAGATCAGCGGCTGGCGACCCTGCTCGGCACGACCGAGGGCGGCGTTCGCAGCGCCCGAATCGAGATGGGAATCCGGCCGGTGTTCAAGCGAGTCGACACCTGCGGCGCGGAGTTCGAATCCTTTACGCCCTATCTCTACTCGACCTACGAAGACGAAGACGAAGCGGACACAACATCACGCAAGAAGGTTATGATCCTTGGCTCGGGGCCAAATCGGATCGGGCAAGGCATCGAGTTTGACTATTGCTGCTGCCACGCGGCATTCGCGCTCAAGGAAGAGGGCTACGAGTCGATAATGGTCAACTGCAACCCGGAGACAGTGTCGACGGACTATGACACTTCTGATCGGTTGTATTTCGAACCCGTGACCTTCGAAGACGTGATGGAAATAGTCGATCGCGAGCGGCCAGTCGGAGTCATCGTTCAGTTTGGCGGGCAGACTCCGCTAAATCTCGCGATGAGTCTGCTCGAGGCCGGTGTTCCAATCATCGGCACTTCGCCCGAATCGATTGATCTGGCCGAGGACCGCAAGCGATTCGGCAAGCTGCTCATCGAGCTTGGTATTCCGCAACCGCCAAACGGTACCGCGACGTCAAATGAAGAGGCTCGCGACGCGGCGACCGATATCGGTTACCCAGTGCTTGTGCGGCCGAGTTATGTGCTCGGTGGGCGCGCGATGCAAATCGTCTATGATGAAGCGACGCTCGACAACTACATGACGTTCGCCGTCGAAGCCTCGCCCGCGCACCCAGTGTTGATCGATTCATTTCTCGAAGACGCGGTCGAGATCGATGTCGATGCTCTGGCCGACGGCGAGCGAGTGGTCATCGCGGGAATCCAGCAGCACATCGAAGAAGCCGGGATTCACTCGGGCGATTCGTCGTGTGTGCTTCCGCCCTGGGGAATCAGCGTAGCTCATCTCGAGGCGATGCGCCGCTATACAGTGCGAGCTTGCGAAGGCACTGAACGTGATCGGGCTGATGAACATTCAATTCGCGATCTGGCGCGACACGGTTTACGTGCTAGAGGTGAACCCGCGAGCGTCTCGAACCGTTCCGTTTGTTTCAAAGGCCACTGGCGTTCCGCTTGCGAAGATAGCCGCGCGCTTGATGATCGGCGGCAAGCTCTCGGAGTTCGATCTTCCTGATGAGCTGACGGTCGATCGCTTCTACGTCAAATCGCCGGTCTTTCCTTTCGCGAAATTCCCGGGTGTCGATCCGGTTCTGGGCCCCGAGATGCGTTCGACCGGAGAAGTGATGGGAGTCGCCGAAGGGTTCGGGAGCGCTTATTTGAAAGCCCAGCAGGGAGCGGGCACAAAGTTGCCACGCGAGGGAACAGTGTTCATCAGCGTGAACGATCAGGACAAACGTGTCGTTTTGGACCTCGCGCGCGAGCTTCATGAGATGGGTTTCAAGCTGGTGGCCACCCGCGGCACACAGAAGAGGCTCGAGGCCGAAGGATTGCCGTGCGGGTTTGTCTACAAGGTAAACGAAGGCCGCCCGAACGTCGACGGACCTTGTGAAGAGCCAAGAGGTCCAATTAATCATCAACACTCCGTTGGGCCGGACATCGTTTTACGACGAGCGCTCGATCCGCCGCGCGGCAATTCAATACTCGGTGCCTTGCGTGACGACGATGACTGGCGCTAGCCGTGGCGACGGTCGCGGCGATTCGCGCGCTGCGGGAAGAAGAGCTTCAGGTGAGGAGTCTGCAGGACTATCACGCTCAAGCCGCGAGCAAGTAACAACCTCTACTTCACACTTGCAAAGCGAAACTCTAGCGACGCCTCGGAGACCCTGCTTCTCCAATAAGATTTTCGAGTTTCTGGTCGCTCGGATGCCTCCGAATCGCGCGGGCATATCCGCCTGTAACGTGGACGAATTCACAATTTTCGTGACAAAGCCATTGTTCGAAGGGCCGTTGCGAGTCGACTGGAGGGGATCAAGCAACGGAAAATCATCTGAAGTGGTGCTGCCTGCGATGTATATTCCACCCGCGATGTCTAATGCTATTGACCAGGCGATGTCATCGCCGGAGCCGCCGAGATAAGTGGAGAAAATCAACCCGCCAACTGAATCGAGCTTAATGACAAACGCGTCGTAGCTAAACAGACCGCCGAGCTTGCTAGACTGCATTGCGCTCTCGAGTGGGAAATCAAAGGAAGAAGTCTGACCAGTAACGTAAACATTGCCCTGCCCGTCAACGGCAATGGCGTTAGCCCGATCATTGCGTGTTCCACCTAGATAAGTGGAATAAACAAGAACGGTGCCTGTCGGGTCGATCTTTGCTACGAATGAATCGTCGCCTCCTGAAATGGTTCCAGCATAAATAACTGATGTGTCGTTCGGGTCAATCGCGAGCGCCTCACGTGATCGCTGGTTATGCCCGCGCTTGTCGTAACCCAGCTCGCCCCGCCATCGGTGCTTTTTAAGAGTTTGTTCGCGCAGCACTCGAGGCCAGCTGCATAAATGGTCGAGGTGTTTCTCGGGTCGATGACGAGCGCACCAACACCCGTCGAGAGCAATCTGGCCGGGAAGCTTCTTCCTCCGTCCGTGCTCCTGGAAACGCCAAACAGAGATGAGACGTACAATGTGTTCGCAGCGCTCGGATCAACTACCAGATCGCATTCGTTGCTGCTGCTGGAAAAGCCACCGGGACTCCACTTTTTTGCACGATTGGCAGACCGATATAAGGAGCCGCCAGAAACGGCATATAGCTTTCTTGGCTTCGACGGCGAAATAGCCAAGGCAGACGACCGGACCGCGACTTATTCGCTTTACGAGCGAGCCCAGTTGATTCCGCCGTCGGTGCTCTTGAAAATTGCTGCAACTTCGTAGGGAACGGTGTACTCAAATGCGGCATACACCGTCGCAGGATCTTTGCGATCAATCAAAATACTGACAGCTGGACCAGCATTAAGCCCGGTCGAGAACCATGAGTTACCTCCATCAGTGCTCTTTTGCAGACTACTAAAAGGACCAACATCGGTTCCGCCATACATGATCAATGGGTTAGTCGGATCAATGGCAAATCTCGTAAGCCCAACGACTGAATTGGACGTTGGTAGTGAAAGACTTCGAAAGCTGTTTCCGCGATCTGTGCTTTTGAAGAATCCGTCTATTGTGTTTACGTACACCGAATTTGGGTCCAATGGATCAAATTCCACTTGCCGCACCAAAGAGTACTGCTGGGTAGTCCCCTGTGAATCGCGCTCCAGTTGGTCCCGGCATCCGTGCTCTTGAAGAGGGTGCAGTTGGAATTGACTGTCTGAAGCGCGCCGGCGGTAGTCGGGAAATCGTTCGAAGAAGTGCTTCCGGTAACGTATGCGTTGCCGGACGAGTCAATCGCAATACCTGAGCCCGTTTCGCTTCCGACCGCCGCCTAGGAGCGTTGAATAAATAAACTCGTTTCCTGCCGCGCTAAGCTTCGCGACGAAGAGGTCAGAACCGCCACTACGCTGTTGCTGAAATGCGTTCTTCGTCGGAAAAGTGTAAGCCGAAGTTGTTCCGACAACGTATGCGCTCCCGGTGGCGTCGACGGCGATGTCCTTGCCATTATCGTCACCCGGACCGCCCAGATATGTAGAATAGCTAAGAGCGGAACCTGAAGGGTTCAGCTTGCTTACGAACGCCTCACGATTACAGAGGGATATCGAGTATCGCCGCTGAGACAAATTCCACCAGGATTGATCGCTTGCGCTGGATTAATCGTGGGGAATTTTTCTGAGTCCGTGCTTCCAGTTACGTAAGCGCTACCGGTTCGATCCAGAGCGATCGCCGCGACAGAACTGCTGCCAAAGTCATTAACACCGGCTAAGTACGTTGAGTAGACAAGCAAATCGCCGGCTGAACTCAACCTGGTTATGAAACCGGAGTCCTGCCCTGAGGGCCTTGCAGCGTCGCCTGAAACGCGCCCTGGCGTAGTGGGGAAGTCTTTCGAATTTGTTGAGCCTGTAACATAGGCGCCGCCAATAGAATCCACTGCGACACCAAAGCCTTGACTGCGAATTCCCGTTGCAGGCGTCTGATCATTGCCGCCCAGGAAAGTGGAATAGAGCAGGGCGCCGCCTACGCGGTTTAGCTTTTTTACAAACGCGATAGAAGTGCCGCCGAAAGAGTCGAACGGGAGGGTTCCCACCAGGTACGCATTCCCAAAAGGATCTACCGCGACCTTTCTGATCACACCGGCGTCCAAATACGTCGAATAGCTCAACACGGGATCGATAATCAAGGGTTGGCTTGGATCATAGGCTCCGATCTCAAAGCTGACTTGACGACTCTTGTTAAGAACGTAGTTAGCGGCAACCGGCAGCCTGGCTCCGTTCTTCAACTGATAAGCGACGGGTTTGCGATGGCGCATCTCTCCAACAGGGGTCTCGATTACAATGTTGCCCGCATCATCCAGCCGAACACGGCGCGCCCCATCAAACGCAACCTTATGGACCTGAAACTGGCTCCGGGAGCCACTATGAAGTCATACTCCAGCTCCCGCTGGTTTCCATAGAACATCAGATCGACTCCGGGATAGGCGCTTTCGTACTTGACCCGCGCGTAAGTCGGAATGTTTGTTCGCCACTTATCAGGATCGTTCCCGATGAAGTAGTTACATTTGCCCGGCAACTCGTCGAGTCCTGCCGCACGCGCATTCCTATTGCCTCCGACCAGTCTCATTCGCAGCGGTGATCGCGGCGAACCCGCGCCTGCGATGTCAAGAGCGCATCAGTCTGGGCAAGACGCAGGTCGTAACCCATGCCGTGAGCGATGAACCTTCCTCTCGAGTCGTCCTGTCGCTGGTTTGCTTCAAAACTGAGCGGCAATTTACCGTACTCCGAATCGATTCTCGCCCTCTCGTCTCTGTCAGACCTGGACTCAAAGGTTGAATTGACAGTATCCAGTTTCACGTCTGAGTTTGTCGCTGAGTTGAGGCCGGCATCACAGGATGCTGCGTTGCTAAGCTGGCGATAGAGACCAATGCAACAAGCTCGCCGCGGCGACGATCAAAATAGCCGATTGCTTCAGGACAAACATTGACGCTCTCATCGCCTTTGTCAGAGATGACTTCTGATTAGATAATCTCATTGGAAACTCCTTCGAGATCGTACGACTGATTCAACACGGTGATGAGTAACACATCCTGCGGCCAATGAATACTAGACCCGGAGTCGACTTCAAGGGTCTCGTCGATATCAGTGCGATCGAGAGCACTGCCAAGTGTTGTTCGTTGTGTTACGTGACACAAATTCGTTTCCGCCGTCAGGGACAGCCGCAGGAGTTATTGGTTGTGTTCCGGTCCATTATTGTGAAGGTTGTTCCTTGTGAAAACACCTGTACGGAGGCAGTAGCTCTATTCACGGTTGTATCAACCTGAGCCAGCACTCTGCGGTCGCCCGCGAAATGTTGGAGCGTCAAGGTTCCGCCTCTCTTGATCACAGTTCCTGTTCCGGCGAGAACGAGGCCAGCGCTGCATCTGGTGAATTGATAGTCACCGGTGGTTGAGTTGAATTGAAGCAGGTTGCCATTGCTGTCATCTTGCACACATATGAAGAAGCCAGAACCCTTGAAGATCAGCGACAGGCCTGGGAACGTGGCTGGGAATACAGGGTTGGAGCAGGAGAAGTCGGTAAAGCAGCCGGAACTGCTGGTCCGCTGCACGCCGACCTTGCCCCCGACCCTAGCACTCCCCTGTCCGTAGACGAGATCGAAGCGCGTTGAGTTCTCGTAAAGGCGTATCTCAAAATCAACGGTTGGCGCGCCGTCATTGCAACAGGAATTGGCGCGCCACTCGATATTGAAGACACGATTGGGCGCGCTGCCGCTGATTGAAGTGAAGACGCCTTGATCAGATGCTGCATCTTCTGTGATCAGATCATCCCACAATGCAAAGATAGTGTAGCTAAAGTCCGGGCTCGGCACGCAACGGCTTTCGTAGTCTGCATTGCTGCCAACAAACTGCAAGTTACCATTCGAGCTTGTCCTCGCCGTCGTAAATGTCCGATCGTACAGCGTGAAGGGGAAAGGCAATGTGATTTCAGTCGTACAGTCATCACAGTGATTGCCAGTGTCGGTCGCCCGGCGCTACAGAGGCACCGGTAGCCTGAGTGAAGGCGTAGGCCATGAGTTTGCACGGGAGCTGGACCTCAAAGGCGCCGATGTCTGTACCGTCGCCCGTGCCGTTGCCGACCGCAGAGTCATCGTAGGTGCGTGCGAAGCCAAGGCCGCGCTGGTCGGTGAGCAGGGGCGGCGCGGTGTTCCGGCCGTGGTCAATGGCGGGACTACCGGGCAGCAGGGCTATGGTCGGAATCAGCCGCTGGTTCGGCTCAGTGCCGACGCGAGGGCCGCCGTTGTCTTTCAGCCACGGGTTGCCCATGGCGTCGAGTTCAAACAGTGGGTCGACGTTGATGAGGTCGCCCTGCGAGATGTCGCTACCGCTGTTGCCGGAGGTGTTGCCTATTAGGTTGTGGCCTAAGGAGGTAAACGCACCTGACACATCGGGACTTGCCCCTGAGTTTTTCGCAACAATGCTGCTTTGCAGGTTCACTGAACCTAAGAATTGGGCGATGCCGCCGCCTCCTCCGGCCGTTGCGGAGTTATTAGTAACGGTGCTGTTGTTGATCGTCAGCATACCAGAATTGACGATCCCGCCGCCGCCGAAGATGGAATCAGTAGAGTTATTGGCGACGGTTGAGTTGCTGACCGTCAGCGTACCTTGATTCACGATGCCGCCACCAATGTTCAAAACAACAGAGTTGTAGGCGACGGTAGAGTTGCTGACCTTCGCCGTCCCTTGGGTGAAGATGCCACCGCCACCGCCTCCAGTGTCAACGTTTCCGACGACGTATGAGTTGCTCACTATCAGCGTGCCGTGGGTTGTTAAGATGCCGCCGCCGCCGTCGCCCGAGGCAGAGTTACCACTGATAATCGAGTTGTTGACAGTCAGCGTACCTGTGTTGGCGATGCCGCCCGCCGCCAGAGGCAGAGTTTCCATCGATGGTAGAGTTGTTGACAATCAGCGTGCCGAAATAATTTGCGATGCCGCCGCCGTCGGCGACATTAGAAGTAGAGTTACGACAGATAAAGCAATCGTTGATTGTTACCGTGCCGCCATTGTTCGCGATACCGCCGCCGGCGGCGACATCAGAAGTAGAGTTATAACAGATAAAGCAATCGTTGATTGTTACCGTGCCGCCATTATTCGTGATACCGCCGCCGCCTGGAAAACCCGGCGTTTTCCCGTTCTCAATCCGCAACCTGTTGATGACGACGATCTTGCCGCCGTTGATAACGAAGATTCCGAAATCCGGCGTGCCCACGGCCGCGCTGCGCACGATGGCCCCATTGATGGTGATGTTGCTATCCAAATTCGGCAGCGCTGTCAGCAGATAGATAGAATCGCTCACCCCGGTCGCGTCAATCGTCCCGCCGCCCATAGCGTTGGCATCCGTGATCGCCTGACGAAACGAGCCTGTCCCAGCATCGTTGGTGTTGATGACGGTGAATATTCCAGCAGCATTGACTCGTTTCTTCTCGACCAACAACGTCAGCATTAAGCCTACCGCAACCGCTGACACAAAGATCACAACTCGCAATCGTTTCCCGCTGATCATTTTCTTCTCCCCCTTTGGTGTCGACAAGTAAATTGAGCAAGCCATTTGAGCGATTCATAGGACCATTCCTCCAAGGGTGTAATTAGAAGTGGGACTTTCCATCAAGCCGCAGCTTGACGAACTCTGCGCCAGTATGAGTCCCACTCGCCGCTCGCACGCATTGTCCGAAGCTTCAACATTCGTTCTGCGATGTCCATTTTCCACCAAGCTCCAGCAATCTTCAGCCGCGCTTGAATGACCCATCGGTGACCGCTTTTCAGTTTCTCCCCGAGCCTATCGGGAGTCCTTTAAGGAGTGCTGTCTTTTAGTCCAGGTATTCAAGTCGGTTCTCTAGGTACCGCTTGCAGGCGCCGACCGGTGGGTCTTCCTTCTTTGACTGAGCCCTTGCCGCGACACTTGCCAGTTTTGCTTTCTCGATTGGTTCCAGCTTCGTTAGTTCCTTTATCACTTCGCTTGTTTGATTAGCTTTCAATTTACGTTGTTGATGTTTGAGCATCGGACTTTCTTGCCCAACAACTCAGACGCCGCTGCCAGGTACTCGCTCACGTGGTAGAAGTCCACTAGAAAATTCGCCTGACTTCCAAACCGCTGTTCGACCTGGGTCACGATCCACGGCGCGCCGTCTGCCACACAGTGCAGTTTGGTTGACTTGCCTCCGCCTGCTTCGGCCACGCACCCGACCAGTTGCCCGCCTGTTCGTTCAACGTCGCCGATCGTCGCTCGGTAATGCCCTGAGACTGACCTCGGGTCTCGAGCCACACACAAGCGCGCTTCTTTCCAGCCCAACTGACGCTGCTTGCGTTTTTCACCCTTGATTTCTCGGCCTTTTCCGTCGGTTTTAATAGTAACAATTGGGATAATGCTGCCGTCCATTCCTGCTATCACTAACCTTGCGCCCTGCTTCCCTAGCTCGTTCTCTGGCTCCTCTTCGCATCGCCTCGCCGTGCGCTTGAGTCACTTTTCGCGTCGCGCTGATCGGCACCTCGATCCCATAGTGCTCTTTGATTTTGTTCGGGCCTTGCCAAAGGATTCGTCTGCTCCGAAGTCCGTCAATGCTCGTTGCAAACGGCGCGAGTACCCCCGGCACTTCACTCCCGCTGCTAAACAAAACGGCCGTACTTGTTTGCCCGCTCGCCTGTAACTTGCTCCCTTATCCAGATTCGCCCTAACGTCGTGTGCCAGTAGAGCCCTTTTTTTCTCTGCTCAATTCCTTTCGATTCTCGCTCTCCCCAACCACGCGCTCATGTTTTGGTTTCGGCCCAATCTTGCAGCGCCCTCTGCCCCATCTCGCGCAGCTCTTCCCAGATCAATTCCTCTGCGTCGTCCGCCTTGTTAGCGTTGCCTGACTTGTTATCCACAATATCGAGCAGCTCTTCTACCTTATCTCGAAACTCAGGATGTCGATTAAGCCGATCTGCTAGCTCTTCAACTCGTTGCTTGTCCGATTTGAAAGTGCCCACGGTATTACCTCGTTCCCGACTCGACTAAGGTGCTCGCGGCACCGTGGGGCTGCCTGCTACCTCTCTTCCTGGAACTGCTCCGCCGCAATTATGGCCTAAGTCCCACTTTTAATCACACCCTCCTCCAAAGTCTGCTATTGCGTTAGACGACAAAGCTGCTGTCCCAGTAGAAACTGGTGAGTTGTAGGCGGGTGGCCAGTGCGTCAACCAAATGTTGGTGTTTAGTTAGCTCCCTCCAATAAGGATGCAACGCAGTTGCGTTTCGATTCACTTTCTTTCCTACTTCCTGGAGACCGGCATCGTTACTCCGCTTGAGAGAATGTTCTTGCACCAGTCCCCACCCAATCACAAGCCATTTGCATCTTCCTTGTCCTCACACTTATTACAACGGAATCCCCTGCCCGGTTCCCTCACCGATCTGCGACCGCCGGGCGAATTCTCAATCGTTCCTTTCGGTTTTCACGCGGAGTTGATCAGCCAGCCTGGTGATCTCCGAGCGAAGCGCCAGGCGCTCAAGCCAAGGCGCCGGAATACCGGGCTCGCCGTAGTATGCTCCAGCGACCTGGCCGCACACTGCGGCCGTCGTATCGGCGTCGTCGCCCAGATTGGCGGCCACGAGAATCGCGTCCTCAAAGCTCTCAGTGCGTGCGAAGGCCCACAAGGCAGCCTCGAGGCTTTCGACGACTTAGCCGGACCCGCGAATATCCGCCTCGGACTTTTCCCGGTAGGCTCCGCGAGCGATCGCCGCGATACGTTCCCCTGAAACGAAAGACTCAGCATCTCTTTGCGATCTTTGCGGCCCTTCGCGTCTTTGCGCGACAGAATTCCTGGACGTGACACTGAGATCGAGGATGACTTCGTCCTTCGGCCTGCCGAGAAGCGCCCGGCAAATGATTCTTGCGAAGAGACGACACGCATCGATGCATTCTTCTGCGCCGTGCGTGGTCCGCGAGCTGTCCGCAGCGAATCGTTCCACGGCATCGAGATCGGGGAAGAAATACATCGGGATCGGAGCGAGCCACATGGAGGTCCGCCATTGCGACCGCAAGCCCAAGCAGACATCCTCGGGATCTCTCTTCCTGGTTCATCGTGTTCCTTTGAGTTCATCGCCGTGAAACGACCCGCTGCAGTTCTCTCCTTCTTAACCTCCGCTAACGGCTTTCCTTAACCTGTCTCATTGATTAGCGAACTACCATCTCGTCGGTAATAGCCACTCTATTTTTGAAGAGATCCCAGACCATGCCTGTACGGGGTAGCTCATCGTTCCAGGTGACCCGACGGGCAAGACGAAACCGCTCGACAGGACTTGGGTGAGTGTCGTCTTCACTCGTCGGGCGATTTATCGCTTCTTTGATTTTTTCTTCAATCCTCTGTTCCTCCGAAGCTCTTAGTTCATAAACATTTTGAACAGCGCGCAGCCCCTTGTTTGCCTCGCTGATCTCCCAATATGTTATGTCCTCGAACTCGACCTCCCTGCGTATGATGTGAGTGAGCCCTTCCTCAAAAGCCTTCGGGCTTATTTGCCCGCTGCGACTCGGTCTGCGAGCACCTCTTGAAGTCGAGTCGCTCCGTGACTGATGCGACAAAAGAGGAAGTGGTATACGCGTAAGAACTGGAACGCCACATTCCACCACACCGCTTGGCCGCTTTCAATCATCGCAATCGCGAACTTCATCATGTCACGGTTGATCTCGGATGGCCACATCCCCGCCCGCCGTATCGCGATGGCGGAAGTGTCCATGCGCATGCGCCAGCACAGCGCGGAATGCTCCCTGATTGAATCCATTTAACGTGCCCACTCCTATAATCAATACCCGGCGGCCGCGATCTTGCATTCGCTCTTTGAAACTTCCTCGCTCGTACACAGCCATTTCTGTTCCGGGTGCGACACGAATCTCGTCAACGACCCGTGTGCTTAGAGTCTGAGCAACTTCGCGCACCAAAGCCCAAAGATCAGGCGCTTCGTCGTCTCGCAGCCTGCGGCCAGGTTCTTCAGATTCGATCTTGATAAAGAGCGAGCGGATCATTTTGTAAACGGTCACAATAGACCCGACGACCAGGCTGAATATGAGATAGATTGGGATGCGACCAAGGGTGAAGAAACCACAGGTTACCGAAGCGGCCGTAAACCAGGACGAGAAAGACGACCACCGGGATGGAGACGTAGTAGTACACGCCCGCGACATTAATCAGCCATCTGTAGTACTTGCGAATGGGAAAATCGCTGCCGTTGACCCCAGCATTCGGATCAGCCGTCTCAATCCATTGCAGAGTCGCTTTCGAGAACACTTTACCCAGCGCAAACAACACAGCTAGCCCAACAGCCCATGCGGCTACCAGATTTAGCGAATAATACGCGTAGCGCCAAACTGTAGCCCTCGTGTGAATGCCTGAAGCGAGAATTTTCATTCGCTACTTCGGCAGGAAGCCCCAGGCGTTGTGCCTTTTGATCTCATCTTCAGCCTTGATCCAATCTTCGTCTTCGGCAGCGACAACCGCGCTGAAATAGTGGGTCGCCATCGCTTCAGGGTACTGCTTGACGAGCGCTTTGGTGGCATCGCGGAGGTCTTCCTCTTTCGCCAGTTCGACAGCCAGCTGAGCCGCCACCGCCCAGTAGCTTGGATCATCCCTGGTGTTTGCGGCGGCGGCCTCTTTTGTAAGTCTCAGGGCGCGCTCCAGATCCTGCTTGGGGCCGCTCTTTCCTTCGCCGAGAAACGCCAGGTGTTGAGCAAGGCTTATCAGATTCTCGGGTGAGCGATTCTTTGAAACCGCACCCTCAAGCAGGGCCATGCCTCCTGCCTTCGCCCTATCTCTTCTAGGGAAAGCCCCAGCCGGCGCATCACTGGATCAAAGTCTGGCGCCTTTTTGAAGACCTCTTCATACAATCTCGCGGATTTTTCGTAATCAGCGTCATCTAACGCCGCAGTGGCTGCCTTGAATGTTTCGACTGAGTGGGGGGCGATAGAATGAAGGTCTTGCCATATCAACTCCTCCTTTTCCATGTCGCGCCCACTGAACTGGGCTAATGCCGTTAGCGAAAGGAACAGGATAAGGGCGCAGAGAAAATAGGGTTTCGTCCGCATATATTCGTTTCTCCTCTTTTCAACACAGTTCAGTCTCGTAACTACTTAGACGAATATCAGAGGCCGACTATTGTCAAAAAGATCAGGTTACTAAGGATGCGCAGGTGGCATCTCATCCAGCCGTTGATGCGTCTTGGCGGCGTTTGGCGAAGCCGCCTCGGGATTCATAGTCGTATCCGTCAGCGGGTATCAGGAAACCGCGCGTCACTAGTGGTGGATCTATCTTGAACGCACCCTGCTCGCGTCACCTCGCATCAACACCGTGCTTTGGCTGACCAGTAGTGTAAGCGCGTTGTCGAGCAGCGTCGGATTCCTCTGCAACTTGCTGTGGATGTCACAGCCGAAAACCGAGTACACCAACGGCAATGCCGAGGTGTATTCCGAATGATTCACGCTCGTGCTAGCCAATCTCTCAGCCAGCAACGAACAGCGTGTTACAGTTCCGTCGCCCGGCGCAAACATCGCATTCGCGACTTCATCTCGCGAAAGAACTCGCCCGGTCGACGACCGCAACTCGCGCGGCTCGACTAGCGTCACCCACTTATTGGTTCCAGCGTCCCGAAGAATCACCGGCGCATCGAGAGTCTCTTCACAATCCCCGCCAAAAGCATAAATGCTAACCGGCGAGGCCTCGTCCAAAGCTACATCGAGAGACTCGTGAAACCGTTTCGCCCGATTAAGAACAACGGCAAGGTAAGCGTCCAGGTCATCGGCCGAATCGCGCGTGGCTCCCAGACCGTCACTGCCAGTCTTTCCCTGGATGAAGCGTCTTCGGTAATCCGGGTTGTTCGCCGCGGACCAACCGTAGCGCCGCCATACCGCCGGGTCATACAGATCGATCTGCAGCGGCTTTAAGTCGCCGTCGAGGAATCGCGTCAAACCCGCGTGCGGCAGAAGCTCAAACATAGACGGCGCCGTCAGGGCGTCTTCGCGCGAAAGCTTGTGCAACAGCCGCATGCGGCGGCTTGTCCCTGAAGTGATCGAGTAACCGCGAAGCAACGTAGCAAACGCTTCGGACGTGCCCTCGTTGGGAGCGCCAAACATCACGATCTTTTCGATGTGCTCGGCCCCGGCCCACGTCGGCACAGGCCGAACTCCTTCTGGAGCCAAATCCGCGTCCCCGTACATCGCCGCGTATCGTGCGACCAGGCCGCCGTTGGATTGGGTTATCAGATTAAACTTCAAATCCGAACGGTCAAGTTTGCTTTTCAGCGTCTTGACTCGGCTGAAGAACGTCCGGGCCGTTTCAACGGTGTCCCTTCGCCAGTCATAAGCGAATACATAAAAAATGTCTTGATCCCCATCCTCGGCGGATTGTCCCAGTCGCCTTCCTTGTAGCCGCCGTAAATTCGCAGCAAATCCAGCAACTCATGTCGAAAGAAACCTTCGGCAGGATGCGCACGAATCGAGCCTTGTCGATTATGTTGCCTGGGCGCAGGCCGTCACGATTGGCGGCGAGGTTCGGAGACACGGGCAGATCCAGCTCATCGTCGGAGCAGCGACGCAGCGCGGGCCAAACGACCTCTCCGGTGCGCTGGTTGACCAACTCCGTGCCGAGTAAACCCGGGACGACGATGATTGGACGTTTGCCGGTACTCACGCGGACCGGAGCAAAGATACGGCCAAGATTTGGTTTGCGCCGCGCGCCGCACCCCGAAGGCACAAGCGCGAGCGAGGAGGACTGCCACAAGCAAGAACGACGAGAGTGAGCTTTTTCGAGTAGCCATTCCTCATTTCCTTTCACGGCCCCGAAGGCAGACCGTGCATTTGCTTTCTTGTGTAGCTTGGCTCTGTGTCTCAAGTTGCCGGCTACAGCTACTAGATCGGAAAGCGGAGTCAAATCCCCTCACGCCGTCTGACACGGGTGTGATTAATGCGTCGCTTGAATTCCACGGAAGGCGAGACGACGAGGAAGAGGCGCGATGATAAGTGCATTGGAAAACCCCAACCGGGGCCGGCGACGCTGCATACCCACTTCGTGAGAAGTGGGTTCGTGATGTTTGGACTGCACCCCCATTTTTGAGACAACGAGTTAAGCTACAGTTTTTGAAAGAAAGGAGCGACTGTGGCGATATCTCGAAGGATTTTCTCACGTGAGTTTAAGGTGGCTGCTATCGAACAGATCGAATCGGGTAAGTCTCTAGCACGAGTTGCGCGCGAGCTTGAGCTGCACGAGAACGTTCTGCGGCGATGGAAGCAAGAGATCCGGCAGAATCCGAGCCGAGCTTTTTCAGGCAACGGCAACATCAGGACGCCCAACCGAGAAGCGGAACTCGAGCGCAAGATCGGCCAGATGACCCTGGAGAATAACTTCTTAAAAAAAGCCTTGCAGCGGGTAGAGGAACAACGGCTGCTGGAAAACGCAGGTCGAGGCGGGCGCTCTTCGAAAAGATCGAGGAAGAAGTAGAAGCGGAGAGCGAACTATCGGTGAGCCAGATGTGTGAGGCCGGGCAGGTGAGCCGGGCAGGTTATTATCGGTTCGTTGCTCGGCAGGAGGTTGATGGGGACGTGGAGCTGAGGGACAAGATTCAGAAGATTGCCATTGAGATGCCAAGCTATGGCTACCGGCGAGTGTGCGCCGAGCTCAAGCGGCGAAAGCAACCCGCCAATCACAAGCGAGTGCTGCGCATCATGGGTGAAGACAACTTGCTGTGTTTGCGAAGACGCAAGTTTTGCGGACGACTGATTCCAGGCATGGCTTCAAGGTATATCCAAATCTGGCGAAGAAAATAGCGCCAACAGGCACGGATCAGCTTTGGGTGGCCGATATAACCTACATACGGCTGTTGTGCGAGTTTGTTTATCTGGCGGTCATTCTGGATGCATTTTCGCGGCGGGTGATCGGTTGGGAACTCGGTCGGACAATGGAAGGCGAGCTCACTCTGAGGGCTCTGCGCATGGCTCTGAGAAGCCGGCAGATCTCATCTGATCTGGTCCATCACTCAGACCGCGGCGTGCAGTATGCGGCGACCGAGTACATCGATCTGCTTACTGAACACGAGATTCAGATTAGCATGAGCCGGAAGGGAAATCCCTATGACAACGCTCAGGCCGAGTCCTTCATGAAGACATTGAAATACGAGGAGGTCTTATAGATCGGAGTACAGAGACGAGCGGGAAGTGAGAACAGGAATCAAACGATTTCTGGAGAAGGTGTACAACGAAAAGCGCCTGCACTCGGCATTAGGTTATCTACCTCCTGCTGAGTTTGAGCGCGATCTGTCGAAACCGAAAGTTGCTGAGGCGCGAACATGAGTTTTTTAAGGCATAGGGAAACTCATTAGAATCATCTTCAATGTCAAAGGGCGCGACCTTGCGGCCACGCCCTAACTCATCGTGCTGATGAGTCTCCAGTTGGCTATTCCTGGCGGGTTGCTCTCCAGCAGAGCCCGCTTCCGCTTCACCAACCGCGCGCTACTCTGCAACAATGTCGTGGCGATTTGCAACAAACAAGTTGCCGAAATATGGACCCCACCTTAACTCGTTGTCTCACTTTAGGGGTGCACCCCAGTTGTGGCCTACAGCGGGCCGGCGAGCGCTGCAATACCCACTTCGTGAGAAGTGGGTTTGTGATGTTTTGGCCTACAAGGGGCCGGCGAGCGCTGCATACCCACTTCGTGAGAAGTGGGTTCGTGATGTTTTGGCCTACAAGGGGCCGACGGCGCTGCATACCCACTTCGTGAGAAGTGGGTTCGTGATGTTTTGGCCTACAAGGGGCCGGCCGCGCTGCTTCGTCTTCGTTGAGGCTTGATCGTTTGCCTCCACTAGATTCTTCGTCGGAGGCCACAACATCAGGAACCCACTTCTCACGAAGTGGGTATGTCCCGGCGTGCGCTTCGTCGGAGGCCACAACATCAGGAACCCACTTCTCACGAGTTGGGTATATCCCGGCGTGCGCTTCGTCGTAGGCCACAACATCAGGAACCCACTTCTCACGAAGTGGGTATGTCCCGGCAGGCGCTTCGTTGTAGGCTGCAACATCACGAACCCACTTCTCACGAAGTGGGTATGTCCGCGGCGTTCGCTTAGCTTGGAGGGAAACGTCCCCAATCTGCCGTTTGGGGAATTCTCACGACTTCCCACACAGAGTCCGCACCCGGTGGTATCTTCAGCCCTGGGCAGCGAGTCCCAGTTCTAACTGCCCTCGGCTATACCGGTGTTGGGTGAAAACAGTTGGCGAAAAGAATCACACTGGTGTTAGAGTGCGCCCAGTTACGCAAACTTTTTCACAGTCGTGCCAAACGGGCCGGGGTCACTTAAGCAAACAAGAGGGATTGATGACCGGCGCGAGTGGACGGTATCTCCCAACTACTCGACAAGTGGAGCAGCGGCGACAAGACCGCGCTGGATCAGCTTATGCCGCTGGTCTACGACGAGCTTCGCCGCCTGGCCAAGAGCTATCTCCGGCGCCAACGTCAGAATCACACCCTGCAAGCAACGGCGCTGGTTAACAAAGCTATCTTAGGCTCATCGGCCAAAGCTCGGTCAGCTTGCAGAACCGGGCGCAGTTCTTCGGGCTGGCGGCGACGTTGATGCGGAACATCCTGGTCGATCATGCCCGCGCGCACAAGGCGGCGAAGCGAGGTGGTTCACAATACGCGCTGTCGATTAGCAAAGCCGATCGGCTCAGCAAAAAGCCTGACTTAGATCTCGTTGTGCTCGATGATGCGTTGAAGGATCTGGCGGCGATCAAGCCGCAGCACAGCCGGCTTGTCGAGTTGCGTTTCTTCGGCGGGCTGACGATCAAAGAGACTGCAGCGATCCTGGGAGTATCTCACGCCACAGTCGAGCGCGATTGGAGTTTCGCCCGGTCCTGGCTCCGGCGGGAGCTGAGCAGGTAAAAGAACCACCTAAGGGTTCTTGCGTTAGTTCAAGACGATGACACCTGAACGTATGCAGCAAGTGGAGGAGCTGTATCACGCGGCGCCTAAGCGTGAGCCCGGCGAGCGCGCTGCATTCTTGTCCGAAGCCTGTGCATCTGACTCTGAGTTACTCGCCGAGGTTGAATCATTGCTCATCAGCTCACGAGCACGACGATAGTTTTATGGATTCACCGCCCTACGAGGCCGCGGCTCAACTGCTCACCCATCAGCCCCCGTCAGCCGGTACCGACGCCGGGATCAGAGTCGGAGCAATGACTCCAGAACGATGGAAGCAGATAGATGAGCTAGCGCAGTCCGTGCTCGAACTCGGAAGCGATGAGCGCGCCGCTTTTCTCAACGAAGCTTGCGCCGGTGATGATGCCCTGCGCAGTGAAGTAGAGTCCCAGATTGCTTATCAACAGCAGGCGAGCAAGTTCCTCGAAGTGCCTGCGTTCAAGCGCGCCGCGGAGTTGATAACAGATCCACAAGCTGAAACTGAATCAATGGAAGGACGGGCCTATCGGTCATTACAGCATCCTGCGCAAAATAGGCGAGGGCGGGATGGGTGAGGTCTATCTCGCCCAGGACACTACGCTCAGCCGCAGGGTCGCCATCAAGTTCCTTTCACAGAATTCGGTTGCCGGCGAAGACGCCAGGCAACGCCTTGTTAGGGAAGCGAAAGCAGCCGCGGCTCTTCACCATCCCAACATCTGCAGCATCTACGAGATTAACGAAGCGGATGGCCTTGACTACATCTCCATGGAGTACATCGAAGGGCTCACACTGAAGGAACGGCTTTCGCGCGAACCGATGGAGATTGAAGCAGTCCTCGACATCGGTATTCAGATTGCCGATGCGCTCAACGAAGCCCGCAAGAAGAACGTCATGCATCGCGACATCAAGAGCGCGAACATTCTCGTAACAGACAGCAATCACGTCAAAGTGTTGGATTTTGGTCTGGCGACGCGATATCTCAGCGATGACGGCGCCGAGTCCGAAGTTAACACTATTACCACGCTGACCGAGCCTGGCTCGCTGATTGGCACTGTTGCCTACATGTCACCGGAGCAGGCTCTCGGAAAGCCATTGGATCACCGCACTGATATTTTCTCGTTCGGGGTCGTCCTCTATGAAATGCTGGCCGGCCGCCTTCCCTTTTCTGGAAACTCCCAGCAAGAGATGATAGACGCGCTGGTGTTGCACAAGAGTTCCTCCGCCCCTGGCTCGCTACAACGACAACACTCCTGACGAGTTGACACGCGTTGTCAACAAGATGTTGGAGAAGGATCGGGAGCACCGGTACCAATCGGTGCATGAAGTGTGGGTTGACCTGCGCAGGATCAGGGAAGAAATCGAAACCAAGGGTTCAGCAGATGGCAGGCGATCGATAGCGAGACGTTGGATGGCAGCAGGCGGAGCCGTGGTTCTGCTTGCGGTTGCAAGCTACTCCGTGTGGGTTTCTAAAAGTAGGCCGCCGACGCTTACGGCGTAGGGTCGGCGGCCGTTTTGCCGTTTCACGTAACAGGGGACAACCCGGGCGAGAGCGAGTACCTGGCTGACGGCATCAGCGAAGCGCTTATCACCAAGCTCGCCCAGTTGCCAAATCTGCGAGTCACTCCGTGGATGACTGCTGAGCGATACAAAGCATCGCCCAAGCCGCCTCAAGAGATCGCCAAAGAGATGGGGAGTCCAGGCTCTCATCACAGGAAGCCTGAGAAGGTCAGCCAATCATATCCGAGTAACCGTATCGCTGATTGACGGCGAAAGCGGGATGCAATCCTGGGGTGAAGACTTTGAAGATGAGCTTTCCGAAATCTTCACCATAGAGCGGCGCATCGCGTTTGGAATGGCGACTAGACTGTCGACGAAACTGACCGGCCCGCAACGACAGTCGCTGGCTCAGGATCCGTCGCGCAGCGCGGAGGCTTATGAGTATTACCTGCGCGGAAAAATGGCAGTGAAAAGGCATAGAGACAGGGAGTCACTTGATCTGGCTTTTGATCTACTTCAAGGGCCCTGCAGTTCGACCCCAACCTGGCTGAGGCACAGGTGAGCCTCGGGGACGTGCATTTTCTACGATACTTCCGCGGTTGGGGCAGTGACCGGGACCTGGAACGGGCGGAGATCGACTATAGACATGCGATCCAATTGGCTCCAGCGCTCTCTTCTGCGTATCGAGGGCTAATCAACGTGTACGGTCGCAGCGAACAAGCCGAGGCGTGCCTCAAGCTGGGGCAAGAGGTCACCAGTCTTGGCGTCGACGACGCAGAGAATCTCTTAGCACGCGCATCTGCTTACTACAATGGAGGACTCTTCGATAAGGTAATCCCTCTTTCCCAACAGGTAGTCGCGCTGGACCCAGCAAATGGGGGAGCTTACGTAAAGCTTCTGCTTTCCTATTCCTATTTGGGCAGGTTCAATGAAGCAATTGCCGTGGGAGACGAATATCTGCGAAAGCTCGACGAGAATCCAGATGTACATGGCTGGATAGCAATTTGTTATCACAGCCTCGGGAACTTTGAAGAAGCTAGGATCCACTACGAAAGGTGTCTCAGCCTGGCTAGTGACTTCTTCCCATGTCATCGGCACTTAGGAGTTCTCTACAGGCAGAACGGTCAGCCTGAAAAAGCTCGAGAGCTGTGGCTAAGAGGCAGCGAGATTCTCAAGCGCATGCTTGATGTAAATCCAGAGAATCCAAGGCTCCGCGCTTGGCTTGCTACTTTTTACGCGTCGCTTGGGGATAGAGACGCCGTCCTAAGGGAAGAGGCTCCCCTGCTGAGAGACGCCCCGGCTAATGTGCTTGGACTCCTCGCTTGGGCTCACGCCGATTTAGGTGAGCCGGAGCGGGCAATCGAGTTGTTACAACGCGCCTTGCTTCTGAATCCCGGGGGGTCAGAACTTGTCGTGTGGATGAAGGCAAGCGGCGTCGAGTACCTACAACAGTCACCGAGATTCCAACAGTACTACAAGAATTGGATGGATTCTCTCGACCGGCTCCGCGCGCAGTATTAGGGCCATTGTGATGAGCGAGAGCCAACCCGCCCACCAGACAATAGCCACGCCGCCTTCGTTCAAGCGATTCAGCACGTCCTTAACGACCTCACGTTCCATAAATCTCCGTTTACCCAGGAGCCCATCCTCAGAGAGGATCACACACGTCTCGAGGCCGTTGTGGCCGCGTATTAGGTATTCTTCTTGCGAAAGTACCCGATAAAGTAAGCCGTTCTCTCCCCATACACAGCAGACATGCTACCGATGCTCTTGCGGACAATGGCCTCGTCGTTTGGGAATCCTATCTGAATGTCCGACAAACTTCAGTTTGTCGTCGGCCCATCTCGACAATCGACAAACTGAGGTTTGTCGGACATCAGAGTTTGCCTCTCGACGCCGCATCTCGTAATCTTACGTCCGCGCAACAACTCCAACAGGGGAACGAAACACGAATGGTCCATCACTTCGTCTCGGCCGGCGGGTTTGTGGTCTTTGCCGGAATCGCCTGGCTGCTCTCCACTGATCGACGAAGAGTCTCACTGAAGACTCTCGCGTGGGGAGTCGCGTTGCAGCTCGTGATTGGGTTTCTCATCTTTCGTGTCCCGGCGTCACGCACGCCGTTCTTGTGGGCGAACGACGGGGTGCTTGGATTGCTCAACGCCTCAAAAGCCGGCACCGCGTTTCTGTTCGGGCCGCTTGCCGCAAGTCCGGGCGAATCGGGCTCGGTCGGTTTCATCCTGATCTTCCAAGTCCTTCCCGTAGCAATATTCTTCGCCGCGTTCACCGCGCTGCTCTATCACCTCCGGCTGTTGCAATGGGTCGTTCGCCTTTTCGCAAAAGTGTTTCACCGCACGATGGCAATCAGCGGCGCCGAATCCCTTTGCGGAGCCGCGAACATTTTCGTCGGAGTTGAGTCCGCCCTGGTAATCAGGCCCTATCTGGACAAGATGACTCGATCGGAGTTACTGACCGTGTTGACCACCGGAATGGCGACCGTTGCATCAAGCACGCTTGGGATCTACGTGGCGTTCCTGACGGGGTTGTTTCCGCAGATAGCCGGTCATCTGTTGTCGGCTTCGGTCATGTCGATTCCGGCGGCCATAGTCGTGTGCAAGCTGCTCGTTCCGGAGACCGAGACGCCCGACACCGCGCTCGGTGTTCCGCGCGAAGACGAATCGACGCGTGCGCGCAATTTGATGAGCGCAATCGTCCAGGGCTCGATGGACGGGTTAAAGCTCGCGGCTGGTATCTCCGCGTTGTTGATTGCGATACTCGGGCTGGTTGCGCTGGGAGACAAGATGCTCGGGCTCGGAAGTTCGTGGTTTGGGATGACCGAGCCGCTCTCGCTTGTGAGGATTTTGAGCTGGGTCTTCCGGCCGTTTGCCTATCTGCTGGGAATTCAATCCGCTGACATCCCGATGGCCGCGCGGTTGTTGGGAGAGCGAGTGATTCTGACCGAGGTCGTGTCTTACAACGACCTCGCGCAAAGTATCTCGAACGGTCAGGTCAGCGACGGGCGAACAATTGTGATCCTCAGTTACGCGTTGTGCGGGTTTGCGCACGTGGCGTCGGTCGCGATCTTCGTAGGCGGAACGGCGGCGCTCGCGCCAAAACGGCGTGATGATCTCGCGGCCCTTGGCTGGCGCGCGTTGGTGGCGGCGACGCTGGCAACGTTGATGACGGGATGCATCGCGGGAATCTTCAGCAATGGTGAAGGCGTCTTGCTCTTGAGATAAATGCGCGAGATTTAGAGTTCAAGGGCGTTAGAGCATGGAGTTCAGGCTTTAGCCTGGTTGTGCGTCACCGCGGAATGCTACCAGGCTAAAGCCTGAACTCCATGCTCTTTCACTTGCCCCTCGCGTATGTCGTCTTGGTACAATCGCTGACACTATGCGAGCCGTCATCCAGCGGGTCACCGAAGCATCGGTCCAGGTCTCCGACGCTGTCGTTGGTAAGATCGGCGGAGGGCTTCTCGTGCTGATCGCCGTGGGGCGTGAGGACACTAATACGGACGCAGATTACCTGGCTGAAAAGATCATCAACCTCCGCGTATTCGACGATGACTCGGGCAAGATGAATCGGTCGTTGTTAGACACGGGCGGAGCGATGCTGGTGGTTTCACAGTTTACATTGTACGGCGATGTGCGACGCGGCCGGCGACCTTCCTACAGCGACGCAGCAGACCCGGAGAAAGCCAATCAGCTTTATGAGTACTTCGTCGAGCGGGTGAGATCATTCGCCGTAAAAGTCGACACGGGTGTCTTTCAAGCAATGATGAGAGTGAGCCTCGTGAATGATGGGCCGGTGACGATCCTGATCGAGAGCCAAAGGCTTTTCTGAAATCCAACCGGCGATTCGCATCGCCGGCATTGCCACCTCTTTGCACCAATTCGCCTATCCTGGTTCCATACCTTTCCAGAATCATTGCTCTTTCCTGCTGATGGCTCTCAGCAGCCAGCCCTTGGCGCTTCGCCATTCGCGCATCACCGTTATAGGCGAAACGCCGACTGCCTCCGCAGTCTCGTCTACGCTGAGCCCGCCGAAGTACCTCAACTCGACAATCTGAGCTCTTCGAGGGTCGAGCGCAGCCAGGTCCTTCAGCGCATCGTCGAGCGCAATCAGTTCCGCGGCTCGCTCTTCGGCGCCGATCACCGCTTCATCAAACGAGACCTTGATCGCGCCGCCTCCTCGCTTCTGGTACCCGCGGCTTCGAGCGTGATCTACCAGGATCCGCCGCATTGCCTGCGCCGCAACCGCATAGAAGTGGGCTCGATTTTCCCATCGCATGTTCTTGTGATCGATGAGCCGCAGATAAGCCTCATTGATCAACGCCGAGGTTTGCAGAGTGTGGTCCGCGCGTTGGCGTCGCATGTAATAACCAGCTAACCGCCGCAACTCTCGATAAACCAAAGGAACCAGTCTATCGAGGGCGGTCTGATCGCCATCGCGCCAGTCCACCAGCAGCCTACTGATCGTTCCGGGTGAGGAAGCCATGAGCCCTCAGTGCGGTGAGAGATTGAGTCCTGGCGAGTGATTATACCCCAGCCGCCTCATCCGGCAACGAGCATTCCTGAAAAAGCTGATCGGCCAATGATAGTTCCCAAACGCGATTCCCGACCTAGTAGCCGAGGGCAGGAAGACAGAGCCCTCCAGCTCAACGAAGCCACGGCAAACCCGGCAGCTTCGCAAGGGGGATCGCGTTATGGAAACCAATCACCGGCGTTCGACAGGCTCAAGTCTTCTAGCCGCTATCTTGGCGTTAGCATTAATCTGGCACGGCGTATCCACCTTTGCGCAGGCGAAGGGCAAATCCTACGGTCAAAAGACTGAGTTCATAATCTCGAAGATAAACAAGGTAGCCGCACGAGAGTTTCAAGAAGCGTGGCGGCTCTCGCGCAACGGCTCCGACGGGTTCGAGGGATTAGTTCTTGTGTACCCGAGCACTGATGGTTCGATCCTGGCCAAATCACAGGGCAAGAGCAACGAGCAAAAACAATTCACCTTCGGTTGGACCTCCAACATCATAGCGGTGATCCACACTCACCCGAATGGAGTCGATCCAAAACCTGCGGGGCACGACTTGCAGTTGGCCGACAAGTTTCACGTTCCGGTCTTCACGATAACCCAAAGGGGAATGTACGTGTATGACCCCGAGACCAGGAAGATCAGTTTGGTGAAAGACGGGCTCGACTGGCTCGAATCAGCGAAGTGGGACATCGATCGGGCGGTCGTCGCTCACAGACCATAGGCTTCCGGCGCGTTCACGTTGCGCCTCGCTGGTCGAGGCGGGGACAAAGTGAAGGCCCCGGATGCTTGCCGCACCCGGGGCTCTGTTGAAGCAACTGGATTTCGACATCAACTCAAGCGGGTGTCTTTTCGAGTTTCTCAAGCCGGTCTTCGAGATCGTGCTGATCAGCTCGATATTCAACGACGTCTTTGCTTAACTGTCCAATCGTCCGCTCGATCCGCCTTCGTAAGTGTCTAAGCTCGCTATCAATGGCGTCGAAGCGTTCGAGCTTAGCCTCTATCGCATCGAGACGCCTTCCGTGACTCGCTTGCTCGGCTATTATCGTGTCGAGGCGAGCGACCACGACTTCCCACATCGGCGTAGTATCGCGCAGCCTGGCCTCAACCTTTGCATCGAGAGCCTCAACCTTTGCATCGAGAGCCTCAACCCTCTGATTGAGGGCCTTGAACCGGCCCAGCATGTCTCGACGGAAAGCGTGAATCAACGCCTCTCCAGTTAGCGATCCATCGTCCTCAGTCAACCTCTTTGTATCGTTTTCGCTCATCTGAACCTCCGGATTCATGGTTTTGACATTAACCCAGGAAGGTCTCAAGAACTTACTTCGTTTACAAGCGAACGGCAGAATTACTTCTGCCGTTCGCTAATCTCTAAAGCTGGCTCTCTACGCCTGCGCGCCACCCGGTACGGGCGGGATGATCGGGTTCAGCACAGACGGCTTTGCCTCGGTCTTCGGTTTGTCTGGGCGAGTCGGCGCCGGCTCGTCATCATCAAGCGGCAGACCCGCTACAAGCCGCCGAATCTGAATCGAGTCGAGAGACTCACGCTCCAACAGTGCTTCCGCCAGCCGCACCAGCGCATCCTTGTTCTCGACAATGATCTGATGCGCGCGGTTGTACTGCTCAACTATCAACCGATTCACTTCTTGATCGATCTTGATGGCAGTATCCTCGCTGTAGTCCTGATGCTGGGCGATTTCACGACCGAGGAAGATCTGCTCTTCCTTCTTTCCGTAAGTTATCGGTCCAAGGCTCGACATGCCAAACTCACACACCATCTTGCGCGCGAGTTCGGTCGCCTTCTCGATGTCGTTCGAAGCGCCGGTGGTCATGTGATTCAGGAACACCTCTTCGGCAATTCGGCCGCCCATCATTATTGCGATCTGGCCTTCGAGATAATCGCGGGTGTGCGAGTAGCGATCACCTTCAGGCAACTGCATCGTCACGCCCAACGCCATGCCTCGCGGTATGATCGAGACCTTGTGAATCGGATCGGCGTTTGGCACCTTGATGCCGACCAGCGTATGACCCCCTTCGTGATACGCGGTGTTGCGCTTTTCTTCGTTGGACATCACGATCGAGCGGCGCTCGGAGCCCATCAGCACTTTGTCCTTTGCCCACTCGAAATCCTGCATCGACACTGCCTTCTTGTTATAACGCGCGGCGCTGAGTGCGGCTTCATTGACAAGATTGGCCAGATCGGCGCCCGTGAACCCGGGAGTGCTGCGAGCCACGACGTTTATGTCAACGTCCTCGCCCAGCGGGATCTTGCGCGTGTGAACAGCGAGTATCCCTTCTCGGCCCTTCACATCAGGGCGCTGCACCACCACGCGGCGATCGAAACGCCCAGGCCGAAGCAGCGCCGGGTCAAGCACGTCCGGACGGTTTGTCGAAGCAATGAGGATGACCCCATCGTTTGATTCGAAACCATCCATTTCAACCAGCAACTGGTTCAAGGTCTGTTCGCGCTCGTCGTGTCCGCCTCCGAGCCCCGCACCTCGATGACGGCCAACCGCGTCGATCTCATCAATAAAGATGATGCAGGGGGCGTTCTTCTTGCCTTGCTCAAATAGATCACGGACGCGGCTTGCGCCCACGCCGACAAACATCTCGACAAAGTCAGACCCGGAGATCGAAAAGAACGGGACATTGGCTTCGCCGGCTATTGCGCGAGCGAGCAGCGTCTTGCCGGTGCCGGGCGGGCCCATCATCAGTACGCCCTTCGGGATTCGCCCGCCCAGCTTTTGAAACTTCTGCGGCTCCTTAAGGAACTCTATGATCTCTTGAAGCTCTTCTTTCGCTTCTTCAACTCCGGCCACGTCCTTAAACGTTACGCGCTTCTGTTGATTGCTCAGGAGCTTTGCTCGAGACTTGCCGAACGACAGCGCCTTGTTGCCGCCCGATTGCATCTGGCGCATCATGAAGATCCACAACCCGATGAACACCAGCAACGGCGCATAGCTGATCAGCCCGATGAGCCACTGGCTTGAGGAAGTACTCTTAAACGAGACTTCGGGTACACCGTTCTCCCTCAGTGTCTTAGCGACGTCCGCCTGTGCAAACTCGTTTGGAAGCTGGGTTGTGAAGGCTTCACCAGATACCAACTCCCCCGTGATTCCTTTCCCCTCTTCGAGCTGGGCCTTCTTGACCAGTGACGGCTTCTGCTGAGCCTTCTCCAGGAGCGCGGAGTAGCTGAGCGGCGTTTCCTTTGGTGTGTTCCGACCAGAAAACACCTGGTAGAGAAGAAACGCGCCACCGATGATAAGGACCCAAAATACTATCTGCCTGACCGTAGAGTTCACTTGAAACCTCCAATCAAATCGAGCGCCGTTACGGCTGAACAAATTCTAACTTACACCATTATGATGCGCAATGACCGCTTCCTGATTGCCGATTGGCGATTGCCGATTGCCGATTGCCGATTGCTGATGTGCCGATCTCCGATCGTGGTCTTCGATAACGGTCAATCGGCAATCGGCAATCGGCAAGCAATCGGCAATCGGCAATCGGCAATCGGCAATTTCCTCATTCATCCATCACTGCCAGATACGGAAGCTGGCGATATTGGTTCTGTATTCCCAACCCGTATCCAAACACAAAGCCGTCGTCCATCTGAAACGCCGTGAAGTCCGGCTTGAGATCAACCCGACGCTCCCCGGGTCTATCTACAAGCACGCAAGTGCGCAGGGATTTTACGCCCCGGGTGGAAAGATGCTCGCTTATGTAGTTGAGCGTCACCCCAGTCGCAACCACTGCGGCGACCAGCAGTATGTCTCTTCCGCGAGGATCAAATTCGCTGGTGAACATGACTTCGCTTTGGCCGCCGTGGCGGTGACGACTTACCTTCATAAAGCAGCAGTTGATAGGAGTGTCGAGCGCGCGAACCAGGTCAGCCAGAAAGACAAAAGCGTCATCGAGTATCCCAACGATTGTCAGCTCGCCAGCAGGAGCGGCGGAGCGAATTTCACCCGCAAGCTCGCAAATACGCTCCTGTATTTCTTCTCTTGATCGTACTTCTCGGAGTGTCTTTTCCATTGTAGCTCCTCGGGCGCGGATGCCCCGGCGGAAATCAGATGGCTGAAGCGCGCATAGTGGCAAGACCTTGAGCCCCTTCATGCGCCGCAAACTCCAAGGACGGGGGCAGACCCGGCGACCAGATGTAAGAGCCGTCCGGGGTCGTCACCAAAGGCCAGGTGGCTCGACGGCTGGATGGGATTCTATGGTCAATCATCAAGTTTTTCAACTTTATTGTTCGCCGCTCTCCGATCACCTGCGCGCGCTCCCCGCGGAGTCGAGGCCTGACTACCATATGTTCCGGCAACGCCCGGTCGTCAAGCGCAACCGTCATCCAGTCTCTCCCCGTCGCCTGCTTTTCCAGGCGTGCCCCTTCGATGACCGAATCCAACATCCCAACGGCAAGTCCGCGCCTTAGGGCAAAGGCGAAACCGCCGGCCTCAACATCCGGGCGCGCCGAACTGATCACCAATCGATATGGCGCCTCCTTGATCACGCTGGTCTTTATGACTAGAGCGTCAAACTCGCGCCACACTTCGAGCGAACAGGGCAGCGCGATATGCTTGCCGCTGGCGCCCGGGGTCAACAGGTTTTCAACCGCCGCTATGTGCGCCGAGGTGATCTCTCCGTCAACGTCGTCCAGTACCTCGTCGCTCCCGACCAGACGCTTCAGCCTGATTGCCTCGATTATGATTCTGCGCCGCATCCCAGCGGGCTGTTTCAGCAGCTCGGTGATCGAATAGGCGTCGATCTTTCCATCAACAATTCGCCGCGTGGTGTCCGGTGCAAGCCGGGCATTCGCAAGCAACGACAACGCGAACCCGTCCAACACGTCTTGATCGGCGCCAATGGCCTCGGTCGCTCTTGAGATTGACTCTACGACTCGCGGATTGATTGACCTGAGAATTGGCAGTATGTCGCCGCGCACCCGGTTGCGCGTGTAGTGCAAGCTGAGATTGGAAGAGTCGGTTCGGAACTGAAGGCCGCGCTCTCGACAATAAGACTCAACTTCTTCGCGGGTGATGCACAGCAGCGGGCGAATGATCGAAATAGAAGGGGGAACGCAGGCAGAATTGTGAACAAAGAAGGCAGAAGGCGGGAGTTCGCTGTCTGTCGCCTGCGTTCCGTCTACCGCCTTCCGCGAGCTGCCTTCTGCTTTCTCTTCTCGCGCTCGACGAAAGTCATGCGCGGGAGCAACCGGGCGCATCGCCGCGAGTCCGCGCAGCCCGGCGCCACGTATAAGACGCATCAAAAAGGTCTCAGCTTGATCAGTCATTGTGTGGCCGACCGCAATGCGATCACAGCCCGCTTCCCTGGCTACAGCCATGAGGAAGTCGTATCGAATCTCGCGGGCGATCTCCTCGATTCCTCGGCCGAAGCGTGATGCGACCGCGCGAACATCGGCCGCGCGAACGGTGATCTGAAGACCGAGCCGTTCGGCTAATGCGCGCACGAACTCTGCGTCTTCGGCCGATTCACCACCTCTCAGCATGTGATCGAGATGAGCGACGTGGAGATGGGGGATGGGGGCTGGGAGTTGGGGGTTGGGGGTTGGGGGTTGGGACTCCCGAGCCGCTATCTCCGGTCGTCTATCCCTCGACAAAAGACGAACCAGCATGTCGAGCAGCGCGATTGAATCGGGTCCGCCCGACGCCGCCACCAATACTCCACGAGATCCATCGAGCATCGCATGGCGACTAATAAATCGGCTTACTTTGTGAAACGGAGTCTTCACTGGCCAAGAGGTTGGCACGATTGAGCGGTTGGAGCAAGCAGTACCAGCAAACACAACGGCTATGACCCTGGCGAGCCAAAAGGCTGTTCATTTCGCCCTGTCGTTTCCAATACCCACGTACTCCCAATGCCACGGCTCGTAGAAATAAGGTCGGAACCCAAAGCGAGCAGCGTTCTTGACAAGCCATAGATAAACAGCGCTTCGAGTCTGCACCGCGCGGTTCTCGTCCTTCGTGCTGACCGGCTCCCCGCCGACATAAAGATCGAGCGCACGTCCGGTGGTGTGAGGGCTGTTGATCGCAAGCCCTGCGCGCCCGCTGCTCGGAGATTGTCGCCTGAGTTGGTCCTGATACTCTCGCGAGCGGTATGCAGAGATGATCTTCAAGAATCTCTCGTCAGCGGCAAGCTGACCGTCGCGACCGACCTGAAGCCCAAGTGATGGATCGGCAGTGGCAGCAGCGACCATTCGCTTGTAGGCGGCGAACGTCTCGCGCTCCGCGCTCCGCAGCTCCTCGGCGCGCGTAGGGTCATAAAAGTCCCAGGTTGGGATCGTGACCAGGTGGCCCGAAGCGGCATAAGGCCGGCTGGTGATCCTGCGGGACTGAAATCTCGATACCATTTGCGACCACGTCTCATTGTCCAGGACTCCGGTCGGTTCAATCCCGTTCTGCTCTTGCCAGAGTGACAAACGCACCACAAACTCGCGCGCGGCGGCACCGGAGCGAATACCAATCAATTCACCAATCAAGCTGGTGTAAAGATTCCAACCGTGCTGTCGCTTGCCGCCAAAACTCCAATCGAGGCTCGTTTGAAGCTGCGCGTTGCTGCGGGCCGCCGCGTCCAGGGCTGCGAGGTTCGCGGCGCTGAACCCAGCTCCCCGAGTTGGTTTCGCCGGGGCGGACAATCTCACCACACTACCGCTGGCCTCGGACTGGCCAGACTCATTTGGGGGTGTCCGCTCGGGTCTGTTCTGCGCGTGACTTCTGCGATCGTTTGCACCGAACCCTACAATGACAAGCGCACAGAACAGAAGAAGAACCCTGATTGGCACAGACTTGTAACACATCGTCACTTGGCATCCTCGAAGGCGTGCAATCATAGTAACCCACTGGCCGGCGTTGCTCAATAACAACCACCAGATCCGGAGATCTACCACTGCCGAACCGGGGTATCAGCGCCGAACATCCCGTCACGTGCGTAAAGCACGGAGAAAGGCCGACCCGATTGATCCGGCGTCAACAGACCGAGCCGTTCCAAACTCGGGGCTTGGACGTTGTGAACACGAGCCGCGACCGATTCCAACTTGGGCTGCTCGACATCAATCCTAAACATTCCGCCTGCCGCACCCGCATAGCCAACCAGCCGCTCGGTAATAAACGACGATGCCACTTCCCCGACCAACGCTGGTTCCACATCGTTATGATCAATCATCGCCTCGGCCCGAAGCCCAACTGATCTAATGTTGTAACTCAGCAACCCGGCGGTGCCCGGCGAAGTCGTTATGTCAATGTCTTCGTAGTAAACAGGCACGCTCATGAAGTTAGTAAGTGTTGTTACCATCCGTGAGTTTACCCGCATGTCCAGAAAACAGACGGCGGGAACCTCGCCAGCCCTCACATAAGCAAGATAATTCACCTGTTGGAAGCTCAAGTTCGACAGCGGGAGCATCCCAGAACGCACTTCCGTCACGTGGAAACAAACAGCCGACACAAATGTAACTTCCCGGCCGCTCGAATCAATCTTCGTGTCGAGATCCAGCCGATGATCGACCAATTTTCGCACAACCGCAGGCTCGACCGCCCACGTTACGAACAGCATGTCCCGCATAACCATTTGCAATCGCTTGTTGGATGTCATTGAATGCGAGTATGGACGTCGGACGCGTCGATCACAACCCATCGACCTTTGTACCCCGCTGACTTGTGTTGTAGGCTAACACGCATGAAACAAATACCGCGCGTTCTTACTATATTGTCTCTCGGTGCAAGCTTCGCAATACAGACGGCGTGCGCCACCGCACCGCCCGCCAACACCAACCAGCCAGTCATCAACGCCAACGCTGCCCCATCACAGTCCTCTGAGGCCAAGCCCGCTGAGCAACCAAATCAAAGCGCCACCGGAACGATCGAAGTCAGCTCGGCCCCCGCTGGGGCACACGTCCTCTTGATCTCTACCGATGGAGACACCGCCGGCGAGCCTCAGTCGAAAGGAGCGACTCCTGCGACCATCAGTGGTGTGAAGCCAGGCAAGTACACCGTCGATCTTGAGAAAACCGGGTACGGCTTTTTTCAGAAAGAGATTGTTGTTAAGAAGGGCGCCACAACAAAGATCCGCGCAACTCTACGGAAGAAGTAACCAACCTCGCGAGCATTAATTCGGACAGTCGAAAAGGCGCATGCCACCGTCAGCGCTCCGGAAACGAGGAGAGCCAGAGAAGAACTCGGAGATCCAGAATCGACCAGAAATCACACAAGGCCGTCCAGGGCTTGGCAGCTTTGCCTCACTGCGGCCGGCGCCCAAACTGACCACCTCCACCTCGGCCAAACCCGGCGTTCATCGAATCGGGCGTAGTCACTCCAAGCACACCGCGCACCATCGTGAGCCTCGCAAGAACCCTCGGTTCGACGAGTTGAAATCGTTCGGTCATCAACTGAGCTCTCTCGAAGTCGCCTTGAGCCAGGGACGCCAGCTCCGTTCCGTAGCGGGTCACCAGGTCGGTCAACGAGCCGCCCCCCCTTAACGGTAGTTCCCCATCTTTAAAGATATTCACTTCAAACCCGCTCAGTATCGCCGCAGCCGAAAGCAGCTCATTGATCTGGCTGATCCCCGGCTCCAGCGTTTCGAAACTGCGCGCGAGATTCAGCGATGCATAGGCATGAGCGACACTCAGCTGAGCCTCGAGCTGACGATAGGTGGTTGCGCGGCGCGTCACCAGGCCTTGCGCTTCATCGAGAAGCTGAAGCGCAAGCTTGGGGTTGTCAGCCTGCAGATTCGCGGCGAACTGCAGCAGCAACTTTATCCGCTCGTCATCGGACTGTGCGCGGTTGAGCGTCTGTCTTATCTCATCCATCTTGTTGGGCGTCGAGCTCACTGCTTGCTTGAGTTCCAGTGTGTGCAGCATGTTGGTTCGCGCGGTTCCATCAAGATGTTGGTTGGCTATGTCGCGAGCGATGTCGGGTTTGCCTTCATCGAGAGCCTTGAGTGCGGCCTGCTGGTAAATTCGACTCTGCATTTGTTGAGGCGCTGAGGCAGCGGCGGCAACCATGGACTCGGATGTACCCTGTTGCATGAGGCTGGCCATCTGACCGAAGGCCCTGCGCGAATCGTTGTCCATGCTCATTTGAGTCAGCTTCTGGCGCACAGCCAGACTCCGCTCAGGCAGATACTTGTCGATTTGCGGCTGCAATGTCTGCAAGCCCATCAGCAATGCACGGGCGTTGGATTGCTGGATCTCCGCTTGACTCTGTGGCGCGGCTGCGGCGCCCGGGTTGTTTGGCCCTCCGCGAAAGCCGCCGGGGCCGCCGCGTTGCTGAGTGTTTTGCGGCTGCGGTGTCGCACGAAGCGCCGCCGTGATGGCCGCCGCCATTACGTCTCGAAAAGCCGATTCAGCCAGGAGTGGATCGGAAACACCGGCTACCGGCTGGGAACCGTCACCCTCTTTCTTCTCCGGTCTCGGCCCCAGGCGCAACAGATTGAGTGAAAGTCGGACGGCGTCTGATTTCGAGAGCATCTCATCCGGCTGCAATTTTTTCACCAGTTGGTCCGAGAGTTTGGCAGCCGCGTCGGCGTCCTTTGCCTGGATCTCCGAAAGCACCTTTGAAAGTGACGCAGGGTACTCGCCCTTCTCAAGCCAGCCCTGGGCGTCCTTTAGCGCCGTCTTCGGATCATTGGCGGCGATCGCCGCAACCAGGCTCTGCTCGAGAGTGCTTTGCGGGTTCTGTCGCCCCACGCCCGGACCCGCCGGCGCTTGAGCAGGCATTGCCTCTAATAGTTGATACGCGAACTCCCCGTTGTGACGGGCCACGGTCAACACCAGGCTCTGTCGCAAATCGAGCGCGGTCCGATTCGCGTTACCCCCTCGACGGCCGGTCGGGTCGTTTGGTGAGTCAACTCGTCGAAGCATCTCGGCGATGCCGGAACCAGCTTCGCCAAACAAACCACGAGCGCGCGGTTCATCGCGATCCCACAGCAGGTCCCCTGCAGAAATCTGGATATATATGCGGTTCTCCGGCAGCCTTAGCCCTCCGGCTTCCCCGATGACCTGATCCAGCAAGAGAAACGCCTTCTTCTCGGGTGTCGGCTTGTCGTTATCCTGCTGGCCGGTGGACTGTTGTTGACTGGATGAAACCTGCGCAACGGAGACCGGAACAAATCCGAGTACCAATAAAAGTGCGAGCAATAGCGCTGCGATGTTCTTTGCGTTCATGGTCTTCTCCAACGGCTGGCAAGGCGGTTACGTGGCTGATTCATAGTAGCGCATGCCTCGAGCTTGTATCCAGTTGGTTGTCTGGTTTTGCTTCAAGAAATCGCAAAACCCAAACCTGCAAATCCTGACCAAAAGGAATGGACTTGGAATCACAACGAATTTGGCTATCAGGGCGTTCATCTCTACGGCGGCGAAGTCTTGTGGTATGAACACAGGCACAATCCGCATGACGGCGGCGTGGCACGCGGGCAGAGCTTTGAAGATTTTTTGGGAAGAGGCCCCGCTGGAGGTATACCGGGCGAGTATTACAAAGAACTCTATGACGCCGTGAGCCGACTGGCTTCGAAAAAAAAAGAGTAGTCAGTCGGGTCCACCTTCCAGGGGCGGCACTGTCGAAAGAGATGTTCCACCCTCTGGCGCCAGAGCCTTTTCCTGTTGCGTATCTGGCCCACGAGGCGGCATCCTAACAACCACAATGAGACATTGTTTGATTCTGTTAGTGGCCGCGTTACCGATCCTGGGATTGTTATCGCCGATTGCCCGCGCCGTTAACGCAATGGCTGACGACGCGCAGCCCGGCCGGATCATCGAGCGAGTAGCCTGCAAAACCGATCCCGAACAAACCTACGCGTTGTACCTCCCCTCCAATTATTCGTCAACTCGTAAGTGGCCGCTGCTTGCCGCCTTTGATCCCGCCGCGAGAGGCAACTTTCCCGTTGAGCGTTTCAAGGAAGCCGCCGAGAGGTACGGCTACATCGTGTGCGGGTCAAACAATTCACAAAACGGACCAATCGCTCCATCAGCCGAAGCCGCCAAGGCAATGCTCGTCGATGTTGCCGCGCGCTTTGCCATTGACGACAGGCGGGTGTACCTGACCGGTTTTTCGGGCGGCGCGCGAGCCGCGACGGCGATTGCGGTTTGGCTAACAGGCCAGGTCGCCGGCGTGATCGGTTGCGGGGCGGGCCTAGCGGTCGGGATCGAGCCAACTTCCTCTCTGCCGTTTGTCTACTATGGAACCGTCGGCGACGAAGACTTCAACTATCCCGAGATGAAACAGCTCGATCGTAAGCTCCAGTCTGTTGGAATCGCTCACCGAGTTGAAGTGTTTGAAGGCGGTCACAGTTGGGCGCCGGCCGATTCATGTGTTCGGGCGATTGAGTGGATGGAGCTGCAAGCGATGAAGTTCGGCCGGCGTTCTCGCGATGATGCGTTCATAGATCGCGAATTTAAGAGCGCTGAGAAAAGAGCCAGCAGTTATGAATCTTCCGGCCGCGCACTCGAAGCCTACGCTGCATACACTGAAATCGCTTCCGACTTCACGGGCTTGAGAGATGTAACTGAGTTCGAGAAGAAAGGCGCTTTGCTCAAGGATTCGAAACTCGTTAAACAGGCGCTGAACAAAGCGCAGGATCAGGAAAACGACGAGATCCGGCGCGGGAATGAGTTATTCGTCCTGCGGGCGAGGTTGATAAATCCAGCAACGAGAGCCGCGGTGAACGCGGCAAACGGTCAGGCCGCATCCGGACGCAGTGAGCAGACACCCGGGCTCACAAGCGAGACAGAAGCGCGGCAGATAGCCTTTTCTGACCTGAGAGATAAGCTCACGGAACTCAAACGAAAATCAGAAGCCAAAGAGAATACACCCGAGCGCGCGCTTGCCCGGCGGGTCCTCAACCAATACAACGCCGCATCATTCGAGGAGTCGATGATGCTCATACACGCGAAGAGATATGACATTGCGGCTTCAAACCTGGCGATCGATGCCGAGTTGAGGCCTGACAACTCGCGGCTCCTGTATAGCCTGGCTTGCGCATACTCCTTGAAGGGGGATAAGCGCCGGGCGGTCGAGGCCCTGAATAAGGCCGTTCAGAAGGGCTTTGCGAACGTGAAGGAACTCGAGCGCAACGATCAGCTCAACGCGATTCGCGAGGAGCCCGGGTTCAAGAAGATCGTCGAGGGACTGAAGCAAAAGCAGTAATTCTTTTGAGTCATCAAGGACGAAGGCCTCGCGTCTTTGGTCCAAGCTGTGAAGGCAACAACTCATACGCCGTGGCAACCCACTCGCATAGCAGACGGCGAGTGTCGCGCGGATCAATGATCTCCTCGACGCCGAAAGCCTCGGCGGTGCGAAACGGCGACCGCAATTCGTTGAGGCGGTCTTCGATCTCGCGGCGGCGTGCGGCAGGATCGGGCGATCCTTCGATCTCGCGCCGATAGGCAGCCTGAACCCCGCCTTCGATCGGCAACGATCCCCAATCACCCGACGGCCACGCGTATCGAAGGTTAAGCGCTTGCGCATTGCCGTGAGCGGCGCCCGCTACGCCAAACACTCGCCGCAAAATAACCGACACCCATGGGACGGTCGCCTGGTACACGGCCGCCATCGCGCGCGCGCCGTACCTCGCGGTGCCTGCTCGCTCGGCCGCCGTTCCGATCAGAAAACCGGGCTGATCGACAAAGTTCACAACCGGCAGATGAAACGTATCGCACAGATCGACAAAGCGGGTCATCTTTTCGCTCCCCGGCGCGTCGAGCCCACCACCGCCCTGCTGAGGATCGCTCGCGAGGACCCCAACCGGATAGCCGTTTAGCCGCGCAAGGCAAGTCACCAGCGGCCTTCCGTAGAAACGACCGATCTCGAAGACAGACTCGACATCGAACACCAAGCCAAGCAAACGCCGCACGTCGAAACCGAGTCTGCGATTCCTCGGGATGATCGATATTAGTTCCTCTTCCCGGCGATCAGGGTCGTCGCGTTGGTCAGATCTCGGGGGAACTTGCCAAACGTTCGACGGGAGATAAGAGAGAAACCTCCGGATCGCGACAAACGCTTCTCCCTCGCTATCGACCTCGTTGTCGACGGCCCCGCTTCCACGAGCGTGGATATGCGAGCCGCCGAGCTTTTCTTTTGTCACCTTCTCGTTGACGCCGCGCTCGACAACCGGCGGTCCGGCTACGAACAGCTGGCTTGTGCCTTTGACCATCAATGAGAAATGCGAGGTCACAACCCGCACGGCGCCGAGACCCGCAACCGAGCCCATGCAGGCTCCAATTACCGGCACTTCGGACATCAATGCCACCACGAGGTCCCACGCAGGATTGGCGGGTACATAGGTCCGCTGCATCGTCTCCAGTGTCTTGACGCTGCCGCCTCCACCCGTTCCGTCAACCAATCTCACAATGGGCAGCCGTAGTTCGCGAGCCAATCTCTCTGCGTAGCCGGCCTTGTCGCCGACTCGCGCATCGGCAGCTCCGCCTCGCACAGTGAAGTCATCACCGGCAACGACTACCCGCCGCCCATCGATTCGACCTGTTCCCATCACGAAGTTCGACGGAATAAACGAGACCATCTTCCCGTCTTCGTAGGCGGCCTGTCCGGCGAGCGCGCCGATCTCGTGAAATGACCCCGGATCGAGCAGGCGGTCGATTCGCTCCCGCACGGTAAGTTTCCCGCTTGCGTGTTGGCGCTCGACGTTCGCGGCCCCGCCCATCTGTCTTGCCAGCTCTTCGCGGCGCTTTATCTCTTCAACTTCCGGTTCCCAGGTCACGAGAGGTCTCCCGTTGTGACTTCGAGGATCATCGAGTCTGGCACCGTAACATTCTTGTAGCGGCTGTTTCAAACCTGGAGCGAACGGCGCCAATATTCGCCGCGCTCAGAAACGGCAGTTTGACGGCCAGGCAAGCGGTACCGGGGAGTGAAACCTCCCTGCGCTCGAACGGAAGGGTTTCTACGTCCCAAAATCACCGGAAACAAAGCAAGCCTCACCTGTGCTCACTCCAGCGTGATCCGAATAGAATGCCGCTTCGCATCGTCCACCAACTCAATGTCGACTGCATCAGTTTGGAGGCCATCGATCGCTATTTTCGGAATTCCTCGATTCAGGCCGTGCGGATTCTCGATCACCAGGTGATAAGTCGCCGAACCTCGTCTGTAGAAAATCTCGTACTCCCTCCAGAATCGCGGAATGCACGGAGCGATGCGGAGACGATCACCACGCAGCCCGAATCCAAGAATCGACTCGAGGCCAGCCCGGTACATCCAACTCGCCGATCCTGTGTACCAGGTCCAACCTCCGCGTCCGGTGTGGGGCCACCCGGCGTAGACGTCGGCCGCGGCAACATAGGGCTCGACTCTGTACTTATGCAGTCCCGCACGCGTAGAGGAGTGATTGATTGGATTAAGCATTGCGAACAACTCGCCCGCTCGATCGCCGTCCCCCAGCATCGCGTAGGCTATTAACGTCCACAACGCCGCGTGAGTGTACTGGCCGCCGTTCTCTCGCACGCCGGGTACGTATCCCTTTATGTATCCGGGATCGAGTGCGCCCTTGTCGAATGGAGGCGTGAACAGGATCGCAAGCGCGTCGCCGCGTTGAATCAGGTATTCCTCCACGGCGGTCATCGCGCTCGCCGCGCGGTGCTCGTCGGCCGCGCCGGAGATCACTGCCCAGGATTGCGCTATCGAATCGATGCGGCACTCCTCGTTCTGCGCGGAGCCAAGAGGGGAACCGTCATCAAAGTAAGCGCGGCGATACCAGTCGCCATCCCAGCCGTGCTCTTCGAGCGCCTGCTTTAGTTTCTCTGCACGCAAACGATATTTGTTTCCGCGGCGTTTCTCTTTGCGCGCATCGCAAAGGGGTGCGAACCCCGAGAGGACGCTGTGAAGGAACCAACCGAGCCAGACGCTCTCGCCTTTGCCGGATTGGCCGACCCGATTCATTCCGTCATTCCAGTCGCCAGAACCCATCAGCGGCAAACCGTGATCGCCCACAGGGAGACTTCTATCGATCGCGCGTGTGCAATGCTCATAGAGGCTCGCCGATTCGGCGGACACCGATGGGTGAGTGTAAGATTCGCTCTCGCCGCCCTCGAGAATCGGAGCCTCGAGAAACGGCGTTGGCTCGGCAAGCACCGATTCGTCGCCGGTCACTTTCAGATACAGACAGGTGACGAACGGAAGCCATAATAGATCATCCGAACAGCGGGTCCGCACACCGCGTCCGGTCGGCGGGTGCCACCAATGCTGCACGTCGCCTTCTTTGAACTGGCGCGCGGCCGCCCGCAAGATCTGCTCGCGGGCTATCTGTGGCCTTGCGTAAACCAGCGCACACACGTCCTGCAGCTGATCGCGAAACCCGTAAGCGCCGCCCGATTGATAAAAGGCGGACCGACCCCATACACGACAAGAAAGCGCCTGGTAGAGAAGCCAGCGATTCAACATGATGTCCATCGCCGGGTCCGGTGTTTTGACCTCAACCGTCTCCAAGAGATCATCCCAATAGTTGATGACCTCCTCGATCGCTTGCCTGGCAACCGCAACCTGCCTGTACTTAGCCGCGAGGATGCGTGCTTCTTCAATGCTCTCCCCTTCCCCGAGGATCACTACGACTTCGCGCTCTTCTCCGGGAAGAATCTCGATTACCGTTTGCATAGCCGCGCACGGATCGAGCCCCGCTCCTACCCGCCCCGAAAGCTTCACACGGCCGAGTGCGGCGGGATTCGAATGTGACCGATTACGACCCAAAAACTCTTTGCGGTCACAGGTGATTGTACGGTCCGGCTCGCTCATGTCGGCGAACGCCACCCGATGCGCGAACTCGTTGTTGTACGGGTTGCGGGCGAAGATGGCTCCCGTATCGCTATCGAGTTCGGTGATGATCATCGGGGCCATCAGGCCGCGCTCGGCTCCAAGCACCCATTCGGTGTAGCTGGTAACCGAGATTCGTCTCTTTCGTTCCGTTTCATTTCGAAAACGCAGGAGAGAGACTTTCACAGGAGCATCCAAAGGGCAGAACGTCAAAAGGTTCTGATGGATCCCGTGGCTCGAATGATCAAAGACTGAATACCCCTGACCGTGTTTGATCTGATACGGTTCCGCTTCCCGAATCGGCAGCGGTGTGAGCGACCATACTTCGCCCGTGTCCTCATCCCGCAGATAGATCACCTCTCCTACAGGGTCACTCACAGGATCATTCGTCCAGGGCGTCAGACGATTCTCTCGACTGTTGACCGACCATGTATACCCGGCGCCTGTCTCTGATATCTGGAAACCAAAGTCCTTCGAATTCGAAATCACATTCAACCAGGGGGCGGGCGTCCACTGGCCCTCGGAGAGGGTGGTCACGTACTCACGGCCTCCCGCGCTAAAACCGCCAAGTCCGTTGAAGAACTCGAGCTTCGGACCCTCGAGTTCCTGTACAGGATACTTCCGGGAAGACGCTCGGGCGATGAATTTGCCTGGCAGATCATCTTCGGCGGGCCGCCGCACGAGTTGCTCTTCGAGCGGGCCGCGATCGGCGACGATCACCACTCGCGCGACCGAATGGAGGAGAATCCGGTCCGCTTCGGGCATCAGATCCGCGCGTCTGAGAAAAACGCCGCCAGGCTTGTCGATCAGGGCGTGCGAACCGCTTATGCGAACAAGCCGGTGCAATTCATCCTGCAAAGATTGAACGTAACCTGGCGGGTGATCATTCAGGATAACCAGATCAAACACGAGCCCCTTCAACCGCAGGTACTCGTGGCCGCGCAAGAGCCGGCGAACCATGGCCAGATCGTCCTCTTCTGCGATCCGTACGACTGCAATCGGAAGATCGCCGCTTATGCCATACGGCCAGAGTCCCGATTGATCTCTGGTGTTCAGCGCAAGGACGTGCGGGCGCGGACGAAGCGACGGATCCGAGTAGAGCAATCTGCCCGCGAGCCGTTGAAACTGATGGGCCTCGTCGGCGTCCATTTGCAAGTGGCGCATCTCGACCTGGGCCTTAGTCCAGGCGAAACCCGCCTCGCGCTCAAACGCATAGGGGTTGTGATACTTGTCCGCAAGTCTCAATGCTTCGTCCCGCGATTGCGCGATTCCTGTGGCAAATGTCACGCTCGCTGTTTCGTTTGGAGCAAGCCGCACCCGCTGCCTGAGCGAAAAGATCGGATCGAGAACCGCGCCAACTGTATTCGAAAGGGGCCGGATCTCGATCACCGCCACCGGATCCGCCGGTGTGTGACCGCGCCCAAGAAAGCGCGCGCGATCAGTTTCGTATTGCACCGCGCCAACTGTCTCGCCATCGGTAATAACGACGTGCGTGGCCCAGACTTCTTCCTCGTTCGGCGAGCGCCTACGCCGGGTGGCGAGCAGTGCGTTTTCGGCTGCGATGAATTCAGTCTCGACAAATAGGTTGCTGAAGGCCGGGTGGGCGGCGTCTGCTGCGCCCGGGGCGAGCACCAATTCCCTGTAGCTGGTCAATTCAATGTCCCGCGTTCGATTGGTATTGTTCGTGAGACGGATGCGCCGTAGTTCGGTGTTGTCCTCAGACGAGACAATGATCTCCATGCGAGTGACGATTCCGGCATCGATACGGTGGAATTCTGCTTTGTCCTCGGCCAGAGTAACTTCGTAAAACTGCGGTTTGGAGGGCATTGGCAGGTATCCCGCGGACCAAACCGCACCGCTACGCAGATCGCGCAGATAACAAAAGCTCCCCCAGTTGTCGCGCGTGACATCCTCGCGCCATCGGCTGATCGCGATCGGGCCGCAAGTAGAGTACCCGGAACCGACCGTCGTCACTATTACCGAATAAACTCCGTTCGAGAGCATCTGGGTGCGCGGAGTCGGGAGGTCGACGCGGTCGTATCGGCGAGGATCGGGCGCAGTTGGCAACCTGTCCACTCGATCCGCGCTGACTTCCTCCGCCCGCGGCCGAACGAGCATTACGCCACGCGGTATGCGCTCCTGCAGGAGCAGTTCAGTAGCCTGCACGAGTGGCTCCGAATGAAACCGCCGCTGCATCACCCTGTCGTTCAGAAGGTTGTCGAGCGATACCAGGATCATCCCTTGATGGTGAGCCATGTAAGCTTTGATAAGGACGCTCTTCTGATCCGGCTGCAGACGTTCCCGCGTGTAATCAATCGCTTCATAGAATCCGTAACCGGTGAGCGCTCCTTCGCGGACCAGCCGCCGCAGGTTTTCGAGCGCCGCTCGCGGTGCGACCATCGCCGCCAGCACCGTTGAATACGGAGAAATAACCAGATCGTCGCTCAATCCCCGCTTGAGCCCCAGCCCGGGAACACCAAACGGGCCGTACTGATAGTTCAGTTGCAGATCACGTGCGTTGTATGCGCACTCGGAGACTCCCCACGGCACGCCGCGTTCTCGGCCGTACTCGATCTGGCGCGCGACCGCGGCGTGATGCGTCTGATCGAGAAGCGTGTCAGGGTAGCCGCGCATGACCAGAAGCGGCATGAGGTACTCGAACATCGTTGCCGTCCAGGATATCAGCGCCCGGCTGCCATCAACCTGAGTGAGCCCCCGCCCAAGGTGAAACCAATGCTCTTGGGGAACGTCTCCCTTGGCGATCGCGATAAAGCTACCCAGACGCGCTTCTGAAGCGAGCAAGTCATAAAACGAGTTGTCCCGGCGTCCGTCGGTCACGTTGTATCCGATGATGAAGACTTTTCGCTCGTCGTCGTACAAAAAGCGAAAGTCCATTGCGGCGATTATCTGCTCGCAATGCCGGGAGCATTCCGCATATCGCGAGGCAAGCTCCGTCGCGGTTTGCGAGGATTGCTCCAGATGGCCGGTGAGGGTGTCGAGTCCTCTGAGCACTTTCTGGCGCCGCGCACCGGATGACCCCTCAATCTTCTTGCGAAGCACCGAGAATTCCGCGCGAGCCTTGTCGCAGATGGCCGGCAGTTCGTAGAGAGCTGGAATCCGATCCAACTGGCCGAGGATGTTTGCCAGCTCAGCGGCCACCTCATCAGAACTACTCACAACGGCTGGATCAATCTGCAACGAAAACGCCAGCGTCCACGGCGTAAGAATGGCGAGATCCCGACGATGCTCGCGCAGCTGGTGCATAAAGGAGCGGGTCCACGAGATTACTTGCGCGAATTGTCCACCCCCGTGCTCGTGTACCAGGGCATTTACGATGTCTTCGATCTCGGCAACTCGCCTCGACAGCTTCTGAATCAGACTGAACCAGCCCGACAATGAACTCGGTGATTCATCAGAGAGGCTTGCAGCACAGTCCTCGATCTCGCTTCTCAGTTGTTTGAGCGTAACCGCACCGGTGCTTTGTCTGACCGCGCCGATTTTCGCCGCCTCTTCTCTCATCATTGCGACTGTGTCGATCATTCCTTCAATCGCCCGGTTACCCAATACCTGCTGGTCGGCGACCTCAACGCAGACCTGTTTGAGAGCCAGCAGATGTCCCGCGAGATTTCCGCTGTCTACAGTCGAGACATATTGCGGGTTGAGTGGGGCAAGCGTTCGGGTGTCGTACCAGTTGAGGAAGTGCCCGTTGAAACGATCGAGCTTCTCCATCGTAGAGAGAGTAAGCTCAAGGCGTTCGACCAACTCGAGCGTGCCCACATAGCCGAAGTCCCAGGCCGCCGCCGTCGACAGCAACAGCAGCCCAACATCCGTCGGCGAGGTGCGATGCGCGACAACCGGCCTCGGGTCTTCCTGATAGTTGTCCGGGGGAAGCCAGTTGTCATCCGGCCCAGCGAAAGTCTCAAAAAATCTCCAGGTTCGTCGCGCAATGAGGCGGCCGAGCCGCTCGTCATCTGCTTCGAGCGATTCGTCTGTTCTCGACAGCTTGCGGCTAACCCAATAAGCGATGATCGGGGAGGCCGCCCAGACGATCAGAAACAGCGCCGCAAGATCGAACGCAGCCGGCTTTGTGAACGCGATGAGTAATGCGATCCCGAGGGTGAGGGCTTCGGCAGGCCACATGAATACCCAGAACGCTCTGAGATCATGCGCGCTCCCTCTCTCCGCATCTGATGCGGTCACCCACTCGAGCAGTTTTTTCTTCGAGACAAGCTTTCGATAGAAAGTTTGGAGTATCGCATGGGTTTGCAAGACCGCCTGATGCGCGATGAAAGTAAACGAAAGCGCGAATTGAGCGGTGTTGGTTCGGACATCGCCCCAGACGCTCCAGAATTGGCTGCTCCACGGTATGCCACGCGGGTGAAGCAGCAACGCGTTTGTCACGTGAGCGTAGACCGGAAATGCCAGGATGACCAGGATGGCGATCGTCCATAACAAGGCGGAGCCCGGCAAGACGGTCCACGCCGCGGCGAGCCACAACAACATCGTTGGAGCAACCAGGCTGCGCCGGAGATTGTCGAGTATTTTCCAACGAGATATCAGCGGGAGCCGATTGAGCACCGGACGATTGCGCTCATCCCGCACACGTCGAAAGATCCAGCGCGCGATCTGCCAGTCGCCTCGCGTCCACCGATGCTGGCGCTTGGCATATGAATCGTAGTGCGACGGATAGTCATCAAGAAGCTCGATATCGGTGACCAGCGCGGCACGAGCATACAAACTCTCGAAAAGGTCGTGGCTCAGCAGCAGATTCTCAGGCACGCGCTGGGCTAACGCCGCCTCAAAAGCGTCCACATCATAGAGACCCTTTCCTGTGTAGCTGCCTTCGCCAAAAAGATCCTGGTATACGTCGGAAACAGCCGTGGTATAAGGGTCGACCCCCGTGTGACCCGAGAAGATGCGCGAGAAATGTGAACGCGAAGAGCTCGCGAGGCTCATACTGACCCGAGGTTGAAGGATGCCATATCCTTCCGTTACCCGACTAGCAACCGGATCAAAATGAGGTCGGTTGAGCGGGTGCAGCGCCGTGCCGATGAGCCGCCGGGCCGCGTCACGGGGCAATTGGGTGTCTGAATCGAGGGTGATCACATAACGAACCGTTGACAGAAAAGCGGGATCGGCGGTGGCTACGATATAGCTGGTGTCGCGCGCACCGCGAAGCAGCCGGTTGAACTCGTGCAGCTTGCCGCGCTTTCGCTCCCAGCCCATCCATTTCTCTTCCACCGGGTTCCATTTCCTCCGGCGGTGGAACAGATGAAATCGCTCGGACTCGAACTCTCGGTACCGAGCATTCAATTCCTCAACCCCTTTTGTCGCCGTCTCGAGCAACCGGTCATCACCGGCGTCGTCCTCCAGCGAGGCATCGGCGAAATCTCCGAGAAGCGCAAAGTACAAATTCTCATCCCGATTGGCCAGAAAATGGACCTCGATATTCTCCAGCAACGCGTGCACTGCTTCCTCGCTGGTGAAGATGCTTGGGACGACAACGATGGTTCGACCAGCCTCGGGTATCCCCGAGGTCACATTCATTTTGGGGAGCGGTTTCGGTTTGAACAGTGCGGTTACGTCAAGGTTCAACGCACTCAAAACGAAATCGCTGACAGGCACGGTCAACAGCAGGGCGATCGCGATCAAAGCGAGGGGAGATGCGCCGAATACAAGAGCATAGGAGAGAAAAGGGGCGAGAAGCAGGACCGTCATTACAGCGAAAGCCCCAAGATATGAGGCCGTCGGATGCCCCACCACGCTTCGAGATACACGCGCGGACAAAGGAGCGCTATAGCAGATCTCTTTTTCAAGCTCGGGACGCCCCCGATCTACCAGATAGTAACCGACGTGCGCTCTGCGGCGGTCTTCCGACGCCGATTGTTGGGACTGCCGGGCCAGTTCCACGGCTCGACGCGCGATGTCTTCCTCGCGCGCTTGCGCGCGTCTGGCCATCTTCTCGATGACGTGGCGATATCGATCCCGAGTCGCGAAGTCCATCGATGAGTAGGCGCCCGCGGGATCTTCCGCCAGTATCGGGTCTACCTTGCTGACGGTCTCGAAGAAGTCCCCCCAGTCGAGCGTCGAAAGCAATCGCATGCTTGTGATGATGTTGCCGACGGTTGCTTGAGCGGCGGCTTGCCGTTGATGCTCGAGGTGGACAATCTGCTCAGTTGTTAAGGACTCACTCGCCAGACGTTCTTCAACCCATTCCAGCGCCGGCCACACTTCGGGGTCTTGATCGCGAAGCCGTTGCGTAAGCTGAACGATGAAGGCTCGATCGAGACGCCTTGCCTTCCCCATCGATCCCTGAAGCTGCCCTATCAGATCGTCCGGATGCCGCCCGGCGATCTCCAGCAGAGCTTCCGCGAGCTTATCAGCTTCCTCACGCGCGTTGCGCGCCGCGACTATCAGCGTCGCGAGGCGGCGAAGATTCTCGACCAGGGCAACTCGCAGCGTTATGGCAACCGCCCACAGCTCGCCGATCGACAGCGGCGCTACCTGCTGATAAGAACGTATGAAACGTGCAAGGGTATCGATATCAAGACGGCTGTCGGTGTGGGCGATTAGTGCCAGCGCGATCGCATAGACACGCGGGTAGCCCGCCAGGTCGCCTCTGTCGAGCTTGGGCAACTCTCTGTGGTAACCCTTTGGCAGATCCCGGCGAATCTCACGAAGTTGTTCCTCGATGATGTGAAAGTTGTCAACCAGCCACTCCGCGGCCGGCGAGACCGTCCGCTCGCGCTGAACCGCATCGGCGAGGGTTCGATAAACGGCCATGAGCTCGCGCCCGTTCTGCTCCAATCGCGGCAGGAGGGGATGGCCGCGATGCACTTTTGCAGATACCGAATGTTCGGCAGCCAGCTCGGTCGCATATTGTTCGAGACGCTCGACGCTGAAGAGCTCTTCGCGAATCGGGTCTTCATTTGAGGTGTTAGCGGAACGGAGGGTCCCCTGAAATGAACTCATCAAGAGTCAGTCACGATCTGGAGGTGTAAACGACGATTAGAGTCCACGTCCTCAGCATACCACCCCGATCAGGTGTCATGCCGATGCCGATTCGAGTGTCATCGCTCACGTTGTCCTCAATTGATGCAAGGGTAAGCCGAGCTTGCACAAAGAAGGAAGGCGATTTTGCTTTCCTGTTTCACTTCGCGGTTTTCCTTTCGTCTCACGAATCCGGGCATCACTTCCCCGGCTTCTTATCGTAGCTCTCGTCCAAACCCGGCATGAAGTAAGGCCCGCCCGGCGCCATCCTCCCCTTCAAGAAGATCACGTTTGATGAAATAGTCAACGCAGCTCGCCGGTCGAGCGCCTTCCTGCACTTGACCCAGTCCGGGCCGTTCCCGCCGTGCAGCACTCCATCACGCGATGCTTTCCAATGTTCCAGGCTTGCGTATCGCGTCGATAGATAAACCTCGTCGAAATCTTTGTTTTCCACTTGCGGGGCTCCCTCGACGCCGGCCGGGGGGATGACCTTCCACATTCCAATGACGCGGCTGCCAAGCTTCTCAAAGTAAGGCCACACACCTTCGACGCTGACGCGAAGAAACTCATCGAAGCTGCCTTTTTTGATCTTGAAGTATCGCAGCGTTACAACCTCCTCGCCGGGCTTGGCCACATCGTTTCGAACCGGATGTGGAACATTGGGGTCCCTTACCTGATTGAGTCCACCCCGAAACGGCTGCTGCGGGGATTGAGGCCGTTCCTGAGCGCTCGCAGTCCAAGCGCCAAGCCATAAAAAGTGAGATCAGCGCGATGCCGAGAGTGAACTGCCGTCCTGACCGATTTGGTTGCGTGTTCATTGTGTTGTCTCTCCTGGGTTGTTCTTTCGGGCTCGTTGAAATATGCATTCGCCCTGGCAGATGCGACAAGCCTGCAAAACCAGGGTCCCAGAAATGACTTCGCCTGTAGAACAAGAGGCCACCGCCTGGCGGTTGGCTTTCATAGAGGATTCTGGAGTTACTGAACTCTGCGCCTTGCTTCACCCTCGCTGGTTGCATCAAAATGCGAGTGCTCAACTCGTGACTCAACGTGAGGCTCAATGTTCTGTCCAAGATGCGGACAACAAGGTTTAGCCGATGTGCGATTCTGCCCGCGCTGCGGCTTGCCCCTAAATCTGATCGCCGAGATCACCGCGAATAACGGGGTCGCTCCGGGGACTGAAGACTATCGAGCACCAAGCACGAGATCGTCGCGTCAAAAAGGTATTCGAATCGGCACCATACTCATTCTCACGTCGGTAGTTTTGGCGCCGCTCTTCTTTGCGTTGTCCATTCTGGCTGATGGTCCCGGGCCGCTGCTCGGGCCTCTTACGATATTTCTGACCGGGCTAAGCGTAGTTCTTTACGCTCGTTCATTCGGAGACAACGTTTCAGCTTACGAAAAGCCCCGGCCATTTCAGTTGGTGCAACCCGCAAACCGGCCAATGCTGCCTTCGCCGGAGAGGCCGTCGATCGACGGTCTGGGATCGCGAAAGGTAGACACTTCGGACATGGCCGAGCCTCCCAGCGTCACCGACCACACCACCCAGTTCTTTGATTGAGTTGATCGCTTACTGCGGCGTCAGCAAGTCCGCGTTCGCCTTCTGGATCTCTTGCGGGAACGTTTTGAGAGCTGCGACGATCCGGGTCTTGAGATCCGCTACTACTGCCGTCTGCTGAGCCGCCAGATCGTAGCTCTCGCCAAAGTCCACGTTCAGGTCATAGAGTTCGGGCGCCGACAACCGCACGTTTTTCTGCTGCGCGGAAGCGGCGGTATATCGCGGGATGTTCCAGCGAGCGACGTGGATCTTCCAATGCCCCGCGCGTGCGGTTTGAAGATAGGGTCCGTCAAAGAAAAGATAGAGATTGTCGGGACCCCTCGTCTCACGGCCAAGCAGAAACGGCAGGATATTATTGCCGTCTAGAGGCTGACTGGTTGCTGTGGCGGCGTCGCGCTGATCTGCAAGCGCCAACGCCGTTGGAAAGAAATCAATCGTAGCGACCGGTTCATCGGAGACTCTGCCTGCCCGGATGTGCCCGGGCCAACGCACGATTCCGGGCTCGCGCACGCCGCCGTCATAGGTCCAACCCTTTCTGCCGCGAAACGGACCCGGGCTGCCCTGATACCACGGACCGTTGTCGCTCGAAAAGAAAACGATTGTGTCGCGATCAAGACCAATTCGCTTCAGCGCTTTCAGAACTTCACCGACGCTCCAATCCAATTCCTCGACGACGTCGCCATAGAGGCCGCCCGCCGACTTGCCCCTGAAACGCGTCCGACGCGTGGAACGGGAATGTGCGGCATGTTGTGGGCCAGATAGAGAAAAAACGGATTCGACTTCTAGCGTTCGATGAAGCCGATCGCCTCCTCAGTGTAGCGACGGGTCAGCGTGTCCTGTTTCGCCGGTTCCTCGATCACCTCGTCATTTCGCACGATGGGTGTCGGCGTCATGTCATTGCTGTAAGGAATGCCGTAGTAGTAATCAAAGCCGTGATCGATCGCGCGATGCGGGGTGACCCGTCCCAGATGCCACTTGCCTATGCAGGCCGTGGCGTACCCTCTTTTTTTGAGAGCTCGTGCGACGGTTGTTTCAGACTGAGGCAGGCCGGTCTTGTCATTAGGGAAAAGAACGTTAGCCAGATGCATCTGATCGATACCCATCCGGGCGGCGTAGCGCCCGGTCATCAGGGCGGCGCGGGATGGCGTGCAGATCGGCGAGACTGAATAGAAGCTTGTGAGCTTCAATCCTTCGGAGGCCATTCGATCGATGTTCGGGGTCTTGATCGCTTTGGCGCCATAACAACCGAGATCACCATAGCCCATGTCATCGACATAGATGAAGACGATGTTTGGGTGTCGCTGCGCCGAGACTCGACCGGTTAGTGACGGCGACACCAATAGGGCTAACGAGATAACCAAAACGCTTCTAGCGATGTGATTGCTCATTGCGAGCGTGATGATATACGAAGGGGCCATCGCAGCACAAAGCGCTCTGGTATGTCGACTGGGAGTGTATCGGGCCCCGTTCGATTCAGCCTATCGGCGGACGCTGATGAAGCCGGCAATCAACAAGAAAACGGCGTCCGCGGCTCTCGCCGGCGGACGCCGCTACAGGGCCCAATCCTTCAGATGTTGTTCACCACCTGTGTAGACTCCGTCAGCCCTGAAGGACTATTCAGTTTTCCAACTGATGAGTTTGAGGCTGCCGTCCTGCGATCTCACCGCCGTTACAAAGGTATTACCGGATAATTGGCAGAACCCGATTTCACTCACGTATCCGGCTTGGGAGCCGCTGTCTATGAAGCGGGTGAGTTCGCCCGAGCGTCCGAACCTCCAGGAAATGAGTTTCAGGTTGCCCGAGCTGGTTCGAAGAGCGGTCATCACCCAGCCAGGATTGGCGAGCCCGGAAATCCGAATTTGACTGAGAGTCTGTCCCGCTTGCGAGCCGCTGTCAGCGAGCCGCTCTATCACGCCGCCCTGGAATCGCCAGCTGGCCAACTCGAGATTGCCGGCGGCGTTCTTCACCGCAGTGACAATCCGGTTCTTATCGTATGCATTCTGAAAGGTGATCGCGACATCGCTGGTGCATTCCGCTGCGGCAGTGCTTGCGAGGTGTCTCGACATATTGCCGTTTGCCCGAATATTCCAGGAGATCAGCTTGAGGTTCGAGGCATCGCCCTTGACGCCAGTGATCGCCCGAAAGGTCTTGTCACCGAAGTTGTCCGGATCGCAGTTGGTGCAGTAACTGGTGATCCCAATCTTTTCGGTCGCGTACGGTTCGGTAATATGATCCAATGCGCTCCAATCGCCGGCTGCATCCAGCTCCCAGGTGTCGAGCCGCAAGTCACCGTTTGCGTCTCTCATCGCAGTGACCGCGATCGACGCTGACAAAGAACGCACGGTTATTCGACTCCCTCTTTCGCCAGCGTTCCCGCTATCCCCCAGACGCGAGACCGCTCCGTTGTTGTTGACGCTCCAGGTGATCAGCTTGAGACGGCCGTTGCTGTCACGGACGGGCGTCACCGCTTTGCCGGAGCCGACGGGGTCGATGGCGATCTCACTTACTCGTCCGGTCACAAGATCGATGTCGGTATCTATAAGGGTGATCGCGCCGTCCGCGCCAACTCTCCAGCCACTTACTTCAAGGTTGCCATCGCTGTTGCGTAAAGCGGTGACCACCTTGTTTGTTCCGATCGGGGCTATTTGGACATTGCTGATGGTGCCCGCAAGAGCAACGCTTTCCTTACGATTGAGGTTAAAGAGGACATCAAAGCCGTAGTCGAACAGAGTTCTAACCTCCCCCTCAGCGATTCCCTCATCGCCGTCATCATTGTCGGCAAACATCACCACGGAAATCACGGTCTTCCCTAGGAAGCTGGCGCTGCCAACTCGCACCAGAACAGACGTCGTGCCCGGTTTGACCCCGGTGACACCTGGGTATGACGCATAAAAGCCGTTGAGATGGTTGTCCAGGTCGTAGACCTTTTGAATAGGGCTATCAGCCGTGTTGGAAAACTTCCAGTTCCCGGTTCGCACGATCGATGCGAAGAGAGCGTTGTGCATGGCGACCCTGGCCAAATCAGCCAGATCCTGCGCGCTTGAACGGTGGCCATTGGCATTGAGGCCGCTCGCATTCTCATAATTGGTATCATTGAGATGCAGTTGCGCGGCCCGCGCGTTCATTAAGTCCACAAAAGCCTGCTCCCTTCCGGCAATGTGCTCTGCGATGGCGACTGCGGCGTCATTGCCCGACACTAACATCATGCCGTAGAGAAGATTCCGTAGACTCAACTTCTCACCTGTCTCCAAACCCATTGACGATCCGTCGGTGTGCGCCGCGTTCCTGCTCACTGTCACAGTGGCATCCAGGTTCTTGGCGCGTTCGATGGTGATCAACGCGGTCATGATCTTGGTTGTACTGGCCATCGCTTGCGTGTGGTGCCCGTTTAGCGCACCTAACACTTCACCAGTGTCGGCAGAGATTACGATCGCGCTGTCCGCTGTCAATCCAAGGCTTGCGGGCAGCGCCTCGTCGGGGGCGGCCGCAAGCGCGACGGGCTGCGTGGACAACCCAACGATAGTCCCGACTGCTGATCGTCCCAGTCCCGAGTTCGCCACCACGAGTCCGATCATCAGAATAAAACACACTAGTCGCCGTGTATTCGTTATCCGCAATGCAATCAGTGTTGTCATGGCTGTTTCCTCCTTATTTTCTGACTCGCTAATCTGGGAACACGGACGTCGTGGCCTAGCGCGCAAAAAGGATCAAAGAGGTTGTCCTCAAAGCGTGCGCGGGACATTTCCCAGCAAAGGTCCCGAACCCTCGTTGTGCGCATTAGTCGCCGGGGGACTGCTCATACAGCCCCTTTAAGATTCCCATCCCTTTGGGAGGCGGGGGGCTATGGCAGCAACGCCCACAATGCTCCGGACCGATTGTTGAGCTCATTTGTTTCACGCACGCGGCAGTAGTCCTCCATGAATTCGTCGCCGGCACAGCTATCGGCAAGGGCTCGCAATGAGACTCGCTTATGATGCAATGCGGGGTTGAACTTCAACCTCCCCGAGAAGCTGGCCGACTTTCCAGCCGACAGCGTGGCGTCGGTGCTCGGACGCCAGTTGCTTGCTTCGCCTCCGACATCGAAGGCCACAGCGACCGGTCCTCCGGCGCCGGGGATGGTGTACTCGACCCCGACCATGAAAACAGGAGCGGCGCCCGTCCCAAGGTTCTTGATCACTACTCTCACAGGCAGCTCAACGGCTCCGTTCACAATCGCCGCGGCCCCCGTCGGCACAAACGAGGTGACTACGAGATCGGGCATCCGAATTTGGATTTCTCCCCGGACATCCGGCCCCGGTCTCGGTCGCTGGGCTTGGGCCCGAACACAGATCGGGTACCACGAGAGCGCTCCAATCAGAATCAACATCGCAGTATGCATTCTACTCATGACTGTTTCTCCTTTTTTCATTTCTGCCTTCATCCTGATAAACCTTGAAACTCAAGCGGCCGCAGCTCTGGCATTCGTACGCCGTTGCCGAATCGCTATCATCACCCACGACCACGGCGAGGGGCGCGGTTGAGCGATCGAGCGACCACACACTGATCACGTTTCCACAGCACCACCCGGCTATCACGTTTCCCAGAACGCTAGCGGCAAAATATGGCGCGCCGGCAAAGCCGCCCGTTAGTTCGCGAATCAGCTTGCCGCTCGCGGCGTCCTGAATCGTGATGATTCCGTCAGACTTAGCCAGGAAGCGCGTACCGTTGCGGAGTTGACCCGGCTCGGATGGAAAGCTGCGAATGAGGCGTCCGCTCCCGATATCAAAGACTCTGGTGATGTTATCCCCGGCGCTTCGCGTCGAAATCGTCTTGCCGTCGCCGTCAAAGGTGAAGACACCGCTGTAGGCAACCAGTGTCTGGTTGTTAGAGAGCCAGGTAATGTCGCGGAGGAGTTTGCCGCTGAGAACATCCCAGAGGGCAACTCTATTGTGAACGCCGCCTCCGGCGACGACCCTCCCGTCAGGGCTAAACCCGAGCGAAGTGAGCCAACCCGTCTCCTTGTACAGGCTAACGAGCCTGCCGCTATCAACTTCCCACAGCTTGATCCCATCCCGGCTGGCCGAGGCGAGCGTCTTTCCGTCACCGCTGAAGGCCAGAGCGACCACCACAGCCGTGTGTCCATCGATCCTGCGGATTACGGCGCCACTCGTGAGATCCTTCAGGGCTACTGCTCCGTCTTCGGCGGGTAACGCAATGATTGCGTCATCGGGGCTGAAGGCAAAACAGCGAGAGAAATCACCATCATCGCTTCCAACCAGCCTGCCGCTCTCCACCTCCCAAAGTCGGGTGATGTGAACGAACTTCCCAGATCTGTCTGCATGATCACCCTGTAAGATCAGCGTCTTGCCGCCGGGTGAAAAGCCGATAAGACTAACTCGGACGACGCCGACCTCAACTCGCCAGATGAGTCGGCCGTTTGTTGTGTCCCATAGCTCGACCAGCGTCGTCGAGCCTCGCGGAGCAAAAGAATCAATGCCGACGAACCCACCTCGATATGTTTTTCGGTTCCGCAAACCGCCGCTTGCCGAGGCCATCAACCTCCCGTTCGGGCTCAATGCGACACCACCAATAAAAGGGCCAACCTCAACGATCGCAGGTTGGTCATCTCCGCGTTGCTCCGGAGCTCCCCCGGGATTCAAGCTGGTTGTTATCAAGAGCACAATTGCAGTGGTGATTCTTATGACAAATAAGAAGGTCATTCTTCGTCCTCCTTCTGACCCGCGCCAGACTGTGAAACGATTCCGCTGCCTTTGCAGGAGGACTCGTCCCTGAATTCGCTGGTGTTATCTTTCGTGTCGCTTCCGCTCCCCGAACGCCTGGGCTTGCTCGTTCAAGCCACTCGACTCGACCTCGCGTCTTTCGCGTGCGCACGCCACCTAAGCGAGCCAATCACTGACTGCAATGAAGGTTGAAGTTTGCGTGGCCCGATGTGCCGGGCGTCGGCGAATAGATTCGAATCGCCTCCCAACCGTTGTAGTTGCGCAAACGCGGTCCGCCAAGGGTCCACGTAGTAGTAACTTCTTGTTGGCCCGCGGCGTTGAAGACAAGGTCCTGCAACGGGGTCCGAGCCCCATCGCTTCTCATCCAGCGATACCGGACATGGCACGGTCCATCAACCGTTATCTTGGCGATGAAGGTAATAACCCCTGGGCACGAACCGGAGTAGTGCGCCGGATTCACCTCGACGCGGACGCCGGTTACGCGCGGGGCTAGAGCAAAAGAAGCCGCGCATGCGATAAACAAAAGGGCTGTCGCGGTCGCCGCGATTCCAAACCGAGCTATTCTTAACCTGAACATGGCGCTATCTCTCCTTTTCTGAAAATATGTTGCGATCCTATGCCCCGGCTCTCTGAGAAGTCCCGAAACAGGCCCTGAGAAACCACGAAGAACTCCGAACAAACGCAGGTCCAGCTAGGGCCGGCGAGCCGATGGTTTCTTTTCCCCGGTGTCGCGATTCACTGTCGCGTGGGAGTTTCGATTGGCGGTCGTGTTTTTCGGGCTCAGATTCGCAGCTGTACCAGAATTGCGGTTTAAACCACTTGTTGGGTTGCCACTCACCTTTCCACCCGGGTTCGCCTCGGGCTTCACAAGTGGGTTTGGACGGGGACTCGGACTGTGGGGCAGCGTTCTGCCAGGATTGGTCCGCGATCGTCCGGAATACCTCAGCTCGACGTTAACGGTCGCTGAGGCTCCGTTCTTCACCTCTACAGATGAGCTCTCGCTTGAGTATCCAGGCTTGCCAACAATCACCGAATGGCGTCCGGCAGACACTCCGCTGACGCCAAAGCCCCCCGACTGATCGGTAGTGTCGCCGCGTCCATCGACGGAGACTCTTGCTCCTGAAATCGGTTTTCCTGTCTTATCATCCACGACCCGGCCGCGCACCTGACCCAGGCCGCCTCTGCTGTGACTATCATCCTTGCCTCGATCATCCATCGGCTTGAGATCGAAGTTCCTGTTAGTCATGGTGCCGGCCTTGATCTCAACCGCTGTACTGGCGCCTGCGTAGCCGGCTTTCGCGACCGCGATCTGCAACCGCCCCACGGGAAGGTCGTCAATCCGGTAGCTACCGGAGTTATCGGTAACATCGCTGCGGCCCTGGACCGAAACTCGAGCGCCTGAGATCGGCTTGCCGGTTCGGTCGTCAAGAACTCGACCGCGAAGTTGGGCCCGCAAAGTCTCTTGAGACCGGATCCCTGACCTGCCGCCCGGGACCGCTTTGTGATTTTGATCGTCAGTCACAGGTCCACGCAGACTCCCGTCGCTTCTTTCGCCCTTCGATCCTCGGACTGTGCTGGCGCCGCTGTTTTCCTTCAACTCCACATCCGCGCGAACCGAATCGCGAGCGCGCAATTCAACCTTGCTGGAATATGCCTGATACCGTTGCTGTAGCACCCTGAGTTCGTACCGGCCTTGAAGCGCCTTCAGCGCGTACTCGCCGCGGGCATTTGTCACAACCCGATCACCGCCCGATGTGTTTCCGCTTGCCCTCAATTCCACGATCGCGTTTGCGATCGGACGCCGATCGGCGCCGCGCACCTGGCCTCGCACTTCGCCCATCGCGGCCATCAGTCTTGGAGCGACCTCGCGGTCGAACTTCGAATTGCTCTGGGTCATTCGGAAACTAGCCGGCTCGTTGCCGCCGGGGCGAAGGGAGATCGATTGAGTGACATCAGAATAACCGGGCTTCGAGACAAGCACCCGGTACGACCCAGGCTTCAGATCCTTGAGCTCGAATCTCCCGATTGCACTCGAGCGCGCAGTGATCGTACTCGAGCTGCCGATCACCGAGACCATCGCTCCCGACAGCGGCCGGTTCTGCCCTTCGGTCACCTCACCGCGAAAGAACGTCCCCGCACCCGGAGCGACGAGTCTCTCTCCCGCGCCCTGAGATCGTCGCGTGGAGCCCAATCGAATCGTTGTCTCGGTAGACGCGTTCGCCGTAACTCTGACCTGTTGGGACCGTGGTTCGAGGTCACCGGCGCGTACGGTCAATTGCTGTGATCCCGCGGGGACCTTGGCAAAGACAAATCTCCCCCGGGAATCGGTCCGAGCCATAGCGAGCCGTCCGACTTCGACAAGGGCGCGCGATGCCGGTCGGCCTTGCGCATCTTGAACGAGGCCGGTTATGGCGCCGGTGTTGGTGGCTGACCCTTCGACGACTACTCGTGAGGGGAGGATCCTTCCCGCGGTCGTGGTCCCCGCGCGCGAGCTGACAACAAAATCAGCAGCCATCGCTCGACCTGCTACCAGGCTTATGCGGCGCTCGCCCACCTGCAAGCCGCCGACCTTAACGATGAGCCGTCTGCTTCGCGCAGGAACGCGCACGCTAAAGACGCCGTTGCGGTCTGTTCGGGCACTGGCGCCCGAGTCAGGCTCAATCACCTCGGCCGCTGCAACTGGCTGGCGGGTTAACCCGGCTGCGCCTGTATATGTGATTCTCATTGCACTCGGCACACTGCGTGCGTTAGCTGACAAAGCCGCGAGTACGACTCTCTCTCTATACCCGCCTGCGACACTCAGAACTGCCGGTACAAGTTGTGGCCGTCCGTCACCAAGACGGCCCTGAGTGCCGTCGCCGGTTGTAAATACAGTTCCGTTGACGTCCAGGAAAGGCTCCTCGGAGGGAATGTCACCAACGGATCCCTCCGGAACGGATGCATCGACGCCCGGCGCTCCCGGATACGACGCACCTTGAAAACCGCGCAAGCGGTCTCGCAGGTCAAGCACTCTCTCAAAGACGCTGAAGCCAAAGTCGACCGCCTTGGTCACCTTATCGAACCAGCTACTCCCCCCGCCGGACTCGAGCGGAGCCCCACCGGGCGAGGCCGCGTCGGGCTGCTCCGGTAGTAACTGGTCGACGGATTGCTGGAGTGCATTCGCCTGAGTGCCGATCAGTCCGTCGACCCCGGCGGTCTCGCCAACTCGACCGTCCTCCAGCAGCCGGACCTTCTGTTCCATCGCGGACGTGAGCCCTTGAAGCGCCTGGATGAGCGCATCGAGTTTCTCCCGGCTGGCGTTGACGCTGTTGAGGCACTCCTGAGCCTGCGCCAGCAGTTGTTGAACTGCCTCGTCAGCCACAGCCTCCTGCACCTCCGGCGTCGAACCGGTATCTGCGTGGTCCTCGTTCGGTAGTACTCGTTGCGCGACTTGCCCTTCTTGCCGATCGGTCCCTCCATCCTGGCCGCCCTGTTCCCCATTCGTCGATGAAGATCTAATTTGGCTGTCGATCTCGGAAGCCAGTCGCTTAATACCGTCTGCCAGGGCATTGCGAATGGAAGATCGCCTGAATCTCTCGCTCCTGAGATCTATAGAATCCCAGGCAACGATCGCATCAACCTCGTCTGCCTGCTGGTAGCCAAGGCCACTTGCCTCAACGCGCGCGTCATCAGCGGCATCGACCGAAACAATCTCCGCGTAGAGTTGTATCCTTGTTCTCAACTTTCCCGGGAGACTGTCTGAGCTTGCCGACAGCAAACCGGCGCGAACGACATACTGTGCCCTCACCCTTTGGCCGTGAGCGACAAGGCGTTGTCTGGGCCACTCCTTGATCGAGGACGGGTCATTCCGCCAGTCAAAGAACCGAGACGACAATGCCCGTTTGGAAGAGTAAGACAGATCCTTCGCCAGGTAGCCGGCAAGCCATCGGCCAAGTTCCTCGGTAGCCCCGGTTCCGCTCTCATCTTGAAAGTTAAGAACTGAGACCTTTATCCCGTTCTCTTCCTTAGCCTTGAGTGGCGCACTTGACCGGCTGACCTGTGCCATGCCGAGCGTCGGCCCCAGAAGAAACCAAACCGCAAGGACAGCCCGAAGACCGGCTTCAAAAATATGCGGAGACGGAAGCCGGTGACAGCTTCCAGATTCGGTTTTGCGGACATTGCCGAGCTGCATGACACACTCTCCTGTGACGAGTTGGCGTCTTACGTTTGGGCCAATCTCTGTTCCTTATAGCTCCCAGGTATTCGCATACTGATCGGACGCAAGCGTCCGGTCACTGCCGGATGTCGAGCCCAACCGAGTTGCTGCTCGTTCCAAAGGACCCGTCGTTGTAAACGAGCACGCGATAGCTGCCGGGGTTGAAGTCGTTCGGAATGCGTACCCGTATGAGATTGTCCAACCAGGACACCACTCGCACGCTCCTAACGCGGCCGTTGTTGATCGCCACAATCTTGTCGCCTTGAAATGAGTCGAATCGCTCTCCGCGGATTTCGATCGTGTCTCCCGGATAGACGGACTGCGGGTTGACCCGCTCGATGAGCATCCCGCCGCCGATGTGGTAATGCGGAGGATCGGGATTGGCGCGGCGCTGACCACCGACTGCTGGCGGAGGCGGCTGACGCTGACCGACTGCTGGCGGAGGCGGCTGACGCCTCACGAACGGCGGGGGCGGTTGCCGATGAACCCCTACCGCAGGCGGCGGTGGGTTCGATCTTCGCGACCCGGATGCACCATCTCGGATTACTCTGCGCTCGTATCGTTGATCGGCGCCGGCGCTCCCGCTCAAACCAAGGGTCACAAGGACGAACAGTGTGGTTAAAGTCATTCTGGTCATCTTCTCTCCTTTTCGCTCTCTCTTTCTGCGATCTGCTGCGAACTGCGGCGATCCGATGCCCCTATGCGTGGGTCGAGAGCGCCGCCCGCAACGAAATCCGGTGAAGAGACCGGTGAAAAACGCCGAACAATTCCGAAAGACGAATCAATGATCCGCCGGCACGCGGGTTCGCTGCGTAAGCGGTTTCGTCCCTCACATAAGGAAGACCAGCAGGTAACCGAAATGTACCAGGAGTACTTGAAGAAAAGTGGCGCTGCCCCGAGCTCGTGGTATAATCCGGCGCGGCGCAACACCACCGGGCGGCTTGGCAACGGCACAACGTGGAAGGCGCTTTCACGTACAGCTTTCTCTTCACCGGGTCACCGATGTGACGCCCTTGTCTTCCTACCGCTTGTTGCGCCACGCATCCGAGCCATCCACGAATGTGCTCGATAGTCTGTTTCGCGGTGCAGGTGTGTCAATGAGTAACCAAACCCAGACATTCGCCCTCTCCGACAACCCGAGTTCCGAGGTAAACCGGTTCCTGACAGCGCTGTCCATAGTTGCTCTGTCCCTCGCTGGTGGCGCGTCGACGGAGGGCGCGCCTCTCTTACGCTGCAACTCGCAGAAAGCCGCCGGAACCAGCGCAGCGAAGGCAGCTAGAGATATTGGCCCGCTTGCACCGGGGAAGTCCGTTACACGCGAGCTAGCTGGAGGGGAGGCCGATTCTTATCAGATTACGCTTTCCGCCGGCCAATACCTGCGCGTGGATGTTGATCACGCGCGCACTTCGATGGTGGTTTCCCTCGTTGGTCCCGATAACAGGACTTTGACGGAGACCGTTGGAACAGCGACTGATCCTATTGAGTGGGTTTGTGAGGCAGCAGGCACCTATCTGCTGGTGGTGCGCTCCCGTAACGAGAGCGCAGCCGCAGCGGCTTATCAGGCGAAGATCGCCGACTTGCGAGCAGCCTCGCCCGAGGACGGCACGCGCGTCGCCGGTCAGCGGGCTTGTCACGAGGGGGAACAACTCGAAGCGCAGGGTACCGCGCAGTCTCGCAGGGCCGCCATAGCGAGGTTCGAGGAGGCGTTGCCGCTTTCGCAAGCGGCCAGCGACCGCTCCGGACAGGCCCGAGCCCTGCGCGGGATTGGGGTGTCGTACAACTCCCTGGGCGACTATAAAAAGGCGATCGACTATTACAATCGGGCGCTTCCGCTCTTTCAGCAAGAACAGAACCGCCAGGGCGAGGCTATCACTCTGAACAACATCGGTGGGAGTCTGCTTGAGTCAAACGACTATCGGAAGTCCCTCGAATATTTCGACAAGGCGCTGGCGCTGTTTAGAGCACTGGGTGATCGCGACCGAGAGGCAGTCGCCCTGGGTAACCTCGGCCGGGTGTACCGCGGGTTGAACGATCGGCAGAAGGCACTCGACTACAACAACCAGGCGCTCGCCATCTGGCAGGCGCTTGGTGACCACCGAGACGAAGCCTTGACGCTAAACAACATCGCCGTGCTCTACAACAGCATGGGCGAAAGTCAGAAGGCTCTTGAGTTCTACGAAAAGGCACTTCCAATGCGCCGCGACGCGGGTGATAAAGAAGGCGAGGCCGTCACCTTGAACAACATCGGTCGCGTCTACGATGTGTTGGGCCAGAAGCGGAAGGCTCTAGACTACTTGAATCAATCGCTGGTGCTACGGCGGGAGTTGCGGGATCAACGCGGAGAGGCCGTCACCCTCAACAACATCGGCGGTGTTTACCGGGACCTGGGTGAGTATCAGAAGGCGTTGGATTCTTATGATCAATCGCTGCCGTTGCGACGGGCAGTAGGGGACAAGTCTGGCGAGGCTGCCACGCTCAACGGTCTAGGTTCACTCTACGCCTCGCTTGGAGAGAACCAAAGAGCGCTCGACCATTATGAGCAGGCGCTGGCGATTTTGAGGGACACCAATGACATCACCGGGCGGGCCATCGTACTCAACAATATCGGCAAGATCTTTCGCACGATGGGTGACTATCAGAAAGCGCTTGACTACTACAACCAGTCGCTGCCCCTTCGCGAGGCCGCTCGCGATCGCCGAGGCCAGGCTACAACGCTCAGTAACATCGGTATGGCATACAACTGGCTGGGTGACAGGCAAAAAGCGCTGGAATACTATGACAAATCATTGGCGATGACCCGACAGGCCAGGGACCGCGCGGGTGAAGGCATCATCCTGGACAACATCGGATCGGTCTACGTCGCTCTGGGTGATCCCGACAAGGCGTTTGACTACTTCAACCAGGCTCTGACCCTTCGCCGCGAGGTCCAGGACCGCCAGGGCGAGGCCATTACGCTGACCAACCTTGCACGGGTAGAACGCGACCGGGGCAATCTCCTCGCAGCGCGTGATGACACCGAGGCGGCCCTCCGGCTGCTCGAATCATTGCGGACAAGCATCGTCGGTCAGGAACTGCGCTCTTCGTATTTTGCCTCAGTGCAGGGCGCCTTCGGTTTCTACATCGATCTTCTTATGAGGCTCGATAAACAGCACCCGTCCGAGGGGCACGTCGCCGCCGCCCTCCAAGCCAGCGAGGAAGCTCGCGCCCGCAGTCTGCTTGAGTTGCTGACTGAAGCCCTCGCCGGTATTCGTCAGGGCGCCGATGCAGGACTCCTCGAGCGTGAACGCGACTTGCGAATGCAACTGAGTGTCAAAGCGGAGGCGCAAATGCGTCTGTTGAGCGCCAACCCGGTCCCCAAACAAGCGGCTGCGATCAGAAAAGAGATCGAGGCGCTTGCGATTCAGTATAACGAAGTAGAGACCCAAATGCGGATTCAGAGTCCCAAATACGCAGCCCTCACACAACCACAGCCGGCTGGGCTGAACGAGATTCAACAGCAGCTCGATTCTGACACATTATTGTTGGAGTACGCGCTGGGAGAGGATCGCAGTTTTCTGTGGGCCGTTTCGACGACCTCGGTTGCTGCCTACGAACTCCCAAAACGCGCTGACATTGAAGTCGCCGCGAAGCGCGTCTACAGCCTGTTTACCGCACGGCAACCGGTCGCCGGAGAGACCGCCGACCAGGAGCGCGTCCGGATCGCGAAGGCTGATGCCGCGTACCCTTCGGCAGCCCGGGCGTTAAGCAACATGCTTCTTGCGCCTGTCGCCTTACACCTGCGAACCAGAAGACTGGTCGTTGTAGCTGATGGCGCACTGCGATATGTCGCGTTTGGAGCCCTTCCGGTACCGGTGACAGGCCGGCAGGGTGTCGCCGGCAGCAACCCGTTCAACGCAAGAAAAGGGAAGATGGACGACGGAACCCCTCTCATTGTTGATCACGAGATCGTGAGTCTGCCTTCTGCATCAACCATCGCCCTGTTGCGGCGAGCAACCTCTGGGCGAAAGCCCGCTCTCAAAACTGTGGCGGTCATCGCCGATCCAGTCTTTGACAAGGATGACGATCGAGTTGCCATGGCTACCGCTCAGCCCGGGCATCAGGAGCCCGTCGCTGGCGACCGTGACCTGCGACGAGCGGTCCGGGAAGTCGGTGTGACGGGCACAGGCCTGCGTATCCCGCGCTTGCCTTTTTCGCGCGAAGAGGCAGAGGCGATAATCGCGGTTGCCCCCGCCGGAAGCGGAATGAGCGCAACCGGCTTCAAAGCCAACCGCGCGACCGCCACAAGCTCGGAGCTCAGCCACTACCGAATTGTGCACTTCGCTACCCACGCGCTCCTCAACGGCGAGCACCCGGAGTTGTCAGGCATAGTGTTGTCGCTGGTCGACGAACAGGGCCATGCACAGGACGGGTTCCTGCGCCTGCAAGACCTGTTTAACCTGAATCTCTCTGCCGAGCTTGTAGTGTTGAGCGCCTGTCAGACGGGTTTGGGTAAGGAGATAAGGGGTGAGGGTCTCATTGGATTGACGCGAGGCTTTATGTATGCGGGAGCACCGCGGGTGGTAGCCAGTTTGTGGAAGGTCAGTGACCGGGCTACGGCCGAGCTCATGGGTCATTTCGATGGTGGCCTGCTGAAGCAGAGGATGACGCCGGCGGCGGCGCTCAGAGCCGCTCAGGTGGCAATGTTGAAAAACAAGCGCTGGCATGCGCCTTACTATTGGGCGCCGTTTGTTCTCCAGGGTGAATGGAGATGAATCCCAGGAGTGTGGAGGCCAGTCGACGCTTACGGGTGAGGCTGAATTGTTATTGGATACCCATCGCTGCTCGATCTCAGGGTATCGTCGTAGTAGATGAGCACTCGGTGCTGGCCTGACCCGACGTTATTGGGGATTCGCGCGCGGATCAGCGTTTCGGACCAGACCGAAACCTGGAGGAAGACCCTGCGGCCGTTCCGATTGAGTGAAGCGATCCGGTGGGCCTGAACGTGGCCAAAATGGGTCCCGTGAATCTCCAGCGTTTGACCCGGGGTTGCGGGGTCCGGATTGACCCCCTCGATCACGATGCCCCCGAGAACTACTATTTTTTTGGTATTGCCAACCAATCGTGTTTCATCTCCCTCGTATATCCCAACCCTGTAGACACCAGGAGAGACGGTCTCCGAGGTATCCACTCGAATCCCGCTTTTAGACCACTTCAGAACTTTAAGTTTGTAAAGCGCAGACCTCCCGTTAACGGCGCCCGAGAGAATAAGCGTCCTGTTTCGCTGGCGATCGCCAAAGCCTTGTCCGGTGATGAGGAACGTGTTGCCGGGATAGATTTCAGCTGGAGTAAGAGCCAAAATCGTGATTCGACCCTGCGCTTCGGCGACCCGGCCAACTCCCACGCCGAGCAGCACGGCTAGCACAATGACGCAAAACTTTTTCATAGCCGATCTCCATCAGGACGTCCGCTCAAAGGAGGTCCAGGCGCTCCTGCGGACTGCATGATCCCTTTCATCTTTATCCCTTTCTCATGTCACGGGTTGCACATATAGATCTTGAACATGAAATCCGCACCGCCGTTCGACAACGGCTTCCACGGGCCTGTGGTGTTGCTCCAGGCCTGGCCGGCAGGAAACGGATTAGCCCCCGAGCCAAACCAACGGTAATGGCCCACCGCGCTCGCGGGTGATTCAAGTTTCAACCGGAAGGGCGCGCCGGCCAATGGAGCCCCGTCGCACTCAAAGTCAAACAGTTGCACGCTGGCACCCATCGGGATGGCCGCTCCGGCTATGGTCGCCGAATCGATCGCGACATTGGCTACGTTCAGGACAGTCAATGTCAGTGGTCCCGCCGCCGGATTTGTTTTGGCGATGTACACCTTTACCTGGCAAACCCGCCCGGGTCTGTTATTGATAAAGGTTTGGCCAAGGATTCGCGGGCCGCCCAGCTGAACGGACGTTGTTTGCTGCCATTGTTCACGGTCCAGGCGGCATCGGGCGGCGCCCCGCGCCGGGAACGGATTCGCCATCAGAACCATGATGCAACCGACACAGTGAGCCCGACGGCTCGGTTCGATTTCCAAGTCAAAGCCTTCATCACAGTCACCTCAAGTCGAAAAGATTCTGGAGGGCCCGACACTGATCCGCCGCGAGGAATATCCCCGCTCCTCAGCCTCGAAAAGAACCGGATTGAAACGCCACAGGACCGCAAGTGCACAATTCGGCCATCTCGTCCGCGAAATCTGCGACATCTGCGGATAGCCCGCTGGTTCAGCGCGGCCGATGGAAATCGTCCCTGATAGTCACCTCGAGCGAGTTGCTGCTGGTCTTGTAACTCCTATCACAGTAGATAAGTACGCGGTAGGTCCCGCCCACGAGATCGAGCGGAACGCGGGCGGTTATCTGAGTAGCCGTCCAACGCGTCACCTGAAGCTGATCAACGTGGCCCCGGTTGATTGCAGGCATCCTGGAGCCCTGTTGTCTTCCGAAGTTTCGCCCGTTGATGGCGATAACTCCCCCGGGGAAGGAGACATTAGGAACTAATGTTTCGATCAGCATTCCTCCGCAACCCTCGCCGGCCGGTCTGACTTCGGACACACTTCCGAGATCGACGTAGAACTCGGAGCCCTCGACCGCGGTCGAGTAGACGATGAACCAGTTGTTCGTCGTCTTTCCATCGCTGCACGCTTGAAGCCGTTCCCATTTTTCGGTACCCGTGCTAAGCGCGCTGTTGGTAATGAACCCCTGGTTCCCGGTGCCTATTGCGACGCGGCCTCTTCTGACCAGGACCCATGCCGACGCGACCACTCGCTCCGGGCCGCGGTTGTCGGCGGCAAAGCGTTGGTAGACACCGCCCTCGTTGCTGCCCGCTTTCACGTGCAGCATCGATAAGCCTCCTCCTGGCCTGGTTGATCTGACCAACTCCGTCGCCACAGTGGCCCGGTCGTTGCTGGTATGCATTGTCCAGCCGGCAGCCGCCGAGCGGGCGTCTTCAGCCCCACGACGGCCCGAAAAGCTCGCCAGACGACCGCGCGGACCGGCTTTCTCGAAGCTCGCGTTTTGCAGCAGATTCGGAGCGTTCGGATCGAAGTCTGCCGGGGGGCAGGCTGGCGGCGGCTCAAGCGGCCTGACGCTCGCAACAACTATCTCTCGCCGCCCAACCTGCGGCAGCGTTGCCAGGCTTAGCCCCAGGACTAAGAACAGGCTGGCCCCTGCTAGAATCACTCTGTTCATCGGTGTGCTTTTCATCGTTGAGTCTCCTTGGAATCCAACTATCTTCTCAGTCCGACGTGTCGTTAATTACAGAACTCTCCGCGCGCGATCCGGGAACGAGCTTACCCACCAAACCGCACCAGCCAGTCCTAGCGGCTGATCTCCACGGTCACCATGTTACTGACAAGACCCGACGACAGCCTGCTACCTGGAATGAGCGGGTAGAAGATGCCCACTCGATACCTGCCTGGATTGAGGTTGGCCGGGATTAGTACGTTGATTCGATCGTTCGACCAACCAGACATTCGCATTTGAATTGGAGCGGGAACACCGGCGCCACCTTCGATGAGTCGCGTGATCATTACTTTCTTTGGTCCTCGATAGCAGGGGCCGATCCGATCTGCAGATTGTCCAAAGCCAGATCCGGCGACACTGATCCACTGCCCTGCAAAAGTCTGACTCGGCTGGACCGACGAAATGCGCGGACAGGGAAGGTCGACGGAGGTCGAGCGCTCGTACGCTCCTATAGCTCTGGAAACCGTGCACGAGCCGCACGACACCTGAGAGGGAAGATCTCCTGGATGGATCCCCCTGGCGGGCGGGGCGGGCGGATCCGTTTGCGAAACGCGGAACCACATCTCGACGCGGTCGCCGTCGCCGCGTCCCCGAACGTGGATCAATTCCCCTCCGTGCCCCACCACGTCGCCGGCGACTTGGTCGGTTCTGAGGTGATAAAAGATCTCTAGCGTCTTCTTTCCATCGACCGGACTCACGTCACAGTGATCGTCGGCGTCCGGATCGTCGTGATCGAAGATTCCGATCGTGATCCGCACCGGTGAGTTCTCGTCCGCTGCGCTGACAAACGTCCAGTTGGGAGACACGTCGCCGTCATCCTCGCGGTGACCGGTCTTTGGGAACGCTCGATTGCCAATCTGTACCTTAGCGTAGAGTTCCCCCGGTCTTGAGGAGTCGAGGTTGTCGATTTGCCTTACTCGAGTGATGGTGAGGGTGAGCTTCTTGACGCGCGCTTGAACGTCGAGCGGACCAGCCAGCAGTGCAATTGCTTCCAAGACGGCCAGTGTAGCTCCGTAAAGTCGGCCTCGTCCCGCGAATCGCCGATTACACGCCGCGACACGCCAGCTGAACCTTCCGATCTGGCCTCTCCCAGTTGCTGGCACCTCCCTCGGTAAGTCAAAGAAGGTGTTCACGCGCTCGATGTTCATTTCGTTCATTTCGTTCACCTCGCTCGGGTTCTCAGCGATGCCTTGCGAGCGGGCAGTCGCGGTTTTGGCCGATCGCAGCCTCAACGCCGGGAGTTTCAGCCGGCGTCAAGGCTTGGTTTCTAATCAGAAAGACCGGACGGGAGGCTGAATGTACCAGGGTCATCGACATGCCCCTGGAGCGCCGACATTGATGACCGCCGACTCATTGTTCTTTTCGTTAGACTCGACGCCCTGACCAAGGTGAATGATTGCTTTGAACGGGTGTGGCGCCGCCTCGGTCATATGCCTCGCTGGACCTGGCTCCTTGGGGCCCCAATCAAAGGAGAGAATCTCCACGAGGACCGTCTGACTGGCGCCCGGCGCGAGCGACCCTAATGCAGAAGAGCCGGACCAGACAAAGAAGTTGCGAGGGTGCGTTCCTGGCACGTTGTGCTCCTCCGCATCCCTGACGATCAGACCCCCAGCCGGAGACGCCGCGGTCCCAACATTGGCGACGGTCACCTGAAAGGTAAAGACCGGCTTGCCGCGCTTGCAAATGCCGCTCCAGCTGACAAGCCCGAACGAGCGCACAACCAGATCCGGCTTGTTGGGACGGAACAGCTCGCCGCGCTGAAGCGGCGCCGTCAGACCGCACCCGCTCTTCTTGCAGAACCCCGTTTCAGAGTCCAGGTCCCAACCGGCATCGCACTTCGGCGTGTAATGCGACCGGTATCCAAGGAAGCTCGGACCCGATTCGCATCGGTCATCCTTAGCGTCCCATTTGTAACCCTTCTTGCACGCTGGCTTCTCACAACACTCGCCTTGCTTGACGCAGACCCCATTTGTCCGATCCAGGTCATAACCAGCGGGACAGCTCGGCGAGTAATGTGAACGATAGCCCAGAGAATTGGGTCCGGATTCGCAGCGTTGTTGTCTCGAGTCGTACCTGTCGCCGGACCGGCAGGCCGCCTTCTCACAGTCATCGGCGGCCACTGCCGACCCGTTGCCCAAAACCGCGATATTGATGAACAGAACCACCGCACAAAGAAAGATGCTCTTCATGGTTTCCTCCCTCTTCATGGCTTCCTCCCTTCGTCAGGTTCAATCGAATCCGCTCCGTCGCCGCGGCTGTTCCTCAATGGCCGCGGTGCGAGACCGACTTCTACTCCTGATTTCGGCGAGATGTACTGAAGGGCGCGCCGAAATGTCCTGAAGAACTCCGAAGCGGCCGACGTCAGATCCCGAAGTCCTACTGATACCGAATCGTTATGCTTCCGCCGCTCGCGGAGACGGATATCACTTGATTGACTCCCTGCCCGCGGAGCTGACTCATCAACGCGCCGCCGATCGCGTTTCTAACAACTGCGCGATTGACCGAAGCGGTGATCGCCTGACTAACCGCGGGTCTCACCTGGGCGCGATAGCCCGTGACCAGGTTGACCAGCCAATCCTCCCAGTCCCCGCCTATCTGGAAATTGGCACTGAAAGCGGCACTTGCGGACGCGAAGGCCAAGCTCCCGTTTGTGACCACCGGTGTGAAGCGAACAACCACGCTTGCATTGTTCACCTGGACGTCGGGCGCGAGACCATCGACCCAACTGTCGGTGATGCACTGTCCGAGCACGGCAGCCTGGCAGTACTTCAGCTCGCCCTTGATCTCGGACCCACTGCTCTCAAATCCGATGGTCAGAACCACCTGTCCGCCTGAAATGGCGGCGCTCACACGGTTTGAATCAACGTTGTTGACGTAGTACCTGGCCTTCTCCGGAAAGCCGCCGAACGGAAGGAGTATGTGTGCGGCTATCTTGGCGCCCGCCGGCACGCGTCTTTCTATGTTTGGAATAGTGAAGCTTCTGCTCGACGCTCCGGCGGCCCCCATCGCCTGGCTGAAAGTGATTGAGCTGGCGTTGTCGCCGTGGTTGAGGTGAATCTGAGTCTGCGACAACCCCAATGTCGCGGCGACTAGTTGGAGGGTTGCATTGTCTATCGTAAACGACCTGACCACCGTGAAGCGGACCTGGTTGGAAACAAGCCTTCCGCCGCCTTTGGTCACTCGGATGATCGCATCACCTGCGGGAGCGTTGTTTGGGACTCTGACAACCAATCTCTCATCTGACCAGGACTCGACCGTCAACGAAAGTGTCTGCCGACCGGAGATAAGCTGGGCCTGGCTCTGAGCAATATTTTCACCGAAGTCGCTGCCGATTATCCTCAGCCTCTGACCGGTGGAGCCCTGGCTAGCAGAAGAGAAGTGGCCGGGCGAGTCTTCAACCGTCACGCGCGTGATACTGGGCGTCTGTTCGACGCGGTAATCGACGGTCTTCTCGGCATAGTACAACGCGCCGCCCGTGCCAAGAGTAAAGGTCCCACGTTCGGGAGCTGCTCCGGCGACGAACGAGTGCGACCCGGAACTTGGCACTGCGTCGGGCACCGCAGGGGCGATCCTGAATGAACCTCGGATGTGAACCGGATCGCCCCACGCAACATTCGGCCTGCGGTCTCGCACGGTCCACCGTAGCGTCACGCGGTCGCCTGGATAGATGACCGCAGGCTCAAGTGTGAAGGTGATCACAGCTTGATTGTCTCGGCTCGGCTCGAGTCTCGGCTCGCGGCGGCCCAGGTTTCGCCCTTGCCCGACAACCCCGCCTCGCTGCTGAGCTGGCACACCTAGCGCACTCAGAATCGAAGCCATAACAATCGCGACTAACATTCGAACTGAATTGGTTTTCATTGAAGCCTCCTTATCTGATTTGTGAAGCGCTTCGGAATCTCTTTCTCGCCTCGGTTCTCCCACTCGAGACTGACTATCTATGCCAGTCATCGTTCTACCTCACCCTTCTGCACCGTTTTTCGCCCGGTGCTGAACGATCCGTTTCTGACATCGCTGCGATGCACGGCCTCGCTTCGGACGAACGCCGGGTTTTCCGGTGAAGTTGGTGAAATATCGCGAGAAACGCCGAGGAGTTCTGAAGCCTGTTGGAAGCGCCGCGTCCTTGCCTGCCTGGGGTTGGAGAATGTTCTTGTGAATTCGCGAGTCGGTGAGAGGAGGGCTGAATGTATCTGGCTGACCGGGGCGGTCGGTCGACTCTATTCTCGTTGATTTGATACAACTTGATCCTGGCTGTCTTGTACTGCCGATCGAGGGTGAAGCCCGCCGGGACAGCGAGCGAAACGCGAAGTCGGCCCTGACTGAGTCTCACTTCGAACTGCTCGTTCCGGTCGGAAGACTTGCTGCCTGGGAGTGGCTTCTGCAGCCGTCCGTTGACCTTGAGCGATTGACTCGCCCGCAGCGATGTTACACTTCCAGCCCGATCCATCACGCGAGGCATTGTCTCCACAACCATCAGCACGCTCTCGTATGGCGCCGGTCGCATGGTCTCGTAGGGCCAGGTAAAGGCGAACCCCTTGTCCGGCGACAACTCGAATGCCACGATGAAGCGATTGGTTTCGCTGGTTCTGACCGGGGAAGGCGGACGCGGAACGACGCGAGTTTGAGAAGACGCTGGCTCGCACGCGAGCGCGATTGCCATCCCAGAGAGTATCAGGCGATCAATAAGTTTGCAGTGCTTCATAGTTGTCCTCCTCGCTGCCAATATCGGTCCCATCTCCAGCGGGAACTCTGTTTGAGAGTTATTGATTGCAACCTTATTGGGAGTCGCCCAGAAATGTCCCGAAGGAAAAGGCGAAAAAGAATGAAGAACGCTGAAGGAGCCGGGCAAGGGACTACAGACGTGTCGCAGGACGAACCCTTGAGGGCTTCTGCCGGCACTAACTGAATGCGGCAAGATTCACCGGTCGGTTACTGCTTCAACACCCTGAAAGCGTAGCGTTCCGCTTCCTCGGATGTACCATCGGCGTTGATACCCATCAGACTCAGGACGTGGTCGTGTTTGACAAAGATGCCGGGAGGGAGCGTGACAATGATCGTTCCAGTCTTGACGGGCTTGAGTGGGCTCCGGGTCTCCCATACTCGATCGCCATCCGCCGTTCGGATCACTGCTCGATAACTCTTGTAGTCATCTACAGCTACAGGAGGGTTCAGTCGCAACTCGACCCGCGTTGTCCGGTTCGAAATTGTGAGCGTGTTCGCACTGCCCGGATCCCTGGTCAGTCCCGGCGTGAGTATCAGTGACGCAACGATCCCGACAGAATCGGATTGCTTCTTTCCCTGGTTAGTAGACGCGGCAAGTTGGGCCTGGAGCTCCGCGCTCCTTCCGCGTTCCAGGTTCAATTGTTGGGATAACGAGTCGGCGCGAGCTCGCTCTTCGGCAAGCTGCATCGATTCTCTTCCTTGCTGCCCCGCGCGAATCTGCTCTATTTCACTCTTCAACCGTTCGACTCTTACCACTAGAAACGAGCCACCAATCAGCATCAGCAACAGCCCTGCGGCCATCGAGTACGCCACGGCCGGGCGCAACGGGACGTTCAACCAGAAGCGCCACCATTCGCCTTTCGGCAAAAGCGCGCCCCCGCGCTCCGGTTCCGGTTGCGCCAGCCCAATAGACCGCGGAGACTTTAGCGGTTCGCCAACCGCTCGCACAAACTCCTTCGCGTCGCGTGCGAGATTCAAACAGCGGGGGCAGTCGGCGAGGTGATCTCGAATTGCTTCCTTTTCCGAATCCCTGATCTCGGTAGAGTAAAACGCCAACAGGCGTTCCTCGTCCAGACACTCGCCGACATCGGGTGTCCGCCTTCCCTCGATTGCCGCCTTCAAATAGTCCCCTATGTCTCCCCCTGTTTCCATGTTCAGAATGCTCCCTCAATCTCTGTCCTGAGCGACCGCCGAAGATTCTTCTTCGCTTCTGCCAAGTGGTTTCGCACCGTGTTCACACTTAGCCGCAACAGCTCAGCGATCTCGCTATAGGGCAGTTCATCACGCACCCGGAGTAACAAGCACTGGCGCTGTTGGGCAGGCAGTTCCTCGATGGCTGCCCGCAGTTCCTCGATCCGTTTCTGATCAAGCTGTTGGTCGAATAACCAGCTCGCCGGTCTTGTATCGGGGACGTTCTCAGCCAACTCGATGCCTCCGGCCATCACCTGCCGCTCGCGTTGCTGCTGCTCGACGGCTGTACACCTCACATTACGAGCGATTACGAACAACCAGGCCAGGAACTTCTCTCCATGTTCCAACTGCCTTATGCCCAGATAGACTCGCGCAAACGTCCTTTGTACCAGATCGTCAGCATCTTCCGGAGAGAAGTGGTGGGCACGAAAATAACCTTTGAGGCGGGGACGGAGCGAACCTTCGATTTTGGCGAAACTCTCGTCTACATCCAGACCCGCTCGCAGTTTCTGCACCGCCTGGAGCAGAGCCGGATCGAGCGCGAACGCGGCACTCTGTTCCTGATTCTGTTCATCGCTCTGGCGCATCGGAAGCCGTCTCATACCAGGTTTCTCGCTCGAAGACTTTGGGCGGAGCCGTTATGCCGCGCGAGGTTCATAGATGCCTCGTCCTCTTTCGGCCGGCGAGATGATAGCACAACTCGATTTCGTTCCAACCGATGACCCTCTGCACTGGGCCGAGTTGGTATTGATCTTCCGGGCTCCGGCTTCTAAACGGCACCCCCCGCAACCCGCGCCTACAAAACTGAGTACAGACAGTGATCCTCAATCTGATTTAGAACTAGTACATCGCCCGGAAGTCGGGGTCTGTACAGTTGAAGCCGATTGCCGGCACCAAACCGCACCAAGTGAAGACGTGCAGAGGCCAGCGCCGGTGTCGCCAGGGAGATGCTCGTATGAGTGCTGCCGAACCAGACGAGAAAAGACCGGTATTCCACTTCGGTGACTTCACCCTCGATTGTGTTCGCCGCGGTCTGTACAAAGGCGATGACAGGGTTCGCCTCACGTCAAAGCCGTTGGAAACCTTGATCTTTCTGGTTGAGCACCGGGGCCGAGTGGTCGAAAAGCAGCAGCTTCTCGACGCGGTATGGAAGGACACCTTCGTCACCGAAGACACGTTGGTACACGCCGTCCGGGAGGTCCGCCGCGCATTGGGCGATGACAAAGAAGATCCTCGCTTTATACAAACCGTCCCACGGCAGGGTTACCGCTTCGTGAGCAACGTTGATACCGCGAACCCAACCGAAGAGTCCTCGGTAACACAACCCGGCGCAGAAGCCGCGCTGCCAGCGGATTCAGAACCGCGGCTCGACAAATCTTCGCCCATTGTCGGCTCGAGGCCGCGCTTTCGGCGATGGCGCTGGCTCACGATTGCCTTCGTCGCGGTTGCCGGTCTGATCGCAGTTAGCCTGCTTGATCCAGATCCCTCCCCGGATCTCTGGCGACTCGACAATCTCCGTCAGATGACGACTGGGCCTCATAGCGCCGACAGAGCCTCGCTCTCTTCCGATGGCAAGTATCTTGTCTTTGTCTCTTCAGCTGAAGACACCCAGGGGGTTGGCGACCTCTTTGTCAAACCTGCCGGCCAAGGCGATTCGATCCAAATCACCAACAGGGTCGATCCGGCGCCCGACCTGCCGGTTTTTACGGCCGACGACACCCACATCGTCTTCACCCGCGACCGTGAAGGAGAGCTTGGAGAACGCACCTCAGACCTCTGGATTGTGCCGGTCATCGGAAGCATAGAGGGCTACCCAAAGCTCTACTTGAAAGAAGCCAGCGGCGCGGGGTTCTCGCCGGATGGGAGATGGGTAGCCTATACGAAGCATCTAGGTACTGGCAGGCCGCTGCGGATCAGCCCCGCCACCGACCTCGATCACTACATCGAAGGTGCGGTCCGCGGTTTTGGGGCACGATGGTCGCCGGATGGCAAATTGCTGGCGTTTACAACCTGCAGCTCGAACGAGGGCGCTGGAGTCATATGGGTCATGTCGGTCTCGAGCTCAGAATCGGGAATGATCGAGACATCAAAGCCAAGGCAGTTGACCGTAAGCCCCGAGAGAATCTCCGGGCTGGCTTGGACGCCGGACAGCCAATCGCTCATCTTCTCTTCGGCCCGCAACGGTCCCGCATTGCTGTGGTGCGTTCCGCTCTCCGGCGGGCCTCCGGCCGCCTTGACAACCGGAGTAGGCGACTATGCGGCTCCCTGCGTGTCACGCGGTGGAGACCTAATCACCACTCAGGGCCACGCGGCCAAAGACATCGTGTTGACAGGCGCAATCGACGGCGAGAGTCTACTGCAGATCACGCAAGATGAGTATCACCTCTGGCCCCGCCTCTCTCCATCCGGCGATCTGGTCGCAAGCGTGATCAGGCGGCCCGATTTCAACGAACATCTGTACGTCACCGACCTGAGAACCAGGAAGCGAACTCAGATTAGCGACGGCGCGGCGCGGCACCCTTGCTGGTTGGATGAGCGCACAATTGCCTACCTGCGTGACGCGGCGTCGGGTCAGACTGAAGCATGCGTCGTCGATCTTGCAACCGAAGTTGCTCGACCGCTCGTTCGATTCTCAGGCGAAGCTCACTGGCTCGCCGTGCACCGGAACAAGAAGCGATTCGCCGCCGTCCTCAAGTCCCAGGATGGAACGCAGCGAATCGTGCTGCGCGACCTCGACAAACGAGAAGAAGAACTGGTGATCGCCGAAGGTGGCGAGTACGAGCAACTGCGGTGGGTACCCGACGGGTCCGGGCTCTCTTGGAGCGGGCCGGAAAGAGGGGCAGGTCCGGAGAGCAACGGCGTCTGGAAGTGGGTCGATCAACCAGGCTCACAACCAACTCGTATCGTCGACGACGGGTATGGACCAGTGTGGAGCCCTGACGCCAACAGTCTCTTCTTCTCAAAGATTGGAGACCGCGCCGGGTTGTATAGATTGGATCTAATCGGAAAGAAGACAGAGAGGGTTCGAGGCTGGAAGCACGTGCCGTTTTTCGACATCGCAAGCGGCAAACTCGTCTTTATTCAAGACTCGATCCATAGCCAGGTATACTCGATGTCATTGAGCAGGCACTGATACTGTGCCGGGCAGATTCACCTCATCTATGTCTTTTCGCTTGCACGCCTCTCCAACGATCGCGATGGCCCTCAGAGCTGCCATCGATCGTTCCCATTCCTGCCCACGCTATCCCCTCTCATCGACACCGCTCACTCCAACGTGCCCTTAGCTCGAGCTAATCGCGATACGAGCCGTCGCGGCGATCGAGCTTGCGCAGCAGACCAGGCCAGACCAGATCGGCGCCAATACCCTTGGTGACCACCTTGGCCTGTGCCGCTATGCCGTCAAGGATCGGCTTGGATATTTGAACAAGCTCAGCGCCACCCGCCTCAGCCATTAACTGAATCTCGCACGAGCGCTCCAGGTTGTACATCGAGAGAAACGCCTCCGCCGCGTTGCTGCCGATCGTCAGCAGACCGTGGTTGCGCAAGATCAGATTGTTTTTGTCGCCGAGATCCGTGACCAGCCGCGGCTTTTCGTCTTCGTTCAACGCGAGACCTTCGTAATCGTGATAAGCGATCGAAGCCAGCGCGAACAATGATTGTTGGGAGATTGGAAGCAGCCCGTGCTTCTTCGCCGAGATCGCGACCCCGTGGCGGGTGTGCAGATGCATGACACACATCGCATCTTCGCGCGCCGCGTGGACCGCACTGTGAATCGTAAAGCCCGCCGGATTGATGGCGTAAGGACTCTCCATCGCCTTGTTTCCGTCGAGACCGACCTTCACCAGACTCGATGCAGTGATCTCATCAAACATCAAGCCATACGGGTTGATGAGGAAGTGGTGTTCCGGACCGGGGACTCGGGCGGATATGTGAGTGAAGATCAGATCATCCCATCCGAAGAGCGCAACCAGTCGATAAGCCGCCGCCAGATCGACGCGGGCCTGCCACTCTTCTGCTGAGACTGCTTCGCGAACCGCTGCCGTCTTTGCTTGCATGTGGATTTTCGTAGCTCCTTGCTGTTCTGGGGTAGAGTTTACTGCCCGCCGGCCCGACTCTTGAGGATCCAGGCGCGGCGTTCGGCTAGCAGAATGTCACGGATGAAGTGACGCGTGCAAGCGGGAGGGCCTAACGGTCGCTTTTTTGCGTCTTGCGGCCGTTGGCGTCTTTGCGCGAAACTGGTTCCGAAATTCTCCGCGCAGAGACGCCAAGAACCGCAAAGACCAGCCAAGACCACGAGCATTTACCTCGGAAACGCGGCTCAAGACAATGACGCACGCGCGGTGGCGGGCTCCGGTTGACTATGCGTGTAGATTGAGCGATGCTCCTGCGCAAGACTTGCTCGCAGCAAGGGTATACAGCGTTGCCGTGAACGAGTGGCGTAGAACAATTGTGCGCCACTCAGGAATTGGGGGACTTCCAAGGAGAACTGGATGAAGCAAAGGACTCTCGTTGCGGCAGGCGTCATCCTCTTTCTGTCACTGCTGGCGATCTATTCAGGCAGCGCAGGGGCGGCGGATGCACGTTTTGAGGTTTCGTATCCGGTCGGGGTCGATAACGGGCCGATCACCGGACGAGTGTTCGTGCTCATCTCAAGAACCGATCGAGTCGAACCGCGACTGCAGGCTGGGTCGTACGGCGGCTCAGTTCCTTTCTTCGGGTTGGACGTTAACGCGCTAAAGCCGGCCGAAAATGTAGTAATCAATACATCTGTTCCAGGGTACCCCATCGAGACCCTGAACCAGCTTCCAGCAGGCGAGTATTACGTCCAGGCCGTTCTGAATGTCTATACGCAAGTCCACCGAAAGGACGGCCATGTGATCTGGGTTCATATCGATCAGTGGGAAGGCCAAAAGTGGAATCGGTCGCCGGGCAACCTCGTCAGTGACGTGCAACGAGTCCGGCTTGATCCGGCAACCGGGTTCACCGTGCGACTCAGCCTTGCGACAAGGTTGCCTAAGGTGGAAATCCCGCCTGACACGGAATGGGTCAAACGAGTGAAGTTTCAAAGCAAGATGCTTTCCGAGTTCTGGGGTCATCCGATCTACCTCGGCGCCACCGTCCTCTTGCCGAAGGGGTATGATCAGAACTCGAACCAGAAGTATCCGGCGATTTACATTCAAGGTCATTTTGGCCTGGGCGCTCCGTTCGGTTTCACGACTGAGAAGCCGACCACTCCTGAGAGCGATGAGCGGCGCAAAGCCCGGCTGAGCCGTAGCGCCAGGGAGCCCGGACCGGAGTTCGCGCGTGCCTGGATGTCCGACGAATTCCCGCGCATGGTGGCGGTGACCTTCCAACACCCGACCCCTTACTACGACGATTCGTACGCCGTGAACTCGGCAAACAACGGCCCTTACGGCGATGCGCTGACAAAAGAACTGATTCCGTATCTCGAGGAACACTTCAGAATCATTGCCAGGCCGGAGGCACGGGTGCTGACCGGCGGTTCGACGGGCGGCTGGGAAGCTCTGGCGCTGCAGGTCTTCCATCCGAAGTTCTTCAACGGCACCTGGGTCTTGTACCCGGACCCCGTCGATTTCCGGCGCTATCAAATGTCAAACGTCTATGAAGACGACAACGCATTCGAGGTTCCGAACGGGGACTGGGGCAAGGTCGTCCGACCCCTTTCGAGAGACGCCGACGGTCAGGTCACGCTCAGCATGCGGGAAATGAGCCGGCTCGAGGCCGTCCTGGGAAGTAACGTGCGTTCCGCGCAACAAATCGCGGCCTGGGACGCCGCGTACGGGCCCGTCGGCAAGGACGGCTATCCTCGCCCGATCTGGGATCGGCTGACCGGCAAGATAGATCGGGCAGTCGCCTTCTACATGCGCGACAACGGATACGATCTCAGATACAACCTCGAGAAGAACTGGTCGGGGATAGGGCGAGATCTGGTAGGAAAGATCCATGTTTACGTCGGGGACATGGACAACTACTACCTGAACCTGGCGGTATATCACCTCGAAGACTTCTTAAGATCAGCGAACAATCCGAAGGCCGAGGCGGTGTTCGAGTACGGGCGGCCTATGAAGCCGCACGGTTGGCAGCCGTTTACGAACGCCGAGCTCGTGCGTATGATGGCTGATCGAATAAACAAGACCTCGCCCGGCGCGGTTGCAACGAAAAAATAATGTCCCGGCGGCTGGGAGCGCAGGCGCTGGGCAGCGGTTGCGCTAGAAGGCAAGCAGGATACCTGCGCTCCCAGGGGCAGTTCCAGACCTGGAAGGAATCACGAGTGAGAGGTATCTCGGCTACAACACTGGTGCTCATATGGGTGCTGCCGGGCTGGCAAACAGCGGGACTTGCCAGTCAGGATTTGGCCCTTGTCAAAGTCACAGTTCTCGACCGCAATGACGCCCGGGTCACAATCGGCGTGGTGGTTGTAATCGAAAACGAAGCCGCGCGAGAGAAACTGTACGTCAATGAAAAAGGCGAAGCTGAAGCCCAAATGCCAGCGGGGATATACCAGGTCAGGGTGGACGCAAGCGGTTTCAAAGCATACGAGGACCGGAGCTTCTCGGTCGATCCTAACAGACGCAATGAGCTTACGGTTCGCCTGGATGCCGCCCCCGTCGGAGTTGGCGATTCTATAGGCGAATGGCGGCCAATCGAAATTCAGAACGCACCCTTGGTTGACAAGATCAAACCAATCCGGTGGTAACCCTTCTAGCAGGCTGCTGAAAAGGTTTCGTAGTCCCGACTTCAGGCGGAATCCTGACGGGGGCATTGTTTTGAAGCCATCAGAAACGGAGCATTTTAGCGGCTTCGCTCTCCGAAATTCCGCCTGAAGGCGGGACTACGCAACCTTTTTCAGCAGCCTGCTAGGCTCGCCGTGCCTAGCCTGTAGGCTGCAACATCAAGGACCCACTTCTCACGAAGTGGGTATGAGTCAGTGGTCCCTGACTTATCACAGGCGGGTCTTCGACTCCTATCAGGGTACGAAGACAGAGATTACTGATCTTCCTGACTTACGATGACTGGAAAGATCCATTTCGGCGAGAAGGATAGACGTTGCTTCGAATCGCGCAATCGAGAGGAGGTATAGAGGTGTCTCGAGCAAAGCGGTTGACGCGTTACATCTGTGGCGCGCTCTATGTTGTAGCCGGGGTGAATCATTTCCTAAATCCCGCCTTTTATCTCAGCGTCATGCCGCCCTATCTTCCGTGGCATCTGGCGCTGGTCAACATCAGCGGGGTCGCGGAGATCGGACTGGGTCTGCTGCTGTTTTTTGATCCATGGTCGAGGATGGCGGCGTGGGGGTTGATCGCGCTGCTGCTGGCAGTGTTTCCGGCTAATCTGCACATGGCGATGCATCCGGAGCAATATCCGTTCGCGTCAACGCTTGGATTGTGGATCCGGCTTCCGGTACAAGGCTTGTTGATCGCGTGGGCCTATTGGTATACGAGGCCATCCACCACGAGCTATGCACGGCCGGGCGCTCAGATGCCGAGTTAAGAATGAATCGGGAGACAGTTTTCCGCGAACTCAAGATCCACCGCTCAGGCTCGTCGCCTGATAGCTTCGACGCGCTCTTACTGTCGCGTCGGGCGTAGCCACCTCGACTTTCAGGGTGTGCCGATTGCCGTCGATCTTGCTGTTATCGGGATAAAACCCCAGACGATATTGATGTCGCAACTCCTCGGCGATGAGGCTGAAAGTCTTCTTCAGATCTGAGGCCTCACTGCTGTAGTAGCGGCCAGCAGAAACATCGGCGAGCTTCTCCAGAAAGCCTATAGCTTGTTCGTTTCGCATACCGGCGCGCTGCCGGCGTTGATCGTTTGGGCGCGGTCTCGCTGGGGGCGGAAAGCGGTTAGGTCCAATCCACACACGGCGGCGCGGGAACGTTGTGGCATCAATCCAGCCACGCCGCAGATATCCGGTATCGAAGAACACGGTGTAGATCATTGCACCCGACTCGGCAGCCTCGTCTAGTAATGTTTGCTCCCGGATCCGGCTACCGACATCCTTTCCGTCAGTGAGCAAGATGATCGCCTTGCGTCCATCAACCCGCTTAAAGCTTCCTCCGATGATCTCGTCGACCGCGTCGCGCAGAACAGTGCCGATCTCCTCACCGGTCCTTGCGTGCTTTACGGCTTTTTCCAGCGCCTTCCGATCAGAAGTCAACTGACTCAAGACTTGTACATCGTAATCGGCGCTCACAACCATCGCGCGATCTTGTGGTCTCAGTTCCTTTAGAAACTTCACACCTGCGCTTTTGATGTCGTCCAGCACGGGCTTGGTGCTCTTGCTGGTGTCGAGCAAAAGCGCGACATTCAACGGTTCTTCGGTGGTGTCGAAGACCGAGATCGGTTGTGCAACCCGGTCCTGGTAAAGCGTGAAATCTGCTGACTTCAGACCCGCGATATATCTTCCCTGTCGATCGCTGACGATCACCGGGACGCTTACCAGCGTCGTCTGAACTTTTATCGGGGCGTCCGTTTGCTTCTCTTGAGCAGCGGTTGGTGCCAGGCTCGCAAAAATTGGCAGGACCGTTACAACAGCGAGTAGGATGCGAAGAAAACTCATCGTTTTGCATCGAGGGCAAGAGGAAGAAACCCTCTTTGCCCGTACCGTTCGACAACCAGGCTCGCAGTTGTCGATTCGAGCGGCAAGCCGGCAGTGTGGCTATCCGCGAATGAACCCGCGGAAGTTTGCCGGGGTCGCATTGAACCCGGGAAAAATCATATTCAGGTTGGCCGCACCCATGTGGCGAGCGGCTATCTCTGAAAATACATCGCGGAAGTCGGTCGTCAATGCGAGGTCGCGGCCTTCATACAGTTGCTCGCTCGCCAGCCCCGGCCACTTGCCGTAGACCTTGCCGCCTTTCACCGGACCGCCGGCCACAAACAAACAGCTCGCGTGACCGTGATCCGTACCGCCTGAACCGTTCTGCCTGATCGTCCGGCCAAACTCGGTCATCGTGAGAATCACGACGTTGCTCATTCGATCCCCGAGATCCTTGTACAACGCGGCGATTCCCTGGCTGAAGTCGCCTAATCGATTAGCGAGCTGCCCGCGCGCGTTTCCCTGATTCGCGTGGGTGTCCCAGCCGCCGACGTCCGCAAAAGCCACCTCTATTCCGACGTTGGATTTGATCAGCTGTGCAATCTGCAGCAGAGAATTCCCAAACTGTGACCGAGGATAGCTCGCGCTGTTTGTCGCCTGGTATTGTTGCGGATTCGCCTTCTTCAACATCTTCACTGCTTCAAAGGCTTCCTTGCCGGTGCCGTGAAGCGCGTCACCAAGGCTTGTCGAGTAAAGCTCCTCGAACCCTTTTGCGACCTGCCCGTTTCCCTGCCCCGCCCGTACACCGAAGTCGCCGATGTTGGTCATCGCAATCGACGGCGCGGATCCCAGAAGGGTGCGCGGCAGGTTCGCGGTAAAGGAAACTGCTCGGAATGGCGTTGCCTTCGGCTCCTTCCTGGCCTGCATGTAGCGATTCAGCCAGCCGTCGGCGGTTCCCTTGTTGCCCGGAGTCCCTGCTTCCATGTAATCCTGAGCATCAAAGTGCGAGCGGGTGGTATCAGGGGAACCCACAGCGTGCACGATCGCAAGGTGACCCTCGTCATAGATGGTCTTGAACGGCGCAAGTGCGGGGTGGAGCGCAAAGTAACCGTCGAGATCAACAGCTGCGTCCGGGTTTCCGGCACTCGGCTCGGGTACGGCGATGTTCGGGCGGACACTGTAGTAGTTCTTATCGCCGAAGGGTATCACGGCGGAGATGCCGTCCATCGCGCCCCGCTGAAAGATCGCGATGATGATCGGATGATCCTTACCGCCGGCTCCAGCAGTCTGGGCAAGCACAGTGCGCTTGAGGAACGACGGAGCCGCGGCGAAAGTCGCCAACGCGACACCTGATGATTTGAGAAAAAGTCTTCGTGTTACTGCCATGATATTATCTCCACTTCACACTGTTCAGGGTTCGGGGTTCAGGGTTCAGGGTTCAGGGTTCAAGCTTTAGCTTGCCGACATCATCAATAGCAATCTGAACGTTGAACTCTGAACCCGGAACGTTGAACCCGAAACTCTGAACCCGAAACCCCGAACGGGCTATCTCCTCTGGAACTCCGGCGTTCCGAGCACCAGACCGAACACCTTCGCGGTTTCGAGATCGTCTGCGGACATCACGATCTGAGGTCGAAGATTTGCACGCACTCCAAACCGTCGCTCCATTTGCTCGGGGTTGCCGACGCCCTTTTGGCCTTTGCCCGCGCCCTGGTTGAGCGGTCCGCCCTGCATGGAGTTGTTCTCCGCCATTAGATCATCGCCATCCTGCGGAATCGGGCGAACAGCGCCGAGCTCGCCCTTTACCGATACACCCTCCTTCAACTGCTTGTCCAGAACGTTCCGGGTCTGGGAGGAAATATCTCCGTTGAGCAGCGACGCAATTGCCTTATCCATGACGCGCTGCCTGTCGGACATGTCTATTCCGCTGACCGAGCGTTTCACATCAAAGGAAGCGCCGCGCACCTTGTTTGTCGTCAGCGCCAGGCCGAAATTCAACCTCTCGAGCAGAGAGCCTGTGTTTACCCATTGATCCGCACTGTCCGGATAGCCGGTGGGAGCTTGATAGAGGTAGAGCGGTTGGCCCATTTTCGAGATGAACTGAGCGGTCTGCACCGGAACCGTCACATCGGCGCCAAGAGCGCGAATCGCCGATACCGCCAACTCGAAAGGCGACTTGATCTTCGCGCGATGAGCCTCTTTTGAGTTGAACTCCGGAGAGGTGATGATCGTTCGCAGCATCTCGCGTATGTCGCCGTCGGTCTTTGTGTACACTGCCACGACTCGATCGACCAAAGACTGTGGCGGCGTGTCGCTCACGAATCGCCGCACGAGCTTGGTCGAGATGAACTTCGCGGTGCTTGGATGATGAGCGAGTATGTCGATGACCATTTCGCCGTCTTTGATTCCGCCGCCCGCGGGTATTTTTTGACCGAGCACAGTCTTCTCGCCGTTGTCGTGCATAAACGGACGAAAGACAAACTCGGTGCCCTGGCGCGGTCGATCCAGCGTCCAGCCCGTCAGGCAGCGCGCCACTTCCTGCACATCCTTTTGAGTGTAACCGCCCTCAACGCCCATTGTGTGCAGCTCCATGATTTCTCGCGCGTAGTTCTCGTTGATTCCCGGCTTGCGATTCCGCAGGCCGTTGGGCACCTGTGCCTGTCTCTGCTGCTCGGGAGACATCTGATCGCGCTGCATCTGGCGGTCGTTCTGTTGGTTGCGATAGTTGGGGTTGTTCGGGCGCTGATTACCAAAGCCGCCCAACGCTCCGGGCCTGCGTTGTTGTGCTCCCTGTCTTCGCATCTGACGCGGATCGGGAAGCTTCGCATCGGGCGACATAGACTGAAAATTGTCGAGATAAACCAACATCGCCGGACTCTTGGCTGTCGCTAACAGCAGGTCTTTGAACTTCCCCATCGTGTTCGGGCGGATCACGTTCATTTCGTAGTTTGTCGTCAAATTGCGATCGGTGTTCTTTGCCCAAAAGATATTGAAGTGGTTGAACCAGAAATCGGTCATCACTTCCTGAAGCTGTCGCTCGCTGTATGCCGCGCGAAGGATCTTCTGCGCTTGCAGCTCCTGTAACAGAAACTGAGGTGGCCTAAAATTGTTTTCCTGATAGTAGGCCATCACCTGCTGCCGGTATTCGCGCTTTGTGTTGTCGTCAGCGGCCTCGCCTGGAGGCAGGACAGGTGTGTTTTTTCCCTGGCGCAGCCCAAGTTGTCTCGCGAACAATTGCGGGGGCGGATACTTCTCCTGTACTTCGGCGAGGCTCATCTTGAGCGACGGATAATTCGCGAGCTTCGCGTCGACTGACTGATCATCGATGCGTTCAGGATGAAGCTGGAGATCGATGAACTTGTCGATCCCCATTTGCCTTACTCGCTCGACCTCCCCCGGACGCGGACCATAACCGATGCGGTTGAGCAGGTGAATGATCTTTTGATCGGCGGTTAGACTGGTTGTCGCCGCTTTAGACTTTGTGTCCGCAACGACTGGCATGATTGCGCTAAGCGTGAGTACTCCAGCGATTGCGAGCCCGAGCCCGGCCGAAGCGGCCGGGCGTCCGGCGAATCCAAGCTTGAAGTAGCCTTTCGTTTCTTTCTTCATCATCACTTCCTCGCTGACCTGAAATCTTGCGTATAGAGCTTAGACGGGACCTGTTGGCGCTTAGTTTGAAAAGCTAGTTTAACATTTTCAGGTCCCCGGAGCCGGAAAGTCCCAAACAATGGTGTGCGTGCGATTCTCGGGCACACCCAAGTCGAGACCGCATCGGACTCGCTATTCAGAACCGAACGCCATATTGACCTCCGAATCCTTCACTCGCGATGCATGTTCAAGGTGCGCCGTTGCGTATGATTTGATAGTTTCGATGTGTCGCCAGCGCACTCCGTGGACCCGCCGGAACAACCTGATCTTCAGATTCGCCACCTCGCTGTTGATGCAATAGAGCCGCTCGCCATCCGGATCACGGTACTCGGCCTGCAGCATATCGCGTAACCGGCACTGCGCGGCGCCTTCAATGTAGACGCGAGAGTTCATCGCAGAGAACGACCAGTAGCCAATCCCCATCTTGCGCTGCCACTGTTCGGTTAGCCGCAGGCGAACAAAGCGGTGTTCTTCCCCACGGTGACGCAGGTACAGCGACTGAACCGGGGGAAGCATGTGTCCGGCGCGGCGCGGTCTCGCGGCGAGTCCTTCAAACACCGTGCCCGGATGCCGGTCAAATGCGTTGGAGTGCACCCACACCCAATCATCAACGTGCTTGCGACCCCACAGATGCGATTGACACCCGGGCTCGTCATCAAGAACGAGCTCCTCGCCGTCGACCACGATCCTCCCGCTGAATCGCGTGTCCAGGTTCGGCGAACACACAAACGATGACGGTCGCGCGAGCTGGAGCATCGCACCCGACACGTGATGATAGGTCGACTCGCAAGGGAGATAGTCCAGGTCCCATTCGATGCTGTGCCCTCCCTCATCGACTCTCCCGGCGGCCTTGCGAGATGAGAAAGGACCATCACCGATCTTGATGATCGAGTCCTCTCGCTCTTCTACAGCCAGACGATCGATCGAATACTCACGCTTGAGTCCGAGATTTTGCTCGGGAAACCTCCGACTGAACGCCGCGGCCCATAATGCCGCGTGTGGCTGTGAATCGCGGTCCGAACCGCCAGGGGATTCCACTACATAGCGAAACCAGAACCCGCGCCGCCCGGCCCGATGGTTGAGAGTGAGAAACCATACCTCGTAATGGGGCGCACTCGAACCGTCCCATCGACACTTATTGTCGGAGAAGTTTGCGGCGATAGCCGAAGTAGGCTTATAGCTGACTGCCATAGCCGGCGCTCTTCCAATTTCGGGTGCGATTTCGAATTGCGAAGTGAAGACGTAGAACCTGCCCCGGGCATCCGCAATCCGGCGACGGGGGAAACTTACCTCACGACGGGGGGTTGGAGCAACAGGCGGCCTCCTTCCGGTGCACGTCCCTCCGACAAGCCAGACAGCCTATCTTGACTCCGGTCCGTGCTAGTGGGGTGTACAACGAAATTGCTAGTCCTGTACGGGCGGCCACCGAGGACCCCCGTACAGGCTGCCAGTTTCTTCGCTAACAAAATCAACGTTACAAACAACTAGTTCCCCGACACTTCGGACGCGCCCTTACCCGCCGCAACGTAGGCCGTGATTGCTTCCATCGCCGGGTCCCGATTCGCGGCATAGAGGGCGAAAGAAGGTGGCGCATACAACAAGGGCGAAATCCATGTGCGATAGTCCATCGCCACCGAACTCTGCCAATACAGATCGGAGATGCTTCCACGCATCTTGCTATAAGGCAGATTCACCGGAATCGACTCACCGACAAAGTTCGGGCTCGAACCCGTCGGCTCTCCCACAAAGATCGCGTTTGTGTTGCGCTCGATCTCCGCCGCGCCATTCATCGCAGCGGAAAAGGTTTGGCGCCCGACTATCACGAACAGCTTACCGCGCTGGTTGATTTTCTCGTTTCGAATAAGCCCGTGCACGATTGGGCGGTTGAGAAAATTGTTGCCGCCTGAGTTCCAACGCATATCGATGACAAGCCGCTCGACCTCGTGCTCATTGATGAACTTGAAGAGCCTGTCGCAGAACTCGGGCAGCGGCTCCTTCGGGGTGTTTTGAACGGCGTTGTATTGGAAGAAGACCGTCTTTGACTCGGGCACATATTCAAACCAGTAGTTGGATCGTCGCTCCTTCAGGTAGAGGGGGTCCGGTCGCCCGGCGCTCTTTCTGGCGACCGGCCAATCGTCGGCTGGCTCCCCCGGCTCCGCGACAAGCGATACCGTTCGGGTTTTTCCTTCCGAGTCTCGAATTGTGATCATCATTCGATCCTCTTCGCGAATAAGCCCGAGCCCATTCAGGGTCCGCGGATAGCGCATCATATTCGCACCAATCAAAAGAGGCCACATCTTGTTGTCCCGGCTGATTATCTGGTCCAGTGCCTCATAAACTTTGTCCACCGGGTGATCTCCGATCTTCAGCACCTGTGCCCCTACCAAGTCCGCCAGCTTAGGCGCGGCGCGGGTAACAAACAACCCTTCTGCAAATTGGTAGAACTCCAACGGAACCGCCATGCGCGCCTGAGGCTGAGCGTGGCCGGGCCGAATCGACGTGTGTCCGTCACCCATCATTCTAGTCAGTGTCATGAACCCGACTTCAATCTGCGAGTCGCGCAGTCTCGGAATCTCGTCGTTCAGCTTCTTGACAAATCCATCGAACTCTTCGCGTGAGACCGTCTTGAAGGGGTCATAGTGGATGCGCTTGAGTTCGCGAGCCAACAGCCAGAGATCGTAGCGCCATCCCTCGTCCCGCGTCATCCTGGTGACGTCGTCCAGAGCCGCCAGCTTGATAAAGCGTGGATCGGCACGCAACGACTTCAAATCATCGTCTGTTCGAACGTCCTGCAGATTCCGGAAACCCATGTCGAGCGATTTGCCAAGCCACTTCAGTGCTTGTTCCTTGTCACCCATCAAGGCGTAAGCGCAGGAAATGTTATAGGCGGCGTTGAAAGGATAACCAGCACCAAGCTCCAACGCCTTTTGAAACGCGGCAATCGCGGCCTTGTAGTCCCTGGTCCGTAGCTGCACGTGGCCGAGTTGATCCCAATAGCGCCCCATCGTGGGGTTTGCCTCGACGAGCTTGCTCCACAACTCAGCCGCTTCGGTCCACTGCTCACCGGTCATCTTCGCTCGCGCCTGAGCCTCAAGGTCGGTCACGCTAGCGCCCTGTGGCCCGTCTCCGGCGCCCGCGCTGACAACACAGCCTGCCAAGCTGACAATCAGAACACCTGGCAGCAACGAGTTTCGCATCAACAAACAGAGCCTCTCCATCACCTTCTCCTAACCGCCTCGTGATTCCTTGTTGAATTCGCGGATTGGTGGGCACTGCCACAAACCATGTATCTCGCTCCGCTGATTTGCATACGGCGATGGTTCCCGGAAGTTCCCCAGGGAGTGGACCTGGGAGCACGCCTGGAGCGCTGGAACCCCTGGCTGCCTGGTTCCGGCAGGCGAAGATCTTCCTCAGTCAGCGCCGGGTAGGCAGGGACGACTTCGCTCCTAAGGTTTGACGCCTGCGCGGCCACCGTGAATAATACGACATCGAATGAGCCAAGCCCCCGTGATCAAGGAAGTGAACCTCGAAATCGAGGTCAAACTCGCTTGCAGCGACCTCGATCGCCTGCGCGTTGCGGGGCTCCTGCTTAAGCTCGAAACGCCCCGCCACTTTGAAGACAACTGGCTGCTCGATCTGCCGGATCAGTCGCTCTTCAACAAGGGAGCCGCCCTTCGAGTTCGATCGGTCAACGGAACGGGAACGGTCACATACAAGGGCGTTGTAAAAGAGACTTATGAGTCCCGCCTCAAAGTGCGCGAGGAAATCGAGAGCGCGGTAGATGAGCCCGTGCGGCTGATCGAGCTATTCGAACGTCTCGGTTATCATCGGTCGTTCAGGTACCAGAAGTACCGAACCGGGTACAGCGTTACGCTTGAGGGGCGCGAGCTGAAGGTGGTGCTTGACGAAACACCGATGGGAGACTTCATCGAGATCGAAGGTGATGAAAAAAGCGTGTTAAAGGCTCTGGACACCGCAGGCTTCTCTGCCAACGACATCATTCGCGACAGCTATCCGGAGCTTCAGGCCTCGCGTTGTAAAGCGCGCGGTGTCCCGCTGGAAGACTTGATGTTCAAGTGAGAGTATGGGCACACGTCAGAGGTCAGAGTTCAGAGGTCAGCAGTCAGAAGTCAGAGATCAGCGGCCATGGCTCGCTTACCAAGACCTCTGACCTCTGACTTCTGACCTCTGACCTCTGATCTCTGACCTCTGATCTCTGACCTCTGACCTCTGACCTCTGACTTCTACCTTATGAAAGGATTCATCCTAGCAGCTGGATTCGGCACCCGACTTTGGCCTCTCACCGAGGATCGGACCAAGGCCGCAATCCCCTTTCTCAATCGCCCGTTGATCAACTATTCGGTCGAGTATCTGGCTTCATATGGCATTCGCGACATCATCGTGAATCTTCACCATCAACCGGAGTCGATTCGCGCTGCCCTGCGGGACGGTTCCCAACTTGGCGCCAAAATAGAATACTCGCACGAAGACGAGATACTCGGAACATCAGGCGCATTGGACCGCGTTCGCGACTCGCTGCTGGGTGACGACTTTGTAGTCATCAACGGAAAAATCGTCACCAACATCGACCTCGGTCAGATGTTAGCCGAGCATCGCCGGCAAAACGCAATCGCAACGCTGGCGCTAAAACGAAATTCCGCATTCGAACACTTCAGCATCGTTGAGATTGATGACCGAGGTTGGATCGCTCGGTTCGCCGGGTTCCCGGACGCGGCCTTACAGCAGGCCGCGGTCGCGGAAGCGGCCGGCAGCCTTTCCGGCGTCGTCTCGACAATCGGGGACGCGCCGTTGATGTTCACAGGTATCCAGGTGCTTTCGCCGCGAATCTTTGAATACGTTCCGCGCGGCTGCTTCTCTCACTCGACTATCCACGTCTACCCCAAGGCGATCGCCGCCGGCGAGACGGTTATCGGGCACGTTTCACCGGGAGACTGGTACGAAATGAGCACCCTGGACCGCTACCTCGAAGCCCACCTCCGGCTGATGCAAGGCGGCACAGTGATCCTGGGTGAGGACTGTGTGATTGCAGCGGACGCGAGCGTGGAGCAATCGGTCTTGTGGAATCGCGTTACGGTTGAGAGCGGCGCGCGAGTTCGACAGTCCGTCCTTGCCGACGGCGTGCGCATTCCCGCTGATGCTGTGATCGACAGGGCCGTGGTTGTGAGGGTTGATATCGTGCGTCAAATCGAGCGCGGCGAGGTGGTGGGCGAGAACGTCATCGTTCCAATTTGAATTAATCGGCGAGGACCCAAACCAGATAATAAATGCAACAAGTCTATGAACCATCTCCGGCTATTGCGCGCCTGGCCGCGCACTACCTGAACCTGCCGATCAACGAACTGTCGGTTACAAGGCTGACCGGAGATGCGTCCACACGATCCTACTTTCGTGCCGAGGCGCACGGCGCCACTGTCATCGTAGCGTCGTACGGCGCATCGTTCGATGAAACCGAACGCGCGGCTAGCAGACTGGAGAAGGCTGAGGCTGGCAATCTATCCGCCCGCCTGACGTTTTCCAACGATCCGTGCGCACACATCGAGGTAACAGGTCTGCTCCTCGAAGCCGGGCTGCCCGTGCCCAGGGTGCTTGCGACTTCAGGCGCGGACGCGGCGATGCTGATCGAAGATGTCGGCGACATAAAGCTACAGGAGTGGTTGGACCATCGCCCGGGTCCCGAAGTAATCGAGGCCTACCGGCACGCGCTCGAGCTTGTGGTTCAAATTCAAGGCGCCACGGAACAGGCCCTGAAGGCTGATTCTATCTGTTCACATCTTGCGTTCGATGAACCAAAACTCCGATGGGAACTGGGATTTTTTTTCGCGAATTACTTCAACAAATATCTTCGGGTGAAGCTGGACCCGGCGACCGCAAACGCGGTTCAGCAGGATTTCAAGACCTTATGCTCCGAGCTCGCCGCCCGGCCGCGGGTTCTGACTCATCGCGACTATCACGCCCGCAATCTCATGACGCATCGCGGCGAGATGTTCATAATCGATCATCAGGACGCTCGGATGGGACCGGCGAGCTACGATGTGGCTTCGCTGCTGAGCGATCCATACACCAGGCTCTCTGGCGAGGCCATACTTGAGCTGACGGATTGGTTTATTGATCTGAAAGCAAGATCGACGCTACCTCTGCTGAGTCCGGAGGACTTTCGAATCGAGCTCGGGCTGATGACCGTGCAGCGAATGCTGAAGGCGATAGGCACTTACGCGTCGCAAGCCGCGGCGGGAAATCCTATGTACCTACCATATCTCGAGCCGGCCCTCGAACGCGCGCTCAGCGCAATGAAGTCCCTCGGCCGTTTCGACTCAACCCGCGCGCTGCTCGAGCGAAGCCGCGAATGAGGTCGGCGTTTTGTTCGCGCCAGCGATCCTTGTGTCGCGTTCTTGCGGGTCTTTGCATCTTCCTGGCCTTTGACGTCTTCCCGGGCCCTTGAGTCTTCTGAGCCTTTTGCGTTTTCGCGGGTCTTTGCGTCTTCGCGGGTCTTTGCGTCTTTGCGCGGAGCCTCAATTGCCCCCCGCAACCAAGACTCCGAACAGACTCAAACTTCCGCACTCGCCGATCATCTCGCCAACTGAGGTGGGAGTTTGGTCATAAAAGGCGGGAGTTCAATTGCTTTCACACACGAATCGTCCAACCCTTTCGCCGACCCCTTCGACAAGAACTCCGCGAGCAGATTGTCAACGCACTCAAATCGGAAATAGTGACCGGTGTTTGGAATCGATATCTGCCGGCTGTTTGGCAGCAACCGTGAGGCGCCCGCTGCGAGCCACGGGGGCGCGACCGGGTCAAGATCGCCGGTGATCATCAGGATCGGCGCATCGGATCTCACCGGCTCGGTGAACGACGCAGCGACTTTGGCCTTTGGCCATTGCTCGCAAGTCTTGATGCTGGTCCTCACTCTGTAGTCGCCGTAGAACGTCCCCGCCGTGTTGGTTTTGATCTCATCCTCGGTGATGAACGGAATGTCTTCACTGCACATAACCGAAAGCGCCATTCCGGTCGAGATCTGCCCGGTCAGACCGGCGACGTTTGCGTGAGCTATCGAAGCGAACGGGCCGAAGTTGTTCGCGTTCGCCTCGTGAATCAAGAGCGGCAACCATCGCCAGTAGATCGGAATGTAAAGCATCATACGGATCTGTTCCGCAAACGCGCTGCGCGACATTGTCACATGCTCGCGCTTACCGTTTATCAAGTTGGTAGACTCGAAGACTGCCGGCTGTTTTTCGACTTTACCAGTCAGCTCTCTAAACTCGGCGCGCAAGTTTGGAAAGGCACCATTGCAATCCTTGTCGGCAGAGCAATCGGCAAACATCCGTTCAAGCGAGTGCTCGACGCCCTTCGCAAACGGGAGAACGATCTTTGCATCGACCGGTGTGACCCCTTCCAATATCGCGGTGCGAACCCGATCGGGATGTTGCCGCATGTACACGAATCCGGCGTAAGTTCCGTAGGAACCCCCTAACAGATTTATCCTGTCGTAGCCGAGTGCGGCGCGCACCTCGTCGAGGTCGTCCATCGCAATCGCCGAAGTGTACAGGGTCAGGTTCGCGGTCTTCTCGATCTGAGCACGGCATTCGATCAGGCTCTCGATGTTGCCGACCGAGGTGAAATAGCGGCCCATTTCATCCTTGGCGCCGGCTGGGCTACAGTTCAGCGGATTTGACTCGCCGGTCCCCCGCTGATCGACAAACACCAGATCGCGCTCGCGGCGAAGCTTGATCAGATAGTCGCCGGCGGTTTTCACGCCGCCTGCCGCGCCCTGACCCGGACCACCTGCGAGCATGAATACCGGATCTGGCGCGCGCTTCGCCGATATCGCCGGAAGCACCACGATGTTGAGCGAAATCCTGCGGCCCGCTTTTGCTACGCGATCTTCAAAGACCTCATACTTTCCGCAGCCGGCATCTTTGGTGACAACAGGAAAATTACACGGCTCGAGTTTGATTCGGCCTCGAGTGAAGCCGGCAGCTGCCGGGGTGATGACCGAGTCCGAGCTATCGCGCCTCCACACCAACGGTGACGGCAATCCCTGTCTGAACTCGCCTGAAATCTCGCTACCATCGCGGCTCGACCCGCCCTCAAAGGTCGCGTGAATCGCCTTCATCTCAAAGCGGAGGTACGAGTCCTCGAACGTGATCGAGTCGACGGGTAAATTCGAGGCGTTTTGATCGGGGCTATCGAGCAACGCCTTGAGCTTTCCGTCCGAACCCATTGAGACCTTCAGCACCAGATGCAGTTGCCCCGCCGGGGAGTTGAGAACACCTCGCCAGACTCCCGAAATGTCGCGCGCCGCGGCGTCGTCGGAGGCGGATCGCGGAGCCGCTTCGCGCGCTTGCGCTGCATCCGCCGATTTCGCGCCGGCGCCAGAAACCAGAAAGATCATAAACAGAACCAGACTGCAAAATCTCATCTCAGCGGTCTCTCCAGATGTGATTGCTTGTCGCGGGGAATTTGAATGCTACCCGAAACGCAGGAGGCTAGACAACCACCCTTTGTGCGCGAGTGGTTACCGAGGTGAAACCCGAGAAAGTCAGCCCGAGCGGTGACGCCCGTCGCGACACTTGGTCGCGTTCACCGCTGCGCCCGAAACTTTCACATCTGCCAGAATTGCGCACGAAGTCTGGGCGCCTCCCGGTTTGCAGTCGCTCGGGATGATGTTAATGTCTCAGAGTCTTTATGGCAGTCGCCGCGCTAAACAAGTCGGCTAACGCTACTCGCTTCGCCTTGTTGCTTGTGCTCCTGCTTGCCGGGACGGACATCGTTCGAGGCGAGCGGTTACCCATCAGGACGTATACAACTACAGACGGTTTGGCGGGCGATGGCGTGAATCGCATCGTTCGAGATTCGCGTGGTTTTCTGTGGTTGTGCACTTCTGAGGGTCTATCGCGTTTCGATGGTTACAAGTTTACAAACTACGGCACGGCTCAGGGTCTGCCTCACCGCACTGTGAACGATCTTATTGAGACCCGTAGCGGAGACTATTGGGTGGCCGTGGGCGGGAAGATTTGCCGGTTCAACCCGGACCCTTCTCCACAATCCGGGGCAAAGTTTGTCGTTTACAATCTGGGTAGTGAGAAAGACTTCATCAACGCGCTATTTGAAGATCATGCCGGTACGATCTGGTGCGCGAAAGGAGACGGCCTCTATCGGATCGATTGGCACGATGGTCAATGGATCTTCTCGATCGTGGATCTCGGTCGACCATCTAATTCCGATCCCAATGTTGTTTCGATCGCGGAAGACCTGGACGGCGATTTATGGATCAATACTGGAAGCGGACTTTATCGGCGTCGTGCCGATGGGACTGATAGACCGATACGGTGCTGAGAACGGTATTCCCAGGCCCTATGGCGGTCCGCTATTCGCAGACCGCGAAGGCCGGATTTGGCTCGGCGCCGTTGAGACGGGTTCCGGGTTGTATCAGATCGTTTCCAACCCGGCGCCAAACCGGTCTGTCGTCTCGAAAGCCTACACTACAAAGGATGGGCTCGGAAAAACCCGCATCTCCTGCATATACCAGTCGTCAGACGGAAAGCTGTGGGTTGGCAGTGAAGGCGATCTTAGCGAGTTCCTACAATCGGCCGATAAAGACGGGGTTCAGTTTCGCCGGTACGCATCAACCAGTGGGATACGCGACGTCACTTCGATTGGAGAAGATCGCGACGGCAACCTTTGGATCGGCACGGGAACCAACGGCGCAATGAAGATCGCTTCAAACGGGCTCACACCGTTCAATGAAACGGATGGCCTTGGCGGAATGCGGATCTCTCAGATCTCGGAAACCGGAGCAGCAGATGTCTGCGTGTTTAGTGGCAGCAGCAATGGAGAGGTGTTCCTAAACCGGTTCGACGCCGGAAAGTTCGCCGCAATCCGGCTCGCTTTGCCGAGAGGGATCGCGAGCTGGAGCTGGGGCTGGGGTCAGAATATGCTCCAGGACCGCAGCGGGGAATGGTGGGTGCCTACAGGCCAGGGCCTTGTCCGTTACCCAAAGTTGAGAAATCTGGAGCAACTCCGAAACGCGCGCCCGCGGGCAATCTATACGACTCGCGATGGACTGGGCGGCGACTCAGTGTTCCGACTTTTTGAAGACTCAAGAGGCGACGTCTGGGTCAGCACGATTGATGCTGGCCCGAGCGCCACAAATCGGTGGGAACGCTCCACGGGACAGTTTCATCGTTACTCAAAGGACGACGGGGTTCCCCAGGCTGCGCCCACGGCCTTTTGTGAAGACGCCTCGGGAAATCTCTGGATCGGATTCTATGTTGGTGGCGTGGCTCGGTATCGAGATGGACGCTTCACGCGTTTCACCACAGCCGACGGGGTGCCCTCGGGTTTCATAGGCGGTCTCTACAAAGACAGTGCGGGACGTATTTGGATCGCGACGTCGGAAGGCGGCGTGGCGCGGGTAGATAATCCGGGCGAGGACCAGCCGCGGTTTGTTGCGTATACCATCGCGGATGGGCTCGCCAGCAACCACGTGACTTCAGTGACGGAAGATGGCTGGGGACGGATCTACCTCGGGACGGGTTGCGGTCTGGACCGTCTGGATCCTACCACCGGACACATCAAACACTACACAACCGCAGACGGGCTCGCTAACAACTACATAAATGTATCGTTCAAAGACCATGAAGGGACTCTGTGGTTCGGCACGCTCGATGGGGTCTCGCGGTTCATCCCGGAGCCCGATCGGCCTGAACCGCCGCCGCCCATCTTGATAAGCGGCCTAAGGGTGGCTGGCGTACCGCAGCCGATTTCCGAACTCGGCGAGACGAATCTGTCGGGCTTCAACTTGAGCGCCAGTCAGAACCACCTGCAGATAGACTTTTTTGCAATGGGTTTCGGGTCGGGCGAGGTACTCCGCTATCGCTACAAGCTGGAAAGCGCCGATCAGGACTGGGGTCCTCTGACCGATCAACGGAGCGTCAACTACGCGAACCTTTCACCGGGCTCTTATCATTTCCTGGTGCAGGCAGTCAGCGCGGATGGCCTTGTGAGTCCATCGCCCGCGTCGATCACGTTTTCGATTCTTCCTCCAATCTGGCAGCGATGGTGGTTCCTTGCACTCCTGGTATTACTGGTTGGACTGATTGTCTACTTGCTTTATCGCTATCGAGTCACGAGGCTTATCGAACTGGAAAGAATTCGCACCCGAATTGCGACCGATCTTCATGACGACATCGGATCGAGCCTGTCGCAAGTGTCGGTGCTGAGCGAAGTCATACGACGGCGAGTTGGAACTGAGCCCGACGTGTCGGAGCCGCTCTCAATGATCGCAGGTTTGTCCCGGGACCTGGTTGATTCGATGAATGACATTGTATGGGCGATCAATCCCAACAGAGACCATCTCAGCGATCTGATTCAACGGATGCGTCGGTTCGCAAGTGATGTCTTGACCGCCCGTGATATTGAATTCAACTTTACCGCGCCAGACCCACAGCACAATATCAGGCTCGGAGCGGAGATGCGGCGTGAGGTGTTTCTGATCTTTAAGGAGAGCGTAAACAACATCGCTCGCCATTCCTCGTCGACCGAGGCGGATGTTGAATTTCAAATCGAAAGCGGCTGGCTTGAGCTGAGAATCCGCGACAACGGCATAGGATTCGACCCCGACCGCGAGGCCGACGGAAATGGGCTTGCGAGCATGCGCAAAAGGGCTGACCGAATCGGCGGCGCCTTCGACGTCTATTCGAAGAACGCCGGCGGCGCAGTAATCCGGCTCAGAGCGCCGATAGCGCGACACCGTTGGATGAACTGAACAAGTCGCGGAAGCGCTCCCCCACATGTTCATGTGGTGACTTCACTGGTCGTTCGCGGATATTGTAGAAAGTCACACAAAACGGGTGAAGTCATGTCTGAGGACGATCCAACCTGGGCGACCCAGGGACCTTCGGGTTCGGAAACCATCAAGGTAGCGATTATCGAAGACGTGCGCTCGTTGCGCGAAGGTTTCTGGATGTTGATTGACGGGACTCCCGGCTTTCACTGCACCGCCAGTTTCCGCACGATGGAAGAGGCTCTGGAAAAAATCGGGTTTGACCTTCCCGATGTTGTGCTTGTGGACGTCGGATTGCCAGGGATGAACGGTATTGACGGCGTGCGCCTGCTGAAAGATCGCTATCCAAATCTGACGCTGTTGATGCTCACGGTTTACGACGACGATGACCGTATCTTCGACGCATTGTGCGCCGGAGCCTGCGGGTATCTATTGAAGAAGACCCCGCCCGCGCGGCTGCTCGAAAGCCTTAGAGAGGCCTCGGAGGGCGGCTCGCCCATGTCTCCTGAAGTAGCTCGCCGGGTCGTAGTTTTGTTCCGAGAGATTCGGCCGCCTGAGCGAGCCGATTATCAGCTCACCCCGCACGAATTGAGGTTGCTTAAGCTTCTGGTCGAGGGCCACAACTACAAGACGGCAGCCGCGCAACTCGGTGTGAGTTTCAACACCATCTGCTTTCACATTCGCCACATCTATGAAAAGCTGCAAGTGCATTCCAAGTCTGAAGCCGTAACCAAAGCTCTCCGCAATAGACTCATCAAGTAAAATACCGAAACGTGACCACTCACGAACCGCTGCGCAGATTGGTTCGTCAGCCGCGACCCCGCATCCATAACTCCACACACATTCCTACCAATACATGTGGCGACCGCGCGATGTGAGTTCGAGTATCAATTAGCGTGTAGCGCAGGTCAGCACAGAAGATTGAGGCCGGGACGCCTATACGAACAAGAGCGGCAAGCGTCATGACAGCCGACTGTCTCTGGGCAAGCACCGAACGCAGCAACAACTGTGAGCTATTTCAATCAAGGAAAAGGGAGGAGCAGAATATGAAAACGCGTAAGAGATCCTCGAGAATACTTGGCTTGGCGGCGCTGGCTGCAAGCCTGGTCGCGATGGTGGCAATCCTGGACAGCGGTGCTGGGCGCGTCTCTGCATTCAACCCGCAGCCCGATCCACCCGCCTTTGGGCTCGTAAGCCTTAATCCTGGCCAGACGCTGCGCCTGAACGTCGTTTTTAACAGGCAAGTGGGCGCGGGCAGCTCTGAGGGCAGCCGTATGCGCAACGCGATACTGGCGTTTGACTCGTACGAAGCCGACCAGCCAGGCTCCGCGCCTTTAAGCAGTGAAGTGAACCCAGGTCCCTGCGTAACCACGCATCCATTCAACAACCGGCAGTCGTGCCAGGTGGCCCTTGCCCCCGGCGAGGCTGCCTCGTTGGATCTCGCTGTTTCGAGCGCGTTCTCGTTCATGCGCGTGCTCCCAACGGTACAAGACGATGACCGAAACCATCGCGATCTCATCTATACGGTGGAAGTACGGGAGAACGGAAAGACCATGTACCTTGTGCCGGCGGTTCTGAGATCGTTGCCCAACTGACGCCGGCAGAAGGTAGGACGAAACTCCCGAAAAGCTGATCTCGAGACCTAAAAGACTCTCTATCGGATGACCGGAAAGGCGCCCATCTCCAAATCGCGACGAGGCAAGGTCTCGAATCGCAGATCAGACTCACGAGGACCAAAGAAGGAGTCACAAGCTATGGTTCGTCGAATCGAGCGAGGCCGTAAGAGTCTTTTCGTCGCTCTGACTTTGGTCCTGATCGTGACCGTGGCATTCGCGCAAAACACATCATTCACATATCAGGGCAAGCTATCGGACACAGGCATGCCGGCCAGCGGCAGCTACGACTTTCAGTTCAAGCTGTTCGACACAGCGACCGTTGGCACAGGCACGCAGCAGGGCGGCACGCTAACAGTCCCGGCGGTGCAGGTCATCGGCAGTATCTTCTCTGTGAATCTGGATTTCGGCGCGGTCGTGTTTCCTGGCGGCGATCGTTTTCTCGAGATCGCCGTCAGACCCGCCGGCGGCGGCGCATTCACCCCACTGAGCCCGCGCCAGCAAGTCACATTGACGCCTTACGCGATCCGCAGCTTGAATGCGGCAACAGCCGACGGGCTTTCGCTCGCGTGTGCGAATTGCGTGACCAGCAGCCAGATTCAAAGTGTGCAAGGCTCTCAGATCACCGGCACAATACCAGTGGCAAGTGTCCCATCGGGAAGCGCCAACTACATCCAGAACACCTCGAGTCAACAGGCCACCAGCAATTTCAGCATCAGCGGCAACGGCGCGGCGGGCGGCACGCTGACAGGCAATATCGTCAGCGCCACGACGCAATACAACATCGGCGCGTCACGGATGTTGAGCAACGCCGGAACCAACAACACTTTTGTTGGAGTCAACGCCGGGCAAAACAACGCAGGCAGCACAAACACGTTTGCCGGAACAAGCGCCGGCCTCACCAACACCACCGGCGCAGGCAATGCTTTTTTCGGAACAAGCGCGGGTTTGATGAACACCAGCGGGCCCAGCAATGCATTCTTCGGCGCCCAAGCCGGACAATCCAACACCACAGGTAATTCCAATTCATTCTTCGGCTATCAAGCTGGTATCTCGAACACGACAGCCAACAACAACTCTTTCTTTGGAACACTCGCCGGGTTGTTCAATTCCACCGGCGCAAACAACACCTTCGTCGGAATGAATGCGGGAAAGGCGAATACGACGAGCGGCAATAACGCATTCTTCGGAAGCGGCGCCGGACAAGCAAACACCGGCGCGCAGAACTCATTTTTCGGGCGCAGCGCCGGGCAGGCGAACACAGGGGGCGCGAGCAACTCATTCTTTGGATTCAACGCGGGTGTGTTGAACACGACGGGCGGCAACAATTCGTTCTTCGGACAAAACGCAGGCGCGGCTAAACACCTTGGGCATTCACAACTCGTTCTTCGGTGACAGCGCAGGCGCGGCCAACACAGCAAGCTTCAACGCGTTCTTCGGGGACAGCGCCGGGTTGAGCAACACAACCGGAGTCGCCAATGCCTTTTTCGGACGCGGCGCGGGCCTCTCGAACACGACCGGCAGCGACAACTCATTCTTCGGATTCGACGCGGGCCTCGGGAATTCCGGCGAACAGAACTCATTCTTCGGGCGCAACGCGGGCGCTTCCAACGCATCCGGCTCAGCTAACTCGTTCTTCGGATACAACGCTGGCGTATCCAACACAACGGGTGGCAACAACAGCTTCTTCGGCGTGAACGCTGGCATCGCCAACACAACGGGAGGCACCAATAGTTTCGTCGGTCAGAATGCTGGCGTCGCCAACACAATAGGTGGCAGCAACAACTTCGTTGGCTTCAACGCCGGCAACTCCAACACGTCGGGTAACAGGAACAACTTCCTCGGCTCGTTTGCGGGCCACTCCAACACCACGGGATCCAAAAACACCATAGTCGGAGACGGGGCCGACGCCTTCACAACTAATCTCGTAAACGCCACCGCGATAGGCGCAAACGCTTTTGTGGGCGCAAGCAACAGTCTTGTCCTCGGCAGCATCAACGGGCTCAACGGCGCCACCGCCGACACCAACGTCGGCATAGGGGTCGCCATCCCCAGCTCTCTTCTGCATGTCGGCGGCAACGCGCTCATCAACGGCACACTTACACTGGCAACGCTTGGCACAGGGGGAAGCATTCCGCTTTGTCTTACTGGACCACAGGTGGTTTCGTTCTGCTCATCAAGCTTGCGTTACAAGTCAGAGGTGAGACCCTTCACCGGCGGACTCTCAATCATCAATCGTCTGCATCCCATCACGTTCACCTGGAAAGCAGATGGTAAGCGCGATGTGGGGCTAGGCGCGGAACATGTGGCCAAGGTCGAGCCGTTGTTCACCTTCACCAACGCAAAAGGAGAAATCGAAGGCGTGAAGTACGATCACCTCAGCGTCGTATTCATCAACGCCATCAAAGAGCAACAGGCGCAAATCAAGAGCCAGCAGGCGCAACTCGCGCGGGAGAGGCGTGAGATCGATTCACTACGGCGTCTCGTCTGCGTTGGACATCCGAACGCCGCTGCTTGCCGGCCCACCGGACCGAGAAAGTCACGGCTGAGGCGGCGACAACGTGTCAATGGATTGAACAGCGGAGCAGAAAAGGATTCACGTCGTACGAAAACCTCCACTACGAGGGCAGGGGACAGATGAAACTGCCACGCCTGATACACTGATGCCGCTGACAGTGGGGACCTATTCGCAGACGCCTGGATGAAACCCGGCCGGGCAGCGGAGATTCTACGCTTCGAACTCCCGAGGCCGTCAAAACACCAGGCGGGTTTCACTCTTGATAGGCGAGAGTCCGGGGCAGTTCCTGGCGAGCCTCGTCGTTTGCTTCCGGTCGCTCTATAGCCATCGCCCCGGACTCTCACTCTCGTCAAGCAGGCTGCTGAAAAAGTTTCGTAGTCCCGCCTTCAGGCGGAATCCTGACTTGGAATGGCTCTCCGGAAACCATCAGAAACTTCCGCCTAAAGGCGGGACTACGAAACCCTTTTTCAGCAGCCTGCTAAGCTCAGCACTCCGTGGCTCAATTCATAGATCCGTCATTCAGCTCTCTCACTTCACCCTCATCGTAGGATCACCAAGCAACACCCACGTTCGGCGAATGTCTATGTCGCTGCTCGCTCTCTTCGCGTCGCGTATCGCATCCCCCAACAGTGCCGTCCCCTCTGCCCCGAACATTGATCTGTACAGCGCCTGATTCATCAGCGCCTGATCGCCAGGCGACGTCATCCCTGATGATGACCACACCGCTACCGCTCCGCCTCGCTCGGCCTTCAACAGCGACTCAGCAAGGCTGTCCAATGCCGGATCATCAAAGTACCCGTTCAAACACGTCATCATTACAAACACCGTCAGGTGATCCGCGTTCCTCATCTGCGCCGCGTCCTCGTTAACCAGCAGATTCCCTCTCCACTGGTTCACCGATCCGTGTCCGGCGTAATTGACCAGCTTCTGTCCCCGATTGATCGCCTCCATCAACCGCGCTTTCGCCCCCGCGGTGTCCGTACCTCGGTTGATCTGATTTACCTTCAGGCTCGCCGGCAGCGTTCCCTTTAGCTGCGCACTCGCTCCCTCAAAGTCATATCCGTCATTTGCATCCGATGCCAGCAACACCTCTTCAGACCCGCTGCTCTGCTCGTAACCGACTATCTTCGCGATCATCGTTGATGCTTCTTGTGCATTGCGGAACGGCAATCGCCCGACCGCCAGCTCCGGTATCCCGTCGTTGTTGAAGTCCACAAACCAGTCATCGCTCGCCGTCTCCAGATATGCCGTGTCCAGCAACTTCGTCGGCACCAGGTCAAATTCGCCAAACCCAAGATAGTTCTTCGGGTCATAGCTCGCGTCCCCCGCAATCAGCACATATCGTGGCTTCTTCTTCCAACTCGTCGCCGCGTACGTCGCAAAGTCCTTCACTGCTTGCGGTGTCTTGTTCCCAAAGCTGAACTCATCGTAGATGTCTTCGATGTCTGCGACGGCCACGCTCAGCCCCTGACTCTCTCGCAAGGTCTTTAGGGGTTCGACCGTCGACAAGTAGTCTCGCCCCGTGATGATCAACAGATCAGCTCCGTTCCCCGCCTGGCGCAAACTCGACGGTTGATTCGCGGTGATTGACCACGGATGCTTCGCCTGTGAATCCGAGAACGCCAGCAACTCGCGAATGCCTGACCCTGCCACCTTCCCGCTCACCGTGTTCCCGTTCTTGCCTTCACTCACAGTCAATGCGATCTCCTGCGGCGCGCCCGCGTCAGTCACATCCATCAGCCTTATGTCTCTTCGCGTGAATCCCGAAACCGTTCACCTGCTGGCTTGCTCGACGCCGTGAGTTTCAGCGAATCGCTGTCAGCCACATAGCTGTGCGAGTAGCTGATCCGGATCACATCGACCAGGCTGATGTCGCTCGCTCCGCCTTCGGCTATCAGCCTCACCGTGTTCTCGCCTTCCCTCAGCAATGACTGCGAGATCGACACAAGCCTTCTGTCTCTCGACTGATCGGTGAAGTTGAGCCGCGTCACATCCGTTCCGTTCAACTGGACTCGAACGTTGTGCGCTACTCTTGTCACTCCCTGGAGTGATACTTCGATCGAAGCTCCAGACTGCGCCGTCTGATCCAGATGCTGGATCGACAGTGTCTGATCTACCGGCTGGCTTGCGACGACTGCTCCAAAGAAGTTCTCCGCGTCTCCGTTTTTCAACGCCGAGAAATAGATGGTTCGGTCTTTGCGCTCGACCGTGTACGGGAAGCCGCCAGAAGCGAGCTGTCCGCCTTTGTCCTGGGTGATTGGGATGCGCTTGCCGGGTTTTGTCCCCGCTACAAGCCAGTACACTCGAGTGTCTGTTGAGGCAGCATTTAGACCGACGCCGTAGAACTCGATCGAATCACTCGAGTCGAAGCGGCCATCCTGTTCGCCTGTGACCTTGATCGGCTGCTCGACTCCGTCAACAAACAACTGTAGCAGCCGCGGATCAACCTTTGGATCGAGCGAAGCTCGCAGCAACTCGGCTTGAGTCACGCGATAATATCCTTCCTGCTTGACTGCTATCTTGACCGCCGGTTGCGAAGCGAGGCCTGATTGTAACTGCACTGAAGCTGCGGATGGGGTTGCGAGACTCGCCGCGCGACTCAGCGGTGCTGAACCGAGCCCGTTGGCCAGCAAGCTCTGGCGCATGCCGATCTGAGAGATCAACAGAGACTGCTTCTGAGCATCAGCCGCGCTGCCCGGCGCCGAGTTTGTGATCGAATAAGGACCGTTGAAGCTGGACTTGCCCTTGAGGTCGATGTCTTCGAGCCAGTAGCGAATCACTTTGCCGGCGGGCGGTGTGTCTGCCCAATAGTAGTTGTGCCCTGAGAGCAGCGAGGTGCCCGGGCCATCTGATAATGCCGATCCCGCGACGACTTGCGGCGTGATCCGGGTGCGAACGCCGTCGACTTCTCGATAGACGTTGAAGCCGAGGTTGTCTACTTCAAACCCGGTCCGCCAGTTGAGCAGAACATTGCTGTCGCGAGCGATCGCGGTAAAGCTCGCGAGTTTCGCTGCGGTGGGCTGGTCTTCGACGACGCCTACGCTGCCGCTCGTGAACTCTGACGTGTTGCCGTCGGCGTCGGTCGCGGTCGCGATGATCGTGTCCCCGGTCTGGACGCCAAGACTGGCCGCATCGCCGGCGTCGAAACTGGCAAAGCCAGGCGACCCATCGTTGTAATTGTCAACGGTATAGTGGGTGCTGCCGATAAAAGTCTTGCCTTGCAGCGATCCGTCTGCTTTGAAGAATTCTATGTAGAGCCCGTCGGCGCCGTAGTTGGAGTTGGCCGGGTTGGAATCGACCTTGTACTCGAGAACAAGGCTGCCTCCCGTCGCGATGATTGCGCTGTTGAATTCGGGATAATTCTGCCCGCGATTCGCTCCTTCGTCGCCGTCGCCCGGGTCGTTATCGTCAGGGCCTCCCGAACCGATGTCGATGCCCAGTCCTGAGTTACCGTAGATCGAATTCGGGTCGACGAGATTGCAACAGCCCGCATCAAAGTCTATTCGAACGCCGCTACCGGCATTCGCCGTGATTATATTCCCGGCGTTTGGCTCCATGCCGCCGATCGTATTGTTGCCTGCCTGGTCGCTTATCCATACGCCGTCGCGGGAGTTACCCAGGTTCGGCGTATCGTTCTCATCCGTGCCGATCACATTGTTTTTGACGCTGTCGAAGGATGCCCCGCCGCCGGTAATCAGGATGCCAGCCTGCCCATTGCCGCCAATAAAGTTACGGCGTTCCGAACTTACGCCTCCAATTGCTACGTTGCTGACGTTCAATAGTTTGACGCCGTTCTGCTGGTTGCCCAGAGCGACGGTTTCCATAGGCATGCGGAAGATGCCTATCGTGTTGCCGAAGACATTGTTGCCGGTTGCATCCCCGCCTTCTATCAGGATTCCATTGAGGTGATTTGCCGCGATGACGTTTGATGAGCCGGCCTGATTGTTGTTGTTCAAGATGACTCCCACCCGATTGTTCGGCGCATCGATTATCCAGACGCCATTACCTTCATTTCCTACGTCGACTCCTGTTGGCGTGACGCCGATAAAGTTGTTAACGATGACGTTATTCTGAGTCGTGGGTCCGAACAAGCGGACGCCGTCCTCCAAGCTTCCGCCGATGATGTTCGCCGTATTGGGCGTATCGGTAGCGGTGGCCATCCCGCCGCCGATAAAATTGTTTTCCGCTTGGGTGAGATAAATTCCGACTCTGTTGGGCAGGACCTCGTCTTGCGTAGCTTTCAAGCCGATACGGTTGCCTTGAACGAGATTGTCGCTGGGTAGCGCCCCGGCCGCTGGCTGATCCGTCCGAGTGCCGATATATATTCCGTAGCCTTCATCGCCGCCGTTACCGGTCGAGCCGGAGATGAAATTGCCTTTATTTCCGGAAATGCTGCCGCCAATCTTGTTATTTCGGGCATCCTCGCCGATAGCGATACCGGCGAAGGTATTCCCCAAAGCAGAGTCGCCATTCAGGTTTGTGCCGATATGATTGTGCTGGATGTTTATCCGTTCGGTGAATACCGTTGCGCCGTTTGGCTTCTGATGCAGAGCGTAGAATTTCTTGAGCCGGGCAGCTTGCGGAGAGCTTCGTTCAGGATCCGGACCGATCCCGTCCCCCACGAGTATCCCGATCCGATTCCCGGAAACGATATTGTCTTTGATAGTGCAATCAGTAGTTTGCACTACTGCGATGCCGATCAGGTTGGGAAGGGTAGTTTCTCCGGAAGCGCCGGTTCCGATGAAATTTTCCGAAACTGTTGCGGTCGCACCAAGCGAAATGTCGACGCCGGTCAGATTGCCGGAAATCGTGTTGTTCTTGATCTTCGCATCCTGTACCTGCTTGGCGATCAGAACCCCTACGGTATTGCCGGCGAAGGCATCAAAAAAGCCTGTGGAATCCGTGCCGATGAAATTGTTGCTGATGACAATGCCGCTCAGCAGAGACGTCTCGCCCTGGACTTGTATCCCGGTTGTATTTCCGGAGATCACGTTTTGCACCCCGCTTGAGCCGCCGATGGTCACGCCGCTGCGGTCGACGAGCACTCCGATGGAGTTTGCCGCCGCGGCATTTCCGTCTTTGTTGATGCCAATGTAGTTCCCGATTATCTTGTTGGTAGTGCCGGCAGTCGCGTCGATGTGTATGCCGGAACTGGTCGCGAAGCGATTGTTACTCCCAATAACGTTGCGCTGTGCCCCGCTGCCGCCGATGTCGTTACTCGAAGCGCCGCCTTTGATCAGGATCCCGGTATCCCCGGCTGTAAACTGCGAATAGTTGCCGTCTTCCCCTGTTCCGATCAGATTTCCCCGAATCGTATTGGAGTTCGCATTGCCGTCCAGTCCTATTCCAACCAGCAAGCTTCCGGAAATCAGGTTTCCCTGGGAGTTGATGTCGCCGCCAATGATGTTGCTCTTGGCCGAAGTTGTGATCAAAACTCCGTATGTTCCGCTACCCAGGGGCTCAGATCCGGCTGCGCGCATACCGATCCGATTACCGACAACCTTATTTTGCTGGACGCTTGAACCCGCGAGAAGCACGCCGGCGTCCGTAAAGTTGCCGATGACGTTGCCCCCGCCAATTATGTTTTGTGTGCTACTGACGACCTGAACACCATACTTCAACGGGTGACTCACATCCGCGGTCAGACCACTCGGATCGATCCCGAGATAGCAGGCCGCGACGGTTGAGCCGCCTGCGGTGGGGGTGGTTGCCTGAATCCTGACACCCGCCAGGGGAAAGCGACTGATCGCCAGCGCACGAATCTCCGAAGGGCTCGAGGTGATCACCAGACCATCAGTAGCGGAGCCCGAATCACCGCGGACTTCTATGAGCGGCGAAGCGGCGTAGCCCGGCTGACTCGCACCATTGATCAAGACCTGACCGGTTATCGATGGCAGCGGCGTCAAAGGCAGGATCGTGTGCAGGCCCGAACCTGGAATGGCGAAATTGATAATGTCTTTGCCGGCTCGAGCGTTTGCCTCCTGGATCGCGGCGCGAAGCGAACACTGCGAACCGGGCGTGGACAGATCGGTATCGCAAACACCGTCGCTTACATTTGCGTCGGGGTCGTCCGTCGTCACGTTGACGACGATCCCCTGGCTACAACTTGGCACCGTGGGGGTGCACTGGCCGGCAATGCACGAGAATTCAGACGTGCTGCCGGTAAAAAGCTCTGTTGCAGTTGCGGTGATCTTGTGCGAAGGATCAACCTGATCCATCGATGTAAATGTAAAAGAGCCGAAGCCGTTACCGTCCGTACCTACAAGTGTTTCGCCGATGGATTGGGTGCCCTCGCCGTAGTTCGAAGGATCGCCAAAGGTGCTTTGATAAAACTGGATAGTATAAACGTCCGATGGGGTGCTACGCAGAGTCCCATTTACGGTGACCGTACCGTTCCCGTTAAACGTCGGCGCACTAAGTTCAGGATAGTTCTGCAAGCCGTTGGCGCCGGTATCGAGGTCAAAGCAATCATTCGGGGTCACACCGTCTCCATCAAAATTACTCAAAGAAGTATTGACCAGATCGATACCCAGACCGCCGTTGTTAAAAAAGTAGTTTCCCAGAATCCGGTTACCGGAAGTGGCCGCGCCGTTAAAGGATGAAACCAGTACGCCGGCGCCGAGGTTTCCAATGATGAAATTGCCCTCATTCGGATCAAAGCCGCCGATGGTCGCGCCGGAAGCCTCCGCGATGATGCCGTTTTTGCCGTTGCCGAGAATGGCGCCCGCTTTATTCACACCGATGAAGTTGTTTCGGATGATTGGATAGCCCAGGAAGGTGGCGTCGATGCCGTTGGCGGCGTTTCCTGCAATGACATTTCGCTCGAGGTTGTCCACCCCGCCGATAAGTATTTGACCGTAGGGATTCGAGAACGCGAGTATCGCATTTCCCTGATTGGGAATGGCGCTTATGCCATCGGCCGATGTGCCGACCAGGTTTCCTTCGAATCGCATTTGCGGCGCGTTGTATGTGGTACGGCTACCTATGCCTCGTAGCAGCACTCCGGTTCCCTGCATAGCCGAAATCAGGTTGCCGCCGGAAATCTTCCCTCCGTTTCCATCGTCGAGCGGCGACCCGATAGAGGTATCGGCCTCCTCGACAGAAATCGCATTGTTGTTTGGCAGCGCCGACGAGCCGGAGATATCTGTGCCGATGTAGTTATTGACGATTAAGGCAAACCCGGTATTGCCGGAGCGAAGGATCCCGCCGGCCATAAGGATTACCAACGGCGTGATTACCTGCGATCAGATTGCAATCCCCGGTGCAAGCGCCGTCCGGAGTGGTCTGGTTGGGTGAACCGACGGCGATATAGCCACCATGATCCGTCAGGAGCCAGACAGTGTCGCTCTCTCCGAAGCAGTTCGCCAGGCAATCTTTGCTTCGCTGATCGTTGGGTATGGCAACATTGCCGGAGCGGTTCGTTCCGATGTTGTTGCCCGTAATCGTGGCGACGCCAGGCGGGTATAAATCGCCGGCTGTGTCGCCTACCCAAAGCGCGTCGTATCCGTTACCGGAAACAACGTTGCGTCCCAGCAGGGTGTGGTGACCGAAAACGGGCAGAGAGATATTCTGGAGCTGCACACCGGTGTCACAGTTTCCCAGGAACGCGGCGCCGGATACCGTGGTGCCGATATTATTACCGACATAAGCGTTGAGGTAGGTCAAAAGCTCGCCGTCGTCATCGGATATCAGGATTTGCTCAAGCAGTCCTTTACCATGACATGCGGCGATCTCGGCCGGGTCGCCATTTCCCGAAACAGTGTTGCCCTCGTTTGAAATTATGCCGCCAAACAAGTTGTTTTTGCCGGTCATAAAAACGCCCTGGGAATTGCCGTTGGCTATGAGCCCATTACTATCGGTGCCGATGAGATTTCCCTGGATGGTGTTGCTATCGCCACCGGTGACAGACAGGCCGACGCCGCTCTTAGTCTCCAAAGGATTGCCGTTGCCGGACATCACGTTGCTGGCTTGTAGTTGTGAGCCGCCGACAACGTTGTTATCGGAATCAAAAATGCTCAAGCCCGTGGCGTCATTGCCGACTCGGCCCGAACCCTCGCCGCCGGTATGATTCAAGCCCAGATAGTTTGCTTCTACGAAGTTGTTGCCGTTGTTGGGATGTAAAGCGGTGCTCAGCAGAATGACGCCGGCGCCGCCAATCTGACTACCGGCGATGAAATCCAGATCGCTCGGCATTTGGTAAATCGACAAGCCGCGAATGACGCAATTGCTGGCGTTGACACGCAGCCCTTCCGCCGATTGGCTCAACTGATCGCCACGGATTTCGATGATAGGGGATCCTGGGTAATCGGGTTGCGTCCCGGCGTTGATGACTACCGCATCCGTGATTTCCGGGAGCGGCGTTAGCGGATGAATCGTCTGCACCCCGCCGCCTGGAATATTGAAATCAATGTGGTCTAATCCCGGATTCTGATTGGCGAGCAAGATCGCCTCCCTCAGCGAGCAAACGTCCACCCCGTCGCAGGTCGAGCCCCCGCTGTCATCAGTAGTGGTGACTACGAAAGTCGACGCCGCCGCCGTCATCAATACCACGGGGACGGCTGACCCTTCGTGCAAGACGACCAGATCCGACAGGGCGTCTTGATTGAGACGCATCGGAAGGACTGCCAACGGCGCACTATCGGCCTCGAGCGAAAAGACCTCCGCTTTCGAGGCGCCGTTCCTGGACTCCTTTCCGGCTTGCGTGAGAATTTGAATCCGTTTGCCGGGTGCATCAAGCAGCACCAGGTCATCCCTGTTCGAATCGGAAACGCGCGCCTTCAACATCCGGCGGCTGGACACAGCAGCCCCGCTGGCAAGGCTGGAGTCGGTCAGAAGCGATTGTACGTTCCATCTGGCAAGCGGCTCTTGTAGCCTCGCGGAAATGCTGATTATGAATCCTTCCTTGTCCCTGGCTCGCTGCTCGTCGGCCCTTTGAATCGCCTCGGCCTTACGCGCTGCAAACTCCTCCTTGCTCAACTTGCCGAGTTCGGCCGCAGCTCTTTCAGCTTCTGCTCGATAGCGTTCCTCTCGATTTGTCGTCGGCGGCAATGTAGTGAGATCGCCAGTCCCAAGATTCTTTCTGGCGGCGGCCTGGGCGTCCGCGAGCAGATCGTCCTTGAGCAATGACAAACCTTGACGAGCAACACCCACGGGGAGGAATCCGACGCTTTTTACTCTGTTCTTTACCGCCTGTACTCGGGCCAACTGGGCGGTGGTTGGAGCCGGCTTGACGGTCTCGAGCGTATGGACGCTTCCATCTGTCGACAAAATCGCCAAAGAGTTGCCGCGCTTTTCGGTAAACCTGCCGATCGCCATACCGGCGATGTCAAAAGACAAGACACGATTTTCGACCACCGCCGCCGGTCGTTTGATCCCGCGTTCTTTCAACCGGTCAAACGGATACGCCTGTCCGCGGCCGTGAACAATCGTCAAATTGCTTCCACTCGCCAAAACCACATCGCCGTAAAAGTCGCCATCCAGATCTCCGATGGTAATCTCGTTGCCGACACCCGAGAGCTTAAAGACTTCCGGCTTTTGCTTAAACGCGCCCTCAGGCGATTCAAACACCAACAATAGTGAGCCCACACCATCTGTAACTATCACCGCGACATCGGTCTGGGAATCGGCGCGTCCTATCTCGCCCGCGGCAAACGCGACAATCTTTCCGCTAAGTTGAATCGCCCTGGGCTCCGAAAAATCTCCCTTGCCGTTGCCCTTCAATAGGAAAAGCGCCGTGCCTCCCTTTGCGGCAGCCAGGATGTCGGATAAACCATCAGCGTCGAAATCACCGGCGACAAAATAATCCGGCGCAAACGAAAGGGAATTCTTGCTAATAGCCGGTTGAAAAGGCTCGATGGTTTGTCCGGCGTGAGATTTGTCTCTCGATGCCTCCGGGAAGATCGTGTCGCTATTTCCCCGGCGAAACCTCAATTGCCCTTTTTGATCAGCAGTGACTAAGTCAGGAACGCCGTCTGAATCAAAATCAGCTGCAGCCAGAGCGACCGCCGTGGCAGAGCCCTGGGGCGATTGTTCAGAGAGTTCGACGCCGTCGTGGAAGTTGACATACGGCGAGCCGAGTCCTTCGGCTTTGATGGCAATCCGGGCTTCGGTCTTGATTCTTGTCGTCGTTTTCGGTTTTCCGGGTGAGGTCTCCGTCTGCGCGCTCGTGGCCTCAGAAGAAGGCTCAGTCGTGGTGCTTGGACTCGGTGAAGTTGTTGGAGGACCGCCGACCGTGGCAATGCTCGCCGTTGTAACCGTAAGTGCAGTTTCCGAATCGGTGTGGGTGATTGCCGGTCCATCGCGTCGTGTGGAGAATAGTCCGACTAGACTGCCCGACCGGTTTTTGTCGTCTTCGGAACCTTGGGTGAAGCCCGCGGCATGCGGCTTAGCCAACGCATCAGGCGAGGAAGTGATCGAGAAAACCTTGGGAATGGCGCCGAATAGCCCTGCTCGCCTTTGGATCGGAGTCGTTCCAACACCGGTTGATACGGACTTCGTGTTGGGGCGGGCCCCTAGGGTTGCTCCGATCCGGAACACGTTTCTCCAGTGAGAGACCGCATTCCCCGCGTTGGGACTATTTTGGATGCCCGTCCAAACCTGATGCAGCGATGTCGTGCCGGCGATCCTCCGTAACTTCTGGTTGGCGGCTCGCGCAAAAATACGTAAGTCCGCGGTTCGTGCGTTGTCGGCTCTCTTCAGACTAGGGCCACCTGGACCGGAGGAGGCATTCGGAAGTTCTGGTTCATTGCCCGGTTCGGAGCTCGGGAGTTGGCCCACTGACCAATACTGCCCGATCTGGGCCAGCGGCCGCCGCAAGGCGGTTGGCGTGCGACGATGACGGCAACGCGCTGACCACGATGCTCATCGACGAGCACAAGAGCTGACACGAAGCGAGACCATCTGCGTTTTATGTGTGAGGGCGGCATGCGATACTCCTTATTCGTTTTGCTGCAAATTCGAGCTCAGTTGCTTCTACTAACTAACGCACGAAAAACGCCTCCCAGCGGACATCCCCTCGTCTATCTTTTTCATTTCGCTTTTGCCGCGTGCGTCGATGGGCTAGAATTCCGCCAGTCAGGCAATGAGACTATGGCTGAGACTCCCAGCGACGTAACACAAATGCTGCTCGCCTGGAGTTCGGGCGAGCCCGTCGCCGAGGACAGCCTCTTTCATCTCGTTTACGACGAACTGAAACGAATCGCCGGGCAGTATCTGAAGCGAGAGCGAGAAGGCCACACCCTGCAGCCTACCGCGCTGGTGCACGAAGCCTATCTGCGTCTGATTGACCAGACCCGCGTGAACTGGCAGAACCGCGCTCAGTTTTACGGCGTGGCGGCCACGATGATGCGTCGTATACTCGTGAATCACGCGCGCGCGCACGCTACCGGCCAAAGCGCGGCGGCGCGGCCAGAAGATTGTCTTTGGAGGATGTGCACATCTCAGTCGAGCAGGGAGCGTCGGATTTGCTAGCGTTGGATGAGGCGCTCACGCAGCTGGCCAACCTCGACGAGCGTAAGAGTCGCGAGAATTGAATCGACCTTTCAGGAGGCCCTGGAAGTACCGCCCGCGGATCGGGCTTTCCCTCTTGATAGGCGAGAGTCCGGGACAGCTCGTAGCGAGCCTCGTCGTTTGCTTCCGGTCGCTCTGTCGCCATCGCCCCGGACTCTCACTCTCGTCTAGCAGGCTGCTGAGAAAGGTTTCGTAGTCCCGCCTTCAGGCGGAATCCTGACTTGGAATTGTCTCTTAAGACCATCAGAAACTTCCGCCTGAAGGCGGGACTACGAAACCTTTTCCATCAGGCCTGCTAGGCTCAGCACTCCGTAGCTCAATTCATAGATCCGGCATTCAGTCCGCATCACTTCACTCGCATCGCAGGATCGCCAAGCAACACCCATGTCCGGCGAATATCAATGTCGCTGCTCGCTCTCTTCGCGTCGCGTATGGCATCCCCCAGTCAGCGCGGTTCCGTTCTGCCGCGAAGATTGATCCGATAGAGTCGCCTGATTCATCCGCGCCTGATCCGTCGGCGATCGTCATCCCCGACGACGACCACACCGCCACCGCTCCCCCTCGCTCAGCCTTCAATAGCGACTCAGCAAGACTCTCCAACGCCGGATCATCAAAGTACCCGTTCAAACACGTCATCATTACAAACACCGAAAGGTGATTCGCGTTGATCATCTGCGCTGCGTCTTCATTAACCAGCAGATTCCCTCTCCACTGATCTCACTGACCCGTGGCCCGCGTAGTTCACGAGCTTCTGCCCGCGATTGATCGCCTCCATCAACCGCGCTTTCGCCCCGGCAGTATCCGTACCGCGGCTAATCCGATTGATCCTCACATTCGGCGGGAGTGTTCTCCTTTAGCTGGGCGGTCGCTTGCTCGAAGTCGAAGCCGTCGTTTGAGTCGGACGACCAGCAGCGCTTCTTCTGACGCGACTGCTTCGCTCGTACCCTACGTATCTTCGCAGATCATTGTCGAGGCCTCATGCCGCGTTGCGGAATGGCAAGCGGCCAATCAGCTAGCTCGGGCGCCCCGTCGTTGTCGAAGTCCACAAACCAGTCATCGGCGCCGTCTCCATGAAGGTCGTGTCCAACAGCTTCGTCGGAACAACATCCAGATCGCCAAACCCCAGATAGTTCTTCGGGTCATAGCTGGCATCGCCGGCCAGCAGCACATATCGAGGCTTCTTCTTCCAGGTCGTCGCTGCGTACGTCTGCAAAGTCTTTCACTGCCTCCGGCGTCTTGTCTCACCAAAGCTGAATTCATCGTAGATGTCCTCGATGTCCATAACGGCCACGCTCAGCCCCTGACCCTGTCGCAAGGTCTTCAACGGCTCAACCGTTGAGAAAGAATTCGTCGTTGAGCGATGATCAGCATGATCCGCGCCGTTTCCTGGTTGGCGCAAACTCGACGGCTGATTCGCGGTGATTGACCACGGATGCTTCGCCTGCGAATCCTACAAACGCCGACAACTCGCGAATGTCCAGGAACCTCCCACCGACCCACTCACCGTGTAGCTGCTCTTCCCTTCTGTAACCGTCGCCGCGATTTCCATCGGCGCGCCGGCCTCAGTCACGTCCATCAGCCTTATGTCTCTCCGTCGTGAAACCCGAAACATTCGATCTGCTGGTTTGCAGGCGCCGTAAGTCTTAGCGCGTCACTGTCGGCCACATAGCTGTGCGCAGTAGCTGATCCGGATTACATCAACCAGGCTCTCATCTCGCTGGTCCGCGCTTCCCCTGTCAGTCGAATCGTGTTCTCACCTTCTCGTCAGCAATGACTCGCGATATTGGACACAAGCCTTCTGTCCCAGCGACTGGCCGTGTGAAGTTCACCCGCGTCACTTCCTGTTCCGTTCACCTGCACTCGCACATTGTGAGCGAACCTTGGTCACTCCCTGGAGCGAGACTTCGACCGAAGCGCCGGTGACTGCGATGCCTGGTCCAGATGTTGAATCCACAATGACTGATCAACCGGCTGGCTCGCTACAAACTGCTCCAAAGAAATTCTGCGCATCTCCGTTTCTCAACGCCGGAAAATAGATTGTTCGATCCTTGCGCTCCACTGTGAACGGGAAACCGCCCGACGCGAGCAGCTCCGCCTTTACCCTTGCGCGATCGGTATGCGCTTGCCGGGGTTTGTCGCCTGCTACGAGCCAGTAGACTCGGGTGTCGGTTGACGCAGCTGTCGAGGCCTACGCCGTAGAACTCGACCGCATCGCCCGCATCAAAGTCGGCCGTCTTGTTCGCCGATGACTTTGATCGGCTGCTCGATTCCGTCAACGAACAATTGCAACAGTCGTGGATCGACTTTTGGATCCAACGCCGCTCTCGGACCAACTCCGCCTGAGTTACTCGATAATACCCTTCCTGTTTGACCCCGATCTTGACCGCGGGCTGTGACGCAAGACTCGATTGCGCCTGCAACTGCCGCAGCCAGATGCCGTCGCGAGAGTCGCCGCGCGTCGTGATGCGGCGTTGAACTCATATCCATTGGCCAGCGAGCGCCTGGCGCAGTGCCAATCTGAGAGATCAGCCGTGACCGCCTCTGCCCTTCTTCTCGCGCTTTTTGGCGGCGAGTTGGTGATCGAATACGGGCCGTTGAATGCAGATTTACCCGTTGAGGTCGATGTCTTCGAGCCAATAACGAACCCTCTTCGCCGGTAGGAGGTGTGCCCGCCCAATAGTAGTTACGCCCTGACAAAAGCGTTGTCCCCGGGCCATCTGTCAGGGCAGATCCAGCGATGAGTTGGGGTGTTATCCGCGTCCGACGCACCGTCCACTTCTCGATAGACATTGAAGCCCAGGTTGTCTACTTCAAACCCGGTCTGCCACTCGAGCAGGACGGCACCTTCGTAAGCAACCGCCGTAAAGCTCGCGAGTTTCACCGCGCTTGGCGTGCCCACAATTCCTACGTTGGCGCCGGTGAATTCCGATGTGTTGCTGTCGGCATCTGTGGCGGTCGGCTACAATTTTATCGCCGGCCTGAACGCCGATACTGACCGCGTTCCCCACATCAAAGGTTGCGAGGCCAGGTGTCGCCGCCATTGTAATCGGCAACTGTGTAGTGCGTGCTTCCGATGAAGCTTTCACCTTGCAGGCTCGCATCCGCTTTGAAGAATTCTATGTACAGACCGTTGGCGCCGTAATTCGCATTGGCTGGGGCAGAATCAACCTTGAACCGCAGAATCAGATTGCCGATTGTGTCAATTGTGGCGCTACTGAACTCAGGATAGTTCTGGAGCCTGTTCGGGCCCTCGTCGGCGTCACCCGGATCATTCGGAGTCCAGCCATCACGGCCGTGGTCAATTCCCTGCCCCGCGTTGCCAAAGATCGCGTTCGGATCGATTACATTACAGTGTCCCGCGGTGGGATCCAGCGCAACGCCCGCGCCGCCGTTGTTCGCGATGACGTTTCCGCTATTCGGGGTGGCGCCGCCGATCTCATTCAGTTTTGCGTCTTCGGTGATCAGGACTCCGTCTCCGTCGTTGCCGAGGTCGGGAGTGTTGTTTTCGTCGGTGCCGATCAGGTTGTTGACAACCTTGTTGTAGAGAGTCATTTGGTTTTGGCCGCCGATGACTATGCCGGCGCCGTGGTTGCCGCCGATGATGTTGCGGAGTCCGGATAAAGGACCTCCGATATCGACGGAGTTTACGCCCTTAATAACCAACCCATTCAGGCCATTGCCTAATTTCTCTGAACAATACCGGCGCTATTGAAGAGGCCAACCACGTTGCCAATGAAAGTTGCGTGCCGGTATTCTGATTGCCATCAACGCTGATTCCGTTTCCACCGTTTCCTGATACAACATTGCCGGTGAGGCCGGCGCTGTTGTCGGCACCCACCGTAGTGTCTTGAGAGCCGTCGACTCTAATCCCGTCACCGTCGTTTCCACTTTTACGTTCCGGTTTCATCAGTTCCTACGATCGAATCCCGTACAACGTTGTTGGATCCATTTTGGCCCTCGATCAATATGCCAATGCCGCCATTCGCCGAAACAATATTCCTTGAAAAGCTTCCGATCTGATTCCCGATTAGTACAAACTGGGCGCCAGAGAGCTTGATGCCTCCCAAAGCGTTGCCTAAACGCCGAGCGCTTCCGGAAAAGATCCAACCTTTCCTTAGTCCGACGACGTTGCCGCTGATCGTGGTTGAACCCACCGCCACCTGGCCGTCGGACATTTGCTTTCTCCGCGGCTCTCGCGGCATGAGGCAGTCCCTTGAACAAGGATGCCGTTACCGCCGTTGCCGGCGATGGTGTTGTCAAGTATCGAGTTGCTCTGATCGTCAGAAAGAGTGACGCCGTTACCGCCGTTTGCGATTTGTGTTCCGTCGCGCGCGACGCCGACAAAGTTGTTTGAAAAAATGTGGTTGGTCGTGTTTGAGCCGACAACTTCGATTTCATCCGATTCGTCTGCCAGACGCATACTTCCAAAATCGTCGCGCTAAATATTCTCGTTGTTCGGCCCGCAATCGCTCGTCGGGTCCGGGCCGATGAAGTTGCCGGTAGTGTTTTGGACCTGAATGCCTTTCGTGTTTGGCAAGAGGTCATAGGAGAATGCCTTTATGCCGATTCGATTGCCCTGAATCTTGTTTTGCTGCGGATATTCATCGCTCCCAGTTACAAACAGCGGCGCCAGGCTAATGCCAAAACCGCCTCCCAGAGTTTGGCCGGATATAACATTGCCTTTGTGTTGTGAGATCTGGCCCTCCGTATCAAAGTCATTGCCAGCATTCTCACCGATCTTAATGCCGGCTATCCCGTTTGGAATCGCCCTGCTGCTGTTTTCATTAGTGCCGATGAGATTGTTTTGCACCTTGTTGCCCTGTGTGAGTTGCTGACTTGTCCGGGGTTAATTACCGGTGATTTTATTTTCTCCAGAACATTCTTAATTGAGGTCGACTGCTGCGCAAAATCCTCCCCGATCCATACACCCACGAACGTGTTGCCCCAGACTTCATTGCCAGCAATCGTATTGTCGTCAGATTTCGATGCGGCAACGCCGATACCGTTCGGTATGGGGGTTCCTGCTTATCGCGATCGGTACCGATGCGATTGTTGCTTACGTTGTTGGCGCTGCCGCCGTCGCGCAACAGAACGCCGACCGCTGTGTTCCCCGAAATGACGTTGTTGTTGATGTTTGTACTGACCACGTTACCCACAGCCAAAACGCCCACGTCATTGCTTGAAGCACCTGTCCCGTCGGGGTCGGTCCCTATCCGGTTGTAGGAGATGATATTTGCGCTCACAGCCGTGGCGGCGACCGTGCCGAGACTTATCCCAACGCGATTGCTGGAAATTGTATTTGGCGAAATTGGCCGCGCCTCCGATCGTGTTGTTCGAACCGCTGATGCCGATTCCAACCACATTCCCAAGGCCCGGCGAGCCATCTTTCTTGATGCCGATGTAATTCCCTAATACCTTGTTGTGATGAGTAGCCGAATCCATCTGTATCCCGAAGCCAACATTCGGATCGGTCGTTCCGCCTGTTTCCGGAGATGATGTTGCGCTCACTTGTATTTCCGCCGATCGTGTTTTGGTTCGCGGTGTTGAGAATATTGATGCTGCTCCGGTCATTCGGAATCGCCATGTCTCCGTTGATATTCGTTCCTATCAGGTTTCCGGATATCCGGTTTAGGGTTGAGGTCCCGCTGATCCCGATGCCATCTAAGAAATTCCCGGAGATCAGATTGGTATCGTTGTCGAGCTCACCGCCGATCACGTTGTTCTTCGCCCCGTTGCCGATCACTACGCCGAAGTTGTTCCCGATCCTCGCGAAGCCTGTCTTGTTGGTTCCGATCTTGTTGTTGGTGACGCTATTGCTGTCTACATTGGGGCCGGCAAGGGCCACGCCGGTTATACAATTGCCGATCACGTTACCTGTCGCGGCTGTGGGGCCGCCTATCAGATTGTCTTTGGTGTTGCCGTTAACCGAAATTCCGAAAGTCGAGGCTACAGCCGGATCGAATGTCATGCCGTCAGCGTTCATTCCGATGATGCAGCGAGACACGATGTTGTTATCGGCTCTGGTTGATGAATTTTGATCGCCGATGGAAATGTCAATCCCAAAATGATTGATGGCAACCCCCCGGATGTTAATCTTGCTTGACCTTACTCGCAGCCCTACGGCCGGTATTGTGGTCCCGCTTACTTCCCCTCGAACTTCGATCAGCGGGGAATCGACGTATCCCGGCTGGGTTTGTGCGTCGATATCCACTGCCTCAGTTATGTCAGGAAGCTGTTGGGCGATGGGGACGATTATCGTATGGAGCCCGGGGCCTGGAATATCGAATTGTATTAAGTCAAACCCTTGCCTAAGATTCTGCTTCCTGATCGCAGCCCGAAGACTGCATTGCAATCCTGGTGTGTTCAGATCGACGTTGCATACGCCGTCGGCCGTGTTGGCATCGCTCCACGTTGGTATCCACGGTAACTATGATGGACGCCGGGCAGAGGGCTTGCGGCCCGCGTGCGAGCGCCTCTGCCAGAGTTCCCGTTGCGCACTTTCCCGCATAGCACGAAAACTCGTATGTATTCCCAAAGAAGTCCATCGCCGTCGCGGTGATCTTTTGACTTGGGGCAACCGCGCCGTGCGAAGTAAAAGTAAAAGAAGCGAAACCGTTCCCATCTGTAAGTACAAGACGGCGCCTAAGTAGTTCTCGCCCTCGCCGTAGTCGCTTGTATCGGCGGCGGTGTTTGAATAAAAGTCTATGACAAAGTCAGTTGCCGGAGTAGTGTACAAGGTCCCCTGTACCGTTACAGTGCCATTACCATTGAAAACCGGCGCGAAGAGTTCAGGGAAGTTCTGCAGGTTATTCCCACCGTCATCCACGTCGAAGCAGTCATTTTGGTCGACGCCGTTTGGATCCATGGCAAGTTGTCGTAAAATTGCCTAAGTCGATACCGAGTCCACCGTTGTTGGCGATCGAATTGCCACGGATGATGACGTTTTTCCCCACAATCGTACCGAACTGAGTCGAAGAAAGCCGGTACACAAAGACGCCTGCCTTGCCGTTGTTCTTTATCAAGTTCGCTTCGCCTGAGCTAGTGCCCCCGATCTGCGTTCTGCCCTCGCCGGTCGCAACAATACCCGAAGCGCTGTTTCCAAGGGCGCGCCGAATTTATTTAGCCCGATGTAGTTATTAAAAACACCGATGCTTCCGTGATTTGAGAGGGTGAGTCCTTCGCCCTTGAGTTACCTGCGCCGTCGCTTGTCGTAGCGGCTATCACATTTCGGTCCAACAGATCGCCGCCGCCGATCTGAACTCGCGTCCCTGCCAGCGCCGAGACACCAATTCCGACCGAGCCTGAGCCGTCGATTCCGTTTGGAATGCCGGGATATCTGTCGCGTACGTGCCAACGAGGTTCCCTCTAATGTTGAATGTTCCGCCCTGTTCTATGGTTTGGACAGACATTCCTTGAACACTATTACCGTAAACAAGATTTCCGCCGCTTAGAAAGCCTCCGTTGCCGTCATCGAATCTCCCGCCGAAATCGAAACTGCCGTTATAGGAGCGAAAGCCCGCGGTGTTCGGTAGAGCCGCGGTTCCGGCTCGATTCACGCCCAGGTAGTTGTTTGTGATCAGAGCGCCGCCAAATCCCGAACTGTAAACTCCGCCGCCTCCCAGGCGCTTACTCAGATTTCCCGAAACCAGATTGCAGAACCCTGTGCAGGCGCCGCCAGGCGTGTTCCCCCCGGCGAGCCGACTACCGCGAAATCGCTACCGTATAGTGTTATCCAAACAGTGTCTGTGACAATGCAAAGCCCGACACATCCGCTGCGCTCGTCGTTTGGAATAGCGACATTGCCGGTGACATCCGTTCCGACGTTATTTCCAACTATGTAACAAGCGCCGCTTAGGGGAAAGAAAACCGATTCGTTGAACCCGCACCAAATAGCGTCATTGCCATTATCGCAAATCGTGTTTCGTCCGTTTTGAGTTATCGAACCGATAATTGTGTTAGTACTCCCCACGAACGAATTCCTGTTAAACACCTCCGAGCGGCGCAGCGCCGTTGAAGGTCGTGCCGATGAGATTGCCTTTGAACGTATTGTTGTTAGTTACGATTTCGCCTGTAAACAAGTCAATCAAAGTCGGAGAGAAATTCCGAGACCGCCGCATCTTCCAAACTTATCAGGCAAGCCGCCGTTGCCGGAAACCACGTTGCCTGCTCCCGCTTCGTCGCCCCCGAAGACGTTGTCTATTCCCGCAAAGAAGACACCATAGTTATTTCCGAGTTTTTGGTTGCCTAGTGCGTTCGTACCGATAAAATTGCCTTTGATCTTGTTCCCGTTTCCCGCTGCGATCGCGAACCCTGCCCCCTATATTCCCGTAACTTGAACATTTCCGTTTCCGTACATTACATTCCTCGCCTGCTGGTTGTTCCGCCGATCGTGTTGTTATCTGCGTCGAAGATGCTCAATCCGGTCGCCTGATTCCCTTTATCAAGCGTGCCCGTCGGATCCGTCCCCAAAAAATTCCCTTCAACGATGTTGTTAGCGACGTTTGGAATGATGTATGTGCTGAAAATAACGATGCCCTCTCCGCCGGTAACACTCCCATCTCCGTCGTTCCCAAAATGAACTCGTTGACTACCAATCCGCGAATGACCGAGTTACTCCAATGCAATCTCACCCCGTCATGACGCCAGATAGAAGGTCCCCTTTGATTTCAATTATCGGTGTTCCGTTGAAACCCTGCTGGGTCGTTCCGTCGATCGTTAGCGTATTGGTAAATCTCCTGCAACGCCGAGGCCGGTGAATCGTCTGCAGACCTCCGCCGCCGATGTTAAACGGATCGTGTCCGACCCGCCGAAGGAATTCGCCAGATCCATCGCTCGTCGCAAAGCGCATGCGATCTGTTCCATCGCAAATGCCGCCGCTGCTGTCGTCGGTCGTGGTCACAACAAATGTATTTGCGTGTGAGGTAATCAAGACCAAGTACTCTGCGAACTTTCACGCAAAACTACCAGGTCGCTTAGAGCGTCAGAATTCAGCCGCATCGAGAGAATCGCAACCTGCGCAGCGTCGGAGTCGAGAGAGATCACTTCAGGTCTCGCGCTTTGGCCCTTGCCTCCGATCTGCGCGACAACGTGAATCTGTTTGCCTATCGAATCGACCAGCACCAAGTCGTCTTTGCCTGAATCAGAAACACGCGCCGTGATGAATCTGTTAGCGCCCACTAAACGCGCCGCTGTCACCAGACGCGTATCGAAAATAAGCGGTTCAGCCTTGAAAGTTGCGAGCGGTATTGGACGCGATGAAAGCGTTCGCTCTAATTCCTCTTTGCGCTTTTGATTGTTTGCTTCAGTTTTCTGAGTTTCTTCAGCGGTGATTTTGTCCTTCTCGCTGCGTGGGAGCTTGGCGAAGTCGGCCGCTGATCTTTCAAATTTTTCAACTATGAGCTTCTTCCTGTCCTTTTCCGATCCTCGAGAGTCGATCATCAACTGTCCGGCTTGATCCGCTTCCTGTTCGTTTTTCGGCAAATCGCTTTTCAGTGTGGCGAGTCTTCGGGTCCCTGATTCAGCATCCGCCGGCGCGAAGGTCGATTTCTTTGTCTTTTGTAGCTCTTCAGCCGTCAGATCGTTCATTGCGGATTTGGCCGTTTCGCGTTGTGGATCAAGAGTGTAGATATTTCCGTCGGTAGCCAGAAGCGCCAGAGAGTCTCCGCGAGAACCGGTGAACCTTCCGATCGCCACCGCCGAGATTTCGAATGTGAATTGCCGCGTTTGCACGACCGCGGCAGGCCTTTTGATGTTCAGCTCGGCTTTCAAATCCAGCGGGTAAGCCTGTCCGCGACCGTGAACGATAGTCAGATCCTTGCCCCCCGCAATTGCCACATCGCCGTATGAATCCTTGTCGAGATGCCCGATTGCCAGATCGGTCGCCACGGAGGGCAAAGCAAATATCTCGGGTTTATGTTTGAACGCGCCTTCGGGATGCTCGAAGACGAGAAGCTGCGCACTCTTTTCAGTTTGAACGGCTACTGCAACATCGGTTTGGCCGTCTCTCCGTCCGATTTCGCCAACCGCGAGGGCCGTCGCTTTACCGCTCAAGAGAATCGTAACCGGCGCGGAAAAGTTTCCGTGGCCATCGCCCGGATAACAGTTGAAGCCGGTTGTCGCCCTTTGTCAGAACCAGGACATCCTTATTTCCGTCGGCGTTGAAATCACCAACCTCGAGAAAGTCCGGCGACATGCCCAGCGAGAAAGACTTCTCGCTCGGATAGAAAGGTGAATCGATAAACGTCCCGTTGGCTCGACGTTGATTTGCCTGATTGCTGTTCGGATAGATCGAATCAACATTTCCGCGATAAAATTTAAGCGTGCCATCCGCCCCGGCAGTCACCAGATCTGGAACGCCGTCCGAATCAAAGTCAGCCGAAGCCATCACTTTTGGAGGCGTGCGATTCGGCGTCCTTGGCGCCGGGGCCTTTGGTCTCCTGCGAACTGACTGGAAGTTCTTCACCGTCCTTAAAGTTGACATTGGGAAAGCCGCGTCCTTCGGCTTTTATGGTGATCTTTTTTTCAGTCTTGATTGTGTTTTTTGCGTTCGGTTTTCCGGGTTTGTCGTCGGCCTGGTGGCTGTTGACGTCAGGCGCGGGATCAGTCCTGCTCTCAACATCGTCTGAAGCTGTCGAGACGCCGGTCAGGCCGGCGGCGTTCGGCGGTTTGACGGGCGCCGCAATCGACACATAGCTGCTGCTGCTGATCATCGGTAAATCGCTCGGCGTGGATGACAAAGCGTGCTGAGATTTACCAGACCGAGGCTGGCTCCTTTCCCCATGCTTTTCGTAAAGCCTGTCGGCGCGCACCGTGGCCGATTAGATTTGGCGAGGGAGTGATGGAGAAAACCCTGGGAATCGGCGCCGAATAGCCCTGCTCGCCTTTGCGATCGGAGTTGTTCCACCGGCTTCCGGTTACTGGCGTCCAGTCATGGTCGCTGGAGCCTTGTAACACGTTTCGCCGGTGAGAGTAACAGCATTCCCAGCATTCGGGACTAGTTTGGATGCCCAGTCGCAAACCTGATGCAGCGATGTCGTGCCTGTGTTCTTTGGTAGCTTCTGGTTGGCGGATCGCGCAACCATACTTAAGGCCGCTGTTCGTGCGTTTTCGCCTCCTTTCTCGGGCGCGGCGCCCACTCGGACCGGAGGAGGCATTCGGCAGTTCTGGTTCATTGCCCGGTTCGGCGCTCGGGCGTTGGCGCACTGCCAACACCTGCCCGATCTGCGGCCAGCGGCCGCCGGAACGCGGCTGGCGTGCGACGATGACGGCAACGCGCTGACCACGATGCTCATCGACGAGCACAAGAGCTGACACGAAGCGAGACCAGCTGCGTTTGAAGTGTGAGGGCGGCATGCGATACTCCTTATTCGATTTGCTGCAAATTCGAGCTCAGTTGCTTCTACTAACTAACGCACGAAAAACGCCTCCCAGCGGACATCCCCTCGTCTATCCTTTTTCATTTCGCTTTTGCCACGTGCGTCGATGGGCTAGAATTCCGCCCGTCAGGCAAAAAGACTATGGCCGAGACTGACAGCGACGTAACACAAATGCTGCTCGCCTGGAGTTCGGGCGAGCCCGGCGCCGAGGACAGCCTCTTTCATCTCGTTTACGACGAACTGAAACGAATCGCCGGGCAGTATCTGAAGCGAGAGCGAGAAGGCCACACACTGCAGCCTACCGCGCTGGTGCACGAAGCCTATCTGCGTCTGATTGACCAGACCCGCGTGAACTGGCAGAACCGCGCTCAGTTTTACGGCGTGGCGGCCACGATGATGCGCCGCATACTCGTGAATCACGCGCGCGCGCACGCTACCGGCAAACGCGGCGGCGCGGCCAGAAGATTGTCTTTGGAGGATGTGCACATCTCAGTCGAGCAGGGAGCGTCGGATTTGCTCGCGTTGGATGAGGCGCTCACGCGGCTGGCCAATCTCGACGAGCGTAAGAGTCGCGTCGTGGAGTTGCTCTACTTTGGCGGCCTCGAGAACAAGGAGGTGGGTGAAGTCCTCGGGGTATCTGAAAAGACCGTGCAGCGTGACTGGCAGATGGCGCGGTCGTGGCTTTACCGCGAACTCTCCGTTTCGAGCCCCAGTCTGTAGCCTGTGAGCGTAGGTGTCAGTGCACGCTGCTCGTTCTCTCGACAAATCGACATCACTCCGAGCAGACTAAGGACGTTTGCGCGACCAGTCACCAACAATGGCCCCGATTGATTGGAACAGAATTGAATCGACCTTTCAGGAGGCCCTGGAAGTACCGCCCGCCGATCGAGAACAGTGGCTATTAGACCATTGCGGCGAGGAGGCGGAGCTTCGCATGGAAGTTGAGTCCCTGCTTGCCGCAGAAGGTGAATCCGCGGGCTTCCTGCGCAACCCTAATCTCGCCCAGGTCGCCAGTCAGTTGCTCGGCGACGAGGGGGAGGCCAGTGGCACTCCGCAGCACGTCGGCGCTTATGAGATACTGCGCGAGATAGGGCGCGGCGGAATGGGTGTCGTTTACCTCGCGGCCCGCGAGGACGAAGTGTTTCGCAAACATGTCGCGATAAAGCTTGTCAAACGCGGGGTTGATACCGACGACATCTTGCGCCGCTTCCGAAACGAGCGACAGATACTCGCCTCGTTGAATCACCCGAACATAGCCAAGCTGTTTGACGGCGGGACGACCGACGACGGCCGTCCATATTTCGTAATGGAATACATTGAAGGCCTGCCCCTCACCCGTTACTGTGAAGAACATCAGCTTGCCACCGACGAACGGCTGCAACTCTTTCGCACCATCTGCTCCGCCGTCAGCCACGCGCATCAGAACCTGATTGTTCATCGCGACCTAAAGCCAAGCAACATTCTCATCACCCCTGACGGCGAGCCGAAGCTGCTGGATTTCGGAGTGGCGAAGGTTTTGAACCCCGAATCTACCGGTGCCGAACTGACTCAGACCCAGACTCGATTTCGCGTGTTGACACCCGAATACGCCAGCCCGGAGCAAGTGCGCGGCGAGCACATCTCAACCGCTTCTGATATTTACAGCCTGGGTGTAATCCTTTACGAATTGCTCACTGGGGGTCGTCCCTACAAACTGCGAGGCAACTCGCCCGAAGAGGTGGCTCGCGCGATCTGCGACAGCGATCCGTCAAAGCCCTCGGAGGCGGTCAGCAGTCTATGGTCCGGGGCGCGTGGCAAGCACAGTAGCACCGGCCAATCCTCTGACCTGCGATCGGACGCGCCAAATCCGAAATTGCTCAGGGGTGATTTGGATAACATCACGCTCAAGGCCCTGCACAAAGACCCACCGCGCCGCTATAGATCCGTGGCGGAATTTGCCGACGACATCGAACGGCACCTGGGACATTTGCCGATCTCCGCGCGGCCGAACACACTCTCATATCGAACATCGAGATTCTACAAACGCAACAAAATCGCCGTCTCTGCAACTGCGCTCATAATGCTGGCGTTGATCGCAGGGCTGGCCATCGCCCTCTGGCAATACAGCAATGCGCGGAGAGAAAACACAAAAGCCGAGGTGGTCAACGACTTCTTAAAACAAATGCTGGCGACCGCAAGTAGCGGAATTGGCGGAAGAAAAGGCTATCAAACAACGATAACCGACATTTTGGAAGACGCGGAAAGACGATTGGAAAGCGATGAATTGCGGAATCAGCCGGAAGTGAGAGCCGAGCTGCGGCAGGTCGTGGGGCTAGGGTATGTCGAGCAGGGGAACTATATCGCGGGCGAGAAAAACCTTCGCCTGGCGTTAGCCGAGCAAATCCAACTCTATGGCGTAGACAGTCCGAAATCATTGATAACTGAGTTCGGGCTTGCATCACTTTCGTTTTCGAAGGCCGACTACGATAGCGCGGAGCATATCTACGCGCAGAGATTCCCTTTGCTGCGCGACGAATTTCGAAAAGGTAAAATTGATCCGGACACTCTTACAAGGAACCTAAGCAACTACGCGATTCTGTGTCGAGCGCGTGGCGACTCTATCCAGGCCGAATCGCTCTTACGCGAGGGTTTGGCCATCAGCGTACAGCATTCATCGGAAGCCCAAACCGATATTCTGAGTCAATTCCTGGCCTTGATCTTCATAGACCGGGGAAAATTCGACGAAGCGGAAAGTCTCCAGCGAGCCACGCTTTCAAAACTTCGCCAGTTGCCGAACAACAATACGCCGGAGTTTTGTTCCGCCCTGACATTGTACGGCATTATTCTGATGGAAAGAGGAGACTTGAGCGGCGCGGATTCATCCTTGCGCGAGGGTGAGAGCATCTATCGAAAGCTCTATAGCCCAAACCATATTGCAATCTATGACAATCTCAGGCTGCAGGCGCAGGTCTCGTATCTGGCAGGCAGGTATGCGGAAGCAGAGGCTACGATCGATCAGGTCCTGGAAAACTACCGCCAAAACTCAAACCCCAAATACATCAGTTTCGCAACCGCTCTTACTGTTCAAGGTTTGATCCTCAACAAACTCGGCAGGGGCGACGAAGCGGAAAGGATTTTGCGCGAAGCCGTCAAGCTGCGGCAGGAAAACCTTCCAGCCAACCACTTTATGACTGCCTTGACCAAAGGCGCGCTTGGGGAATGTTTGACTGCTCGAAAGCGCTACGATGAAGCCGAGTCGTTGCTGATTGCCAGCTACGACAGTTTGAAAGCGAGCCAGAGCGAGCAAAACCCCAGAACCCTAGAGGCTCTTCAACGTCTGACGTTCTTGTACGACGCGTGGAACAAGCCTTCTCAAGCAGCTCAGTATCGCGCACTGCTTCCCAGGCCTTGAGAAGCATCTACGAGGGTCCTTCTTGATAGGCGAGAGTCCGGGGCAGTTCCTGGCGAGCCTCGTCGTTTGCTTCCGGTCGCTCTATAGCCCTCGCCCCGGACTCTCACTCTCGTCTAGCAGCCTGCTGAGAAAGGTTTCGTAGTCCCGCCTTCAGACATCTGAGGCTGTCTATCAAGCGTCCGCTTTGACCGAACCATTGTTAAGTGTCAGGCTCGCCGCTAGAGGTGAGCCTCGTTGGGTCAGTGCCTGTAGATAGATCTGCTCGTCGTATTGGGTTTGATCTTGCCAACACCGATACAGAATACTAATCCACTTGAAGGCCAGCGCTCTGATCGTCGCGTGATGACGTTTGCCCAACTTTCTCTGCTGATCGTAGTAGGCCTTCGCCCAGACTGACCAGTGAATCTATTGCGCGGCGTACTCGTGAAAGGTTTGTTTGAGGAACCTTGGGCAGGCGTAGCGTCTGTGCACCCACTTGGATTTGCCACTTTGTTCGGTCACTGGAGCTATGCCCGAGAATCGCTGAATGTCGGAGGCGGCATTGTAGCGATCCAGCTCAGTCCCAAAGGCTACAGTCAAACGAGGGCTAATACCTTGCCGGCGCCAGGAAAGCTCTGGAATACGTCCATGAACGGATGCTCAGCAAATATCTTTGAGATCCGTTCATCACATTCCTCAATGGCCGCCAATAAGCAACGGAGTTGCCCCACAACTGCGCTAGCCATCATTGTCGAAGGCTCAATTATCGCTTCATCCGTAATCAGTGGGTGGATGCTGCTAACTATCTTCAACCGTTTTTCAATTACCTCTCTGCGAATTCAGCCATGCTTTCTATAAAACTCTCGCAACTGCAAGGGTTCGGCGGTCTTGAGCTGTGCGACAGTCGGCCAGTTAGACAGGAAATCACAGGCCATCTTGGTGTTGAGACCGCCTGCGAGTTCTAAAGCCTGCGGATAATAGCTTTTGAGCAGGCTCTTGAGGATGTTTGTACACCCAGTAACTCTATCTACTAACGTCCGGCGGTTCTCTACCAGCATCCGTAGCAGCCTGGTTTGTTTGTCCTCCGCAATCCATCGTCGCAATCGATTTCTGTGCATTATCACCAGCTCGAGAATCAAGTCTGCGTCGGTCTGATCACAGCTTGCGTTGTTGAGACTCAATGCCTCGCGGTACTTTGCGAGGGTTTTCGGGTTAATCGGGTAGATCTCCAGGAACTCATACTGCATCAAGTGATAAACAACCGCGCCTCTGGATTGCTCTATTGCGACAGCTACCTTCTCACCTTTGAACCTTTGGAACAGACCCGCTGCCCACTCTGCAAGCGCTTCCGGACGCTGTTCGATTTCTTCTCCCTCACTATCGTTTGACTCTGCCGTCTGTAGCCTGATCACGTGCTTTTGATCTGCCCAATCAATTCCGACATACGCTGCATACTTGTCGTTGTCCTCACTGCTAGCCATTGCTTTGTTCCTCCACTTCCTAGAATCGCAACCCCAGGACGCGCTTGGCTTTGATCCGCGAAGGCCTTATAGTTGAGTCATTGGTGAACAACGTCTGAGTGATTCGTTTTGAATCAAAGCGCAGCGTCACGCTCGAATGTCTGAAGGAAATCGTCTAGCAATAGGCGGAACAATTCGTAACGTGACGCTGCGCGTCCTGTCGTTGCAGTTCTTCCTTACTCCTCCTTCGCCTCGGTTGCAAATCCTGGCGGCTGATGATTGACTTGTTGACCCTACGTGTACCTATAGGCGGAATCCTGACTTGGAATCGTCTCTTGAGACCATCAGAAACTTCCGCCTGAAGGCGGGACTACGAAACCTTTTTCAGCAGAGTGCTAAGCTCAGCACTCCGTGGCTCAATTCATAGAACCGTCATTCAGTCCTCTCACTTCACCCTGCATCGTCGGATCGCCAAGCAACACCCATGTCCGGCGAATGTCTACGTCGCTGCTCGCTCTCTTCGCCTCGCGTATCGCATCCCCCAACAGCGCCGTCCCCTCTGCCCCGAACATTGATCTGTACAGCGCCTGATTCATCAGCGACTGATCCCCAGGCGACGTCATCCCTGATGATGACCACACCGCTACCGCTCCCCCTCGCTCAGCTTTCAACAACGACTCCGCAAGGCTGTCCAATGCCGGATCATCAAAGTACCCGTTCAAACACGTCATCATTACAAACACCGTCAGATGATCCGCGTTCCTCATCTGCGCCGCGTCTTCATTAACCAGCAGATTCCCTCTCCACTGATTCACCGATCCGTGCCCCGCGTAGTTCACGAGCTTCTGGCCGCGGTTGATCGCTTCCATCAGCCGAGTCTTCGCGCCCGCGGTGTCGGTACCCCGGTTGATTTGACTTGTCTTCAGGCTCGCCGGCAGCGTTCCCTTTAGCTGCGTGCTCGCTCCCTCAAAGTCAAATCCGTCATTTGCATCCGACGCCAGCAACACCTCTTCTGACCCGCTGCTCCGCTCGTAGCCGACTATCTTTGAGATCATCGTTGATGCTTCTTGTGCGTTTCGGAACGGCAATCGTCCAATCGCCAGCTCCGGTATCCCGTCGTTGTTGAAGTCCACAAACCAATCGTCGCTCGCCGTCTCCAGGTATGTCGTGTCCAGCAACTTCGTCGGAACAATATCTGAATCCCCAAACCCAAGATAATTCTTCGGGTCATAGCTCGCGTCCCCCGCAATCAGCACATATCGTGGCTTCTTCTTCCAACTCGTCGCCGCGTACGTCGCAAAGTCCTTCACCGCTTGCGGTGTCTTGTTCCCAAAGCTGAACTCATCGTAGATGTCTTCGATGTCTGCGACGGCCACACTCAGCCCCTGACTCTCTCGCAAGGTCTTTAGGGGTTCGACCGTCGACAAGTAGTCTCGCCCCGTGATGATCAACAGATCAGCTCCGTTCCCCGGCTGGCGCAGACTCGACGGTTGATTCGCGGTGATTGACCAAGGCTGCTTCGCCTGTGAATCCGAGAACGCCAGCAACTCGCGAATGCCTGACCCTGCCACCTTCCCGCTCACCGTGGTGCCGTTCTTGCCTTCACTCACCGTAGCCGCGATCTCCTGCGGCGCGCCCGCGTCTGTCACATCCATCAGCCTTATGTCTCTTCGCGTGAATCCCCCGACGTTCACCTGCTGGCTTGCCGACGCCGTCAGTTTCAGCGAATCGCTGTCAGCCACATAGCTGTGCGAGTAGCTGATCCGAATCACATCGACAAGGCTGATGTCGCTCGCTCCGCCTTCGGCTATCAGCCTTACCGTGTTCTCGCCTTCCCTCAGCAATGACTGCGAGATCGACACAAGCCTTCTGTCTCTCGACTGATCGGTGAAGTTGAGCCGCGTCACATCCGTTCCGTTCAACTGAACCCGAACGTTGTGCGGGACTTTTGTCACACCCTGGAGTGATACTTCGATCGATGCCCCAGCCTGCGCCGTCTGATCCAGATGCTGGATCCACAATGACTGATCAACCGGCTGGCTTGCGACGACTGCTCCAAAGAAATTCTCGGCGTCTCCGTTTTTCAACGCTGAGAAGTAGATCGTTCGATCTTTGCGTTCGACCGTATACGGGAACCCGCCCGAAGCGATCTGTCCGCCTTTGTCCTGGGTGATTGCGATGCGCTTGCCGGGTTTTGTCCCCGCCACAAGCCAGTAGACTCGAGTGTCCGTCGAAGCGGCATCGAGACCGACGCCGTAGAACTCGATCGAATCACCTGCGTCGAATCGGCCGTCCTGTTCGCCATTTACTTTGATCGGCTGCTCGACTCCATCGACAAACAACTGCAGCAGCCGAGGATCAACCTTTGGATCGAGCGCGGCTCGCAGTACCTCCGCTTGAGTGACTCGATAGTACCCTTCCTGCTTGACTGCTATCTTGACCGCCGGTTGCGAAGCGAGGCCTGATTGTAACTGCACTGAAGCTGCGGATGGGTTTGCGAGATTCGCCGCGCGACGCAACCGGTGTTGAACCCAGCCCGTTGGCCAGCAAGCTCTGCCGCATCCCGATCTGAGAGATCAACAGAGACTGCTTCTGAGCCTCAGCCGCGCTGCCCGGCGCCGAGTTCGTGATCGAATACGGACCGTTGAAGGTAGACTTGCCCTTGAGGTCGATGTCTTCGAGCCAGTAGCGAACTACTTTGCCCGCAGGCGGCGTGTCTGCCCAGTAGTAGTTGTGGCCTGAGAGCAGCGACGTCCCCGGCCCATCCGATAATGCCGAACCCGCGACGACTTGAGGCGTGATCCGGGTGCGAACTCCGTCCACTTCGCGATACACGTTGAAGCCGAGGTTGTCTACTTCAAGGCCGCTCTGCCAGTTGAGCAACACGCTGCCGTCGCGATTGGTGGCGGTAAAGCTCGCGAGCTTCGAAGCAGTTGGCTGGTCGGTTACGACTCCCACATTGACGCTGGTGAACTCCGAGGTGTTGCCGTCGGCGTCTGTCGCCGTCGCAACAATCTTATCGCCCAGCACGATGCCGAGACTTGCTGCATTGCCGGCATTGAACACCTTAACGCCCGGAGTTCCGTTGTTGTAGTCGGCCACCGTGTAGTCGCTGCTGCCGAGAAAGGTTTGGCCCTGGAGGTGTGGGCTCGAATCGGTCTTGAAGAACTCAATGTACACACCGCTCGCGCCGTAGTTTGAGTTTGCGGGCGCGGAGTCGAGCTTGAATTGAAGCACCAGGTCGCCGCTCGCGTTGATCGAGGCGCTTATGAATTCAGGATAGTTTTGCTGGCGATTCGGCCCTTCGTCTGCATCGCCCGGATCGTTTGGCAGCGGCGTTTCACTAGCTCTTAAATCAATTCCCAGACCCGCGTTTCCGTAAATTACATTTGGATCAATCGCGATGCCGGGGCCGGCTGACGGGTCGAGCGCGACACCCGAGCCCCCGTTATGAGCAATCGTGTTTCCGGCCTGGATCTCCGAGCCCCCGATTAAGTTGTTCTGCGCCTGGTCGATAATCAATACACCATGCGACGAATTCCCGAGCAATGTGTCACTCAGGTCCGTGCCGATGAAGTTGTTTTTGATGAGCGTGTTCTGCGTCCCTGGTCCCTGAAGTAACAGTCCTTCGAGCGCATTGCCGCCGATAAAATTGCGGTAGCCGGTCAGGATGCTTGCTCCAACTTCGTTGCCGCCGGAACCCAGAATCCTAACCCCTCTTAGACCATTGCCCAGTTTTACATTGCCGTCAGAGCCTGGAAAGATGCCGATGCGGTTGCCGAAAAGTTTATTGGATGCTGAGTTATCGATAAAAATGCCATCGCCCTGGTTGCCGGAGACGATATTGCCGACGGCAAGCACACCGCCAATCGTATTCTCAAACACGCCGATGAGATGAATGCCATTGTTTGCATTACCGAGGTTGGGGGCTCCTGACTCGGTTGTGCCGATAACCGAGTTTGTGATCAAGACGTCATGGGAATCATTTTCAAGCAAGATCCCGTCGCCGCCATTGCTGGTAATGATGTTTTTCGGCTCTGAAGCGAAACTACCGCTGACCCCGATCAGCAGGTTCTGCACATTGCTGATGCGGATGCCCGTCTGGCCGTTGCCATCGGGGAAGACCTCACCATTATCCCCGAAATCTACGCCAACCTTGTTGCCGGAGATAACTGCCGCATACTCCTGTTGGGGTAACTCGGTAATATCTCTAACGTTAATCCCATTCCCTTCATTACCGTGCACGGAGTTATTCTTCACATCGGTTCGCCCAGTGCTGGTTATCAACACGCCGTCGCCGCCGTTTCCGTAAATCCGATTGAATCCGACAAGATTGCCGCTGGTCTTACTTCCGCTCAATCGAACACCGTCCGTCAGGTTGCTGGCAATCACATTCCCAAGCGTGCGTTGATCCCCGCCGATGGTGTTGCTTTGCGCTTGATAGACACCGATGCCCACGTTATTGGGAGCCGGGTTTAGAGCGTCGTCAACGCCAATCAGGTTGCCGGCGATCTTGTTGCCTGACGGTAGAAGCGCATCATCGGGTTGCGCGGCGGTTGTGCCGATAAAGATGCCATACCCCTCCACATTGGTATTGCCGAAGATGCGGTTTCCCTGAAAAGTCAGTGAGACTCGGCCAATGAGATTATTTTTGGCATTTTCCGAAAGGCCGATGCCGACTGAGTTGTTCTGTATATCATTGAGATAGACCTCGTTGCCTGTAACCGCTTGGCTAAGGACGCTTGCGGGCGTAGTCCTTGCGATAGGCGGCTTGAAAGGCTGCGCGGACCCGAAAGTGGGAATGCTATTGCCCAAGAGAATTCCAAATGCATCATTGTTGCTGATCTTATTCTGGTAAATCGTATTGTTGGAGGAGGCGTAAATCGTGATACCCGTATTGTTCGAAATTACAGGATTGTCGTTTGCCCCCGGGGCGCCGATCTGGTTGTCGTGAATCTTGTTCGAGGCTCCTCCTTCGACGAGGATGCCGGAATCATCATTGCCGGAGATGAAGTTCCCACTGATCTCCGTGCTGTTGACCCCAGACAAATAGATGCCTTGAAGATTGCCGAGATCGCGATCAAGCGAGGTATCGACGCCAATGAAATTGCTCTTGATCTCGACGTAGTCGGAGCCGGCTTTGAGGAGAATGCCGGCGCCAAGGTTACCGGCGATCCAGTTGCGCGGCTCATTTCCTCCCACATATTCACCATCACCAATCGTAAGACAAGGCACATTATCGGCAAGTATCCCGTAGCGGTTGGGGATAATTGTTCCACCCATGGTTATGCCGATATGATTTCCCTGTATGACATAGTCGACAAGCTGTGGCGAGCAGGCGCGCTGCGATTTTAATAAGATTCCGCCGGATTCGGCGAACTGGTTGCTGGTGTTACCAACGATAACATTATTCAGGACATACAAAATTGAACTGGTATTGGAGGGGGCAAATGGCGGGCTCAACAGTATGCCAACCTCACTTTGGCTGTTAAGGAGGGGACCTTCGCCATCCGCTCTGGTGCCAATCAAATTGCCATCAATTATGGTGTAGGTGCGTTCTTGGGCTTCAATGCCAATAAGGTTGCCGGAAATCAGATTGTGCTTAACGAGAACCGGGGCAGAGCTGGTGCCATCCGACTCATTATCTATTCCCCTCTCGTTTGGGATAGCCGTGAGACCCAATTTATCCGTACCGATTTTGTTATGTATCACACAGGCACTGGTCTGGCCCTGGATGGTGACTCCAACAACATTAGCGCTGATCAGATTATCTGCGGCTGGGTCAAAAACATCTTGATAGCAACCTGAACCGATAACTACTTGATTTGAGTCCTGGATTGAGATGCCGAGTCCGTTGGAAACATTGCTGGAGGGGTTGCCGCTTGACAGGCCATCGGCAGTCGTGCCGATCAAGCATCCTGTCACTGCTGAGTAGTCGCTTTGCTTGATGTCAATAGCTTCCCCCCATTTGTTGAATACCAGCGCGTTTATGGTGGACCCTGTACTACCAGCCAGGAGTTGCAGTCCAAAAGCTTGGCTGGAATTAGGAATGTTGCTGCCGTCCAGTTGAACCATGCCACCGTCAGCGGAGCGCCCTTGAGACGCGCCATCAATAACCACTGGTTGCGTCAAGGGTGGAAGATTGGTTAGCGGACTAATAGTCTTTACGCCGCTTCCAGGTATGGCAAACTCGATCCGGTCAACGCCCGCGCGGTGTTCAGCCACCTGGATTGCCGCTCGCAAGGTGCACTGGGGGCCGGGATGAGCGGCGTCCGTGAATACATCACAGATATCGTTGTTCAGGCTCACGGGATCGTCCTCTTCATCCGAGGTGACGTTGACGACAATCGCATCCGCTCCGCAGGTGTTGGGGGAACTGTAATCTCTCTTCTTTGTACTAGCTGCAAGTCCGTCACAGGTTGCTCCGGCAACGCAGGAGAATTCCGAAGTGCTGCCAAATCCGGTTGTTGCCGTTGCCGTAATCAAGCTTGCGAGAGGTACCGACAATGTTGAGGTGAAATCTAGAGCGGCTAGACCATTTCCGTCGGTCGTAACTTGCACCGAACCCAGATGGGTTTCTCCCTCGCCGTGGCCTGATGGGTCGGCGCTGGTGCTGGCATAGAAATCGACGGCAAAGGATCGCAGAGGATTGCTCAACAACGCACCGGTGATCGTTACAGTGCCGTTGGCATTAAATACCGGCGCATCGAGAAGCGGGAAGTTCTGCAACTCGTTTGCGCCCGTGTCGGCGTCCTGGCAGTCGTTTGCGGTGACACCGTCGCCGCCCAGATCAATTCCCAATCCAGCATTGTGGTGAATCGAGTTGTTGCGAATCTTTGTGGCGCTTGCGTTCGTCCCGACCACGATCCCCGCGCCATTGCCGGCCGTGCCGTTGTAGGCGATTTGATTGGCTTCCTGATCCGTGCCGCCGATTTGCAATCCGTAGCCATTCGGAGCACCGATTCCGTTCCCGCCATTGCCAAGCGCATTGAGCGACGCATTCACGCCAATCAGATTGTTGAAGATTCTGGTTGGTGTCGGATACCCCGGCTGGAAAAAGATCGAAGCGCTTCCGATGCCGTCGCCCAGGTTGCCCGAAATGATGTTACGGGCCAGCGGATGAGCGCCACCGATGAGCGTATCTTCGGTGAACCCCCTTCGTACTGAGATGGCGGTGAAGGGATTGCTCACGTCGCCGTTGGGAATTGCCAGAATTCCAGACGCGTCCGTGCCGATGCGATTGCCTTGAATCGTCATCGTCGAGAAGTATCCCGCCGGCCCATTAACATACGGGTCGGTGAACGTCCCTATGCCTCCATTGGAATTGCCAGAAATGAGATTGCCGAGCGAGATTGGCGTGTTGTTGTTGTCCGTTCCAACCGCGCCGATGAAGACCTCGCCATACAACGCATTGCCGATGAAAATAGGGACGCTGTTGTAATTGGGAAGCGCCTGGTTGCCCTGTTGATTGGTGCCGATGTAGTTATTGAAAATGCCAATGGTTCCGCGGCCCGAGAAATAAATATTTTCTTCAACCCCAGGATTGTTTGACGAATAGAGGTTACAAAAACCCGTACAGGCCCCATTGGCTGTCGTACCGCCAGGCGCTCCAAAGTAGGAGTAAGTGATGTTATGAAAAATATCTACGGTGCCGCGAGCTCGATCCAACCCGCCGGCATAGTTGCGATCATTATTGGGCATTGCGATCGCTCCGGACACATCGACGCCGATGTTGTTTCCGGCGATCGCGCAGAATCCTCCTTCACTTTGCGGCAAGAGTTCTTCCGAACAGGCGACGGCATTGAAGCCGTTATCCGAAATGATATTCCGTCCGCCTTGCACAACCGAGCCGATCGTCGTTTGGTGTAGTGGAGATGTCAGGATTGCTGCCAGACAGTTGCCCAGCGGCAACGTGCCGCCGGGATTCGTACCGAAAAAATTGGCCGCTATGTTGTTGTTCTGGGTCAACAGTTCGTTCGTACTCTGGTCGACTAGCGTGGCAATAACCATAGCGGCAAAAAAGAAAGACGAATGGGCACACTGACCCGGTGAATTCGGATCCAATCGTCCATTACCGGAAACTGTATTGCCGTCGGTAGGACTAACGCCGCCAAAGGTGTTATTGGCGCCGGCAAAGAATAGCCCGAATGAATTTCCCAGCTTGGCGTTGCCCGCCGCATTCAAACCGATGATATTGCCCTGGAAAGTGTTTGAGTTTCCGGCGGTCATCGCAATCCCCACGCCGGTTGTCGTAGCTGTCCCGTTGCCGGATATCACGTTGCCTGAGTCTGGGAGGCTCGACCCAATAACGTTTTCATCCGCGTCGAAGATGTTCAAACCTGGGCCGCTGTTTCCGCGAGCCACGTTGCCGCTGGGATCGTTGCCGAGATGATTGAGTAAGATCCAGTTATTACCGCTGTTCGTGGAGCCGAATGTGGTCTCGATAGTGATACCGCTTCCGCCGGTTTGACTCCCGCTCGACACGACACCCTGAAAACCATTGACTGCCAGTCCCTGGATTGTGATGTTGCTTCCGCGAATCTTTAACCCATCGGCTGGCGCCGGAACATTGGCTCCCGAAATTTCAACCGTCGGATGGTTGTTATCGTCTGTAGGTCCAATAAAGGTCACGGCATCGGTAATGACTGGAAGTTGCGATGCCGGAGAAATCGTCGTCACCGCGCCCCCGAAATTGAAGGTAATAAAGTCGAATCCCAGACTCGCGTTTGCCAGCAGAATCGCGCTTCTGAGGCTGCAAGGGTTCGAGTCTAAGCAATCGCCAAAGTCGGTTGTGCTGTTAACCGTGAAATCATTTAGTGGAGCGCTGATCACGACCGATGGAACCGTCGCTCCTTTTCTGAGAACGACTAGATCCGAGAGCGCATCCAGGTTCAAACGCATGGGCAGCACCGCTTGTAGATCGCCTTCAACGTCAAACGAGGCCACGTCGAATTGTGCATTGTGGGCAGCCGCTTGTGGAGACTTGGCCGCCAGATGAATCTGATTGGTGGTGCTGTCGATAATCATCAAATCGTCGAGTTTGCTGCTTGATACGTTGACCCGCTGCAACTTCTGCCCGTGGCCAGTAGCCGTCGCCGCCTTCGCCAACTGCGAACCTGAAGCGAGGGTTTCTATCTCCCAGCTATTGAGGGTTGATGGCCTCGCGGCGAGGCTGCGAAGGAATGCCGTCTTTGTCCGTTCCTTCATCTCGGCCTTTTTCGGCTCGCCTTCCGCGATTGTCTTTGCGATGGCCTGCGGATCCGGCTTTGGCGCATCTTTCGCGGCTTGATCCAGAAGACCTCTCAGATACTCCTCAAGGTTGCCGTCCTTGACCGCGGTTGTATCAATCAACGGCATCCCAAACGCATCCGTGTTGGCGGATGTCTGTTGCGGTTCGGCGATGGTGGCCAGGGCGCGCGCTTCGGCATCGGTCGGAACAAACGGAAGCGGCTTCGTTTGCGACCGCGCCGATTCGGGCAGCTTGTTGTTCGAGGGCGCCCGGTTGCGGTTCGGTTCCAGCCGGTAGATGTTGCCGTCTGTGCCGAGCAGCGCCAGCGTCTGTCCGCGCTTTTCCCCAAAGCGTCCAACAGCCAGCGCAGAGATTGTGAATGACATTTTGCGCGCAGCGGCCACGGCGGCAGGGCGTTTGATGTCCGATTCTGGGAATCAAATCCCAGGGATACGCCTGCCCGCGCCCGCTCACAATCATCAATTGATCGCCGCAAGCGATCGCTATATCGGCATAAAAATCTTCATCAAGATTCCCGATCGCAATATCGGTAGCAGGCGCCGGCAAAGGGAAGACCTCAGGCTTGTGTTTGAAAGCGCCTTCGGGATGTTCAAAGACCAGAAGCTGTGAACTCTTGTCAGTCTGAACCGCGACCGCGACATCGGTCTGCCCATCGGGCCGGCCAATCTCACCTACCACCAGGGCCGTCACTTTCCCGGCCAGAAGGATCGTTGCAGGCGCAGCAAAGTTGCCGTGTCCATCGCCGATAAGGAGTTGCAAGCGATTGTCGCCTCTCGTGGCCGACAAAACATCTTTCTTGCCGTCGGCGTTGAAGTCCCCTGCCACAAGAAAATCCGGCGTCGATCCGAGCGCGAAAGACTTTTCGCTCGGATAAAAAGGCGAATCAATGAACGTCCCGTCGGCTTTGTGTTTTTTGGCTTGCGCGCCGTTGGGAAGAAGCGAATCCACATTCCCCCGATAGAACTTCATTGTGCCGTTGGAATCGCCAGTCACCAGATCGGCTACGCCGTCGGAATCGAAATCGGCCGAGGCCAGAAGTGTCGCCGTGCCCGTATTGGTCTCCTGAATGGCGACCGCGTTAGGGTCGTGCGCCTGGACGGGAAGTTCCTTGCCGTCTTTGAAGTTGATATAAGGTGCGCCGCGCCCTTGGGCTTTAACGGTGGTGCTCGTTTGCGCATCGATCGATTTGTCAGGTTGCTGAGTTTTGACACCGGACACCGAAGCGGGTGAGGGTGCTGCTGAAGGTCGCCCGACAGCGATACTGAAGTTGGAATCGGTTGCTGCCTCGCTCGATGCCCCCGCGTTGGCGTCGGCAGGAATGGCCACCAGGGCGTCAGTCACCCCCGTACCGGCTGTCATCGCAGCAGGTTTGCGGCTGGAGGTCAGCACATCGGTTTGAGTTTCAGGCCACGTGGCCGAATGATCTGACTGTTGCGCAGCCTTGTTCCAGTATTGCGTGAACCCGCCGATGGTCGGCTTCGAGGATAGAGGCGGCAATGGCGGCGCCGAGAAGAATACGTTGCGGCCGGGCGCGATCAATCCCGTGCCGCCTGTGGTGACCGTTTGACTGTTGACTGTTTGGCTGGCAGGCGCAACGGCGCTAGTGCCGCTCGACGTTTCGCCGCGAGTCGCGCTGACATCCGATCCGTGACTGTCAGTCACTTTGAAAGGGTGAGGCAAGACTAACGAACGAACGCCGCGGTGAGGTATGGCGGCGCCCCTCACGGAGATACTCTTCTGAATTGAAAGTCGGCTTGGCGGTGACGTCATCGTTCGCCGCGCCTGGCCCGGGTTGGCAACCTGGGCAGGCGTTTCCTCTCGCGTGACGGCGGGCGCTTCTGCGCCTAAAGCTCTTCGATGTCCAGCTAAATCGGTTCCAGCCGTGGAGCTGCCATCATCGGCACGCGACGGCCGCGGTAAGGCGCTGCTGAGGAGGCAAAGGGCGAGCATTGAGGCGGACAGGAATCGAAGCCTTTTGTCGTAGAAGTGAAGTGATGGCATGGAGGCATTCCTCATTCGATGTTGAGAACGTGTTTCTTTTGGGCGGTATTTGTCCTTCACTCACTCATGCGACAAGTTAGAGCCTATTACCCCATCGCTGACATTTTTTTGAGGCAGCCTCAGGTGAGCGGGTAATCGTATGGTATTATCGCCCGCATCCTGTGAGTCCGGATCGGGCCTTAGGGTGGGAAGCCAATGGGGGGATCCTCGGAGATAACTCAGTTGCTCGGTCAATGGCGAGATGGGCACGCCGACGTGTATGACCAACTCTTTTCGCTTGTCTACGACGAGCTGCGTTCGCTCGCTTCGAGCTATATGCGGCGCGAGCGCGCCGACCACACGCTGCAAACCACGGCGCTCGTCAACGAGGCATACGTGAAGCTGGTCGGTCATAGAGACAAGCCCCAGAATCGTTTGCACTTCTTTGCCATCGCCGCCAAAGTTATGCGGCAAATCCTGATCGACCATGCGCGCACTCGCCACTACGAGAAGCGCGGCGGCAAGACGGTAAAGATTTCGCTCGATGAGGCAATGATTTTGTCTGACGAGCGCGCCGCCGACTTAGTGGCGCTAGACGAGGCGCTCAAATCCCTGGCAGCCATTGACGCGCGGAAGAGCCAGGTCGTCGAACTGCGTTTTTTCGGCGGCATGACAATTGAGGAGACCGCCGAATTCCTGGGTGTGTCGTTCAACACCGTCGTGCGCGATTGGGAGATGTCGCGCGCATGGCTTTTCCGCAATATCTATGGAGATGGCGATGAAAGCTGAACGGTGGCAGCGAATCGAAGAAGTCTTCGGCACAGCGCTCGACATCCCGCCCGATGAGCGCGCCGCCTTTCTGCGAACCGTCTGTGGGGGCGATGAAGCCTTGCGGCGTGAGGTGGAAGCGCTGCTCGCCTCGCACAGGCGTGCCGGCAGCTTCATTCAGGCGCCGGTGTTTGAGGACGCACTCACCCTCATCAAGCCCGCCGAGCCAGCGCTTGAAAAGGGCCACCGCATTGGTCCCTACGAGATCATCCGTGAAATCGGTCGTGGCGGCATGGGAGTAGTCTATCTGGCGACCCGCGCCGACGACGAGTATAAGAAGCGCATCGCCATCAAGCTAATCAAGCGCGGCATGGACACCGAAGACATTCTGCGGCGCTTTCGCAACGAGCGTCAGATCCTCGCCTCGCTCAATCATCCGAACATCGCGCGATTGCTCGACGGCGGCACAACCGAAGATGGCTTGCCATACTTCATGATGGAATACATTGAAGGCCTGCCGCTCGTCGAATACTGCGACGCCATGCAGTTGCCGACGATCGAGCGCTTGCGGCTCTTTCGCAAGATCTGCGCGGCCGTGCAGCACGCGCATCAGAATCTCGTCGTGCACCGCGACCTCAAGCCTTCGAACATTCTGGTTTCGAGCGATGGCGAGCCGAAGCTGTTGGATTTTGGCATTGCGAAATTCCTGAACGTTGAACAATCGCCACAGGTCACCGCGCAGACGGCGACGATGATGCGGCTGATGACACGCGATTACGCCAGCCCCGAGCAGGTGCTTGGCCGGCCGATCACCACGGCAAGCGATGTTTACGCGCTCGGCATTCTGTTATACAAACTTCTGACCGGCCACCACCCCTATCAGTTCAAGACGCCGCTGCCAGGTGAGGTCGAGCGGGTGATCTGCGAGACCGAACCGCATCGCCCGAGCGATGCTGTCAGCCGCATTGAACTCGTCACCACTGCCGATGGCCTATCGACACAGATCACCCCGCAACAGGTGAGCAGCGCGCGCGGAAGCCAGCCGGAAAAGTTGCGGCGAGCTTTGAGTGGCGATCTCGATAACATTGTCCTGATGTCCCTGCGCAAGGAGCCCACGCGGCGCTACAAATCGGTCGAGCAATTCTCCGAAGATATTGGCAGGCATCTGGCAGGCTTGCCGGTCATCGCCCGAAAAGACACCTTCACTTACCGCGCGGGGAAGTTCATCGCGCGTAACCAGGTCGCGGTGGCGGCGGCGGCAATCGTCTTGCTCGCCATTCTCACAGGCTTGACTGTGAGTATCTGGCAGGCGCGCACGGCACGGCGCGAGCGGGCCAAAGCCGAAGCGGTCAGCAGTTTTTTGCAGACGATGTTGCTCTCCTCAAGCCCGGAATCGGCTTTGCGCCGGCATAAGAATGAGGCAACGGTCAAAGATGCTTTGGACGAAGCCTCGCGTCGACTCTCCGCCGGGGATTTGTCGGAACAGCCCGAAGTCAAAGCCGAGTTACAACATATTATCGGCGCTGCGTATCTGGCTCAGGGGCGGTTGGATCTGGCCGAGCAAAACTTAAGTTCGGCTCTGGAGGCGAAAAACAGAATCTACGGCCAGGACAATCTGGAGACGCTCAAGACTCGGGTTCTATTGGCGGAACTATGGGTAGACACGGGCGAGAACGCCAAGGCGGAGACCTTCTATCACCAGAATCTCCCGGTTCTGCGCGCTGAACAGAAGGAAGGCGTGCTCAGCACAGACACGGTCATGACCGCCTTCTACAACTACGCATTGATGCAAAGGACAGCAGGCGATTCAAAGGGAGCGGAGATGCTGTTGCGTGAAGTGTTGGCCTTAAGTCCCCGGGCCTCGCCCGACCTGCAAGCTAATATCGGCGTCACGGAATCGGTTTTGGCTCTGACCCTGGCCGACCAGGGGGAATTTGACGACGCTGAAAAGATTCTTCGCGCAAAGGTTACTGCCATTCGTCAGAAAAACGGCGGCGAGGGCTCCGGGCCTTCCTTATGCGCGAACCTGGGGACGCTTGGCGCAGCGCTGCTCGGTAAGGGCGAGTTTGCCGAAGCCGAAGCGAGTCTGCGCGAATCTGAAGTCATCTACCGAAAGATTTATGATCCCGCTTACATGCCTTTGGGAGATAATCTTCGCAATCAGGCGCAAGCGCTTGCGTCCCTGCGCCAATATCCTGAAGCAGAAGCGAAAATTGATGAGTGTTTGGAAATTTATCGGAAGACGTCAAACCCGCAATATATCAATTACGCGACGGCGATCATGATTCAGGGCATGATTTACAGTCAGACCAATCGGACGGCAGAAGCCGAAAAGCTATTGCGCGAAGCCGTGTGGCTTCGCGCTGAGAATATGCCGGAAACCCACTTCCTGCGAGCCGCGGCGAACGGTGAACTCGGAGAGTTTCTGACGGCGCAAAAGCGATTCGCGGAGGCCGCACCGTTATTGCTCGCGAGCTACGAGAGTCTTAAGCGTTCGCAGAACCCGAAAAGCCCGCGCATCCGATCCGCGCTTCAGCGACTTGTGATGCTTTATGAAAATTGGGGAAAGGCGGACGCTGCCGCCGAGTTTCGAAGTAAGTTGTCATAGAAGCTATTCAGGTTAGCCATTTTTGAATCGGCAAAGACATCCGATCCGACGAACGTCGAACCACGCCGCGACGTCGCCAACTCGTATCGCGAGATTGCTCATGCATTGGCGGAAGTGGACGACCTGTCTGGGGGGCACAGGAGCGGAAAGCAAGGAAGATCCGGTTGGCGTTGAGCGAAGCCGAACCGTCAAACACCGAGACTCGCGAGATTCTGCTACGTTCGTACGAGGCAAGCGGAGAGATGCATAGAAGGATGAGCGATTTCGCTCCGGCGTTGGAGACATTTCACGAAGCATTGGTGTTGCTTGAATCGTGGGCCACGGCCGAACCGGAAAATTTGAAGGTCCATCGACTCCTGGCGATCGAAAACGCTAACATCGCACGGGTGCACGAGACTGCGGCACTTGATCGAAAGTCATCAATTGCCAGACAACGGGCGGGCTGGCGCGGCAGCGCAGGAGTGGTATCGTCGCAGCCTAACCGGAATCAACTATCCGCTCGAGGCCCGCTCAGTGAGGCTGACACAACCACCCTTGCAGAACTCTCCAATGAAATTGCCAAATGCGACCTGGCCCTATCACAACGTTAGTTACTTCACTCTCATCGTAGGATCGCCAAGCAACACCCACGTCCGGCGAATATCTACGTCGCTGCTCGCTCTCTTCGCCTCGCGTATCGCATCCCCCAACAGCGCCGTCCCCTCTGCCCCAAACATTGATCTGTATAGCGCCTGATTCATCGGCGCCTGATCCCCAGGCGACGTCATCCCTGATGAAGACCACACCGCCACCGCTCCCCCTCGCTCGGCCTTCAACAGCGACTCAGCAAGGCTGTCCAATGCCGGATCATCAAAGTACCCGTTTAAACACGTCATCATTACAAACACCGAAAGGTGATCCGCGTTCCTCATCTGCCCCGCGTCTTCGTTAACCAGCAGATTCCCTCTCCACTGGTTCACCGATCCGTGCCCCGCGTAATTGACCAGCTTCTGCCCACGATTGATCGCCTCCATCAACCGCGCCTTTGCCCCGGCTGTATCCGTCCGCCGGTTGATCTGATTTACCTTCAAACTCGCCGGAAGCGTTCCCTTTAGCTGCGCACTCGCTCCCTCAAAGTCATATCCGTCATTTGCATCCGACGCCAGCAACACCTCTTCAGACCCGCTGCTCTGCTCGTAACCGACTATCTTCGCGATCATCATTGATGCTTCTTGTGCATTCCGGAACGGCAATCGCCCAACAGCCAGCTCCGGTATCCCATCGTTGTTGAAGTCCACAAACCAGTCATCGCTCGCCGTCTCCAGATATGCCGTGTCCAGCAACTTCGTCGGCACCAGGTTAAATTCGCCAAACCCAAGATAGTTCTTCGGGTCATAGCTCGCGTCCCCCGCAATCAGCACGTATCGTGGCTTCTTCTTCCAACTCGTCGCCGCGTACGACGCAAAGTCTTTCACCGCTTGCGGCGTGTTCTCTCCAAAGCTGAACTCATCGTAGATGTCTTCGATGTCTGCGACGGCCACGCTTAAGCCCTGACTCTCTCGCAAGCGTCTTTAGCGGTTCGACCGTTGAGAAGTAGTCTCGTCGCGTGATTATCAACAGATCAGCTCCGTTCCCCGCCTGGCGCAGACTCGACGGTTGATTCGCGGTGATTGACCACGGATGCTTCGCCTGTGAATCCGAGAACGCCAACAACTCGCGAATGCCTGACCCTGCCACCTTCCCGCTCACCGTGTTGCCGTTCTTGCCTTCGCTCACCGTCGCCGCGATCTCCTGCGGCGCGCCCGCCTCTGTCACATCCATCAGCCTGATGTCTCTTCGTGTGAATCCCGAAACTGTCACCTGCTGGCTTGCCGTTGTCGTCAGTTTCAGCGAATCGCTGTCCGCCACATAGCTGTGCGAGTAGCTGATCCGAATCACATCAACCAGACTGATGTCGCTCGCTCCGCCTTCCGCTATCAGCCTCACCGTGTTCTCACCTTCTCTCAGCAATGACTGCGAGATCGACACCAGCCTTCTGTCTCTCGACTGATCCGTGAAGTTGAGTCGCGTCACATCCGTTCCGTTCAACTGCACCCGAACGTTGTGCGCTACTCTTGTCACTCCCTGGAGTGATACTTCGATCGAAGCCCCAGACTGCGCCGTCTGATCCAGATGCTGAATCCACAATGACTGATCAACCGGCTGGCTTGCGACAACTGCTCCAAAGAAGTTCTCCGCGTCTCCGTTTTTCAACGCCGAGAAATAGATGGTTCGATCTTTGCGCTCGACCGTGTACGGGAATCCTCCAGAAGTGAGCTGTCCGCCTTTGTCCTGGGTGATTGCGATGCGCTTGCCGGGCTTTGTCCCCGCCACAAGCCAGTACACTCGAGTGTCCGTTGAGGCAGCATCGAGACCGACGCCGTAGAACTCGATCGAATCACTCGAGTCGAATCGTCCGTCCCGTTCGCCGGTGACTTTGATCGGCTGCTCGACTCCGTCAACAAACAACTGGAGCAGACGCGGATCAACCTTTGGATCAAGCGCGGCTCGCAACAGCTCAGCTTGAGTGACGCGATAATATCCTTCCTGTTTGACTCCTATCTTGACCGCGGGTAGTGACGCGAGACTCGATTGCAACTGCACTGACGCAGCGGATGGGGTTGCGAGACTCGCTGCGCGACCCAGCGGTGTTGAACCAAGCCCGTTGGCAAGCAAGCTCTGCCGCATCCCGATCTGAGAGATCAACAGAGACTGCTTCTGGGCATCAGCCGCGGTGCCCGGTGTCGAGTTAGTGATCGAATACGGACCGTTGAAGGTGGACTTGCCCTTCAGGTCGATGTCTTCGAGCCAGTAGCGAACTACTTTGCCGGCAGGCGGTGTGTCGGCCCAGTAGTAGTTGTGCCCAGAGAGCAGCGAGGTGCCCGGGCCGTCTGACAATGCCGATCCCGCGACGACTTGCGGCGTGATCCGGGTGCGAACGCCGTCTACTTCGCGATAGACGTTGAAGCCAAGGTTGTCTACTTCAAGGCCGCTCTGCCAGTTGAGCAACGCGTTGCCGTCGCGAGCGGTTGCGGTAAAGCTTGTGAGTTTCGCGGCGGTTGGCTGGTCGGTTACGACCCCCACATTGGTGCTGGTGAACTCGGATGTATTGCCGTCGGCGTCCGTAGCGGTTGCTATGATCGTGTCGCCCGCGACGATTCCGAGGCCTGCTGCAGGGCCCGCGTCAAAGGCTGCGAGCCCCGGCGACCCGTCGTCGTAGTCGGTAACTGTGTAATTCGCACTGCCGACGAAGGTCTTCCCTTGTAGCCCTGCATCCGCCTTGAAGAATTCCACGTGGAGACCGGTAGCGCCGTAATTTGAATTGGCCGGGTCCGAGTCAACCTTGTATTGAAGAATAAGATTGCCGTTCGTGCCGATGAGGGCGCTCGCAAATTCCGGATAGTTCTGGAGATTGTTTGGGCCGTCATCAGCATCACCCGGGTCGTTTGGCGTGGGACCGATTGTGCCCAGGTCGATTCCCGAACCAATATTTGCGAAAATGCTGTTGGGATCAACCAAGTTGCAATGCCCGGCGGTTTCGTCAATACGAACGCCCGCACCGCTATTCTCGGAGATAGTATTGCCGGCGCTGGTTTCCGTTCCTCCGATTTCGGTTAGTCTTGCGCCGTTGGTTATCAAAATTCCGTGAGAGCCGTTCGCCTTGATTTGATTGTTTTTCAATCGATTAAGAGATGAGTTAGCTCCTTCAATCATCACTCCTACGCCTTGGTTATTGGCAATCGTGTTTTGCAATGCACTACTGACATCGCCGATGGCGGTGCCGACCGCATCGTTGAGTTCAATGCCTACGCCATTGCCCAATCCTGTTGAGCCGTTTTCGTCGGCGCCGACGATTGAGTTGTTGATGATATTGTCAGCTCCCTCTGCGCCGGTAATTACGATCCCTTTCCCGATGTTTCCCGAAACTATGTTGCTTGTAGAAGCCGCAACATCACCGATCATCGCCCCGATAGTATTTTCGAGTTGGATGCCAATATCATTGGATATCTTGGCAACGGAGTTATCAGGGTTTCTGAAGACGCCAACCAGATTGCCGGATATTTGAAGAGAAGGCGAAGTTTCGTCGTCAGCACGTCGCCGCCGTTGCCGATTGCCCATTTCTTCGCCCTTGATTCCTATCCCTTGATTGCCGATTGTATTGTCTTTGACATGAATTCTGTGAGTCAGGGCGTCTCTCGTCTTGATGATCGAAACGCCTACCGCCGTGCTACTGGGGAAGCTCTGACCATCTGGCGTCACCCCAATCCAATTGTTTTGAATAATCAAATCGCCGCTAATCTGGTCCGTCACTGAAATTCCATCGTGCACATTGCAATTGATGATGTTGCCGTGTTTTATGCCGTTATCGAACACCCCTATCTGGTTGGCGCCAGCTTGCAGAACAAACATTCCCACGTTATTCGGAAGACAGTTATCGGTATTTCGATTCATGCCGATGATGTTGTCGCGAAACACGTTGCCGCTCGGCAAGTTCGCCGGATCGGGACTTTCGGCCAGCGTTCCCAGAAAGACGCCATATCCGAGGGCGTCACTCAAATCCAAATGCCCGGATATAATGTTGCCGAAGCCGCCCTGCTGGCTAACGTCACAACTGCCGATGCAATTGTCGTGAGCATACTCCCCGACAATGAGCCCGATTTTTGCGTTTGGAACGACATCCTCGCCCGCCGTATTCGTGCCTATGCGGTTATCAATCAGCTTATTGCCTGAGGTTGTGAGATCAGCATTGGGAGGCGGGGGCCCACCGTCGCCTATGAAGACTCCGAGAATAACCCCGAAGAGGTTTCCTGAAACCGTATTCTGTTTGATTAGATTGTTGCTCGCTCCCTTGAGCAGGATGCCGACCCCATTTGGAACTTGAAACGTCTGAGAGCCTTCAGTGAGACCAACTTTGTTCGAGATGATTTGATTCGCGCTTGGTCCTACGGTGCTATCGGCTGCGGCCAAATAGATTCCTATCCCGTTACCGCTAACCGTATTATTCTTAATGATTGTATTGGTAACTTGTCCCTGCAGTAGGACGCCGGATATTCCATTGCCGATATTCATCGCCCCTTCGGGATTTGTTCCTATTTTGTTACCCTCAACATGATTTCCATCAACGACAGGGTTGGGCGAACCGGGTGGGTCGGTTATGCGAACGCCGTAGTCTTGATTGCCCGAAATGATGTTTGGATACGCAGAGGCGCCGTTTCCAACCCATTGTTTATCAGCAAAGATCACCACACCGTTGCGATTTGGCAGTTTGTCGCTGGCGTCTTTGTTGACGCCGATGTAATTCAAGATGACGAAATTGTTTGCGCCCGCCGTGGCGTCAAGCAAGATCCCGGTGGAAACATCCGAATTATTTTGTCCTGAAATGATATTTCGCGTATTTGCGCCAGCAGTCGTGTTGCCGAATGTGTTCAGCGTTGCGCCGCTGCCAACATAGATGCCATGTTCGCCGTTGCCCAAAGCCTCCATGCCGCCGGCTTTAGTGCCGATGTAATTGCCGTTTATCTTGTTTGCCTGCGACGCATTATTCAGGACAATGCCGACAAGGCTGTTTCCCGAAATCAGGTTGCCGTCCACATCAATCTGTTGGCCGATGGTATTGTTGTTTGACCCGACGATGTTGACGCCGACTTGGTTGGCCACCGCCAGATTCCCTGTTTTGTCGGTGCCAATCTTGTTGTTGAAGATTCTATTTGACGAGCCGCCGCTAATTCCAATACCGCTGATATTATTGGAAATCAAATTGCCATTACTGGCTTGCGTGTCGCCGATATCATTGTTGAGGCTGTTGATTATAAGAACGCCCTCGGGCATTTGATTAGCGGTATCCGCCGTGGAACCGTCGGGGTCAATGCCCAGATAACAGGCTTGCACCCGGTTTGCTGAACCACCGTTTATGAAAATTCCCGAATTTGAAAAATGATTGATCGCCAGACCACGAATGGTTGTCGCTGTTGTGGCAATCGTAAGACCATCCTGAACGCCGCCATTACCGCGAATCTCTATTAGCGGCGGACCCGCATAATTCGCCCCGCCTTGACTACTGCCATCAAGAGTAACGGAGTGGGTGATGGCGGGCAGTGCTGACGCTGGCGAAATCGTATGAATCCCAGTGCCGGGTATCGCGAAGTTGATCGTGTGGGTTCCGACATAACCGGGCCTTGTCACGATTTCAAGCGCCGCTCTCAGTGTGCATTGAAGACCGCTGGTTGAGATATCAACATCGCAAACACCATCGTTGGGGTTCTCATCCGACTGGTCGCCTTCGACATTGACGATGAGCGCCGTCGGGCAGGTTTCCTGCGGCGCGGCGAGATAGTCTTTGAGACTTCTGAAAGGACTCAGCGGACTGCACGAAGCTCCGGCATTGCACGAAAACTCCGAGGTGTTGCCATAATCATCCGTCGCGGTCGCAGAAATCACCGCCGATGATGAGACAAGTGCAGTTGAGTTAAAGGTGAAAGAGCCAAACCCGTTGCCGTCAGTGGTCACCTCGGTCGAACCGATAACTGTTTCGCCTTCGCCGTGATTGCTTGGGTCAGCAGAGGCGCTTGAGTAAAAGTCAATCGTGTAGTGCTGATGTCCGACGGTTCGAATGACACCTTCAACAGTCACCGTGCCGTCGCCGTTGAACACCGGCGCGAGCAAATCCGGGAAGTTCTGCAGCATATTTGCGCCAAAGTCTGAGTCCTGGTCGCACTCATCGTTTACGGTCACTCCGTCGCCGCCCAAATCAATCCCCAAACCAATATTGTCGTGAATCGAATTATTCCGAATCGTGTTGCCAATGCCGAAGTTGCCAAAGCCGTCGTCAGTGACCCCGACCCCGCCATAGCTGCTTCCCGATCCGTTGTACCCGATCTGATTCCCTTCCTCTATGGAACTCCCTCCAACCTGCGTTCCAAAACCCTGTAGCGTGATTCCCCATCCCGTATTGCCCAACGCAGCGAGCGAGCTATTCAAACCAACAAGGTTGTTGACGATCGTCGTATGCCCGCCGAAATCCCTCACCCTGATCCCGTTGTCGTTGTTCCCCGAAACGATGTTCCGAGCCGCAAAATCCGTCGTTCCGATAACCACCTGCGTCGTGTACGGCGCCACCACCGAAATCGCCCCGCCAAAACAACACGAGTTGTTCCCGCTATTGGGTAGCGCGAAACTGCCGGTCGAATCCGTACCTACGAAGTTCGCTTCGATGTATGTGGTGTCAAATGTGAACGCCTGCCCTACCCCACCTGCCACGCTTATCCCGTAGCCGCCGTTTCCCGAAATCACATTCCCCAGTTTGTTATCGGGGTCGCCCAAACCGATATATGTATCCCCAAGCGAGTTGGCTCCGACGCCGATATTGTCGTTTGGAATCGTGTAATGGGCGTCTTGATTTGTGCCGATGAAATTATCGAAAACACCTACGGTCCCGTAACCTGTTCTTTCAAGCGCAACTCCCGAAAGGGGTACGTTGCCCGAGATCAGATTGCAAAACCCCGTGCACGCAACTCCGAAAGGGTCCCCGCCCCCGGGCGCCCCGACGCTGGAGATAGTGAAACTGTTGTGAATCCAGACCGCGCCCCCCTGTATGCCCTGAACGCCGCTGCGGGCGTTGCGCGCATCGTTGGGCAGCGCGACCGCGCCCGTGATATCCGTGCCGATATTGTTACCTGAAATCTGGCAGAAACCGCCTTCGGTCGGCGTGCTATAGAAATCCTGGCAGTGAATTGCATCCATGCCGTTGTCGGATATGACATTGCGCCCATCCTGGGTGATCGAGCCGATGAAAGTTTGCGTCAGTGGAAGGGTCGAAAGTGCCGCCCAACAATTTCCAAACCCCTGGGTCCCCGCCGGATTCGTGCCGAGTCGATTTCCGGCGAACGTGTTGTTCAAAGTCAGAAGCTCTCCGGTGTCCAGATCAATCAGCAAATCGACCGTCAAACCGAATCCATCACACCCCAGCGGGTCGGGGTCGCTCGGCGGGCGCGGTTCACCGTTGCCAGACACAGTGTTGCCCGCGCCTGCGTCGTCGCCTCCAAAGGTGTTGTTGCTGCCTGCGAAAAACAATCCTTTCGAGTTTCCCAACTTGCCCGTGCCCAGCGCGTTCAAGCCAATGATGTTGCCTTGAAAATTATTGGAGTTTCCGGCAGTGAGCGCGATTCCGACTCCATTCTTGCCGCGCGTGCCGTTTCCCGACATCACGTTTCGGTCTGACGGGTCAGTCCCGCCTATCTGGTTGTTATCCGAATCGAAAATGTTGAGACCGGTGGCGTCGTTGCCTTTGTCAAGAGTTCCGGTTCCGTCAGTGCCGAGAAAGTCTGCTCGAATGAGGTTGCTCCCGTTGTTCGGAGACAACGTCGTGCTTTCAATCGTAATGCCGTTCCCGCCAGTGACGCTGCCATCGCCGTTAGACACTGAAGGAAATTTGTTGATTGCCAAGCCCTGGATGGCCGCATCCGTTGTTCGCAGTTTTAAGCCATCCGCCGCCGTGCCCGCCAGGTTCACCCCGGTGATCTCGATAAGCGGCGAACCGTTGTAGCCGGGCTGCGTCGTGCCATCAATAGTTGTCGTCTGCACGATTGTCGGTAGCGGCGACAGCGGAGCGATTGTTTGTACGCCGTCGCCCCCGATGACAAAAAATATGTACGCCGCGCCACCGCTGAAATTGGCCAATTGAATAGCATCCCGCAACGTGCAAGTGTCACCGAGTTGCTGACAGTTGCCGCCGCTATCCGCAGTCGAAGTCACCGCGATTAGCTGGGCTGGCGCGCTCATCACAACCGACGGCGCTGCGGCTCCCTGCCGCAAGACGACTAGGTCGTGTAGCGCATCTACATTCAATTGCATCGGCAGAATAGCCGTCGGGCCGCCCTCAACATCGAGCGACGTTACGTCGCGCGGGCCTGTTTCGTTTACCTTTTGGCCGGTCCTGGCCTGCGAGATGATTTGAATTTGATGACTGGCTGAATCGAGCAGGAGAATGTCGTCGGTCTTGCCGGCGGACACTCTTGCGCGAACCATTTTTTTTGCTGCGATGGACGCGGCCGAACCTGTGAAGCGCGAACCTGCAACAAGTGTTTGCAGATCCCAGGTCGCCAGCGTCGATGGTCTTGCCGAGATCGAATTCAAGAATGCGGTCTTTGCCCGCTCGCGCTGCTCCAGGGCGGTCGGAGCCTCTGCCGCCGCCATCTGCTCGAGCATCTTTTTGTCAGCTCTCTTGAAAGCGGCTTCTTGTGCTCTGATCTTCTCCTCCTGAAGCACGCGCAACCCGCCGCCTTTTACCTGAGACATATCCGCATATATGAAACCGAGCTTTTCGCCTTGTGCCTGGCTTATAGGCGCGTCCGCAACCGTCGCTAGATTCCTGACGTCGGAATCAGCGGGCACAAAGAGGTTTCTCTTCGCTTGCTGTTTGGCTGCTTCAGGCAGTTTGCTGTTTGAAGGTCTCTCGGAACGAATCGGCTCGAGGTGATAAACATTTCCGTCGCCGCCCAGAATCGCCAGCGATTGGCCGCGCTGATTGCCGAACCTTCCCACCACCAGGGCCGCAACCGTAAAAGACATCGTACGATTTGCTACAACTGCCGGCGGACGGGCTATTTTCAACTGAGGAGACAAGTCCCAGGGGTAAGCCTGTCCACGTCCGTGAACTATCGTCACGATGTTTCCGCATGCGACCGCAACATCCCCGTAGAAGTCGTCGTCGAGGTTTCCGATGGCAATATCCGTCGCAGGAGCGGGGAGCTTGAAGACTTCGGGCTTGTGTTTGAAGGCGCCTTCCGGATGCTCAAAAACGAGCAGTTGCGACGCCTTGTCAGTCTGAACCGCGATTGCAATATCCGTTTGACCGTCTTTTCGTCCGATATCCCCAACCGCGATGGCAGTCGCTCTACCGTCCAGCAAGATCGTGATAGGCGCGGCAAAATTCCCGTGGCCGTCTCCATAGAGGAGTTGAAGCCGATTGTCATTCTTCGCCAAGGCGAGGATGTCCTTCTTTCCATCGCCGTTGAAATCGCCGGCTTCCAGAAAGTCCGGCGTCGTGCCAAGATCGAAAGACTTCTCGCTCGGATAGAAGGGTGCATCCACGAATGTCCCGTCGGCCTTATGTCTCTTAGCCTGCGGGCTGTTGGGATGAATTGAATCGGAATTGCCTCGATAGAATCTCAGCGTGCCACTCCGATCGGCGGTCACCAGATCAGCCACGCCGTCGGAATCAAAGTCGGCCGAAGCCATCACATTCGAGGGCGCCGAGTCGGTACCTTGCGCGTTGATCGAGAGTTCTTTGCCGTCCTGAAAATTGATACGGGGAGAGCCGCGTCCTTCGGCTTTGATGGTGACCTTTGATTCGGCCGCTTCTGTCTTGTTTCCAGACCGACCGTTGTCGTCGGACATGGAGACCGATTTCGTCTCCACGAAAGGCTTCTCCTGGTCAGGGACTTCACCACGGCCGTCGCCACCATCACTTAACGAGCCACGCGACGTATCTGCGTCCCTAATAGAGTCCTCTCGATCGTGGTTCATAGCGTCGAAAAAGGCCCTGCTGAAGGCCGGGACAACATTGCGACCGAAAGCGTTGTTTGGAAACCTTCCCGAGACAATAGCGTTCTTGATGTTGACCGTGTTGCTGTTGGTGAAGGCTCTGCGGCCGATGTTACCGCCGGTGGGATTGTCGAAGTTACTGCTGCTTGGGATGCTAACTGGCCGCACACCGATCGTTGCAATGCTAGCGCGCGTCGCCTTCAGCCTCGCGCCGGTTTGCCGAATAGTTCGATCCCTGGCGGCGCCAAAGTCACTCGAGCGACTGGGCGCTTGTTGCTTGGTGAAGGGCGCCGGATCGGAGGTAATCGCGCCGATGCGAGCACCCGGGCCAGGCGGTCGCTGGGAGCGAGCGCCGTCGGGTTTTGTCACAGCGTGTTCCGTCTCGCCCTTGGAAACGACAGACAGCGCCTTGATCGTGGCGCCGTTGCTGACCAGGAGGCAAGAAAGCGAAACCGACAAGATTGCTGTACCAGTCAATTTGAGTGTCCCGGCCGGCGAATGCGTTAGCCGACAAAAACGATTGTGCAATGCGACAAATGGAGGCAGTTCAGCTCTCATATACCTGTCCTTTTGGATACCGATAGCCCGAATGAGCAGGACTGGTTGAGAGATATCTGGGCAGTCTGCTCATAGGGAACGCTTCTTCTTTTGCTAAGAGAGTTCGTCCATCTACTCATGCGGAAAACGGCGTCGGTTTCCCCCATGAATCCGCAGTTATCTTTCTTAGCCCGCCGGGAGGCGTTCCAGACCCTTGCGTGGTGTGATCGCCCCCAAGCTCAAACTGAACCGTGGGAAAGATCTGGCAGGAATGAGTTCATCAAGAAAGTGCCTGCCTCAAAGACTTGCGCCGTGGACAAGCTGCTTGAGCTACCACCTCGGCGCAAAGTCTACGGCCGAGATAAACGTGAGTCGTCTCTGGTTGCTGCCGTCGGAGTTCATTGTGTAGATCTCGAAATTGACTAAACCGTCCCTGTTGGTGGCAAATGCGATCTTCGTTCCATCACGCGACCAGGAGGGCCGCACGCTGGTATTCGCACTCGAGGTCAACCGAACCGGGTTGCTGCCGTCGGCGTTCATAACCCAGATCTCGAAGTCGAGCAGCCCCGAGCGATTGCTCGTGAACGCGATTTTCCTTCCGTCAGAAGACCAGTCAGGCGAGCTGTCCTCGGCGGCAGTTGAGGTCAGTCGGGTAATTCCAGTACCGTTTGCGTTCATGACGTAGATGTCCAGGTTCAGCAAACCGCCGCGGTTGCTGGTGAAGACGATCTTGGTGCCGTCCGGGGACCAACGCGGCTGCGCATCAACCGCCGAACCGGATGTCAGCCTGGTTTGATTGCCGCCGTCGGCGTTCATTACATAGATGTCAAGATTGCCGTTGCGAGAACTGGTAAACGCGATCCTGGCGCCATCCGGTGACCAGGCCGGATCGTCGTCGATCGCCCGGTTCGAGGTAAGCCGCCGTTGATTGGTTCCGTCGGCGTTCATGACGTATATCTCCAAGTTCCCATCGCGGAGGCTCGTGAAAGCGATTTTGGTGCGATCGGGCGACCAGGCAGGATTTGTATCGAGACCATTGTTGAAGGTCAGTCTCCGCGGGTTGCTCCCGTCGCTGTCCATCGAGTAGATCTCAACCCTCCCATCGCGCGAGCTTTCAAATGCGATCTTGTCTGGCTGAGCCGCCGAGGTGACCGATACCGTAAAGGAACATTGTGCGGTGTTCCCCGAACCATCCGTTGCCGTACAGACTACTGGTGTCGTACCCAATGAAAATGTCGAACCTGAAGGGGGTACGCATGCTGCCGTTGCCGACGAGCAGTTATCAGCAACAACCGGGGCCGGATAGGTCACCACAACTGAGTTACCTGCCGTCGTTGTCTTGACGACATTGGCTGGACAACTAATCGACGGCGGCGTGGTGTCGTTAACCCTGACCGTGAACGAGCAACTTGCGGTATTGCCAGCCGCATCCATCGCGACGCAAACGACCGTGCTGATCCCTTGTTGAAAATTTGAGCCCGACGCCGGCAAACAAGAAACCGTCGCGCCCGAACAGCTATCCGCCGCCGTCACGCTATAACTGACCGCCGCAGAGCATTGTCCGGCTGTCGAACTCGCCACGATGTTGCCTGGACAAGTAATATGAGGCGCCTCGTGGTCAATGACGGTCACGGATTGCGGGCAGGTCGTCACCAGGCCGGAGGTATTGCTCGCCGTCCAGGTGACTATCGTTTGTCCGAGCGGGAACGGCGTCAGTCAGCGGCTTCTGATCGCTGCGCGAGGCAACCGGCGTCAGGCTGCCGTCACAGGCATCAGTCGCCGTCGGTGCAGTCACGTTCACGTGTGCCGAACACTGGCCCGGCTCAGTGTTAACGGTGACGTTTCCCTGACAGGTCATGCTGGGCGCCGTTGGTGTTTGGAGCGTCACCACAACATCAGGAGCGGCGATTTTGTTTTCAACGTTGCCGGTGTTGTCGGTGGCGATGCTGTAAAACGCATACGTGTGACCTGCCTGCCCGCTGAAGGTGGCCGAGGTCTGAGACGTGTGAATGAGGAATAGTTCGAACCCACTTCCATTGTCGGATACATAAACGCTATAGGTCTGAATGCCGGAAAGATCGGAACCGGACCATTGCAACGTGAAGCTTGTTGCGCATCCCGCGATTGTAGGCGCCAGCACCCGACTCGTCGGGTTCGAGTTGTCGATTGTGTTTGTGAATGCATTGGTGTCAATCGGCGCGTTTTGGTCGAAGACGATGGTCGCGTAATTACTTATCTGCGTACCCGAGGCAAGTTCCGCTTTCGGCGTTACAGAAAATAGGACACTACCTTCGCCTTCCGTACCTGAGACGTTGGGCGGCAGAAATCCCGCGAGCGGGTCGGTTGTTGGCTGATTTGTCGCGGGGTCGATCGACTGAAACCTCCACTCCACAATCCCGGTCGAGGCGTCGAGCGAAGCTTGAATTCTGGCGATCAGGTTCTTGGCAGGACGCAAGTCAACGTCAGTGTTGTAAGATGTGAGACCTGCTGGTACGTTGACGACCGTATCGCCAAAGCCAATAAGACCGAGTCTGAAGGTGGACAAATCGAGCTTCGTTGAATCAAGTTGATCGGTAACAACTACTGTTTGCGCCGGCGCCGTCGCTGTTTCCTGATTCTCGAAGAAGATCGAATAAGTCATCGGCTGAGCGCCCGCAATGTAGTGCTGGTCGGTTAGGCCGTGAGGTCCTTCTTTTTCATTCGGATCGCTCGATTGTACCGTTCGCGTCTGGAATTTTTTGTAGGCTTTCCAACAATTGTTGTAAATCGCATCATAGAGCGAAAGCCCGCAGCTTATTCCGCCCAGGATATTCCCAATCCCGGGTAAGAACCTCGCTATTCCTTCAGCGCCCTCTTGAGTAATACACCCAAATGTCCTGGAGAGAGATCCGATTGGGAGCTGCGCCAGGGCTATTGCGCCACTTTGCGAATCGGGATTGGTTCCGCCGTTATTGAAACTAATGATTGTGGCAAATGCGCCGCCGACAAAGCTGATAGACCCAGCGGCGCATGTGCTTCCCTTTAGAAGATTGAGTTGCGGGATGGCAGCCGACCCGCAGTTCAATGCGGCCTGAAACAACGAGTTCAAGCAGTTTATGCCTTGCGGACTCTGTATGAACGCGGTTAGATCAGACTGAGGCGTGACAGACGATCCGGTCAACCCTCCGTGGAGCGATTGGACTCCAGATCTCTTTGAGACTCGAGCGGCGCTTTGACCGGAGGCTGATTGGCTGACAACTGCCTTCAGCATTGGCTCCAAAGAGAATACGCCCAACTCAAATGATCCGTCGTCGAAGTGATCACTCCGAATACTAAAACGGAAGTAATTTGTGGTACCCGCGCGCACTACCGGTAGCAAGAGAGGGACCGACTGCGCGACATCGTTGCTAACAATTGGGGACAGAGTGCTGTCCGTGACATCTGCCATCTGGAGTGGGTCAAAGAGCAGTCTTAGTTGCGCGTTCAAAGGAATCCCGGTGAGAAAAATAGGAACAGCAAACGCATCGACATTACCCCGATTTACGACGATGATGGTGTAGATTGTAGCGGTGTGCGACGCCCTGATAGCGTCGCGCCCCGACAGATCAACCCAGATGTCGGCCTCTCTGGTTGGTTGAATCGTGAATGCGCCAGGGAGGGTCGCGGATGAGCCGTCAGGATTAGTGACGACTACGTTCCACGCTCCTTGCGCCCCGCCAATGAGATTGAATAGCGCGCCGATTGCTGAGCCATTTGCCACCACGCCGGGGCCTTCACCATTGATGTCCGCCTGCCCAGTGCGCGAGAGTTTGACGGTCGCGCCTTGCTGATGTTCTGTCCGTAGACTGCCGCCGAGACTACGCCTTGATCCCCGCCAGTATTCGGCGTCATGGATGACAGACTTAATACGCTTGCTGAACCATCGTCAATAATCGTTACCGTGACAGGGACATTTCGATAGTCGATGAGGTAGTTGTTATTTGAACCAGGTTGCAAGGTCAGAATAACAGTCTTATCGCCGTGGCCCACTAACGGCCTTACCCTGATGTCGATAGAGTATTGTCCAGACGGAAGAGTGACGGTATTGCCGGAAAAGTCGAAAGTGTAATCGATGTCGCGCTGCGCGGTGCCGCCCAAAGAGAAATTGAAGGCCACCGGGTCCAGGACCGGCGGCATGCCCTCGCGCGTTATGGTGAAGACGCCAGGGCCACCCGTTCCTGAAGTGAGCGCTGTCGCCTTTGTCGCCGCGGCGATGAATATCGCCGTGTCTTTGGAGACCTCGTACGGAATGCAAGACTTGATCCCTCCATTTGCCGCACACAAGTTCCCAACGCCGTCGACAGCACGTCCTGTGACCGTTCCCGTAAAATCTATGTTGTTACCGACAAGTTGACCGCCGACACATGGAATCTGATCTGGAGTATTGTCGCAGCGAAAGCCCAGGTCGCCGCCCCGCCAAACGGCGGAGCGTACGATAACGTTCCCTTGAGCATCGAGCAGCGAGGGCATAACCTGCACCGCTGCCTGATTGTAAACAGGGAGTGGAGCCGGGGTGAGAACTAACCTATCTGGCGTCGGAATTGCCGGACCTGCGGCCCAAAAGAGTCCGCTGCTGAGGTGTCCACTGCCTTGCGATGGCAGAAGAGGACTATTGCCGGAGCCAATGAAGACTGTGGGGAGCAGGTTGTTATTCGCAAGCGGACTAGTTCCGGCAAAAACCAGTCCCGAGCCATCGGGCGAATATCGCACGCCGCCGGGTGTGCCAAAAATACTCCCGCCATGAGGTTGGCCGTCTGACGTACCGCCATATCCGACCTGCCCGACCAACGTTGAAGCGCGGGTGCAGTCAGCGAATCCGCCGCCCCCGCCGCCGCCGGCGCCGCCCCCATTCACGCCGCAGTTGGCATCTCCGGGCCTCAGGTAACCGATACTCGCTGGCGTCTTCACCTAGAAAACCACCCAAATCGGCCGCGAACATTATTGTGCTGCTTGGAGCCCAGTCAATGAATCCTGAACCGGCTTTTATCCTTGCCTTCCTCACCGGCTCTTTATCGCCACCGTCTAGCGTCCCAAAGCTGTAAGCGATGCCCTGGTCGGCGTCGTCTATGGAGATTGCCGAAAACATTCCCTTCGCCCCGACATTGATGTTCTGGAATGTGTATGGGCGTTGCCCAAGTATTGCTAGTTGCTGACTGTCGGGACTCCACGCTACCGCATAGTTGTTGCCTGCGGCGCAACCATAGTAGGGGTCATCCAGATACTTCGGGTGTGTTACTTGATGCAAATTCGTTCCGTCAACGTTGACGACAAATACTTCGTTCTTGGTAGTAACCGTCTGAGTGACGTTCGAACAAGCATGAGCCTGTCCGGCGGTGCGCGACGACATAAATGCGACCTTTGTTCCGTCCGGTGAAATTTCGGGATTGAAGTCTTGCGTATAGAGGGGGTCGGCGCCCGTTGGAACAAATGTAATCTGCCTGACCCCGGAGCCGTCCCCATTCATAACAAAGATTCTGCGGTCATGTTCCGGAAGGGGTGGGGTAATCTGAATATTCTGCGCGTCAAAAGCGATCATGCCTGTTTGAGGGGAAACGGACGGATGGTGAACCTGTGCGCTGCCTGAATCGGTAAGGTTGACGGGGTTCGTTCCATCGGGATTAGTCATCAAGAAGCCATTCAGAACGCCCCCCACGCCGAAAATGAGGCGACCGGGACCCGACACTGACTGGGTCGCTGAGGCCCGCGCTCGAGTTTTCTTAAGGAGGGGCGCTAACACAGACGGCTCGCTCTTATTGGTGTCCCGCTCTGCCTCACGCCGATTGCTGGAAATCAAGTCTTCATGGACGGGCTTGCCGGCAGATCTCTCCAGCCCCTGCCCCGAAAGTTGTTTGGTTAGCTGCTGCCCTGGACGGCATCAACAGATTTGGGAACATGATTAGCAGTAAACAAATGCAGAACAGCGCACAACGGATGATGACGATCGTATTTGGGTGGCGAGACGCGCACAATATTGTTCCCCGTTTCATAAACCAGTTCCTCCTCTAGTTTTCCCCTTCACTTACTCATGCGGAAAATGGCGCCGGCTTCCCCCATGCTTTCTTAACAATTGTTTTTGGCCCCTCCGGCGGCGTGCGAGGCTCTGTCCGTGGTATGATCGCCACCAACGCAAATCCAAGTGTGGGTAATGATGTAGTGGGAATAAGTTCTTCCAAAGAAATCACCCGTCTTCTCAAAGACTGGAGGAGCGGCGATCAAGCTGCTTTCGATGCGCTATTCACCCTGGTTTATGACGAGCTTCACTTACTTGCTTCGAGCTACATGCGGAGGGAACGAGCAGGCCACACTCTGCAAACAACCGCGCTGGTAAACGAAGCCTATCTGAAACTGGGTAGCGATCCTGACGCCACCTGGCAAAACCGCTTGCACTTCTTCGCCGTCGCCGCCACAGTCATGCGTCACATCCTGGTCGACCACGCTCGGATGCGTGGCTCCGAAAAGCGCGGAGGCGGGGCCGAGAAGATCTCGCTGGACAAAGCCGCAGCCGTTTCAGCCGAGCGCGTGGTCGAACTCCTCGCACTTGATGAAGCCTTGAAAGACCTCGCTCAATTTGACCCGCGACAATCTCAAATTGTCGAACTTCGCTATTTCGGCGGCCTGACGTTGGATGAAACCGCCGAGTTTCTGCAGGTGTCGCCCAATACCGTATCGCGCGATTGGAACGCGGCGAAGGCGTGGCTTTATCACCGGATAAACGGCTAACACTATGGATGCGCAACGATGGCAAATAGCAAAAGATCTTTTCAACGACGCGTTGGAAGTTGGCCCGGAACAAGTCGATGGGTTTCTTGACCTATCGTGCGCCGGCGATATTGAACTGCGCCGGCAGATTGAAGTTCTGCTCGCCGCCTATAAGAAAGCCGACGACTTTATCGAGACACCCGCGGTCGAGGACGCCATTCAAGTCGTCAAAGAAGAGCAGGAGAGGCTGGCGACGGGCTCGGTCATCGGGCAGTACAGAATCCTGCGACAAATCGGTCATGGCGGTATGGGTTCGGTCTTCCTGGCGGAACGCGCCGGTGAGGACTATAGGAAACAAGTCGCCATTAAGCTTATACGCGGCGGCGCGAGCGATGAATCCCTGTTGCGGCGATTCCTCGGCGAGAGGCGGATACTCGCAAGTCTGGATCACAAGAACATCGCAAGGCTCATCGACGGGGGCGCCGCCGAAGACGGCGCACCCTATCTGGTGCTGGATTATGTCGACGGCGTGCCGCTGGATGACTACTGCGATGCGCACAAACTCACAACCGTCGAAAGGCTCAAGCTCTTCCGAATCGTCTGTTCTGCGGTGCAGTATGCGCATCAGAACCTGGTTGTGCATCGCGATCTCAAACCAAGCAACATCCTGGTCACCGAAGACGGCACGCCAAAGCTTTTGGATTTCGGCATAGCCAAGTTGCTGGACCCGGAGGGCACGGAACTAAAGGACCAGACCGCGACGGTGGCGCGAATCATGACGCCACAATATGCCAGCCCCGAACAGGTGCGTGGACAAGCCATCACAACGGCATCCGATATTTACTCGCTCGGTGTCGTACTCTACCGGTTGCTGACCGGACATCATCCCTATCAGTTCAAGAGCCTGGCGCCCGCGGAAATCGACAGGGTCATCTGTGAGAAGGACCCTGACAGACCCAGCATCGCCATAAGCCAGGTGGAGGAGACACCAAAGGCGGAAGGCGAGCCGAGCAGACGAGTCACAATCGACACCGTCAGTGAAGCGCGAAGCGAACCGCCCGACGGATTGCGAGGGCGGTTAAAAGGCGATCTCGATAGCATCGTGCTGATGGCGATGCGAAAAGAACCGCAACGACGATATTCATCGGTCGAGCAGTTTTCTGAAGACATTCGTCGCCATCTCGAAGGCCTGCCGGTCATTGCCACGGCAGACTCTGTTTCGTATCGCGCGTCAAAGTTTATCGGTCGGCACAAAGCGGGCGTTGCTGCCGTGACTTTGATTGTCGCAGCGCTGCTGGCCGGCCTCATCGGCACGGCCTGGGAGGCTAGAGTTGCAGCCGCGGAGAGAGACACCGCGCGACGCGAGAAAGACACCGCGCAGCGCGAAAAAGAAAAGGCTCTCCAGATCAATGCGTTCCTGCAACAGATGCTCAACTCATCAGATCCGACATACTTTCTGCCGAATTCGCAAAAGGGACATGAGATAACGATCAAAGAGGCCCTTGATGAAGCCGCGCGCACGGTAGATACCGAGATGGGCGACCAACCGGATATTCGCGCTGCCCTACAGTTAACCATTGGCACCTCCTACAACGAGATGGGGCGCTTCGATTTGGCCGAACCGTATTTGCGAGCCGCTTTGGAGACCAATCGGAAGCTGTTCGGCGATGAGAATACTCAGACAGTAGCAAGTGAACAGGCTTTGGCTGGTCTTCTGATCAACAAAGGAGACTCAGCGCAGGCAGAATTGCTCTACCAAAAAATCCTTCCGATCTATCGCAAACAGAAAGCAGAGGGAACGGTTGCTAATGTAGTTGCCTTTGCCGGTGCGTTGAGTGACTATGCGTTGATTCTCCGCAACAAGGGTCGAGTTCAAGAGGCCGAACCGCTCCTGCGAGAGGGACTGGAATTCGGCCCTCAAATTCCTCAAAAGTATCGCAGCCTGGTCGCCACTATGCGGACGAACCTCGCGTTAATGCGAGCCGATCAGGGCGACTTCCATGAAGCGGAAAGCCTGCACCGCAAGACAATCAGCGAAGCTCGCACCATCCCCGGACGCGAGCGCCTCGAACTGGCTCACGCGCTAAGAGGCTTAGGCGACGTGCTCATCGTGAAAGGGGAACTCAATGAAGCCGAAGGAGTGTTGCGCGAAGCCGAACAGCTGTATCGCAAATTGGTCGGTGATTTGTTTCCCAATCAGGCGTTCACGTTCCAATCAGAGGCTTATCTATTTTACCTCAAGCGCGATTACCGGCGGGCGGAAGCGTATGTCAACAAAGCAATCGAAATCAGCAACAAGATCCTTCATCCGAGCCACCCGGCTTTTCTCTTCTATCGGACAACTCTCGGTCTCATCATGAGCAAGACCGGAAGAGCCCGTGAGGCGGAAAAATTGCTACGCGATACGCTCAAGTCTCGCGCGGATACCTACGGCGAGCATTATTACTATACGTCTATTACCCAGGGCGCCCTTGGCGAATGCCTGGAGGCTCAGCACCGATTCGAAGACGCCGAGCCGCTAATGATTGAAAGCTACAACGATTTGAGAGGCAGTCAGGGGGAGCAAGGTCCGAGGACGATCGACGCTCTTCGCCGGCTCGTGGGGTTCTATGAATCGTGGAAGCGGCCTGATCGGGCGGCGCCGTATCGCGCGTTGCTTCCAAAGCCTTGAAGAGAAACGGTGAGTAGCTCAGTTGCAAAGACTCGATCTGAGACCTGTTCGTTGGGGGCGAAACCGTCCGCGCATCTCGCCGGTCCGGCGCCTTGCCTACCTCCGGCCTGGTCGCTTCGCACTCCTATTCGTTCGTGCTGCTGGATTTCTTGAAGCTGTCGGCGAGCCGTGACGCTCGGCTATTTTGCCTTCCTCAATTCCTCCAGCACAACATCGTCGAGCGGTCTGATCTTGTAATCCTCTTCGAAAAATGACCAGCGAACTATGCTCTTTGTGTCCAGGACGTAGGTCGCAGGCTTGGCGATCTTCCCTTCGACGTTATAGAGATCGTAGGAGTCGATGACTTTATGGTCCACATCCGAAAGGATCGGGAAAGGCAGTTTTAGCTTGTCTGACAGTTCACGGCTCTTTTCTGGTTTATCCACGCTGATCGCAACAACGTCAGCGCCCGCAGCTTTGATCTTTTCGTAGTCAGCCGCCAAACTGGCGAGCTGTTTCCTGCAATAGGGTCACCAGTAGCCGCGATAAAACACCAGCACCAGTTTCTTTCCGGAGTAATCTTTCAGAGCCACTGTCCGGCCATCCGACGCAGGAAGGCTGAACTGAGGAACTCGATCGCCCACCTTGGGCGTGGACCCAAACGCGATCAGCGCAAGAAGGGCGGTTACCGCCAGCATCCTTATTGACTGAAACATCGTTGAATTCTCCTTCTTGATGTCACCCACACCACACCGTCGCAATACTGAATCAACCAGGCCTTCGGATTTATTCCCGAGTGGGGTGACAATATTGGCGTTTCGTAGTTCCGCCTTCAGGCGGGCCTTTCGGTCGTGCATATTCCGGGTGCCGCCTCACCGGCTTGCGGGCAGCGAAAAACCTGCCAGCCAGATTAGTCCCGACGAGTGTGCTGATGATCGAGTAATGAACCTACCTGCCGACCGGCGGGTTGGAGCTAACGTCGTTCTTCAATTGGGACGTATTTCAATCCGCGCGGCCCGACGTATTCAGCTCGCGGCCGAATCAGTCGGTTGTTCCTGAACTGCTCGAGCACGTGTGCGGTCCAGCCCGCTATACGGCTACACGCAAAGATTGGCGTAAACAGGTCGGTGGGGATGCCCAGCGCATAATAGGTCGATGCCGAGTAAAAGTCGACGTTCGCGTTCAGGTGCTTCTCGCGGGTCACGACCTCTTCCATCTTCCTGGACATCTCGTACCACTTGGTTTCCCCGGTTCGCTCGCCGAGCCGGCGGGACATCTCGACCAGGTGGGTCGCTCTCGGGTCAACGGTTCGATAAACCCGATGACCAAACCCCATGATCTTCTTCTTTTTCGCAAACGCGTCCTTTACCCAAGCCTCGACGGCGTCAACGCTCCCGATCTCGAGGAGGTTCCTGATCACCCCCTCGTTGGCGCCTCCGTGAAGCGGACCCTTCAGCGTGCCGATTGCCGACACGATCGCGGAATACATATCGGACAAAGTCGCCGCCGTCACCCGCGCCGCAAACGTAGAAGCGTTCAACTCGTGATCCGCGTGAAGAACGAAAGCGACGTCCATCGTGCGGGTGGCAATCTCGTCCGGCTCTTCGCCGTTGAGCGTGTACAGGAAGTTGCCGGCCATTGACAATTCGTCGTGAGGGTGCACAGGCTCCTGACCGTTGCGCACACGCTGAAAGGTGGTGACGATGATCGGGAACTTTGCCGTAAGTCGTATAGCTTTGCGGGCGTTTGCTTCGAGCGAATTGTCATCGCCGTCCGGATCATAGAGGCTGAGAGCCGAGACGACAGTCCGCAGCATCTCCATCGGGTTGGCGGTCTTTGGAAGCAACCGGATCAACTGGATAATCTCACCGGGCAGGCCGGCCTCGCTGTTGAGCTGCGCTTTGAGCGTGGAGAGTTGGGTCGCTGTGGGGAGTTTGCCGTTCCACAGCAGGTAGATGACTTCTTCGAAAGTCGCGTGCTCAGCCAGATCGTGGATGTCATAACCGGCGTAGATCAGCTCGCCTTCTTCGCCGTTGACGTCGCTGATTGATGATTGTGCGGCGACGATTCCTTCAAGCCCGGCTTTGGCGACATTTGCTTCACTCGACATGGTCGTATTTCGTTCCTTTCAATCGGGGTAAGCGCCAGGGCACTACTAATTTGTCGTAGGTGGTGATCCGATATCGAAGGATAGGATACGCGCGTAGGCATGTCAACGAGCGGTAGTGTCTTAATATTTGAGACATTACCAACGAGCGCCTGCGTGGCTGTCGCCGTCGCATAAAGGTCTCGCCGGTTTTCCGGAGGAGTTGAACGCGGGTTCCGGCTAACACCAACAATCGGCCCACTCCTCACGAAGTGGGTATCGACGCGCGAGGCTTTCTCTGGTCACGGAATAACTACCTCGACCTCGATTCCTCGACGGCCGTCGACCATTCTGGCGGCGGGCTGGCGCTGAAGCGCAATCTCCAGGAACCCGGCGCTGCCGAAATAGGCGAACAGCTCGTTTGGGTTGGCTTCGGCAAAGTGGGTCAGCACACGCGCAGCTTCGTGCGCGCCGATTCGCACGTGAGCGCCGGCGCGAATCCGCTCCTCTGTCAGCTCAGTCGAAGTGATGTTGGTTATCAGATTCCCAAAGCGATCGACGTGAATCACCGTTCCTTTGATCTGTTTCGCCGACACAACGACTGGAGTCGGCGTGCTGAACTGAACCGGATCGCTGACTTCTTCGCCCATCATCCGCCAGTCAATCAACTTCGAAACATAAGCCGCGCACGGCGCGAAGACATCGCGGCCGTGAAACGTTGTGGAAACCGGCTGTCGGAAATAGTGCGCGGCCGTGAAGTGCACAACTCGATTGACGTGCGCACGCTGATAGACGTAGCTGAACACTCCGTTGTCGGGACCTATGAAGTTATAGTCATCGGTCATCACCATTATGGGTCTCCGAGCCGATCCAACCCCCGGATCCACAACCACGACATGAGTCGTATTCATGGGAAAGTCTTCATAGCAGCACCTCAGCATAAAGGCCGCGGCATAGATATCGTGCGCAGGGATCTGATGCGTCAGGTCGACGATCTCGGTCGCGGGGTTGATTCCATAGATCACCCCTTTCATCGCAGATACGAAGTAGTCGGCTTCACCGAAGTCGGTAGTCAGTGTTATGAACGATTTTTTTTCAGCCATGGATTGCTCCCGGGGGCGGGATCGTTTGGAGGCACAAGCTATTCTATAACAACACGCAACAAATCTCGCCGGTTAAATTGAGGCGAGGAGATTTCTGTCCTGCTCATAGCTGAGTTTGCGCGCCGCCTCCTCAAACTCATACCACTCTGCTCGATCAACCTCTTCACCAGGAACGCGAACTTCGCCACTAACCCACTCCATCAGGAAGTAGTGCACAGCCTTCGGTTTCAGCAGTCCCTTATTTCGCGTTCGATAGTCGTAACGCAGCGTCACGATCTTTTGGACAATACGGCAATCGAGCCCGGTTTCCTCTTTCACCTCGCGTAGCGCGGCTTCTTCGATCGTCTCGCCCGGATCCAGCTTGCCCTTCGGGAAAGACCAGTCGTCATAGCGTGGCCGATGCACCAGCAGCACCCGGCGCGAACCCTGTTCGCTATCAATCACCAGTCCGCCGGCGGCTAATATCTCTTTGTCCATCCATCTGAAGAGTAAACCAGAGACACCGGTAAGTGGAACCCCATTTGCGCCTTTGACACCATTCAAGAGCGAGGGCTAGGCTGTGTTCAATATGGACAAGTCCTTTGCCGATCCGGCGATCCGGGTCGTGCTCATGCCCAAAGATACCAACGCACACGGCACCATCTTTGGGGGCGTCATTCTGAGCTATATCGACATAGCCGCGGCTATCGAGGCACGCAAGCATACGCTGCGAAAAATCGTCACCAAAGCCATGCACGAAGTCGTGTTCGTTGCACCAGTGTTTGTTGGCGACATTGTGAGCTTCTATACCGAGCTTGTGCGTATCGGGCGGACCTCGATCACCGTGAAAGTGCTGGTCGAAGCGGATCGAGCCAGTCATCCCGGCGACCTCGTGAGAGTCACCGAAGCCGAGGTCGTCTACGTTGCGGTTGATGAGAACCGCCGCCCAGTGCCCGTTGACGCGGAGGCTTGATTCCGCGAGTTCCAGATCTTCTCACGCCACGCATTTACGAGACTCGTCGAATCTTGAACCCACATATTATCAACCTATTCCATGTTCTGTTGCTGCGGTAATCACCTCTCGAAGCCCCCCTTCACAAGGAACCGCGAATCAATCCACGGCGTATGCATCAACGGTAGCCGCCGAGGTTGCCTTCGGAGTAAGATCAACCAGGAGCAATAGTCATGGCCAGTAAATTCGATGAACTGAGGCGGCGAGCGGAACAAGCAGCGCGCGTGATTGACGAGAAGTTCGAGATCAAATCGACGCTCGACAAAGGAGCACGGGCAACCACAGACGCGCTGCGCAAAGGCGCCGAAGTCGCATCGTCTACTATCGATGCAGCGCGCGAGGAAGTGTCCCGGCTTGACCGCGAGCATAGGGTCAGCGAGCGCGTGAGCGAGGGCGCTCGCCGGGCCGCCGACGCCACCGAGGACGCGGTCCGTCGCTCAGGCATAAGGGACAAGGCCGCCGAGGCCGCGAGCGATGCGTCCAAAAAAGCCGGCGAGATCTTCGACGATGCAAAGGAATCGGCATCCGACCTTTTCGGCGATGCACGGCGTTACTACGAAAACGCCAGCGGCGCCGCAAAAGCAAGCGTGTCGGCGGCGCGACTGCCCGCATCGGTCCTCAGCACTATTGCCAGCGCCCGCCAATGGGCAAAGAAAAACCCAGGCAAGGCTGCCGCGGTCTCGCTTGCATTCATCGCCGGCACCCGCGCCGGGTCCGCGTTTTCATCGCTGGATGTCGTGCTGCTCGGAGCCGGTGGAGCAGGAAACTGGTTCTTTCACTCCGCGATCGTGCCGTACGGTCTGAGGAGGCTCTCTGAGAAGTATGAGGCCTATCTAAAACGTCAGGAGGCACTGATCCGCGACGGCAAGCTTCCTGAAGCGGAACGGGCGCGGGTGAAGTTTGAGCGCGACGCTGCAAAGTATGTCGGCGCTCCGCTGCTTGGCGCGTTTAGCGTTGCGGCCGGCGCCGGACTCGTTTTCGAAGCGTTCTCCGGAGGCGGTGTCGCGGGATTCCCAATCAACATCATACTCGGCGGGAACCCGCTGCTGTCGAGCATCTGGTTATTCAGCAACGGGCTGATCTGTTTTCACAACGGGTATAGGTTCTTCATGATGGCGCTCGCGGATCAGGAAGATGTCGCCCGGGTGGTGCGCGATATCAAAGGGCTGCTTCCGGCATTCGAGGCTGCAGGCGCTGAAGCGTAGGAACGATAGCCCGAATGCGGAATCTCGAATTGTCGAAAATAGAAAATATCAAATCGCAAATATCAAATCACAAATCTGAGATTTGATATTTGCGATTTGCGATTTGATATTTTTGATTTCTGCCGCTTACCTCTACGCCAATGACGAAAGCTAGCGTCGCTCTCCTCGGGTTTGGGAACGTGGGCCGCGCATTCGTCCGGTACAGCCAATCTGACGCAGCGATCAACCAGCCCCCAATTCGCATTGGCGCGGTCGCCGACAGCAGCGGCGGTGTCTTCCTGGACAATGCCTCGCAAGTCGCACGCGCATTGGATCAAAAGGAGTCTGGGCACAGCGTGAGGGAGTTTGCGCCCGGCGTCGTAATCGACGCCAGCGATTTCATCAGAGCCCTTCTATCGGCGGGAGTCTCCATTCTCGTCGAATCACTTCCCACGAACATCACAGACGGACAACCCGCGCTTGGATTGATCACGACCGCGCTTGAGCAAGGCATCAACGTTATCACCGTAGACAAAGGTCCGCTCGTGCACGGTTTTGGAGCACTCAAGGAAGCGGCGCAGACGGGTAACGTGCGGCTTGGCTTCAGCGGAACAACGGGAGTGAGCATTCCGGATGAGTTTGCGGGCGATCGGGTGCTCGAGATCCGCGGGATTTTGAACGGCACGACAAACTACGTGCTGACCGAGATGCAGCAAAGCGGCAGATCGTTTGATGAAGCTCTCGCCGCCGCTCAGGCTGACGGCATTGCAGAGCCTGATCCTTCTCTTGATGTTCAAGGTTGGGACACGGCATCGAAGATCCTGATCCTTGCGAAGTCGCTGATGGGTGCAAATGCTCGACTCGCTGAAATCTCGCGTATAGGCATCGGCCCTGAGACCGAATCGTTGATCAAAATCGGACGCGAAAGCGGTCGCGTGGTTCGACTGGTTGGCCGCGCTCGAATATGGCAGGGGCGAGTACGCGTCAGCGTCGCTCCAAAACTGATCGACGCCGATTCTCCATTCTATTTGGTATCGGGCACGTCAAAAGCGGCCGTCTTTCGGACCGAGCGCCAAGGTGCGGTGTTGGCCTTTGCCCGATCGGGACGCGACGCTATTTCGCAGACGATTATGGATGACATCGCCCAAACGTACGCGAACGGTTCCGATTTCAATCGATGACATTGAGAGCGGGACGCAGGCACGGAATGGCAGAAGACGCAACACCCGATCGGTTCTTATTCGTCCGTCCTTATGAACTCTTCGGTGAGATCCACAAATGACAACTGGGGGCTTGGCCCTTGCTCGTGCTCAGCCTCACTGCCGTCCGAAGGATGTGATGCAGACTGCGGCCGCAGCGCCTTCTGGACATCGCGCAGGTTAAAGCGGATCAATCGGTCAGTAAGAAGCACGGCCGGGATGCGGCCGGTGCGACGAAGCCTGTGAACCGTTGCCTCGCTGATCTGCAATACCTCGGAAAGTTGACGCGCGGTCAGGTAGTCAGCTCGCCTGTCCCTGGGATGTTCCGGCGGTTCGGATTCGCCCGTCTTTACGTGTGGCTTTTGTCGGTCGGCTGTCACTTGTTCTTCACCGGTTCGAGTGAAAATGACAAAGGAACAGACTCTGACTCGTTTACATCGACGAGTTTGGTTTCCAGTTTGAAACCGTGAAGCGCGGCGGTGATCTGATACCTCGCGCGTTCCGCGGGCACCCTGAACGCGAACTCCCCGTGACTGTTGCTCGTGTAGCTCAGCGAGGATGACTTAACTTTTTTGTGATCCTTTTCTTCCTCGTCGGTCGGCACTCGCGCGAGCTTCAGATGCACGCCTGCCAGTGACGCACCCTCGTTGTCGAACACTGCTCCGCGTATGAGCGATGTCCGGTGACCAACTTTCGACACGCGGATGGGTTTGATAATTGTCTCTTTGCCGTCCTCGACCTGCTGCATCTGAACAAGCGTTCCGCCTTGATAGCCTTCAGCATCGAAGCTCACCGTGTAATCGTCGGGCACTAGCTCGAAGGAGAAATTCCCTGCCTCATCCGTTTTTGTTTCCTTGAGTGACCGGTCACGATTGCGTAGTGCTCGCACCTCAGCGCCGACAATCGGTTTGCCCTTCTCGTTTTCGATTTTGCCCTTCAACGTGCCGGCGCTTTGCGGTTTTGCGAAACCAATCCCCAACGAGCAGAGCAGGATAAGAGCAACTGTAGAAGCCTGTTTCATCATCTTCGAAACCAACCGGCCAGGTTCGCGGCCTCCAGGCGATTGTGATTTTGCGGTGCCGCTCAGGGAAAAGTCAACTAACAGGCGGTCGGGAGTGGTCAGTGGTCAGTGGTCAGTGGTCAGTGGTCAGTGGTCAGTGGTCAGTGGTCAGTGGTCAGTGGTCAGTGGTCAGTGGTCAGTGGTCAGTGGTCAGTGGTCAGTGGTCAGTGGTCAGTGGTCAGTGGTCAGTGGTCAGTGGTCAGTGGTCAGTGGTCAGTGGTCAGTGGTCAGTGGTCAGTGGTCAGTGGTCAGTGGTCAGTGGTCAGTGGTCAGTTGAGGGGTCAGTGGTCAGTGGTCAGTGGTCAGTGGTCAGTGGTCTATCCTCCGCTGCACGGTTCGAGTGCCTGAGCCACTTTTTCACTGTAACCAATGTCTTGGCACTTAAGAACTACGGACTACGGACGACGGACTACGGACTACGGACTACGGACCACTGACCACTGACCACTGACCACTGACCACCTGACCACTGACCACTGACCACTGACCACTGACCACTGACCACTGACCACTGACCACGGACTTCCCAGAACTCAGCCATCCCCAATCAGGATTCACTATGATCATCGAGCAATGAGAGTGATCGGCGGAACCTATCGCGGCAGAAGACTGCGGAGCCTGAGTGGGCTCGCGGTCCGGCCTACGTCAGACCGCTTGCGCGAGACGTTGTTTAACATACTTGCTCCGAGAATACCCGGCACCCGCTTCCTGGACATCTGTGCGGGCTCGGGAGCGGTCGGAATCGAAGCGCTAAGCCGGGGCGCAGCCGCAGTGACTTTCATCGAACGTGCGCGCCACGCGTGCGGGATAATAGAGGCCAATCTCGCGACGCTTGCGATTGACAGCCAGGCGACTATCATCACCCGCGACGCCGCGTCCGCGCTCAAGCGTCTCGAGCAGGAGTCGAGGCCCTTCGATATTGTATTTTTTGACCCGCCCTACGCCTCGGAACTCTACGGTCAAGTGATGAGAACGCTCGGCTCGGCCGATCTTCTGTCTGGCGGTGCGCTGATCATTGTCGAGCACCGAGCAAAGACTCCGCCCGAGCAGGAATACGGCAGGCTGCGAATGGTTCGTGAAGTGAAGCAGGGAGAATCAGCGCTCGCGTTTTATGAGACAGCCTCCGTCTGAGGCTGCTGGCTAGCGGTAGCTTTTCCATGCTAGTATCGCTCGCCTTAAAGCGATGTTCGTGCTATCAGAAATCTCGAGGAGATAAACCCTGATGCGCCGCGCAATCTACCCGGGGTCATTCGACCCGATAACGATGGGGCACCTCGACATCATCGAGCGATCAGCAAGGCTTTTTGATGAGGTCGTCGTAGCTCTCCTTCTAAACATGGAAAAGCAGCCGATGTTCACAACCGAGGAGCGGGTCGAGATGATCCGAGAAGCAATTCCTCTGAACAACGTCCGAGTGGGCACTTTCGAAGGCTTGCTGGTCCATTATGCGGTTGCGCAGCAGGCGCAGTTTGTTGTTCGGGGTATTCGAGCTATTTCGGACTACGAATACGAACTTCAAATGGCACTCATGAATCGCCGCCTCGAGCCAAACGTCGAAACAGTTTTTCTGATGGCCGGTGAAGCTTACTCGTACATCAGTTCGCGGCTGATCAAGGAAGTGTTCAAACTGGGCGGCTCGATTAACGGTCTGGTGCCGAAGTTGGTGGAAGAGCGGATGCGCGATAAGATTTCAAATGGCTGAAGGAGTCATATAGGTCCAATAGGTCATATAAGTCTGGAGGAGTTGTTGACGACAAGCAGAGCATCATTCAAAGAGTCAGACAACGTGGCAGGCATGGAAGTCTCTTCCACGCTAGCCGTCTTGATGGAAGCCGAGCGGCTGCGATCGGAGGGCGTCGATCTGATAGACCTCGGCGCCGGTGAGCCCGACTTCCCTACCCCGCGCAACGTCAAAGACGCCGCCGAGCAAGCGATCGAAAATAACTTTACTCGCTACACGGCGACGAGCGGCATCGCTCCCCTGCGTAAAGCAATAGTCGAGATGCTGCGACGCGATTTTGACGCCAACTGCGACCCCTCTGAGGTCCTGGTTACGATGGGCGGCAAACAGGCCATCTTCAACGCAATGGCCACACTGCTCAACCCGGGCGACGAGGTGCTGATACCTTCGCCCTACTGGGTCACGTTTCCGGAAATCGCGAAGTTCCTGCACGCCAGTCCGGTCATCATCGATACCGAGCCTGACGGGTTTCTGTTGACGGCTAGCGCGGTCAGCAGCGCGATCGGACCCCGCACGCGGTTGTTGATCATCAACTCGCCAAACAACCCGACCGGGCGCATCATCCCGCCCGAAGAGTTTAGAAAAATAGTGGCGGTCGCCGCCGAGCGCGACGTCTGGGTGATTAGCGACGAATGCTATTTGTACTTCGCATACCCTCCGGCTGTGCCGTTTACCGCGGCCCAGCTACCCGAGGATCTGCGTTCGCGGATAATGATCTGCGGATCCTTTTCCAAAACCCACGCGATGACCGGATGGCGGCTTGGTTTTGGGCTGGGGCCGAAAGCGTGGATCCAGTCGATGCTCAAGGTGCAAAGTCATTCAACCTCGAACGCAAATTCGATGACCCAGAAGGCCGCCATCGAAGCTGCCATTGGCCCCCAGGACTGTGTGGGCTCGATGATCGCAGAATACCTCCGCCGCCGCGACTGGGTAGTTCCGGCGCTGAATGAGATCGAAGGCATAGAGTGCGCGATGCCTGAAGGCGCCTTCTACGTGATGCCTAATGTGAAGCAATTGCTTGGCGGGCGGGTGCGCGACTCGATCGAACTCTCCAAACTACTACTGGACGAAGCACGCGTGGTCGTGACCGCGGGTTCGGCTTTCGGTATGGAAGGTTACCTCAGGATCTCATACGCCAACTCGCTCGAAGCAATCAGGGAGGGCGTGCGGAGAATAGACCAGGTGGCCCGAGCGCTTCGCGAAAGATGAACGCCTCGGCCGCTCCGCGTCATCCCTGAGCGACCGGCATAATCCTCCTGGATCGCCGACGGACGTGATCGAGTAATGGCTTTGACGCGCACGAGAGGGAGAAGCCGGGTCGGCACTGGCGCGTAGAAGCAATCTATCGATCACTGCCCTTGTCGTCCACCTCGAAGATCGGTTTGATCAGAACTTTGTGATACTAATGTCCTGGTCCCCTTCCGCTCTTACCTTCATGAAGAAGAAAACGGCAAAGCAAACTAACGCGACACCGAAAAAGACTCCGCCCAGAATGAGATCCGTTCTGTCGGTCGTACCCTCTGGCGTGTACATATATTGGTAGATAAACCAGGCACCCGCCCCAAGGCCAACCACTCCTACAAGCAAAAGCACATTCTTCATGGCCCCTCCATTCAGAGATTAAGCCTCAGACTATAGCTTTCAACTGCGGTGCGTGTGGATTTTTGCTGCGCTGCGAGTCCGATTATACACGAAAAACATTTCTGTCAAAGAGCCCAGGGGTGATCCAGCGCGCCCTGGGTTTCACGGGCGCTTAAAGAGCAACGGACTCCGGTTCTCCTGGATCATTTCACTGGCGATCTCATAGATCTGGTCAACCGGCACGTTACCCCGCAAAGAGCCGCGCGCAATGCGATGAGTCGTTGACGACGTAGCCGTGGTAGACATTGCATCGGCGATCTCGATGACCCGCGTGCCAAGCTCTGACGCGATTTGCGCCATCGCCGGAGCATCGGTGATTACGATGCTCGCTCGGGAAATCGCGGCTACCAGCTCCAGCGCGCGCGGCTCCGCCAGCTTTATTGAGCCCGATGGCAGTCGCGCGCTCACGACTCGAGTGAACGTGTTGTCGGAGGGTTCATCGGCGGCAACTATGCGAGCGCTGAAATTGTTTGCGAGGCGCATCCCAATTTCTCCGAATGCATCAACAGGCCAGGAGCCCTGACCGTCGGCATTCGAGGCATACAGCAAGCCGATCAACTCGCCACCGCGTGAACCGCTGCTCGCCAGGCGAAGCTCGAATCGCGCGTCTTCCTCAACCGCCGGCGTGATGGCGAGCCGGACGTCGCTGAAATCCACGCCGACCTGTTGCAGGACGGTCGCGTGATCTGAACGACCCGCGCGGCCCGCGAATCGGGGCGCTCCGCCAAGCTCCAGAAGCATGCCTAGCACACGAGAACCCCTCGACGGCGTGAATACACGACCCCGCCATGCCAGATGTGTTGCGATCTGGGTTTCGAGACTCGGTGAAAAATCCAGGATCAGATCGAAGTCGTAACGGCGGGCGCCCCGGATCAACCCCACGAACCTTCTGAAGGCACCTGGATGTCCCCGGTTCGATGTTTTGATGACACCGAACGAGATGCAGTCATCGACACCGCCGCAAGCTCTCAACAGCTCGCAGGTGCCGGCGGGAGCGGCGGCAACTAGAATTGCTCCCGGGTATGAAGCCCGAAGCGCCCTCATTACCGGAAGCATCGAAAGCGACTGCCCAAAAGGGGACCCATCCACAGCGAGTATCGAGCGGGCAGAAAAGAGCATGAGCGCGAATTATACATGCTGGCTCGGCCGTGTGTCAGCGTGACCGCGCCGGCTTCGTAGGCCCCGTCAGCCGGAAGTCGCCAGGCAACTCTCTGCGCGCTTTCGAGCGACGGGCGGGTTGCGCCGATTGATCTAACCTTGCGTCGCGCGGTACACCTGTAACACCATAGACCTTCTTTGTTTGGGGGCAATGAGATTGGTCACGACCGGATTGCACGCAATATTACTGGTAACCGCCGATCACGGTAAGGTTCTTCTGACGCTGTTTATCGCGCTTCTAGCGGCGAAGCTCGCCGCCGAGCTGTTCGAGCGCATGCGTCAGCCCGCCGTGGTAGGCGAGATAATCGCCGGCATATTCATCGGCCCTGCCGTTCTTAACCTAGTACAACCCACTGAGGTGATGGACGCGCTTGCTGAGATCGGAGTGATCTTCCTGCTCTTCACGGTCGGGCTCGAGACCAGGCCAAGCGATATATTCAAGGTCGGTCGAACCGCCACGGTAGTTGCAGTGCTGGGCGTGCTCGTGCCGTTTGTCGCGGGTTGGGGGCTGCTCTCACTGTGGCCCGGACATTCCTGGGTCGAAGCGACTTTTCTAGGTGCGGCGATGGTCGCGACCTCGGTCGGAATCACCGCTCGCGTGCTATCCGGGATGGGGCTGATCACCGCCGAAGCCAGCCGGGTGATCCTGGCAGCCGCCGTGATTGACGACGTAATAGGGCTGCTGGTGCTGGCGGTCGTCAGCAGCCTGGCAACCGGACACGTGAACTACTGGAGCATCGGGCTCATCGGCGCGCTTGCAGTAGCTTTTACGGTGGTGGTAATTGCGTTCGGGTCGAGGGTCGTCAATCGGGTTAAGCAGCCCGTGGTGAACATGAAGATCAATCATTCGCTGTTGATGTTCGCTCTAGTGTTGTGTTTTGGGCTGGCCGTAGTGGCCAACATGATAGGCATCGCCGGGATCATCGGGGCGTTTCTGGCAGGCGTCGCGCTCTCAGAAGCGACCGACGGGACGAGATTGCATCAGCAGTCACAAGCGCTGACCGAGTTCACCACACCGTTCTTCCTTGTAGCGATCGGGATGAAGCTCAACCTTGAGATATTTCTTTCAGCGCATGCCGTTGCACTCTCGGTGGTCGTCATCGGACTGGCTATTCTGACTAAGTTTATCGGCTGCAGTCTGGGGGCAATCGGTATGGGACGGCGGAGGGCGATCCAGGTTGGCGTCGGCATGATCCCGCGAGGCGAGGTCGGCATTGTGGTGGCACAGATCGGGTTGGCGATGGCAGCGGTGAGCGACGTGATATATGGCGTCGTGCTGGCGATGGCGGTGATCACTACGTTGGCAGCCCCGCCTCTCATAAGACTGGCCTTTGTTGGTGATCGGTCGACGCCTCAGATGAATGATGAATGATGAATGATGAATGATGAATGATGAATGATGAATGATGAATGATGAATGATGAGTGATGAATGATGAGTGATGAATGATGAATGATGAATGATGAATGATGAATGATGAGTGAAGCGTGGTGCAGCAAATTTGGTCGATTGGTAGCGATCTGCTGAACAACCTCGACCGACTAGTTCAGGAACCGCCAATCACGTTTCACTCGTCACGTTTCATTCCCTCATCATTCATTCATCATTCATCATTCATCATTCATCATTCACTTTGCTATCTCAAAATCCATCCACTGTGTTGCCCAGCGGTATTTTTCCTTGGCAAGTTTGTCGTTGACGATGATCTGCAACATGTATTCACCGGGAGCAAGGTCGTCCCCCAAACGCAGCCGGCCGGAAGCGGGAATGTGCTTCCAGTCGGGCTCATCGCCAACCGCAAGAGGAAGCATTTTGCCGGTGAACACCGGTTTGCCGTCTTTGAGCATAAGCAATTGCGATTCGAGTTGTGGCCTCCCGGTTTTCTCATCGAGCTGCGCGTTATAGATCAGGAATCCGTAGTCCAGATATGTTCCACGCTTGAGCATTCGCACGGCAGGGGTGGCGGCTTGATCAATGGTGCCGGCGTTGTTGCTGTTGGACTGATCGCCAGGTGCGCCCCCGGAAGCCGATTTGGACTTCGGATCGTAACCGGAAACCACCAGACCCGATAGTGTGAGCCGATTCGCTCCTATGTCAGGCACATCGATGAACTGGCTTGCCGAACCCACATGTTCCGCGCGCGGGTCTCGCACCGCCACTCGCAGCTGATAGCCTCCGGGCTTCTTGATTTTTACATTGACGGCATAGGTAAACCCCTGATCCACCAGATTCTGAAACCCCTCGTTGCTCACGCTCAAGTTGTAACCGCGTGCTTCCCGGTCCACGATCTCACCGTTACTGCCAAAGGTGAACGCGACAATCTCAATCACGCCCTTGCGAGATCCATCCGCGTCTTCGCTAAATGAAATATCGCGTGCGTCGATATGCATTATCGAGCGCATAAACGATCCTTCTTTCTGCTCGTGTCCAAACAACGACGTGAGTTTGACGTGAATGTCGCCTGCCGTGAAAGGCGAGGTCAGCGCCTTGACTATTTGCTGTGCACCCGCACTCGAGGCCGTGCCGGATTCCTCATCGGTAACGCCGTAGAAACCGGTGCGCGATCGTACATGCAGGCCGGCTCGCTTAACTTTCAGGCTTATGTTGTGGAATTGTCGTTTTCCCTGCACCGCCTTGAAGGTCGCTTGTTCAGGAATGTACCCGAGGAGATAGTAACCCTTTTGATCATCAAGTACGCGGCCGACCCCGTCGGAGATGTTGTTTGTGTTTCGCACCAGAAATCCGCCGGTTTGAGCGGCAAGGTAGTTCAGGCCTCCCTGGGTCGCGGACAAACGAGCGCTGCGATCAGACTGGACGTTCCGGACGTCAGCACCGGTGTTAAAGGCAGTGTTGTCCGCGGCTGTCAGACCGGTATACTGAAGCCCTCGAGCGTCTATGGTGTAGACAACTACTGAGGCGCGATTTGCAGCATCGACAAGGCGCCGCGACGCCTCCAGGACTCTGAAATCGCTGGACCTGAAGGCATCAAAACCGTCAGACAGCAAGATCACCGATTTACGGCCGGGCAAGTCCTTTAGTCCACCCACTATCAGACTAATGGTGCCCAGCGTGCCGACGCTAAACATCTCCTCGCGAGACGTATTGCTTGAGGATATGAAGGCCCTCATCTCCGCCGCGCCAAGCCCACCCTGTCCAGCGAAAGGGGCGCTGGTCATCGGCTGGAACGCCCCGAGGCCACCCCCCACCATGAGATTGAATCGCACGCGGTCGATAGCCGCGTAGAGCCTACGTTTGTCGGCAGTAAACTGCTGTAAGGCGCCCATGCCCGCGCCTGTCCGGATGATGGCGACAAGATCGCCGGGCTGCATCTGCTCGTCCACGAACTTCTTCAACGAGTCCCTGACTGTGGCAATGCTCTCAAACGACATGCCAATGTCATCCACGACCAGCGCTATAGTTCGGCGCACCTGATCAGGTCGTAGGCTAGCCGGTGACCGAGGCGGCCCGGCTACCAGATTCGGGTTGGCGCGGCCTGAAAGAGCCGTGGCTTCAACGCTCGGCGGTTGAGTCGTCACATAAGAAAAATTGGTGATTTGCTGGCGCCGGTTGTCTTCGAACAACTCGAAATCTTCGGGTTTGAGATCGGTTATATGCTTACCTCTCTGATCGGTGACTACGGCGTCGATTTGAACGAGGGTCACCGAAATTCGGACCACGTCGTCTTTGCTGCGAGCTTTGACCTGATCCGGTGATTGTGAGGCCGTGACTCTTTCTTTGCCTTGCTGGACCCCGAGAACTGAGGCGGTACAGGCCAGGAATGTAAACATCCGGAGCAAGAGCTTTCTCTTCATCCGAGCCTCCGTGTTTGTCGTGAAAGCCACCGTCGAGCAATCGCATAGGATCGACTGGAGACGGATTTCAGTCAGCCTTGAGCGTGTGTTCTATCACATTTCGGACAGCATACCAACCACCGCCGTCGTATCGCTAAGATCGGCAAGGAGAACGTCGGGCGAATGCTCCTTCAGTTGGTCGAGGGTGTGTTGGCCTGAGGCTACCGCCAGGACCCGAGCGCCAAAATGACGAGCACACGAAATGTCGCGAGGCGTGTCGCCCACGATGATGAAGCGCTCAGGGGCGAGGGCAAACCCCAGGTGACCGTTAATTCTCTCAGCCGCGACGGCAGGCAGATGATCGCGTTCCTCGTCGTCGCTGCCGAACGCGCCGCGAACCTGGAAGTAATCCCAGATTCCCGATACACGCAGTTTTGCCTCCGCCAGCTTCTCAACATTACCCGTTAGCAGGGTCGTCAGGAATCGTGAGTCGCCCGACAGAGCGTCGAGTAGCTCCAGCACGCCGGGACAAAGTCGGAAAACATCTCCGGTGGATGCGAGGTGATTCAAGATTTCTACCGTCGCGGCTTCGACCAGCGGAAGGCGTTCGCGTATCTGCCCGGGCGTGATGCCTTCACACTCGAGGGCCTCGCGGTAAATCGCCAGATCAGTCTTGCCGGCAAAGTCAACTTCGCTGATTCTCCCACGGGTTCCAAAGACCTCCAGCAACATCTAATGTATGAGTTCGCGATATTCGCGACGCCGAACCGTCTTTATCAACGTGCCGTCGATATCAAACAGCACAACTCGGAGGTCCGTAGTCCGTAGTCCGTGGTCCGTCGGCCGTCGGCCGTCGTCAATCGTTGGCTTTGGATCGTGGGCGCGGGCGCAGGACGCGTCGTCGCGCGGATGCCCGCCGCCAGGGGAGAACGGACTGCCGACTGCGGACAACGGACTGCCCTCAAACATTGAATCGGAAATGAACAACATTGCCGTCCTGGACGACATACTCCTTCCCTTCGAGCTTCAGTTTCCCCTGCTCGCGACAGCGCGCCTCGCTGCCTAGTTCCGCGAGATCTTCGAATCGAGTAACCTCGGCCCTTATGAATCCCCGCTCGATGTCCGAGTGAATCACACCCGCCGCTTTTTGGGCGGTAGTCCCGCGCTTTATCGACCAGGCGCGGCATTCGTCTTCGCCTGAGGTCAGGAAGCTGATCAAGTCCAACAGTGAATACGCTGCGCGAATGAACCGATCGCGCGCGGGCTCATTGACACCCAGGTCCTGGAGAAACTCGCGCTGCTCTTCGGGCGCCAGCTGGGCGATGTCCATTTCGACTTTACCCGACATCGCAATGGCGCTGAGCTTCTTTGCTTCGGCGAGTTCCTGAATGTCCCCGGGTACGTTCGCTCCCACCGCCTCCTCCGCTTGATTTAACAACAACAGCAGCGGCTTGAGACTCAAGAAGCGAAACCCCGCGATGAGCGCCAGGTCCTCGTGTGTAAGATCGAGATCGCGGAGCGGCCGTTCCTCTTCAAGCGCCGCCTTCAACCGCAGCATCAGTTCGTTCTCCCGAACCGAGTCTTTCTCTTTCTTCAACCGTGTTATTCGATTCTCGATCTGCACAAGATCGGTCAGCATCAGTTCATCGTCAAACGAGCGAATGTCGCGCGCCGGATCGACAGTTTGCGAGAGCATTGGATTGTCGAACGCGCGCACGACGTGAACCAGGGCGTCGGCCTCACGCATGTGCTGAACAAGCTTCGGATCGAGGCCTGATTGGGTTTGCTCGGCTTCCTCGGCCTGCGGACCGGCTACATCGACAAAGCTGATCTCGGCATATGTTTTCTTCTTCGGGTTGTAAATCTCCGCTAGCTTATCGACACGATGATCCGGAACTTTTATCACCCCGATGTTAGCCTTCTCACGCGCCCCGTAACCGCCGACTTCCGCGGCGAGCCCGGTGAGTGTATTGAATATGGTCGTCTTTCCCGACCCCGCAAAGCCTACCAGCCCAACTTTCATTGTTTATCCTTATGTCGTCACGACGATGACTTATTTTTTATTTCCTATTTCCTATTTTCTATTTTCACCGATAAAGTGCGTCAAATCACAAATCACAAATCACAAATAATAAATCGGCTCGTCATCCTCTATCCTCCATCCTCTATCCTCCATCCTCTATCCTCCATCCTCTATCCTCCATCTCTACCCGCAGATCCTGCCCGGTCATTTGCTCCGGTTTTCTCAGCCCGAGTATCCCGAGCATCGTTGGCGCGATGTCCCGAAGCGAACCTCCCTCGCGCAGCCTGCAAGCTGGCCCGCCGATCAGAATTACCGGCACGGGGTTCGTAGTGTGCGCGGTGAATATCTGTCCGGTCACCGGATCTATCATCTGCTCGGCATTGCCGTGATCAGCGGTGATGACAATCGTTCCGCCTTTGGCCCGAGTCGCCTCGACTACCCGCCCGAGGCATTCGTCGATGACCTCGACCGCCTTGATCGTTGCATCAAGGTCGCCCGTGTGCCCAACCATATCGGCGTTCGCGTAGTTCATGATCACCGCGTCGAAGCGCCCGCTTCCAATCTGATTGACGACTTCATCGGTGATGCCGTACGCGCTCATCTCGGGTTTCAGGTCATAGGTGGCAACCTTGGACGACGGAATCAGGATTCGCTCCTCTCCCGGGAATACCGGCTCGACTCCACCGTTGAAGAAAAAGGTCACGTGCGCGTACTTTTCGGTCTCCGCTATGCGAAGATTCTTGAGCCCGGCGTCGGCTAACACATCCGCCAGTATCTGATCCAGTTGCTCGGGCCCGAATGCGACCGGGAGCGAGAACTCTCGATCATAAATGGTCATGCAGGTGAATCGAATTTCGGGCTGTGGTCCTCGATCAAAGAAAGTGAAGTCGTCTTCGGTGAACGCGCGAGTGATCTGTCTCGCGCGATCCGACCGGAAGTTAAAAAAGATCACGCTGTCGCCATCCGTGATCGTCGCAGTCGGGCTCGTCGTCGTCATCGACAATCGCTATCGGTTTTACAAACTCGTCGGTGACTCCGGAGCCGTAGGATTCTCGAATGGCGCCAACAGGATCACGCCGGGCGCTCCCTTCGCCGTAACGCATAAGTCGGTATGCCTGCTCGGTGCGCTCCCATCTCTTGTCCCGATCCATCGCGTAATAGCGCCCAACGACCGACGCTACTCGCCCGACGCCGTATTCGCCCATCCTGTCGATCAACTCGGCGACGTAGCCTGCCCCTGAATCAGGCGCAGTGTCGCGCCCGTCGAGAAATGCGTGGACGCACACTCGTTCCACGTTTCGCTCTTTGGCCATTCGAAGCAGTGCGTACAAATGGTCTTGAGAAGAGTGAACGCCGCCGTGCGAAACCAAACCCATCAGGTGAAGGGCCGACTGGCGAGCCTTTGCGTGCTCCATCGCTTCAACGAGGGTGGGGTTACGAAAGAACTCGCCGGTCTCGATAGCGTAGTCGATGCGCGAGGTGTCCATGCGAACTACGCGTCCGGCCCCGATATTCAAATGCCCGACCTCGCTGTTGCCCATCTGTCCGGCTCGCAGCCCGACGTATTCCCCGGAGGCTTCGATGAGGGTGTTGGGATACGTCTTGTACCACTCATCGAAATGAGGCGTGTGGGCAAGCGCGATCGCGTTTCCTTCTTTTCGCGCGGAATAGCCAAAACCGTCGAGAACAACCAGGACAAGGGGTTTATTGTTAGCTGTGGTGGTCAAGCCGAATTGTCTCCCTCAAAAAAAGAGAAGCTACAGATTACAGGCGCGCGGCTGCGGCGTACAAGTTGCTCACTTACGCCGTCAGGTTGACGCTGCGATTCTTCGCGCTCACCGCGCGAAACAAACACAACGGGACACGTTGCGCGCAAGACAGCAAAGGTCCCGTTTGAGACCGAGAAGGCGTCAAAAAGGGGGCGCCAGGCCCCCTTCCGATCGAATCGCTCTGAATTGAGGTGCTCTCTTACTGCAGCGCTTTCTCAATCGCCTGAATCACCGGTTCGCTCTCAGGCTTCACGGCCGGTTCGAATCGGGCGATGATCTTCCCACCCTTGTCCACCAGGAACTTGCTGAAGTTCCATTTGATGTCGCCGCCAAACTCGGGATTGGTCTCCTTGCTTGTAAGGAACTTGTACAGCGGATGGATGTCGTCGCCCTTCACCGAGATCTTGGAGAAGATCGGGAACGTTACGTTGTACTTTGCGGAGCAGAAGGTCTTTATCTCCTCGTCGGTGCCGGGCTCCTGAGACATGAAGTTGTTCGCCGGGAATCCGAGGATCACAAATCCGCGATCTTTGTATTTCAGATAGATCTTCTGGAGTCCCTCGTACTGAGGGGTGAACCCGCATCGGCTGGCCACGTTGACAACCAGCACGACCTTGCCCTGATACTGAGCCAGATTGACCTCCTTGTGGTCAATATCTTTGAGAGAGAAATCGTAAATCGAGTTCATCTTCTCCCCGCTATTGGGCGCGGCGTTTGCGCGTTTCGAAAACGAAATCGCGAATATCGCTGCGCATACGAGCGCACCGGCAACGGCTAAGATAAGTCTTGCTTTCATTTCCTTCCTCCGAGATGAATGCAGCCGGGCGGCTGGAGTTTATTTGTCGGCTGGAGTCACAACTTCGATCCCGGCCTCGCGTGCGGCATTCATACCGCCGGTCAGCGAATAGGCGTTCTTGAAGCCCATCTGCAGCAGCGAATGCATCTCGGCGTCGGCGGCTTCGTCGTGTGGACACGTGCAGTAAGTCACGATGACCGAGTCCTTGTCGGCGTCCTTCGCCCAATCGCCAAGCTTATCCGAAGGAACGTGAATAGCTCCTTTGAGTATCTGGCCGCCAAGATCGTGACGCGCGTCGATGATGATCACTTTGTCGCCCTTGTCGAGCCGCGCCTTGAGATCCTTTGCCGTCATTTGCTGCTTGGCCGTTTCCGGCGAATCCTTAGAGGCAGTTGCCATTGCCGAGCCGTGATCGTGATCGTGTTGTGCCGATTGAGCGAACGCTCCCGCGGCAATGAGAGCGCCCGTGGCCATCGCCGCAAGCAGCATGTTTCTGAATTTCATGTCTTCCCTCCGTAAGTGTTATCTGGCCTGTCCGAATACGTGCGCGCAACGGTCAGTGGCGCATTCTACCATTCAGTGAAGCCTGTCGTCACGCGAGCCTCGCGCAGGTTTGGGATGGGGGAGCGTAACGATTTGGGCTGGGATCCGACGCTCGAAGGTACTTCACACCTTTATTAACACACCTCTTCAGAGGGGTGCGTCCACCAGGCAGATCGCCGCCCAACCGTTTCAACGGTTTCCTCTTCGGTCGTCTTACACCTTCAGAGTCTACGGATTCCAGAGGGCTAAACCGTTAAAACGGTTCGGGGATTCCGAGCCACTGCACCTCACTCAAGTGAGTGCGTTAATGAGAACCGCACTTGAAGCCACTTGACCACGCGCCGCAAAATCGTGACCCCTAGCAGGCTGCTGAAAAAGGTTTCGTAGTCCCGCCTTCAGACATCTGAGGCTGTCTGTCAAGCGTCCGCTTTGACCGAACCATTGTTAAGTGTCAGGCTCGCCGCTAGAGGTGAGCCTCGTTGGGTCAGTGCCTGTAGATAGATCTGCTCGTCGTATTGGGTTTGATCTTGCCAACACCGATACAGAATACGAATCCACTTGAAGGCCAGCGCTCTGATGGTCGCGTGATGACGTTTGCCCAACTTTCTCTGCTGATCGTAGTAGGCCTTCGCCCAGACGGACCAGTGAATCGATTGCGCGGCGTACTCGTGAAAGGTTTGTTTGAGGAACCTTGGGCAGGCGTAGCGTCTGTGCACCCACTTGGATTTGCCACTTTGTTCGGTCACTGGAGCTATGCCCGAGAATCGCTGAATGTCGGAGGCGGCATTGTAGCGATCCAGCTCAGTCCCAAAGGCTACAGTCAAACGAGGGGCTAATACCTTGCCGGCGCCAGGAAAGCTCTGGAATACGTCCATGAATGGATGCTCAGCAAATATCTTTGAGATCCGTTCATCACATTCCTCAATGGCCGCCAATAAGCAACGGAGTTGCCCCACAACTGCGCTAGCCATCATTGTCGAAGGCTCAATTATCGCTTCATCCGTAATCAGTGGGTGGATGCTGCTAACTATCTTCAACCGTTTTTCAATTACCTCTCTGCGAATTGAGCCATGCTTTCTATAAAACTCTCGCAACTGCAAGGGTTCGGCGGTCTTGAGCTGTGCGACAGTCGGCCAGTTAGACAGGAAATCACAGGCCATCTTGGTGTTGAGACCGCCTGCGAGTTCTAAAGCCTGCGGATAATAGCTTTTGAGCAGGCTCTTGAGGATGTTTGTACACCCAGTAACTCTATCTACTAACGTCCGGCGGTTCTCTACCAGCATCCGTAGCAGCCTGGTTTGTTTGTCCTCCGCAATCCATCGTCGCAATCGATTTCTGTGCATTATCACCAGCTCGAGAATCAAGTCTGCGTCGGTCTGATCACAGCTTGCGTTGTTGAGACTGAATGCCTCGCGGTACTTTGCGAGGGTTTTCGGGTTAATCGGGTAGATCTCCAGGAACTCATACTGCATCAAGTGATAAACAACCGCGCCTCTGGATTGCTCTATTGCGACAGCTACCTTCTCACCTTTGAACCTTTGGAACAGACCCGCTGCCCACTCTGCAAGCGCTTCCGGACGCTGTTCGATTTCTTCTCCCTCACTATCGTTTGACTCTGCCGTCTGTAGCCTGATCACGTGCTTTTGATCTGCCCAATCAATTCCGACATACGCTGCATACTTGTCGTTGTCCTCACTGCTAGCCATTGCTTTGTTCCTCCACTTCCTAGAATCGCAACCCCAGGACGCGCTTGGCTTTGATCCGCGAAGGCCTTATAGTTGAGTCATTGGTGAACAACGTCTGAGTGATTCGTTTTGAATCAAAGCGCAGCGTCACGCTCGAATGTCTGAAGGAAATCGTCTAGCAATAGGCGGAACAATTCGTAACGTGACGCTGCGCGTCCTGTCGTTGCAGTTCTTCCTTACTCCTCCTTCGCCTCGGTTGCAAATCCTGGCGGCTGATGATTGACTTGTTGACCCTACGGTGTACCTATAAGGCGGAATCTCGAAGAGCGAAGCCCCTAAAACGCTCAGTTTCTGATGGTCTCAAAAGACAATTCCAAGTCAGGATTCCGCCTGAAGGCGGGACTACGAAACTTTTTCAGCAGCCTGCTAGAGATGCAGACTCCTTGAAACTCCGGCGAAACTAAACTAGATTCTCGCAACCTGCTCGACAGCTCTTGCAAGAATTCCGAAGGAGGCAGCTATGGCATTCATCTCTCAGATGCTGGCGATGCTTATCGCTTCAATGATGATCGGCGGCTCTGCGGCTCAGGACCCCATATCGAAGTTGACTGCAAGTGACCTGGCGCGGGGGAATAAACTCTTCGTGGCCCACTGCGCGCTCTGTCACGGAATCGGCGGAACCGGTGACAGAGGACCATCGCTAAACCAACCGGAGCTTCGACGGGCCGCTGACAATCAAGCCCTCGTTCATATCATCCAGAACGGCATTGAGGGTACAGAAATGCCCCAAGCGTGGCAATTGACCGATCGTGAGATAAGGCAAGTCGCGGGCTATGTGAGATCCCTCGGCCGCACCACTGCGGCGGCCAAGCTCCCTGGCAATCCCGTCAAAGGGAAGCAGTACTACGACTCGAAAGGCGGGTGCGCGTCGTGTCACATCGTAAGCGGAAAGGGCGGCAACATCGGCCCCGATCTCTCCGATATCGGAGCACAACGCAGCGCAACTTATCTCCGTGAGGCTCTGCTCGATCCCGGGGCGGCGGTTCCCGAAGGATTCCTGGTCGTGAGCGTCGTCACCCGTGACGGGCGGAAGCTGAGAGGCACACGATCGAACGAGGATTCATTCACTATCCAGCTCCGCGATGCGAGCAACGTTTTCCATTCTTTCCGCAAGGTCGATTTGACGGACCTAAGGAAGGAGTTCGGAGCTTCGATGATGCCGGCCTATCGCGAGGCTCTCACGCCTTCTGAGATCGACGATCTCGTTGCTTATCTTGCCGGCTTGCGAGGTGAGAAATGAAACGCACCTGTCTGCTGTTTGCAGCCTGCAGTCTTCTGCTTCCCACAGTCCTCACCGCGCAGGTCCCGCACAAAAGAATCGTCAACGCCGCGTCCGAACCCGGCAACTGGTTGACGTACTCCGGCAACTATCAGGCTCATCGCTTCTCGCCGCTCGAGGAAATCACACCGCAAAATGTGTCGCGATTGAAGCCCGCGTGGGTTTATCAAATTGAAGCACGCAGCAGGTTCGAGACATCGCCAATCGTGGTCGACGGAATAATGTACGTGACCGAACCGCCGACAAGGGTCACCGCGCTGGACTTGCGCACTGGACGCCCGCTGTGGACGTGGCAACGGAAAATGCCGCTGGTCATCAAAACGATCGGGTTTGGACCAACAAATCGCGGAGTCGCGATCCTGGACGACACGCTGTATGTCGGGACGCTCGATTGTCATCTCGTCGCTCTCGATGCGAAATCGGGTGCGGTTCGCTGGGACACTAGCGTTGCCGACAACAATACCGGCCACTCGATAACCGCGGCCCCGCTTGCGATCGACGGAAAAATCATCGTCGGGATTAGCGGCGGCGAAGCCGGAATACGCGGGTTCCTTGATGCCTATGATGCGCAGACGGGCAAGCTGTCCTGGAGATTGTGGACTATTCCGGGTCCGGGTGAGCCCGGACACGAAACGTGGAAAGGGGATGGCTGGAAAACCGGCGGCGCCCCAACCTGGGTGACCGGTTCATACGATCCCGAGTTGAATTTGATTTACTGGGGAACCGGAAATCCCGGGCCGGATTGGAACGGTGATCCTCGTCCGGGCGACAACCTGTATTCGTGTTCATTGCTTGCGGTCGACGCCTCCAGCGGAAAACTCAAGTGGCATTTTCAATTCACCCCGCACGACGTGCACGACTGGGATGCGACCGAAATCCCGGTGCTGCTCGATGCCGAAATCGGGGGGCGCACGCGCAAGCTGGTTGCGATGGCGAATCGCAATGCCTTCTACTATCTGTTCGATCGAGCAACAGGAGAATTTATCCTCGGGACACCTTATGCAAAGCAGACATGGGCAAAGGGACTAGACCCGCGCGGCCGCCCGATCGTGCTACCCGGCACGGAGCCCACCGCAGAAGGCAATCTGGTTTGGCCGAGCCTGCAAGGCGCGACCAACTGGTTCAGCCCTTCCTATAGCCCGATGAGCAAACTGTTCTACGTCGCCGTCCGGGAAATGGGCGCGTATTACTACAAGGGTGAAGCCGATTACAAACCGGGGACGTTTTTCGCCGGCGGCGGAGAGCGTGCCGTGGCAGGCGACAAGGCAAGCGGCGCGATCCGCGCGCTCGAAGTGGAGACGGGAAAACTAAAGTGGGAGTTTATGCTCCAGTCGCCGCCGTGGGCGGGGGTGTTGTCGACGGCAGGTGGAGTTGTGTTCGGAGGTTCGAACGAAGGGAACTTCTTTGCGCTTGATGCGTCGAGCGGGAAACCGCTTTGGGACTTTCAAACCGGCGGCGCGATCGCTGCAAACCCGATCAGCTTCTCGATCGACGGCAAGCAACATGTCGCGATTGCCGCGGGCCATTCATTGTTTGTGTTTGGCTTGCATTGATCGTGACGCGCCTGCTTACAAAGACCGATCTGCTTCATAGAGGCATTCGCAGCGTGTGGAAGGGTGAAGAAATGAAACGAAGCATCTGGATCTCAGCGGTATCAGTTCTCGTAGCGGTTGCCGTTACCGGCGCCGCCGCCCGTTCGCTTCAGGATCGACCGAGCGCCGATGAGCCGCAGTCATCGAGAGGTGATGGATGGGAATACCTTGTCGTCTCTGGGGGTACCGTGAACCTCTCGCCGTCCGACAGCGGATCCATGAGGAAGGAAACCGGCGCCTTCAGCCGCGAGTCTTTCCCTCTGGAAAAGAACCTGGATAAGCTTGGCGCAAAGGGATGGGAACTTGTCGCCGTGCAGGGTTCACCTGCCGACCCGATTTTCTATCTCAAGCGCAAGAAATGAGATTTGCGACAAGCGTCATAACTCTTTCGCACTGGCTGACCGGCGCTTCTCTGCCTTGTATCATTGATTCACTGGCGCTAGAGTAAACTCCCGTCAAACATCATCAACAGACTCCGGATTTGTCTCGAAAACCGCGTTGAGGAGGCCATCATGAAGGCAAAGACCCGTCGAAGGTTTCTGAAAGAATCAATCGCCGCCGGAGGCGCCGCTGCGGGCCTGTCAGTTTTGAACCCCAAATCAACTCCCGCAGCCTCCTCCGAACGAATCCTCGGCGCCAACGATCGGATTCGAGTAGCTCTCATCGGCTGCGGCGGGCAGGGGTCGGGCGATCTGCGCGCAATGCTCCGGATTAGGAACATCGACTGCGTGGGTCTCTGTGACGTAGACGAGGCGCAAACCGCAAAGACAGCAAAGAGTGTGAGTGAGCAATACAACCAAACGCCGGCGCTCGTCACCGGTGACTTCAGAAAGATTCTCGACGAGAAGGACATTGACGCGGTCATCATCGGCACGCCAGACCACTGGCACGCGCTGCCGACGGTGATGGCCTGTCAGGCTGGTAAAGACGTCTATGTTGAAAAGCCCTTGTCGACCAGCATCGGCGAAGGCCGCGTTATGGTCGATGCGGCACGTAAACACGACCGCGTCGTTCAGATGGGGACTCAACAGCGCAGCGCAAGCCACTACGCAGAAGCGGTCAACTATGTTAAGAGCGGCAAGCTTGGAAAGATCCGAATGGTCCGCTGCTGGGCATATCAAGACTGGATGGGGAACATTCCGGTTGTGCCCGACAGCGATCCACCCCCGTCAGTTGATTACGATTTCTGGCTCGGGCCGGCAAGCAAACGGCCCTTCAACAAAAACCGGTTTCATTTTAACTTCCGCTGGTATTGGGACTACTCGGGCGGATTGATGACCGACTGGGGCGCTCACATGATAGACATCGCCAATTGGGGTATGGGTATCAAAGCTCCGAATTCCGCGATGTCCATCGGAGGCAAGTACGGCTACCCCGACGACGCAGAAGAAACACCCGATACTCAGCAAGTCCTATGGGGCTTTCCGGACTTCAGCATGGTTTGGGAACACGCCACCGCAATAGGACGCGGTCCCGAAGCCCGGGATCACGGGGTCGCCTTTCACGGAAACGATGGTGTGCTGGTGATAGATCGCGGCGGATGGGAGGTGTATGCGGAAACCGAGCGCAAGGGTCGCACCCGTGGGTACAAGACCATTGGCGTTCCCAGACAGGGCGCGGGCAACGAAGATTATCACTTTCAGCACGTCCGGAACTTCGTCGATTGTGTTAAGTCACGCAAGCGTCCCAACTCGGATGTCGAGATCGGGCACAACTCGATGATTGCCTGCCACCTTGGAAACATTGCGCTCAGGCTTGGGCGCCAAATCAAGTGGGACGTAGATAGAGAAGCTGTGATTGGCGATGCCGAGGCGCAGCGTTATGTAATGAGGGAGTATAGAGCGCCGTGGAAACTGCAGGGATGAAACCCGAGGGTTCACCCGCGCTTAACGACCTCGAGCTCGAAGTGGATTTCCTTCCCGCGAACGATCGCGTTCAGGTATTGCTCCCAGAACTTGCGAATGAACCGCAGCGACGGAACGCGGTGATCGAGATTGATCAAAAACTCGAGCCCGGTCAGCTTCCAAAGATTAAGCAATGTCACTCGAGCCCTCAGCTGGCGGTAGCGAACATCGGTGTAGAAGGTGAAGACTGCGCGTTCGTCAGTCAGATTCCGGAACGAATAGCTGTTGAGATGATTGCGGTGAGTAAGATCGGTTGCGAAGTCGGGGTTGGTCCAATGAGGCGCGACGAGCTTAACCACGCCGCCATTCCTGGTGATGCGATGTAGCTCGCACATCACTCCCATCGGGTCGCGAACGTGCTCGATTACGTGGCGGCCGATGATTTCATCGAATTCCCCATCCTCAAACGGATACGGCAGATCGTCAAGGTCGTGAATCACATCAGCGGCGGTTCGCGGGTTGATGTCCATGCCGATCGCGCCAACGACTTTGTTTGCCCCGCAGCCGATATCCAGCAATCGCGGCTTATGCGATTCAACCAGTCGCTCGACTTTCGTCTCCGTTCTGCTCATTGGAAAGTTATTGAATTCAAGACCGCTTAGGTTTGATGGTCCTGAACGCCCGGTGAATCTTCTTGTCGCGGCTCTTGCGTTTCAGATTCAACCGCGTGTCCATTCTTGAATCCAGATACTCCAGCTCCTTTTCCATCTTGGTATAGCTCTCGTAGCGGCTGCGGTCGAGGGAACCATCCTCGAGCGACTGTCTCACCGCACAGCCTGGCTCGTTCTGGTGACTACAATCGCTAAAGTAGCAGGCCCCCGCGATCGATTGAACATCGGAAAACGCCAGATCCAGAGAACCGCCCGCATCCCATAACTGAAGCTCGCGCATTCCTGGCGTGTCGATCAACAATCCACCCGTCTTTAGTACGAGCAGTTCGCGATGTGTAGTGGTGTGCCGGCCCCGGCTGTCGTGTGCGCGCACCTCAGCGGTCTTCTGAATTTCTTCTCCGACGATGCGATTGATCAGGGTCGATTTGCCCGCACCCGACGAACCCAGAAACGCGACAGTCACCCCCGGAAGCACGTACTGATCAATCGCCTCCAGTCCCTGACCCGAAACCGAACTGATCGCGTGAACCGGAGTACCTGGCGCGACCGACTCGGCGCCTGCGATTTTTTGCTCGATCCCTTCGCAGAGGTCAGCTTTGCTGAGGATGACAACCGGGGCTGCGTTACTTTCGAAGGCGGCGACAAGATAGCGCTCGAGCCGCCGAAGGTTAAAGTCGTGATCGAGACCCTGAACCAGGAAAACCGTGTCGACGTTTGCCGCGACGACTTGTTCTTCGCTGTTTGCGCCGGCGGCTTTGCGTGAGAACTTGCTTCTCCGAGGCAAGACAGCCTGAATCTGAGCGAGGCCGTCTCGCTCACGCCTGGAGATGGCGACCCAGTCTCCAACCGCAGGGAAATCTGCCGCGCTCTCGCTGTCGAATCTAAGCTTGCCACGCACGCGAGCGCTCAACTCGCCTTGTTCTGTGTAGAGCCTGTATGAGCCCCGTTCCTCGAGTACGACTCTTCCGGGAAAGTGGCCACGGTCACGATAAGGTTGAAACGCAAGATCGAAGAAGTCGCTCCAGCCGAGTGCCTTCAGGTCGTGCATACGAGTTCACTTCTTCGAGGCTGTCTTGGAGGCGCGTTTGGCGCCCTCCCCGATACGCGAGCCGGCAAACGCGGCAAATCCCGGAAATCTCGCCGATGTTCCCAGTTCCTCTTCGATGCGCAGCAACTGGTTGTATTTTGCGACACGGTCGGTGCGGCTCGCCGAGCCAGTCTTGATCTGACCCGCATTAGTAGCGACGGCAAGATCGGCGATGAACGTGTCTTCGGTTTCGCCCGAGCGGTGCGAGATAACACAGGTGTAGCCGTGGGTCTTGGCCATCTCGATTGTATCGAGCGTCTCACTAAGCGAACCGATCTGATTCACCTTGATCAGAATCGAATTCGCTACTTTTTCGCGAATCCCTCGCGCGAGATACTCGGTATTGGTGACGAACAAATCATCACCGACCAACTGAACCCGATCACCCAACTGTCGTGTCAGCGCGGCCCATCCTGCCCAGTCAGACTCGGCCAGCCCGTCTTCGATCGAGATGATCGGATACTGATCGACCCAGCTCGTATACAAACCGACCATCTCGTCCGAACTCATCCTTGCGCCGGTCGACTTCTTGAACACATACAAGCCCTTCTCATAGAACTCGCTGGATGCCGGATCGAGCGCGAGCGCGATTTGCTCGCCTGACTTGTAGCCTGCCAGGTTTATGGCTTCCAGTATCGCTTCGATGGCTTCGTCGTTCGACTTCAGGTTCGGAGCGAATCCGCCCTCGTCGCCGACAGACGTTGCGTGGCCTCGCTTCTTAAGAACCGCCTTCAGCGAGTGGAACACTTCGGCACCCGCTCGCAGCGCTTCGGCGAACGACGGGAAGCCTCCGGGGACGATCATGAATTCCTGAAAGTCCACGTTGTTGTCAGCGTGAGCACCCCCGTTGAGCACATTCATCATCGGCACGGGTAGTGTGCGCGCGCCTACCCCGCCGAGGTACCCGTACAGTGGAAGCTCCAGCGCATCGGCGGCCGCGCGCGCGGTCGCCAGTGAAACTGCCAGTATGGCATTTGCGCCGAGCTTGCGTTTGTTCGGTGTCGCGTCCGCGGCAATCATAGCCAGATCGATGTCGGCTTGCAGGAGCGCATCGCGGCCGATGATCGCTTTGGAGATCGGGCCGTTGATGTTGGCGACCGCCTTGAGGACTCCCTTCCCGCCGTAACGCTTCTTATCGGCGTCGCGCATCTCGAGCGCTTCGTTTTCGCCGGTAGAGGCGCCCGAGGGAACAGCCGCGCGTCCGACAATCCCGCTGGCAAGCGTAACCTCTGCTTCGACCGTTGGGTTGCCGCGCGAATCCAGAATCTCCCGCCCGTTGACTCGTTCAATCGTTGTCATGATGTTTCCATTGTTCCACAGATTGCCTGAGCATCAAAGGTTGCTATAGACTAATCCAGCTTCGAAAGAGATACCAACTTCATCTATGGACAAAAGAGAAATCACACTCGGGCACAGCCCGGACCCGGACGACGCGTTCATGTTTTACGCGCTCGCTGCCGACAAGATCGACACCGAGGGCTTGACGTTCAGCCATGTTATTCAAGACATCGAGACCCTCAACCGGCGAGCGATGAACGCCGAACTCGACGTTACCGCTGTCTCCATTCACGCCTACGCCCACGTGCTCGATCAATATGCGCTGCTGACGTCGGGAGCCTCGATGGGAGATGACTACGGCCCGCTGGTAATTTCTCGGAAACCTATGAGCATCGATGAGCTTTCCAGCGCGACGATAGCCGTGCCGGGGCTGATGACTACCGCTTATCTTACATTGCGACTGTGCGTTGGCGACGTAAAGACGGTTGTCGTTCCATTCGATCAAATAATGGATGCGGTTGAACGCGGCGATGTAGATGCCGGGCTACTGATTCATGAAGGCCAGTTGACCTACTCGGCGCGCGGCTTCAGCAAGGTTATCGATCTCGGCGAATGGTGGATGGCGGAGACCGGGCTGCCTCTCCCGCTGGGCGGCAACGCGATCAGGAAGTCACTGGGTCCGGAGCTTATCGCAAAAGTGTCCAGGCTGTTACGCGAGTCGATCGAGTACGGCTTGGAGCATCGCGGGGTTGCCGTGCGTCATTCGATGAAATACGGCCGCGGTATGGAGGAATCCCTGACCGACAAGTTTGTGGGCATGTACGTCAACGATCTGACGCTTGATTACGGCGAAAGGGGCCGCAACGCCGTAAGACTCCTGCTCGAGCGCGCTCACAGCGCAGGAATTATCCCGCACCCGGTTAAGATCGAGTTTGCGTGACCTCTGCTGGATTTGTTCTCATTGCCTGAATTTCTTTAACAGCTCGCGGGCAATGATCATCCTCTGGATCTGATTGGTTCCCTCGACGATTTGCCCAATCTTGGCTTCGCGCATCAAAGCCTGGACCGGGTAGTCCTCGCTCGTGCCGTACCCGCCGTAGATCTGAACCGCATCGGTGGTCACCTTCATCGAGCAGTCAGTGGCAAGCAATTTTGCCATCGAGGCTTCAATGTTAAACGGCAGCCCGCGATCCCGCAGCCACGCCGCTTTCTTCATCACCAACCGCGCCGCTTCGATAGCTGCAGCCATATCGGCAAGCATGAACTGAATGCCCTGAAAGCCTGATATCACCTGCCCGAACGCCTTGCGCTCGGTCGAATATCGAAGCGCGTGATCGAACGCTTGCTGCGCGGTGCCGATCGAAGTCGCAGCAACCGTGATGCGGCCGGAGTCGAGCGCGGTCATAGCTACCTTGAACCCCTCGCCCTCGCGCCCGATCAGATTGCCTCGAGGAACCTCGCAATCTTCAAAAAATATTTCACGGGTGTGATGTGGCAGGCCCATCGGTCGCTCGCGCTTGCCGAAGGCAAGACCCGGCGTTCCTTTTTCCACGATGAAAGAGCTGACGCCTTTGGCGCCTTTTCCCTTTTCGGTGACTGCCATCACAATGTAGACATCGGCTTCGCCGCCGTGTGTGATCCAGATTTTCTGGCCGCGAAGGATGTATTTGTCGCCTCGAAGCTCGGCCCGGGTGTTGATGTTGGCGGCGTCCGACCCGGCGTGCGGTTCGGTGAGCGCGAACGCTCCCAACAACTCGGCTCGCGCCATTGCGGGTAAATACTTGTTCTTCTGGGCCTCGGTGCCGAAATGATTGATGATCAACTGCGGGAGGCCGTGAACCGAAAGAACGCTGCCGAGATGGCTGCCCAGCCGCGTGAGTTCTTCGAGCACGGTTATGTATGACGAATAATCCAACCCGCCGCCGCCGTACTCAGAGGCAAAAGGAATCGCAGCGAGACCCAGTTCTCCGAGCTTGCGAAACAACGGCCACGGGAAGTCTTCGTAGCCGTGTTTCTCCCAGTAGGGCTTTACGTCGCGGGTGACGAAGTCTTCAACAAGCCTTCGCAGTTGCTCCTGGTCTTCGGTTAAGGTGTAGTCCATTGTGCTCTCCTTTGGCGAATTCCCGGGTTGATCATCAGTTTCAAAGCCTATTCGCGGGTTACTATGACTCCGGCAGCGCTAAGTCGATCACGGTCTTCCTTTGATATCCCGGCAGCCGCCAACAGTTCCGCGGTGTGTTCTCCCAGCAAGGGCGCTCTGGACACTTCGCGCGGCGGCGTGTCGCTGAGCTTGTACGAAAATCCCAGTTGATCGGTGAGACTCGAACTCTGGCGAACCATCTCGCGCGCGCGAGTTTGAGCGTGCTGGAATGCTTCCGTCATTGAAAGCACCGGCTCGCAGCAACAGTCGGCATCGAGCATCAACTCGATCCACTCGGCCTGGGTTCGAGATTTGAAGATCGAGCGCACTTCATCGAAAAGGCTCTCCCGGCGCTCGCTCGAGTCGAACTGCCGCGCAACCAGGTCTTCGCGTCCAACCTTCCCGCAGAAGTTGGCCCAGAACTTCGGCTCGAGCGCTCCGAGCGTCATAAACTTGCCGTCGCTTGTTTCGTAGACATTGTAGAAAGGATACGCGCCCGACAGCACATACTTGCCGCCAACCGGGATCGTTGCGCCCGCAAAATGATGCGCTGCTGGAATCGGCAACATCGAAAGCATCACGTCGAACATGGACACATCAACATATTGACCGCGGCCGGTTCGTTCGCGCGCCAGCAACGCGGCAAGCATCGCGAACCCCGCGATCATCCCGCCCGCCAGATCCGCCACCTGGACGCCTGGAATCACCGGCGTTCCATGCTCATCCGTCGTCAGTCCGAGCACACCGGACAGCGCCAGATAATTCAAGTCGTGTCCGCTCCGCTCACGATGTGGGCCGTCCTGACCGAAGCCCGTAAGCGAACAATAAACGATTCTCGGGTTGACTTCGGCTACCGAGGTGTAGCTGATTCCGAGACGATCGACTACTCCCGGGCGAAACTGCTCCAACACCACATCGGCGGTGGGGATCAGTTTGAGGAAGATGTCTCGACCTTCGGGTTGCTTCAAGTCGATTGCGATCGATTTCTTATTGCGATTAACCTGGGCGAAGGGAGCGCTCTGGCGGTCGACCATCGGAGGGCTTCTGCGCGTAGGGTCTCCGGAAGTCTCCTCGACTTTGATGACCTCGGCCCCGAGATCGGCAAGCATCATCGAACAGTAAGGCCCCGGGAGCATTCGCGAGAGGTCGAGTACTCGAATGCCGTCAAGCGCCTGTGACATCACTCCTCCTCATTCAGCTGCCGCTAGTCGTATGTCCACGGCACTCTCTCCACGCTCAAATCGCACGCAATCGTACACGCGCCGCCCGGCGCCCGCAACATTGGCCAATAGCCGCTGCTTCAGCGAAATAAACTGAGCTTGCTCGCCACCACACGCGCAGGCAAGATGAGCACTGTGTAATGGCAGACCACTTCTCATTTGATTTGCTGGATCGCGATCAAGCCACACGCGCCCGGACCGGTCGCGTCGTGACTGCACACGGTGTGATCGATACGCCGGCTTTCATGCCCGTTGGCACGCAGGGCACGGTCAAGGCTCTCACGCAGCAGATGCTCGAGGAGGCTGGAGCCTCGATCATCCTCGGCAACACCTATCATCTTTATCTCAGGCCCGGCCACACGACCGTCAATCAACTCGGAGGGCTGCATCGGTTCATGTCCTGGGACCGCCCAATACTGACCGACAGCGGCGGATTTCAGGTCTTCAGCTTGAACGAACTGCGCAAGCTGACTGAGGAAGGCGTCGAGTTTCATTCTCACATCGACGGTTCAACGCATTTTTTGTCGCCCGAGAGATCGATGGAGATTCAGGCCGCGCTTGGCTCGGACATCGTGATGGCGTTCGACGAGTGTACTCCCTTTCCCGCTACTCGGGGCGAAGCACTCGCGTCTCTCGAACTCACTCAGCGTTGGGCGCGCAGATCAAAGCAAAGGCTGAGCGATCTGCACGACGACCCCGCCGCAGCCGAAAACGCCGCGGGAACGATAGTCAATCGAACCCAGGCGTTATTTGGGATCAATCAAGGAAGCACATTTTTGGACCTTCGTATGAAGAGTCTGGAGGGGCTGATCGAGATAGGCTTTGACGGATACGCGATCGGAGGTCTCTCTGTTGGCGAATCGAAGAGCGCGATGTTCGATGTTGTCTCACACATCGCGCCGATGATGCCCGAAGACCGGCCGCGATATTTGATGGGTGTCGGCACACCCGAGGACATCATTGAAGCGGTGGCGCTCGGAGTCGATATGTTCGATTGCGTGATCCCGACGCGCAATGCTCGAAACGGTCAGCTTTTCACCAGTCGCGGAAAACTGAACATCAAGAACGCTCGCTATCGAGACGACGCAGGGCCGATTGATGACGCCTGCCGGTGCGCGGTGTGCACAAGGTATTCGCGGGCCTACGTGCGGCATCTGTACATGAGCGGGGAGATACTCGGGTCGGTCTTGAGCTCGCTCCACAACGTCAGCTTCTACCTTGACATGATGGGTCTGATGAGGCAAGCTATCACGCTTGGCACTTTTAAAGAATTTAGTGATTCTTTTCTGAGCGGACTAGCACGCGGACAGGACTGATCCTCACCAAGGATTTCGGACCGCAGCCCCCGCGGGCGGAACCTCCCACTGGAAGTGCCAAAACATATTCAATGAACATGCAAACGAATCTCGGTTCTTTGGCTTTTCTTCAGGGGAACGCCACCGGCGGATTGGTAGGATTGCTGCCATTCATCCTGATCTTTGTCATCTTCTACTTCCTGTTGATCCGTCCACAGCAAAAGAAACAGCGACTGGCTCAGCAGGAGCGAGATGCCATGCTAAAGGCACTCAAGGCCGGTGACAAAGTTATCACGAGTGGTGGAATCTACGGGACGATCGTCGCGGTACGTGACAAGGACGATACCGTGCAACTGAGAATCGCGCAGTCTGTCTCGGTTGAAGCCGAACGCAGCGCGATCACCCGATTGCAATCATCTGAGAAGGAAGTCGAAGCGATCAAATGAATCTCCCCGTTCACAGTACAATCTTCAGGCTGCTGATTTGTAGCGAGCAGAAGAGCAGGCTAAAGCTTGTGTCTGAACCAGAACTCCGAGCGGTTTTTTCCAAGGTGACGCAGTATGAAAAGCAAAATTAGAAACAGGGCCATCATTATCGTGCTCGTGGCAATTGTGGGGCTCGCGATCGTCTTCAAGCCGCACCATAAGCCCGGCATCAAGGACTTCACAAGCTGGTCGCAAATAAAACAGAACCTCTCCGAAAATATTCATCTGGGCCTGGATCTTCGCGGCGGAAGCGCGTTGGTGATGCAAGTGCAAACCGATGAAGTGATACAGAAGGTCACCCAACGCAACGGCGAAGTCGCCCGCGCAAAGCTGGAAGAGAAGGCTCTGCCATTCACCAATGTGAATGCCGACTCGCCCGGCAAGGTGGTTGTTGACGTCCCGGATACCACGAAAAACTCGGACATCGTAAGGGAACTCGAGGCCGACTTCGGGGCGGACTGGACCGTCACTGAGAAGGGCAACTCCGTAACCGCGGCACTTTCCGAAACAAAACAGAACGAACTCCGGGAGAAGGCGACTCAACAGGCAATGGCGATCATAGATCTCCGCGTCAACGCCTTCGGCGTTACCGAGCCGACAATTCAACGGCAAGGCGGCGAGGGGACCTATCAGATTCTCATTCAAATGCCCGGCGTAGACGATCCCGACCGAGTCAAGAACACGCTAAATGCCGACTCCAACCTCGAACTGAAGCTGGTTGCAAAGGGGACGCAGATTCCGTACCCCACAAAGGAACAAGCTGAGGCAGCGGCGAAAGCGACTCCCCCGGGCACTGATGCTTATACCAGCCAATACGAAGTCGTCTTCTATCGAGAGCGTCCGGATGGTGGGGGCGCATCGCAAGAAGGCTGGATTGTGGTTGGCAAGACCCCGGTGATTACCGGACTCGATATGCGGGACGCCTCCGCGACATCGTCGCAATACGGCGGCGCGGCATACGAGATTGATTTCACTCTGCTGCCGGAAGGTGCAAGACGGTTTGGCGACGCGACCGGCAAACATGTCGGCGACCAGTTGGCAATCGTGCTCAACAACGAGGTCAAGTCCGCTCCAAGCATAAAGAGCCAGATCAGCGATCGTGGCCAGATAACCGGCAACTACACAAAGAAGGCGGCCGAAGACCTGTCGTTGATACTCCGTTCCGGAGCTCTGCCGGCAAAAGCGGTGTATCTCGAGGAACGCACAGTCGGTCCCTCACTGGGCGCGGACTCGATTCGGCAGGGTGTAACCGCTTCCGTGGCCGGACTGCTCGCGGTGATCGTGTTCATGCTCTTTTATTATCGCGGCTCGGGTATCAACGCGGTCCTTGCTCTGGTGCTAAACCTGGTGCTGCTGGTTGCGGCGCTGGTGATGTTCGAGGCCACACTCACTCTTCCTGGTATTGCCGGGGTCATCCTGACGATCGGTATGGCGGTTGACTCGAATGTGTTGATCTTTGAGCGTATACGCGAGGAGATTCGCAACGGTAAAGTCGTCGCCTCCGCGGTCGACGTCGGCTTCAAGAAGGCATTTCTGACGATCATCGATACTCACGTAACAACCATTGTCTCAGCGGTGTTTTTGTTTGTTTTTGGAACGGGTCCGATCCGCGGATTTGCGGTCACCCTGGTGGTTGGTCTGCTCGCGAACCTGTTCACTGCGATATTCGTCTCGAGGACGATTTTCATGTGGCATCTTAACCGTAGCGCGCGTGTGGAGACATTGAGCATTTAACGATGAATGATGAATGATGATTCCTCATTCATCTTCATCGTTCATCATTCCTCATTGAGTTTACTATGGTAGAGCTATTCAGAAGTCCCAGGATCGACTGGTTGCAGGCGAAGAAATTCTTCATCGGCGTCACGATTCTACTGTTGCTGATTGGGGCGGTTGCCGTGCAGCTTCGCGGTTTCAACCTTGGAGTCGACTTCACCGGCGGAACGCTGATGACAGTTCGGTTCAAAGCCCCGCAACCATCGCTGGACCAGATCCGCTCGGCCATCGGCGCCGCGGGCATCGACACGACCAAGGTCACGCTTCAGCCGGTAACCAGCCGTCCCAACGAGCTGATCATCCACTCGCCGCAGCTTGGAGCCGGAACGGAAGCCGAGCGCCGTGTCGATGAGGACAAGCGAGCTATTATTGGCGCGATGCAGCGACTCAACCCGGCCGGCGATATTGCCGCGGGCAAGATCAACATCAACAGTATTGACGCGGCCGGGATCGAGGCTGAACTGCGCCAGTTTGATCCGCTCGGGATCAAGGCTCAGTACTTTCCCACCGAACATCCATATCGGCAGATAGGCGATCAGACCATCGCGTTGCGCAACGGCCCGAACAAAGGCTTCTTCCAGGATCTTGGGCCCGTACAGAGTCTCACGCTGGAAGTGAAGGACTATCCCAGCTTCGACCAGAGCAAGGTCAAGGACGTGCTCATGAACCGTTTCTACGCAGGCAAGATCGACTTGAATCTTGCCGGAAGAGGCGAGATCGAAGAGGCCCTGGGACGCATTGACCCGCTGGGAGTTGGGGCCGGCGCTGACACGTATGCGAAGGCCGCACAAGCCATCTCGGACTACCGGAGAAACAGCAGCGGAGTCATCACCGACTTAAGCCTTATCCAGACTCAGGACGTTTCGGCTGAGTTGCTGGAAAAGATGAAGGCCGACTTCACCGAGGGAAACTTCGCAGTGATTTCTGCCGATGTGGTTGGTGGAATTGTAGGGAAAGATTTGCGCAACCGCGCGATCTACGTAACGCTTGCGGCGCTTGCTGGAATGCTGGTGTACATCGCTTTTCGATTCGAGTGGATTTATGGAGTGGCGGCAGTGCTGGCGGTGTTCCACGACATATTGATCACTCTTGGGATTTTCGCGCTGTTCCAGTGGGAAATCAGCTTGACGGTTATCGCAGCGTTGCTTACGTTGGTCGGCTACTCGATGAACGACACGATCGTCATTTTTGACCGCATACGAGAGAACGTAAGGTTGCGGAGGCGGGATAGCCTCGCCCAAATAGCAAACGACTCGATCAATCAGACCCTGTCGCGGACGGTTATCACTGCCGGGCTTACGTTTGTGTCAGTCGTAGCGATCGTGCTGTTTGGCGGAGAGGTGCTGAGGGGCTTCGCGCTGGCTCTCACAATCGGCATCATCATCGGCACCTATTCCTCCATCGCGGTTGCCAGCCCGATGATGCTATGGTGGGAGTATGTGACGGGCCGCAATAAAGGTCGCGGACGGCCGGGCGAAACCAGGTCTCGTGGGGCAGAGCGCACCCTGGCTAAGGCATAGGGATTCCCACCACCGGGAACAAAGCTGGAATGGTCGGTGTCTAATCGGCTGGGAGTTTGAAAACTCCTTGACTAGATGGGGAGGCGAGTGTAGACTCAGCCGGTTTTCAGCCTGACTACAGTACAATAGCGCTCTTGATTAATCGGCGTTTTTGCTTTACCCGTCTCTCCAGAGGGACGGTGGCGACCCCGTGAGGCTTCGCAGCAATCGCCTCAGACTCGGTGATGGCTTAGCACTTGCACGAGCGGCGCCGGTTCATAGGTACTTCTCCGACCCATCGCAAATAAGCGGAGGATTAGTGCAATGTTCGACCAACTAGTAACCTCGTCTCCAGTAAAAAGACGGTCCGACCGATGGATTTACTTTTGCGTCACCGCGGCAGTCTGGGTATCGGTCCTGACGGCTGTGATCGTCTGGGGCATCGTGGCCTACGACGCCAAGCTTAACGAGCAATTCAATCTGCTGACGCTGCTTTCGCCACCGCCACCCCCACCTCCTCCGCCACCACCACCGCCAGCCGCGGCCCCTCAAAAGATAGTCAAGCAGGACGCGCCGGTGGGATTCGTATCGGCAAAGGAACCGCCCAAGGAAATCAAGCCACCTTCCCCAAAGCCGCCGGTTTTTGTTAGTAGCTACTCCGGGACCGAAGGCGGTCAGCCGGGCGGCGTGCCGGGAGGCGTGCCGGGTGGTGTACCGGGTGGTGTACCAGGCGGAATCGGTCCGACAGGTCCGGCAGAGCCGCCGCCACCGCCGCCGCCAGAGCCAAAGAAGGAGGAGCCGCCAAAGATTATCCGAAAGTCTGGAGGCGTATTCCAGGGATCAGCGACCAGACGCGTTGAGCCGAGTTATCCGCCGCTCGCAAAAGCCGCACGGGTGAACGGGTCGGTGGTGGTTGAAGTGACAGTTGACGAACAGGGCAACGTGATTTCAGCTCGCGCCATTTCTGGTCACCCGCTGCTTAAAGATGCGGCCGTGAATGCAGCAAAAGGCTGGAGGTTCAGCCCGACAATGTTGACCGGAGTGCCAGTGAAGGTTATCGGCACGATCACGTTCAACTTCAACCTGTGAGGAACAGGGCTGCGATCGACCCGCAGCCGCCTCGTGCAACTATTCTAAATTGACTCTGGAGGGTTTCTACCAATGCTACTTCTTCTATCGAACATATGGCTGGCGGGCAACAAGCTCGCTTTCTTCTTGCTCCAGGAGGCAGCCGCCGGTGACAAGGGTGCTGCTAGCGGAACCGAGGACTTTTCGCTGTGGGGCATGATCCAGAAAATGAAATGGCCCGCGCTGGTCGTAGCAATCGTGCTGGCTATCATGAGCATGTATTCAATTGCCGTGATGGTCGAGCGCTGGCTGACCTTTAACGCTGCGCGAAACCAGTCGCGACAGTTTGCGCCAAAGGTTGCCGCTGCGCTCCGTGACAACCGCATCGACGAGGCGATCGCGATCTCCGATCGGCACAAGAAATCGCACCTGGCGATGGTGGTCAATGCCGGACTGCAGGAGTTTCAGGCGCATCAGGCCGGATCGGACATCTCAGGAACCACGATGGATGCCGCACGGCGAGCGCTTCAGCGCGCGACCGCATTGAAGACCGCCGAACTAAAGCGAGGGCTCTCCGGTCTGGCAACCATCGGATCGACGGCTCCGTTCGTCGGATTGCTTGGAACGGTTATCGGAATCATCGGCGCGTTCCAGGGAATGAAGGCGGCCGAAGGAACCGGCATCGCGGCGGTCGCGGGCGGGATTTCCGAAGCGCTGATCGAAACCGCATTCGGACTCCTGGTGGCGATCCCGGCTGTGTGGGCCTTCAATATCTTTACAAACAAAGTCGAGGCATTCACGATCGAGATGGACAACTCGTCATCGGAACTCATCGACTACTTCATCAAACGCCGCGAACTCAAGTGAGGTAACGCTATGTCAATGGCAGTAGGTAGCGGCGAGGGTGGCTACGTCGCTGATATCAACGTCACACCAATGGTGGACGTGATGCTGGTGCTTTTGATCATTTTCATGGTCATTGCGCCTATGTTACAGAGCGGCGTCAGCGTCGCTTTGCCAAAATCGAAGTACCCGGAGCCGGATCCGAACATAATCAAAGACACGTCAGCGGTTGTCGCGATACCAAACGACGGCGAGTTCTACATCGGCCGCGATAAGATCGCGATGGCAGATATTCCTACGAGGATCAGGACTATCCTCAAGGACAAGCCCGTGCCTGATCAGGTCGTATACATCAAGAGCGGCAAGCTGGTGAAGTACGGTACCGTCGTGTCGGTAATCGACTCTATTCGGGATGCGGGCTTCGACCGCATAGGACTGGTCGCTGAAAAAGAGAAGTCCGGACAAGCGGCCGGCGGGGGTCAGTAGCGAGCCCACCTTGCGGGGTAGCATTGGTTGCGGGTGCTCGCAGCGAGCGCCCGCGGGTTATTGGGAATCAACACCAGGGAGGATGCTGCTTCAAACACGGCAGCGTTAACAAACATGGCACACGGAGAAGTTGACGAAGGACCGCATCATTCGAAGGGGCTGGGGATGGCACCCCCAAACATCAACGTCACCCCTCTCATCGACGTACTGCTGGTGCTGCTGATCATTTTTATGGTCATCCAACCACAGAAGGAAGCCAAGTTCGAATCACAAATCCCACAGAAGCCGCAAGACACAAAGGACTCGGTGGTACCACCGTCGGACTTGTTGATGGTCGACGTTAAGATGCAGGGGGCCGGTCTCGATCAACAGATCGAGTTGAACAGTAAGGCCATGACGTTGATGGAACTGTCCACAACCCTCAAGGACTTGCTCGAACAGCGCCCTGACAAGACCGTGTTTATCAAAGCACCAAAGGATAAACAGTACGGCGACATCGTTTCAGTGATAGACGCTGTCAAAGGCGCGGGGGCACAGCCCATAGGGCTCCAGATAGACTACCTGCAATAGAACGGCTCGCCCTGCCTGCTGGAAAAAGGGGCGCGGAATCAAGAACCGGAGGTATGAGCCTTGAATAACAAAAAGAACCTTGCGTTTCTCGTAATACTGGCGCTTTCGCTGATGACGCCAGGCTGCGGGGTGGTCAATAGCCTGCGCGCCAAGAACAGCCTCAACGACGGTGTTCGCGAGTTCAACAAAGGCAAGTATGAGGTGGCGGCAAAGACCTTTGCACGATCGCTTGAGCTCAATCCCGATCTCACAAACGCGCAGTTGTTCTATGCTCGCGCACTCAACGCACAGTTTGACCAGAGTCTGACGGACGATCTCGGGAAGCAAACCATCGACGCCTACGACGAGATCATCAGCAAGAACCAGAATAAGCCCGACGTGGTAGATCAAGCCCTGGCCTTCAAGGCGAACATCTACAATCAACTGACGCGCGCCAACCCTGAAAGAGCCAGCGAGTATAGAGCGCACCAACGCGAGACGCTCGAGAAGAGAGCGACTCTTTCGTCGGCTACAATGAAGACCAAGGCTGATGTCTACTATACTCTGGGAGTGGGATACTGGCAGGAATCTTACGATCTGAACGCCAGCTATGTATCACACAACAAACCCATTCCTCAGAACATCCTCGATCAGATGCCGACGCTCGTCGAAAATGCATTCAAGTACCTGGACAAGGCCATACAAGAGGACCCGAACTACGCAAACGCCTGGTTCTACAAAAAACTCGTCTACATCGAAAAAATGAAATACTCGCCTAAAGAACAAGAAACCTTAAAGGCCGAGGCGTTGAAGATGCAAGACAAGTACATGGCAATGCAAAAGGCACAACAACAGCAAGCCGCCTCCGACGCAACCGCACCCTCGAAATGAGGTAGCTTCCCTCCTGTGCTAGAATTCAGGTGACGCCCTTTTATGAGGGTGATCACCTTTTTTCTTTTTGCGTCACGCTCCAAAGCCTGGCATCAACATGATTCGGTTCGAAACGATAATAGAAAAGCTTCGGAAGAACCATCCCGACGCCGACGAGGAGCTCCTGCGCCGCGCTTACTTGTTCTCGGCGCGGCAGCATCGCGGACAGACGCGACAGTCGGGCGAACCTTATCTCGTCCATCCGCTCGAAGTCGCCAACATCCTGGCCGACCTCAATCTCGATCCGACCTGCGTAGCAACCGGATTGCTCCACGACATAGTCGAAGATACCGAGACCACCACCGAGGAGATCGAAGAATACTTTGGCCCCGAGATCGCTCATCTGGTAGACGGGCTCACCAAGATATCAAAGCTGGATCACGCCTCAAGCGAGGAGCGCCAGGCGCTCAACATGCGCAAGATGCTGTTGGCGATGGTAGACGACGTGCGAGTGGTTCTGGTTAAACTCGCCGACCGGCTGCACAACATGCGAACTCTCGAATACCTGCCCGGCGAAAAGCGACGACGAATTGCCCAGGAAACCCTCGATGTTTACGCGCCAATCGCACACCGCCTGGGTATGGCTCGCGTGCGAGGTGAGCTTGAAGATCTTGCGTTCAAGCATCTCGAGCCAGAGGAATATCAGAAATTGAAGGAACTGGTCGAGAGCCGGCGCTCACGGTTGGAAGCGTTTCTCGAGGAAGTAAAACAGCGGATCCTCGATATGATGGCGACCTCCGGTATCCAGATCGTCTTCATCGAAGGTCGAATCAAGCGGTTGTTTTCAATCTATCAAAAGCTCCGGCGTCAGCAAATCAGCATCGATCAGGTCTACGATCTCGTGGCCATGCGAATAATCACCGAATCGGTCAAGGATTGTTACGCCGCGTTGGGGGTGATTCACACCGCCTGGAAGCCTATCCCCGGGCGCTTTAAGGATTGGATAGCGATACCACGGGAGAACTTCTACCAGTCGTTGCACACATCAGTGGTAGGCGAAGGAGGCCAATCCTTCGAAGTCCAGATTCGTACACGCGAGATGCAATCCATCGCCGAAGAGGGCATAGCCGCTCACTGGAAATATAAAGAAGGGCGGCGGGGCACACACACCGATGAAGATGAGGCGTTCGTATGGCTCAAACGCCTGGTGGAGTGGCAACAGGAAGTCAAGGACTCCCGCGAGTTCCTAGATTCGCTCAAACTCGATCTGTATCCGAAGGAGGTGTACTGCTTTACGCCGAAGGGTAAAGTCATCGAACTGCCTCGAGGAGCTACTCCCGTCGATTTCGCCTTCATGATTCACACTCAGGTGGGTCTCTCGTGCATTGGAGCCAAGATCAACAGCCGAATAGTCCCGCTTAAGTATCAGCTCCGCAACGGAGACGTTGTCGAAATAATGACCTCACCGGCCGCGCACCCATCCCGCGACTGGATGAACTTCGCCAAGACTTCTCGGGCTCGTTCGAAGATCCGGCATTACCTCGCCGAAAGCGAGCGCGAGACTGCTATCGACCTTGGCAAGAAACTCTTCGAAAAGGAAGCGGATCGATTCCGGCTGAACACTAAAAAGCTGCTCGCGAACGGCGAGATCGATCGTATTGCGACCGACTACGGAGTCGCCCGCGCGGATGATTTGCTCGCGGCAATTGGGTACGGCAAGGTCCTCCCTCGCAACGTGATAGCCAAGCTTCTGCCGCCCGATCGGGCCGGGGAGATCGAGCAGGAAAAGCGACCGACGCTGAAGCAGGTGGTCAAGCGCGCGCTCGGACTGCAGGATCGCATCGTGGTCAAGGGAATCGACGACGTGATGGTTTATCGCGCACGCTGCTGCAACCCGATTCGAGGCGAGGACATTATCGGATATATCACTCGTGGCAAGGGCGTGGCCGTTCACTCGAACCGCTGCTCCAATATGCCCGGTTTGCTCGTGAACCCGGAACGCCTGATCGACGTCGAGTGGATGAAGTCGGACATCAAGCACGAATCGGCTTACCCAGTGTCCATGAAACTGGTTACCGAGGATCGGCCAGGCATGGTCGCCGACGTGACTCAGGCGATTGCGGGTGTAGGCACGAACATTCGAGAGATACGCGCGTCGTTGGATGACGAGGGGCGCGGCCAACTCGTTTTGACGGCTGAGATATTCGACCTTAAGCATCTAGAGAGGATAATAGGTGCGCTGAAGTCTGTCCGCGGCGTTATGGATGTAGAGCGCACAACCGGTGAACCGGCCTCGGTAACCTAGAATATCAGTCCGAGACCGGTTTCGCCGCTCTCACCTCCTGAAAGCGTCGATGGAGCGCCGGTGGACAACGAACAACTCATCTGAGATAATTGGGAGTTTCAATCAGGTGCAAAATCCGCGACAGTGAGTCAGGCAACCATGAAAGACCGCGTTCAAACCGACAGTGCGCCTCAGGCGATAGGACCTTATTCGCAGGCGATCAAGACAAACGGATTTGTCTTTGCCTCGGGTCAGATTCCACTTGATCCGGAAACCATGCAAATAGTCGAAGGCGGTATACGCGAACAGACTGAACGAGTGATGAACAATTTGAGCGCAGTCCTGCAGGCCGCGGGCAGTTCGTTGGACCACGTAGTCAAAACGACAGTGTTTTTGGCTGATCTCGCGGACTTCGCCGAGATGAACGAGATTTATGGACGGTTTTTTGGCGAGGTGCCGCCGGCCCGTTCGACTGTGCAGGTATCGCGGTTACCGCGTGATGTTCGGATCGAGATCGACGTGATCGCCCTGGCTGGGTAGGAAAGGATTTTGGATTTTAGATTTTAGATTTTGGATTTAGGGATTGACCGAACGTCGTAATCCACAATCCAAAATCTAAAATCCAAAATCCAAAACGGGTTAGGCGGCTTTGACGATCTTGCCCGCCTTCAGGCAACGAGTGCAGACCCGAATGCGTTGTGCGCGGCCGCTGACGAGCGCGCGGACCCCTTGAAGGTTTGGATTGAAGCGGCGGTTAGTGCGGTTGTTGGCGTGGCTGACTCGGTGACCAAACTGAGGCCCCTTGCCACAGACCTCGCAGCGTTTAGACATTGTTACGTACCTCCGATGAGAATTTGGCTATGAAAGCAAAGCGACAGTGTAACACGGGCGCCTCGCCGTCCGTCAAACCCTTTCGCCCGGCAACCCTCGTTTTGGCGCAGGCTTTCATCTGGATCGCGTTCTATGTTCAACGACAAACTGAAGTTTGTCGGACTTTTCGATAAGGAGCATCACCGTGTTTCGTTACTGCAAACAATTCACTTTAGTTCTTTCCTTCTCCCTGCTGCTTGCTGCCTGCAAGGGCTCCGCTGACAAAGGAACGCTCGAAGTCGCGGCGAAAATCGGCTCGCGCGAGATCACGCTCAAAGAAGTAGACAGCACGATCAAACAGCAACTGGATGCGAGCGGACCCGGATCGGCAATGACCTCGGCGGAGCTCGTGGCCGCCCGTCTGAGCGTGCTTGATAATCTGATACAGGAAGAGGCTCTCTTCCAAAAGGCAGAGAAAGAGAACCTCGGGGCGGACGACACAAAGGTAAATCAAGAAGTCCAGAAGCGTAAACAAGATGCCCAGGTGACCGAGGAGCAGTATCAGAACCAGATCAAGCAGGCGGGCTTTACCGAGGAAGATGTGCGCAATAAGGTCCGCCGTGAGCTCGCAATCAATGCGCTCAGGGAGCGAGAGCGGACCCGAGTAAGCGCGCCCACAGACTCCGAGATCGAGAAGTACTACACCGACCGCAGAGCTGAGTTCGTCGCCCAACGCGGCACCGACATATCGATGATCGTTGTGAGCCCCGCCAACAACGGGGGTGAGGGAGGCGCCGAGCAGAAGATAAGGGCAACCTATGAACAGCTCCGCGCAAATTCGGATTTTGCGACGGTCGCCGCACAGAAGTCCGAGGATCAGGCGTCGGCGCTTCGCGGTGGTAGCCTGGGCTTCGCAACCGAGGCGCAGCTCAGACAGACGTTTCCCAGCCGCCCGGAGATGCCCGAAAAACTTATGTCGATGAATGTGGGCCAGTACACCGAGCCCATCAAAGATAACCTGTCGGGCGCGTGGTACATCTTCAAACTTAATCGAAAGCAGGAGCAGCCAGAGAACCTGACCCTCGATCGTGTTCGCACTGACATCATCAACACCATCACCCAGCAGCGTCAGCAGGTGCTGCTAAATGCCCTCGTGCTGGTTACGCTCTCCGAAACCACGGTCAAGAACTACCTTGCCGAACGAATCGTCCAAAACCCGCAATCGATCGTCGAGATGCGCCCGTCCCAGCTGTTGCAACAGCAAAACCAGCAGCAATCCCAACCGCGCATTGAGAATGAGAATCAAGCGGCGCCCGCAGCCAATTCCAATCGCCCGGCTTCATCAAACGCGAACAAATCCGCAGTGACGAACGGCAACAAACGGTAGTGGGGAGCGGCAGAGGAGTTGAGGGACTGACGAACTGAGTCGCAGAGGAGCAGAGGGTCCACCGGAAGTGGGCTCCTCTCTCTGGCGGCTCCTCTGTTCAATCGAATCTCATCAAGAATGCTCTTTAGACTCGACGACGTCTACAAATCCTACGGCGCCGCCGAAGTTCTGCGCGGAGTCACCTTCCAAATCAACCCTCGCGAGCGGGTTGGGCTCGTCGGCCGCAACGGTGCCGGCAAGACGACTATCTTTCGTCTGGTCACCAGGCAAGAGGAAACCGAGCGGGGTGAAGTAATCCTGCTACGGGGGCTCCGCATAGGCCTTCTTGAACAACAGCCAACCTTCGAGGGTAAACTCACCGTCCGCGACGAAGCGCTAAATGTATTCGGTGAGATCCGGGCGATGGAAGCGGAGATGACCCGCCTCGAACACGCGATGTCGGAGGCCACCGGCGATGCCCTCGACGAGGCGATGCACTCCTACAGCGATCTGCAACATGCCCACGAATACGCCGGCGGATTCAGCTATCAGGCACGCGCCGAATCCGTGCTTGCGGGGCTCGGGTTCGGCGATGATGATCTGGACAAGCCCGCCCAGCAACTGAGCGGCGGACAGAAGGCCAGGCTCGCGCTTGCGAAGTTGCTGCTCTCGGAACCCGACGTTCTGCTGCTCGACGAGCCGACGAATCACCTCGATGTGAACGCCGTGGAGTGGCTCGAAGACTTTCTTTCAGAGTACAAGTCAGCGTTCGTCATAATCTCGCACGACCGTTTCCTGCTCGATCGCACTGCCACCAAGATAGTCGAAATGGACTTTGGCCGCTCGACCGTCTACCCGGGCAACTACACGGCCTACACAAAACAGCGCGAGGAGAGGCGTCTCGTGCAGGCGCGCGAGTACGAAGAGCAGCAGGAGCTGATCGCTAGAACCGAAGACTTCATACGGCGGAATATCGCTGGCCAGAAGACGAAACAGGCCAAATCCCGCCGGAAAATGCTGGAAAAAATCGAGCGGGTCGACGCCGTGCGCGACGAACGAGTCGGGGACTTCCGGCTCCGAGCCGTGGCTCGGGCGGGTGACAACGTCCTTTCGGTTGCCGATCTTTCTATCGGCTACGACACGACCGCGCTTGCCACCGGAATCTCGTTTCTGTTGAGGCGTGGCGAGCGGCTTGGAATTATCGGCCCGAACGGTTCGGGCAAAACGACGTTCCTGAAAACTGTTCTGGGGGAACTCCAGCCACTGAGCGGCGGGCTGACGTGGGGAGCGAATGTCAACATCGAGTATTTCGACCAGGAACTATCGTCCCTTGATCTTCGATCAACCGTAATCGAAGAAATCGCGGCGGTCGCGCCGCGGGCTACCCCCGGCGAGATGCGAAGCTACCTGGCCAAGTTCCTGTTCACGGGCGACGATATCTAAAACCAGTGGCCGCGCTATCGGGGGGCGAGCAGAGCAGACTCGCGCTCGCGAAGCTGATCTACAGCCGCGCCAATATTCTCGTGATGGATGAGCCCACCAACCATCTCGACATACCTTCGCGCGAGGCACTTGAACAGGCGTTGGGCGAGTACCCGGGCACGATCATCACCGTCTCGCACGACCGCTACTTCCTCGATAAGCTGGCGACTGAGATACTCCACTTCGACGACGGCACAGCGACATATCACAACGGCAGTTACTCGGACTACTACGCGATTCATCACCACAAGCAAGTGATTGTCGAAGAGCAACCAAAACCGCCCGCGATGAAACCGCCGCCCAAGCCGCGTGCGAACCCGCAATCAAGGAAACGCCGCAGTGTTGAAGAGATCGAAAATAAAATCGCAACGCGCGAAAACGAGCTTGTCCAATTGAACAACCAGCTCGCGGAACCGGGCGCCGATTGGGGACCGGAAGAATACGCCGCTATTGGCCGTCGCCAGGATGAACTGCAATCTGAGCTCAAATCGCTCTACGGTGAGTGGGAAGCAGAGACCCTCCCCCCTGAATAACGCCCTGGGGCGTCCGCTTCAACCGATGATTCGATGTCATTGTGATCGACTTCGCTCGAATCCCGATTGCTGAAAGAGGGCAGCCGGACGGCCGCGGAGGTTGACCATCTCACGGTTGATGCCGATGTTTTATTGGGTCGCGGCCCTGAAGATGTCAGCCGTGCCTATCCCGGAGACGTTGACGGAAGTGCTGCTGGCTTGTGGTTTCTTGGATGTAATTCAGGCTTCCTGGTGGGAGGCTCTCCACGGATATTGCGCCTGTGATCTGAGAGCCTTGTACGCCCTGAATCGGTCGATCATGACAGCCCGGCTTGGACTCTTGCGAGAATCTTGCGTCCCACAGCGCCCACTGCGGTTTGATCCTTGTCTTAACCGCAGAGGATGCTGAGGACGACAAGATTCGACTTCTTTATCTCTATTGCTGCGCTCGCTGCTTCATCCGCTCACGTTCCTCTTTCATGCTTCGCATCAGTTCCGGGTGGCGAGCCCACTCGACACCCTTCTCTTCGGGTTGATTGAAGAGCTCGGGGTGCAAGTAGAAGCCGCGCTCGGTGTCGGACTTTTGTTCTTCAACCGGAATGCGGTGCTTGTTAGCCCACGCGTCTTGACGGATGCCGGTAACCTGCCAGGATACTTCCATACCGGGCTGGCCGCCGGCGATCTTGAAACGATTGTTGGCGATCTTCTGTGCGATGTATAGGCTTGGACCGGGGGCGCCGATTGCGGTTAGCAGATAGCGGGCATCCCTGTTGAGCGCGCCGTACCAATCGGGAAGATCCACTACTGCCTCGCCGTTTGCGTCGAGCGTCGCGTTGCCGTTGTAGATGTTCATCATGTCTGGCGACTCGACGAATGAGTGGTAGAGGTACTTGTTCCCGGGATCGAGCGGGTGATCTATTTTGAACGAGCCTCCGCCTTTAGTGAGGGTGCCGGTGACTTGTACATTGCCGTCGAATTGCCCAGCAAGTGCGCTGCTGGCGCCGCCGAATGTTTGGCCGTACACCGCTGCGCCGTTCGTGCTGCTTCCCGATACACCTCTCCCGTCAGTGCTAATTCCATCCACGCCACTACCGACAGTGCTGGAGCCCAACACCCCAACACCTTGAGGGGAGCTACCGTACACTCCCTGGCCGCCAACGCTGAAACTATTCCCTTCAACGGCAGCAACCCCGTTACCGCCCCCACTTAAGCCAAACACCCCTGTACCATTCGTGCTGACTCCCCTTATCGCGGTTCCGTCCTGGCTATTTCCCCTCACGCCATCGCCGGTTAGACTATTGCCCTCCACTCCGGTACCCTGCGATGCGATGCCCTGCACGCCGATTCCGGTACTATTGTTGCTGCCGACAATTATCGCATAGTTTTCCGCTGCCGAATCGACAATAAAAAGCGGGATTTTGAAGGCGGTCGTTTGAGTAGAGTCATCCGGAAACCGGAAGCCTCCAGACAGGGACTCAACTCTGCCGTTCACTGTCAGCTTGGACGTTGGACTGGTAGTGCCGATGCCAATCTTGCTGTTTTCTTGGCTGATAATTGAGGTTTCCAGCGTGTTACTGTCCAACCATCGAGCAATGTGTCCAGCTGCGCCGCCTCCATTCACGGCCGCGATCGTTACGGTGCCACCCTCGCCCTTCTTTGAGGCTACTTCTGTTTCAGAAGCTTTTGTCTCAGAAGCTTGCTTTTGCTTGCCAGCCGTCTGAGCACAAAGATAGGTCGTGTTCACGGTCAGACCTACCACAGCGAGTAACATACCGATCAGCTTTGATTTCCCTTTTAGAGTTCTCATAGTGTGTTCCTCCTTAATTCGGTTTAGATTTGAGTCTGTAGCGAGTGAGGGCCCCGGGCCTTTCTGTTGCTATTGTGCGTAGATCTCTCTTAACTCCTCCTTACTCTTTCTTGCGCCCTTCGTAGGTGAAGAGGCGAAACCGTCGGACATATTACCGAGCATCCAATGTCCTAGATTTCGGCGACCAGACGCAGCGACAGGTGTTTTCGAGAAGTCCCGAGTCCTTTGACATGCCGGCTGACTTGAGCCACTATTGGCTACCTCACCGAATGCTGTTTTGATCCTCCCCGGTTTGCTTCAGTGGAGAGAAATGGTTAGTTCACAGTCTCTTCGGCCACCAGTCCTGATAGCGCTTCTTTTCCTTTCGGGCGCCGGCCTCTCTCAACAGCGGTCCGCCGGGTCGGATGTCTCCGCCGACCAGGCGTCGTTGCGGGCGGTCGTGGACCGGTTCTTCGCGGCGTATACCAGGAAAGACTTGAACAGCTTTATCCAGTTGTGGAGTGCGAAATCGCCGGAGGTCGAATCACGCGGTAGGGCGATGCGAGAGATCTTCGGCGCCAACGAAAAGATCGAGCTTCTGAATCTCACGGTCCGCGATGCGGCGATCGACGGCGATAAGGCGCGCGTTCGCGTAATAGCCGAGTTGAGCGCGGTGGACGCAAAGACGGGGACGCCTGCTGCGGGCTTTGGGAGGATGAATCGCGCGTTTCATTTCGTCAAAGAGGGCGGTGTGTGGAAGGTTTGGGGCGAGTCGAGCGCGGTGGAGGATTTAGTGGCGGCGCTTTCCGCCGCAAAGAGCGACGAGGAGCGAACCACTCTGCTCGAAGGCGATAAAGAGTTGATGACAGTCGAGCTACGAAAGGCGCTGATCGCGCAAGGACGCAGTCTCGTTCGCGCCGACTTCTCGCAGGCTCGCCTTTTTTATCAACTAGCGCAGGCGGTGGCGGAGAAGATCGACGATCAAGCCGGGATCGTCGCCGCGTTGATCGGAATCGGCGGCGCCTACAGGTTGCAAGGCGACTATCGTCCGTCTATGGATTATCTTCAGAAGGCTCTTGCGCTCGCGCGCGAGTCTCAGGACAAATCGGCGATGGGCGACGCTCTTTACAACATCGGTTCTATCCATTCCGCGCGCGGCGATCTCGACTCGGCGTTCGAGTCTTTGCAAAACGGCTTAACTCTGAGCCGGGAAGCGGGCAATAAAACCACCTCCTCGCTGCTGCTAAACAGCATCGCGATTACCTACGCCAGACGCGGACAGTACGATCAGGCCCTGGACGGCTTTCAGAAGAGTTGGAAACTTCAGGAAGAGTTGGGAAACAAGAACGTCATGGACGCTATCCTTGGAAACATAGGAAATATTTATCGTCACCAGGGGAACTATCGTCTGGCGTTGGAGACTTACGAGAAGGGCCTGAGGTTAGCAGAAGAGATCGGAGACAAGGAAAGCGTCGCTCAGGTACTGAACAATATCGGAAATGTTTACTACTTCCAGGGCGACTCTACTTTGGGTCTCGAATACTACCAGAAGAGCCTGGCGCTCAAGGAGCAGTTGGGTCAGAAGATTGGCATGGTCACCGCTCTCGAGAACATCGGCAACATCCACCGCGAGAGGGGAGACTACGGCGAAGCTCTTGGGTATTACAAAAGAAGCCTGACGATCATAGAGGAGATTCAAGCAACGGCGAACATGCCCACCGTGCTCGCTGACATGGGACACGCTTATCTTCTACAAGGCGACTACCCACAAGCGCTGGATTGCGCACAGAAGTGTCTGAGGCTGAGCGAGAGTTTGGGCGATCAGGTGGGCGCCATCGAGTCTCTCGGTCAGATAGCGCTCATTCACCTTGCGCTAAAGGATTACGCCAAATCGCTTGAGGCAGCAGAGCGCGCCACCGGCATGGCGAGACAAATTGGCGAACGAGATGAGCTTTGGGGCGTCCTCGTTACTCGAGGCAAAGCTCAACGCGCGCTCGGGCAAACCGAAAAGGCCCGTCAGTCTTTCGATGAAGCCATTGGGACTATCGAATCGCTACGCTCCGATGTGGCCGGCGGCGAACAGCAGCAACAGAGCTTTTTCGCTGACAAGCTTGCGCCCTATCACGAGGCGGTCGCGCTTCTTTTGGCGCAAGACAAGACGAGCGAGGCCCTGACCTACGCCGAGCGCGCCAGGGCGCGCGTGCTCCTGGACGTGCTCCGAAGCGGCAGGGTTAACGTCACAAAAGCGATGACCACGCAGGAACAGGCGCGGGAGCGAAGCCTCAAAGCGCAGATGGTCTCGCTCAACGCGCTGATCCCTCGAGAGGAGCCGCGCAAACAGCCCGACTCCGCGAATATTGGGGATCTCAGAACCAAGTTGCAAACCGCGCGTATCGATTACGAAGCGTTTCAGAACAGCCTATACGCCGCGCACTCTGAATTGAAACTCCAGCGTGGCGAGGCTCAGACAATAACGCTCGAAGAATGGCGGATCTTCTGCCGGACGCGAAGAGCGCACTGGTCGAGTACGTGGTCACGAGCGAGACGACTTATCTGTTCGTCTTGACCAGCGGCAGCGGTCACGGTTCGACGAACGTTGACGTGAAAGTCTACCCCATCCCGATAAAACAGAAAGAGCTGGCCAAACGCGCCGAACATTTCCGCCGGAGCTTAGCGGCGCGCGACCTTCGTTTTCGGGGGCCTGCGACTGAGTTATACGACCTTCTTTTGAAGCCGGCGCGCGACGAACTTCGCAACAGGAACACGCTTGTCATAGTGCCGGACGGCGTGCTGTGGCAGCTCCCGTTTCAGGCATTGCAGTCCGCGCCGAACCGTTTCCTCCTTGAAGATTACGCGATTTCCTATTCGCCTTCTCTGACCGTGCTGCGTGAGATGTCCAGGCCACGAAAGCGTGAGTCGCAGACAGCCGCGAGCCTGCTGGCTGTCGGCAATCCGTCGCTTGGCCGACTTGCCGCGGGGCGCTTGAAAGGTGTCAGCGCGGACGATCCCGTCGCGCCGTTGCCCAACGCAGAGAAAGAAGTTCAAGCGTTAAGACAATTGTACGGGGCGGAGTGCGCCAGGATCTACATCGGCGCGGAAGCCCGCGAGGATCGCATCAAGGAAGAGGCGGGCCTGTACCGGATTCTGCACTTCGCCACGCACGGCATTCTCAACAACGCCAGCCCGATGTACTCTCATCTGATTCTCTCGCAAACCGGCTGACGGCGAGGGCGAGGATGGCCTCCTCGAGACGTGGGAGATTATGAAGCTTGATTTGAACGCGCGGCTCGTCGTGCTGTCGGCTTGCGAGACCGCACGCGGCAGAGTCACAGCGGGCGAAGGCATTATCGGTCTGGCGTGGGCCTTGTTTGTAGCCGGTTGCCCCACTGCGGTTGTGAGCCAATGGAAAGTTGACTCCGCAAGCACCACCGCCTTGATGCTTGGCTTCCACAAGCAACTCAGGAATGCGGTGCGTGTCAAAGGCCAAATGAATGTGGCGCAGTCATTGCGCGAAGCCGCTCTCGGATTGCTTCACAACGCCGAGTATCGTCATCCCTTCTACTGGGCGGCGTTCGTAGTAATCGGCGCCGGGTCTAAGTAGGTTTCTATTTGTTCCGCAATGACGTCACGTCCCGCAACAGCTTCTGCGCCACGGGAGAATGCGGATTCGCGGAGAGCAGCGCTTTGAACTCGCGCTCGGCGTCATCGAGCAAGCCTGCCTTTTTGTAGACGGCGCCAAGGATCAGGTGAGAAGTAGGGTAAGATTTTTTCGCCGCGCTTAGCTCGTCCGCTCGCGTCTGATCAAGCACCAAGAACTTCGCTTCGGGCGCAGGCGGGACAGGCGATGTGATCTCCTGGCCATCCTTTACCGCAGTCACCTGCCATGTATAAACTTCGTTTCGTTTGAGACGGTGCACCGCCGTCCAGTGTGTCGCAGAGAGCCCCTTAATTGCAGCGACGTTCTTGAGGCTCGCGTCGTAAACATCGAGAGCATAGGTGGCCGCTCCGTTTAGCTGTCGCCAGCGGAAAGTCGGACGATCAGTTTCGACAACTGCGCCAACCGGACTCAGCAGCGCAAATGAAATTCCCTCGCCGGAACCGCCAACCAGAACACCAGCTCTTCCACGCAGGCTCCTCAACTCGGGCGATACCCCGGCCTGGTCTTCGCTCAAAGTTTCTCTAATCGCCTGCTGGATATGAGGGGGCGCCGATTCCACTCCCGTCAGATTACCCTGATTGTCCAGGGCCACAATACGGCCGCCGTCATAAAGAGTCTGGGCGATTTCGGACGAATCGTTTGGTCGAGATTGTTGAAGCAGATTCAACTGCTCTCGCAACTCGTTCGCCTTTGAAGCCTGTTTCTGAAGTTCATCATTTCTGTTTTGCGCTTCATCAAGCTTCGCATGCAATGCGGCGACTTGCTTTCGGAGTGGAAGCGTTGCTATCAACACCACCAACAACATCGCTACCGCCGCACAAGCCACTTGAAGCGAAATTCTATAAAGCGGTCTCTCCCAATATGCGCGGACTTTCTTCCAGAAAGGTGAAGGCGTATCGTGAGCGAAGTTCGCCTCTGAATAGCTCATCGTCTCAGGTTTGAACGCGATCAGATCCTGCGCTTCGCCTGCACATCTCGAGCATGTTTCCAGATGGCTTTTCACTATCTCACGTTCAACGTCATCCAGGGCTTCATCAACATAGGCCGCCAACTGCTCGTATCGCAAATGCATCGGCCTCGAACGGGTCTCCGATCTCAGCTCCGCTCGCAGGGATGTAAACCTGGCGTGAATCCCTTCGGTTTCTCCAACGACCCGGCGGCACGCTTCGCAAGCCGCGAGATGATCGGAAGCCAGGAGGAATTCCGTTGACAACATCGTTCGCTGGCTATAGCGATCGATCTGATGCTGTGTTAAGTGCTCTGTCAACTGCGCGACTCCATTCTCTGCCAGGAACCAGATTGATTGTTAAACCATAAAGATGTATTTTTGCCGGCGATGTTACCACGCGCAACTTAATCCTGTCACATTCGATCTTCAAAAGCCTTCATGCGTCGAGCGAGCCGCTCGCGACCAGACTTACGTAGGTTGATGACTTGCTGCCTGGTGACGCCAAGACGCAGGGCGATAGTCGCATCCTCGAGAGGGAGGTCGTTCCACATGTCCGCGAACTCGTCAGCAGGTATGTCCAGCACATCCGCGATGTCCCGAGGCGTGGCGATCCCCGAAAGCGGGAACAGCGCAATGCAGTCGCCGCCCTTAGCATCTCTCAGGTTCAACAGAAGCGCCGCGCGCTGTCGCTGCGGCAACTGGCGCAGCTCTGACCAGAGCCGCTGGAGGTAGATTCGTCGCTCCACCTCAACATCCACGCCAACCCGGGTATCACGTAGTTGCTCGGCCGAATCAACTTCTTTTTCGCCGACGTTCGCCTGAGCGGCCTCATCCTTGATCCCGCTCCAATCGGCGATCGCGTTGACCAGTTCATCCAAATCCACGGGGTTCCCGATCGAATCCAGGACACCTCTGGCGAGTTCGCTCAAGGGCAATCGTTGGAGGTCCCGACCGGCCAGCGCGGATCCCTCGAATACCCCGCCACTGTCACGCATCTCCTGAAGCCGCCGCGTCCCTTCGCGCGAGGAGTTCCTATTCGACCAGCGCGCGAGGCCACAATTCAATTCGCCAGCGCTCTCCCACAATGCGAATGCCTTATCGTGAGTCATCAGATAGCGGAGCTTGTTTCGGAGCCCGGCGCGCCGGGGATATTTCTGCCGCATATGCTCGTGACAGGCGTTGTAGGCTGTGACCGCGACGTAGCCGAGAAAATTGGCGATCGGTTTCTTATCAGGATTCGCTTTGAAGCTTCGAAGCCGCGCGAGTAATTGCATAACAACTTCGCTGCGAACATCTCCAGCGTCAAGTGGCGAGCTTCGCAGCTTGCGCGTGGCGATCCTCGCTATTATGGGCTCGGCATGGTTCACAAACAGGAGTTCGAGCTCTCGCTGTGATTCGGGCTCGTCGGTCGCGCGCTCGAAGGGCAACAGGAGTTCATCGTTCAGTGGCGTACTTGCCGGCGGTCGATGCTTCACATTGACTCCATCTCCTCGATTCCCCGCTCATCTTTTACTAATTTGATCGCGGGCACAAGGCGAACGTCTTTGTGAAGCCTGTTGCTCAATCAGATGGGACAATCGACTGCGAGGCTTCATGTTATCAGATTAACTGACCGGATTTTGGCGGCAGGATTGCGAAGACGGTGAAAGAAGACTTCGTCGGCCTTCCTTTGGATGACCTTCAGGCGCGGGGCGCGCCACTCGAAGGCCGCGATCCTCACGAGCAATCCCAGATAAAGCGCATCTTTGGATAGATGCCCGGAGATCCTCGTCGCTGCGGCAACGTTCATTTGAGTTTCACATGAATTCCTGCAGCAACCCGTCGAAGCTCTTACGATCGATGCCGGGCTTGTGATGGACAAGCGGCCCCTGTTTGGACGCTGGCTCGCTGTCCTCATACATCGGCTACTCGTCTTGATAGAACAAACCTATGGGGATCTTGTCGCCCCATTCGAATGATCTCTGCACGGCCGCCTCAGCGTTTGAGGAATCGTAGCTCGCCTCATCTTCAAGCGTGTAAATCCGCTCCTTGAACCAGGGATAGGTGTTTAGTTTGTTGTAGGTAACGCACGGGCTGAAAACGTCGATCAACGAGAATCCGTGATGGGCGATGCCTTCCGCGATCATGCTCGCCATGTGTTTCCGGCACGCCAGACTTCTACGCTGTTCACCACCTCAAACAGGCCGTCAGGGAAGAGCCGGCGCCGAAGAAGCGGCCCGCAACACCCCCGTCGAAATCTCGCACGGGAGGGTCTGCCAGGGTGCCGCGCCGTTCGGTCGAGGATATCGAGCAGGAAATAAAAGTTATGGAGTATGAATTGGCGGAGTTATCGGAGCGACTATACAACGCGTCGTCCGATTGGCGCCCCGAGCACTACGCTGAGATTGACAACCGCCAGCAGCAAAATTTCATCTGAGCTGGAAAAACTCTACGCCGAGTGGCAGGACGCCCTTGTCCGCGACTGAGAGTCAAACACATCGCACTAGCTCATCGTTCCGAACGGGCAAGGGCACCCCACGAAGACGCGGCCACAACGAGTCGTTTGGCTGTCGCCCTCTGAACACGACCTGCGCATGGGAAACTACATCGTGACTCTCCCTCATTTCGTTATCGGAATCTCGACGTTCCACGTATCGATGGTGCCGCATCCGATCTTTGCCGAGGTGCCGGTGGGAAGCTTGACTTGCTGGCCGCTCTGGGAACCAGCGGACAGCGAACCTTTGCCTCCGATATAGAGATATTGCCAGCCCACATATCCCCAGTGAGGATCGTGCATACCAGGCAAGCCGTATGGCTGTATTTGCGTGAAGATCAGCGGCATGTCCACGGACTTACCAACCGACAACAGAGGAATCGTGCTTTCGGCCGGTACAAAGGCCATGCCTTCTATGTTGGAGGGCTTTACGTGTACGCCGCCGAGTTGTGCACCCTGGAAGAAATTCGTTAGATACATACTCACGTATACATTGCAGCTCGGCATGGGGAAATCCGGATCGGGCTTCACTCGCGATACGCGGACGGTGACGGTCGATGCCTCGTAAATCGACCCGGGCGCAGGCTTGACGTCGACTCCCGGATAGTCGGTGAAGCACGGCAGGGGAATCAGGTTTCTGGCGTCAGCTTCCTTCTTATTGCCGCAGTCGGGCTCCTTACCCTGGCGCTTAACCTGGGCGCGAATGTTGTCGAACGCTTGTTTGTATTGCTTAGCGAGCATCGCCCGGAGCTCGGGTGTGCAGTTTCCCCCGTTGCTCTCGATCGCTTTGCAGGTGTAGTCCACACTAGCGTCTACGATCTTGCCCTCTGCCATATTCTGGAGCCCAGCGAGATCGGGCAAAGTCGGAGGCACTCCGGCGGCGGCCAGTCCAACCGACATCGCGGCCTCCGCGATTTGCGCCGCCGCGCTTTCACAGTCGGATTCGAGCTTCTTACCAAGCCACGCGCCGCACAGTTCTTTGGCGAATTTTGACGCGATGTAGTGCTTCGCTTCGTCGAAGAAGTGCGCGAGTCCATCGTACGCAGCGAGATAACCGCCCAACCCCGTGAGCACCCAATCCAATGTGCTCTTCTCATAAAACTGCGGGTCCTTCGCAGGACAGTACTCTCCCCGTACTCTCCCCGGGCTTAAAGGCGACCAACGGGTGATTGAGATTCCCGTAAAATGGGTTCTTCAGCACCTTGACGCACCCCCACTTGCTATCAATTGGAAAAGTCACAGGCTTGTGCGCGAGTATCTTCACCTCGAAAACGCTCGCCTTTGCTTTCATCGCTGCTTCCTCCGCTTTCAGCTTTTCGACCGACGCGAAGATCTCCGTCGCCGGGCGTTGTGGCCTGCCCCGCATCAGCGACACCGCCGCGCTCGGGGGACCCAGTGGCTGCCCGTTGCCGTCCAGCAACACGATCCGCATGTAGATGCGCTGGGCGCCAGACCGAGAAGTCATGGCCTGCGGCGCCGGAAGCACCCAGCTGGCAACATCCAGAGAGAACTCGCGCGTCACACCGGCCGGCGGGACTCCATCCGGAACCTGCTTCTGACCCAGGAGACCCGATGGCGCCAGCGGCGAATCGGCCGCAAAGCGCGCCTCAGTTGTAGCAACGAGCACCGCGCTCTTCGCCCCCGGCACGCTAGTCGACCACCGAAACGACCACAGCCAGCTCTTCCTGTTCGACTCGGTCAAGGCATCCGTCGCGTAGATCCGGGCCGTGTGGTCGACCGTCGAAACGCCATTCCAGATCTCAAGCGTGGTCCGTATCCCGAGGCGAGCAAGATTGGGAGGCCCCGGCGGCGCCGCTACGATAGACGGCGCCCCGGACACCGACGCCTGCCCCGCCCGAGTGAGGCGAATGTAGTCGATCCCTGCGAGGAAACCCGTTGAATTCCGATTCCTGCCGGTGATCATCAGACTCACCTTTCGGGGGCCCGGGCCCAGTTCGAAGCTCCCAACCGGAAAAGGCCCACTCGGCACTACCGTAGGACCATATCCGTCAAACGTCGCAGCCACATCCTTCCCATCAACCTGAATTCGAAGTTGTCCAAAGTCCGGCGCCCGTGTCATATGCAACTCAACTGCATAAACCGCGCGAGCGGGGACATCCAGGATCAGGTCGAGCACCGCGCCCGGCTGACCTCCGGTCCACAACAACTGAGCATCGCCACTCCACCCTCGCCCAAACGAATTCATCGGCTGCGGCACGACTTTTCCCCCGCTCACCTGGACCTTTCCAGAAATTGCGAGCGACTCACCCTCGTACACAGCCGCGGCGCCAGACGGTCTGCCTTGAGCCGCGCGGGCGCGAGCCGTCGATGGCCCCACCAAAGCGAGCGAAATCACAAGGCCCGAACAACACGCCACAACGACCTCAATTCTTAGTTTCCGCATTTCGACCTCCAGTCGAGGCCACCCCGCCTACAGGCGCTGGATGACCCTCTTGGCAAGACTAACGGCGGCGGCCTTCAATGCTGGTTCGCCTCGCTTGCCCTGAAGAGTAAAGCTTATGTATCCGATCGGCCCGCACACCTCCAGGTCACCTGAATTAAGCAACGAACCCTCACTCGAGAATTTCCAAACGGCTATGTCGCCCAACCCGGCAATTTGCTGGGTGTTGCTCGCGGCGGTCTTAACGTCACTGCAGAGCGTCTGGGCCCGGACGCTGCCCGCGGCCCTAACCGTGAGAAGAACATCTACGTTTGCGGGATCTTCAGTGTCCCACTTGCAGACCTCAACGTCGGCGAAGGGTCGCCCTTTGCTCACCGCGTTGCCCACGATGCTCGCAATTTCGTCTTCGGAGAGCAGCACGCAGGACTCTATAGACGAGCCGGCTCCACTGGCTCCACCATCCTTCGTGTCTCCCTGTTCTTGTTTCGAATCCTGTCCGTGACATCCGAAGAAGAATCCCGCCAAGAGAACCACCGCAACGGCGGGGCGTCGTCTGACCCGTAGCATGGCGCCTCCTCAATATTGGGGAAATTTTGGCGCGCCCAGACTGTAGCCGTGGTGTGGGCCACCATCAAGGCCCATGGCGCATTTCTCAACTTTCGCGAGGTGTTTCTGAGTCGTTGGACCCCGCGCGCTCTCGTCAACTTCCGCGATTGTCCCTGGTTCGGGAGGAGCCTCGGTCACCGATTCACCAATAGCGCAAGGCACCGCCCCGCGTGCATTCTAGGAATTTCAGCCGAGGCTCGCAGTGACGGCCGTCACGCGCCGCAGTGATGGCGCGCACAGCCCGGTGACCGCGGCCACGACTGATGAATGTCTGCCAGCGGTGGGTTAGATGGGAGATTGCTCGGACGGAGAGACCTGCTAGCTTGGCTTGTTTCCGTTGGATCCGTTCGACCCGCGTATGCAGATCGACCAGTCGAACCCTTAGCGAAGCGTGTTTCGGGTGCGCGTTAGATTTTCGCGCACACCGGTTTAGTTTAGTCAATTCAACCCACGCAGTGGGTGATAGCGTGTAGCCCAAGGCGAGTCCGCGAGCCCTGGGTTAGGCGCGCCAAGGTAACCGTGAGCCCACGCAGTGGGCGGCAGCGGCTCCGTCGGCTCGGCGTGCGCTGCTAGTCTTCTGTCGCCCACTGCGTGGGCTGAATTGACTAAACCGGTGTGCGCGAACATCTGACGAGCGGCTCTGCTTGAATGGGGTTCGCCGTGAAAGATTCAATAACGGTCTTTTGGGCCTCATATTGAATAGGCTGCCGGAGAAATTGCTGCCGATCCGGCGGCTGAGGCGTTGACCGTGAAGTAAGCAAATTCCCATCACCGGTTACTCCGGCACCGTAAAGAACAGGAAATTCGATCGCTTGCCGTTTGCATTCACGATCTGCAACTGCACGGTCACGCCCGCCCCAATCCGTTTGGCCGCTTTCTTGGCGAACAGTACCTGAGTTGGGTCCGGATCCTCGTTCCTGGTCTTGACCTGCTCATCATTGACGCGCAACTTGGCGCCGGCGTCGAACCCCTGCCCGTATAAGAGGAGGTGCTTCCCGCTTACTACTACCTGTGTCAGGATTGGTTTGTCGACGGCAATGTTTGGGTCTATCTTCGCGATAAAGATGTCTCGCCCTCCAGCGTTTTCGCGTATCAGAGGCGACACAGTGGGAAAGTCGATCGAATCCGTGGTGCCGGTAATATATATCACTCCATCTCCGGACAGCCCAACGGCAAGCGCCGTGTCCTCGCCGCTACCACCGAGGTAACTCGAGAAGGTCACGGCCCCGCTCGATCCGAGCCTCGCTACAAAAGCCTCCCCACCACCGCGAGAGAACGACCGGACTGAATTCACCATCGTGACGCCTTCGCCAGCGGTGCCGGCGACGACCACATTGCCTTCCGCATCCACGGCGATTGCGTTGCCGGACTCGTCGCCAGGGGAGGCCCCAATAAAGGTGAGGTATGACAGTGCGGATCCAGTCGCGTTTAGCTTCGCCGCGAATGCATCGGTGGTCACCGTCGCCGGACGGGACGCGCTGGACCCGGTGAAACCCGTCGATCTCGTTTGTCCGGTCACATAGGCGTTTCCCGTCGGGTCTGCTCCGATCGCGAAAGCAAAATCGTCGTCGCTCCCTCCCAGGTACGTTGAGTAAACAAATCCAGACCCGGTCGGGTTGATTTTTGCTACAAATCCATCCGAGCTGGATACGGAGCCTGTCTTTGCCGCACGCAGCGGATTCATGGTCGGGAAATCAGTCGATTGGGTATCCCCGGTGACGTATGCATTGCCCTCAGAGTCAACGCTTATTCCGGTTCTGCCCATTAGATTCTCCGTCCCGCTGCCGCCAAGCAGACTCGAGTACGCAAGGGCGTTGCCGTCGGGAGCCAGCTTGGCGACAAAAGCATCGAAGTCGCCGCCTCCATAGACTGGCTGAATCGCTCCAACTATCGGGAAATCCAGCGACGAGGTTCGGCCGGTGATATAGGCGTTGCCGTCGCCGTCGGCGGCGACGCTGACGGCGCCCTCGTCGCCACTGCCACCGATCAGATTCGAATAGAAAAACTGATCCCCCGGAGGTGTTAGTTTGACTACAAACGCGTCGGACGCCCCGAGCAAAGCCAGCCCTACTGAATGATAGATTGGGAAATCAGGAGACTCAGTGGTCCCGCACAGGTAAAGATTCCCCTCGCTATCCACGGCAAGCCCGGTCGCTGAGTCGTTCCCACTCCCGCCAAAATACGTATACGTCAGCAGCAACCCGCTTTGGCTCAGCTTCCCTATGAATACGTCGGAGTTTGTCTCCGATGCGTTGCGCAGGAAGTTCGAGGAGAATGAATCCCCGACCACAAAGAAGGTTCCGGTCGAATCCACCACGATGCCCCTGCAAGCGTCGGCCGCGCTTCCGCCCAGATAGGTTGAAAATACGAGAACCGGGTCGATCACCAGCGGCAGCGCCGGATCGTACGCGCCAACCTCGAACCCGATCGTTCCATCATCCAGCCGCCTAAACTCAGCCGCCACCTCGAGCCTCGAGCCATCGCCCTCCTGATATGCAACCGGCCGGTCGTGCCTCACTTCGCCTGCAGCCGTGCTGAGAATCAATGCTCCATCGGAATTGAGCTCCAGATTCTCGGCACCCTCAAAACGCAGCCTTATTTCCCGAGGATTCGCCCCCGGAGCGACGGTAAAATCGTATTCAAGATGCTGTTGATTCCCGTAGAACGCCAAGTCTACACCACGATACACATCTGAATATGATACGCGTGAGAAGGTGTCGACATTCCGAATCCATTTGTTCGGGTCATTGCCGATGAAGTAGTTCGCCCTAGCCTCCTGGCGATCCAGACCGGAAATACGCGCAGTTGGATTGGCGCCTTCGATCTTCATGCTCAGCTGGTTCGATGCGGAAGGCTCAGTGCTCGCAGCCGTTGCATTTGCGCCCGCGAACCCTGGCTTCCTCCTTTGCAACCTGAGTACCGCTTCATTCGGCTTGAGGAGCAGGGCGAATCCCTCGCCCCGCCCGACAAATCTCACATCGGCTTGAGCCTGGCCCCGATTTGTTTCGAAGTTCAGCGGCAGCCGCCTGAGGCCCTCATTCGCGGCGGAGATCAGCGGATCTTCCCTGGATAGCCGGGCGCGACCCGGCGGTGACATGGGCTCACATACCAGCCGGATCCTTGGGAACACACCCGAGGTCATAGCCGCGATTGCGAAAATCAGCGCTGCGAATTGAATTCTATGAGGTCTGATCGTCATTGCATCACTCCCACCGAGGAAAGTCCGATAAACTTTAGTTCGTCGCGAGATCGGATCCGGACAATCACGCCGCGACAAACTGTGGTTTGCCGTGCATAGGTCCGAGATTTCTCTTATTCAACTGGTTCCGCCCATCATCAGAAGATCGAACCGCAGTTAGCATACTCCACATTTCGGCGAGTAGTCATCAAAGATCCCGTGTTCCCGTGGCTCACAAATGCCCTTTCGATCCACTGCCGGGGCCACATGCCTTGAGAGATTATCCGGATAAAGCGCTAAGATCAAGCGGCTCATTCAACATATTGTGCCTCAGAAGGCCTCCCCTACAACTTGCGGTATACACACCTGGGCCGCTGTGCTAGACTGCGCTCCCGTAGAACATGGTATCATCCGACGGACGCACGATGCCGGGCAAGAGATCCAGTTGAGCCCCGTCCTCCCACTCCCGGGAACACAGGCTCCGAAACCGCAAAGAAAAGAAACAATGAACGAAAAAGATTTTGTCCATCTTCACCTTCACACCGACTTCAGTCTTCTGGATGGTGCAATCAAGATAAAACCGCTGGCGCACCGGGCCCAGGAATTAGGTGCGCGCGCCGTCGCTGTAACCGATCACGGGAATTTATACGGCGCGATCTCATTCTACAATCAGATGAAGTCATCGGGCATCAAGCCCATTATCGGAATGGAAGCCTATATCGCCAAAGGGAAGCATACCGATCGAGGTGACGCATCCGGGGAGAAGGGGACAAACCACATCATTCTGCTTGCCAAAAACCTGAAAGGCTATCACAACCTCGCCAAGCTATCGTCCTTCTCATTCACACATGGGTTTTACTACAAGCCCCGCATCGATAAGGAACTGCTAGCCGAGCATGGCGAGGGTCTCGTCGCCCTCTCCGCTTGTCTATCTGGTGTGCCATCGTCACTGCTTCTCTCGGACAAGTTCGATGAGGCTGCGCGTCAGGCGCAGGAGTTTGAAGACATCCTTGGCAAAGGTAACTACTACCTGGAGGTTCAGAACCACGGACTCGAGCAGGAGGTACAAACCGTCATCCCGGGTATGATCGCCCTGTCGAAAAAGACCGGCATACCCCTTGCCGCCACCAACGACTGTCACTACCTGATGCAAGATGACTGGCGGGCGCACGACATTCTTGTATGCATTGGCGCCGGCAAGACCGTAAACGAAAAGCGAGGTCTCAGGTACAAGGAAGGTGAGTTCTACGTCCGCTCCGCGGCGGAGATGTGGGGGATCTTCGGCGACGAGTTGCCCGAAGCGCTTCTAAACACCGTGGCCATGGCCGAGATGTGCGAGCTCGAGTTGCCGAAGGACGACAATCATCTCCCCGAGTATCGCGTTCCTGAGGGGGAGACGACAGATGGCTACTTCGCGAAACGCGCTCGGGCCGGGCTCGAGGAACGCTGGAGCGATCTGAAGAACCGGCCCGACCGCAAATGCGACCTCGATGATTACCGGGCTCGACTCGAACAGGAGATTTCGGTAGTAAACGCGATGGGCTATGCCGCGTACTTTCTGATCGTTTGGGATTTTATTGCGTACGCGCGAAAAAACAACATTCCGGTGGGTCCCGGCCGAGGCTCGGCGGCCGGTTCGCTTGTGGCGTACTGCTTAAGAATCACAGACCTCGATCCGCTCCAGTACGATCTGCTGTTCGAGCGCTTTCTGAATCCGGAACGAGTATCGATGCCTGACATCGACATCGACTTCTGCGTTCGCGGCCGTCAGAAGGTAATCGATTATGTAGCCGACTATTACGGGCGCGATCACGTTTCGCAGATCAGCACGTTCGGCACTCTGGCTTCGAAGGCTGTGATAAAAGACGTGGGACGCGCCCTCGAAATGCCCTACTCTGAAGTCGACAAGATTGCGAAGATGATTCCGCCGCCGGTGCGCGGGCGAAACGTTTCGATCGAAGACGCGATCAAACAGAACCCCGATCTAAAACGAGCCATCAGCAACGACGAGAGGGTGCGCGAGGTCATAGAGATCGCCCAGCGGCTCGAAGGTTGTTCGCGTCACGCCTCGGTTCACGCTGCAGGAGTGGTGATCTCTCCCAAACCACTGTACGAGCTTGTGCCCATCTCGAAGACCGCGCGCGATGAAATAACGACGCAGTATCCGATGAACGATCTTGAAAAGACCGGGATGCTCAAGATGGACTTCCTGGCGCTGACGACATTGACGATCATCGACGACTGCCTGAAATCGATCGAGAGGGAGACCGGAACCATCGTCGATCTCGCAAAGATCCCGCTCGACGACCGGGCCGCGCTGCAACTGTTTGCGGAAGGCAAGACCGAAGCGATTTTTCAGTTCGAATCGGGCGGGATGAAGGATCTTTGCCGCAGGCTCAAACCCGAGGGCCTTGAAGATCTATCGGCGCTCAACGCGCTGTTCCGGCCAGGCCCTATCGACAGCGGATGGGTGGACGATTTCATCGAACGCCGTCACGGTCGCCGGCAGGTGCGCTACGATTTCCCGGAGCTAAAAGAGATCATGGGCAACACACTGGGAATATGCGTCTATCAGGAACAGCTGATGGCGGTCTTCCAAAAGCTCGCGGGCTATTCGTTGGGCGAGGCGGATCTCGTGCGCCGCGCGATGGGCAAGAAGAAGCGCGAGGAACTCGACAAGCACAAGGAAAAGTTTCTCAGGCAAGCTATCGAGCGCGGGCATCACGCCGGCAGGCTTGAAAAGTTATGGATCAGCTTCGAGGGCTTCGCCGATTACGCGTTTAACCGCGCGCACTCGTTCTCGTACGGGTACCTCGCTTATCAGACGGCGTATTTGAAGGCATACTACCCAACCCACTTTTGGGCGGCGGTGCTGTCCAACGAATTGAACAACACCGCGAAGGTCGTCAGGTACATCAACGAAGCGCGATCACAGGGCATCCAGATACTCCCACCCGACGTGAACGCCAGTCTCGACAACTTCACCGCCAGCGGCAACACAATTCGATTCGGTCTAGCGGCTATCAAGGGTATCGGGCAGTCGGCAGTCTCCTCAATCGTCGAGGCGAGGGACGCGGGCGGGCCTTTTTCATCGACCTTCGATTTCACCGAACGAGTGGACTCGCGCGCGGTGAATAAACGAGTACTGGAGGGTCTGATCCGTGGTGGCGCCTTTGATTCGGTGAACCCGAACCGCGCGCGGTTGTTCGCGGCAATTGACTCGGCAATCGAAAGCGGTCAGCGTTTACAACGATCGAGGGCAAGCGGACAGACCGATCTCTTTGGCGTGCTTGCGGCGTCCGAGCCGGCACTTGAGCCGCCGCTGCCGGAGGCTCCGGACTGGGCATACGCCGAGTTGCTCAAGGGCGAGAAGGAGACTCTCGGCTTTTACATATCGGGGCATCCGCTTTCGGGCTACGAAGAGGCGCTCACGGATTTTGCTGACGTTGATGTTGACAGGCTATCGGGGCTCGGCCACGGCACGGTGGCGACGCTGGGCGGTGTGGTGATGGAGCTAAACGTACGGACCACCAAGAAGGGAGATCGTTTTGCTTTGTTCCAGCTCGAAGATCAGTTCGGCTCAGTCAAGATCGTCGCGTGGCCGGATGTGTTTAGCAGAGCAACCGCGGTGCTGAAGAACGACAGCCCTGTGCTGGTGCGCGGGCGCCTTGAAATAGACGACGGCGGTTCGATGACGATCATCGCGGAAGAGATTCAATCGCTTGAGAACATTCGCGAGCGATGCGCGCGCTCAGTAGTGCTGCATTTCGACGTCGAGTCGGTTGACGAGAAGAATCTGGAACGACTGCACTGGCTCCTGGACAACAATCGTGGTGAGTGCGGCATCATCTTTGAAGTAAAGCTTGCCGACGGCAGCATCGCGCGTGTGCAGCCCAATCAACATATTCGCGTGAAGGTCAGCACTTCACTCACCAATTCAATAAAAGAGATCATGGCCGATTGTAGCGTCGAGTTGATAGTACAGCGCGCCAGCAGCGCCGCCCGGTAAGGCTTTGGGGCGACCCAACCGAGCCGGCGCCTGATGCTCGCCCATCACTTGTCAATTTGACGAGGCGGGTCCTCGGAGGACTGGCCCTTGCACGAGCCCGCTTTGCCTCCCTCCTCGCTTCGGTGCTACAGTCTCTGTGGCTCCACGGCGGTTAGCGCTTTTTACTCAAAAGCCAACAACCAAATCACGCAAGCAGGAATCTAACCGCCCGATGCAGTTGAAAGGAACGCAAGTTCGTAGAGCCTTGGTAACCGTCACACAAAAACCTAAGACTCGGGTCATCCAGAGAACCCCGCCGCGTCCGAGCCTGATTCGCCGCATATTCACGCCGTTGCGGCTCGCCATTCTTGGCATCCTCACGCTGATCGTCGTCTCGGTGTTTGCATTCTTCTACGCCAAGTATGCGCGGATGATCGACGCACGTCTCCGCGGCGACGTTATCCTGCGCACGACGGGCATCTATGCAACGCCGCGCACAGTTCGCGTTTCGCAGGGAATGACGCTCGCCTCGTTGAAGAGCTACCTCGACGGCATTGGCTACGTCGAATCCTCAAAAGACGCCGATGCAAACCGAGGCCGGTATCTGATCAAAGGCAATACGATCGACATTCGCACCAGCGGCGCCGCGGTCATCAACGGCTCGCGACAGTTTCTCAACCTCACCCTTGTCTTCGGTTCGGCCGGCAAAGGCATCACCAAAATCACCGACACAGACACCAAGCGCAATCTCGACAGCTCGCTACTCGAGCCCGAACTGGTTACCGAAGTCTCAAATGAGAAACTGCGGCAGAAACAAAAGCTCGTTTCGTTCAAGGACCTGCCAAAAGAGTACGTGAACGCCGTAGTCGCCATCGAAGACCGCCAGTTCTTCGAGCACTCGGGCATCAACGTTCGAGGCATCATGCGCGCTGTCTGGCGCGACGCGAGTGAGGGTCAGCTTCAAGAAGGCGGGTCCTCGATCACTCAGCAGCTGGTCAAGAATTTCTTCCTTACTCCCGAGCGCACCTGGAAGCGAAAAGCGCAAGAGATGATGATCGCATTGGTGCTTGAAACCAAGCTGCACAAAGAGGGAATCTTTCAGCTCTACTCAAACGAAGTGTACATGGGCCAGTCGGGCAGCTATTCGATAAACGGCGTAGGCGAAGCTGCGTCCGCATATTTCAACAAAGACGTGGTGAATCTCACGCTGCCCGAATGCGCGTTCCTTGCCGGAATAATCAGAGGCCCGAGCCTCTACTCACCCTACCGCGATCCTCAACGCGCAAAGTCCCGGCGCAATCAAGTGCTGGACTCGATGGTTGAATCCGGATTTCTGACCCGGGAAAGAGCCGAGCAGGCGAAGGCGACCGAACTGACTATTCAGGCCAAACACAGCGCTTTGAACAGCGATGCCCCGTATTTCGTCGATTACCTGCAGCAGCAGTTGGTAAACGAGCTTCCCACGCGGGACCTGGTACGACAGTCGTACCGTGTTTACACAACCCTCGATATGGACCTTCAGCGAGCTGGCGACAAGGCAGTCAACGATACATTGATCTCGCTCGACCAAATCTTCGCCAAACGCAAGAAGAACCCCATCCCGCCGGGCACGCTGCAAGCCGCACTGGTCGCTTTGAACGCAAAGACAGGCGAGATACTGGCGATGGTAGGCGGGCGCGACTATGGTCAGAGCCAACTCAATCGAGCCGTTGACGCGAACCGGCAGCCCGGATCGGTGTTCAAGCCCATCGTCTACGCAACCGCGCTTAACAGCGCCTACGACGAGAACGCCGAGGAGAAGATCACCGCGGCTTCGTTGTTCATGGATGCTCCTGAGACTTTCCTGTACGGCCGCGGCCAGACTTATTCTCCTGAAAACTTCGGCAAGGCATATTCAAACCGCGATGTAGCGCTGCGTGAAGGCCTTGTTCATTCGCTCAATGTCGTGACCGTTCGTATTGCCGAGAAGGTTGGTTATCCGAAGATTGCGCGGCTGGCGGAGAAGCTCGGTCTGCCGAGACCCCAGCCCTTCCCCGCCCTCGCGCTTGGGACGACTGAGGCTACGCCGCTGCAAGTCGCGTCTGCCTATACGGCGTTTGCAAACGCCGGGTTGCGTTCGGAGTCACACCCGATCAAGAGAGTCACGAACTCGGATGGCGTCGGTCTGACCGAAGCGAAATCCCAACCCCAACCGGCTCTCAAACCGGAGGTCAGTTGGCTGATGACCGACATCATGCAGGACGTGTTGAATCGAGGCACGGCGTCCCGGACGCGCGCCATGGGGTTTACCGGAACCGCTGCGGGCAAAACCGGCACATCCCGAGATGGCTGGTTTGCCGGCTATAACCCAAACATTGTGTGCGTGGTGTGGGTTGGGTTCGACGACAACTCTGAGCTCGGTCTCGAAGGGGCGAAATCGGCGCTACCGATTTGGGCTTCCTTTATGAAAGCGGCTCAGTCCTTGAGACCGGAACTATTCGGCGAGAACTTTCCGGCTGCACCCGACAGCATAGTTAGCGATGAGATTGATCCCACCACCGGACTCATTGCAACTGACCAGTGCCCGGCCCATCGGACCGAGTACTTCATCGAAGGCACCCAGCCGCAGCAACTTTGCGAAGCTCACTCGGGCGAGCATCCGGAGCAACCTCCGATGCCCGGCTTCGCCTGGCCCGAGGGCCAGACGGAGACCGATGACCGAACCCGGAAGATGCTGCACGACACAGAGAAAGGCATCGACGACGCCACTCGCGAGATGAAAAAGCAGATAAAGAAAGCTACGGGAAAACCCTGATCGCACAATGTCAGACCTAACCAGGCAGCTTCACTCCTAAACCAGCCTTAAAGAAGATATTTCATCCAAAGATGTATTTTCTCGGCGGTTAAGTGCTCAACTAGAGCGGGTAAACATCTCAGGTCCTCCCTGGGCGCGGGCTAGTCTCGCGCCCTTTTTTTCTATCGCGTTTGACCTCGGAATCGGCGCCGCATAGAATGTTGGAGCCCGGAAAAGACCGGCGAGTTCATTCCCTGCAATTCTCCGCGCGTAGTGCGCCAACAGGAGGCGATATGATCAAAGACATCGAGCAAATCCTTGGAGACGAAGCCGAGTCTCTTCTGACCCATCAGTGTAAGACCGTTCCAAAAGAGACGCTTCACCTGCCCGGGCCCGACTTCATTGATCGGGTGATGGTTTTGACTGATCGCCGGCCTCAAGTGCTGCGCAACCTCAGCGCCATGTTCAACCACGGCCGGCTCTCGGGCACCGGCTACCTGTCGATCCTCCCCGTAGATCAGGGCGTTGAGCATTCTGCCGGAGCGTCATTCGCTCCAAACCCCGAATATTTCGATCCGGATAAGATCGTAAAGCTGGCGATCGAAGGAGGGTGCAACGCCGTCGCCTCGACTCTCGGTGTTCTCGGGGCGGTCTCGCGTAAGTACGCGCACAAGATCCCGTTCATCCTCAAGTTTAATCACAACGAGTTTCTCTCCTACCCAAACACCTACGATCACATAATCTTCGGGTCGATTGATCAGGCGTACGAGCAGGGGTGTGCCGGAGTTGGAGCCACGGTCTACTTCGGCTCCGCGGAGTCCAGACGGCAGATTCAAGAAGTCAGCAAGGCATTCGCACGAGCACACGAGCTTGGGATGTTCACAGTGTTGTGGTGCTATCTGCGGAACGCGGCGTTCAAGACCAAAGAAGTCGACTATCATGGGGCGGCGGATTTGACGGGACAAGCCAATCACCTCGGCGTTACGATAGAAGCCGATATAATCAAGCAAAAGCTGCCCGAGAACAACGGCGGCTACAACGCGCTTCACTACGGCAAGACTGACAAGAAGGTCTACTCGGAGCTGACCACCGATCATCCGATCGATCTCACCCGTTATCAGTTGTTGAACTGCTACATGGGCCGCGCCGGTCTGATCAACTCAGGCGGGCCGTCGGGCGAGAATGATATTCAGCAAGCGGTCAAGACCGCCGTCATCAATAAGCGCGCCGGCGGGACGGGGTTGATCTCGGGCCGCAAGGCCTTCCAGAAACCGATGCCCGAAGGGATCAAAATTCTAAATGCGATCCAGGATGTCTATCTCGCACCGGAGATCACCGTCGCATGAAGACGGTCCTTTAATGTCCGAAGAGCAGGAGAAAAAACCGGTCGATATCGACGAGCTGAAAGAGTCGCTCGCCGACCTTCGATTCAGCGTGTCGGAATTTCAGGACAGTATCGGCGAATACCTCATCGCTGTAGAGGAACTGTGGAGCGAGGTCAAGTCACATCTTGCCTCAGTCGAGGCGCGACTGGCAGGGCTGGAGGTCCAGCTTTCGAATATGTCGGGCGATGCGGAATGGCAACCCGAGAAGCTCAACCAGATGCTGAAAGACCTAAGGGAAATTGGCGGGGGGATCACCAGGATGCGACAGCGATTCCGGTCATTTACTCAGGGATATCGAGAGAGGATCAACTAGGATCAGTCACTTCACCTCTTTGATGCTGGACGGCTTTGCGAAGAGTTTATCGGGGATGCTCGCGTTAAAAGTCACGGTGTCGAAACTCACCCGAGCACTCTGTTTGCCGTTGAGATAAAAATCCTGGATCGTCGGAAACATGATCCCGTTGAAGTCAACCCACCGAAAGTACCGTACCTCGTTGTTTGCCGTTCCTCCTTCACCGACTGTCGTGTATTCAACCATCAACGGAAGCTTCGATCGCGGATCGAGGTGGAGTGTTGCGGTACCTCCATCGGCAAAATCTACACGCAGGGCTTCGGAGAAAGTGTTGCGCCAGGCTTCCCGGCGACCCAGGTAAACCACCTTGACGCCTAACTGCTGCGACGCGATCCTCAGCAGGTTGTCGAAGTCGTAACGCGCGCTTTGCTGAAACTGCTTTACCTGTTCTTCCTTCTGGTCACGAATCATCCTCTGATTCGCATCGTACACCCAGTTCGCCGCTTCAGAGTTGGACTGGATGGTCTTGGTGTCTCCCTTGCCAAACTCGGTGCGCTCTCTGGCCGGATAAACAACATAGTCGACGAAGGGCTGCGGATCGCCTGAGACGGCCTTCTCAAACGGGGTGTACTGGCCGCGGCTTTCCAGGCTGGCTATCTTCAAATACGCCTCGCCGCCTCGCGCGGCTACGGCGTCGCGCAGCAGCCCAGCAGCCTTCGCCGGATCGTTCTCCTCTGGTTCCTGAGCTGCTGCCGGAAGAATCACGACTGCAATGAGCAGCGCGCAGGCAAGCACCGTTGCTGATCTTGACAAGACACCCTCCGTCAAATTGATTCGTAGTCTCTCAACGTGCATGAAGAACAGCGGCGCAGATTGCTGCGCCGCTGTTCGGAAACTTCTTCGGTTCTCGATCCCGATCATGGCTGTGATGGAGTGATCTTCAACTCGCCATCCGCGAAATCCACCTCGAAGCGCTCCGCTTCCTTCCACCTGGTAGTCATGGGCAGCTTCACGATCTCATCGATCGCGCGCTTAAGAAATCGCGCGCCGTATGTTGGGCTGAAGCCCTTTTCAACCAAATGCACAACCGCGCTCTCACTCACCTCGAGTTCCTTACCTTGCCGTTTCATCTGGCGCTGTATGATGCCGATGTACAGCTCAGCGATCTGCTTCACCTCATCCTGAGTGAGCGGCGAGAACACCACAATCTCGTCAATGCGGTTTCGGAACTCAGGCGAGAACCGATCCTCCGCCGCCTTGATGACATCACGCTTGATCTGCTTGACATCCGCAAGCGTCTTGGTGCCAAATCCGAGAGGCTTCATGTATTTCTTAAAACTGTCCGAACCGAGGTTTGAAGTCATGATCACGATCGCATCCGAGAGATAGACCTTCTTGCCCCGGCCGTCGGTGATCCATCCCTCGTCGAAGGCCTGCAGGAATAAATTGAGCAGGTAGGAAGACGCCTTCTCAATCTCATCCAGCAACAGCACCGTGTACGGGTTGTCGCGAAGGCGTTCGGTCAGGATCCCGCCGCGCTCGCTGCCGACGATGCCACGAGGCATGCCTATCAGCTTTTCTATCGCGATGGTTCCGTCCTGATATTCGGACATGTCGATCCGAACCATCTTGTCGTCATCACCAAACATGAATTCGGCTACCGCTTTCGCCAGCTCGGTCTTACCAACGCCAGTCGGACCAAGGAACAACAGCACGCCGTCGGGCTTATAAAAGTTTTCCTTGAGCGGCCCTTTGTTGAGCCGGAGCCGTTGCGCCACCGCCTTGATCGCTTCTTTCTGGCCAATCACTCGGGCGCCAAGCGCGCTTTCCATATGAGCGAAGCGATCGTTGGTGTCGCGAAAGATCATGTCGCGCGGGATTCGTGATTCCTGGCTGATGACGTCGATGATGTGCTCGGATCGAACCTCGGATAACTCCGGCTGGCTGATCTCAACCTTGACCGAAGCCGTGTCGAGCCAGCCGATCACCTTGTCCGGAAGGTGCAGGTTGCGAACGTACCGCGGCGCCATTTCCAGCGCCGTCTCGATGGCTTCATCGGAAATGGTAACAGAGTAGTTGCGCTCGAGTCTCGGACGCACGCCTGCGATGATCTTGCGCGTGTCTTCAACTGAAGGCTCGTCGACCTTTACAAGCCGGAACCGCCGCGCGAGCGCTTCATCATCGGAGATATACTCCTTGTATTCGGTCATCGTCGTCGCGCCGATGATCCGAATCTCGCCCCGCGCGAGCGCGGATTTGAACATGTTAGCCGCGTCCGAACTGGCTCCCAGCGCCGAGCCTGCGCCTATGATCGTGTGAGCCTCGTCGATAAACAGGATGAGATTGTCGCGTTCTTTGACTTCGCTGATAATGCCCTGGATGCGCTCCTCGAACATGCCACGAAGCATGGTGCCGGCGACGATGCCCGACATCTGAAGCTGCACGACGTGAGCGTTGCGCAATCGTTGCGGCAGAATCTCAGGCTCGAGTTCGATCTTGCGCGCCAACCCCTCGACGACCGCCGTCTTCCCGACGCCGGCTTCCCCTACCAGCATCGGCGAGTTTGCTCGCTCGCGATGGCAGAGGATCTCGACAATCTGTCTGATTTCTTCGCTGCGTCCGATGACCGGCGGCAGTTTGTCCTGACGGGCTAGCTTGTTCAGGCTGACTCCGAAGTGCTTAAGATAGGGTGGGAGCTCATAACGGCGTCTGTACTTCTCTTCCTTTTCTTCGTGGCTTCGCACCCGCGTCGCTATCTTCTGCATCACCATCTCGCGGTCCGCGCCGAGCCGTCTGAGCAGCTCGACTGGATAACTGTGGGTATCCGTAAACAGAGCATAAAAAAGGTCTGTAGACTCAATAAGCCGGCGCCCTTGCTCGCGCGAGTGCTTCAACGCGTTTGACAGCAGGGTCCTCAGCGGCTCGGAGATCTTCATCCCTCGGCCAAGATAATCACGCTGATCCAGCTTGGTTTCAAGCGCCTGTATGACGACCTGGGGGTCCAGGTTGAGGCTTTGCATCACTTCATTGAAGAAGGGCCGTTCCACTTCGGCAATGGAAACAAAGAGATGTTCTGGCGCCAGCTGATTGTGATCGCGTCCCCGGGCCTCTTCGTAAGCTTTACGAATCAGCCGGCGGCCGCTCTCGGCAATCTTGTCTGTGTAGATTTCGAGGTCGATCATTATGTTATTACTTCCCGAGTCCACCGGCAGCTCTACATTCGGGACATTCGCGTTGTCGGAGTCGAATGGACACGTGCAGTATATCAGAGACAAAAAGTGTACTCAAGAATAGCCACTTTTCGGGTAGTGTTTTGACAAACCTCAGTTTGTCGTAGGGTCCGGGCTGATGGCGAAAAACTGTCGTTTGTCGAACAAGAGAGAATTGTGAGCCGATGAGATAAAGGGTTGGATCTTTGACGCCAGAACCCTCTCCGCGATCTCACCTTCCCCCGGAACGCTTCTTCTGGCCTCTCGCCTGCCGATGACGTTCGAGTAAATGCCCCGGCGCGAGCGCACCTGAAGCCCGGGAATCGTCGCATATACGCTGATCGCGTGAAACCTCACATCGTCAGGTTGGCGCTCCGTTGAATAGGCGAATAGATACTCCGCGCCGATCTCAGTGGTTATCTGCGGGCTCAGCCTTCCAAACTCTTCGCTGGCTCCGGGAATCCAAATGGCGCCTCCGGTTTCCTCGGCAAGCCCTTTGAGGGTGATCTCAGCAGCCTCCAGTTGCCGATAGTAGACGCGCAGCTTGTCGATTCGCCTTCGAGCCTGGGGATCGAGCATCTCGTACCATGAAAGCGCGTTGAACGCGCGCGGTTTTATCTCGCGCAGCAACATCGCGGTCTGGCTGACAACATAAACGGTCGCTCGCGCGCGATGCAGCGCACTCAGAACCTTCTCAAAATCCAGTTCGTCAAACGAGTCCACCCCGTCGGTCATGATTACGACGCTGCGACGTCCCCCGACCTTTGGCAGCACTTCCTCGGCGGCGTAGAGGAGACTTCGGTAGAAATCCGACTTCAGGCCGGGTTTGAATTTCCATTCCAGCGTTCGCCGCAGGGCAGCCTTGTCGCCGGTCCACTGTGAAAGCAGATTCGTCTTGTCTGAATAAGTAACCACCGCTGCCTTGTCTTGCTCTCCCAGCGAGTCGACGATCTTCAACGCGAGGTCGCGGTTTACGTTCACATTCTTGAGGGTGCTGTCGCCACCGGCGTCCAGGACGAACAGAATGTTGGCAGGAGTGTGCATGACCGAGTTGATCACTTGACGCTTGCCGTCCTCGGTCAGGATGAAATCAGTTCGCTGAAGATTCGGAGGGAGCCGCCCGAGGTCGCTGTGAACACTAACCGGCAGCAGCACTTCCTCGACACGCAGGCGAATGGCGTCCTGTTCATCGCGATGTTGAGGGGCCTTTGCCTGACCGCGCATCCGCCCGCTTTGGGCCTGTACCTGCGCCGCCGACGCGAGAATCACCCACAGTAGTGCTACTGTTTCTGCCTTCAACTTGAGCGACATATCAAATCCCCCAAGAGATTGAGCTGAGTCCCCGCCTCGTTAGGATTACGCGCTTACCAAGTTTACTAGAAGTCTCACACAAATGATACGAAGACTTCGTTGGAAAGCAAGCGTCCGGCCGCAGTCAGCGCCAGACGGCCGCCCCCAATCTCAATCAATCCAGCGTCAGCCAGCCGTGGTAGCTTGTCGCCGTAACGCTCGACTACGTCAACACCATACTCGGAGCGGAACGCTGCCAGGCTCACGCCCTCCCGTAGACGGAGTCCCATAAACAGCGCTTCAGCCGCGCGGTCCGTTTCAGAGAGTTCGTTGCGCTCGGCGACGGCGTTTCCGTCTGTCGCGACCCTGTCGATGTAAGTCTCGGTCCTCAATACGTTGACCCATCGAGCGTCCCCGTCATAAGAATGAGCGCCGCATCCTATCCCGTAATACGGCGCACCGGTCCAATACTTCGAATTGTGTTTCGACCTGAACGGGCTGATTCCTTCGGTCGTCCCCGCGCAGCGAGCAAAGTTGGAAATCTCATAGTGCTCGTAGCCAGCCGCCTGTGTCGCGTCACTGATCATTCGATACATCTCGGCGGCAACATCATCGTCAGGCCGCGGTCGCAGTCCACGCATTAGTTGTGTGTAGAGCTGCGTCCCCTCCTTGAGATCAAGCAAGTACAGCGATAAATGCTCCGGCCCTATCTCCAGAGCCTCACCCAGGTTGAACGCCCAATCCGCCAGGTCTTGTTCCGGAAGTCCCGCTATCAAATCGAGACTGATATTTTCGAACCCCGCTACCCGCAGCCCGTCGACTGTGCGGCGTGCTTGTTCGGCAGTATGTGTCCGGCTGAGAGACTCGAGCTCCCGATCGATGAACGACTGCACACCGACGCTGGCGCGATTGATGCCGGCGCTCAACCACTGATCCACCTTCTTGGAGGAAAGTGTCGCCGGATTGACTTCGATTGTGACTTCGCTGTCAGGCACAACGTCAAACGCCGCGCGGCAAGACGCGAGCAGCTTTGCGATTTGGTTTGCATCAACTATTGAAGGAGTACCGCCGCCAAAATAGATCGTGTCCACCTCTGCGCGCGCCCCAGACACCTGCAACAGCTTCTCACCCCAGTAAGCAATCTCGCGACTGCCTGCGTCGATGTAGCGCCCGGCGAGCGCCTCAAAAAAATCGGTTGTGTTGAAATTGCAATAGGTGCACTTGCGTTCACAAAAGGGGATGTGTAGGTAAATGCCAACTCGCCGTTGCACCCTGCGAGTATATCACGGTACTTCGCGGCGGAGAGCGAAGCTCAGGGGCCGAGGGAAAGTAGAAAATCCAAATGGACAATTCACGTCCGCGCCTCTGCTCCAATGTCCTCCGCCTTTAGCTATTCGCCCGTTGCTCTTCGCCCGTTGCGCTGATATTCTTGCTGCTCTGTTCGCTGCCCCCAACTACAAGCCAATCCTTTCGGCAGTCTCTACGAAGCAAAGGTCTAACCCCATGGATGAAGAAGCACGGAGCGACGATGAGCTATCCTGAGAAATTCTTCGGACAAAGAATAGTAGTCACGGGGGGCGCTGGGTTCGTTGGCTCGAATGTTGTTCGCCGGCTGCTGGCCGAGCAAGCTCACGTCGTCGTCCTCGATGACTTCTACACCGGCGACGACAACAACCTGCCCGCCGGTGAATCGAACCTCGAGGTTGTTCGCGGGAGCGTGACCGAATTCGATCTTGTCCGCGATGTAATAGCCGGCGCGAGCCTGGTGTTTCACCTTGCCGCTCGCAACATTATTGTCTCCACCCGGAATCCGCGCGAAGACTATGAGGTAAATATCGGCGGGACTCTCAATGTGCTGCTGGCTGCGCGCGAATTACAAATCCCGCGAATGGTCTATTCATCCTCGACATCGGTCTACGGCAACCCGCGGTATCTGCCGATCAACGAAGACGACGCGACCAACATGTTGAGCCCATACGCGGTGTCAAAATTCGCGGGTGAGAATTACTGCAAAGCGTTTTACGAGAGCTACGGGCTCTCGTCCGCGGTCGTTCGCTACTCGAACGTCTATGGCACCGCGCAGCGGCCAGACAATCCCTACTGCGGTGTCGTCTCAAAGTTCTTTGAATCGGCGATGAAGGGTGAGGCTCCTCGAATTCACGGCGATGGCGAGCAGACTCGCGACTTCACCTACATCGACGACGTTGTCGAAGCAACCCTGCTCGCGGGGATAAGTCCAAAGGCTGACGGGCAGGTCTACAATGTCGGGACTGGGCGGGAGGTAACCGTCAACCAGCTCGCCCGCGCAATAATCGAAATAACCGGCGCCAAAGTCGACCCCACTCACGTCGATCGTCGCGACATAGACAACATCCGCCGGCGCGTAGTGAACATAGAAAAGATTCGCCGCGAGTTAAGGTGGATTCCCACGTTCACGGTCGAGCAGGGTCTGCGCCGAACATATGAATGGCTGAAAGAGACTTCGAAGTGAATACCGAGGTGATTGGCCTTTTGGATGCGCGCGCGGCGGTCCGGACGACCAACACCAGACCGCGAGTGCTGTGTGTCGCGCCCGCCTGGAACGAAGGCGAACGCATCGCCAGGGTAGTCAGGGCTGTGCCTCGCGACCTCGTGGAAACAACCGTGGTTGTGGATGACGGCTCGACCGATGACACTGCCGATCATGCGGAGAGCTCCGGCGCAACCGTCATTCGAAGCGGCGCGAATCGCGGTGTGGGTTCGGCAATTCGAAGCGGCATCGACTACGCGATCGAGCACGGCTACGACATTGTTGTCGTCGTGTCAGGCGGCGGCAAGACTCCGCCCGAACAGATACCGCGCCTTCTGGAGCCGCTCATCAAAGGCGATGCTGAACTGGCTCAGGGCTCTCGCTATGTGGACGGCGGCGAGTATCTGCGGATGCCCCTCCGTCGCAGGATCGGTACTCGAGGCTACACTCTTTTGTTTTCCCTCTTTTGCCGTCACAGAGTCACCGATGCATCGAGCGGCTTTCGGGCCGTCAAAGTTTCCCTGTTTGACGACAAACGGATCAACCTGTGGCAGGACTGGCTCGAACGCTACGAGCTCGAGCCTTACCTGCTGTTCAAGGCATTGAGGCTTGGCCACAAAGTCGTCGAGATTCCGGTGACGATTGAGTACCCAAAGACCGACGGCATCGCCTACACCAAGATGCGCGCGATAACAGACTGGTGGAAGATTTTTCGACCCATTCTCTTCCTCGGGCTTGGATTGAAACGTTAGATGCTTTGGGTATTCCAGCTCGAAGCGGTACCACCTCGGGACTCGTGCCCGATTTGAGAACGCCCAACTCGCGTGCTATCGTTTCATTGCACTAGTCCCGATCCTGACCACTCCGCAGCGCGACACATACGCGAGGAATCCAGCGTGAGCAGCAACGCCCGAGCCCGTGAGGCTCTTCAGCAACATTTCGGCTTCACAGACTTTCTCGAAGGCCAGGCCGAGGTTATAGAATCGGTTCTTGCCGGCCAAAACGCCGTAGTCGTCATGCCGACCGGCGGCGGCAAGTCCCTTTGCTATCAGCTGCCCGGGTTGATGCTTGATGGCGTCACGCTTGTCGTTTCGCCTCTCATCGCGTTGATGAAGGACCAGGTCGATGCGCTGGTCTCCCGTGACATCCCCACTACGTTTATAAACAGCTCCCTGGGTTACTCTGAAACCAACAAACGGATGGGCGAAATCCGCCGAGGCGTCTACAAACTTGTCTATGTTGCGCCAGAACGCTTTAGAAGCCAGGCGTTCATGGACACAATCGCAAGCGTCAAAGTGAAGTTGTTTGCAGTCGATGAAGCGCACTGCATATCGCATTGGGGACACGACTTCAGACCTGACTATCTCAGGCTAAAAGACGCGGTGGAGCGCCTCGGGCATCCCCAGATAATCGCTCTCACCGCGACCGCGACGCAGAAGGTCAGGGCAGACATCAGCGAACAACTTGGCCTGGTTGATCCGCGCTATCTGGTGGCCGGCTTCGATCGCCCAAACCTGGCTCTTCGAGTCCTGCACGTCTCAGCCGAAAAAGAAAAACTCGATACGCTCAAGCGGATCATCAAAACATCCGGGGGCTCGGGAATTATCTACGCCGCGACACGCAAGAGCGTCGAGCAGATCTCCGGCAAGCTCAAGATGGCCGGTCTCAGCGTCGAGCCATATCACGGGGGCATGGGTGAGCTCGAACGAACTCGCTCCCAGGACAGCTTCATGAGCGGTCGTGTGCAGGCAATCATCGCCACCAACGCCTTCGGCATGGGAATAGACAAACGCGACATTCGGTTTGTTGTTCACTATCACCTGCCCGGCTCGATCGAAGCTTACTATCAGGAAGTGGGACGCGCCGGGCGAGACGGCCTGCCCGCGGACTGCCTTCTACTGTTCAACTACGCTGACACTCGGACGCAACAGTTCTTCATCGAAGGCAATCATCCCCCACCTGAATTGATCCGCCGCGTCTATCACGAGATCGCATCATTCGGGCTCGAAAATATCGAGTTGTCCGCGCGCGAGTTGGCCCAGCGTTTAGGAGAGAAGAACGATATGTCGATCTACTCCGCGTTAGTCGTGCTTGAAAAAGCCGGCCACATCGAGCGCGGACGTTCGACCGACAAAAACGTCATCGTGCGGCTGACGGCTCAAGTGGACTTCGCACTCGATCAGGTCGATAGCGAGTCAACAGAGGGCTCGGTGTTGCGCGAGCTGATCTTTAATAGAGACATCAATGATCGCGAGCAAACCGAGATTGAACTGAGCGCAATGGGCCGCGCGCTTGATCTCGACGACGGGCGCGTTTGGCGCGCGCTTCGCGGGCTTTCAGCCCGCGGTATCATCTCCTACCGCAACGCGTACCAGGGCCGTGGAATAAAGCTGATGGACGATCCTCCGGCTTCTGCGCTTCGGATCGACACAAGGGAACTGGCAGCGCGGGCGGCGGCCGAGCAGTGGAAGCTGCGCAAGATGATCGATTACTGTTATAGCAAATCCTGTCTTCGGCGGTTCATCTTGAGTTACTTTGGCGATCGAAAGAAGGTCGAGCGCTGTCAGACTTGCTCGGTTTGCGCGCCGCACCCGTCCGGTAATATCGGTGTTTCGCGCTCGGAAAAGGCTCGCGCCGGCGCCGGAACCTTGAGCATCGGCTCGGCATCACGCCGCCCCGTCAGGCTTCCAGTTGCGACTCCCATCGACGAGATGATCATCGACAACGCGCCAACTGGTAAGGAGCTTCGCGCCGAGTTGAGAAAGCGCGCCGAGCTTGACCGTTCGATGAACACAGTGGAGAGTATTAGTGAATCAGAGCCACCCGGCGGGCGCAGCCTAAACCCCGCCGAGACGATCGTCGTGAGAAAGATCCTGAGCTGCGTCGCGAGACTCAATGGCCGGTTCGGCAAAGGAACTGTCGCGGCGGTGCTTCGTGGATCGGGTTCAAAACAGGTGATCGAGCATCACCTCGATCAGCTCTCAACGTACGGATTGCTCAAAGACATGACCCAGGACGACATCACCGCTCTTGTGAAGGCGCTAATTCAAAGTGGCTGCATAGTTGTGGGCCGAGGCCAGTACCCAACGGTGAGCCTGACGGATTTCGGAAGAGAGGTGATGATGTCTCGCGCGGAGGTGATGCTCGACCTTCCGGAATGAGAGGCGCACCCGGAGCGATCTAATTTCCAGTTCCAGCGACCCATGCGGTTTTGTGAGTTCAGCGATGCCCTCCGCCCGCTTCTCGCACTCACACATTACTATGATAGATTCTGATCGGAGCTATTAATGCACACTGAACAACCCGCGTCCGGAGTTCTGCAAATAAATGACAAGGGCTTCGGATTTCTTCGTCACGCAGAGACCAACTATCTCCCTTCGCCAAAAGATGTCTTTGTCCCGCGAACCCTAATTCAGCACTTCAGACTGAGGGAAGGCGTGCAACTTACCGGAACCTCGGGCCCTGCCGGCGAAGATGCGCGCGGCGGACGCGGCCGTATTCAGTCCGATCAGCTCACAAGTATTGAACTGATCAACGGAACAGATCCGGACCAGTACTCCAAGGTACCCGAGTTCACCAAACTGACCAGCGTCGATCCCACGGAACGGCTTGAATTATCGAAGGGCAATCCGAACATGTCCATGCGCGTGCTCGACCTGATCGCGCCGATCGGGAAAGGTCAACGCGGTTTGATCGTCGCGCCGCCCAAGACTGGCAAGACGACCCTGATCGAGGAGATCGCTGAAGCTGTAGCCGACAACCACCCTGAGACATACCTTGTAGTGCTTTTGGTCGATGAACGCCCCGAAGAAGTCACGCACCTGAAGCGCCGGGTGCGCGGCGAAGTGATCGCCTCATCGGCCGATCAGAACGCCGAGTATCACCTGATGATCACTCACCTTGTCCACGAACGTGTGAAGCGGATGGTCGAATGCGGGCAAGACGTCGTGATGCTGCTCGATTCAATCACTCGGTTGGCGCGTGCCTCGAACCGCGAGACCAGTCGCCGCGGGCGCACCATGAGCGGCGGGGTCGACTCTCGCGCTCTGGAATTCCCTCGAAAGTTCTTCGGCGCGGCGCGCAAAGCCGAAGAGGGCGGTTCGCTCACGATCATCGGCACGGCACTGATTGACACAGGCAGCCAGATGGACGAGGTGATCTTTCAGGAGTTCAAAGGAACGGGGAACCTGGAAATCCAGTTGGACCGCAGGCTCGCCGAAAGAAGAATTTGGCCGGCGATCGACATCTCGAAATCGGGAACTCGCAAAGAAGAGAAGCTATTCGACGCCGACACGATGCCCCTGATCAACCTGCTGCGCCGGGCGCTTGCGAACAAAAAACCGATCGAAGCAATGGAAATGTTGCTGAAGGGCTTGAGCGAGAGCCGCGACAATCTGGAGTTTCTCGCTCGGTTGAAGCAGCAAATGTAATCCCGCTAACTTCTCCCTGCATCAACCTCCGTTCAGCGACCGGTTGAATTCGGTTGGCTATCACTTCCCGAAAACCAATATCACAAAACTACCAGGCACCACGGTTGGTCTCGGGTTTGGGTGCTCGGGCGTGACTGCGGGCAGCGGGCCGTATTGGGCCGTCGCCAGGAACACGTTATGAGTCTTGGGATCCAGGGCCATCGTGCGAGCCCCTCGTTGTGTCGGCACACTAGCAACGACCGAGTACTTATCCGGTGAATCCTGGTGAACCACGGTCAGTGTACCTTCGCCGTTTGAGCTAAACGCGAGGTTGGTTTCGGGGTCGAAGGCAGCCGCGTCGGGGCCCCTTCCGATCGGCAGATCAACGACGACTTTGCCGCTCTTTGCGTCTATGACTGCCATCTTATTGTTTCCGCAGACCGAAAACAGCCGCGCGTGCTTCCTGTCTATCGCCATGCCCGAACAGTCTTCGGCCGGCGCCACAGGCCAATGGGCCTTGACTTCCAGCTTCCTGGAATCGATGGCCACTACCTCGCTCTTGTCATCGAGGTTTACAAAAACCATGCCCTTGCCGTCGGCAGTGGCGAATTCGGGATGACCACCCAATGCAATCGGGGCTGACACCTCGCCGGTCTTAGCTTCGATCGCTGACGCGTTCGAGCTGCCGCGATTAAAGGCGAACACCCGATGCGTCGCAGGGTCGTAGATGATGCAATCGGGATTCGTTCCGACCTTCACCTTGCTGATCGGCTTCAGAGTCTTGAGCTCGAATATCGTCACCGAGCCGTCTCGCCCGTTGCTTGTGAAGCCACGCCCGAGATCGCTTGCGATGGCAATGCCGTGAACACCCGGTGTGTCAGAAATCTCGCCGATGCTCTTGAAGGTGTCAGCGTCAAAGACCATCACTCGCGTTCCATGCCAGACATAGAGCCGCCGTCCGGCGCCGTCTACCATCAGATAGTCCCAACCACCTTCTCCTCCGGCTTCGATCTTTGTCAGCAAATGATAGCCCGACGCTTGCGGAGCGCCGGCCTGTGTCTGGGCATGTGAGTCGCTAACCAAAGCCGCGGCGGCGGCGAACCCGAGCAGAACGAACGAGCACAGATTGGATGTTCTTTGTTGCATTGGTTGACCTCTTGAGTTGAATTCTCCACTGTCGGGTCAGGTGGACCAGCGAGAAGCTGTCTTCTATCGCCCGGCACATAGTTTGTCAATCCGGGACCTCACAACTCAATGGCGAGAGACTGCGTCCGAATGAGCCTCGACGATTCCAACCTATGGATCGATGCGCATTCGGCGAAGTCGCTTTTCGCTTCGTTGATGGAAAGCTAAAACAGCTATGACCACGAAGTGACCGGCTCAAGCGAACTCCAGACAAGCCCCTGAAGGGACCCGGTCATTCGCTTACAAAACATCCCAGGCGTGACTCCCGGAAAGGGAAACAGCCCTCGGGTGCCGGCCGGACGCAACGTCCGCGGCCTTATTAACGAGCCCTCGGCAGCCTGCGAGACAAGGCGCCATCAAAGCCAACTTCAATCCATGAATCTGCTGTAGTAGGATTGTCCTTTCAACGCGAGTCTCCAATTTTGACCTGCAAGGTGAACGATGAATCAAACCTATATCCGCGATGTTTCGAAGCACGTCGGAGAAGAAATCACTCTCAAGGGCTGGCTCTACAACATGAGGTCGAGCGGCAAGCTGATGTTCCCGCAAGTACGCGACGGATCGGGCATCATCCAGGGCGTTGTCTTTAAGAAGAACGTCCCCGAACAAGTGTGGAACGATTTCGAGAAGCTCACGCAGGAATCCTCGGTCATCGTGAAAGGTAATGTCCGAGCCGACGAGCGCGCACCCGGCGGATACGAACTCGATGTCACGGGTTTGGAGATCGTTCAGATCGCACACGACTATCCGATCACACCGAAAGAACACGGCGTCGAGTTCCTGATGGACAACCGGCACCTGTGGCTTCGATCGAAGCGGCAACACGCGATTCTCTCGATCAGAGCCGAAGTGATTCGCGCGGTCAGAGATTTCTTCGACTCTAACGGCTTCCTGCTTATGGACACGCCGATCTTCACTCCGGCCGCCTGTGAAGGCACCACAAATCTGTTCGAAGTGGATTACTTCGAAGATGCGAAGGCGTACCTCACGCAGTCGGGTCAGCTCTACAATGAAGCGACGGCGGCCGCTTTCGGCAAGGTCTACTGTTTCGGACCGACGTTTCGCGCGGAGAAGTCCAAGACCCGCCGCCATCTGACCGAGTTTTGGATGGTTGAACCCGAGGTCGCCTACGCCGAGCTCGACGACATCATGAATCTCGCCGAAGAGTTCATCACCTTTATCGTGCATCGAGTGCTCGAGAACCGGCGCACGGAGCTGATGGAGCTCGAACGCGATATTTCAAAACTGGAAAAGATAGGGCCGCCCTTCCCGAGACTTCACTACGACGAGGCCGTAAGGATGCTGCAAGAAGCGCACACAAAGGGCGCGCTTCAAGAGCGGTTCGAGTGGGGCGGGGATTTTGGGGCGCCCGATGAAACCTATCTATCGAATCAGTTTGATAGTCCGGTGATGGTCCATCGCTACCCGGCGGCGGTGAAGGCTTTTTACATGAAGCCGGATGCTGAGCGGCCGGAGCTTGCGCTGTGCGTGGACGTGCTTGCGTCTGAGGGTTACGGAGAGGTAATCGGAGGCGGCCAGCGTGCGGATGACCTGGAGTTCCTGCTCAAACAGATTCATGCTCACGGTTTGCCCGAGGAGGCATTCGACTGGTATCTGGATCTTCGCAAGTACGGGACTTTTCCGCACGGGGGATTTGGCATGGGGATCGAGCGTTGCACTGCCTGGCTGTGTGGGATTGAACACATTCGCGAGACGATTCCCTTCCCGAGGATGTTGTATCGGTTGAAACCGTAGCAGGAAGGTAACGACATGGATTTCTCCCGAGAGAAGAGGAAGATCGAGAGGCTTACAAGAGAGGGCGTTGACAAGCTTGGTTCGAATGACTACGAGTCGGCGTGGCGAGCCTTCGAGCAGGTTCTGTTCCTTGACGAAGACAGTCCGGTAGCAAACACATTGGGCGCAGCTTCACTGTTGAGCCTTGGGCGTATCGACAAGGCCGAACCCTTGGCGAGGAGAGGTATTTTCCTTACGCCGCATTTGGCCCTTGCTCACTACTACCTCGCGCTTCTTTTGGTCGCGAGGGAGAACGATGAAGAGGCAGAGTCCGAGATTTGGGAAGCAATCGCCATTGAGCCCGAGAATGCAGGCTATCGACTGGTGCTGGGCAGGCTGTTATTCACTCATTCGCGCGAAGCAGAGGCTTGCGCACATCTGCGACACAGCGTCGAGCTCTCGCCAGAGAACGCGGAGGCCCATTTTCTCTATGGTCTATGCCTGATGAGATCCGGGCAGATATCCGCGGCTAAGGACCAGCTTGAGGCAACTCTGCGTCTCCAGCCCGAAAACGATGTTGCTCTTGCATTCGATGGATTGCTCTCGATGAGCAATGCCGACGCTCTCCTGACAACACCTCCCAAGATCGCCGGCTATCAGCACGCCGCCGGGCTCCTGGGGCGGGCGATTGAGCTAAATCCAGATAACGACCTCGCTGGCGAGTGGCTTCGCGTCGCTGAAGAAACCTTAGAGCGAATCACCAAGCCGACGGAACCGCCTATCCCGCCTGAGAAGTGGTACAAAACGGCCGCGAAGCAGTTGCTTGTCTGGGTCGGGCTGGCGGCGGTCGCCATCTCGATGTTCGCCGTGACGGTATGGTTGGATGAATCCGGAACTGCCAACCTCTGGGTTGTAGCCATCTGCATCCTAATCTTCGAGCTGTTGGCCTTTGGCGTTATGAGTTACTTGCGAAGAGACTTCTCTGCTTTGCCACCGACGATAGTCAGATTCGTCGAGAGAGCTGGCGGTCGCGAAATAAGCCCAATCGATACTCGCGGGGAAAAGTTGAGGTGAACGTGGGGAACCGAGAAACGAGATCAAAACGAATCACAGTTTTCGGAGGCTCGCGGTGCGGACCGGATGCAGCTGAGTATCAGGAAGCCCTAAGACTCGGCCGCTTGTTGGTCGAAGCCGGTTTCGATGTCTGTTCGGGGGGTTACGCCGGGGTCATGGAAGCTATCAGCCGCGGCGCCCACGACGCGGGCGGTCACGTCATCGGCATGACTATGCAACAGTTCAAGTCCGCGCCCAATCCGTATCTCAAGAAAATCGAACCGAGCGCTGATTTCTACGCGCGGCTTCAGATGCTGATCCGCGACTCATCCGGGTACATCGCGTTGCGCGGAGGAATGGGGACGGTCACCGAGATATCGCTGGTGTGGAACAAGCTGGTGATGAATGTTCTTCCGCCGCGGCCCCTAATCCTGCTCGGCGAGTGCTGGCCAGCCGCCATCGACGGACTGCGCCAGCATCTGGTGATTTCTGACTGTGACATGGCCCATCTGACCTTCGCGGCTGATGCCGAAGAAGCGGTCGGCGTTCTCCAAACAAGGTGCTCTAACTCAACGCCCTGACTTTCTTGCAATTTGATTGCAACGTGTCCGAGGTCTAGCCTTTCGGCATCTCAGATCTTTAAGATCAATATGACGAATCGGGAGAACCCGACGGAAATAGGGAGTATGGGCGCTGATATCGACTCGCTGGTAGAACGACCTCTCAGAAAAGCAGTTCACCTCCGGTAGTCCCAAAATACCCAACTCAAGAAAACAACATTAACGCGCTTCTCGTGGCGCGAAGGAGTATCAGTGAATCCAGGACCTCTACGTGCCCCAGCCCTCAGACATTCCAATACAAGAAAACACATTGCTAAAATACTAACCTCAGCCAGCCTCGTCGTTTTGGCGGTTCTAGTCGCGACGCTCAACATCGCTCGCGATGACTCGTCGGCAACCGACGAAGGCGACGCCGTCAGCCCAGTCCGTCTTGGACTCAGTCGCCAACGTCCGGCCTTCAGAAAGGCGATCAGTATGCTCGCGGAAGCTGCTCCGGCAAATCAGCGTCTCACCGACTACTATGAGCGCGTTACCAGGCGCATAAAGGGCGAATGCGCCGAGGGTGAGGAGAACCAGGGCGCCGGGTCGGTGGTAACCGTCCGCAAGAGCAATCCCGAACGGCCGGATGCCACAAACATCAAGCCTACCGAGGCCTCGGTCGCGCCCTCGCCGAGTCACCTCCGAAGTCTTATGCCTGTTGCAGAAGCAGCATCGCCCGCGGTTCCTTTCTCTCCAACAAACGATTCAACCGAACTCGACTCCCGATCTCCAGCAGAAGGTGAACCGAGTTCACAACTGCAGTTGACCGTTGGGGATATTGCTTTTGACACAAACCCGGCGATCGAGCAATGGATGAACTATTACGGTGCCACGCCGATTGGACGAAGCACTTTGAAGATTGGAATCGACCGCAGCAATGCATATCTCGAAATGGCGCGCGCGGAGTTTCGCAGAGCCGGCGTTCCGGAAGATCTCGTATGGCTCGCGTTTGTGGAGAGTGTCTGGAACCCCCGGGCGATCTCACCCGCAGCCGCGGGCGGGATCTGGCAGTTCATCCCGTCGGTCGCGACCGAATACGGGCTTACGGTTCAAAGCGGAAACGACGAGCGTGCAGATCCCTTCAAACAGACGCGCGTTGCCGCTGAGTACCTGCGCGACCTTTACACGATATTCGGCGACTGGACGCTTGCGATGGCCGCTTACAATGCCGGCGAGCCAGGAGTCATGCGCGCGATCATCAGGAACGGCTCCGCGAATTTCTGGGAGATGTACGACAAGCAGCTGCTGCCCCGCGAGACCTGCAATTACATTCCTAAGATTCTGGCCGCGATCAGGATCGCAAGCCAGGCCGATTCTTACGGATTAGCACCTCAACCGGATCCGCTGGCCTTCACTGCCGGGTAAGAACATCGCTCCACACAAACACAGTACTTGGAATTGAGGCTGCGCGACGCAGCCTTTTTTCTCGCCTTGCCCGAAACGTCTTTCTTGCCTCTCGAAGACCGGAATGGGAGAATGGCAGTGCATCAAGAGTGGAATAATCGGTTCATCTGTAGTATTTGATGCAAACACCTTCAAGAGGCCGGAAGATGAAGAAGGCAAGGATAATCGGCGTACCGATGGACCTGGGGGCCGGCCGCCGCGGCGTCGATATGGTCCGTCGGCGATTCGAATAGCCGGGCTCAACCAGGCGATCGCGTTGCTCGGTTATGAGGTGACCGACGCCGGCAACGTCCACATCCATCAACCGGAATCCGTCGAGGAAATGAATCCTCGCGCCCGGTACCTGTCGCAAATCGCAGCGGCCGCCGAAGAGCTCGCCGAGATGACCGAGGCGGCGCTGGATGAAGGCGCGCTGCCGGTCGTGCTTGGAGGCGATCACTCAATTGCGATAGGCACCGTCGCCGGGCTCGCCTCGTACTACCGTAAGCGCCAAAAAAGGGTAGGGATTATCTGGCTGGATGCGCACTCGGATGTGAACACTCCCGAGACGTCCCCTTCCGGTAACATCCACGGCATGCCCCTCGCCGTGTTGCTGGGTCACGGCGCTCGCGAATTGACTCACGTCGCAGGCTTCGCGCCGAAAGTACTTCCCGAGAACACTGCTATCATTGGCGCTCGAAGCATAGACCCCGGCGAGCGGGCCTTCCTGAAGAACCTCGGCATCCGGGTGTTCACGATGAGCGAATTGGACGAGCGCGGCATGGCCGACGTGATCGTCGAGGCGGTCGAGATCGCCTCTCTGTACACGGCGGGGCTTCATGTGACGATGGACATGGATTTCCTTGATCCCTTTTACGCTCCAGGGGTCGGGACGCCTGAGCGCGGGGGCGCCACTTATCGTGAGGGTCACCTGGCGATGGAGAAGATCGCCGAATCGGGCCGGGTGTTGTCCGTCGAGTTGACGGAGGTCAACCCGGTGTTCGACTCGGCGAATCAGACCGCACAGCTCGCTGTTGAGCTGATTCTGTCGGCGCTCGGAAAGAAGATTCTGTAGGGTCATCGATGGTCGAGGACAGCTATCCACACGATCTGAATCCACATCACGGCCGGCAAGCCGCGTTGGCGATTGAGCGCGACAGACTCGACCTCGACCTAGAGCAGCGCATCTCACGGCTCAACGACCAGGCGCGGATTTTTATTCCTCTGATTGCGCTGTGTTTAATCGTAGCGATACCGATATGGTCAAGATCGCTGGTGAGGTTTCTCATTCTTTTGCTGAGTCCCTTTGTGCTGCTACCGCTGGGTTTCTGCATAGTCCATCTGGTGTTGTCGTGGCGGGGAATCGCCAAGGCCAGGACCCGAATCCGCGATTGGGAGCGTGTCACCCGGGAGACCAAAGAGCTTGAATAATGACAGTCCGGCGCCGGCTTCAAACCCGGACGCGCAATTCTGCATCCAAGGCGCGAAATCCATAGAGCATTTGGTTTGATTGTCCGACAAACTTCAGTTTGTCGTCGTTGCAGCCTCAGTCGACAAACTGAAGTTTGTCGGACAACCAGGCGGAGCGAGGAATGTGACTAAGAAATTAAGAGTCGGTGTGATCTTCGGTGGCCGCTCGGGTGAACACGAGGTTTCGCTGCGATCGGCGGAGTCGGTCATCAACGCGATGGACAAATCCAAGTACGAGGTCGTACCGATTGGGATCACCAAAGAGGGCCGCTGGCTGACGTCGGCGAATGCAGCTGCTCTTCTGCCCGCGGCGCTGATGGCTTCAAACAGCAATCAACAGGTCACGATCATCGGCGATCCGACCCGTCGAGGATTGACGCGGCTCGATGAACGAAAGCGGTTACTGCCGAGCGAGCGTCTTGACGCAGTCTTCCCGGTATTGCACGGCACCTACGGTGAAGACGGCACAATTCAGGGTCTGTTGGAGATGGCCGGTGTGCCCTACGTCGGTTGTGGGGTGCTGGCTTCGGCGACCGGGATGGACAAGATCGCGATGAAGCAGTTGTTCGAGCGAGCCGGTCTGACGCTTATTGAATATGATTGGTTCTTGCGCTCCACCTGGGAAGAGAGCCCGGATGCCGTGGTAAAACGAATCAGGCGGTCGCTCGGGTTCCCGGTGTTCGTCAAGCCCGCTAACCTGGGGTCTTCGGTCGGCATCTCAAAGGCGGCTGACACCCACGAGTTGCGCGCTGCGATCGATGACGCTGCCCGCTATGATCGCAAGGTTGTTATCGAGCGGGCGGTTGTCGGCCGCGAGATCGAAGTAAGCATACTCGGAAACGAGCACCCGCGTGCCAGCCTGCCCGGCGAGATCATCACCGGACACGAGTTCTACGACTACGAAGACAAATACATCGATACCACTTCGAGGACCGAGGTTCCGGCAAAGCTGCCAAAGAAGATCATTGAGCGAATTCAGCGCGATGGAATACGCGCTTTTCAGGCGATCGACGGCTCGGGTTTGGCGCGGGTCGATTTCTTCGTCGAACGCGCGACGAATCGGGTGATCATTAACGAGATAAACACAATGCCTGGATTCACCTCGATCAGCATGTATCCAAAGCTATGGCAGGCGAGCGGAATCCCCTACTCTGAACTGATCGATCGCCTAATCGAACTCGCGATCGAGCGCCATCATGACAAATCGCGAAATCTCACAAGCTACCGACCCCGCGAATCGAACTAGGGGCCGCGCATCGAAGGGCAAGAATACACAGGCGCCGCATTTTGTGCTGTGGAATAACACCCCGGCGAACAAATTGACATCTATTCCTTCCCAACACTTAGCACTGGTCCGAAGCTTGCCCTAGATGGAACCGCGGCCGCGGCAGCTATCCGGCGCGTTCTTCTCGTTTCATATTAGGCATACCGGGTTAGTTTTTGGAGTTCTCCTGACACATCGCGAGCGCAGAGTTGGCTAATGCAGGGTTGAAGCTCCAGCGGACGCAGGCATCATTCTCCTTCAGCGAATTTCTCCTTCAGTTGCGTCGCGCGGCCGCTTGGTCGCGCGGCTTTTTTTCCTGCAGACTGGACAGTCTACGGTACCCCGACCGGATCAGCGCCGAGCGCGCGTGTCCTTCAAGATCAACGCTCCTACAGCCGCCCGCCGATCGCAACTATCATATCTCGCACCGCCCGTTCCATCCCAACAAGGACCGCGCGCGCGACTATGTTGTGCCCGATATTGAGTTCCTCGATCGGATAAATCTCGGCTATCGCTCCGACATTGCGGTAAGTCAACCCGTGACCTGCCGCCACTTTTAACCCGAGGTCACCTGCGCGGCTCGCACATTCGGAAATCCGGGCCAGCTCCGCTACGATCTGACCGGCCTCCGCGGCACGCGAAGGATCAGTCAGCTCGGCATAACGGGCTGTGCAAATCTCAATCTGGTGCGCACCCACACGATGGGACGCCTCAATCTGAGCAATATCAGGATCAACAAAAATGCTGACGAGAACACCCGCCTCCGCTAGCTCACGAGCCGCCTTCTGAATTTCATCCTCGCGGCGCGTTACGTCGAGACCGCCCTCGGTTGTGACTTCGTCAGATCGCTCCGGCACCAGCGTCGCGGTGTTGGGTCGAACATCTATCGCGATTTTGATCATCTCCTCCGTGGCCGACATTTCCAAATTCAAATGAGTTTTGACCACCGATCGCAAGACACGCACATCGTCATCCTGAATGTGACGCCGGTCGCCCCGAAGGTGAATCGTGATACCGCTCGCACCCGCGAGGTCCGCCAGCACGGCGGCGGCGGTGATACTCGGCTCCCAGGTACGACGCGCCTGGCGGATTGTTGCAACGTGATCGATATTGACGTTAAGCCTGATTGTCATTTTGTGATTGAAAGCCCTCGCTTCGAATTTGTAAAATGCCCCGCGAGGGTTAACAATATCAGCGCCAGGGAAGTTGTGCCAGAATCACTGCGGCGCTCAACGCCAGGGGCCGGACCGTAATAAGGAACGCAGATGATTGACAGATGATTGACTGATGTTCGGCCCTCTTACTCAACGACCCACAACCCGTTTGGTGGTTGATTCCGGCGGATGGCTTGTTTCGATCTGAAGGTCGATGGCCGAGCGTTTGTAACGCCCCGCGAGATCATTCGCCCGAATGCGAATCAGATCCACAAACATATCTATCGAGTCGCGCACATAGTTCAATTTGTTTTGAAGCTCTCCGCCTTCGCAATGGTTCCAGACCACCGGCACCTCCAACAGTCGATTGCCCTGCTTTTTGGCTATGTATAACACCTCGGGGTCAAAGCCAAAGCGATCGACCCGCTGGAGCGCGAACACCGGAACCGCAGCCTCTCGGCGAAATGCTTTGAATCCACATTGGGTATCCTTGAACTTCAGGCCGGTGATGGTGCGCATGCAGAAGTTGAAGACGGTGCCGCCCACCTCGCGCATTCTAGGCTGGTGCACGCCGATCAACTCGCGGTTTAGTGCTCGAGAGCCAAGGGTGACGTCTGCACGCCCTTCGGAAATCGGATCTATCAGCTTAGGAGCTTCGGTGATGGGAGAGGACAAATCGGCATCGGTAAACAGGACTATCTCCCCGCTCGCGTCCGTCAGCCCTCGTTTTACGCTGTATCCCTTGCCGCGGTTTGGATTGTTAGTCAACACCCGAAGCTCGTGGCCCGAATTGCGATAGGTCGAAACCCTCTCAGATACTCGCTTAGCTGTTTCGTCTGATGAGCCATCATCCACTACTATCACTTCGCCAGCGTAGGTTTGCCTCTCAAGAAAGCTCAGGACATCATCCAGGCTGCGGCCTATGCGTTTCTCTTCATTGTAGGCGGGGATTACGATGGATAAGAACCGGGCCATATTTGTTAGCTGATCGCGAGCGACTGAATATAGCATATCGATGTTCGGCTAGTCAGCGCGTCGAATCGATCCGGGTGCGCGTCCGCAATCAGTCGTTGATTTAGGTTGTCGGATATTCACTGCGAACCATCGGCCGCCGGTCGAGAGGTAACGCGAAACCGGCTGTCAGAGCTTGTTTCTCCACCGGGGCCCGGAGAGAACAGCTCATAGGTGCGGCCACCGTCCACCGTATGATACACGTAGTCACTACCCCACGGATCGACCTCCGGCACGTTCTCGAGGTACGGCCCGAACCAATAGGTGGTGTGTCCGACCCCCTCTTCTACAAACGCTGCCGGCTTGTGCGCAAGGCACCTGAGTCCTTCTTCGTTTGTCGGGTAACGTTCCACATCAGCTTTGAATCTATCCAGGGCCTCAGCCATTGTATTGAGTTCGCGCTGGGCGGCTTGCACGCGAGCCATCCCTTTCGCAGCCTCGCGTCGACCGCGTTTGATCATGTTCATCGCAATCAGGCCGGCGACGACGGCAACCAGTGCGATCGCGGCCGTAATGATCATTCGTTTGCGGCTGGCTGCGCGGCGGAGGATTGCTGCGTGCCTTTCGGGTGAAAAAACAAGCGTGGGGTCGGGTCGATGAGTGGTTGCGGTCCCTCGGGCGAGTTCAACGTGCGCCAGCGATGCGCTCTCGCCCACGGGAGAATAACAGTGGACGCAGTAACGACGATCCGAGGTTACCCTTCCCCCGCATTGCAGGCATATTTGCGCGTCTTGTTCCTGAGTCGCCATTGGCTCTACGGGGTTATTCTAGACTTGTCAGCGCGGCGGCGACAATGGAAGACGGCATTGAATTTGGAACCTCGAATGAGCCACCGGTTGGTAGTTCGGCGCATACCCAACTTTGCTTCACCGACAACGTTCACAGCACCCGGCGGAAAAACTGAATCATCTCAGCCCACGCTTGATCGGTGACCTCCGGGTCGTAGCGCGGGCCCTCGTCACGCATGGACGCATGCTCTGCAGGATAAAGCGTAATCGAGTAGTTCGCACCGGCAACATTGAGCGCCGCTCTTATCCTTTCGCGTCCCTCTGCGGGCACGTGCGGATCGAGTGTGCCGAATACCAGCAGCAACTCACCGCGGAGCTCCGAAGCTCTTTCAAGCGAGCGAGAGTCCCCGTCCTTTCCCAGCTTTCCGTTGTGAATCCCGGTCCCGTAGAAACACGCGGTTGCGAGCACGTCGTGCTGGAGCGCCGCCCGAAACGCAAGGTGGCCCCCAATGCAGAATCCACCCGCGCCAAGCTTCCCTTTCTTGACGCTCGGGTGTCGATCAAGATAATCGAGCACCGAACGGCAGTCATCGTCAAACTCGGTGACCGATGTTTGCGCTGCCCCGGAAAGGCCTCGGGTGCGGCCTTCATCGTCGAATGGAATCGCCGTTCCGGCGGGTTCGATCCGATGATAGATCTCAGGCGCCGCGACTACGAACCCGTAGCCCGCCAACCGCATGGTTGCGCGAATCATGGGTCCGGTGAGTTGAAAGATATCCGAATAGAAAACAATCCCGGGATACTTCCCTTCCTGTTTCGGGGCTGCGACAAACATCCTCATCGGGCTTTTATCAGCCGGGATGTCTACGTATTTCGTTGTAATGAGCATATCGGCTCCGTTTGTCGGATGGTGTTTAGGGTTCGACGCTCAGCTTCATCTCGAGTTCTTGGAGCTCCAAACCCGGAAACAATCTGAAGCTTGAACTCTGAACGACATCCTTCCGCCACAAGCGGGCGCTTCAAAAACACCTACCGCCTCGTAAACTTGAACTCCGGCGAAAGCGCCCCATCAGGATTTTCCACTCGCAACATGACGGTGGCACCTTGCGCTATGAACTTGCCCGCCTTCTTACCGATAAGGTTGGTTTCAGGGCTGACATCGTCGCTGACGGTCTTTTGTTGCTCGCCGTTCAAAAGAAGCTTTGCTCCGATTTGAAAACCCTGGCCGAACACACGGAGCTTCTTCCCCACGATCGATGCGCTTCTCATTTTCAATGAGGCGGGTCCAAGCGGCACACGCCACGCTCCCCGTCCGTGCGTGAATGCGAAAAGATTGAGCGTGTTGCCGATGCTTTCAATTGCGAGCGACTCAACGACTGTATTCGCAAAACCGGTATTCTCGCGCGCCCAGTTTGTCCCGCCGTCAAGCGACACAAACACACCTATGTCGGTGCCCGCATAGAGAGTTTGCGAATCGGTCGAATCCACCACAATCGAATGAACTGGAATGTCGGGAATCTCGGTATTTCCGACTCCATCAATCCCAAACCAGCTCGCGCCGGCGTCGGTGCTCTTCCAGATGTGGGTTCCGCCAAAGGTAGAATAAGTCGCATATGCGGTGTTGACGCTATTGGGATCAAAGGTGAGCCACGAAACGAATCCGGTTCGGGGCTGAACGGCCGGCCAATCGGTAGCCGCGTTTGAGGTTGACCCTGTGTTCGTGCGGTGGATGAAGCCACCCACATCGGTTGAAAATCTCCGGCCGGTTCCGGCGAGCACATAGTTGGAATCGCTCTCGGCGACTGCGATTGCGCTAACCGTCCCGCCGAGCACACCTGAGTTTGCCTGGGTCCAGCTCGCGGCCGCATCCTCCGTGCGCCACATGAGCCTGCCTCCAGTCCACAGTCTTTGAGGGATGCTGGGATCCATCAAGAACGGATTGATAAACAGAAAGTTGGTGCTCGGTTCATTGATCCCGAAGGTCACGCCCTGAAAGCTCGAACCCCCATTCTCCGATCTTCGAAGAGACAATCTGGTCGTCTCGACAAAAATCGTGTCAATGAGTGTCGGGTCGACCGCGACATAGCCCCCGTCTCCGCCGAACACCTCGGACCAGTCCGATGCGGTCTCATCGGCGCCCCTCAGCGTTCCGTTATCCTGAGTGCCGCCGACATATGTAAGCCCGCCTGGATATGGCAACCCGTGATAGAACTGCGTCACACCATAGTCGTTATTAAGCGATTTCCAACTGACCTGTGTGTTGTCAGTGTCGCAGGGCGCACTTGTTCCCTTCGCGGTCGCCGCCTGCGCGTTGTCGGTCCGAAAGATGCCGCCGTCGTTGGTCACAAACATTGTCCGGTTGTTAGTGCCGTCGTACCGCGGGTGAAACACGATGCCGTGCTGATCCGCATGCGCGTAGTGCGGATCGGTGGTCGGCGCCCACCAATACGATGCAATGCCCCAGTTCGCGCCGCCGTCATCAGACCGGAACAGATCAATTCCTCCCGCCCAAACGCGATTTGGGTCGACCGGGTCAACCGCGATGATGTTGTCGTACCATCCCTGGTTCACAAAGGCCGAAGACGCGCCGGAATTGCAGTTCGTTTGAAGGGCAATGACCGGGTTCGACAGCAACACCGTGTTGAGCTTTGTCGAATCGGTGTTTCTTACCCGAGCCTCCCACGTCCCCTGGTCGCCGCTCGAGGTAGAGCGAAAAACCGCCAGCAAGCCCAGGCTGTAGTTGCCGGTCTCGATGCTCGAAGCCAGGGCATAGATAACATTTTGATTTGACGGCGCGATGGCCAGCGCCGTACGGCCCAGCATCGGGTCCGTCAGCACGGCGGTCCAGGAAGCCCCGCCCAAAGGGCCGCCGGCGTTAATGTTTCGATAAACAGTAGACTGTGCGAACGTGCCGCAAGCCGCGAACAGGTAGTCACTCGACTGGTCAGTCCTGATAGCGAGATCGAGACACCCGCCGTTGAATGTCGGCTGGGCCACGTTGAGCGGATCAAGCGATTGCTCCCAGCTTACACCTCCATCCGTGCTCCGCCAGACTCCGGTCCGCGTAGCTGCATACACACGGAGGTGATCATTCGGGCTGACGACGATGTCGTTGATGAAATAGAAATCTTCGGTCGACGTGCTGTTTAGAAAGCTCCAACTGTCCCCGGCATTGGTGGTCTTGAAGATGCCTCCACCGCGAACGCTGTCGCTGGAGAACACACCCTCGCCGGTTCCGGCATAGATGACTTCCGGATTTGCCGTGTCAAATGCGAGCGAGCAAAAAGCGATGTTGGACAGCAGGTCGCCAAGCGGCGTCCAGCGCTTGCCGGCGTTCGTGCTCTTCCACACACCGCCGGCCACTCCCGCTGCGTACATAACCTTAGGGTTCGACGGATTGATCAGAAGCGCCCGCGTCCGCCCTCCGATGTTGCCGGGTCCGAGTGGCGTCCACCCACCGAGTATGCTTTGCTCGATAACAGCGGCTTGCGTCTCTCTGAGTGAAGGCATGCTGGTTCTGTTAGCCGTTGAATACTGCGGCATGCGCTTCATGTGCTCGATCGCGTCCAGATATCGTTGGGGTTGAATCGGGCTATGTCCGTCCGGGGACCGCTTGCGCAAAAAGAATTCGTTAGCTTCCGCCGGTTCATCAAAAGCTACCGACGCTTTTTCGAGATCTGGCGAAAGGCCGAATTTGTGCCCTTTTCCTGGCTCTCTGTTATCAACGTAGATCAACGCAGCGATCAGAAACCCGGCAACCATCAACGCGGCGAGTCGGAGAATTGCACCAGACGTCATTGTGAATTCACTCCTTGATTGCGTTTGTTTCAGGCTCGAACGTAGCGGGGTCTAGAGATCACGTTCACTTTGAGGATCGGACAGGTCCTCTGAAAATCCGTCTCAGCAGCCCCGAGAACCACCTCAGGGTTGTTCGAAAAAAGCCGTGCCTTGGGGGAGGCTCGTGCGCCTCAGTGCTGGCTTCGGCCTCGATCGCGGTAAAGAACTGTGTAGCCATCATCTTCACCGCGCCTTGAAGCATTCGCTGACCAACACTCGCGATTGTTCCGCCAACCTGTACTTCACCGGTGTAGCTGACTGTTGTCACTCCCTCGCGAGATTCGAGGTCCAGATTGCCTGCGCCTTTCAAGAAGCCCGGCTGACCCTTCCCATCCACGATCATACGGAAGTGACTCGGCGGTCTCATTTCTTCAAGTCGAACGTTACCAGTAAAGATTCCTTTGATAGAGCCAACTCCCGCGCGAAGCGTCGTCGAGTATGCATTCTCTCCGATCTTCTCCAACCGTTCGCAGCCGGGAATGCACCTCTGCAATACGACCGGATCAATCAGAGTTTCGTATACGCGTTCAGCGCCGGCGTGGAGCTCGTGTGTTCCTTCGATCTTCATAGAAATAAATGATGAATGATGAATGATGAATGATGAATCCAGAACGAGTGACTCTCTACAGTTCATCATTCATCATTCATCATTCATCATTCATCGTTCATCATTTCGCTCTCGCGGCTGCTTCGAGGGCGCGTCGGGTGTAAACCTGCGCGAGATGGCGCCGGTACGCTTCGGACGCGTAGAGATCGCCGTTAACCGACACCCCATCCGTGGCATGCGCCGCGGCCCCCGCGATGGCTTGTTCGTCCAGACCGCTTCCGGTGATCGCCTTCTCAACCGCGTCCGCTCGGTATACCTTCGATGCGACTCCGGTGATGCCTACCCCAACCGATTCGCACGCGCCACCAGAATCGCGGGTGAGATTGACGGCTACGCCAACAACCGCGAATCCCGAAGCTGGTTGGGCCACCTTCAGATATGACTGACCGAACCGGCCGGTAGGTATGGCAATACGAATTTCGCGCAGGATCTCGCCCGGCCTAAGCGCAGTCGTGAGCATATCCACAAAAAAGTCGGTCGCCTTTATGGTGCGTTCCCCGCCGGCGCTGACCGCGACGATCTCGGCGCCTAGCGCAATGACAGCGGCCGGCCAGTCGCCCGCGGGATCAGAGTGAGCGACGCTCCCGCCGATAGTCCCTTTGTTGCGCACTTGGACGTCGCCAATTTGAGCCGCGCATTCGGGAAGTAGGGGGCAGATCTCGCGAAGCCGATTCGAAGACTCCATTTGATAGTGCGTGGTCATCGCACCGATTCGAATCTGGCCGCCCTCTTCCCGGATGTACGCCAGGTCTTTTATTCGGCCGATGTCGATCAGCGTTTGCGGCATTGCCAGCCGCAACTTCATCGCTGGAATCAAGCTATGTCCGCCCGCTAGTATTTTGGCCTCATCGGGATGTTGTCCGAGAAGCGAGACAGCCTCATCGAGCGTCTTTGGCGTCAGATAGTCAAACTGTGCTGGAATCATTTTCTCCCCCGATTTCCTATTGCGTCTGCCCTTGATCGGCGTCTATTCCATATTCCTCATCGAACACGATTGTCCGGACCGCGACGACACGCTGGATCTCCTTGCTTATGCCTTTGCGCTGATAATCTTCCAGACGTTCTCCGGCTTGATCGGCATATCCAAATGCCGGATTCCGAAAGGCGAAAGCGCATCTACGACAGCCCCGACGATCGCCGGCGTAGCGCCGATGGTGCCCGCTTCGCCGACGCCCTTCACACCCATCGGATTCACCGGAGACGGTGTAACCGTTCGATCAAGCTCCAACCACGGGATCATAGCCGCCTTCGGAATCGCGTAGTCCATAAGCGTGCCGGTCACGAGCTGCCCCTGATCATCGTATACCGCTTCCTCAAACAGGGCCTGCCCGATCGACTGAACGATGCCCCCGTGAACTTGCCCATCAACCAGCATCGGATTCAACACGTTGCCGCAATCATCCACCGCCACGTATCGCTTGATGTCGATCTTCCCGGTCTCACGGTCGATTTCGACCTGAACGATGTGAGTACCAAAAGGAAAAGTAAAATTTGAAGGCTCAAAAAAGTTTGTAGCCGAGAGCCCCGGTTCAAACCCGGGCGGGATCTGGTGAGCAACGTACGCCGCCAGCGCGACTTCCTGAATTGAGATGCTCTTAGGGCCGCCGGCCTCCGTGCCTGCGTCGCCGTTCCCGCCCGCCGCCGCCATCGCAGCTTCCACGCTAAAACGCCCTTCTTTGAACGAGACGGTTGAAGCGTCCGCCCCGAGCAGGTGCGCCGCGAGTTGGGTCGCCTTTTCCTTCAGCTTTTGAATCGCGTTGAAAACCGCGGTTCCTCCCACCGCAGTGCCGCGGCTGCCAAACGTCCCGATGCCGTACTGAACGATTGAGGTGTCGCCGTGCACCACGGTCACGTCGTTCAAATCGACGCCAAGCTCATCCCCAGCGAGTTGCGCGAACGAAGTCTCCTGTCCCTGCCCGTGCGGTGAAGCACCTGTAAGAATCGTCACTTTCCCGGTTGGTTCGATTCTCACCGTCGCGCTTTCCCAGCCGCCCGCCGGGGTCGCTGCCGAAGGCCCGATCGCACAGATCTCAACATAGGTCGAAACACCTATTCCGACAATCCGGCCTTGCTCGCGAGCCTTTTTCTGGTCCTCGCGCATCTTCGTGTAGTCGGCGATGCCAATCGCTTTTTCGAGCGCGCCCTGGTAATTGCCGCTGTCATAGAACAACCCGGTCGCTGTCTTGAAGGGGAACTCTTCAGGCTCAGGGAAGTTCTTGCGCCGGACGTCTATCGGATCCATACCAAGGTGGGCCGCAACCAGATCCGCCGCTCGTTCGATTACCTGCGTTGCCTCAGGTCTTCCGGCCCCACGATATGCATCGGTCGACATCTTGTTGGTGAATACCGCGGTAACGTTCATCTGAATCGCCGGGATCTTGTAGCAGCCCGAGAGCATCAACCCGGTCAGCGTCGGGATCGCCGGAGTCAGAAGCTGAAGATAAGCCCCCATGTCAGCAAATACGTTGTAGCGCAGACCTGTGATCGTTCCGTCGTTATTGCACCCGACCTCGATGTAGCCGATCTGCCCACGTCCATGAATCGTCGACTGGATGTTTTCGCGGCGGCCCTCGATCCACTTCACCGGCTTACCGAGCTGCATGGATATCCATCCAACCAGTCCCTCCTCGGCGTAGACGTTCAGCTTTGAGCCAAACCCGCCTCCGACTTCCGGCGCAATGACACGCACCTTGTTCTCATGCACGCCGAGCATTATCGCCAGCTGAGTGCGAGCAAGGTGAGGTATCTGGGTCGACGTCCAAACGGTCAGCTCCTTTTCTCCCGGATAATATCGAGCCAGCACGCCTCGAGGCTCCATAGCAATAGGGATCAGGCGTTGATGTACGATTCGCTGCTTGATGACGTGATCGGAACCGGCCAGCGCAGCTTCGATGTCGCCCTCGCCGCTTGTGAGTTTGTACGCGATGTTGTCGCCGTACTCTTCGTAGATGAGCGGCCCACCCTTCGCGGCTTCCTCGACGTCGACTACCACCGGCAGCTCGTCGTAGTCCACCATTATCAAATCGATTGCATCGCGCGCCGCGTACTTATCGGTCGCAACAACCGCGGCAATCGGGTGTCCCACAAAGGTAACGTGATCGTCCGCCAGTACCGGATAGTGCGGTATCTTCAGCCCCGGCAGCGCCGCCGCGCACGGAACCGGACCGATCTTGCCTGCGAGATCTTTCCCGGTGTACACCGCGACCACGCCGGGCGCGTGCGAGGCTTCGCTGGTGTCGATGCTCTTGATCTTCGCATGCGCGTACATCGATCGCAGAAACGCGACGTGCAGGGTGTCGGGAAGCTTGATGTCATCGACGTAGTGGCCGAGGCCCTGTATCAACCTGGGGTCTTCGGTTCGCTTGATTCTCTGTCCGACGTACTTAGCCATGATCCCCTTCAGGATTCGGTAGTCGATTGACGATTGCCGATTGGCGATGTCGATCAGCCGATTGCCGTCAAAGGACCACAGAATTGTTCGAGCCGCGCATCTGACTCTCTGACCATCGCCTCCGAAATCGACAACTCGACAATCTGGCAACCGACAATCCTTTAGTCTCCCGTCGCGGCCTCGCCTTTCATCTTGCGAGCAGCATTTTGCACGGCTTCGACGATGTGCTGATAGCCGGTGCAGCGGCATAGATTCCCTTCCAACCCGTGTCGTATCTCGGCATCGGTCGGATCCGGATTGCGCTCGAGCATCTGCGCGGCGGCCATGATCATGCCCGGCGTGCAGTAGCCGCACTGCAATCCGTGCTGTCCCAGAAGCCGTCCTGCACCGGGTGCAGATCGCCCCCCGCCGCCATGCCTTCGATTGTGGTTACTCTGGCACCATCGGCCTGTACGGCGAACATCGTGCACGACTTAGCCGACTGACCATCCAGGATGACGGTGCACGCGCCGCAGATCGAAGTCTCACAGCCGACGTGTGTGCCGGTGAGCCCGAGAACGTCTCGGATGTAGTGGACCAACAATAGACGCGGTTCAACTTCATCGTGATGCGCGACACCATTTACAGTAACGGCGATGGATTTTCTCATTGAGGACACCTCGCTTACCTTACTTACCAGGGCAACTGATTACGTGAGACCGTTTCGGTCAAAGACCAGCTTGCCTTTTATACAACCGAATTCGGCGGGTGACAAGGTGAATCGGACGCACGGCACTCTCGTCATCCGATTGCAAGGACGGTGTCGTTCGCTCGCGGTCTATCTTAATTTTTTGCCGTCAAGCTGACCCGAAGAAGATTGAGGTTACGGGGTATATGGTCTTCACGCGGACTCGCGTACCCTCTCGAAGCGAATGACAACATCACCAGTCAAAACTGTCATCGATATTCGCAGTTGCGCCGGACACTCTGCATTTGAAAGTATCGAACCGCCCGGCCGTAGTCCAGATTGATCTGGTCCCGTAATGCGTCGATGGATTCAAACTTCTTTTCGCCGCGCAGCCGGTGGAGAAACTGGACACGGATCTCCTCGCCGTACAGCTCGCGGTCGAAGTCCATCACGTGGGTCTCAACCGTCACTTCAGGCTCGCCCCCGAATGTCGGCTTGTGGCCAATGTTGGTGATTGACTTGCGCCAGGCCCCTTCGACCTGCGTCAGTGTGACATACACTCCATTTGCCGGAATAACCGTGTTGCGGGGTTTCAGGTTCGCGGTCGCGTAGCGAAGCTGAGCCTTTCCGATCCCGCGCCCCTCGATCACCCGGCTCTCGATGCCGTAAGGGCGCCCGAGCATTCGCCGAGCAAGGTTTATGCGCCCGCTCCGCAACAACCGGCGAATCATCGTCGAACTTACTCTATGTCTATGAATGAGCACTTCCGGAACTTCCTCTGCGACGCGGCCGAGTTGCCCAGCAACTTTATTCAAGAGGTCGAATTTACCCTCACGATTGTGACCGAATGCAAACCCCTGCCCAAGATAGACCTCGAGCGCGTCGAGCCGCCCGAAAATGAAGCGCAGCAGAAAATCGTCTGCGCTGAGTCTGGATAGCTCCGGCGTGAAATCGAGAACAACCGTTTGATCGACTCCCATGCGCTCCATTCCTTGCATCTTCTGGTCGAAGGTCTGAAGCAGAGGCGGCGCAGTTTCAGGATGCAACACTGCTCGCGGATGCGGATCGAAGGTTACAACGGTAGCCGGGATTTTCAGCGCTCTCGCGCGCTCGACAACGCGGCGCATGATCAATTGATGCGCAAGGTGAAGGCCATCGAACACGCCGAAAGTCAGGACCGTCGGCGATTTGACCGCACTGTCGTATATGTTGCGGAAGATTTTCATAGCTCGAATGCGGCTACCAGATTGGCACGAAGTGTCGAAGATACCAAAGTCACCGACTCCGGTGAGCATTAGTGTCTTTGTGACTTTGTGACTATCCCCCCTGGACCTCGACCACAAGACCATCATATGCGATCTCGACGTTCTCAGGCAGGTGTCCGCTTGTTTCCGTGTGTTTTATGTCGTGCGAAATATGAGTCAGCAGCGCGCGGTGTGGCTTTAGCCTTTCAATGTAGCCGAGTGACTGATCCAGGGTCATATGAGTCGGATGCTTCTTGAACCGAAGGGCATCGATCACCAATAAGTCCAATCCGACCAGCCGAGCGCACGTTTCTTCGGGAATCAGGTTGCAATCGGTCACATAGGCAAAGCCGCCTATCCGAAACGCCGTGACCGGCAACTGCCCGTGGGTCACCGTCAACGGCTCGACCTTGAGGCCAAGCAACTCGAAGTCACCTTCGATCACCCTGGGGACTATCCGAGGCACACCGGGATAGGCGGAGGGTTCGAATGCGTACGCGTAGATCCGACGCAGACCCCGCCAGGTAATTTCCGTTGCATACACGGGAATCGCCCCGTCGCGAAACATTATCGGCCGCGTGTCGTCCAATCCAAAACAGTGATCGGCGTGCGAATGAGTGAACAGGATCGCCGCGAGGCTCTTTAGGCCAATGCGAAGCGCCTGCTGGCGAAAGTCAGTCGAGGCGTCGATGAGGATATTGTGGTCGCGCTGTTCGATGAGCACGGAGGTGCGCAGCCGGTTGTCACGCGGGTCATCCGACAAACAGGTGCTGCACTCGCAGCCAACTGACGGAACTCCGACCGATGTGCCCGTGCCGAGAAAGGTGATCTTCATCGCCTCTTTGAAATCGACACGAACTGCATGCGCAGATCAGCCAGTATGTTCTCGATCAGGTTCTCTTCCTCGCCGGTGAGGTTCCCGCGCGTTTTGGTTTGAAGGATACCGAGCATATCGATCAGGTGACGCGCCGACTCGAGATCAATTTGCGGCGCATCATCGCCGGGGTTTTGAATCAACCCCAGATGCATTGCCGCTTCGACCGCAAGCATATTCGCGAGGCTGAGAAACGAAGCATCGGGCATCCGCGGAGATTCCGGACCACGAGCCTGGTTATAAGCCTGCTCGGCCCGCCCCGCCGTGGCCTGCGCAAGCGTCGGCGCCGGAGCGGGAGCCGCGGCTCTGCTTTCGCTCGGCGCTCCCTGGGGTTGATGCGACGGTTCAGGTTGCTTCCTCGCACCTTCGCCGGGAAACGAAACGACATTGTTCACGGTCGATTCCGGGATTGGAGCTTGCGGTTCAGCTACGACCACCTCCGGCTCCATGTCTGCTGCCGCACCGGCGCGCGGACTGCCATCAGGGTTGTACTTTCTTCGGTCAGTAACTTTGAAATTAGTCTCTTCTCGTTCAGCCATTTTTTATTTACCCAGGAAACAGATTCAGCATTCGTCAAGACTAGTTATGCTAACACCTGAGGAGGAGAGGCGTGAAGCAAAAGTCACTGGTAATTTGCTAATGGTTATTTTTGTTATTTGCCATTTGCGATTGGTCAGGTCACTTGTCATTTACTATTGGGGCCAACCATCTCTGCCGAACGACAAATGGAAAATCGAAAATGGAGAATAGTCCTGCCTTTCTTCGCAGTGGCGCTCGCATAGCCGGGTGCGCGTCAGTTCTTCCCGCAAACCGGTGTGCGGGAAAATCTAGACGCGCACCCCGCATAGCATAGCCCTGCGCCTTTGCGCATTGCCGCATCATCTTGTAGATTCGGTGCGTGGCCGGGTCATCCTCAAAACCAGCAGGCGAGGAATTCAGCGCGCTTGTCGAGTTGATCGCGCGTTTGCGGGCGCCAGGCGGCTGTCCGTGGGATCGCGAGCAGACGCACGAGAGCCTCAAGCCGATGATGCTGGAGGAAGCTTACGAAGTCGTCGAAGCCATTGATGAAGGCAACGATGAAGAGTTTAAGGGCGAGCTTGGTGACCTGCTGCTTCAAGTCGTCTTCCACAGCCAGATCGCGACTGAAGAGAATCGCTTCAACGTAGCCGAAGTGATCGAGCGTATAACGTCAAAAATGATCCGACGCCATCCGCACGTTTTTGGCGAAGACACCGCCAACACTGCCGGCGAGGTTTTGCGCAACTGGGAAGCGATCAAGGAAGCCGAGCTCGAGGCCAAGGGTAAGCGAACCAACGAGGGCTCGATGCTCGACAGCGTATCCACAAAACTGCCGGCGGTGATGGAAGCCTTCCAGATGACGACCAAAGTCTCCCGCGTGGATTTCGACTGGCCCGACGTCGCATCGGTGCTGGAAAAGCTTGACGAAGAGGTGGAAGAACTGAAGCAGGCAGTTGGAGACGAGCACCCGACACATAAGGAAATCGCCGGGGAGGTTGGAGATTTGTTGTTCGTCGCGGTGAATGTTGCGCGACTCCTCGGCGTCGATCCAGAGGGTGCGCTAAAGATGTCGAACAGAAAGTTCAGGCGGCGATTCCGCTACATCGAAGAGCGGCTTCGCGAGCAGGATCGTAAGCCGGCCGACTCGGATCATATTGAGATGGATGCGCTGTGGGATGAAGCCAAAGCAAGGGAGAAGGATCCGTCGCCGAAGAATGTGCGTCCAGGATAGTCTCGGAACCGATGGAGCAGGCAAGGATGCCTGCGTACCCAGGAAGGAGATTCGACACGTGCCAACAGTGAAAGAGTTGTTCGATCTCTCCGGAAAGGTCGCGTTGGTAACCGGCGGGTCACGGGGACTCGGCAAAGAAATGGCGGAAGGGCTGGCCGAAGCCGGCGCGTCGCTTATGCTGCTTGCCCGGCGCGAGCAGTGGCTGACCCCCACGGTCGAAGAATTCCGCGACCGAGGCTTCAAGTGTGAGGCGGCGTTGTGTGATGTTTCAAAGGTGGATGACGTTCAGGCTTCAGTCGAAAGGACAATCGAGACATACGGGCGGATCGACATCCTTGTCAACAACGCAGGTGTCACCTGGGGGCAACCCATCGAAGAACATTCGCTCGAAAAATGGAACATGGTTCTTCAGATCAATCTGACCGGCGCGTTCCTTTTCTCTCAACGCGCCGGCCGTGAGATGCTCAAACGCCGCAGCGGCAACATCATCAACGTAGCGTCGATCGCCGGGTTGAGGGGCTCGATGGAGAGCGGCCAGCACATAGTCGGTTACGTGGCGGCAAAGGGTGGATTGATCGCGATGACCCGGGAGTTTGCAGCGAAATGGGCTCGGAGAGGCGTTCGAGTTAACGCCATCGCGCCTGGTTTCTTCCCTTCGCGAATGACAGAAAAGGTCCTGGCCGTTTCCGGACCTCAAATGGAAACTGCGATACCGATGGGTCGCGTCGGCGCTCCGGGCGAGTTGAAGGGTGTGGCAGTGTTTCTGGCGGCTCCGGCTTCCGGGTACATAACCGGTCACACGATTGTTGTCGACGGCGGCGGCACGATCACTTCTTAGATCAATCGTCCGGCTCACCACCAACACTGAACTGCTAACCGGGTGCCGTTCTCAGGCTTTCGAATGCACACCTTATCCCTGAGGAGCTAATAGGAAGGAGCTACTTGGCTATGAAACGAATCTTCGTGCCTTTCGCCAGTCTGCTGATCGTCATGTGCCTCGCGTTTTCCGGAAATGCGCAAGGCAAGCTGACGGCCGGCGTGGCCAAGTCCGACATAACTCCGCCGGTTGGAACTCCACTCGCGGGATACGGCGCGCGGCGCGCTCAGCCTTCCACCGGCGTTCACGACCCCACCGAAGCGCGGGCGCTGATCATCGACAACGGCAGCGAGAAGATCGCGTTCGTGAGCGTTGATCACCTGGGCTTCGATCATGGTATGGTCGATCGCATCAGGAGGATCGCCGGCGAAGCGACCCAGATACGTCCCGATCACATCTTCGTCATGTCTTCGCACACGCATTCTGGCGGCGGGGCCTACATGGAGATGTTGCCGCAGCTGGCGAACGTGCTTGCGGGCAAGTTCGATCCGAAGACTCGTTCATTCTACGAACAGCGGACAGCCGAAGCGATCATCGCCGCGAACAAGACCCTCAAACCGGCTCGAATAGCGATCGGATCCGGGGAAGCACGGGGGATCTCGCGGTTCAGGTCGTCGTGGCCGCCTGACGGTCCTGTCGATCCCGAGGTCGGCTTGATTCGTGTTGACTCTGTTGCGACCGGAAAACCGATGGCGGTGCTAATGAACTTTGCCGCACACCCCACGGTGCTCGGCGCGGAGAACATGACCTTCTCGGCCGATTTCGTCGGTTACGCCAGAAACGCTCTCGAGCGAATGATAGGCGGCGACGCTATGGCGATCTTCGCAAACGGAGCGCAGGGCACAATTGCGCCGCACGCGTTACAGGGCGATGACGGCTGGGCGCGCGCCGAAAACGTCGGCACGATCCTGGCGGCGGAGGCCTTCAAGATCTTGTTGACGATCAAGCCGCAGGACTCGGTGGATATAAAGCTCGTTCGAACCCCTCTCGCGCTCAAGATTGTGCCCACTTCCGTGTTCCCCCCCGGTATGACCTACCCCCCTGGCTATGAGTCGGAGATCAATGCAATCTCCTTCGACAATCGCATAGCGTTTGTGGCAATCCCGGGCGAGCTTGGCAGCATTCTGAATTTTCAGGTCAAGGCGCGAGGTAAGCTGCTTGGCTTTGAGAAGACATTTCTGCTCGGGCTCACAAACGATGCCCTCGGCTACATCATCACCGAGGACGAGTACCGTCACAAGACCTACGAGTCGACGATCTCACTGTTCGGCCCGACATTCGGAAGCTTTATCGCAAACGAATCATTCCAGCTTCTCGAGAAGCTTCGGCCCGTCGAGAAGAAGAAGCACTGAGGAGCCGCGGTTATACAATCGGATGCCGTGTCGTGTAGATTCTTGAACCCGCAAACTGACCTCCGAAGAACGCGGCTACCACGACAGGAAAAGTAACCAACTGCCAGCCAAGCCCCGAAAAGATCCGAAGCATTATCACGAAAGGCACAGGCGCGTGGATCGACAGAATCCATTGCAAAGAAAACTTTCTGACGCTTGCCCGCCAGTACCCGAACGGAACATTGAAGACGAAGACGATTATCGCTACTGTCCAGATGTTCATGATATAAGGTTGCCTTGGTTTTCGCTCGCATAGCATAAAGGCACCTGCCGCATATTGTCGAACTTTCGATTTCGCTGGCTCGTAACCTAGATCGACAACGCCAACAAAGGAGAAACACAATGCTCAGCACTCTTTTTGGAATCGCGGCCATTATCCTGGATATTTTCGCTCTGACAGACGTAGTGAATTCCAAACGCGACACGACAACAAAGGTCGTGTTGATGATCCTGATCCTGTTATTCCCAGTCATCGGGGCGGGTCTTTACCTGCTGGTCTTCCGGCAAAAGGGCTACTAGACTCGGGAGGCCTCGATCGGCGCACCTATCGAAACAACCGAATCGGTTTGAGGAACCTGCAAATCGCCGATAGCCCTCGCCTGATTCGGGTGCGCGGCGCGCCTCCTGGCGTACCCAGTCCGGCAGTCCATCGCTTTTCTCGGCCCCGTTTTCCGCTTCGCCTGGACCCAACCCTCAGAAAACCGACATCCCGGTTGACTATTTACAAACTTTCGTGTTAGTTTATGCATCTTATTCGCATAATATGCGCATAGAAGGGCAGATAGATGCATAGAACAGAAAGCAGCAGCAGGCATCAGACGATTCTGGATATCATAGGCGTAAAGCCGATAGCTACCCAGCAGGAGCTCGCCGAGCAGCTCTCAAGACGCGGGTTTGCCGCGACCCAGTCGAGTGTCTCACGCGACATAGTCAAGCTGGGGCTCACAAAGCTCGACGGCTACTACGTTGCCGCTGAAGACGCCGTAAGCATCGGCGGACCGGTCACCGAGATAGACACAGCCGGTGACAACATAATCGTCGTAAGGACAGAAGTCGGGCTGGCTCAACCCGCCGCTTTGACGATCGACCGAGCCCGCATCGATGAGATAGTCGGCACTGTGGCGGGCGACGATACAATCCTTATCGCGGTCAAGAACGCGGCCGCGCAACGTCTGGCCATGAAAAAAATAGTCAAGCTTTTCGCACCCTCTCGATCGCGGGCGCGCAGCTCAAAAAGCCGCACGGCCCGCTCGGGTATTACTGCGCTGTGGCCTCGATAATCTTGGGAGAACTCATAAATGCAAACTGGAATGGAAACAATCGACAGTGTCATCCTCGCGTACTCGGGAGGCCTCGACACTTCAGTCATTCTGCGATGGCTCAAAGAAACTTATGATTGCGATGTCATTTGTTTTGCCGCGGACGTCGGACAAGCCGAGGAGTTGGGCGGGCTGGAGGAAAAGGCTTTCGCGACCGGTGCTTCAAAGCTCTATATCGAGGACCTGCGCGAAGAGTTTGTGCGCGACTTTGTATTTACTGCTCTAAAAGCCAACGCTGTCTACGAAGGCGTCTATTTGTTGGGCACCTCGCTCGCCCGCCCGCTCATCGCCAAAAAGCAGATCGAGATCGCACACAAGGAGGGCGCTCGGGCCGTGTCGCACGGAGCCACAGGAAAGGGAAACGACCAGGTTCGGTTCGAGCTGACTTATTACGCACTGGATCCGCACATCCGGGTGATAGCTCCGTGGCGCGAGTGGCCGTTCAAGTCTCGCTCGGATCTGATCGCATATGCCCAGCAACACAAGATCCCAATAACCGCGACGAAAGAGAAGCCTTACTCGATGGACCGCAATCTGATGCACATCAGCTACGAGGGCGGAATACTCGAGGATCCCTGGGCTGAACCACCGGCCTCGATATTCATACTTACTCGTTCCCCCGAGGATGCGCCTGATAAGCCGGCATACGTCGAGATCGAATTCGAGGCAGGTGTGCCGGTGGCGGTTGACGGCGAGAGTCTGTCGCCCGCTTCCCTTCTCGATCGATTGAACCGGTTGGGCGGCGAACACGGGATTGGTCGAGTCGATCTGGTCGAGAATAGATTCGTCGGTATGAAGTCCCGAGGCGTATATGAAACACCCGGGGTGACAATTCTCCACGCCGCGCATCGAGCCGTAGAATCGCTCACGCTCGACCGCGAGGTCGCGCACCTGAAAGACTCGCTCAACTCGCGAGTGGCGGAAATGATCTACTACGGTTTCTGGTATACGCCGGAGTTTGAAGCGATCCGGGCACTAGTCGATCAGAGTCAGAAGAACGTGACTGGCACCGCCCGCTTGAAGCTGTACAAGGGCAACTGCATGGTCGTCGGGCGCCGCTCCCCGTGCTCGCTCTACTCGGAAGAGTTCGCGACGTTCGAGACCGACGCGGTGTACAACCAACGCGATGCCGAAGGATTCATAAAGCTGAACGCGTTGAGATTGCGAATGAGAAAGATGGCCGAAGACAAAATGATGAATGATGAATGATGAACAGAGGAGATATGAAGTGAGCACACACACGACCCGTACCAAGCAGAAGGATCCAGAGGCACTAGTCGCAGAGACGATCTCCGATCCGGCTCCTCGCCTCGTGAGGGTGGATAAGATCGCATCAGCGACCGTGAATCTCGGTCTCAGCCACGAGCTCGATGTAACCACTAGTTGCGAAGCACGGGCTGGGAACGTTGTGGTCGTGCGCGCGCTAACCGATAACGCGACCTACAATACCCTGGAGCTGGGCACCGGCCGAATGGCGAAGATCAATCCCGGCGACATCATCGCCGGAGTGCTTGGCTATCGGCGAGCCCTGAAAGGTTTCGTTGGCGACGTGCCGAAAAGCATCGCCGCCGGTGACCGTCTGCATTTGCTCAATCTCGGCGGGTTGGTCGGCCGTTGTGTAGGTCATCATCACAGCTTGAGCAATGCGATCGAAGTCGAGGTGATAGGGATGCCGGTGCGCGATGGGCGCATTCTCAACATTTCCGAAGGCGCAGTTGCTCCTCGCGATACGCTCGAGTGTGCCGCGCCGCTGGTGCTGGTTGCAGGAACTTGTATGAATTCGGGAAAGACTTACGCTGCGACTGAGATCATCAAGCACCTCACTCGCGAGGGTCATCGCGTCGCAGGCGCAAAACTCGCCGGGGTGGCTTGTTTGCGCGACACTCTGAATATGGAAGACCACGGGGCCATCAAGACGATGACTTTTCTGGACTGCGGTCATCCCTCGACGGTCGGACTCACAGATCTCGCTCCGATGGCGAAAGGCGTGCTCTCGAAGCTCGCCGAGTCGGAGCCCGATTGCATAGTGATCGAGCTTGGCGACGGAATCCTGGGAGGTTACGGGGTCGAGTCGATCTTCAACGACAAAGAACTGATGGATGCGACCGCGGCGCTTGTGTTTTGCGCGGGCGATTTTGTTGGCGCGTGGGGTGGCCGTGAATTGCTAGCCAGTCACGGTGTAAAAATCGACGTGATTTCGGGCCCGGTGGCGGACTCGCAGATGGGCACCGATTATGTAAAGCGCGAGCTTGGCCTGGATGCGGCGAACGCGGTGAACGGCGGAGAACAGCTCGCCGGGTTGATCAAGACAAAACTGGCAGAGTGGGCTAACAGGTAATTCCCTTTGCGATCTTTTGCGGTTCTTAGCGTCTTTGCGTGAGGAATTCTCCGCGCAAAACCGCAAAGAACCGCAAAGGGCGCAAAGGTAACAAGCGAGGGACAGTATTGATCAAAGTAGGCATACTCGGAGGATCGGGGTACGGCGGGAGCGAACTGCTTCGCATCTTGCTGTTTCATCCCGATGTCGATCTTAAACTGGTCACCGCGAACGAACACGCCGGGAAACCTGTAGACGCAGTGCATCCGAACCTCGCGAGGCTCACGGATCTCAAATTCGAAGCGATGCCCGATCCTGGCGCCCTCGACGGACTCGATTGTGTTTTTCTTGCGCTCCCTCACGGGCAGGCGATGGAGATCACCCCTTCCCTACCCCACTGGGTGAAAGCCGTCGATCTGTCTGGCGACTTCAGACTGAACGACCCGACCGAATTCAGACAATTTTATGGGCGCGAGCACACGGCTATGCATACCCAGGGTGAATTCGTTTACGGATTAACCGAGGTGAACCGCAATCAGATCAAAGAGGCTACACGCATCGCGAATCCCGGTTGTTTTGCGACGGCGCTCGAGCTGGGGCTCTTTCCGTTTGTCGCGTCCGGACAAATCAAGGGCAAAGTCGTCGCCGACATGAAAACCGGCTCGTCGGGCTCGGGCGCGAAGGCGGCGGCCAACACGCATCACCCAAAGCGAGCGAACAGTTTCTATGCGTATAAGGCGTTTGAACATCAGCATCAGCCTGAAGTTGAGCAGTTACTCGCGTCGGTAAATCCTCGGTGGGCATCCGATTGCAGTCTCGTGTTCCAGGTTCATTCGATTCCGGTTGTGCGCGGCATCTTCGCATCGATCTATTTAACACCGATGAAATCGATGACTCGCGTCGAGGTCGCGAATCTGTTTCGCGAGTACTACGGCAATGAGTTCTTTATTAGACTGGTTGACGGCTCGCCTGACATCAACTGGGTGAAGAACACGAACTTCGTAGACATCGGATGGGCCGCAAGCGGGGACACCGTTATCGTATTCGTCGCGCTCGACAATCTGGTGAAAGGCGCGGCAGGACAGGCAGTTCAGAACATGAATCTGATGTTTGGCATTAAAGAGCGCGAGGGATTGGTGCTTCCCGGGAGTAATCCATAACTATCCTCGTTTTTGCTTGACGAGGAGAGTGAGCGCCAGTCACATTGCGCTATGAGTATCGCAAAGGTAGCCATCTCGATCGATCAATCTCTTCTGGGGCGGGGCAGAGCTAGGGATAGCAACCAAGAGGTGGGGAGGCGAATAGGACAATGAACACAACAAAGTACGTATACTGGCAAGATGACCAAATGTGGTTGGGATACCTCGAAGAATACCCGGACTATCGAACTCAAGGCGAAACGAAAGAGGAATTGGAGGAGAACCTCAGGGATATTCATTGCGAACTCACCAGCGGCAATATCCCTGCCGTCCGAAGGGTGGCCCAACTGGAAGTGGCATGAAGCGAACCGACTGGGTACGCGAGTTAGAGAAGGTGGGTTGCGTTCTCATCCGCCACGGGGCGAACCACGACTGGTATCAGAACCCGAGCACACGCGTTTCTCAGCCTCTTCCCCGTCACCGGGAGATCAACGAGCATCTCGCGACGCATATTGTCAAGATGTTGAGGGACGCAACCTAACGACTGGAGTAACCCAATCCGACGAACGTGTCAGCCACGACGGTTAGCGCCGCAAACTGGGAGCTGAATGCGAGAGCTACTTGCAGGAGAATAGACTTTGAGCACACAAAAACAACTAGAAAACCTGATCGAAATCGAAGAGCAATATCAGGTTGCCACTTACAAGAAGTTTCCGTTCGTAATCGAGCGTGGCGAGGACGTCTGGGTTTACACAAGCGAAGGCGCGCGCTATTTGGATTTGTATGGTGGCCACGCGGTCGTCTCGACCGGGCACTCCCATCCGCGGATTGTTAAAGCTATATCGGATCAAGCGGCGCGATTGATCTTCTATTCGAATCTGGTCTACAACGACGCGCGAGCGCATGCCGCGAGGAAACTCATCGAAATTGCGCCCGACCTGCTCACCAAGACATTCTTCGTCAACTCGGGAACCGAGGCGAATGAGAACGCAATGAAGATCGCGCGAATGCTTACCGGCCGCGACAAGATCATCTCGTTTGAAGGCGGATTCCACGGTCGCACTCCTGGTTCGGTCTCGGCCACCGGTCTTGCCAAGTACCGCGAGAACGTATCGCCTCTGCTCCCCGGTCATCTCTACGCAGACTTCGGCAACATCGCATCGGTTGAGAGCTTGCTGGACGAAGAGACAGCAGCCGTGATCCTCGAACCCATTCAGTCGATGGGCGGCGTCCGTATGGCCGAGCCGGAGTTCTATCAAGCGCTTCGCGAGATGTGCGATCAGACGGGCGCGATGCTTATCTACGACGAAGTGCAAACGGGTATGGGGCGCACGGGCGAGTTCTTCTTTGCGGGGCGATTCGGCGTCGTACCCGATCTGGTCGCGCTCGCAAAGGGCATCGCCAGTGGTGTGCCGATGGGAGCCCTGTTAATGACCGAGGCGATTGCCGGAGAGATAAGAACGAGTGATCTCGGAACGACCTTCGGAGGCGGGCCTCTCGCGTGCGCGGCGCTCGAATCGACGATAGATGTAATTCGCGATGAGAACCTGCTCGAGAACGTGCGCGAGAATTCCGCATATTTGATTGCTGAACTCAAGAAGCTGCCGATGGTCGCCGAGGTGCGCGGGCTGGGATATCTGATCGGGATCAAACTCCTGAGTGGGCACGCGAAGCCTTATCAACAGGCGCTGCTGGATAAAAAGATAATCACCGGGTTATCGGAGGACCCGAGCGTTTTGCGGTTGCTGCCCCCGCTCACACTCAAGCGCTCGGAGATTGATTTGTTTTTGGATGAATTGAGCGGAATGCACCTGGGACAATGAACCTGGGATGAGCGTTCTTGGCGTCTTAGCGGGTCTTTGCGGCTCTGCGCGAACTCCCCTTCAAAGCCGGTTTCGCGCAAAGGCACGAAGACGATCCCAGACGAGCCAATCTCGAAACGAATGAATCTGAGAGGAAAAGACTTTCTTAATACTGCGGACTTTACGCTCGATGATCTAACATCGCTGATCGATCTCGCCGCGAAGATAAAGACCGGTGACTTTCGCGAGCGCCCGCTTCAAGGCAAGAGCGTCGCTCTGGTATTTTTCAATCCGTCGCTGCGCACACGAACTTCGATGGAGATAGCGGTCTATGAGCTAGGCGGTAACGCGGTGACCCTGGACGTCGGAAAGGGCACGTGGAGTCTCGAGCACCGCGAATCCGTGGTGATGGATTCCGACAAGACCGAGCACATCAAAGAAGCGGCGCGGGTGCTATCGACGATATGCTGCGGCGATTGGAGTGCGCGCGTTCCCTGAGATGAAAAACTACGAAGATGAAATGACCGATGCGGTGGTCCATGGATTCGCCGAGCACAGCGATGTACCGGTGCTCAATCTCGAATCGTCGCGTCATCATCCGTTTCAGGCGCTGGCGGACGCGATGACGATTCGCGAGAAGCTGGGCGGGTTCTCGCATCAACGAGTGGTGCTCTCCTGGGCCTATCATCCAAAGCCGCTGCCGATGGCTGTCCCCAATTCGTTCGCGCTAGTTGCTGCCCAATGGGGCCTCGATCTAACAATCGCCTGTCCGCCGGAGTACGACCTCGGCGATGAAGCGATGGCAGAGATTGAAGCAGGAGCCAACTCCAGCGGCGGCCGCCTGACAGTATCGCGCGACCATCGAGAGGCGTGCGAAGGCGTGCGGATCGTTTATGCAAAGAGTTGGGGAAGCAAGAATCTCTACGGCCGCGCCGAAGACGACATCGCGCTTCGACAGCAATACAAGCACTGGTGCATCGACGAAGAGGTGATGCGCTCGACGGACAGGGGCTGGTTCATGCACTGTCTGCCGGTTCGGCGAAACGTGGTCGTCACGGACGGCGTATTGGATGGTCCTCAAAACGCAGCGATAGATGAGGCAGAGAATCGCTTGCACGTCCAAAAGGCGGTGCTCGCATCGATAGTTTAGTTTCTGGTTCCTGGTTCTTGGTTTCAGCATCATATCGGAACTTGAAACGAGAAACCAGGAATCCCCGGAACTCTGAACCCCGAACTCTGAACCCGGAATCGCTCAAGTATGATCAACGAAAGACTAGACCTGCTCCGTGAAGCGCTGCCGTATATTCAGCGTTTCAAGAACAATATCTTCGTCGTCAAGCTTTCGGGCAAAGTCACTGAAGATCAAGATCAGCTCAACTCGCTTGCGGAAGAAATCACGCTGCTTCAGCAGGTGGGCATTCACGTCGCGGTGATCCACGGCGGCGGCAAGCAGCTCACAACTATTGCCGAGCGTCTGGGGATCGCTCAACGCATCGTCAACGGCAGACGGGTCACCAGCACGGAGACGCTAGAAGTAGCGAAGATGGTATTCGCCGGGCAAATCAATATGGACATTCTGTCCGCCCTGCGCCGCTGCGGCTGTGATACCGTCGGACTTTCCGGTGTTGATGGAAACATCATTCACGCCCGCCGGCGCGAAATCCAAAAGGTCCTCAATCAAGAGACGGGCGAGGTCGAGACCATCGACTTCGGCCACGTCGGCGACATAGTAGAGATCAACGTGCGATTGCTCAGCCTGCTGCTGGAGAACGGATACGTGCCGGTGATCTCATCGCTGGGCGCAGACGAACAAGGCAACATATACAACATCAACGCCGATACGATTGCCGCGGAAATTGCCGTGCACCTTCGGGCTGAAAAACTCATCTTGCTGACCGACGTCGACGGGATACTGCTCGACCGGGACGATCCTTCATCAAGAGTGTCGCAGCTGACGGTTGAGGAAGCCGACCGGCTGGTGAAGGATCGCGTCGTATCATCCGGCATGCTGCCGAAGATCGCTGCCATCACTCACCTGATCCGCCGCGGTGTTCGCAGCGCTCACATCATCAACGGGGCGCGACGCAACGCGCTGCTGCACGAAGTGTTCACCGACGAAGGCGCGGGGACTATGATAACGAGCTGATCCGTGTGAACCCCTCAGATCATTGTCCGTTCGTAGTAATCAAGACCGACGCGAAACAGGCAACGGACACGCGAATTTGAGAGATTGACGAGGTCCTTCATCCTTTTCTCTCCGACTTCGCATGAAAGAACTGTTGCAGTATACTCCCACCCTCATGCCCAGATAATCCCTGGAGGAACCGTCATGAAGAAAGGCATTCGACCGGCAGCACTGTTGATTCTAGCTCTCGTGGTTTTAACCTGCGCGGCGGTGGCTCGGACGCCGCAGGCAGGCAACGAAGAACCCTTCGTCGCGGACTACTACTACAAAGCCAAATGGGGTTATGCGGACGAGTTCATCACCCTGTTCAAAAAGAATCACTTTCCGGTGCTCAGGGAACAAATGAAAAGCGGCAGGATACTAGGCGTCACTGCCGCCAAGCCAAGGTATCACGCGACCGAAGACGGGCGTTGGGACTATCGAGTGACAATAGTATTCAAGAACGCTTCGGTGGCCAACGATCCGAGCGGTGAGGAGGCCATCATCAAACGGCTATTCCCGGATCAGGAAACCTACAAGCGCGAAGAGCAGCGCAGGTTCGAGATATTGCTCGCGCACTGGGATGTTCCGGTTGTGAACGTCGATTTGACGAAGTGAGCGGCTGGACAAGCGCTTCGATCAAAGCCCAGGCCGATCACCCCAATTTCGGAGGAGAAGTCACACCTAAACGTGACCAGCTATGATCCGCAAACCATGCTCCATTGTTCGGTCATCGGGAGCCGGCTCCTGGCAGGCTGCTGAAAAAGGCTTCGTAGTCCCGCCTTCAGGCGGAATCCTGCATTTCAGTGGCTTCGCTCCTCGAGATTCCGCCTGAAGGCGGGACTACGAACCTTTTTCAGCCGGATACTAGAAAGACTGCTGCTTGATCTTGAACGAGAGCCCCGCAACTTTTATTGTGGCGCTACGACCTCCGGGGCCCGGATTAGCGGCGACAGTGTAGTCGACGACACCGTTTCCGATACCGGGGGTGACCGATGTGATCGTGACCCAGCCGGCGTTGCTCACGGGCTGCCAGGCGCAGACGCTCTCACAAGTCACGTTGATCGTCCCGCTGCCTCCCACCGATGAATAAGCGATTGCAGTGGGTGATATATGGTAGCTGCAATCCTCCCCGAGTCCAGCGTCCTGCACAACGGTATAGGTGAGACCGGCGATGGTCAGTGTTCCCGAGCGCGCACTCGATGTGAAGTTCTCTCTCACCTCAAAGGTCACCCTGGCACTCCCCGATCCGTTCGCGATTGAGGTAAGGGTGATCCAATTCACATCGCTCACTGCCGTCCAATTGCATCCTACATCCGTAGTCAGATCCACGCTGCCCGAGCCGCCAGACATCGGGAAAAAGCCGCTGGCAGACGAAAGAGAATAGCTACAGCTTCCGGGGTCGATCGTCGCCTCCGCGAGATAAATCTGATCGCCGGTATTGTCAAAATCACCATTGGCCTGATTTCCCGCTGCATAGAGCGTGACCGGTCCCATATCCTTCAAGGGCGCCGTCCAGGTAAAGGTCCAGCTTGCTCCCCCAAGTTGCCCCTCAAAGCCCCCCAAATAGGTGTGTTCGATGTACTGCCGGTTCCCCCCCGGCCCGCCGGTGATGACCTGGGTAAGCTCGCTCATGGGTAGGCTCTGAAGATCCCCCACCGGGAGGTCGTCCGCAACGGTCAGCGCCGTCAGCTCGAAGCCCCATTTCAACCTGGGAGTTACATCATCGGTGTTCACGTGGGTGACCGTTATCTCATAGGTTTGCCCCGGGATGTAGGTGCTCGGTGCGCTGATTGTGAACGTGCCGCGTTCCCCAGACGGTGTGTTGTGACAAAGCGTGCAGTCGTTTTCAAATGGCGCGCCGGTAACCCCGGGGATAGGACCGCTTGCGTAAGCGTGTGCAGTACCTGTAACTCGATCGCCAGAGAGAAGAATTGCCGTCACTCCTACTATGAACAAGCACATCGCTATGATCTTTGCGCGAATGTTGCGTGACATCAAAACCTCCGCCGAATGAGCAAGAAATGACTTCGCATTGTAACTAACGCATTGGATGATGGGACGTTATTACCGGGCACCGATTATCTTTGAATCAATGCACATTCACAATAGTACTCATTCGGCGTGCTCAGCGCGATGCGTGTCGTCGATCCACCGTACTTCTTCAGGAGGCTCGATGGTAGCGATGTCGAGATTCACCACAATCGGTTCCTGTCCGCTTCGCACGATGATGCACTCTAGAGGCTGATCAGTGCTGCCGTTGATCTCCTGGTGAGGAACGTACGGTGGTACGTAGATAAAGTCACCGGGTCCGGCCTCAGCGGTGAACTCTAGCTGATCCCCCCAACGCATTCGAGCCCGCCCGGTAACAACGTAGATGACGCTTTCAAGTTCACCGTGATGATGCGCACCGGTCTTGGCGTTGGGATGGATGGTGACGGTTCCAGCCCAGAGTTTCGACGCCCCGGCTCGCGCGTTAGTGATCGCCGCAGCGCGATTCATCCCTGGCGTTTGAGGGGTGTTTATATCGAGTTCGTCCGCGCGAACGATGCGAACTCCGTGATCTCTCCAGGAATCTTCGGCCGTGTTATCGCGCATGAGTCGATTCTCTGTCATGAGAAAACTCGAAGCAAGGCTGTATTTGGAATGAAGGGGTCGAGAACTTGAGGAGTCACTTGGTGAAACTGAGCAAAGACTTGAGAGAGTTTATCGAGTTGTTGAACTCTCGGAGAGTTGAGTACATCGTAGTCGGGGGTCACGCAGTCACGTTTCACAGCCATCCGCGCTTCACCGGCGATATTGACTTCCTGCTGCGGCCACGCACGAAAATGCTGAACGGCTAATCGGAACAAGCCCTAGCAGGCTGCTGGATGGGCGACCTCACCGGCGAGACATAGGTAGTAGTCCGCGTTCACTCTAATTCGCGTCGAGCATTCACCAGGGCATCTGCGACGCGCGCCGACGAGGTTCCGCCAGACGCAGACTTACTCGCAATCGACGACTCCAGGCTCAGCGCGGCATACAGGTCATCGCCAAACACCGGCGAAAACTCCCGATATTCTTCCAACGGAATATCCTCGAGCGGCTTGCCTCGCTCGATCGCGTGCATAACAACTCGCCCAACGAGATCGTGGGCCTTCCGGAACTCGAGGCCCTTGCGCACCAGATAATCCGCAAGGTCGGTCGCGTTCAGGTAACCGGCAGTCGCGGCTTCGTCGTGTTCTCGCGCTGTTCACTCTCACGTTTCTCAGAACGGTCGACATCACCCCAACCGAACCGCACAGCGTGTCGATCGTATCGAACAGCGCCTCTTTGTCCTCCTGCATGTCTTTGTTGTAGGCGAGTGGCAGACCCTTCATCGTCGCAAGCATAGCGGTGTGATGGCCGAACACCCGCCCGGCCTTCCCACGTAATCAACTCGAGTGAATCCGGGTTCTTCTTCTGCGGCATCAATGACGAACCGGTCGAGACGGAGTCCGACAGCTCAACGAATCCAAACTCGGCGGTTGAGTAGATGATCAAGTCTTCGGCCAACCGGCTCAGGTGCATCATCGCCATAGCGGCTGCGCCGATGAACTCAATAACAAAGTCACGGTCACTCACGGCATCGACGCTGTTCCCGCACACGCCCTCAAACCCAAGTCGTTTCGCAACCATCTCTCGATCCAGCGCGAACCCCGCGCCCGCGAGCGCGCCGGCGCCGAGCGGTAATTGATTCACTCGCAAACGAATCTCGCCAAAACGCGCGAGGTCGCGCTTTAGCATTTCGTAATAAGCAAGGAGGTAGTGCGCGAATAGTATCGGCTGGGCTCTCTGCAAGTGAGTGTAGCCCGGTATCACGAAATCCGGATTGGCCTCGGCAAGCTCGATCAGCGCCCGCTGTGTGCCCCGGATCAACTCGCGAGTCGCATCGATTTCGCCGCGCAGAAAAAGCCTCAGATCCGTCGCAACCTGATCGTTGCGGCTACGACCCGTGTGTAGCTTATACCCCGGATCTCCGATAGCCGCGACAAGCTCGGCTTCGACAAAGCTGTGCACATCCTCGGCCTCGCGGCTATCAAGATAACCCTTGTCTTCTCTCGCCCTGCGAAGTATCTCGTTTAGTCCCCAGGCGATTCTGCGCGCTTCGCCTTCGGTGAGTATTCCGGCCGCGGCGAGCGCTTCGGCGTGCGCGCGGCTCGCTTCGATATCGGCCGCGATCAACCGCCGGTCGAAGCCGAACGACGAGTTAAACCGCGCGAAATCGGCGTCAACCTCGCCCGTGAATCTGCCCCCCCAGAGTTTCATGCGTTGGAGGAGACTATGGCAGGCCGATCAGCCACAAAGGCGCGGGCCGTGCCTTAATTTGAATGTCCAGCATCGGTGGTCTATTCTCTCTTACCGAGAACTAATAACCATGCAAGAGCTAAAGGTCATCCATGCAGCCTGTCCTCACGATTGCCCGGACACTTGCGCCATGCTCGTAGAAGTCGAGAACGGGTCGGGCAACGCGAGTCTCTGGCGATCCCGATCATCCGCCAACTCAAGGGTTCCTATGCACCAAAGTCACGCGCTATCTGGAACGCGTCTATAACCCGGATCGGCTGCTCTATCCCATGCGGCGAATCGGCGCAAAAGGCGAAGGCCGCTTCGAGCGCATAAGCTGGGACGACGCTCTCGATACTATTTCCCGCCGGTTTCGGGAGATCGCCGATTCGGGTGACGGACCCGAAGCGATTCTGCCTTTCAGCTACGGCGGGACCATGGGAATAGTCAACAGCGGAAGCATGGACCGGCGCTTCTTTCACCGGCTTGGCGCAAGCAAGCTCGCGCGAACGATCTGCTCTTCTGCCGGCGGCGAGGCGATCGACTACACGCTTGGCGCGAAGATCGGCACTGACATGGAGAACTTCCATAGAGCGCGGTTGATCGTTTTGTGGGGAACAAACACTCTAACATCGAACATCCACCTCTGGCCTCAGATCAAGCAAGCGGTCGACAACGGCGCGAAGCTGATAGGGATCGATCCTTACCGCAATCACACCCTCGATCATTGTCATCAGTTTATTCAGGTGCGACCCGGAACCGATGCGGCGCTGGCGCTGGCAATGATGAACGTCATCATCGGCGAAGGGTTGGGAGACCACGACTACATCGACCGCTATACGATCGGCTTCGACAAGCTGCGCGAGCGTGCCGCCGAGTTTCCCCCATCGCGCGCTGCCGAGATTTGCGGCGTGCCCGAAGACGAGATCGTGAGTCTAGCGCGCGAGTATGCGACTACAAGACCCGCGGTGATCAGAATCAACTACGGTCTGCAGCGTCACGCTGGCGGCGGTATGGCAGTCCGAGCGGTTGCCTGCCTCCCAGCCCTCACCGGCTCGTGGCGAGATGCGGGCGGCGGCGTTTTGCTTTCGAGTAGCGGAATGTTCAAGTACGACGAAGGCGTGCTTCAGCGGCCAGACCTTGCGCGCGCCAATCCGCGTACGATCAATATGACCCGACTCGGCGAAGCGCTGACTGAAGCAAAGCCTCCGGTCAAGGCCATCTACGTTTACAATTCAAATCCGGCCGCGATCGCTCCTGATCAGTCAAAAGTCCTGGAGGGCTTCAGCCGGGAAGACCTGTTCACCGTGGTGCACGAACAGTTCCAAACCGATACCGCTGACTATGCGGATATCCTGCTGCCGGCAACGACGCAACTTGAGCATCGGGATATGGTGAAGCCTTACGGTCACTATTATCTGGTCTACAGCGAACCGGCAATCGCACCCCTTGGCGAAGCAAAGCCAAACTGGGAAGTATTTCAGTTGCTCGCGGCGCGAATGGGATTCGAGGACCAGTGCTTCAACGATACTGACGAGGACATTATTCGCCAGGCTTTGGCAACTGATTACGAACCACTAAAGGGCATCACGTTGGATCGATTGAAGCAGGATGGTTGGGCGCGCTTGAATTTGGCGGAGACTTTTGCGCCGTTTGCCGAAGGCGGCTTTCTTACGCCTTCGGGCAAGTGCGAGTTCTACTCCGAGGCGATGGAGCGAGCAGGGCTTGACCCGCTTCCGGCGTACATACCTCCTCGCGAGTCACCAGCCACCGCGCCGGACCTCTCGTCGAGGTATCCGCTCCAGCTCATCTGCCCGCCGGCCAACTCCTTTCTGAACACGACGTTTTCTCAGTTGCCTTCGTTTCTCAAGAGCGAACGCCAGCCGTTCATTCAGCTCCACGCAGAAGACGCAGACCGGCGGGAATCAAGGACGGCGACGCGGTTCGAGTCTGGAACGACCGAGGAGAGTGCCAACTGGTGGCTCGGATAACCGACCGCGTGAAGCCCGGCGTGGCGGTTGCGCTTTCGATTTGGTGGAACAAGCTCAGTCCCGGCCGGTCAAACGTCAATCAAACTGTTTCGCAGGCGCTGACAGACATCGGCGCGGGCGCAACCTTCTTCGACAATCTGGTCGAGGTGGCAAAGAAATTGATCTAAGACTCTAAAGACCTGGACTTGATGCCGACGAGTTGAACCGCTGCGGGGGCGTTTCGCGACGAGCTACATCTTCGCTTCGGAATCAGCTAGACTTTCGACACGAAAAAGTGACGGCCAGATGGTTCTAGCCTATCTGTCGTTCTTAACGAAAAGTAGCGTCATCACTTCCCGCATCCATCGATGCGTACAACGGTATCGCATGCTGGCCTGACGCGGGGAGAATTCAAGAAGCTCCTCTGAAAGTGTTTCGGCGTGAAATATCAAGTCTCGCATTTTTCTAACTAAGACGGCACTGAGCCTAGAAGCGCCCGATCTCGAATCACTTCAACTGAACAATGCGCGTGCATCGCCACCGCTTCAGAGACGCTGCCCAACAAGTACCGCGTCAGGCCGCGCCGCCCGTGTGAGCCAACCACTATCAAGGTGCGCGCCCCACTCCTTTGACTCTTCCACAATGCGTCTCTTTGGGCTGCCTTCGAGTACCGCGGTCTCAGCCTTCATGCCGGCGCTCGCGATTATTTCTTGAACAGCCCTGACTGCTTCTTCGCTCCTTCTTATATTGTCCTGGCGAAAGCGCTCCGCAACTGCGCCGCCGACATACCACGGCTCGGCAGCTGGCGCGATCTTCTCAACCACACTGACGATCCTGATCTAGCTGCCATTGGGCCACGGCCGCGCGGCAATCGAGCGCGCCGCCGAAACTGAGTAGTCCGATCCATCAGTAGCCAGCAAAATCCGCATTCCGCTTGGCGGCTCGCCGGCTTTGTCGTGATCCGGGTGATCCTTGTCGTGCCTGGGGTGGCGAACCACTTCGACAGAGCAGTGGGCGTTTTGAACTACGGCCTTTGCAATGCTTCCAAGCAGAAACCTGACAAAACCGCTGTGCCCGTGCGATCCGACAAACACGAGATCTGCAGCCCACTTCTCTGCTTCCTCGACGATGCTAGTGCCGGGATATCCTTCGACCGCAAGCGGAGTGGTCTGAAGCCCGGTTCGACCAATGCGCTCGGCAATCGTCTCCACCAGCGCCTTCGCGGCGTCATTCTCGCTCTTGATAAAAGGCTCGAGGTATCCCACGGCTGCGGTCAGCGCCAGCAAGTCGATCACGGTTAGCACGCACACGACGCTGTCCGAAGGCCAGGGCCGCGTTTCGACCTCGCTCACCACTGCCTCAGAGAGCTCTGATGAATCAATAGCCAGGAGTATTCTCAAGATGTTGACCTCCCCCCCGAGCCTGGCGCCGTTTGCTCTAGCCTCAAGCGGTGGGCCAGCTAGAAACGTTCTTTCATCAGCTTGACGAAGCGGCGCCACGTTCTCGCACAGCGATAATAATTGGCGCGTCCGGGTCTCAGCGTCTGCGCCTAGGGAAAAACAGCCAGCCTACAACGGCGCCGACGGCCAGGGCGCACAACATCGAACGAAGCGGGTGACGCTTTATCTGATGAGAGGTTTCGTCAATCAGATCCTCCGCCGCGTTATACCCGTGTCTCGCTGCGCGTCTGGCATTGACCATCGAGTCATCGACTGCATCGCTCACCACGCCCCTAAGCCGGGAAGCTTCGCGTCCAAGGTTGGATATATGCTCCTCGACGAACTGGGTACCTCTTACGACATTTTCTTTCATTGTGTTTTTCCTTTCGGCCCTTCCAGGATCACCCAGCGCGGTCCACAAGTAAATACTACGGCAGCGAGCCTCAGGTTGCCACTCAGTGAGTCTCCCGAACGGATTCGGAACGGATAAGCGGACTTCTGGGCCGCTTCGTCATCGGCTGAGGCCGGTTCGTCACAATCTTGTTCCGCCACCGGACTGTTGACATAGAATGGCCCGGCTACATCAGAAGCTGGAAGTCTCGATCTTTGGGCCGGCGGGGCCGCACTCGCCGTTCGCACGCAAACAATCTCACGGGGAAACAATTAAGTTCCGGGGTATTTGCCACGGCACGCCGTGCGTCCTTCGAACCGTTTCGAGCGGCGCAATGACCTTGGGCGGTTGAAGTCCGGCAACCTCAGAGTTTGTCGTCGCTTTTGGTGGAGGTCGACAAACTGGAGTTTGTCGGACCCTATGGTGGAGGTCGACAAACTGAAGTTTGTCGGACACTCAGAAGCAAGACATGGAGCCGACTTCGATGGATTGTGCTATTGTGTTTGCACCTCAAGAGCAGACCCCGGCGCACAAAGAAGAAAACGTCGAAATGAACATCGGCAGGATATTACAACGTCGTTGGATTCGCGCGGTGTTGATCGTCGCCGCGTGGACCATGCTGGCCACGTTCCTGACAAGCCAGATGTATCTCGCCTACAGCCGCCGCGAAATACCTATTCGATGGGAGAGGATATTCTTAGTTGAGCTGATCTACGCCTACATCTGGGCGGCGCTGACTCCTTTGATTCTGTGGCTCGCGCGTCGCTTTCCGATCGAACGCTGGAGATGGGTTCGCAGCATGCTTGTGCACTTGTGTGCCTCTCTGTTTATCGGGTTTGCGACAAGGGTTTTGCACGATTTGATGCTCTTCCAGGTAGTCGCCGATGCCGAGTGGAAGTTCTCGCTCAGCAGGCTGTTAATGAACGTCTACTTCATGACGGATTACGGGGTGATGCTCTACTGGCTTATTCTGCTTATCAGCTATTCGTTCAATTATCAACGGCGATATCGAGAGGGCGAGGTGCGCGCCACGCGGCTCGAAGCCCAGCTTGCGCAGGCTCAGTTACAGGCTCTAAAGATGCAGCTCCATCCTCATTTCCTGTTTAACACGCTGCATTCGATCTCGGCGCTTGTTCACAAGAACGCCGATGCCGCCGACAAGATGATCGCGCGGCTGGGAGACTTTCTGCGTCTCACGCTCGAAAACTCCGGCGCCCAGGAAGTGTCGCTTCAAGAGGAACTCGAGTTTCTGAAATGCTATTTGGAAATTGAGCGCATTCGGTTTCAGGACCGTCTGACCGTTCAAATGGATATCGAGCCGCAGACTCTGGACGCCCGGCTGCCAAATCTTATCCTGCAACCGATCGTTGAGAACGCGATTCGGCACGGCATTTCACAGCGCACAAGCGCCGGCCGGATAGAGATTGAAGCGCGGCGCCTGAACGGCTTTCTTCACGTTCAGGTAACCGACAACGGTCCGGGGCTGGACTCGGATTCAAACTCGGGCAGTATAGTGAAAGCCGGCGTGGGTCTCGCGAATACCCAAGCTCGTCTAAAGCAGCTCTACGGCGACGAACACCGGCTCGACCTCGCCAACGCCGCCAGCGGCGGACTCACCGTAATCCTCGAAATTCCATTCCGAGAAGAGATATTCACGCAAAACTGAACCTCCAGTAACGTTCAGGCGTTAGAGGCGGTAAGGAGAAGTCGATGTCAGGCTCGGCGTGTATCCGCACATTGATAGTGGACGACGAATCCCTTGCTCGCGAGCGGATCCGCAATATGCTCGCCTCCGACCAGCGGATCGAGATAATCGGCGAATGCGGCAACGGCCAGGACGCCATTCAAATTATTCAATCAGCAATCGCCTGACCTCGTCTTCCTTGACGTCGAAATGCCGGGTATCGATGGCTTCGGTGTTCTTGAAGCACTCCCTCGTGAGCGAATACCCACGATCATTTTTGTGACCGCTTATGACCAGTACGCCGTCCGCGCGTTCGAGGTCTACGCGCTGGATTACTTGTTGAAACCGTTTGATCAGGAGCGCTTCGACAAGGCGCTCGAACGGGCGAAGACCCAGTTATCGAGCCAGCGAACCGATGCATTGAGCGAGCGAATTCTAAGCGCCCTCGAGGAGATCAAGACCAGACCCGTACACCTGGAACGCCTGGTAATCAAAATGAACGGCCACGTGTTCTTCATAAAAGCAGACGAGATCGACTGGCTCGAAGCCGAGGGAAACTACGTGAGGCTCCACGCAGGCAAGGAATCATATCTGCTGCGGGACACGATAAGCGCCCTGGAATCGCAGCTGGATCCGAAGAAATTCATACGTGTTCACCGGTCTGCCATCGTAAACATCGACCGTATCACCGAACTTCAGCCGTGGTTCCATGGTGAATATCGAATCATCCTCGGCGAAGGGGTGCAATTGACTCTATCGCGCACCTACAGAGAAAAACTGCACGACTTGCTGGGAAGACCGCTGTGAGATAGACCGCTCTCGTCACGGTTTTCGGTCAGACCATCCCAAAGTCCAACAGCTTCATCCCAAAGTAGTTCTTCCGCGAAACAACTCATTCTAAACTTCGACGGTAACAGGCGCGTGTTCGGGCGGGAACGCGCGCATTGTTAAAGCCCGCGGCCAAAGACGGAGGCGGCAACCTGGTTCAACGCGGCACACCTTGACCTGTTGGAGTTTGGTCATGAAAAGGATTGTGCAATGTCTCGCATCCGCCGTTGTGCTGACCGTCGCAGCAGCGCAGGCACAGAGCTCTAAGCTAACCTCCAATCTGTTCACCGGGCCTTCGGGTGGCGTCGAAGAGTCTTTGACACTTTTGCGCCGCGCCGTTCATCCGACGAGCGCCAGCCTGGCAATCTCGACGATCGACAAGCGAATAGTTGAAGCTTTTGGCAAGGCGTGGAGACGCTCGGGCAACGGTTCTTTGCCTTTGGAAGGGGTGGTATTGATCCTGCGAATGGCCGATGGCGGCTACAGCGGCAGAGAGATGGGGTCAACCAACGAGCACAAACAGTTCACATTTCGATGGCACCCGGCAACGATCGCGATTGTACACACTCATCCAAACACATCCGATCCACAACCCCAGGATGAAGACATCTCGGTTGCCGATACCTACCACGTGCCAGTATTCACGATCACCAGCAGAGGCATGTACGTGTACGACCCCGGCCCCAGAAAGGTCAGCAAAGTCATGAGTAACCTCGACTGGCTCGAGATCGAGAATTGGAGCAGAGGGCAGTTCGCGAAACAATAATCCGGGGAGTAGACGCCGGGGGCAGGCATCCAATGCCTGCCTCTACCCGCGCGACCCCAGGCAGCAGGATGCCGAGCGCACCCAGGGTCTCTTGCCGCCCCCTTCGTCAGTCTTTTCGTCCACTCCGTCCCATCGCTGTGTGTCTTCATCCCAAAGTTGTTTCGCGTCTCTAACATCACACCTAGACTCCACGCATTGCACAGCGCTGTCTACGGAGGCGGGGTTGGCCGAATCAAATTTTTGAATGGGTCTGGCCACCTTTGCGGCACACAGTAGCGCGAAAGTGAGTGTCAGCAGATGACGACGCAGACTGGCAAGTGGTTATTGTCAGCTCCTTCAGCGATCAGACTATCGCTGAACTGGTTCAGCCCGCTCTGGAAAAACAGAAACACCTCTCACTATCAAGGAGAAACAATGAGGCACCTTAGAAAACTGAAATCGCTCGCATATACGGTGGCGCTTCTCATGACATCGAGTTTGTTGCTGCCGCTATTGGGTAACTCAGTTCTTGCGCAATCCAGCAAAGGAATAATGGTTGGAACCATCACCGATCCGTCTGGCGCGGTCGTGGATGGAGCTACAGTCAAGATCACAAACAAAGCCACAAACATCGGCCGCGAAACAAAGACATCGGCCGACGGGGGCTTCCGCATGGACGCGGTTGACCCGGGCTCTTACAAGGTCGAGGTTACCGCGGGTGGGTTCAAGACTATCTCCCGCGACAACGTCACAGTCGAAGCTGCGCAGGCGACCACAACTGACTTCGCGCTGGAAGTAGGCGCCCAGAGTGAAGTGGTTACGGTCAACGCGGACTCGACAGTGATCCTGCAAAAACAGGACGGCGCGCGTGCGAGCACGCTCGAGTCTCGCCAGATAGTCGATCTGCCGGTCGCCGCGCTCAACCCTGTCAATTTAGTCTTCACGCTGCCAGGAGTAACAAATCCCGGAGTGCTTGCAGGCGGATTTGTCCAGGGCACCGAGTTCAACATCAACGGGCTGAGGGCACGCGCAAACAACCAGTTGATTGACGGCGCTGATAACAATGACAACTCGATCAATGGTCAGCAGCTTCAACCTGGGCTACGGGACGGCTTTAAAGAAGTGACCATATTGGGCGGCGACAACTCCGCCGAATATGGACGCGCCGGGGGCGCGGTGGTCAACGTCGTCACCAAGAGCGGCACCAATCAGTTCCACGGTTCGGTCTACGACGTGATCGACACCAGCGCACTCGCTTCGTTGACAGCGGGGCAAAAAGCAAACGAGGGGCTGACCTCAGTCCCCGTGTACACTCAGAACGCGTTCGGCTTTTCTTTTGGAGGGCCGATCAAAAAAGACAAGCTGTTTTTCTTCGGAACGTTTCAACCGACGCTGACTCGCATCGGGGCCGCAAACGGCTCGGCGGTTATTCCCACGGCTCAGGGCTTCGACACCCTTCGCTCGCTTTTCGCACAAGGCGCGAGCGCAAACCTGGATCGCTACCTTGGCGTTGTCGGGAGTCTCCGTGGCGCAACCAACGTGTTCAATGTGCCACTTGGAGGCGGACGACCCGATGTGCAGTTTGGCACTGTGACCGCGTCCGCACCCGCGCCCATCAATACCTATGACCTTCTGGCAAGAGTTGATTGGACCCCGAATGAGCGGGACAACTTCTCGGCGCGATACATCTTCAACGACCAACTGGTCACCAACCAGTTCCCGACCCCGTTTCAGGGCTTTGCTGTCGATACACCAGGGCGAGTGCAAAACCTCTACGGCAACTACACGCGCATTCTCTCTTCGAGGATGACCAACGAGTTGCGGTTCTCGTATGGACGATTCAACGTGTTGTTCGGAGCGCAGGATCCTGCGGCGCTCAACTTCGGCCCGCAATTCCTTTTTGCGGGCGGTACGATCAGCGGCGTAGGAATCCTTGGTGGTCTCACGACAACCTTCTTCCCTCAAGGCCGAGTGTTCAACAACTATCAGTTTCAGGACACGATTACCTACACGACTGGCGCGCACACCATCCGGGCAGGAACGGACATGATGCGTCAGATAGCAAAGCAGTTCATCCCGTTCAACGCGCAGGGTACGCTGACCTTTTCCGCCGGCGGCGGGTTCCCGGCCTTTGGCAACTTTGTTGATGGATTCTCCGGTACACAGGGGACGTTCGCTTCTATTACGTTTGGCAGCCCGGTGGATCATCCCAATGCGTTCCAGCAGGCTTATTTCGTTAACGACACGTGGCGCGTGAAACCTAACCTCAGTTTGAATCTCGGGCTTCGATATGAGAACTATGGGACGCGCTACAACGTCGTGAAATACCCGGCCTTCGCGGGTTTCGATCAGCCCTTCGACGCAGTTGCGAAACAAAAGGGCGACAACAACAACTTCGCTCCTCGCTTTAGCTTCGCCTACACGCCAAACATCGCAAGCTGGCTGTTCGGCGAAGGCAAGACGGTGATTCGTGGCGGCTTTGGTGTCGGCTACGATGTCTTCTTCAACAACATTCTGAGCAACACCGCTGCATCGCCTCCGAACGCGTTCGGAGTCTCGCTCCTGGGCTCGTCGGCCGGCGGCCGCGGATTTGCAAACGCCGGCGTCAACTCACTGCCGACTTCGGGTTCTCCAAATCCGAGAGCCGCCGTTACGACTATCGATCCGAATCTGGTCAACCCAATGACCTGGACCTGGAACCTCGATGTTCAGCGCGAGTTGCCAGGCAACTTGATCGTTGATGCGGCGTATGTCGGAACTCGTGGGATCCGGTTGTTCATCAACGAACAGATCAACCCCGGAGTCAATGGCGTGCGGCTGTTTCCCGATCGCGGATCGATCGTACCTCGTACAAACGGTGGGGATTCGATCTACCATTCGCTGCAGACCCGGGTCGAGCGCGGTCTCAAGAACGGGCTGCTTTTCCGGTTTGCCTATACCTATTCGAAGGCTATCGACGATGTTAACAGCGAAGTCTTCGTCACTTCGGGCGGCGCAAGCAGAGCGTCAAATCCATTCGATCGCAGGGCCGACCGCAGTGTGGCCAGCTTCGATGTTGCCACACCGGGCGGTTTGGTCCTTCATTTACGACGTTCCGGGCCCGACGCACGGGTTCATGGGACAGGTTGCCGGTCTCTGGACAATAGGCGGCATCTATCGACTGCAGTCGGGATCCGCCGAGACTCCGTTCGTTGGCGGAATCGATCTGAATGGCGATCTGGAAGCCTTCAATGACCGTCCGGCTATCGGGAATCCCAGCGCGCCGGCGACATCGGTGGCTATTCTCGGTTCGCTGTTTGGCCTTTCCTCGCCGACCGGATATGTTGATGCGAACGGGAACCCGGTGAATCCGGCCGACTCCCGATACATTGTGGACCCCTCGATTCGCACAAACATTGCGGGTCGCAACACCCTGCGTGGCAACATAACCAACACCATGGATCTGAGCTTGAACAAGGGGTTCAGGTTGCCGTTTGAAGGTCACAAACTCGAAGTGCGGTTTGATGTCTTCAACATATTCAACCACCCCAACTTCACATGGGCGATCTTTGGCGCCGACAATAGCAACGGCGACGTGACGAATCCGTTCTTCAACAACGTCAAGTTGAACGACGGAGGAATCGGCGGTCCGGTTGGGACGCAGGTTGGACGCTACGGTCGCATTCAGGTGCGTTACAGCTTCTGAGTGAACCGGCACGACTTTGTGTCTTCCTCGTGTGAGTACCTCCCAGGGAGCCTTCGGGCTCCCTTTTTTTTGAACGCCTTTCAATCGGAGCGCGCGACTATTTGTTATGAGGAACAGTTACAAGCACCGTTTGGCTGGCGGAGTTCCCCGCTCCGTCCGTGCAGTTGATTGTGATCGTATATATGCGGCCGCTGCCGCCGCCTGATCGTTCAGCGCGGAGCATCAGGTGGTGTGCGTCCTGGATTGTCCAGTCAGGTGATGTGTCGCCGTCGCCGGTGCCATTGATCGGTTCATTGCTGGCCACACTCAACGTACACGTCACCGCACCACAGTTGTCCGACGCCGTGTAATTGATGATCACTGCAACCATCTTGTGGTTCGCCGGCCACAGAACCGCCGGATTCGCAGAAGCGCCGTTTATGACTGGCGATTGTGTGTCGTTGACGGTAACGGTGAAGGAACAAGAGGCTCCACTACCAATCGACTCGGAGCAGGTTACTGTGGTGGCGCCGATCGGGAAAAACGACCCCGAAGACGGCGTACAACTCAAGGGCGCACAGTCGCCGCTAACTGTCGGAGCCGGATAGCTCACCACAGCGCCGCACTGACCGGGAGCATTCGGCGATGTGACATTCGCGGGACAAGTGACGCCGCAAACCACCGGGAAAGTGAAATAAGCCACCGGCATGTCGTGATCTGATATGCGCTCGGGCCTCGATGAATCATTGCGGAATGATTCCGGGAAATCCGCGTCGTTTCGGGCGTAGTTGATATGAGCAAATCGCGTGAGCAGATTCGCGGTAATCAACTCGTGGTCCAGCGCCTGTGCGTTGCCGTCAAAACTGTACGAGTACTTCTGATCGGCCGCGGCAAACGATATCAAATCGGTGAGATCGGGATCGACCAGATCGCTGCTCGCAAGCACGACATCAGTTGCCGAGGTAGGAGTGCCCTTAATCGTTCCGATGCTATCGACATACCCGTCGTTGAATTCGAAGGCGTTGTAATCGCCGATTGAAACGATGTTCTCAGTCCCTTGCCTCGACTGTATCAGATCCGCCAGGAATTCGGCCTGAGCCCTTCGCTTGGTCCGAACGCGATCTCCATCTGCCGGGTCGTCTACGCCCGACAGCGACCGCAGATGATTCACTATCACGGTTATTGGAAAATTTACCAGTGTGGCGTTCGGAGCGTTGATGACCGCGCGGAGCACAAGCGGCGGTCGGTCGTTTAGGAGCGCCATGGTTCCGCCAGGTTCAGTATATGTCGTGTCTTTGCCAAGCTGGGTCACGTCGATTACGGTGACGCTGGGGGTTTTCACCAGGAATCCAACATCGATGCCGCCGATATCGTTCCCCTCAACCAGGTAAGCCTGATAGCCAGGATCCGGCTGACCGGCCGCGACGGCATCGTTGTTGATCTTCGCCGCAAGCGCCTGCAGGGTCGTCAGGTTCTCCATTTCTTCCACGCCGATGATGTCAGGCGTGCGCATGACGTTTCGGATCGCAAGCGATGCCTTGTTCAACCGGTTGTTGAATGCCGTGACAGTCAACACCACATCGCTGGTGCTGGGATCGTTAACCGTGTCGTAGAACCGCTCAGTGTTGAACGAGGCGACGGTGAACTCATTCGCCTCCTTGAGCCGGAACAGGTATGGCGCTGATATTGCCGGACACTGAGGGCGCGCTCCCAACATCCGGCAGAATCGTATACGTTCGGAAGGCGTAATCGAGGGGACCGGTGAGGTTGGTGATGATCGCTCCAGACGTCACCTCAAGTGGCGTTCCCCCAACCAACCCATCGCTGTCAACCCGCAGCCGCTCCGGATTCGCATCGAAGCGGGGCACGCAGCAGGGAGAACCGGCGGGCAGCAGGGTCGGGAACCTCGACGCCCGGCTCTCGGAAGGGCCGTGCGACTCCAGTGATCACGCCATAAAACACACCGTTTGATGATGAAGTAGCGTTGGCCTCGTTGATCGTGCCCTGGGTCGGCGCTATTGCGGTCAGCGAATCGACGTGCACGCGCATGCCCTCGAACTTCTCAAGCTGCTCGATGGTCCCGGCTGGGCTCGTGTCGGCGGCCGTAAGGGTAATCGGTGTGGGCAGCGGGTTGCCTGATGAAAGCAGGGTGACCGTCGGCGACCCCGCAATCTCGGTTGCTGGCGGGCTGTTCAAATCCGCTGAAGGTATGAACTCCTGCACCAGACCCGTCACGCTGACTGAGTTTCCAATGGCCGCCGCTGAAGGGGGCGCGGATGACGTAAATACGAAGATGCCTTCGGATGTATTCGGGTCAGCGTCAATGCTCGCGTCTGGCATCTGTATAAAGAAGCCGTTGCTCTTGACTCCTGTGACAATGCCGATGGTGGTCACAACCTGACCTGCCAGAGGCGACGCGGTTCCGCCGCCTTGAATAGCATGAATCGCGATTGGTGGGCTGTTCACCGCCACCACGACGACGCAGTTCGCAGTTTGAGGAGTGGGCAAATCATTGTTCGACCACCTTATCGTCACGCTGTAGTTCCCAACTGGTGTCGCGTTGCTCACCTGGAGCGTCGCATTTGCGGTCCCGCCCACGCCAGCGGCCGGGGTGAATCCGGTGAGAGTGATGGTCCCAGGATCGAACGGGGTGATCCCGGTAACCGACCCTCCACTCACAGTGCCATCTGAATCCGTGGCGCTTACGGCGTCGCTGGTTGCTGTCCCGACGGTGGTCACGAGTCCGGCTGGACAAGATGGAACGATCGGAGCATTGCCCAATCCGCAAGAGTTTGCCGGCGAGGCGCTGTTTCGAGGGTTCGGAGCGCCGACGCTGAAGTCAGATGAGTTGTTGTCCGAATCCGTGCAACCGTTAGCGGCTCGCAGGACGGCGGTTGTGTTGCTCGGGGCAGACGTAGGCCCGGAGCCCTCGAAGCAATTGGCTGCGGCGCCGAAGCCAACGAAATCGACAATGCTGCCACCTGTAGGGCAGGCACCGCTGAGCGCCGCTGTTGTGTTGACGAGCGCTACCTTGCCGGCGGTGGCACTCATTGCAATTGCGCCCGTGGCGTCCGGAGTCGGCAGCGGAGTGGTTCCGCCCGCGCCTTGCGATTCTTGAACCAGATAGTAGTGGCCAGGAGCGATCGAACCGCTCAGATTTGTAACTTGCCAGGTGGTGCCCGCAGATGAGGCATATTGCACCGACCACCCTGCTAAGTTGACTGTCGTCGCGCTCAAATTGAAGAGCTCTATGAAGTCGTTTGTATAGGTTGATCCGCTGTTACCGCCTCCGCCGTAAACCTGGCTGATGACGATCGTGGACGATACGCCCCGGACGCGCGGGGGCGAAACCACGTAATAGCTCGAGAGCGTCAGGATGAAAAACAGCCAAACGGCGATCACGCCGAGAGACCTCCGGCTGGGGTTTGAAGTTGCCAGACTCGTAGTTCGCTTGCTCAGATTCCTGGGTTGTCTCATTGTCTTCCTCGCTTCTTGCATTGGTGGTTTGGTTATTCGGCGGAAAAGCACCACAATCTCACACTTTAACCGTTGCCTCAATTCCAGCTTACGGCTGGCGTTGGGATGTTACGCCGCCTGAGTTGTTGCCTGATCTGGTGAAAGCTCAGCGTGCGAGTGTACGCATTTCGTTTGTGCCGCGCAACCAACATTCGATGAAGATTTTCGAACATTATTGTTAATATTGTTGGGATCTCCATCGGGATCGAGACCGGACCGATGATATAGAAGGGCAAGGAAAAAGCGCTGGGGAGGCCCTGCTCTTCGTCCCCTGCAATCTATCTGGAGTCCGCGATGATATCAATCAGATAGTAGGTGTCACCTTTACTATCTGAACGTACAAGCGCCAATCGCGAGTGACTCTAGCTTGCACCGAGCTGCTAGGTTGTTCCGGAATTAGGCCCAGTGCGTTGCAGATTAGAGTTCTGTCATTTATATTGCAAGTCACACTTGGCTTCCGCGATTAAGTTATACGTAAATGCAACTGACTGACTATCACGCAAAATACTTTGCCCATGAGCCTGACCCGGCGTTATCCGTCCGACAGCGTGGAGAAGCTCGCCGGTGCAGTCGCAAGCGCGCAGGTTGATCTGAACCCGCATCAGGTCGACGCGGCGCTCTTCGCCTTTCGCTCCCCGCTCTCGAAAGGCGCGATGCTGGCGGACGAAGTCGGGCTCGGAAAGACGATCGAAGCCGGGCTGGTGATCTCGCAGAGCTGGGCCGAGCGGAAGCGGCGCATCCTGGTCATCACGCCGTCCAACCTGCGCAAGCAGTGGTATCAGGAGCTGACCGAGAAGTTCTTCCTGCCGTGCCGCATCCTCGAAGCGAAGTCCTACAACGCCGCCATCAGGCAGGGCCACTTCCGCCGTTCGAGGTCACAGGAGATCGTCATCTGCTCCTACCAGTTCGCCCGGAGCAAGGCGGCCGACGTCAAGCGCGTGCCGTGGGACCTCGTGGTCATCGACGAAGCGCACCGCCTGCGCAACGTCTACAAGCCATCCAACGTCATCGCCAACACGCTCAAGCTGGCGCTGGCGCGGCAAGGACAAGCTGCTGCTGACGGCGACGCCGCTGCAAAACTCCCTGCTCGAACTGTTCGGTCTCGTCAGCTTCATCGACGAGCACACGTTCGGCGATCTGAAGAGTTTCCGCGAGCAGTTCGCCAATCTGAGCCAGGAGCAGGTGTTCCAGACGCTCAAGGCACGGCTCAAGCCCGTGTGCCATCGCACGCTGCGCCGGCAGGTCACTGCCTACGTCCAGTACACAGCCCGCCATCCCACTCGTGCAGGAGTTCACGCCGGAGGAAAGCGAAGACCGGCTCTACGACGCTCGTCTCCGAATATCTGCGCCGCGACAACCTGCAGGCGCTGCCCGCCAGCCAGCGCTCCCTGATGACGCTGGTGCTGCGGAAGCTTCTGGCGTCGTCCACGTTCGCCATCGCCGGCGCGCTCAGTACGATCTCGAACCGTCTGAAGGCGCAGGCTACGACAGCAGGAGCCGCCAGAATCGCTCGAAGACGAACTCGACCAGGACTACGAAGCACTGGACGAAACCGCCGAGGAATGGACCGGAAGACGAGCCGGCCGAACCGCTCTCCGACGCCGACCGCGCCGCCATCGAGCGCGAGATCGCCGATCTCGACGCCTTCGCCCGGCTCGCCACTTCCATCGAGCACAACGCCAAGGGCAAGGCGCTGCTCGACGGCGCTGGATGTCGCCTTCGCCAAGGCCGCCGAACTCGGCGCGCGCGCAAAAGGCCATCATCTTCACCGAGTCGCGCCGCACGCAGAGCTACCTGCTGCGCGTGCTGGCCGACAGCCCGTTCGCCGACGGCATCGTGCTCTTCAACGGCTCCAACACCGACGACCGCTCCAAGCAGATCTACGCCGACTGGCTGCGAACGCCATCGAGGGCACCGACCGCGTCACCGGCTCACGCACTGCCGACATGCGCTCGGCGCTCGTGGACTACTTCCGCGAGCAGGGCCGCATCATGATCGCCACCGAGGCCGGCGCCGAGGGCATCAACCTCCAGTTCTGCTCGCTGTGGTGAACTACGACCTGCCCTGGAATCCGCAGCGCATCGAGCAGCGCATCGGCCGCTGCCATCGCTACGGCCAGAAGCACGACGTGGTGGTCGTCAACTTCCTCAACCGCAAGAACGCCGCCGACCAGCGCGTCTTCGAGCTGCTGTCCGAGAAGTTCCAGCTCTTCGAAGGCGTCTTCGGCGCCAGCGACGAAGTGCTGGGCGCGATCGAGTCCGGCGTGGACTTCGAGAAGCGCATCGCCGACATCTACCAGCACTGCCGCAAGCCGGACGAAATCAAGACTGCCTTCGACCAGCTCCAGCTCGAACTCAGCCTGCGAGATCAACGAAGCGATGACCACGCACCCGCCAGCAGCTGCTGGAGCACTTCGACGACGAAGTGCGAGAAAAGCTCAAGGTTCGGGACGAAGACTCGAAAGCCTACCTCAACCGCTTCGAGCGCCTGCTCATGCAGCTCACCCGGCACGAGCTGGACGGACCACGCCGAATTTCTCGGCGATTCCTCGTTCCGACTGAAGGCGCAGCCGTTCCCGGAGCAGACCGACGACATCCCGCTCGGCCTCTACGAACTGCCGCGCCGATCCGGCGAAGCCCACCTCTACCGCCTCAGTCATCCGCTTGCCGAGGCGGTGGTGGCGCAGGCCAAAGAGCCGGACGCTGCCGACCGCCGAATTCACGTTCGACTACAGCGAACACGACGGCAAGGTCACGCTGCTGGAAGCCCTCATCGGCAAGTCGGGTTGGCTCACGCTTTCGCTCTTCACCGTCGAATCCCTCGACCAGGCGGAAGACCATCTGATCTTCGCGGCGGCCACCGACGATGGACGGTAGACCCTGGACGAGGACGTCGCAGCGCGGCTGCTCACGCTGCCCGGCACGCGTGCTGACACCACGCGAGTTCTGAGCGCGCGCTTCAGACGCTCGAATCTCATCACGCGCGGAAGGCCAGCGAATCGATCCAGCGCACCATCTCCGAACGCAACGCCCGCTTCTTCGAAGCCGAGGCCGACAAGCTCGACGGCTGGGCCGACGACCTGAAGCTCGGCTCTGGAACGCGAGATCAAGGAAATCGACCGCCAGATCAAGGAAGCCCGCCGCGCCGCCAGCCGCGCTGACGCTGGAGGAAAAGCTCGCCGGCCAGAAGCAAATCAAGGCGCTCGAAGCACAGCGCAACCAGAAACGCCGATCCTGTTCGACGCTCAAGACGACGTCGAAGCAAAGCGAGACGCATTCATTCAAACTCTAGAGGGCAACGAGACCAACGAACCACCAGCGAAATGCTGTTTTGTATCCGTTGGAAGCTTCATTAGGAGGTACTGAAATGGCATCGTCAACAGAATCGCCGGCGCTCGCGCTGTCCAGGAGAATCGTGACGCGCTTTGTCAGCGAGGGTCTTCTTACGCCAGATCGCGCCGAGCGGTTCGCCAATGCTCTCGCGGACGGTACGTTGGAACAGGGCGATTGGAGGCTAGCCCTAGAGGTTGATCCTAAACCTGCTCACCGGCCACAGAAGAAATAGGGTGATAACATGTATCGACTAGCATCGTTGAGACTAGAGGCGCTCCGGGGCGCAACGCAACCCTTTGAACTCAAGTTTGAAAAGGGCAAACCAATTACGATCGTGTATAGATGGCGAGAACGGTACCGGAAAGAGCACCGTTTGCGACGCTTTCGATTTGGTCGGTAATAGGAGCCTTGGCTCATTAGAGGGTAGGGGCCTGGGTACAACTTCCCGTTATTGGCATTCTACAAATTGAAAGGCATCAGATATCAAAGTCACCCTCGCGACAAATGTGGGACTATGGACAGGCCGAGTCGCGAAGGGTAAGGCAGTAGTAACTCCGTCAAATATTCGTCCGAGTGTCGCTATCTTGAGGCGCCATCAAATCATAGGCCTTGTCGCCGGGAAGCCGGCAGACAGATATCAGGCAGTGCGGCCTTTCATCGCCATCGATACAATTGATAAAAGTGAACGGCCACTACGAGATCTCATCAACTCAGCAACGAGGCAGCTTAGCTTGGCAGAGGCTCGCATAGGTGAGAATCTGCTGACCCTAGAGAATGTTTGGAAGCAGGCAGGGTCCCCTCTGCCTTCGATGTTGGAATGGGCATCCATCGAGGCAGCTCGAGATACCGATGATCTAGACCAGTCCGTCACCGTAATAAGGAACTATCTCAGGCTGAATGAGGCGCTAGCTTCGAGAATAAGGGACCTTGAGAATGCAAAGGGCACATTGGAGTCTGCCACGGGAACGTTTACAACCGCGGAACTAGCTCTGAACACCGTGCTGGCTAATGTGGCCGTTGGAGCCCAGCAACTCTCTCATCTCCTTCAGGCGGCAAATCACTTGTTTGAGCACACTAAGCCGCCTGACGCATGTCCTCTGTGCGGCAGTCGAGAGTTTGCTACTGATCTTCGGCAAACCGTCGAAGCGAAGCTCAAGACTTTGACGTCGTTACAGGCGGCCATCAGTGCTAGAGAAAGCGCAGGTATTGAACTCGATCGCGCAAAGGCGCTATCGGAGACTATTGAGGCTCAAGCTGTGGCCTCAGCCGTCGAGCTTTGCAGAGCGTGCTCGGCGCAATTGCACGATGATCTTCCATCTCCGGCGGCAATAACTAGGATCTGCGCCCAGCCTCCTGTTGCGGGTTCGAGCGGGGACCCGCGACTCGAGAAACTCAGGTCAATTCTAGTCGAGTCCCGAAGGATGGGCGAGCTCCTCCAGTCTGAACTTACTCGCCGTGCACAACGCAAACTGCTTCTTCAAACTATCCGCGACGCGTTGATCAATATCGGCACAATCTCGAGCAGAAGACCGAACTCGACGCGCTACTTCCTCGACTGAAAAGGGCGCACGAACTCCTGGTTCAAGAGCGTCGTGAATTCGTAGATGAAATCCTTACGCTTATCGCACGACAGGTAGGCGAACTTTACGAGCAGATTCATCCTGGGGAAGGACTGAGTAAGATCAGCCTGCAACTTCATCCTGAAAGGCGAGCATCTCTCGAAGTAGCGTCGCAGTTTCCCGGGACTATGAACGCGCCTCCTAGTGCTTACCTCAGTGAATCACACTTGGATACCCTCGGTGTCTGCATATTTCTTGCGCTGGCTGAGTTGGATTCGCCAGACGAGACGATCTGGTGCTCGATGACGTCGTAGCAAGCATTGACGAGCCTCACGTTGACCGGGTCATTGAAATGCTTTATGGGTCTCGCAAAAATTCGCGCATTGCGTGCTGACTACCCACTACCTGCCTTGGCGGGAGAAGTTTCGCTGGGGATGGTTGCAAAACGGAGAGTGCCAATTCATCGAGTTGGGAAGCGGGAGCTGGGACCGGCGGCATCGTCACATCAAAGAGTACCCCACGAATTGATCGTCTGCGCTCGCTCATCTGAAGAATCGTCGACGGAGACCCAGGAAGATCTGCGCTTGCGCTGGCGTCGTATTGGAAGCAACGCTGAAGTTTTTGATTGACCGGTATGAATGCGCCGTTCCGCAAAAGCGAACGAAGCCGACGCTGAGCAGATCTCTTGCCGGCCATAAACAAGAAACTGCGCGCCGTACTTCGGGTCGAACTTTACGACCAGACCGTTACCGATACTGCAGCATCAGTGATACAACTGGGTGACATTCTAGATAAGCTTCAAACTTTCACCCAGATTCGAAACGCGATGGGGTGTCATTTCAGCAAGCTCTCCTTTCATTTGCGCGAGGAGCACGGCGTCGAGTTTGGGCGAATTGTATTAGACCTCGCCCAAGCGCTCGTTCATCCCGATCACGGATGGCCCGGATCAGACAAATCAGGAGAGTATTGGACGAACAGCGGGAAGTCGCGACGTCTCTACCCCCTCAAGCAACCGGCCTAAAGATGAGTCACCGGAAACAAAAACTCGAACTCACTTGGATCGGCAAGGAGAACCGGCCTCGGCTGGAGCCGCGCATTCTTCTTGAAGACACCGAGAAGTCTCATCACGCAGAACATCGCGTGATGGACGGCGATCTGTTCGATAATCAACTTATCTTCGGAGATAATTTGCTCGCGCTCAAAGCACTCGAACAGGAATTCGCGGGCAAGATCAAATGCATCTATATTGATCCCCCATTTAACACCGGTCAGGCGTTCGAGCACTACGAGGACGGTCTTGAGCATTCTTTGTATCTCGGAATGATGCGTGACCGACTGCATTTGCTCGGTCGATTGCTGACGCCGGACGGTTGCATCTGGGTTCACTGCGACGACTACGAAGGAGCTTATCTAAAAGTCCTGATGGATGAGGTCTTCGGGCGTGATTGTTTCAAGTTCACATTCGTGTGGCAATCTTCCGACAGCCCGAGTGACAATAAGGTGCCCGTGGTTTCGGACCACGACTTTATTCTCTGTTTCACACGACAGCCGGACGCAGTCCCATTTCGTCCTTTATATGATCCGTCCGTACTAAATGCCTACCGGAATCGTGATGACGCTGGCCGACTGTACCGAGACAGACTGCTTAAAGAAGAACGGGAAGAATAGTCTTCGCTCAGACCGTCCATCGATGTTCTTCGAGATCCCTGGTCCCGACGGCTTGCCGGTGCTACCAATCCATGATGACGGAAAAGAGGCGCGGTGGTCGCTGGGTAAGGAAGAGGTATTCGCACGCCTAGCTCGTAACGAAATCATCTGGAAGGAGCGCAAACGAGCGAATGCCGCAGTTTGGGTACCCTACACTCGCGAATATGCTCAAGAAACGCCGACCCGTCCGCATCCCACGATCTGGACTGATGTCCAGACGACACGGCAAGCGAAGGCGCATTCGCGCGTACTTTTGCCAGCGGCCCGAACCTTCGAAACACCCAAGCCGGAGCCATTAATTGCTCGCATTATTGAGATGTGCACCGAAGCGGGCGACCGGGTGCTCGACTCGTTTGCTGGTTCGGGTACAACCGGAGCAGTCGCACACAAAATGGGGCGGCGATGGATCATGATCCAACTCGGCGAGCATTGCCACACTCACATCATTCCCCGCTTGAAGAAAGTAATCGACGGCGAAGACCCCGGCGGCATCACCAAAGCCGTAGGCTGGAAAGGCGGCGGAGGGTTTCGCTATTACCGGCTCGCGCCCTCGCTGCTCGAAAAAGACAAGTGGGGGAACTGGGTCATCAGCAAGCAATACAACCCCGCAATGCTGGCCGAGGCGTTGTGCAAGCTCGAAGGCTTTGTCTATGCGCCGAGCGACACGATCTACTGGCAACACGGACATTCGACCGAGCGAGATTTCGTCTACGTCACCACTCAGAACCTGAGCCCCGATCAGCTTCAGCAGTTGAGCGATGAGGTCGGCTCGGATCGTTCGTTGCTGGTGCTGTGCACGGCGTTTCGCGGCAAGGCCGAGCGGTGGGCCAACCTGACGGTCAAGAAGATTCCGCGAGCGGTGTTGTCGCGATGCGAGTGGGGCCACGACGACTACAGCCTGAGCGTCGAGAACCTCCCGAAAGCCCCACCCAAACCCGGCCAGCAAGAGTTATTCGGCGAGGAGGAGTGATCCGCAGATTACGCAGATGACACAGATGAAAAGACAGTCGCACGAACGACCGGGACGAGGAGCGATGACGACGACCAGGGTTCGACCAACTCGCAAATCAGGGACGTTCGCGGATAAAGGACTATTCGACGGATCGTTGCTGAATGACATCACTCGAATGATCGAGGAGGCGCGCTCGGCGGTTGCAGTTACGGTAAATGCAGGGCTGACCGCGCTCTACTGGCAGATTGGATCGCGCATACGAACAGACATTCTGAAGGAAGAGCGCGCTGGATATGGCCAGGAGATTTTGCAGACACTGTCTGCAAAATTAGTCCCGGAGTTCGGACGTGGATTCTCGCCGCGAAACCTCGCCTCGATGGTCCGATTTGCCGAGGTGTTTCCAGATAGGCAGATTGTCTCGTCACTGCTGCGACAATTGAGTTGGTCCCACTTCATCGCCTTGATTTACCTCAAGGATGACCTCCAGCGCGACTTCTACGCCGAGATGTGCCGTATCGAGAAGTGGGCTACAAGAACGTTGCGAAACAAGATTGACGGAATGCTCTACGAGCGGACGGCGCTTTCAAAGAAGCCGGAGAAACTGGTTCGCCAGGAGTTGAAGGCGCTGCGAGAAGAAGACAGGTTAACGCCGGATCTGGTTTTCAAGGATCCCTACTTTCTGGACTTCCTTGGTCTGCGCGGCGCCTATGCCGAGAAGGATCTGGAAGCCGCGATCCTCAGAGAGATCGAACAGTTCCTCCTTGAAATGGGCGCAGGCTTCACCTTTGTCGAGAGACAGAAGCGCATAGTGGTTGACAGCGAGGATTTCTATCTCGACTTACTACTCTACAACCGCCGGCTACGACGCCTGGTGCTGGTCGAACTGAAACTCGGGAGATTCAAGGCCGCTTACAAGGGCCAGATGGAACTGTACCTCCGCTGGTTGGAAAAGTACGAAATGGAGGCGGATGAGAAGGCACCGCTCGGACTGATTCTCTGCTCGGAAGCCGGGCACGAGCAGATTGAGCTTTTGCAGCTTGATAAGACGGGAGTGCGGGTCGCGAAGTATCTGACTGAGCTGCCCCCACGACAGGTTTTGGAGAGACAACTTCACAAGGCGGTTGAGCAGGCAACACAGAGAGTTGAGATCGAAGCGACGGCGCGAAAGCGGAGTTCAAAACGATGAATCGTCACGTCAACGCCATCGCCGGCCGCCTTAGTCTGCGCCTGCCTCAACGGCGTTCGCTGGAGATTCTCGACCGGATCACAGAGATCGCGCCGCCTGCGAAGGACGCTGATATTCAAACCGCGCTCGATGCCATCCGCAGCGAGTTCCCATCGGTGACGGATTTCGAACGCGAGTTTCCGTCGCTGTGCTTCGCGCTTGCGACCGGCGTGGGCAAGACTCGGTTGATGGGCGCGTTTATCAGCTACCTGCATCTCGCGCACGGCTTCAACAATTTCTTTGTCCTGGCGCCGAACCTGACGATCTACAAGAAGCTGATTGCCGACTTCACGCCCAACACTCCGAAGTATGTCTTCAAAGGCATCGCGGAGTTTGCGACGGACGCACCGGAGATCATCACTGGCGACACCTACGAAGCGAAAGCCGGTACGCTGTTCGACGAGTTGCTGCGTTGCAAGGTAAACATTTTCAACATCTCGAAGATCAACTCCGAAGTGCGCGGCGGAAAATCGCCGCGCATCAAGCGGCTGTCTGAATACATCGGCGAGAGCTACTTCGACTACCTCGCAGGGTTGAAAGACCTCGTGCTGATCATGGACGAATCTCACCGCTACCGGGCATCGGCGGGCGTGCGGGCAATCAATGAACTTAAGCCAGTGATCGGCCTCGAACTAACGGCCACGCCTTTTGTCGAGACGACCAGGGGCCCGTTGCGTTCAAGAACGTGATCTATGACTACCCGCTGGGAACGGCGATGGAAGACGGCTTTGTGAAAGAGCCGGCCGTCGTGACGCGAAAGGACTTCAATCCCGCCGGAATGTCGCCGGAAGAAATCGAGCGATTGAAACTCGAGGACGGTGTGCGCCTGCACGAGAGCGTAAAGGTCGAGTTAGAGACGTACGCTCGCGAGTCTGACAATCCCATCGTGAAGCCTTTCTTGCTTGTAATCGCTCGCGACACCTCTCACGCGAGCCAGTTGCTGCAGTTGATCCAGTCCGATTCGTTTTTCGAAGGCCGCTACAGCGAAAAGGTAATCCAGGTGGATTCCAGCAGGACTGGCGCGGCAGAGGACGAGATGGTCGAGCGACTGCTAAAGGTTGAGCACACTGACGAACCTACGGAGATCGTCATTCACGTCAACATGCTCAAGGAAGGCTGGGACGTGACGAACCTCTATACGATTGTGCCGCTACGCGCCGCAAATGCACGGACGCTAATCGAGCAGTCGATCGGGCGAGGTCTTCGGCTGCCTTACGGAAAGCGTACAGGTGTGACGGCTGTGGACCGGCTGAACATCGTCGCACACGACAAGTTTCAAGAGATCATCGAAGAGGCTAACCGCCCGGACTCCACGATCAGACTGCAACAAGTCGTTCTCGATCCAACCCAACTTGGTCAGAAGACGGTTACGGTTGTGTCACAGTCACAGCTTGCGACCAAACTCGGCATGCAACCGGAACAGCAAACGACAAGCACGATCGTGGCAGCCACCACGGAAGTCCCGGTCTTCACGAAACCGGAAGAACAGAAGGTCGCACAGATTGCCTACGAAGTGATCCGGAAGTTGGAGAATCAACCTACAAAGCTGCCGTCAGTTACATATCTTCAGAGGCAAGATGTTCAAGCAGAGATTGTCTCTCAAGTCTCTGAGCGGTACCGGCCTGTTCAGTTGCCGCTCGAAGGAGTAGTGGAACTACCAGACATCGCCGCGGTCGTTGCGAAAACCGCCGATCTTGTCGCGCAACAAACAATCGACATTCCGCGCGTCCTGGTTGTACCCAGAGGGGAGGTGAGATCGGGATTCAAATCGTTCCAACTCAAGCTCGATACGCTGCGCTATCCGGCGGTTTCGGACGAACTCTGGATCCAACACCTGCGCACTAACCAACTTGAGGTCGTCTCTTTAGGCAAGGGCAGCATCGATGAAGCCAGGCTGGAAGACTACATCGTTAGTGGCTTAGTGGACTTCAATGACGTTTCGTATGACGATCACGCGGATTTCCTCTACGACCTGGCCGCGCAGACTGTGCGGCACTTCAACAGCTACCTTGCGGAGGACGACACGCGAAAGGTGCTGCGCTGCTACCAGCGGGACATCGCGAAGTTCATTCACGTACAGATGCAGGAACACTATTGGGAAGACGCGGCCGGCTATGAAGTGAAGATCAGCAAGGGCTTCACAGAATTGAAGCCCAGCGCGTACAGTGCTCTCGTTGGAGAAGAGACGTTGGACTTTCGGGTGTCGCCCTGGGACAAGAGCAACATGGCCAGGTATCTTTTTGGCGGCTTCAGCAAGTGCCTCTATCCCGTCCAGAAGTTCCAATCAGATTCTGAACGCAAGCTCGCGGTCATCCTGGAACGTGAGGCCTGAAGTGGTTCAAGCCGGCGAAGGGACAGTTTCAGATCTTTTACCGCGCCGGAGCCGATCACCTTGAATACCAGCCGGATTTCGTGGCTGAGACTGGAGACACAGTCTACATGTTAGAACCGAAGGCTCGAAACGAGATTACTGAGGCTACAGTCATCGCAAAGCGCGATGTTGCTGTGACCTGGTGCCACCACGCGAGCGATCATGCTGCTAGCTACGGCGGTAAGCCTTGGAAATATCTCCTCATCCCGCACGACGCGATCGCAGACAATATGACACTGGTCGGATTGGCGGAGCGATTTGCGGCTCTCGTAGGTGCCGCTAGTGAGATATCTCTTGGCTGAGTCCACTTTTTGGTCACCGGCGTTTCGCCATTCTGAAACCCCTTCTAGATTAGAGAGTCAGATAAGTTCAGCGCAGGGGAGTTTTCCCGAATAGCAAAATTATTCTTTCATCAAGGACACCCTCGTCGATTTCTCATTTTCATTTTGTCGAAGCATGATGTAAAACAGCATTGCGGCCAGTCGTCTACAAAACACTATCTGTCTGAAGTACACAGGAGTCCCTTTGATCGAACGCAGAGCAGCCAGGCGGTTTCAGGTGGATTGGCAAATCCGTGTTGAAAGCAAAGACGGCGGTGAAGGAACCTTTGTCGAGAGCGGAGTAGTCAGGAACATCAGCTCCAGCGGCGCGCTCCTGTCTCTTAGCAATGCTCTCCCGGCGGGAACTCAACTCGTTGTGTATATCCAACTTCCCCTAAAAGGAAAGTCGTGGATGAAGTATCCTGCACACGTCGTACGTATCGATCTCGCCCTCGGCGCAGTCAGAGCCGCGGTTAGATTCGACAGAATCCGTCCTGACTTCGGCGGGCCACTCGCCGAAACCTGATTCTACGGCGCGAGTCTTTCCATCACCCACTCGCCCCCGCTTCCCAATTTGTATCGCAAACGGTCGTGCAAGCGACTGACGCGGTTCTGCCAGAACTCAAACACGAACGGCGCGACACGGTACCCGCCCCAGTAAGGCGGCAAAGGGATCCGCTTGCCAGAATGCTCCTTCAGCAACTCTTCCATCCTCTTCTCGAGCACGTCGCGACCGCCGATTACCTCACTTTGATTTGACGCCCACGCGCCTAACTGGCTGTCGATCGGACGGGTATGGAAGTACGCTTCGGATTCTGAACGCGATGTCCGGGTCGCTGTCCCGGTGATACGCACCTGTCTCGCAGGCTGCGCCCAATAGAAACTAAGCGCGGCTATTGGATTCTCATCCAGTTCGCGGCCCTTCTGGCTCTGGTAGTTTGTGTAGAAGACAAAACCCTGCTCATCGAAATCCTTCAGCAGCACGACTCTCGCGGAAGGCACTCCCTCTCTTGTCGCCGTCGCCAGCATCATCGCGTTCGGCAAAATCGGGACCTCGGCTTCCGCCTGCTTGAACCACCTCTCGAACTGCTTGAAGGGATTCGGATCGGCTTCCTGTTCGTTGAGCGACGGGTATTCGGGCTGGATTGTTTCGGACATGTATGTTTATTCCTCACTAGAGTTTGGACATTTTCCCCGAAGGGGATCCTGTCCTCCAGCCCAGGGTTGCCGTACTCGGCTACCCTGGGAAAAGACGCGGCGAGTTACCCAACCCCAACGGGGTTGCGGCCAAGCTCCGCCGCGGACCCAATCGGTATGAGGTTTGTCTCGAATCGTTCTCGTGAATTGAGTTCATGCTCTGAACGTAAGGCCCGGCCGCAACCCCGTTGGGGTTGGGTAACTCGCCGCGTCTCTTCCCAGGGTAGCCGAGTACGGCAACCCTGGGCTGGAGGACAGGATCCCCTTCGGGGAAAATGTCCAAACTCTGGACGACGGGCTTCAGTCCGTCGTCTGTCCGTCTGTCTGTCGTCTGTCCGTCTGTCTGTCGTCTGTCCGTCTGTCTTCTGTCTGTCGTCTGTCTGTCGTCTGTCTTCTGTCTGTCGTCTGTCTGTCGTCTGTCCGTCGTCTGCCCGTCGTCTGTCCGTCGTCTGTCCGTTATGACAGTTTGTCGGACAATCAGATGGCTACGGTTACTGCCGAGATCCTCAGCGCGCTTCGCAAATCGGCTGAGCAAAGCGACACCAGAAAGCCTCGCTTTCCCCCGTTTATGTATATGACCGGCAGATCGAAGATCGTGTTCTCGGCGTAAACCGCAATCGGCTTCCGAGTGCCGAACGGACTCGTGCCACCCACCTGATACCCCGTGTGCTTCTGCGCGACGGCAGGGTCGCACGGCGCCACGCTCTTGACTCCAAGCGTTCGGGCTAGCTGCTTTGTCGAGACCTCCTTGTCCCCATGCATCAGAACTATCAACGGCTCGCGCGAATCGGTCTCCATCACCAGGGTCTTGATGACCGCGTGCTCGTCGACACACAGCGCTTCTGCCGAACGTTTTGTCCCGCCGCGCTCTTCATACGCATAAAGATGCGGTTCAAAAACGATTCCCTTGTCGCGCAGCAAGCGCACAGCAGGAGTTACGGGGTAATCCGGCTTGTCCATCACTCAAGTCGCGCGATCGTGAACACTTCGCAAAGCGCGTCAGAGCGTTTGAACCTGCACCGCGGTTATCGCCACAGCGTCAAGGATGTCTTCCGCCTTGCAGCCACGCGAGAGGTCGTTCGCCGGATTGGCCAACCCCTGCAGGATCGGGCCAACGGCAGTTGCTCCAGCCAAACGCTCGACCAACTTGTAACCGATATTGCCTGATGCCAGGTTTGGGAAGATGAGCGTATTCGCTCGGCCGGCAACCGCGCTGCCGGGCGCTTTGCTTTGCCCTACCGCAGGCACCAGCGCCGCATCGACTTGCAGGTCACCATCGACCAGCAACTCCGGCGCGCGTGCGCGAACCGTTCGGGTTGCCTCAATGACCTTATCCACCAAAGGATGAGTTGCACTGCCTTTGGTGGAGAATGAGAGCATCGCAACGCGCGGCTCGGTCTGAAGCAGCGCCCGCGCGGACCCCGCGGAGGCAATCGCGATCTCGGCAAGTTCTGAGGCCGTCGGGTCAATGACCACGCCGCAGTCAGCAAAGATAAACGCTCCCCCTTCTCCGAACTGGCTTGCCGGGACGACGATCAGGAAAAAGCTCGAGACGGTTTTAAGCCCGGGCTTTGGTCCGATGCACTTGAGGGCAGCGCCGACTGTATGCCCGGTGGTGTGCGTGGCGCCCGACACGCTGCCGTCGGCCCGCCCTTCCCTCACCATCATGTTCCCGAAATAAAGCGGATCATCCATTTGCCGGAGCGCTTCGTCCAGACTGACGCCTTTGGCGCGGCGAGTTTCGTAGTAGCGAACCCCGAACTGCTTGCGATCCGGCGATCGCAGGTGATCGAGTATCGAGACTCCAGTGAGATCGGCGCCGATCTTAGAAGCCTTATCACGAATCACATCTTCGGGGCCGATAATAGTGAGTTGAGCCAAGCGGTACTGCACGCACAGCGAGGCTGCCCTTATTGTTCGTTCATCTACGCCTTCGGGCAAGACGATATGTCTTGGCGCGGAAGCTGCGCGTGCTCGGATTCGTTCCAGTACTTGCATTACGGAAGCAGGCCTCCGAGATCTGTTTCTAATGCCTGATGGTCCGGATTCAGCGATCGACTAAAGCTAAACCGGAACAATTTTGAGAACACGATTCTAGCCGATTTTTCTGAGTGGGGCGAGGAAGGCAGGAAATGAAGGCAGGAGATGAAAAAGCTGAGGACGTGCCGAACCTGGTCCTCAGCCTTCATAAGCAACCACGGCGCCGAGTCGATGACCTAATACCGCGCGTGAACTCTCAACCTCTTCCCGCGCCGCCTCGCGTGAACTCTCCCAACTCGCGCAAGACATGGTCTGCAACTCTTCGACGGACGCCGTGGTATCCCTCAAATCTCCGTGCTTGCTAGTCGCTGCCGTCGGTCGTTGATCGCTCATTGGGCTTGCTCACTTCGCTGAACAGGATATCCGTCAAATCAAGTCCCTCACGGCGATCGATGTCTTGTTGAATTGTCTTGAGCCTCGCTTGCTGCTGATGAATTCGTGTCGCGAGTTTCGCCAGATCTGCGGAATGCATGTTTTGGAGCTGTGATTCGAGGCTGACTAGCTGCGCCTTGAGTTCGTCCCTGTGCTGGAGTTCGCTTGCGGCGATCAACTGGTTGACCAAACCCTTCACCTCAGCACGCACCTGTTCGATGTTTGCGACATTCGTCAATCCATCCGTCTGGGTGACAACAGCGGGTTCGCTTCTATCGCGGCGCAAGAGATCCGCATGAAATGAAAAGCCGCCCTTGCCGACGCTCACGTCGGTGCCGATTACCCCAAGGACCAACAGGGCCATTGCGACAGCGCCAAGCGCCTTCGCCCAAATCGGGGTCACCGATAACAATTCCTTGAGCACCGCAAGCATCGACCGGTGGCTAGAAGCCGATTCGGCAACCACGCGCACAACCGGCAAGTCATCGACCTGCCATTGCTGTAGCATGTCTCGCACGCGTTCGAAGGAATGCAGCTCTTCCTTGCACTCGGCGCACGCGGTGAGGTGTGCTTCGACGCGGCTCCTTTCTTCGGGCGTCGCCTCGTTGTAGAGATACGATACCAGCGCCTCGCGCATATCGCAGTTTCGTTTGTTTTGTTCGATGCTCATTTCTTAACCATCCGTGTCTGCGCAATCCCACTGCAAAAATAGTCATACGGCTTCTCGCAGATGCCCAAGCCGCTTTCTTAACTCCGAGAGCCCGGTATACATCCTGGTCTTCACGGTTGAGATTGGTATCCCGAGAACCTCGGCTATCTCCGCAAACTTCAGCCCTTCGTATTCCTTCATTATTATTACCTGCCGCATCTCCGATGGCAGTCCCTGGAGCGCGCGGCGCACGTGCCGGGTAATCTGTTCCTGCTGTATGCCGCTGCCGAGATCCTCGGTGTCCGCTGCAAGCTCGAACCCATTCACCTCGCGCTGCTCGTCAAGCGAGACAGTAAATCTGGATCGGCTTCTAAGTTTCGTGTTGCATATGTTAAGTGCGATCCTATAAATCCACGACGAGAACTTTGCTTCACCGCGGAACTTGGACAGATTCCGGTACGCCGATAGAAACGTCTCCTGGGTTGCGTCCTTGGCTTCCTCATCTCGGCCCAGCATTCGAAGCGTCAGTCCGTAGATCTGCCGCTCCCATCGACGAACGAGTACGTTGAAAGCGTCGGTCTCGCCTCCCAGGGTGCGTTCGATTATCTGAATATCACTCAGTTCCAAGTCGCTCTCACGCCCCTGGCTCGAAGATAACCCCCATCCGCTTCAATAGTATAGACTGATGCGCGGGCGAAAAAGTTGGAAAATCATCATGCTTCAGGGGTTGGCGCCCTCGAAGCTTGCGCCCACATCGCCTATAATCGGACGGCCGTTGGAAAGGAAGGGTCGGCATATGGTGGGGATAGACTCGCTGCTTCACGAATTGGTCTCAGTCCTGGATGAGGCAACGGGCGCCATCATAGTGGCAGGTGACGGTGAGGCGGTTCTATGGGGCACGTCAGAACAGACCGTGCGATTGCGGCTCCGAGGCGCCTATGTGGCAGTCGTGATGAAGACTTTCCGGGCGGCGTCTGCGAGGATCGGTCTTGGAGGTCTGCGGCATTTGGTTGTCGAATATGACGGCGCGACGGTCATCGTTCACGAGATCGACGATGACTGTTCAGTCGTCCTGGAGCTGAAGCCAAATGCGACAGTGGGCCGCGCGCTGTATCGACTTCAAACGATTGCAGCCAGGCTCCGGGATGAAATCGCTCTATAGGGTCGAAGGCGTTAGTAGTGAACGTCGATTCTTATCAGGACGTTCCGCACGCTGACGGGCACACCTTTGATTGTGGCCGGATGAAAGGTTGATCTCCGTAGCGCCGCGATTGCGGATTCGTTCATATAATCCACAGACATCGCTACTTGAATATCGGTGATTGTGCCGTCGGCGTTGAAGGTTGCTCGCAAAACTACCGTGCCGATAACTTTGTTTTCCTGGGCTTCAGGGGTGATCATCGCGGTCTGTCTGTGAATCCACGTCCAGGACCTGTAGCCGGGGATCGCGCCACTAGGCCTGAAGTCAACCACGCGAGGTATCTCCGTCGTGGAACCATCGGGAGAACCAGCGGGCCCTCCACCCTGGCCCCCTCTGCTTCCGTTCCCCGCGCCACTGTCTTTCCCATCTCCAACCCCGGTGCCCTTGCTGCGGCCAATGCCGCCCCCGTCACCGGGTCCGGCAGAGAAGGCTCCGCTCTTGCCAGTAGGATCGCCTATTGGGTCTGGCGGCGGCGGTGCGCTTTGTGGACCAACTACAGTTGGGCTAAGCGGGAGTGTAGGTTCGGGGATGTTGGACGGATTCATACTGACTAGCTGTGGCCCCGGCACCTTCAGCGGCGGTACACCCTGGGATGGCGGGAGCGGCGCGTGCTTTCCACCGCCTCCACCTCCGTCTTTGCCCTTCGGCATTTCCGGTTTGTTCGAAACCGCGTTCTCGATCGTCGGTTCCTCGATTGATTTTGTTGGATCGAGAAGGGTCACCCTGTATTCCGGTTGCTCAGCGGGTGTGCTCACATACATCGTCCGCAATCCAACCACGGCGATTATTACAATCAGGGCGACGTGCAACACGAGCCCGCAGACTAACCCAAGATAAATCCGCTGGCGGCGCTTTGCGTCCCTGGTGTCCGCGGAAAACAAGTTCCGGATGAAGCCGCGAGGATCGCTAATAAGATCACCGATCGCCGCTTCAAGGACTTGAATCAGGCGCGAGAGTAATCCCTGTTGTTCGATTAATGAGAAAGGTGGGGCATCGGGGTGGATGGTTCTAACAAACTCCGTTGTCACTACTGAAGCCATTTTGAGGTGAGGTGCTCACGTGGAAGGAAGTACCTTTTACAGGTGAGGGCCACGATCACTCGCGGCCCTCACCGAAAATCGACGTTACCTCAAGTTGAACTCTATCAATACGCTCATCTGGTAAGCCACCGGCTGGCCGCTCTTCATCGCCGGCTTGAATCTCAACTGGTAGGCGGCCTGTATCGCCTGTTCGTCCAGTCCGTCCGGCAGCCCGCGAGTAATCGTCACCCGCTTCACCACACCGTCAGATCCGATCAACAAGCGCGCGGTGACAGTGCCTTGAATCTTGTTCTTACGCGCATCTTCAGTGTATCGGGGCTGCGGGCTGTTCAGCTGTATCGGTCTCTGGTCGACGTTTGTCGCGGGCGCGCCATTTCCGCCACCGAGCCTCGGGTCGCCGCCGCCGGTGTTGAATCCGGTACCCGGGCCAACACCTCGGCCATCCCCAGGACCCATGCCGCCGCCCTTGCCGTCGCCCATGCCGCCACCTGAGCCTGGACCAGCAGAAGGCGGACCGGGCACGCCGGTCGGTAGACCGGTTACCGCGAGTTCGTCACGCTTTGGCTCCAGCCGCGGATCGACCATCACAGTCTCAGGAACAGGTAGTGATGGGGGTCGCGGGGTTGGCTCGGGTCGCGGTGCGATGAGTGGAGGAGTGAGCGAGAACTTGGGCAACTGACCCTTCGATGCCGGCGTTGGTGTGTTTCTTCCACCGCCCCCACCGCCGCCAGCTTTCTTCTCGGCTTTGGGCATCTCGATCTGCTGAGCCTTGAAATCATCGGGATTGATCATGTGGACTTCAAGCTCAGTTTGCGCCTGAACTTCAGACCCGCTGAACAGTAGCTTCCAAATCTGCGGACCCAGCACGAAGATAATAAACAGGGTACAGAAGGTCAGTATACCCGCCGCCATCCCCAGCATCATGCGATCTTGTCGGCTGCGGCCTCCAAGTCCATCGCCCTTAACCAGGGAGATCACGAATTTTACCGGGTCAGCCGCAAATTCACCTGCAGCCTCCCGGAGGATCTTAAAGAGTCGCGAAAAAATCGACGGTTCATTCAGGAAGGAACTTTCAAACAATGCTTTCTCTGCCATTTCCTCTCTCCAGAAGCCTGATGCTGCTCGCTACGATATTGGCCGCACTGGCTCAGAGGTCACCGAGGGAATGATCCCTCTACACATCCTGTTCGGGCGCCATCTTCAGCAACGATTGGTTGAGATGGCTGTTGTATTTTCCCTTGGCACTCTCGCCGGTGTCAAGGCTAAACGTCTCACCGCTTGTACGACTTGCTGCTGACCGGCGTTCCCGTAAAGCGATAATCTCGACTGCAAGCCGCCATTCCTAGAATGACTCGCGCGACCCCGGCTTGCACCTTTAGTTTGATCAATTCAGCGCCTAATTCTTAGTGCGCCGCCCAGGCGTCCGAGATGCCTGCGGTAACATAGACTTTCAGTCCCATGACGGGTAATCGCCGCCCCAGAGCGAATCCCCGGACGCATCCATAGACTCTCCAGGGTACTTCGGCAAGCGAGCGCTAAAACACAGCAACAAAACGCAAGACTTTTTCCGGTCCATTTGATTCAATTTAGGTCTATATTTCAGGCGCAAAAGCAGCGTTCTCTCTCGAAAGGAACTCATTCAAATGCCAAATCAAAGGACAATTGAGGTCGAAGAGCCAAAGGGAAAGCTCGGGGTGTTGTTGGTAGGCCTGGGCGCTGTGAGCACAACCTTTATTGCCGGCGTAGAAGCCATCAAGCTCGGTATCGCGGAACCGATAGGCTCGCTTACTCAAATGGGAACCATTCGACTGGGAAAGCGAACAGACAATCGCGTTCCGTTGGTCCGTGACTTCGTTCCTCTCGCTCGGATCGAAGATCTGGTTTTCGGCGCCTGGGACATCTTCGAAGAAGATGCCTACGAAGCAGCCCTCCACGCCGGTGTCCTCGAGCGCGATCTTGTCAATCAGCTCAAGCCGCAGCTTCAAGCCGTCAAACCAATGAAAGCGGTCTTCGACCAACGCTACGTCAAGCGGCTCAACGGCACTCACATCAAACAGGGCACGGACAAGATGGAACTCGCCAAAGCGCTGATGCAGGACATCGAGAACTTCAAACTCGACAACGGCTGCGACCGCCTGGTTATCGTCTGGTGCGCTTCTACCGAGATCTTCAAGGAATCCGGCGAAGAGCACGCCACCATCGCGTCGTTCGAGCGGGCGATGCGGGAGAACAGCGAGGCTATCGCGCCTTCGATGATCTACGGTTACGCGGCCTTGAAATCGGGGGTGCCGTTCGCGAACGGCGCGCCTAACCTCACGGTTGATATCCCCGCGTTGAGCAAGCTCGCCGTCGATCAGGGACTACCTGTGTGTGGCAAAGATTTCAAAACGGGTCAGACACTGATGAAAACCATCATCGCACCCGGTCTGAAGTCGCGATTGCTCGGACTGCACGGATGGTTTTCTACAAACATCCTTGGTAACCGCGACGGTGAAGTGCTTGATGACCCCGAATCATTCAAGACGAAGGAAGAGTCCAAGCTGTCGGTGCTCGAGTACATCCTCCAGCCCGAGGTGTACCCGACTCTGTACAAAGACTTCAGCCACGTCGTACGGATCAACTACTATCCGCCGCGCGGCGACAACAAAGAGGGATGGGACAATATCGATATCTTCGGCTGGCTGGGATATCCGATGCAGATCAAGATCGACTTTCTGTGCCGCGACTCTATCCTTGCGGCGCCGATAGTGCTCGACCTCGCGCTTTTTATGGATCTAGCGAAGCGCGCGGGGATGCGCGGCGTCCAGGAGTGGCTGTCGTTTTACTTCAAGAGCCCGATGACCGCGCCGGGGTTGTATCCGGAGCACGATCTGTTCATTCAGTTAATGAAGCTAAAGAACACACTTCGCCACATGAGAGGCGAGGAGTTGATCACTCACCTCGGGCTCGAGTACTACGATTGAGCATTCGGGAGTGATTTCGGACGGGCGCACCCTCGAGCGTCAATCGCTTGGGAGACCATCATCAAGTCGACCACATCTTATGCGGGCAGCGGCGCCGGCGTGTTGCGTCGCGCCATGGCGATCGCGATGCCGCCGAAGATCGAACCCATTATTATGGTAAACGCGATCCACATTACCATCTGTGGCACAACCGCAAGTTGAACATACTTGGCCCAGAAGCTCAGGTCTGTGGGGAATTCGGGCGGAATCGCGTCGTAGTGAGTGTGCCAGTCACCGCGCATCGCAAAGTACATCAGGATCAACACCGGTATCCTTGCCGCGTACCCATACACCATTAGCACTTTAGAGAGAGCCTTCCAACCGAAGAAAGGAATCAACGCGCCTGCTATTATCAGCGCCAACCCGATCACGATTTTGCCTGGGAACTCTGCCTTCATCCCAAATCCGAGAAATCCGCCAACAAAGGTTATGACCAACCCTAACACCGCAAAACCGATCACTCGACCTGCGCCCGGCGGTGTCTCGCCCGCCCGGATCAGCTTCAACGCGAAGTATGCGCCAAAGATCAGCGCGAGCCAGGTGATGCCTACGATGGAGCCTGCACCGCCCGCTTCTCGGTTGAACAACGCAGAGGGCCAATTCTGAAGCTCGCCAACCAGCCGCAGCAGTGTGACCGCAAGAGTGATCAGGGTTGGGACTAGAATGAGTTGGGTGATGCTAGTCCGTGAGCTTGAACTATCCGCCATTTTCTATCTCCTTTTACAACAGTCAGGTGTCGATACTCGCGCCGTGCCAAAAGCGCGGCAGGTTGATGACGTTCGGAATGCTTCACATCGCCAATCCATCAATATTGAATCAGCTTCGTAGATAGACTCGGCTGTTCAAAGACAGCCTGCGTTTATCTACGCCTCCGCCGTCGCATGTTTATCGCGATGAGCGATGGCAGCTGCCGCTGCTCCGAAGAGCGTCCCGACTATCACCGTGAACGCAATCCAGAAGACCAACTGCGGAAGTACGCCGATCAAGATGAACTTCGGAAACCACGCCATGCCAGTTGGAAATCCAGGCGGCGGGCCGTCGTAGTGAGTTCCCCAGTTGCCCTTAATAGCAAAGAACATGATTGTCGCAACCGGGATCCGCGCGAAGTAGCCGTATGCAAGGAGCGTTTTGAAAAGCGCGGGCCAAGCGCGATGCTGAAGGACTGTTGCGACAATCGCAGCAACACCCACGGCCAAGGCCGCAACTGGCATTCCTGGCTGCGAAAATGCAAAAGCAACCGCAAAGCCGGCCGCAACTATCAGAATGCCCAGCAGAGCAAATAGCGCGGCGCGCCCCGCTCCAGAAGGTCCTTCCCCTCTACTCGATAGCTTTATCGCAAAATAGATCCCGAAGATCGGAACCAGCCACACGATCCCGATCACTGCCCCGCCACCGCCGGGGTCGGGGTTGAACCATACCCTGGACCAACCCTGCATCTCGCCAATCAACCGCACTGCTGTGATGCCCAGGGTTATGACCGCCGGTATCGCGATGAGATGGACGGTGCCCGCGTTTCTGTCAGAGTTATTTTCCGCCATGGGAGTTTCTCCTACGATCTCAGCCTTCGCTTCACCCGTCCGGCAGGGTCAGGGCCGTCAACCTCCACCGGATCGGCGGCATACCGTATATCACAACTGAATGCTGCGAACAATCGCCGTCATTCGCAGACGCGTCGTGCCGCTCGCATGCTTGCGACGGAAAACATGCGAGTGCTAGTATCGAGGCTCAAAATCGACGATTGATAACCGTCCGGCTACTATGTTTGCGAGGTGAGCGGAGGGATAGAAAGGGAATGAGAGTAACACGCAGAGCCAAGATAACCGCCCTGGGCCGCTATGTGCCGCCGAATGTCGTTACGAACCATGACCTCGCAAAGCGAGTCGATACAAATCACGATTGGGTTGTTTCGCGCACCGGCATCGTCGAACGTCATTGGGTCGAACCAGGAACGCCCACCTCAGAACTCGCGGCGCAGGCCGTCGGCGATCTGCTCAAGAATCGCGGAATCGAGGCCGATGAAATCGAACTCATAATAGTTGCCACCGTAACACCAGACATGTTCTTTCCAGCGACCGCGTGCGTTGTCCAAAATAAAGTTCGAGCAAGCCGCGCCTGGGGGTTCGATATTTCTGCAGCCTGCTCGGGGTTTCTCTATGCGCTAACTGTCGGAACGCAGTTCATAACATCGGGCGCGCACGATAAGGTTGTTGTGGTCGGCGCGGACGTGATGTCGTCGATCACGAACCCCGACGACCGCTCAACCTGCGTGTTGTTCGGCGACGGCGCCGGCGCGGTGCTGCTTGAACCGAGCGCGGAAGACGAGTTCGGCATTCTCGACTACCTTCATGAGGTGGACGGATCGGGCGGACAGTTTCTGTATATGCCCGCTGGCGGGAGCTTGCACCCGGCGTCGCACGAGACGGTTGATAAGAAGATGCATTACGTCCATCAAGACGGCCAGCCAGTCTTCAAATACGCCGTGCGCAAGATGGGCGAGATAAGTCGCGGGATCCTTCAGCGGAACGGATTCCAGAGCACCGACCTTGATCTATTCATCGCGCATCAGGCCAACCTGCGCATCATAAACGCGGCCGCGGAAAAGCTCGGTCTCGATGAGAACAAGGTGGTTAAGAATATCAACAAGTTCGGAAATACCACGGCTGCCACGATCCCGCTCGCGATCGGAGACGCGATCGACGACGGCAGGTTGAAGAAGGGAATGCTCGTTGTATTCGCGGCGGTCGGCGCGGGCTACACGGTCGGTTCCGTCCTCTCGCGATGGGCTTACTGAGACTCAATAGGCGTGCGATGATTGGCCGCTCGCCGAGGCGGGCGAGCCGGCGACCTCCTGGATAATCTTGACGCCAACGCTTGCGCCGATGCGCGTCGCTCCCGCTCGTATCATTTCCTGAGCTTGCTTCAAGTCACGGACGCCACCCGACGCTTTCACTCCCATTCGACCGCCCACTGCGCGCCGCATCAGCGCGACGTCAGCGGCCGTAGCTCCTCCTCCGCTGAATCCGGTTGAGGTCTTCACGAAATCGGCGCCCGCTTCCTTTGCAATCAAACACGCACTGACCTTTTCATCGTCACTCAGCAAGGCTGTCTCAATTATCACCTTGCAAATGTACCCAACCTCGTGAGCGACCTCGACGATGCCTCTGATATCTCGAGCCACGAGGTCGTGATCCCCCGACTTCAGCGCGCCGATATTGATCACCATGTCCAACTCACTGGCGCCGTCAAAGATCGCGCGCCTCGCTTCATAGGATTTGGTATCCGGCGTGTTCGCGCCAAGCGGAAAACCGATCACGGTGCAGACCTTGACGCCGCTTCCCCTGAGGGCACAGGCAGCTTCGCGCACCCAGATGGGATTGATGCACACCGATGCGAATCCATATCTCACTCCTTCTTCGCAAACCTTTAGTATCTCGTCGCGTGTCGCATTTGGCTTGAGCAAGGTGTGATCGATGTACCGGGCAACCGCTCGGGCGGCTTCGCTCTCCGCCCCGGTGAGACCGAACCGCACGCCTCCCTCAGCGATCAGCGAGTGCATGCGATCCGGACACTTCACAAAACATTCGTCGTGATGCAACCGGCACTCGGTTGCCGCCGAGGCGCCGAGCCTGGACAGAATGACATCGGTTATTTGCGAAACCAGATCTTCGATGTTCGGATCTTCTTGCATATTGCCGTTGGCAACCAAACTTCCGCATTCCCGGACGGGTACAAACAGATCGATACCTCCAGGCTCCCGATAGCCAGGCGAAACCCTGAGCCGCCAGCCTCGTATTCAGCCGGCACGGGCGGCAGCGCGTTCCTTCAGCGCGCCCAATAACTCGTAGGGCACTTCCAAATCGCCCAGCCCTGTCACAATGTTTATGTCGGGCTTATAGCTCCCGTGAAAATCGCTGCCGCCGGTGATCAACAACCCGTGTTGCGTCGCAACCTCTGCGTAGCTGCTCCGTTCCGCTGCACTGTGCCTGCTATAGACAGCTTCTATGCCATCCAACCCGAGTTCCGCAAGTTCCCCTACCAGTTGGTCTAATTCTTCGTAAGACAAAAGCTTCAACTGATAGGGATGCGCTAGAACTGCGACCCCGCCAGCTTCGTGGATCAGGGCAATCGAGTCACCCGGTGAAAGCCGCGCCTTTTCGACGTATGCATCTGCATCTTTCTTCAAGAACCGATCGAAGGCCTCTTGCATACTTCCGACATAGCCCTTCTGGATCATCATCCGCGCGAAGTGCGGCCTGCCCACGACCTGGTTACCCGCCATCTCAACAACTTCATCGTAGCCGATGTCAAATCCGAGCGATTGCAGTCGGGAAGCGATCTGCGGATTCCTCTTCTCTCGCGCATCCTGCAACTCGGCGAGTTTGGCTGCAAGCGCGGTCGAACCGTCGTCAATGCAATAACCGAGAATGTGCATTGTTCCGGGAGAATACTCTGCGCTGATTTCGATTCCCGCTATGAACTCGATTCCGAAGCGGTCCGCCGCCACTCGCGCCTCGGCAATCGCGGATACCGTATCGTGATCAGTGATCGCAACCGCCCGTGCTCCGTTTGCAGCGGCCAACGCAATCAACTCTTCCGGACGCGCGCTGCCGTCGGAGTGCGTCGTGTGTGTGTGCAGGTCGATGGTGCCCTTCAACATTTCGCTCACGATATTATCTGCCACGGATGAACCCAGTCAATTTGATTCGAATTTACGGTACGACGCGTTGGAAAATCAGAGGCGGAACTACTTTCGTGCACGTGCCGCCGAATAGGCTCCCAGAGCCTCTTTGGTGGCACCGGCCACACAACTGGCTCTGGGAGCCCGTTACGCCCTCGTCGCGATTTCCGAAATCATGGCAAAGCGTCCCGAACTCTTCTCGCGAAGACGCCGAGCGGGTGAAAACTCATCGCCGGAGGCGCGGTCTTGAAATCGGCTCTGGCAGCCGCTTTCAAGACACAGGTGATCACTCGCGGTTTTTGTTGTGCACTTTGCGAAAAAAAACGTTGACAAGATTCTGCGAAGCCAATATATACAACAATATGTTGTATAACATTTACGTTAGTACACAAGAGTAGCAACGCTACATCATCTTGTGTGCGAGGTAAAAAATTAACGAAAGGAGAAGCACAACATGGCAACAGCAAAGAAAGGCGGCGCGAAGAAAAAGGCCGCTCCGAAAAAAGCGGCTAAGAAGGGCGCGAAGAAGAGATAGTTAAACGCCGCTATGCAAAACGGGGGTTCTGTGTGAGAACGCGGGGATGGGTGACCATCCCCTTTTTCTTTCTGCCCGCTTTTGTTCCACTCACTTTCTGGTGAACTCGTCGCGCCGACTGGTGTACAATCGTTTCCACTATGTTCATCGAAAGAGACGAACGCCCCTGGGGCGCATACGAAGTGCTCGCCGAAGGCGCGAGCTTCAAAGTCAAACGCATCGAGGTAAACCCCGGTCACCGACTCAGTCTGCAGATGCATCAGAACCGCAGCGAGCACTGGGTCATAGTCGCCGGCGAAGCGATTGTCACATTGGGCGAACGCGTGATCCGGTTGCGGGAAAATGAGGGAGCGCTCATTCCCATCAGAACAAAGCATCGGGTCGCCAACCCCGGAACAACCCCGTTGGTCTTTATAGAGGTCCAATGCGGAGATTATCTAGGTGAGGATGATATTACGCGTTTCGAGGATGACTACAAGAGGGCCGGCCAGGTCTGAAGAAGCGTGAGACGCAATCTTCGATCTTACTCATGGCACCTGTACCTCGACCTCCACCGATGAGCTTCGATCACGTTTGCTTTGTTCACCTCGATACAGGTCGGGTTCGCCCACGGGTCGTGTGTGCCATCGCTTATGCACCCACAGCCACTGATCCGGATATCTTCGGGCATAGTCCTCAATCACCTTCGTGAACCGGGCTGTGTTGATTATCACCTCCTCCTTGAAGTCGCCGGTCCGTATCAACGGTATCTCGGGCTCAAAACGAAGATGGTGTTTCCTCGCCCGCTCGTCCCAAATCAAGAAACCCGGAACGACCGGAGCATCCGAGCGCAGTGCGAACACCGCAAGCCCGGTCGTAGAACACGCGGGTGTACCGAAGAAGTCACAGAATACACCTTGATCCGGCAGCGTGTTTGCGTCGATCAATAGCCCTACATCCTGACCGCGCTTCAAGGTCTCAAGCACAGGCTTAACCGCCCTGTTCTTGTTTATCGTTCGGTTGCCCGAGAGTTCGCGGTAGTGACTGACCATTCGGTCCAGAAGCGGATTGTCGAGAGGCCTGACCAGGAAGCTAAGGGGGTGGCCATACACTCCCTGGGCAAACGCGCACAACTCCCAAGCCCCAACGTGCCCCGTCAGCATCAGCACGCCTCGCCCGCGTTTTGAGGCCTGCAGGTAATTCTCCAGCCCCTCATAGTCGACCAGCGTCGATATGTTTTGCGGTGTAATCTTTGGGAACTGCGAGAATTCACCAAGGAGCCGGCCGAGATTCAAGAATACTCCCCGGACTACAACACGCCGCTGGGTTGGATCGAGTTCGGGCATCGCGAGCACGAGGTTGCTATACCCCACCCGCCGCAGCCTGCCGTGCAGGTGGTAGGCAGCCAATGCGATCAGTTTTCCAGCGAAGATCGCGCCGCTCCGCGGTAGAACCAGGAGCAGCTTTAACAGGATCCACGCGGGAACAAACTCAAGCAGATTACGGGAGGCGCTTCTCATACTGGCAGGCACGCCGTCAAACTAGCACGGCACTCTGGGAGTGTCAATTTTTGACCTCTCCTGAGCGCAGTCTGGATCGCCCATTTCATTTTCTAAAATCAACGTTACTCTTGTACCCAATGCCTGTCTGGGGTATCCTCACCCCAGCCTGCCCCTTTTGACTGATATCCGCCAAGCCAATCAAAGACGGAGCGATAGTTATGAGAAGGCTTCTTCATCGACTTACCCATGCGCTCGTACTTGCCCTGCTGTGGCTACCTGCGGCCGCTGCTCAACAGCAGGCGCCAGCAAAGCAGAAGGCGCCGAGACTGACCACCGAAGACGTTATCCGCGCAACGGGGCCGGTCGCGTCGGAGGCGAAGGAAACGGCGGCAGAGCCCGAAACCGCGATAAAGGCGGACGGGACCGAGCCAAAGCCCGCTCAACCGAAAGCAACTGACGTCAAGGTAACCGAAGAAGAATCATCGTGGCGAGAAAGCGTTGGGAAAGCGCGCAGCCGGGCGAAGGAGTTGGAGAAAGCAGCCGAAGAGGCCGAACTTCGAATCACCGGTCTCCGTAACGACCTCGGTACGTCGGGCAAGAGCGCCAGATATCGCAACGATACCGCCGCTGAACTTGATCAGGCTGGCCGCCGACTCTCAGAGCTCAAGATCCAGGCTCGCACGGCCGCCGACGATGCAGCGCAGCTGGTTGAGTACGGCAGGCAAAAGGGTTACACGGAAGCGGAAGGCCCGAAGCCCACGTCAGAAGAAGGAAAGCCGAACGAGGACTATTACCGCGCGCAGTTCGCCAAACTCACCGAGGCCCTTGATAGCGCGCAACGGCGCGTTCAGCTCTACAACGACCGCGTCCGCGATCTGAATCAACAACTCTCGACGAACAGCGGCGGCAAGGACGGCAAAGGCCGCGCCACTGGTGGCGACAGTTTTTTCGCCCTTCAACTACAGAAGGACCGGGACGAAGCACTTCTGAAGCTGGATGAGGCCCGAACGGCACAAACGCAATCCCAAAACGACATCGATGCTCTCCGAGAGGAAGCTCGGCGAGCAGGTATCCCTCCCGGCTTGTTCAGAGAACGATAGCCCATGTCAACGGCCGAGATACTTCTCGTAGAAGACAAAGACAGCCTCAGACAGATGTTGCGCCTGACGCTTGAGAATGCCGGCCACTCGGTCGACGAAGCTCGCGATGGCGCCGAAGCGAGACGCAGACTAAACGACCGTCGCTACAATCTCGTTCTCACCGATCTAAAAATGCCGCGCGCCGACGGACTCGAAGTATTGCGGGCCGCCAAGGCTGCGGATGCAGACACCGCTGTGATAATGCTGACCGCGTACGGAACCATCGATGAAGCGGTTCAGGCGATGAAGGAAGGCGCGTACGAGTTCCTGCAAAAACCGGTCGACAGCCGCCACTTGCTCTTGCTGGTGGACCGTGCACTTGAACAAACCAGGCTGCGGGCGGAAAACGTGCTCCTCAAGGATGACTATGCGCTACGGTATGGCTTCCCAAAAATAATCGGCGACTCGACGGCAATGCAGAAGGTCGGCCGGGAGATACAACAGGTCGCGCCGACGCCAACGACGGTTCTTCTGCTGGGCCAGTCCGGAACCGGCAAAGAACTATTCGCTCGAGCCGTGCACCACCTAAGCCAGCGTCGCGATGCAGCCTTTATCGCAATCAACTGCGCCGCGATCCCGGAAACGTTGATCGAGAATGAGCTGTTCGGTCACGAGAAGGGCGCATACACCGGCGCTGATCAGCGGCGAGTCGGCAAATTCGAACTCGCCGCCAGAGGAACGATTTTTCTAGACGAGATAAGCGAGGTCGCGCCCGCCGTGCAGTCCAAGCTCCTGCGGGTGCTTGAGGAGCGGAAGATCAACCGGCTTGGTGGCTCGGCCGACATAGACGTCGACGCGCGCGTCATTGCGGCGACCAATCGCGACTTGAAGGAAGCCGTCGCGGCAAAGCAGTTTCGGGAAGATCTATATTTCCGCCTTGCCGTGTTCCCTGTCCACATACCTGCGCTGCGCGAACGGCGATCCGATATCGGTCAGCTAGCCACATTCTTCGCCGGAAAGTATGGGCGCGAGCTGCGCCGCGCACCGCTCAAGCTGACTGACGAGTGTGTCCGCGCGCTCGAGGAATACGACTGGCCCGGTAACGTGCGCGAGCTCGAGAACTGTATCGAACGCGCGTGCATCCTGGCACGCGGTGTCGAGATAACCCCCGCCGACCTCAACATCAGCCCGCCCGCTGACTACTCGATCCGCGAGCAGGCCGCACTGCTCGACGGCTTTGACTTGCGCGGTTCGCTTTCCGACGTAAGCGGCCGGGCGCAACGACTCGTAGAGCGACGCAAGATCTCCGCAACACTAAAGGACTGCGACTACAACAAGTCACGCGCGGCCGAACGCCTTGGCGTCAGCTATAAGACGCTTCTCACCCGTATCAAGGAACTCGAGCTCGAATAACCTGGTTCGGCTTCATACAACCTGCCTGCGATCTGCCGCAACAAACGCATACTTCGCCGTCGCCCGTTTTTGATTTCTTGGACTAGTCTTCGTGAAGCGGATAGAATGCAACGCCGACATGAACCAGGTTGACCCCAGATTGAGCGAGCCCAAAAAACCCGAGACCGCTGGAGCTCCGCCAAAACGTTCAAGCGTTGCCCGCTCAGCTGGAATCGTCAGCATGGCAGTGATGGCGAGCCGCGTGCTCGGACTGTTGCGCGAGATGGTGTTTGCATATCTTTTCGGCGCTTCGAAGAGTTTTGCCAACGACGCATACGTCATCGCATTTCGGATCCCAAACCTTCTGCGCGATCTGTTTGCCGAAGGCGCTTTGTCCAGCGCTTTCGTTCCTGTGTTCTCGGACTATCTTGTTAATAGAGATGAAGAGGAGGCCTTCAGACTCTCAAATCTGGTAACGACGGGTCTGATTGTGGTGCTCGGCACGTTTGTGGTGTTGGGTATCGTCTTCGCTGAACCTCTCGTTGCGTTTATCGCTCCTGGTTTTCAGACAGACCCGGGAAAATTCGAGCTTACCGTGCGGCTGACTCGAATAATGATGCCTTTTATCTTGCTGGTTGCGCTTGCCGCGCAGGCAATGGGTGTGCTGAATGCGCGCGATCGGTTCGGAATACCGGCCCTGGCCTCTTCGTTCTTCAATGTTGGGTCAATCGCCGGCGGACTGTCAGTAGCCGTACTGCTAACTGACCCGACTTTTTCACACCCAATTCGCGCGATCGTCGAAAAACCGACCGAGGGGATCGTCGGGATGGCTTACGGTGTGTTGATCGGCGGCTTTCTACAATATGCTGTCCAGTGGCCGAGCCTGAGGCGTGCAGGCTTCAGCTATCGGCCGATGTTGAGCTTCCGAGATCCGGGCATGCGGCGAATATTCGGACTCATGGGACCGGCGGTGATCGGGGGCGCCGCGATGCAAGTGAATGTGCTGGTCAATAGCATCTTCGCGTCGAACATTCCCGGCACGGGTCCCGTCTCATGGTTGAGCTACGCGCTGCGGCTTATGCAGTTTCCTATCGGCGTTTTTGGTGTTGCGATTGCGACCGCGACTCTACCGGCACTCTCACGAAGCGCTGCCCGAAAGGATGAAGCGGAGTTCCGGCATACACTCGCGAGTTCGATCCGGCTGGCTTTTCTGTTGACCATTCCATCGGCTGTCGGGTTGATCGTGCTGGGCCAACCGATCATCGCCTTGATTTATGAGCGCGGACACTTCAGCCACTCAGACACCGAACACACCGCGGCAGCGTTGGCCTTTTTCGCGATCGGGCTGACGGGTTATGCGGCGATCAAGATTCTTGCCCCGGCATTTTATGCGCTTGGCGACTCGCGAACCCCGATGATCATTAGCCTTGCATCGATGCTAACTAACTTCGGGATGAACTGGTCGCTTGTGAGTATCATGCAGGAACGCGGACTCGCGCTCTCAACGTCGACGGTGGCTCTCGGGAATTGCGGGCTGCTCTACTTCATAATGCGAAGGCGCGTCAACGGGCTCGAGGGGAGTCGCACGGCGCTTGCGATTGCGAAGATTCTGTTCGCGTCTGCAACGATGGGCGGCTGCTGCTGGGCGTTGAGCGGCGGCCTGAGCCGCTGGCTTGGCGGCGCATTCCCTGCCCGGCTTGCGAACGTGGTAGTGTCGGTCGCAGCCAGCGCGGGCTTGTTCTATCTGGTTGCCTCTCTTCTAGGGGTAGAAGAATTGAGAGCCGCAACCCGCGCGCTGACCGGCCGTCTTAGAAGAATGAGCGCCTGACAGACAACAACCACCCGTTCAAATAACCTCCCAAACGACAATCTATGTGCTCAACTTTTTTCTTGACTCGGGCGAGACCTCTTACTATTCTTTAATCAAACGTTTGATTAATACATATGCCGAGGCCAAAGGTAAATGATCCGGAAGCGAGAGCGAAGATAGCGGCGGCGGCCCAGGAGCTGTTTGCCGCGCGCGGATTCGACGGCACCGCCATCCGGGATATCGCCGGCAAGGCTGGAGTCAACGGCGCGATGATCCATTACTACTTTGGCAACAAAGAGGGTCTGTACCTCGCGCTGTTGGAAGACGCAGCGTCAAGGGTGCGAGCGCTATTGATCGAAACAACCGCCGGGTCGGGTTCAACCAGAGAGAAGCTTGCGCGTTTTGTTGATGCGTATGCCGCCTACATGCTCAGCCAGCCAAACCTTGCCCGCATCCTCTATAGAGAGATGCTCACGGGCGCAAGGCACATCAAGCAAATTGCTCAGCAGTATGCAGTGACAAACTTCACTATGTTGAGAACGATGATCGCGGAAGGCGTGAAACGCGGCGAGTTACGAAATATAGACGCCGATCTCGCCCCGATCAGCCTGATGGGTATGGTTGTCATCTTCCAGTTCCTTCGGCCAATCATCTCAGTAGCACTGGGCAAAACCGAGTACAATGAGCGGTTCGTCAACCGAGTTGCCGCTCACACAATTGATCTGTTTCTCTTTGGCGCAGTCGCCAACGACAAGAGAACAAGGAAGAAAACCCAACCCGCTTTGAAGAGCAGCGGGAAGCTCCGGTCACGGGTGGATTCATGAAGACAGGAAGTTTCCGAAGGACGATCTTGTTCGGCGCGCTTTTCCTGATCGTTGTTGGGGCAGCGGCCACGTGGAAGTATCTCAGCGGGCGCGCGTCAACCGACACGCTGGTGCTGTCGGGCACCATCGAGGCGGACGAGATACACGTCGGCTCGAAGGTCGGGGGCCGGATCGCTGCCGTGCTCGTAAAGGAAGGACAGGAGGTCAAGCAGGGCGAGTCGATCATCAGGTTCGATCGTTACGACCTCGACGCCAGGCACGCCGAGGCTGTCGCGGCTGTGTCGCAGGCCGACGCCAATCTGCAGAAGGCCTTGCGCGGGTCCCGGCCTGAAGAGATAGCGGCAGCGAAGGCCCAGGCGGAGGCGGCACAGATGAGCTATGAACAAGCGCGCAATGGTCCCCGCAAGGAGGAGATTGACGCTGCGCGCGCTGACCTCGCCGCTGCAGACGCGGATTACGAAGTGGCAAAAGTAACCCTTGCAAGGACCGCAAGACTCGTAAGCAGCGGTGTGCAGTCACAACAGGAATACGACAACGCGAAATCCATTTTTGATCGAGCGGGCGCGAAACGCGAGTCGGTGCGTCAGAAGCTGGATCTCCTGCTCGCCGGTACGAGACAAGAGGAGATCGACCGCACGGGTAGGTTGTTCAAAGCGGCGGCAGCTAATCTCGCGCTTGTGGAACATGGGGCTCGAAAGGAAGACATCGACGCGGCTAAGGCCCAGCTGGAAAGTGCCCGCGCCGCGCTAAAGCAGATCGAGATTCAGCTAGGGGAACTTGAAGTCATCGCCCCGGCGGACGCATTCGTAGAGGTCCTTCAGGTGAGACCAGGCGAAATCATCAATCCCAACTCGCCAGTCGCAACCCTTGTCGAGGTCGATCGGCTATGGGTGCGCGTATACGTGCCCGAACCCGAGTTGGGCTATGCGAGGGCGGCTCTAGGTAAGGACGTGTCCGTTACTGTCGACACATTTAGAGGTGAGTTATTCCGCGGCCGCATCGAGGAAATCGCGAGCAGGGGCGAGTTCACACCTCGAAACGTCCAGACGCGTGATGAGCGAGCTCATCAAGTGTTCGGGCTGCGCGTGCGGCTCGACAACAGCGCGCGCAAGCTTTCCGCGGGTATGGCAGCGGACGTAACGATACCGAAGTAATAACTATTCGTAAAACGTGATGCGCGATGCGTGAAACGTGATGCGTGATGCGTGGTGGCCGATTGAATTACTTCACAGGGCGTTACGTTGCGACGAATCGTTTTTGTTACAGTTTCACGCTTCACGTTTCATTGGTCACTTGGCCATGTCAGAGGCAATTCAAATCAACGGGCTAACCAAGAGGTTTCGCGACGTGACCGCCGTCGACGGGGTCAGTCTCTCCGTCAGGAGCGGAGAGATATTCGGCTTTCTCGGTCCCAATGGCTCAGGCAAGTCGACCCTTATTAGAATGCTGTGCGGCTTGATAACCCCGACCGCGGGCAGCGCACGAGTTGGAGGCTTCGACATATTGACTGAGACCGACGATATCCGGCAGACGATTGGCTACATGTCACAGCAGTTCAGCCTCTACCAGGATCTCACCGTTTGGGAAAACGTAAATTTCTACGCGCACGTATACGGGCTTAAGGGCGAGAAGCTGCGGGAGCGTCGCGAGGCAGTAATAGCGCTGACTCATATCGGCCCGTTCCGCGATCGCCGTGCAGGCAAGCTATCTGGGGGATGGAAGCAGAGACTGGCGCTGTCGTGTGCACTCGTACACGAGCCGAAGATCATTTTCCTGGATGAGCCCACGGCTGGTATCGATCCCGTTGCGAGGCGCGAGCTGTGGGATTTGTTTTTTCAACTCTCGGGCGCGGGAATAACGTTGTTCGTCACCACGCACTATATGGATGAGGCAGAGCGCTGCTCGCGTGTCGGCTATATCTTTAACTCGAAGTTGATCACCTATGGTGAGCCCGACGAGCTGAAGCAACTTCCCGATGTGACGCCTCCCGATACCAGATGGGTTGAAGTGACTTGTCCGAACACAACCGTGGCGCTCGGCGCGTTGAAGGTCGCTCCGTACGTTCGCGACGCTACAATCTTCGGACGGTCGATTCACCTGCTCATGGACGCTCGCGAGCCGCTCGATCGGATCAACACCACGCTGGAGCAAATAGACATAATCGGAGCGGAAGTGACGCCGGCTCGCCCGTCGCTTGAGGATGTGTTTGTGACGCTAACCAAGCGGTTCGCAGTGAATGGAAAGTAGTTTAGTTTCTAGTTTCTAGTTTCTGGTTTCGGGTTTCTGGTTATGAGCTGATGAGTCTCCGAACCAGCAACTAGAAACCGAGAAACCAGAAACTGAGACCGGTTTGAGTTTCTATGTTCAGAGGATTCAGATCAATTTTCTACAAAGAGGTCATCCAGATCAGTCGCGATCCGCTTACGCTCGCCTTGATGCTACTGGTACCGATGATCCAGCTAATGGTCTTCGGTTACGCAATCAACACCGACGTGCGAAATATCAAGACCGCGGTGTACAACCTCGACCCGGGTCCTCAGTCTCGCAACCTGCTGCAGGCATTTGAGAACACCGACTACTTTCGCATCGAGCGGTACGTTGGGTCGGACGACGAGCTAAACAAATCGATTGTCACCGGTAGCGTAAAGGTAGGCATAAAGATTCCACCAGACTACTCCGAGCGACTACTGGCCAACCGGCAAGCGACGGTGCTGGTGCTGATCGACGGCTCTGATTCGAGCATAGCCACGCAGAGTCTGCAGGTCGCGTCACAAGTTGGGCTAACCGAGTCGCTAGCCAGACTGAGCACAGGCGTGGAGGGATCTGGAAGCCGAACATCGAAGCTTCCTATCGAAATCAGGCCGAAGATGCTCTTCAACCCCGATTCGCGCTCCGCGAATTTCATGGTGCCGGGTCTAATTGCGGTCATCCTTCAGATCATTACGACGCTGCTGACGGCTTTTTCAATCGTCCGCGAACGCGAGCAGGGCACGCTCGAGCAGTTGATGGTCACGCCAGTGCGCCCGTTCGGGCTGATGCTGGGCAAGTTGGTGCCTTATGGCCTTATAGGCATCGTTGAAACACTTACGGTATTGACAGTCATGAGATTGGTCTTTGATGTTCCGATCAACGGCTCGCTCCTGCTCCTGCTTTCGTTGTCGATTCTGTTTCTATTCACGGCGCTGGCAATTGGTCTTTTGATTTCCACTAAGGCGCAGAGTCAGATGCAGGCGCTGCAGCTCGCGTGGCTGATAATGCTGCCTTCGGTATTGCTCTCGGGGTTCATGTTCCCGCGCGATTCGATGCCTGTAGTGATGAGACTTATCGGGTATCTGGTTCCGGCCACCCACTTCATGGAGATAATCCGAGGCATAGTCTTGCGAGGCGCAACGCTGGTAGATCTTCTTCCCGAGGTCCTGACCCTGGCCTTTATGGGACTGGTGCTTCTTGTGCTGAGTGCACTCAGGTTCCGCAAAAAGCTGGTTTGAGGGATCTAGCAGGCTGCTGAAAAAGTTTCGTAGTCCCGCCTTCAGGCGGAATCCTGAAAGAGTCTCGTAGTTCCCGCCCTCAGGCGAATCCTGAAAAAGTTTCGTAGTCCCGCCTTCAGGCGGAATCCTGACGGGAATTGTCTTTGAGACCAGGCGATCGAGAAAAAAAGTGCGGGCGCCACAGCCACTTCATGCCGCAGCGCCCGGTGAGTAATGGAGGAGGATTCACCCCAAGCTACATGCTTGGCCTAACAAGCTGGGCCACATCGATCAGGCGCATTAAGATTCAACGTGGTTCAGGCCTGTTGTTCACTCACACGACTAATAACGCGGACGCCCAAGTTCGGTTTCAAAAAAAAAGAGCCTCCGCCCTCTCTTTACTCTTAAAGTTTTCTAATGTGAATTGTCCTCGCGGATTGACGCCCACAGCCTCGATGGCCGCGGTCGAGACCACACCGGACTCAAGCCAACGAAACGCCATTTTTGCCCAGTTGGCGACCTGACTTACGCGAAAAAGTCCGGGGCGCCTTGCAGCGCCCCGGACAAAGGAGAAGGATTTTACTATTCTGAACTCAGGTCTCGATCGGCCGAGAGAATCCGTTGCACATCCTTACTCTGCCGGGTCGCGATCTTTGCTCACCACATCTAACGCATTAGTTGCAATTTTGTTCCCTCTCGTGTCGCACGAGCGTTCGATCGCGAGCTTACCCTTGGTCCCGTGGGGGTCCTGCACGGCTCCACTATGAGTGAATCCGCCTTGTCGCCATCGGGCGCCGGCAATACATGAACGTCCTCATCTGCGCTAATCGCTGTGCTGTACTAGGTGCAGGGCCGCCTCTTCCCTCTGCGACTTCCTCGAGCCGGAACCGCTATTTTTTCCAGCCATTTAAGAGCTTCGTCAAAGCGCTCAAACAACCGCTCATCTTCGCGAAACAGCCGGCCGTGGTAGCTTGTGCGGCCGGAGATTACATGGGCCGGGTGCTTGACGTGCAGCATCTCGTGATACAACACGTACTCGACTACAAAGCGCGGGATGGCCGCGCTGTCCAGCGTGCGGCTGATGACGATGGCGCGATGGATGTGGTCGTGGTGGCCGAGCACGCGCCGCGTTGGTCGCTTACTCCAGGAAAGCAAAGGCCGATCGAGCATGCCGCCGAAGTAGCGGGCATTGAGCCCCGAAAACATCTCTGCCAGATCGTATTCATTACCCATCGAGGAGGTCGTGATCTTGTAGCCACGTCGCCTTCGAGCTGCTTGAGAGGCATGGAGGATCGGAGGATCGAGAGTGTACTCTCTATAAACCCGTTCGTGGACTTTCGAAGCTTTTAGTCGATATAGCTTAGCAACAAGGATGCAAGCCAAGGCAAAGAGGACCTCACGCGGCGAACCCTTGAGGATGTCTGACACCCGGGCGAATACCCGGCCCTGGCGCAACCTAATTGTCGACGACAGGCCCGCATAGGGGTAAAAGCGAGCTTCGATCTTGGGTCGAGGCTCTTTCTTGACAAGTGTTCTCAGAGCTTGATCGAACAACTCTTCCAGGTTCTCGTCGGATATGACGGTGGAGTACAGATGCAGTTGTTCGTAGTCGATCATGCAACAGACTTCAGAAAACAGAGGTCAGAGAGAAACGGAACGACTACAATCCCCTGCCCCCTGTCGCCAGATCACCGGTCTACTTTTTCTTGACCGCTGGATTGTCATCGGGCTCGACGTACCTTTCGCGATAGTGGAGGATAAGCTGCTTGTTATCAGGAGCGCCGTCGCCGTCTATATCGACATCAACCCTGAGCTTACGATCCTTGCCCTCTCGCCGCGTGTTGGTCGGTGAATACCCGAGGCTGTATTGGCTCCGCAACATCAACTCGATATTACGCATAATCGTTGGTATCTCGCTCTCAAAGGTCATAGGGAAATAGGCTCCGCCGCTGAGCTTTGCGAATGTGTTTAGGCCGTTCTGCGCCTGCAGAAACTCCAGCCGCAGCTCCGGTGGAAGGTTGTCGCCATACTTCTTGAAGTACAGGTTGCCGACGCCGACGATGAAGATCGGCACTCCCGCACTCGCGACTATTCTCATTGCCTTGTCATAGGTGATTCGGCTAAATGTATCGATTCCCCGCGTGACCAATATGACCGCGGAGTGCCCTTCGATCTCCTGCAAACCCGTGTACTGGCTCTCACCCGCCTCTTCCTCAAAGAGCTGTATCGCCTTGCCGCCCATCAGCACAAAAGAAAGCGAGTCATAGATATTCGCTTCGCTGAAGTTCAACGTGTCCCGAGCGGCCGCGATGACTGCCTGATATAATTGCCCGCTGTCACCGGTGAAATCCTGTACAACTTTGGGTTTCATACTGTAGGTAACGAGAGCAACATGATCGTCCGGCTTCACAAAGCTTCGCACAAACGTCGCTGCTGATTGGAAGATTTCTTGCGCAAAGGTCGGGTCGTAGTAGTTACTATACCTCCGGTTTCGATAGTTGTTCTCGATGAGCAACACGGCGGTCATCGGACCTTCCCCGGAAGCGAAATTTGTCGTCTCCTGTTTGACACCGTCCTCATAGATCGCAAAGTTCCTGGTCGTCAGATTCGTGTACAACCGGCCGCTCTTCTTATCGATGACTGTAACTTCTACGTTTACAACTTGCGTAGTCAACTTTATCGGCGGCTCTTGCTTTTGCTCCTTCGACAAGGGCGGAAGCGGCTCCTCGGCTCCTTTTTTTTCATCCGTCTTTTTTTCGACCTTCTTCTTCTCCGGTTGACGCCCGCTTTGAGCCGCGACGCTCGATCGCGGAACGGCGGACGCAGTCAACAAAACGGCGAGAAGAGCGGTAACGGCCGCTACCCTCATGAGAGCTAATGACTTCATAAATCCTCCGGCTCTGAGTAAATCGGGCTGGGTCAATCCGAGCACGTGCCTCACCGAATCTTAGCAGACAGTCATTTACATTCAAACTACCCCCGCGATTGCCCCGCGACCAACCATCAGCCCAACGCGTTGACGGCGAACGAATCAAGCTGAAGTCGTATCGGCTTGGGCGACAACAGGTCTGACACCCAGTTCTACGGCTCGATCCTTGGAATAAGGCACCGCACGAGAAGTAAAGGCGCCGCGCAAACGTCAACAAGCGCGCAGAACACCCAAAACGCCGCTAGCCGATCAGTAGGAATCCTGCTACTCTAATGCGCTGCTTTTATGGCGGCCTCTACGCTCCGCGTGGTGGACTAATAATATCTATTCATAGGAGTTCCAGGGGAGGGGAGTATGGCTGAATTCAGTCCAGAGTTGCGGAAAGACCCCATCAGCGGACGATGGGTAATTATTTCATCTGCGCGCGCCCAGCGGCCGGAGGCTCCCGAGCCGCGCCGTGAAGACGAAACCCCTGAGGCTCGGGCGCGCTGTCCTTTCTGCTCCGGCCGAGAGGATCAGACCCCGCCAGAGATATTCACGATCCGCAGCAACGGTGAGCCTCCAAACAGTCCTGGCTGGCTCACTCGCGTGGTGCCCAATAAGTTTCCGGCTTTTGGTATCTTTCCCGAGATCAAGCTGCGTCAAATCGGAATGTTCCAGATTGCGACCGGCTACGGCGCCCACGAAGTCGCCATCGAATCACCGAATCACGACACCTATCTCGAACAACAGCCCCTCAACCAGGTGGCACGCATCGTCGACACCTGGTGGGAACGACACGTCGATCTCGAGCGCGATCGCAAGTTAAAGTACGTCTTGCTCTTCAAGAACCACGGCAAGGCCGCCGGCGCATCGCTAACTCACCCGCACGCTCAGATAATCGCGACGACCGTTATTCCAGACGCGCTCAAGAGCAAGCTTGTGAATGCGAAGGAACACTTTGTCGACGGCGAGGGCTGCATCTGGTGCCGTCAGCTCGATCAGATCTTTTTTTATGAGAACAAGATTTATAACCCTGACGGCACGGTATTGGTGGCGATCCACCAACGCGATCGAGTCGTCGCCGAGAACCAAAAGTTTATCGCGTATATTCCGTTCGCCGCTCGCATGCCCTATGAGATTCACATTGTGCCAAAGACCCATCAGTGCTCGTTTATTCAGACATCACCCGAAGAGCGAACAGAGCTGGCGAAGATGTTAAAGGTGGTTTTGATGAAGGTCTACAAGTTGCTCGGCAATCCACCATACAACTTCTATATCCACTCCGCTCCGAACCTGAACGTGAAGCCGCGAGTGGGCGACTACAGCACTATACGCGAAGACTTTCACTGGCACATCGAGATCCTGGTGCGAACGACAATCTGGGCCGGGTTCGAACAAGGCAGCGGCATCTATATCAACCCGCTCAATCCGACTGACGCGGCACGCTATCTTGCCGAGACGGAAATTGACTTTGAAGGATGAAACGTCATCCGTTGACGTGGCAGTCATGGACCGACGCGCGGGATCAAGGTCGGGAAGGGTAGCTTGCCCCGCTCCGTGTGTCGCCGAGTCTGATGGGGGGCGGGGGCAAGCCGCCCTTCCCGACCACGAGCTTAAGTACCATCTCGTTCCGTTTGTATTAACGATCACGTTTCACGCTTCATTCCTGAAGTACCGGCTTCTCTGAAACACTCGATCGTCAAAATATCCTCGAAGCACTTCTATTTCATACCCGGTTTCGCCCGGCAGGACAGTCACAACGTCATAGCGGTAAGGTTCGTTGTAAACTTTCATCAGTTGGCGATATCGCCTCGCAGCTCGAGCTATCTGGCGCTGTTTCCGCAGATCGACGGCTCGTTCGGGCGAGGCGAGGTCACTAGACGTGCGCGTTTTTACTTCAATAAACGCGAGCGTGTTTTCATCATAGGCAATCACGTCGATCTCGGCCGCTAGCTTCTGGCCTCGCAGTCCACGTCCCAAGGGTATCCGGAAGTTCGTCGCGACGACCTGATAGCCTTCATACTCGGTCAGGTACTCGATCGCTTTCCGCTCGCCGCGCTCACCGAGTTCCAAATGCCGCGCTCGCGTCGCAACACGTCGCCGGTGCAACATCGTCTTGATTCCGCCAATCATAAAAACCTCCGACGCCCGGGTTGCCCGTCGTTCGCTGGGGTTTCGTCTTATCCCGGGCATCTTACCGAATGCTCGCTCCTTGTAAAAGCTCCGAGCCACAGGCTACAGTTAAGCGTTGCATTCAAACATCGAAACAATCGAGATCGCATCAGAGGTTGCATCGCAACAGGTTCAGCTTCCGACCGTTGTCATTCTTGGCCGGCCCAACGTTGGCAAGTCGACATTGTTCAACAAGCTTGCCGGCAGGCGACGCGCAATCGTTGGTGATGAGCCCGGAATCACGCGCGATCGAATTTACGGCCGCGCAGAATGGCGGGGTCGCGAGTTCCGTCTGGTCGACACCGGCGGTATCATACCTGACGACAAGGACCTCATCCCGACAAACATCCTGATCCAGGCTCGCACCGCCCTCGACGAAGCATCGCTGATCCTTCTGGTTGTAGACGCGCGCGCCGGGATCACCGCACTCGATGAGGAGCTTGCGGAACTCGCTCGAGTAACCGGAACGCCGGTTTTCGTAGCGGCCAATAAGGTCGACACCGTCAAACTTGAAGCCGATTCGCTGGAGTTTGAACGCTGGGGTCTGAACGCTGTGTTTCCGATCTCTGCCGAGCACGGAAACGGCGTCGCCGAGATGCTCGATGCTGCGCTCGACATTCTGACAGCGCCCGAAGTCCACGAACAGCATCGAAAGGAAATCAGGCTCGCAATCGTCGGGCGACCAAATGTGGGCAAGTCGTCTCTGGTAAATCGACTGGTCGGGGAAGAGCGAGTAATCGTCTCTCCGATCCCTGGGACAACACGCGACTCAGTCGACACCGAGCTTGAGTATCAAGACACTCACTTTCGTTTGATTGACACCGCAGGCATACGCCGTAAAGGCAAGACCGAGCTTGTAGCCGAAAAAATTTCAGTCGTTATGGCGCGCCGGAACCTCGAAGATGGCGATGTCGCGATCCTGATGATCGACGCGATCGAAGGCCCCACGGCAAACGATGCGACGATCGGCGGCTACGCCCACGAGGCGGGAGCCAGCCTGATCATAGCTGTCAATAAGTGGGACGTCGTCGAAAAAACCGCCGATACCACAAAGGAATACGCGCAGCGTATCCGCGACATGATGAAATTCGCCGACTATGCGCCTATCGTATTCATATCGGCGAAGAGCGGTCTGCGGGTGACGAAACTGCTCGAGCTTGCGAGACACGCTCACCAGGAGCGCTACAAGCGAGTCTCGACGTCAGAACTCAACCGTTTCTTTGAGCGCAATCTCGAACAGCCTCGCGCTACCACACCTTCCAGGTATCCCTTGCGGGTCCTCTACATGACTCAGGCGGGGACCGGCCCTCCGACCTTTGTCGTTTTCACATCGTCTCGCAGCCCAAGAGCGAAGCTGCATTTCTCCTACGAGCGCTATCTCATAAATCGACTACGCGAGGAATTTGGATTTTTCGCTACTCCGATTCGGATCAAGCAACGCCGGAAGCAAGGCGAAGCATCGCAAAAGCGCTAAGCCGCGACGTTCAGATTCCACGAACCAACAATTCGCGATTTGCAATCGGGAGGCTAAGCCAATGCGTAGGAGCTTGTTCGCTCTTGTTCTCTTTCTGCTTGTTCCACTTTGCGCAGTTGCCGATGACCAACCCGCTCAAATTCGAGCATCGGATCTAGACAAGACACCGATCGACGCGGGACCGTTGAAGATCAGAATCACCAAGCTAAAAGGGAGCTTCATGAAACTCGGCAACGGGAGTATAGAGGTCGTCGTAGAAAACCATTCGAACGACTTTGAGACCTTTTCACCGCAACGACTTGCGCTGGTCGATAAAGCGAATGTCCAGGTCAACATCGTGGTCTCAAGACACAGCCCTTACAGAACTGCACCCCCGTACGACCCCAGAATGCCCGGCAGCTTGCTCGATCGCCGCATCGCTCCCGGTGCGCGCGTGAAAGAGAGTTACTCGCTCAGCGGCAAGGTGCATTTCCCGATTCGGCTGTACTATGACGAGAAGCTTCTGGCTGAGATTATTGAATGAAGACGCCCAAGGCTAAGAACCGGAGAATTGAAAATTGAGAATTGAAAATTGAAAATCGCAAATTGTGAGGACGCTCATAAAGGTCCGGCCAATTTTCAATTCTCAATTCTCCATCTCGGTTTTCCTCAGGGGGTCGCTGACCAATCTATGCCTTTGCCGGGGCTTCGTTCCCCGCTTCAATTGCGGCCTTGCGGACATTCACTTTCGCCAAAAGCGCCAGTCCTCCGATAAAGAAGACGACCAGCGACAGAATCGCCGCGCGATAACTGCCTGTGAACTGAAGCGCCAGACCAAACATCAGCGGCGCAAGCCAACTAGTGCCCTTGTCGCTCACTTCATACAGACTGAAGTACTCGGCCTCCTGACCCTTTGGTATCATCAGCGAATAGACCGAGCGGCTCAACGCCTGGCTGCCTCCCAGCACGATTGCGATCACCGCTCCCAGGATAAAGAACTGCAGCTTCGTTTGCAGCAGCGCATACGCGTACACCAGCACTCCCGTCCAGATCAGGAGACTGATCGTGATCGCCCGCTTGCTCCCGGTCGCCTTCGCGACCCAATTGAAGAGCAGAGCACCAAAGAACGCGGCGAACTGCACCATCAGGATCACCTGCACCAGCGTCGACTGTTCCAGCTTCAACTCCTCCGCACCAAACACCGACGCAAGCGCGATCACCGCCTGAATTGCATCGTTGTATAGCAGGTACGCGGTCAGAAACAGGAGCGTCTGTGGATAACGCCGCGCCGTGCTTAACGTATGAACGAGCTGCTTGAATCCCGTAGCGATGAAGTGTTGACCAGCAGGAGGGTTCTTGAGCGGACGCCGATTCTTCAACGTGGCAAGCGGTATGAGCGTAAACACCGCCCACCACGCGCCCGATGATGCGAGGCTTATGCGAACCGCCTGACCCGTAGTCAGTCCGAACGATTCCGCCTGAGAAAACAAGTATAGGTTCAGGGCCAACAACAGCCCCCCACCGAGATACCCGATTGCCCAGCCTACCGACGAAACGTGATCGCGCTCTTCCGCGGTTGCGATGTCGGGCAGAAACGAATTGTAGAAGACAATTGATGCCCCATAGCTCAGGTTTGCAAGCACGAACAACCCACCACCCAGCATGTAATTTGTGCCCTCTAAAAAGTAGAGGCCCAGCGTCGCGAAAGATCCGACGTAAGCGAACAGCGCAAGCATCTGTTTCTTTCGATGGGAGTAGTCGGCTATCGCGCCGAGAATCGGAAGAAAGACCATCTGAAGACCCACCGACAACGCGACAACATAGGGGAAGAACGAACCGTAGAAGACCTTGATACCCAACGGATGGACAAACGTGTTGCCCTCGCCCAGCGATCCGGCAGCGGCCTTTGCGATCCCGGTCAGATAAGGCCCAAGGAAAACAGTTACAACCGTGGTGTAGAACGCAGAGTTCGCCCAGTCATAGATGTACCATCCAAACTGTTCGCGTCGATTGTTCATAGACGTTCGGAGAGTGATGATGCAGCGGGGGTGAAACGGCAGGATAAGGTATCGGCCTCGCTTCGAGCAAGCACCACAGCGAGCAGCCAATCGACATTTTCGGCACCGGACTAATGGGGTCTAAGGACTATTGTCGTACGTGGCGCTGGAAGAACTTGATTACAGCGGGCAAAGCCTCGACTGGAAACCGGTGTCCCCCGGGGTGAATGTAGCTCACGAGCTCAGTGCCGTTCGCCCCCGGCTCTATGCGCTCGAAGCCATTGACCCTGGCTTTTGACTGGTCGGTCTTCAGGAGTCTTCGCGCCAGCCCGATGCTGAGCTGTTGAGTTTGAAACGGGACAACCGGGTCCTTTTCACCGGCGATGATGAACACAGGCTTCGGTGTGGCCTTCTCGATAAGCGTGCCACCCGGTCCGGCCGCCGAGCATATCGCCGCCAGCTTGTCGCTTCTCGTATTCCAAAGCACGTGCACAAAGCGCCCTCCGTTCGAGTGCCCCAGTACGTAGACGCGGGTTGGATCGGTCTTGTACTTCTTCTGCATTCGTTCAAGCGCCGCGTCGAAGAACTTGATGTCGCGATCGCCAAGCTCGCCGGGTGACTTTTGCCAACCGTTCCGCGCGGCTTCCGGATCTCGGATGCCCACTACGCCCGGGATGCCTTGCATGTAGCAAACGACCGCTTCAGGCCACAGCTCGTGAATGCGAAGGCGGCGCGCCACGTTCTGCGCAGTCCCGCCGTGCCCGTGAAACACAAACACAACCGGGGCGCCCGAACCCGTCGCCGTCTTTGCATTGGGATACACGATCGCCCGTCGTTCCACACCGTCAATGGCGAAAGCCTCATCCTGCGTTTGTCCGGCCGAGAAAGCCTTCAGCATGAAGAGTAAGCCAATCGCGATGACGACTGGCGATCTTCCCCGGACTAGTGTGGGTTTAGCGTGGCTCGCGCGGACTGGGGATTTGTGACTCTCAGTGGATAAGAGTTTCATCTCTGTAAGGCGATGTTTCACTACGCAAATAAGAGTAGATTTACCCTGGAAACGTTTGGCGGTCTACGGTGTCGGCGATCGTTTTCACGAGGACTACACTCACGAAAGCAGCAGATCCAGGTCCTCGCGGCCAAGACTGCGAATCAAGCTGTTGTCCGCGTTGATGATCGCATCCGCCAGGTCTCGCTTGGTCGCTTGAAGCTCGAGCACCTTTTCTTCAACCGTATCGCGGGCAATCAAGCGATACGCGAAAACCTGCTGCGACTGGCCGATCCGGTGCGCACGGTCGATCGCCTGGGCCTCGACTGCGGGGTTCCACCACGGGTCAAGTAAGAACACGTAGTCGGCCGCGGTAAGGTTTAAGCCAAGCCCGCCTGCCTTCAAGCTGATCAGGAAGAGCTTGCAGTCAGCATCGTCCTGAAAACGCTCGACCCTTGTCTGCCGGTCGCGGGTCTTCCCATCCAGGTACTCGTAGACGATACCGTCGCGGTCTAACCGGTCGCGGACGATCGCCAGAAAGCTTGTGAACTGCGAGAACACCAGCGCCTTGTGGCCCTCGTCAAGCACTTCGCTGATCTGCGGCAGAAGCACATCGAGCTTCGCACACCGCTCGCTCATCCGGGATTTGTCTATCAAGCCCGGATGACAAGCCGCCTGTCTCAACCGCAAGAGGGCCTCCAGAATTTGGATCTTCGATTTTTTGATCCCCTCGCGCTCAATCAAACCGAGAAGCGAGCGGCGATAATGGTCACGAAGCTCGTCATAAAGTTTCCGCTGGACCTCATCCATCTCGCAATAGATTGTCTGCTCGGTCTTGGGTGGAAGATCACTCGCGACTTGTTGTTTGGTGCGGCGGAGGATGAACGGCCGTAGCGCCTTTGCAAGCAATACTCGCACCTGCTCGTCTGGGTTGCGCGCGGCGGAAGTATTGAGCTTGAACACCGACGCCGCGCCCAGCAGTCCGGGGTTCAGAAATTGGAACAGGCTCCACAGTTCGCCGAGATGGTTCTCGATCGGCGTCCCGCTCATGGCGAGTCGATGGGTGCCGCGCAGCAACCGGGCAGCTTTGGCTGACTCGGTGTTGGCGTTCTTTATGGCTTGCGCTTCATCAAGAATAACGTAATCGAACTGCACGTCTTTGAACTGAATCGCGTCGCGCCGTAGCGTTCCGTAAGTAGTGATGATCAGATCGTAGTCATCAAAGTGGTCGGAGGTCCTCAGTCGATCCATGCCGGTGTGGTCAAGCACTCGGAGTTTGGGAGTGAATCGCGATGCTTCCTGAATCCAGTTGAACACCAGTGACTTGGGCACTACCACCAGCGAAGGGGCGAGTCTTCCGTTGCTCGCATTCGCGTCAGCCTTCCTCTTACCCGCCCTCGAGGCGCGCCTTTTCTCGCGATCGCGCGCGATCCGTCTCGACTCGAGCAGAGCCAGCACCTGAACTGTTTTCCCGAGACCCATGTCGTCGGCCAGACAACCGCCGAATCCGAACTGCTGAAGAAAGTTCAGCCACCCGAGTCCCTCGCGCTGATAGCCTCGCAATGTACCCTTGAAGCTGGGCGGGGGATCGACTTCACTGATGCCTGCGAACCGCTGGAGTTCGTCGCGAGCGCGCGAGTACGCCGCATCGAAACTCGCTTCGGGTTGCGACGCGAGAAGCGCATCCAGCAGTCCAACCTGACTCCTGGTGAATCGAACGTGATCTGTTTCGGTTGTGCCCAGGCTGGCGAGCATTCCGTACTTTTTCAACCACTCTTCCGGGAGCAGACCAAACGTGCCGTCGCCGAGAACCACCGAGTTGTCGCCGCGCTTCAACGCCGCGATCAACGCAGGCAGATTTGCTTTCGCTTCTCCGAAATCAACGGTTCCGTGAAGTTCGAACCAGTCAATCCCCGATGTAACCTCGACGCGAAACTCGCGCGGTTCCCGATAAATGTTACCTTCGGCCTCGACGTGCCAGCCTTCGCTCACCAGCGTCCTTACGACCATCGGCATCTTGTTGGCGGCCAATGCCAAAGCCGGCAGCGGCTCGTACGAAGAACTCTGTCGGATGAACCCAAGCTGCTTGAGCCGCTCAGCCGCGAGTTGTTCGGCCGCCCAGTCGCGCACGATTACCGTTCGGGTCTCAGGTTGAAAGACCGCATTCCTGTGATCGTCTGCCGCAACTACTCGTCCTCGATAATCAAACGATAACTCGCCGCCTACGCGGTCGGGCTGCCAGTAGTTCCTTTCCAACTTTGCGAGCTTCAGCCGCGATTGCGGCTTGACCGCGACTTCTTCGTATTGCAATTCTTCCGGCAGATCGAGCCGCGGGACCCTCGGAAGCTTCAACACTTCCTCAAGCAGCATGCTGCCTTTATCAACCGGAGTATGAAGCGGACCTTGAGCGCGCAACAGACTGATCCAGGCGAACGCGCCGAAGTCGTTGAGCCGGGCAGCGCGGCCTCTGGAAAACATCAGCGCGGGTGTTAGAAGACTGGGCTCTGAAAGGTCCATTCGCTCATCGCCTCTGCGCAGCGAGCCGCGGGTAACAAGCTGGGTCGCATCGTGACGCACCTCGAGCCAGAATTCCCACGGCTCGCCATCGTCCCAATCAAGCGGGAGCATTTCATCCGCGGCTTCGAATAAGCGCGAGTCTGCGGAGCGGCGCTGACAAGCAACCGGCACCGTCCGGTATTGCACATCATCGGCATCAAAGTGTGATCGAGGGGTTCAAAAAGCCTGTAGCGCTCCGGCGCCCCGGAATACTGCGACGCATAGCCGTAGTGTTCCCGACCGCCCATCAGCAGAGCGACTATCTGGCGGTCAGGTTCCGGCAATTGGCTAACGCGAATGGTTGGCAACCCTGTGGTCTTGATTTTGCCCCATTCGCCGTTCCGCTTCATCTCGCGCCACGCAAGTGAGACCGACAGCCCGTTTCCAATCAGCGTGCTGCGGACATCAACGATGTAGAACAGCTCTCGAGTCGTCGGCCACGGGCGAGTCTGGTCATCGGTGAATGCCTTCATCGACTGGTTCACCGATTCGAGATGCCGGCGCCAGGCGCTCGGCTTGGACTCCTCTGGGTCGATCGACCGCTGCCACGTTGCTGGAGTTGGTTTCAAGCCGTGCGCGAATTTGGGAGACTGGAATTCATCGTCCTCTTCATCGATATTCATCGTGTCGGTCATCACCAATCGAGTCGGCAGGTGATCGCCTCCCGTGAGATGACCTTTGCGTTCAGCGGCCAGCATAGTCGCCCAGACGTGCTTGCAGAGAGCGTTCTCGTAGTAAGGACACGTACACCAGACCAGGAGTTCCCTCCCCTCGATCCTCAAAGAGACCTCGTAGCGGTCGGTCCCTCTGACGCCAGCCTCTACTTCTTCCTTGTCTCCTGCGACGATGTCGACACGGCCGCGGGCAAAATACGCTTGCCCGCGACTCCGAACGCGCTCGGTGAACGAAGAGGCGAATCTGCTGGTCAGGTACATTAGCGATCAGTGCAACGCGTGCAGGGATTTCGACGACTAACTGAATCAAGCATCAAAGCAAATCGGCGGCGGGATTTCAACAACACACAATAGGGTAGGCGGGCCCAGTACAAGGGGGCCCTCGTCCTGCATGCTGAGTTTCCGGGAATGTATACAGCCTTCCGTTCGGGTGCTCGAGTTTCACCCAGGTTCAATCAGAGCGGTTCCAGGCAGATTCGAGTGTATCCAACAGGACGTTCCTTACCCGCGGACCTTCACTCTCCACCATATTTGATTTCCATCCGGCGAATCTGAAAGCTCGCCAGCGCAAGCACCGCTGCCGTTACGATCAGCAGACCGGGCACCGAGAGATACGCCGGAGTCGGTTCGGCGGGCATCGCGAACGGTCCTTCCGAGACGGGCACAGGCGAGAGTGAGTGCAGGTAGTGAATGATGCTGACTTTCTTCAACACCGGCGGCAAAAGGAAGTTGATCCATTCCCATCCGTAGATCAACAACGCCGGGATGATCGGGTTGCGAAAGAAGAGGCCGATTACCATGAAAGCCGCGCCGTAGCCTACGCAGGCCAGCGCGGTGATTCCAAGATACGCGACGGCCTGGCTTTTTCCCGGACCGTCGGCGAAGTAGCTTGCTCCGGCCGAGCCAAGCCCGATGTACAAAAACAACAGTGAGCCGGCTGTGCTTATGCTGAACAGGACCATCGAGGCAACCAACCCCGACAGGTATTTTCCGCACACGAGTACTTCGCGGCGCAAAGGCGAGAGGAAGTAATAATGCAGGCTGCGATCTACTACCTCTCCTCGGAAAAGGTTCATGAAAATCCAGGCGCAACCGAAGAAGATGATCGTTCTCAGGATCAAACCCTCATACAGGTTCGCGAAGATGATGTTGGTCTCGCCGATGTTGCCGTTGCGAGACTGCTGCCAACTGATCTGTGCCGACAACGCAGCCATCAGGAGAATTGGTATCGCGGCCAGCAGGTAAATCAGAATCGCGCGCTTGCCGATGAAGTTCTTTCGGACTTCGAGCCGCAATATCGCGGCAATCTGACCAGACCACAACGACCACGGGCGTTGGCGCGATGGCTTCACCTCTGCGATGACTTCGGTTGATACACTCACGCCGCTGCACCTCCTCCTATCAGATACTGATAGACCGCACTGATATCATCGTCGACTGGCGCTATCGACTCGACGGTCAAGCCGTCTTCGACAACGATATTATTCAGCAGAAGATAGAACGCATCTGCGTCGCGCGTCTTGATGAACAAACCTCGCCTGTCCTTGTGAATCTTTGCCTCGACCACCGAGTCCTGCTCGAACACCCTCGCGGCCAGAAGCCCGGGCCGGTCGCAGCGGATCAGTATCTGCATCGGATGATCTTCCATCTCGCTGCGCACGCCGTGGATCTCGCCTTCGGCAACGATGTAGCCGTTGTTAAGCAGGATCACGCTGTCGCTCATCATATCCACTTCGTGAAGGATGTGGCTCGAAAGGATCAGGTGAAGCCCTTCGCCGGCGAGTTGGCGGAACAGTCGAATCGTCTCAGCACGGGCCATCGGATCAAGCCCGTTCAGTGGCTCGTCCAGAATCATGACCACGGGTTCGTGCGCGATCGCCTGCGCCAATCTTACCCGCTGTCGCATACCTTTGCTGTATGCCCCAAGTTTGAGATGAGCGGCATCGAGCAGATCGACCCGGTGCAAAGCTTTCCATGCCCCTTCCTGAGCGTCTTTCTTCGCATAGCCGTGAACTCGCAGATACGACTGGATGAATTGGAAGCCGCTCAGCGCGCGGGGAAAAGAATCGAACTGCGAACAGTAGCCCACCTTGCGGAAGAACACCTCGGGATGATCCGGTCCGAGCCCAAGCACGCTCACGCGGCCTCGGGTTGGCCTTATCAAACCGGTCATCAGGTTCATCAGCGTCGTCTTGCCTGACCCGTTCGGGCCTACCAGACTGGTGATGCCGGGCTCGATCGCCAGGGTGACGCGATTCACCCCTAGTATCTCGCCGTAGAACTTCGAGACGTCCTCGAAGATGATCCTGTGGTCATCGGGCTTGTCGGTCACCGTACCACCTCGTATGCCCGAACTTTGCGGGTGAGAAGAAACAAACACAGCGCCAGGTACAACGCCAGCATGAGCCACGCGGCGGGAGTCGGCAGCACCATCCAGGCCGGAAGCCCGGCTGAATTTGCTTCGCGGAACAAACTGTCTTCGATCGTCTTCATTATGATAGACAGGTTAAACAGGCTCCCCCACCTAGTTTCAAGGACACCATCCACCATAAGCCCAATCGCGTTGGAGATGACGAACAGACCGAACAGCGCGGCGCTCGCGGCGATTCTCCACTTCACCCACGCCGAGATAGTAACCGATAACAGCGCAAGCAATATCATCCAGGCCCAGCTTAGAATAAAGATCGCGCCGGCTATCCACAGGTTCCTCGCAGCCCAAGCTGCTCCCTCCAGATAAGACTGAAAGAGAAACAACAACTCTCCTGGAACCCAGGTGATCGCCGAGATCAGAATCAGAAGCACGCTCATCTTGCCTACCACGTATTCCGCGCGCGAGAACGGACGGCACAGGTACAGCGGCAATGCGTTGTTCGACAGATCGCGAGAAACCAGCGGCGGCCCGATCAACACCGTCAGCAGAAACGCCAAACCAGTCTGAATTCCGGCAAACATCCGAAAGAAAAAGCCGTTGATGGGCACCAGATCTCTGAGATCGATCTGAAAGATCGCCATCGCCGTCAGGTTGTGATGCAGGTAAATCAGTATCGCCATCACCAGTGGACACACAAAACACAGGGCGAAGAATCCGGTGAACAACTTCGACGCGAACACATCGCGATACGCGTGGCGAGGAATGATCAGGAAGCGCGACCATTCAGGAGTCAGCGGTCCAGCGTACGGTTTGTAGGAGTGCTCATAGACCGACATTAATGCTTACCTCCGTTCGGCAAGCCGACGACGTGCCCCACCCCGTCATTGCCGTCCTCCATCGCCTTCAAGAAAATATCTTCGAGCGAGTCGCGCTTGAAGTTGAGCCGTCGAATTTGAACCTTCTGCTCACCGGCGATCCGATAGAGGTCACGGATCTCGACGCCATTTTGCAAGACAAGCTTTAGCCGCCGCTCACTTGTGAGCGCGTACTCGCAACCAAGGGTCGCGATAGCTTCAACAAAGGTGTCACGATCGCCGCGCGTTTCGATCTCCAGGAATTTGAGGTTCGATTTTCGTTCCTCTTCAAGGTTACAGGACACCGCGATCCTGCCCTGCTTGACGATCAATATTTCCTCGCAGCACTCTTCAACGTCCCGCAGCAAGTGAGAAGACAGCACTATGTGAGCCTTGCCGCTGTCGCGTATCTGGCGAATCAGTTCGATCATTCGCTGACGCGCCGGCGGATCGAGCCCGTTGGTAGGTTCATCCAGAAAGATCAACTTCGGCCCGTGAACAAGAGCTTGCGCGAGCTTGGCGAGTTGCTTCATCCCGAGCGAGTAGGTTCCTACGTTGCGATAACGCGCTTCGCCCAACCCGACATAGAACAGCGCTTCGTGTGCGCGTTCCAGCGCGGCGTCCGACGGCAACCCCGAAAGCTCGGCCATCAAACGGACGAAGTGAACACAAGTCATGTTAGCGATAAACGAATCGCGTTCGGGCATGTAGCCGATCTGGGTTCGAATCTGTTGCGCTTCCTTGCGGATGTCGCGACCGAAGATATGTGCCGTGCCGGAGGAGGGAGGATGGAACCCAAGCAAAGTGTGAATCAGAGTCGTCTTGCCCGCCCCGTTTGGCCCCAACAGCCCGATCGCTCGTCCGCGCAGCTCGCCTCGCAGCTCTCTAAGTATCGGCCGACCGCCAAACGTCACGCTCAATCCATCGAGCTCAATCACCGGAGCAGCCGGACCAGGCTCCGGGGTTTTCGATAAGACCGTGACACTCGCCATCGGTTCGGGAGTTTGTGGTAATGCGTTGTCCATCGAGTTAGTCGCTCAGTGTCCGAGTTCAGTTGATTCTTGCGTCGGGGATATCTTGTCCCTGACTTCGCGGAAGATCAACCTTCTCATCGCATCTTTGATTCTGGTTTCCCTGGGTGAATGTGATTCGCAAGTCTCAAAAGATTACGCCAGCCGTTGGGTGTGAGTTCCCAACGGCTGGCGTTTGAAGCGAACAAAATTCGCTGACTATCACCTCACGGAATGCTGGATGATATTGCCCAGTCCAAACGATCCCGGCATGCCGATCAGGTTCGAAGGCTTCAATCCGATCGGACCCTCTTCGCCGTTTAGCGCAAACGATATGTGATCGCCCTGCGCGTATGCGTAAGCAAGCACCGGCCCTCCCCCGATCAACGAACTAAGACCCTTTCGCTGCTCTTCGGGTAAACCACCCGCAATACCCCCCATTCGCTTTGCTATGCCGCCAAGCGCAGGCGCAAGGTTTTGATAGATCAGCGCTGAGAAGTTGGCTTGCTTGTCTTCCGGCAACGCAGCCACGAAACGCGGCGAGTGCAACAACGTGTAGCCCGAATCGTGATACTTCACTGCACGGTCGATAAGCACACGGCTCGGTCCCGCTATCAGGTATCCGTTCGAGTAGGCATAACTCAACTCGAGGCCGAAGTCGAGTGACTTCAATGTGTAGAATGTTCGACCTCCCGAGTCGGAGTGCTCAAACTGGAAGCCCTTCTTGCCGTCGCGAACGGCCAGTTCGTTCATTTTTTCGACCACACGATCGAGGGTACTCTGCAAATGCGCGGGATCGTAAACCTCGATCACCATCTTCCACGAGGGCGTCGGCAGCAGGGGACCATCCACCGCGAACGCGAACTCGCCGCCCAGCGGCTGAGCGAAATCATCCCGAATGTTCAGCCCTGTTTCGTTCTGGAATTGGTCAAGATGTTCGCTGAACTTTGGATCAACCGCGTTCAACGCGCTCATCAGATCGTCCACCAGGGCAACCGGCTGTTTGACAACGAATGCCGCAACGACGTTTGCATCGGGAGAGATGAACTCCAGAGCCCCCATCGGTCCCGGCGCCGCCAACCACGACGCCATTCCGTGACTCGTGTCACTGAAGCTCAGCGTCGCCCGGTTGAACGACTTGCCCTGGTCTTCCTTTATCTCCGCTATGAAGTACTTCAGGTTCGTCACGCCCAGCTTGTCGAGCGAGGTGTTTGTCTTGGCGTCGTCACCCGTAGCCTGCCCTATGAACGTCCGCAGATCGGCTGCGATGACGAACCCAGCTCCTTCTCGATAGATATCCGCGATTCGCGACCGGAATGAGTCTTCACCGTATTGGACCGGGCTGGCTGTCTTTGCGCTTGCCGCCATCCGCTGGAGAAACTCGATCTTTGGCGAAGCAGCCAGCACGTCGCCGTTGATCCACACGTATAGATCACTTGGCGTATTTGCGGCAGCCGTCTTCATCTCACTCATCGGATCATCGATGAACCGAACACCCGGAGCCTTCTTCGAATTCAGGCTCAGTGTCGACAATTGGCCCTCGACATAGGAGCGGAACGAGCCCGGATTCTTCAAGGTCGTCAATACCAGAGGACCATCCGGCTCACCCTTTCCCGTCCTGGCCAGCTGCGCGGTCACGACTATCTCATCCCCAATTTGCTCACCGAACTCAGCGATACTTGAGATCGCCTTGTCCCACTCCTGCTTGCCGCGTCCCGAGGCCTGCTCCTTGTCCCACCATTGACTGAGCTCAGGGTTTTGAGCCAGACGCTCCTGAATGATCTTGTTTGATTCGGCCAGAGTCTCGGTCAGATTCGGGATCGCGACGTAAAACACAGTGTCGTCGGGAGTCATATCGAGCAGTCGAGTCGAATAGCGCAATCCGGGCCGAGCAACTCGCTCGTCGATTTCCTTGCGAAGCCCGGCAAGCATCTGCCCGTAGCGAGCAGCATCACGGCTCCAGGCGATCTCGTCCTTCACCGGGACCAGTTCAATGTTCGCGTTTGTTGCGACTTGATCGCCGGGATGGAGCACATCCTGTTTGCCGGCGTGTTCGACGTGGACTTCGCCCTCGACAACCGACACGCGCGAACCCTTGGTTCCGTTGTTCACCGAAAAGATCGTCCCAATCACGGAGACAGTGCAGTCGTCGGTCTGAACGAAGAGATGACGTGACTGCGTTTGCTTTGCGGCTTGAACAATGATGTTGCCGCGATCGAGGTGAATGGTAGTTCCCTGCGCGCCATCGGTCACTGAGAACTCCGAGCGTTCTCGCATCTCAATCAGCGAGCCATCCGGCAATTTCACAACGGCCCCGGCATCTTTAGCAGTGCGGATCTTGTCGCCAGGCTTGATCTGACTCCCGACTTTGAGACCCTCGGTACTTGAATCGGATACGAGATAGGCCTGGCCGTCCATTGCGTGCACGACCATGTGAAACGCGTCGCCTCCGCCCGTCAGGAAGCGCTCGTAGGTCAACGACAGAACCCCGATCCCTACGAGGATTGTAGCGGCGATCGCCCATCTCACAACCGTGCGCCGCGACACCGATATCTTTGACGCGCCGGGTCCGACCGGAACGGCTGCCACACCGTATCGCGCTTCCTTCAGCGCTTTGCGGCATGGAATGCATTCGTGTGTGTGATCTTCAAACAGAAGCGATCGGGCCGGCGACAGATTCCCGCTCAAGTACTCGGGTATGAGCGTCTGGAAGTCGTCGCAGTTCCGAATATGTTCGACGTGCGCAGCGGGCGCGCTGGCCGTCGCATGCTCGTTAGACAGCTTCGCCCTCACGCGCTCCGCTGCGCTCTCGACCACAGACTGATCCACCCGCTCGCTGCGGATCCCGGCCGTGGCCCGATCAAGAATGTCATTAAGCTCTTTATTACTGCGCTTCATCATAACCCTCCATGAACTTGGCGATTTCTTTACGAAGCCTGGTCCGCGCCCGATGAAGCAGCACGCCTATCACCATCTGTGACGTGCCGAGCATCTCGGCGATTTCGAGATTGCTATGCCCTTCGAAATACCTGAGCACGACGATCTCGGCAGCCTTTGGACCAAGCGTAGCAATGGACCGCCTGATTTGATTTTGAAGTTCGCGATCGACCTGTTGAGTCTCCGGACTTGGCTCGGAGCTATGAGGCGCATCAAATGCAACTTCCTCGATAGACACCGAGCGCGAGCGGGTCCGGCTACGCAACAAATCAAGCGAGGCGTTAACAGCGGCACGATGGAGATAGCTGCCAGGGCTTGGCGACAGGTCCACTTTCTCTTTGCGTCGCACGAGTCGGAGAAAAACGGTTTGAAGAACGTCCTCGGCATCCACGGCGCTCCCGGTGACGCGGTAAGCGGCCCGGAAAACGTGATCGTGATGCTCTCGATAAAGAAGTTCGACCTCATCGGGAGGACTGGGTACTGCTCTAAGGTGTTTAACGGCTTGCACTCTTTCCTCCTTCACTTCGTCTCCAGCCATAAAACGCCCTCCGGCAAGGTTTATTAACACGCCAGCGGCACCCGGGGAATAAACCCAACACTATCCCCGCGGTCCAGGGAGCGCATGCTCAAGTTTCAGAGTCAGGAAGGGTGGCTTGCCCCCGCCCGTCACCACAAGAACCATACGCGGGGGCAAGCCACCCTTCCTTACTCTGAAACTTGAGAATGCGCCAGCTAAATGTGCCAGTTATCGGACGAACCATAAGCGGGGCGAAGCCACGCTGACTCTGAAGCTTGAGAGTGTGCCAGCTATTGGCACTCAAGATCTTCCCTAAGAGCACGGCGTTGATCAGCGGTGAGGCGTGCTTCCGCTTGCAAACCTGGCAGGTCCACTCCGGACGCAACAGGAACCCGGCCGCCGGTGTCGAACTTCATATATTGGACGGAACTCACGCGGTCGCCTCCGCGTTGGCGCTCGTCAAAAGTCGCCCAGATCCGTGTGTTGTCTTCGAGCCGCAGATACATCTTCTCAGGCAGGTTCCACCACTCTCTGAGCTTAACTTCGCGAACCGCGGGATCGTCGATCTCGATCAGCAAGGTGCAGCCGAACTCGCCTGCACCGCCGAGAACTTCGTTGTATGTATCAATCTCGTGCCTAATGTCGGCTTCCTTTACGATCCGCTCGGCTCGCACCATCTCTTGAATCTGATACTGCATCGTGCGGTGATTCTCGAACAACAACGTCAGGTATTCGCCGATGTGAATACGGCGCGGAGCCTTCACTGCAAAGATCTCTTCTCTGAACGCGTCGCGCCCCTCCTGGTAAGTCACATAATCTATGATTTCGGATCGTTCTATTGGCTTCACTTCTCTGAACCCCCTTGTTCCTTCGGCCTAACCTTCTCATCGAAGCCGTCATCTCGATAAGCTCGAGCGAGTATCGACATCGGATGCATTGGCTTCACTCCGGCGTGTTGCTGAAACTGTATCGCCGCCAGCGGGCAATCGGTCGCCCATACCTCCGACTTGCTCTCCTGCATTCCGTCAAAGGCCCGCTTGCCTATCCTGGCCGAAGGCTCAAAGCCTTCGGTGGTCATCGCGTAGGTCCCGTCGTGCCCACAGCACTCCATCACGGTTTGCGGAACAACACCCGGGATCTTGCGAATGAGATCGCGTCCTTTGAAACCCACCGCCTGAGCCCGGAGATGACAGGGCGCGTGATATCCGACCGTTGCTCCCGGTGTGCTGCGGAAATCAGTGTTGAACCGCGGTTCGTTGCGAATCGACCAGAGAAACTCGCTTGGGTCCATAACGGCAGCGGCTACCTTCTCCGCCGCCGGCCGGTCTTCAAGCTCGACAAGTGTCGGGTGCTCGCGACGCATCATCATCGAGCAGGTCGGATTGATCGCGACGACCTTGGCGCCTTTTTCAACAAACGGCAGCAGGATTTTCAGATTTGCTTTCGCTTGTTTGCGAAGGGACTCGAGATCGCCGTGTTCCCACGCCGGCATTCCGCAACACTGAAGCCCGGCGACGCACCTCACGTCTACGCTACTCTTCTCGAGCACCTCGACCGTGTCGCGTCCGATCTGCGGTTCGTTATTCTGAACGTAGCAGGTTTGAAACAACACCACCTCGCCGCCGGGCTCAGCGGCTATCTTTTCGGTATTCTCGGCCCATTTCTCAAACGTGCTGGAAGCAAAGTCCGGGAGCAGCTTGTCACGGTGAATACCCAACGCCTTTTCAAGAAAGATGCGATGCAACCGGACCTTGTTTGCTGAGTTCGCGAGACCAAGGCTGGCACGCGCCATGGTTCCAGCGCGATCAGGATCGCCAAGAATCTTGTCTCGCAGAGTGAATCCCTCGCGGCGCCCGCGTTGGGCATCGTAGCGATGCACCAGCTTTGGGAAGTCGAGCCGAAAGTCATGGCCGTCACGGTCGGTGTATGGACACTGAACCTCGCATAGCTTGCACTGAAAGCACGAGTCCATGATTGTGCCGGTCTCGGCCGGGGTCACTTGCCGCACATCGCCGTCATACTTCTTATCCAGAAAAGAGAAAAGCGTTGGAAACGCGTCACAGTATTTGAAGCAGAGCCGACACCCGTGGCAGATCTCAAACGTTCGCTCAATCTCTTTGTTTAGCCCGCTCGCGTCCCAGTATTTCTCTTCGGCGGGATCGTAGGACAACCCCTCGGTTGGTTTGTAGCTAATGCTCTTTTCGTTTGTTGTCACCGTTCAACACCCATGCGAACGTATGTCCCCGCGTACGTTCCAACACGTCGCTCATGTTTCACAGTCAGGAAGGGTGGCTTGCCCCCGCTGTGTTCTTAGGCGCGCTAAGGTGCCTGTTCCCTACCATAAGCGGGGGAAAGTCCACCTTCCCGACTTAAAACATGAGGAGGTCCTGGGACGTCCGTAAGAGATTACCCAGCTAGCTGATCGAATTGAGCAGATTGCTGAAGCGTCCGGCGTGCGACTTTTCAGCCTTCGCCAGCGTCTCGAACCAGTCGGCTATCTCGCCAAAGCCCTCTGCGCGCGCGGCCTTCGCCATGCCAGGATACATATCCGTGTACTCGTGCGTCTCGCCGTGAACCGCTGATTTGAGGTTGAGCGACGTGTCCCCGAACGGCAGATCAGTAGCGGGATCACCGACCTTCTTCAAGTAGTCAAGGTGGCCGTGGGCGTGTCCAGTCTCGCCTTCGGCTGTGTCGCGGAAGTTGCCCGCGATCTCAGGATATCCTTCGACGTCGGCAACCTTCGCAAAGTACAAATAGCGGCGATTTGCCATAGATTCGCCGGCAAACGCGTCCTTCAGATTCTGATGAGTCTTGCTTCCTTTGAGTTCAGCCATGTTTCGTTTTCCTCTCTTTCGATTAGTTCATGATGTTGATTTGCGCGAGGGCGCGGCTCGACGCTTTGGCGCCTTTGACTCGGAACTCGAGCACGCCTCGCAACGCCCTACAAGCCGAATGTCCAACTCTTCCACGGTGAACCCGGATACCCTGGGAATCACCGCCGCATGGAGCTCCGGAACCGAGACGTCCTCCAGGGTTCCACATACCCGGCAGACAAGATGCTGATGCGGATCGACATTCGCATCGAACCGTCCGATCGCTCCCGGAGAACTTACTTTGCGGATCAGATTCTCGCTCTCGAAAAACTGCAGAGTGCGATAGATAGTGGCCTGAGACAACCCCGGCAATTGCTTCCTCAATCGCCCGTAGACCGACTCGGCCGTAGGATGCGCGAGGTCCTCTGCCAGCGCCCGATACACTGCCAACCGCTGCGCAGTGACTCGAATGCCCCTCGAACGACAGAGCCTCTCAAACTCGGAACACCAGCCGTCCACTTCCCTGCCCGCGCGAGTCCTTACTTTATTGCGGTTAATTATCACTTGATAATTATTACCATCTAGATGCGGCAGGAGTCAAGCGATTATCAGCGACTCGTTTATGGAATAAGGAGGATCGACCTGGGTGTGGTTGGCGTAATTCAGAACAGCTATATCACCGGTTGAATCACAAGCGGGGACCGGCGCCACCGTGGGTTGCGCCGGTCCATTCAATATCCGCCAAGGAGAAAGGTGCCTTCACGCGGCGCCGGCTCTCATTGAGGCTTTGTATCCTCGGGATCTATCGGAGTGGTCGTGCGCTTGGCCTCTTCTGTCGGGGTTCCTCCATGCTTGCCGCGAGCCTTGCGCTGGTTTACCCACTCGTCGATGTTTTCCCGGATGAACTCACCGAGGTCTTCCACCTCACGAGCCGACTTACTCCAAAACTCCTTGAATGCCCGCTTGTCGACCCATACCCCGTATCGCGGATCGCCCCAGATGCCTTTCCAATCGCCCGGTCCCGCCGTGCGGCCGACTTCGTCTTCGTAATACGCAGCCAGTTGCCTGCAAGCCATAGCGGCAACCGTAAGCGAACTGCCGGGAGCAAGCGGATCGAACACCGACCCAACACCGGGGTCGATCTCCTTCAGACGCGCTAGCACCCGGTTGTACTGATCAATACAGAACCCGGTCACATCCTCGCTGCCTCCGGTCCACTCAGACTGCAACGCCATACGCGATGTCCGCCGCAGGACGTTCACCAGCTTCGGAATTTCTTTTTCTCTTTCCATAAGTCACCTCTTACATGCACGAGCCCATTCTCACCCGGCCGCCCCACACGCGACGCCCGCCGCAACCGCGCGCCCGGACTCGGACCCGGAAGCCGGCCGCCGCAGCCGGAGCGGCCTCGTCCTCGAAATAGGACGCAAGTTCAAGAGCAGCTATTCTTGTAAGATCCGCCGAAGCGCTTTCCGGCAGAGCTGTGAACAGCGCCGCAGCCGCAGGCTCGAGTTGGCTCACACGCGCGAGCACCTTGTTGTACTGAAGCGCGCAGAAGCGAGCGGCCTCCGAGTCGCGGCTCCAGGCCGCGTGGCCGGCTGCCCGCCCGATGCGGCGCAGCACGTTGATCAGCTTTGCGAGTTCTCTATCTGTTTCCATTTCTCACCTCGTTGTCTCAAGAGTTCGATCTGTTCGCGCAGCAGTTGCTTGCCGCGGTGAATTCGCCACTTGACCGTAGACAGCGGCGCGCCTAAGAAAGCCCCTATGCGCTTGAGCGGCATCTCGTCGAAGAATCGTAGTCTCAGGACGAGCGCATAGTCGGCCGGCAGGTTTTCCAGAGCCAGCTTCAACTCGTCGTCGCCTTCGGCCCTGGCAACCATCGGATGCCCCAGCGCCTGGACCTTTTCGAGAAGAAACTCGTCCAGATCTATTCGTCCGGACTGATGCGAACGCTCGCGTTTGCCGTATCGCAGCGCACGGTGTCGGGTGATGGCCGAGAGCCACGCCGCGAACTTCGGTGGTTCGTCAATCGACGGTAGCGCTTTGAATGCAAGCAGTAACGAGTCCTGAGCGACATCTTCCGCGTCTTCCCGTCCGACGATGGATTGGGCCGTCCGCACTACTGCCGAACGATACCGCGACGCAAGTTCGTCAAAAGCATCCAGATCGCCGAGTATCGCCGCCACCACCAGAACTTCATCCGGCGGTTCTGCGTCCAGCTTCGCCATCCGTTCTCTCCAGGTTTTATGCCCCCATCAATATTGAGACACCTCAGACGGAAAAAGTTAGCGGGTCTCTCGTAGCGGTGAATTTTTTGGTTCGCGCCGACCCTCCGTTCCTGCAAGGAATTTGTCCCTTAGAACCAGAATAAAGGAACGATTTCGCGTTACTATGAGAAGGTTATCGCGTGCGCGGTTTTAGGTCTTGAGTATACAGAAGCGAGTATGCGCGGTAGCTGTTCATGACTTTCGCGACATAATCCTTTGTCTCCGGGATCGCGATCTCGGTCACGAGCCGATCGACGTCGCTCGATCGCGCGCGCGCGATCCATCGCTCGACGTTCTTCTCGCCGGTGTTATAAGCCGCCAGCACTGCGTGAGGATTGTTTGGAAAGAGCTTTTGCAGATCGGCCACGTAGCGCACGGCAAGTCTCACCGCAATTTCCGGTGTATACACGTCGTCAAGCTCGAAGCCCTTCATTCCTTCCTCGTTTGCCAGCGTCTCGGCGGTTTCCGGAATGAATTGCAGCAGTCCCCGCGCCGAGGCTCCGCTCTTGACCGCCGGATTGAACCGGCTCTCCTGTCGCGCTAGTGAGAGTACGAGCCTCGGGTCAACGCCCGCGACCGGCGAGTAACGATCGAACGCGTCCCTGTAAGGCGCAGGGTAGATCAACTCGACCAGGTCGCGCGGCATAAGCTCGAGTTGAAAATCCTGGGGAATCGCTTTCGCAGCAGATTCGCCGAACGCAATCGCACGATACGCTTGATCCCCCCGGTTGCTGTAGACCGCCATCGAGAAACCAGCGTCGCCACTCGACTGAGGCATCGATGCCCCTCGGGTTCCGGAACGGCCTGACGGCTGGCCCGCTCCAATTCCCGCATCCGCAAGTTCAGTCACGCCTTCGTCATAGAGTCCAAGAAACATTAACTCCGCAGCAAGCGCCTGGTGAGACGCTTCACCCTGGGTTGCCTTCAACGACCCGACAACCTCGCGGCCGACCGGGATTAGCCGGTAGCGCAAGGTAGCCTCATATGCCGGAAGGCGCGCGTAACACTTCCGAAGAATCCCGAGCAGATCGGTTCTCGCCGCGTCATCTACGATCAGGCGCAGCGCTTGATTTGCGGCGTCCTTTGCTTCGCCGTAACGCGCTTCGTCCAGCGCCGCCCGGGCCTGGGTTCTATATGCGCGGGCCATCGGCTCGATCACGCGACGCCCTTCTTCAGTCTTCAGCAACCCGCGCAGCCGTTCGGTCGCGCGGAAGCCAAAGTAGTTGTCGCGCTCATCCGGCGTCGCGAGGTAGGCTCGGGCCGCTTCCGAGATCCGGCCCATCTTCTCCAGCGTGAAGATGCGCAGGAACGCAGCTTCCCCGCGAATCGGCGCACTGATTACCTTAGCGGTGACCGGCAGAGCGGCAATTCGCGTCAGCAGCAGAAGCGCTGCATCGTAATTCCCTCTTGTAAGTTGGATCTTCGCTTCGTTGTACAAACCAACGGTGGCGAGCGGCTGATTAGCGTACTTCTGAACGATCCGGCGCGACCACTCGACGGCTTCGTCGAGGTTCCCCGCATAACGAAAGCAGTCGACGACGTTGCGATATGCGCCCTCAAGGAGCTCGCTTGCGGGATAGGCCGTAATAAAATCGGCGTAATGGCGCGCCGCTTCTTCGTAGAGGCGAGCTTGCTGCAAAGACGAACCGACGTAGTAGTAGCCCTGCTCACCGTCCTTCTTGTCTGGAAACTCAGCGTGCGCGCGCTTGAACCATTTGATCGCTTCGTCGTAGTTGTACTCGCGGAAGAAACCGAAGCCGGCTTGATACAGCGCTTCAGAGCGATTCGGGCTATCAGGGAATCGGTCGACTAAGTCCAGTAGGTGTCCTCGCGCTTCCTGCCAATGCCGGTTATAGAGATAAATTCTGGCACGCCGCAGCGCATCAAACTCATTCGGCTTTATCTTGGCCGCGCGATCGAGTGAATCGAGGCCAAGAGCCGCGGCAAGCGCGTAGTCATCTCGAGACCCGTTGACCAGTTGAACAAAGACTCCCCGAGCCGAATCTGCTTCTCCGGTCTTTGCGTAGGCTTCGCCAAGCCGAGCCATCGCGCTTCGACCCTTCACGCCGGTAGCCGATGCGATCGGTTTTAGCAGCGCGACCGCCGCACGGTAGTCTCCGCTTTCAAAGTGACTGTCAATCAATCGCCCCCTCGCCTGCGACGCAAGGGCGCTTGAGGGATAGCTCACAAGCAAGCGGGTGATGTATTGCCGTTCGAGTGCAAGATCACCCGAGTCCTTTGAAAGCAGCGCGAGATGCCACAGCGCATATTGAGATAATATCGAGCCGCGTTCTGAAAGGGTAAGATAGATCGACGAAGCTTCGCTGCGAGCGCCGCGCCGGTCGAGGAGCCTCGCAAGGAGATAGTCGTAACTGTTACGGGTGAAGGCTGCGGGTTCAGCCGTCCGAAACTCCCGGACCAGGGTTTCGGCCCGGACAAAATCGCGGGCATCCATTGCGGTTCGAATCTCGTTTGCTCTGCTTTCAAGGGTCTGGCTGTTTGCGCCGGCCGGTATCCCAAACAGGACCAGAAACACCGCAGAAACACAGAGAAGCCTGGATAGAGGCCCTGCAGAGATTCCGTGTCCGCGTCGTCTCTGCGGTGAACTGATCGACAATGATTTAACCAAAGAAGTAAGCCTCAAGCGTTTCAGCGTAGAGCACCGACCCCAACACTAGTTCATCTATGATCACGTACTCGTTCGGGACGTGGGCCAGTTTGTCGTCGCCGGGATAGTGCACGACCGAAGTGATCCCGGCAAAGTAGAGATTCTTGGCAACGGTATTCCCGCCAAACGTCTCGTACTTCATGGGCAGATTCAAGCGGCGAGCGGCCTGGTCGAAGCTGCGAATAATGATCGAGTTCTTGTCCGACAGGTGCGGTTCGGTCTCGTGCAGGACCTTTACGCGAACGTCCGAATCCGGAGAACGGCCATGCGCGGCGGAGATCTTCTCGTCGATTTTCGCAAGCACCTGTTGCTTGCTGATGCCGGCAGGGAGACGGAAATCAATAGTCGCTCGGGCCAACGCCGGCACGGTGTTGGTAGACGACCCGCCTTGAATAGTCCCGACGTTCATTGTCCAGCCGTCGAAAGCGTGATCATAGCTTGCGCCAAGATCGAGAGTCTTAATCTCGGCGATAGCTTCAGCCAGCGGCACTATCGCGTTGCGGCCAAGCTCGGGCGTCGAGCCGTGTGCCTGGATACCGTGGCTCTCGAGCTCTACCCAGAGAATGCCCTTCTCGCCATAGATCGACAGATCCATTCTTCCGCCGTCGGGTATGATGGCCACATCGAACTTCAATCCGCACTCTTCAACAAGATAGATGATGCCGAGCTCGGAGCCCACCTCTTCATCGGCCGCGGCAATCAGATAGATGGCCCCGTCGAATTTCGGGTGTTCGGCCAGGAACGCCTTGCAAGCCGAGTACGCACACGCGAACGAACCTTTGTCATCGAGTGTGCCTCGGCCGTAGATTCGGCCGTCGGTGATCGTGGGCTCGAAAGGCGGCGTCTTCCACTGTTCGAGCTCACCCGGTGGGACGACGTCCATGTGCGAGACAAATCCGATTGACTTCGTGCCGCTCCCAATTCGCCCAACGACATTGGTCCGGCCCGGTTCCTTTTCATAGTATGAGACTTCCATCCCGAGCGACTGGATGCAGCGCGCAACAATTTCCTTGCAGAGATACTCGTTGCCTGGAGGGTTAACAGTGTCCTGGCGAACGAGATCGCAGACGATATCGACTATCTCTTCGCGGTTCACGTGCTTCGCAAACTTTGATTCCATAAATTCTCCCATCACTTTGTGTCTGACTGAATTCCCAATCAGTATAGAGCGCCGCTCGCCGACACGAAAGAGAGACCCAGACCAGGCCGCCGGATCGACGACAAGATACGCTCGCAGCCTGACCGCGGATCGCCGCGGTAAGCCAAGGAAAAGTGTTGTCTTGATTTGGACGCCGTGCTATAAGAGCGGTACCCCAAGTTGCCCCTCCAAATCCACACGGTACCGGACTTTTTGTATTCGCTGAAACGGTCGTCTCGCGCGTCGCCAGATAGCCGCGTCTAATAGATGGCTCCCCGATGCCGGTTTTATGACTAAGGAGAAGGGATGTCGACTCCGGTTGTCCTGTATGAACAGGAGTACGAGCAGCTCAAACGAGTAATCACTCGCCTGTGCGCCGACGCGAACGCCAAGTTTGTTTTTCTGGTCGACAAGAACGGCCAGCAGATCGCCGCACACGGAGAGATGCTCAACCTGGACACAACGAGCCTTGCCAGTTTGACCGCCGGCAACGTGGCTGCTACTGACGGACTAGCGCACTTGATTGGCGAACGCGGCTTTCCGGTCCTGTCGCACGAGGGTGAGCGCGACAATATGCATATCTCGATCGTCTCCGCGAGAGTGATACTGGTTGTTATTTTCGATGAGCGTTCGAGCCTTGGTCTTGTACGACTCCGAGTCAAGCGCGCCACCGCGGAGATGAATTCAGTATTCGAAGTAATCGATAGCAAGATAGATAGGGAGCGCGACATGGGGATTGCGCTCGATTCGCCATTTGCCGAAATAACCGAAGAGGACATAGACGCGCTGTTCAACTAGCCCCTGTACCAGCGAGATCGACCGGGAGGAGACCTCGACCTCTCCGGCACAGCGACAAAGGGATACGAGCTTTGACCTTCATCAACTACGCATCGCGCGAAATCAACTGCAAGATTGTTTACTACGGACCCGGGCTGGGCGGTAAGACGACCAACCTGCAGTATATCTACGACTCAACCGCAACCCAGTCCAAGGGCAAGCTCATCAGCCTTGCAACCGAAACCGACCGGACGTTGTTTTTCGATTTTCTACCGCTCGATTTGGGGACGGTGCGCGGTTTCAAGACTCGTTTTCATTTGTACACGGTGCCTGGACAGGTTTTTTACGACGCCAGCCGAAAGCTCATTTTGAAGGGCGTTGACGGAATGGTGTTTGTAGCGGACTCGCAACGCGAGCGGATGGACGCAAACGTCGAAGCTTTATTCAACCTGGAACTCAACCTCAAACAGCACGGCTACGATCTGATGAAAGTCCCGTACGTGCTTCAGCTAAACAAACGAGATTTACCCAACGTGGTCTCTACTGAAGACCTCAGCGCCGAGCTTAGGCGCAAGGGGGAACCTGTGTTCGAGGGCGTAGCCAATCGCGGTGTCGGCGTTTTCGACACGCTCAAGGCGGTCGCCAAGCAGGTGTTGCTAGAGCTCCGCAAAAACGGCGGCGGCTAGTCTCCGCTGCAGCTAACCAGAAGCGAACCCACCGGCTCAAATACCTTCGCCGGATAGCGATCCGCATACAGAAGCCACGCGCATCCGTCGCGTTGCTCTTGTTTAGTAACTCGCCGACGATATAAACTTACTCGCGAACAACATGGCAGACGAAGGAAAACAGAAGATCCAGGATGAATTGCGTCAGCTCGAATCGGAACTGAGGAACGAGATTCCCCAGGATCTGAAGATAGCCGTGGCAATGGGTGATTTGTCCGAAAACGCCGAGTATACGGCCGCACGAAATCGCCAGGACTATGTGCGGGCGCGAATTGGCAACCTGCGAAAACGCCTGGCCGATCTCTCGATGATCGACATTTCGCGGCTGCCGCACGACCGCGTCGGATATGGTTCAACTGTCCGCCTCTACGATGTTGATACCGGCGACGAAGTGACCTACAAGTTGGTAATGTCTGAGGACGCAGACATCTCCCAGAGCAAGATATCCACCTCATCGCCGGTTGGGCGCGGACTGATGGGGCGAAGCGAGGGAGACGAAGTCGAGGTCACGACTCCTAACGGCAAACGCCGATTCGAGATAATCAAGCTCCGGACAGTTCACGACTCTGAAGACCAATGAGCCATAACCGTTGAGCGCTTGCAGATCGTCGCGGAGGACGGGTTCACTCGGGCCGCAGGTTGACATGGCCTCGCGCGTTTGCGATAGTAGCGCTTCGCCGGGTGGTTTGGGGGTGGTCGAGGCGGGGAGGCCCTCCAATGATAAGTGAAGCGATTGGGGCCGGTTGTCAGCGGATCATAGACGCGATGGTGCGCGGCTTGAGCCGCAGTCGGATCAACCCGAATGCGCTGACGTTTATCGGTTTGCTGATCAACATTGGCTGCGGTGTGCTGTACGGATACGGCTTCTTTTTTACGGCGGGGTTGTTCATGATCCTCGCCAACCTGTTTGACATGCTGGACGGCCAGGTGGCGCGTCTTCGAGGTCGGGTCACCAGGTTTGGCGCGTTCTTTGATTCCGTAATAGACCGCTATTCCGACGTCATCGTTTACGTCGGGATCATGGTGTTTTATGCGCGCAACACCGCCGCTCACTCGACGCTTCTGGTTGCGTTGACGGGTCTGGCGCTTGTGGGATCGGTGATGATCAGTTACTCCCGAGCCCGTGCTGAATCGCTTGAAATAGCCTGCAAGGTGGGCTTTCTGGAGCGACCCGAACGCGTGGTACTCCTGATCATCGGCTCGCTCACCCAGATTGGGCCGGCAAGCAATCCGTTCCTGCATAAGATGCCGCAGGTTTTATGGGTGCTTGCAGTACTTTCACACTGGACCGTCGTACACAGGGTGTATCACACCTGGCGCGAGATGAGAGGGCCGGACAGGGCCGCGGTCGAAGCGGCTCGCATCAAGAGAGAAAAACAGCACGAGGAAAAATTGGTGCGGGCTGACTACTCCATTCAGAACTGATCCTGTTCTAAACAAAGGAAAGACTACAGTGAGCGCAAAACTTGAGATTCAAGAGAGGGCTAGGAGCACCCAGGCAATGCTTTGCCCGTGTTGCGGCGGAAGTGTCCTGCGCAGCGCGCATGCGTGCAGTTGCGGCGCTCGATTCGTCGGCGAACCGCTCGACGAAACACCAATAAAGGTTCAGCGACTGGGTCCGGCGATGACCTCGGCGGCCTTGTTGGCGCTGGTTGTCGTTGCGTCACTCGTCGCCACAAAATGGATGGCGTTTGCGGCTGTGCTGGTGATTTGGTCCGCCTGGCGAGCAGTGCGGTTAGCAAGACAGGATGCCGAATGGTACGGCGGTTACAGAACCGCTGCAGCCACCTTGTCACTAACGATAGCCGGCAGTCTTGGCCTGGCAACCTACGGCATCGCCCATATTCCACAAGCGTTCGAGAACTACCAGATCAGGCGGGTTGCGGCCACGCAATCTTCAATGCATCACATCGCGGGGCTGCTCGAAGAGTACAAGCTCAGAGTTGGCCATGGCTCTTATCCTCAGGTTGGGAAGTTTAAGGAAATGGTGGGTGATTCGCTTCCCACCGACTACTGGGATGGCAGCATCAAATACGAGCCCTCCGGGGGTTTCCTGGCGGACAGCGCCCTGGGGGCCACATCAATAACAAATACCAATTTTGAGTTGCGCTCCGCCGGAGCGGACGGCATCGTGGGAACTGACGACGACATCATCATGCGAGATGGCGTTTTCTTCACCAACTCCGAAATCAAAAAGTAAACTGTAGTTCAGCAGCTCCGCTGAACCTTACGCTCGAAATGCAATCGAGAAAAAGGCAAAGGTGACATGTTCACTTTTGCCTTTTTCGTTTAGACTCTGCTTCACCGATGTTCAAGAGAATCCTGATCGCCAATCGCGGTGAGATCGCAGTGCGCATCGCTCGAGCCTGTCGGGAGATGGGCATTTCGCCCGTCGCTGTGTATTCCGATGTCGATCGGGCATCGTTGCACGTTCGCGTTGCCGATCGGGCTATACACATCGGTCCTGCCCCCTCCAACGAGAGCTATCTGGTTATCGACAAGATCATCGACGCCACCAAAAAGTCTGGCGCAGAGGCGATCCATCCCGGCTACGGTTTCCTGTCTGAGAATGCCGCGTTCGCCGAGGCGGTCGAACAATCCGGGCTCGTTCTGATAGGCCCACCCGCCTCAGCTATGAAGTTGATGGGCTCAAAGACCAGCGCCCGGCAAATCGCGCAGGCTGCGGGTGCGCCCGTTGTGCCGGGGACAGTCTCGCCGGTCAAATCCGCGGCAGAGGCGGAGAGTGTCGCCAACGAGATTGGATATCCGGTCATACTCAAAGCCGCTTTCGGAGGGCGGTGGCAAGGGCATGCGTGTAGTCCGCTCATCCGAAGACATCGCGAGCGCGTACTCACTTGCAGGTTCAGAGGCCGCTTCGAGCTTTAACGACGCGTCGGTCTACATTGAAAAGTACATCGATTCACCCCGGCACATAGAGATTCAACTGATCGGCGACCAATTCGGAAATGTCGTTTACCTCGGTGAACGCGAATGCTCGCTTCAGCGGCGACATCAGAAAGTGCTCGAGGAATGTCCGTCGCCAATCATCGACGGTGAGATGCGGCGTCGCATGGGCGAAGCCGCCGTCGGCATCGCGCGCGCCGCCGGCTATCAAAACGCAGGCACCATCGAGTTTCTCGTTGACGACCAGCGCAACTTCTACTTCCTCGAGATGAATACGCGGCTACAGGTGGAACACCCGGTGACCGAACTTGTGACCGGCCGCGATCTGGTTCACGAGCAGATACGCGTCGCGGCTGGCGAGAGACTATCTTTCACGCAGGATCAGATCGTTATGCGTGGAGCGGCGATCGAATGCCGTATTTATGCGGAGGATTCGGAGAACAACTTTCTACCCAGCCCCGGGCGAATCACAAAGCTCGTGACGCCTGCCGGTCCAGGCGTACGCTATGACAGCGGAAGCTATCAGGGATGGGAAGTGCCAATCTATTACGACCCTCTTCTCGCGAAGCTCTGTGTGTGGGCCGAGACTAGAGAAGCGGCGATCAACAGACTGGCCCGCGTTCTAGACGAGTACACCGTTGAGGGCATCCGCACCACCTTGCCCTTCTTCCGTGCGGTTGTTCACAGTGAAGAGTTTCGGCGGGGCGAGTTCGATACCGGGTTCATCGACCGGTTTTGGATTTCGAATTCCCGGTCAAAAGAACAGGGAGAGGAAGATACCGCGCTCGCGGACCTTGCCGCCGTAGCGGCGATCCTGCACTCAAGGGCGAGCATGACGCGGCAAGAGGCTGTTCGTGCTGTGACGGAGAGTCGATGGAAACTCTCCGGCCGCGTCACCCAAAGGAAGTAGCACAGAGAAGGTAGCAAACCTTTCAGTCTTTGCTACTTCGCCAATATGAAATACGAAATGGAAATCCAGGGCCGGCAGGTCATTGTCGAGCTGGAAGAGCGCGACGGCCGGGTACAGGCGCGCGTCGGTGCAAACCTTTACGACGTTGAAGTCGTCTCTCCGGAGGAGGGGGTGTACACATTCCTCGCGGGCGATCGCGTTTATGAAGCACGGGTCTGGGAACCCGAGCCACAGTCGCTGAACGTAACCATAGCGGGACATTCGTTTTCAGCAAGCATCATCGACCGCAAACACCGCCGCTCAACCTCAGAGCACCAAATCGAAGGCCGACAAAACCTGGTCGCGCCAATGCCGGGGAAGGTCGTGCGGATGCTGCTCTGCGTGGGCGACGAAGTGGCGCAGGGTCAAGGCGTTGTTGTGGTGGAAGCGATGAAGATGCAGAACGAAATCAAGTCACCAAAAACCGGCCGAGTCATCGAGGTTCGTGTAATTGAAGGAGCGACAGTCAACGCCAACCAGGTTCTTGCAGTGGTCGAGTAACCAAACCGCCGATCGAATCTGCCCGCCGCTTCTCAAAGCCTCGTGCCGAATGCGTCTCAGTCGGGTGGCAGCGTCTTCGTCCCGGTAACAGTCTCGATTCCGCAGTTGCGATTCACTCTAATGCTGAGTACTTTTCTCTGATACGGAATGCGCGTGCCATGCGGCGATCTTCCACCCGTCAGGCGTGTGAGTGAAAACAACAGTGCCTCGAAAGATCAAAGCCTCCCCTGCGGCGGCGTTCGCCTGGCCAGGCGCCGGGCGTTCATAAGTTACAACCGCGGCATCCGAACCGAGCGCGACCACTTCTACGTTTCGATAGTCGGAGGGGCTGCCGGGCGGAAGCTGCGCGGCCTCGATACGTTTGCGATAAGCTTCGGCTCCCCGCCACTCGCCGCTGGCTACCCGGATCACAAGACGGGGCGAGTTCCAAAAGGTGTCGAGATAGGCCTTCTTGTCGCCACGTGTAAGCGCAGTCGACCACTTATCGAATACCTCACGAACCTCACGCTCTACATCCCCAGATTTCATGGGTGACTGTGGCCCGGCGATGGATAGGGTGCCCGCCGCGAGTAGTGCGACGATGGGGAACAGCAATAGTCGTAGTTTCAAAACGGTCTCTCCTGGTTGGGTTTCTTCGACTGCTACTTAAACACAACGATGGACACGCTTGCAATCCGCGTTAACGAGCCACTCAGTTTGTTGCGCTCGAAGGAGTTCGGTGTCTCCCAGACAGCCTACGCTCAAATGGCGTTTGTCGTGACGCGGTGCTAAGCTGAACCCAGGAAAGAGAGAGAGAATGACAAACCAGATGACCGAAACGAACCTTCGTCTGCACTACACGATCATGTGCGAAGATGTGAGAGTCGAGATCAACCACAAGCTTAGTCTGATGGGCCTTTTCTACGCGATGCAGGTGCCGCAGCTGCCGGTCACGTTGTTGAAGCTGGTCATCCTCAATCACTGGTCCGGTGAAGGCCAGTATCTTTCTGAAGTGCGCATTTTGACACCCGACCGCGTGCAACCGGTGGCCGTGTCCGCGCCCTCGCCATTTCAAGTTCCGCCTGACGGGTATGCCGATAACGTTACCATCTTTGCCAACGTCACATTTCCGACATCAGGCAGTTATGTCGTTCAATCGCTCATCAACTCAAACGTCTTCGCCGAGCAGGCGCTTCACATCAGCGATACAAATCAACAGCAGCAAGTGGAAGCCAGCGAGACGATCCAGTAGCCGCATTCGACATTGACCCTCCATCGAGCCGCGATATAGGCTGTCACCCTGGGAGCGCAGGCATCCTTGCCTGGCTGCAATCGCGTGAAAAGAAACAGGCCGGATGCCTGCGCTCCCAGGTTCTCTGGATTGGCGCGGCCCCATGCAAAAAGAACAACTACTCAATTTGTTAGATCAGCAGGCGCGTTCTGCTTTCGAAGGCGCGAAGCGCATCGCGCTCGACAGAGGCGGGCTCGTGACGCCGCTTCACATCGTTTTCAGCGTGCTGCAGTCAACAATCAAGGAGAACCACGAGAAGGAACTCGATAAGGAACTAACCTCTTTGCTCCAGTCTGTCGGCGATATACTCGACGCCCGTTACCCCGGTGCTTCAGAATCAATCACCGTCTCGAAGGAAACTCAGACTTCGATTTCTGAAGCAAGTCGTCTCGCTCAACTCGACGGCTTTGAGCGTGCCACTCCGGCGCATCTGTTACGCGCTGCGTTAGGCAGTCAGACGGTGAAAGAAGCCCTGGACGAAGTGACGGGGTTCGTGCAGATGGCAGAAGAGGTAACCGCCAAACCTGCTCAGTCCTCCGCCGCGGGCCGGCAGTCGGACGACGAGCCGAGTACTCAAACACCGTCCTGGACCCGCGACGCCGCTCGCTGACTCCTCATCCCGTACGTGCGGGCGCTAACCGGCGCCCTGAATGATTATTGCTGTGACCTGGCGGAAGATTCACGGGAGTCCTCCTCGCATCCTTTTGTTGGGCGCAAGCGCGAGATAACCGCGGTGCTCGAAACGCTCTGCCGCAAACTCAAGAGCAACCCCCTGCTCATAGGCAAGCCCGGGGTGGGCAAGACGGCACTGGTGACAGCCGTGGCGTCGCGGTTGTGGGATGGTGACGTGCCGCAGCGACTGCGAGGCAAACGTATCCTCGAAGTGTCGCGGTTGCGATTGCTCGCTGACGCGAAGTTCGCCGGCGAAACAGAGGAGCGGCTGAAGACGCTTCTGGAAGACGTGCGTCGCGCCGGTGACGTGATTCTGTTCTTCGACGAGATACACACGTTGCTGAGCGCGGGCGGAGCGGGTGGGACCGGCGATATCGCCAATTTGTTGAAGTCATCGTTGTCGAAGGGCGAGATCACCTGCATTGGCGCGACAACGATTGCGGAGTATTACAAGTACATCGCGCGCGACGAAGCCCTCGCGCGGCGCTTCAGCACAATCACCATCGATGAGCCGTCGCCTGAAGAAACCCGCGGCATCCTGCTCGAGACGCGCAGCGCGTTCGAGTCTTATCACGGTCTCAAGATCGACGATGAAATCATCGCGTTGATCGTCGAATTGGCCGACCGTTACCTGCAATCGCGCAGCTTCCCTGACAAAGCGCTTGACCTGCTGGATAAGGCAGCCGCAAAGGCAACGATTGCCGGACATCCTGACCTCACCCGCGAATGTGTGACCGAGACTCTGTCCGAGACCACCGGTCTGCCACTCGAAATGATGGATGAAGACGCGGGCGACCGGCTCGAACGACTGGAAGATCTGCTCAACGCAACCGTGCCCGGCCAACAACGTGCCGCCCGCGATGTCGCGCGTGTCGTGCGCATCGCAAAGCTCGGCCTCGAGATCAGACCCGAGCAGCCAGACGGCGTCTTCCTGTTTGTGGGTCTCGAGGGAGTGGGCAAACACGAGATGGCTACGGAGCTGGCGAAGTTCTTGTACGGCTCATCGCAGAAAATGATCGAGTTCGACATGAGTCAGTTTACTGAAGCATGGTCGATCTCGCGGTTAATCGGCGCGGAGCCTGGCTATGTCGGCTACGGTGACCGAAGCGGGTTGCTGTCGAAAGCGGCCCAGGATAACCCGCACTCGGTGCTCTACTTCAGAAACATCGATCTAGCTCACACGGTCGTTCAGCAGTTTCTGGGTGAAGCGTTTGAGCAGGGGCGATTCACAGACGCGACCGGGTCACGAATCTCGCTTTCAAACACAACCGTGGTGATGTCGCTCTCCCAAATCAACGAGACCACCAAGCACCCGCGGATGGGCTTCGTGCACAATGGTGAGAGCGATGACCGCCGCCTGACTGGAGACTTGCGCAAGACTGGAAGCCTGAACCTGAGGGAGCGCGGTTCGGGGTTTGGGATCAACGAATCGCTCGCCGCGCAGATTGACGAGGTGATCGAGTTTCAAGTGCTGGATCGAACGGCAACGGTACGGATAATAGCGGAGCGGCTCGATGCACTCAGCGCGAGACTGACCTCTTCGCAGCCTGTCGTGATAAACATGCGACCCGAGCTCGCTAGCTTCTTCGCCGACCGGCTTGCCAGCGAACGCAAAAGCCTGGCACAGCTCGAGCGCCTGCTCCAGGAAACGATCATCATTCCGTTCACGCACCTGCGCCTTGACCGGCACGTCGTGGGAGCGAGACCCGAAGTATTAGTCAGCATTGAGAACCAAACCGTCAGAGTCGGTGTCGTGAGCTAGACAATGGAATTCAAAACCGAAGCGCACCAGAGGGTGTACGAAAAAACCCGGGGCTATCTGCACACCTTGTTTGGCGAGGTGAACGTCAATTTTCTGGACGATACCTTCGTCCTGCAGGAGGGCTCGACCTTCGTCTATGTCCGCGCGTTTCCGATCGGTGAGAAGAAATCAGGAGTCGAGATTTTCGCCTACGTCGTGGTCGATGTGGATGTTACCGAGCAGTTGATGCGATACCTGCTCACATACAACCTGCGTCTGATACTGGGCGGGTTTGGTTTGGCTCGGGGCGAAGGCGAAAAAGGGACTGTGCTTCTAACGCACACGATCCTTGGTGATTCAATGGATCGCGAAGAGCTATACGGGAGCGTGTCTGCGATAGCCCGGGTCGCGGACGATCTTGATGATCAGATAGTCACGGCTTTTGGTGGACGGACGGCGCTTGATAAGCTGATATCGGCGAAGAAGGAACCGATCGAATATTGGGAGTGATGGAAACAAACGATGAATGATGAATGATGAACGATGAATGAACGATGAATGAACAAGGCCTACAAGATCCTCTGTTCATCAATTCCATCATTCATCGTTCAGGATGCATCGTTCATCATTCAGCATTCATCGTTCTTCATTCATCGTTCATCATTCAGCATTCATCGTTCATCGTTTATGCTAAAGGTTGGACTCACAGGCAGCATCGCGGTTGGCAAGACGTTCGTGGTCTCGGTTCTCGCCGAACTTGGCTGCATGACATTTGATGCCGACAAGATCGCTCACGCTGTCATGGAGCCGGGCCACCCAGCCTACGAAGACATTGTGAGCGAGTTCGGAGAAGGCGTTCTTGCTCCGAATGGCCCGATCGACCGCCAAAAACTGGGCGTATTAGTCTTCGGGGACGAAGCGCGCCGCAAGCGTCTGAATGAGATCGTTCACCCACGGGTAATCGAAGAACAGAATCGCCTGTTGCGTGCAGCCGAAGCGGCGAATCCCGGACGGCATCGCCATTATCGATGCGGCGTTGATGATCGAGTCTGGAGGCTACAAACGCTTCGACAAGCTCATAGTCGTCCACTGCGAGCCCGAGATCCAAATGGAGCGTTTGATGCGCCGCAACCAGATCACTCGCGAAGACGCCGAGCGAAGAGTCGCCGCGCAGATGTCTTCAGCAGAAAAGCTCCGCTACGCGGACTACGCCATAAATACGGCTGGTACATTTGATGAGACTCGGAAACGCGTTGTTGAAGTATATGAGGATTTGTTGCGGGCGCAACGATCGGCGCCGGCCAGAGAGACGTAATTTTGACGATCTGTGGCTAGGCGTTCAGGCCGGAGTTCAGAGTCCAAGCATTGGCCTCGTGCGTATTATTCGTTATCGCCTGACTGGCAAGCTAAAGCTCGACCCCTGGACTTTCGCCGGAAGCAATACTACGAACTCTTCCTGGGAGATTTTGCGATGTCCAATCGACCCCTGCGCTATCATCGGCACTGTGATCGTGGCCCTTCTTCTGTGCGCCTCGCATCTCGCGTTTCAGCAACCTCAGCAGATCACTCCCCTGGCTCGCTTGCAGACAAATATCGAACGCATCGCGCGCTCGGTGAATGCTCAATGGGGGATCTATATCAAGTGCATCGAGACCGGCGAAGAGATCGCAATTAATGCCGATGAAACGATGGATACGATGAGTGTCATCAAGATTCCTTTGATGGCCGAAATCTTCCGTCAGATTGAAGCCGGCAAGTTTGCTCTGACGGATCGTGTAACGCTCAAGGAGACGGATAAGCGCCCGGGAACCGGAGTGATACGCTCGCTCGACGCCGGAGCAATCCTTACGATAAAGGATCTGATCACGCTTATGATCATCGTGAGTGACAACAGCGCGACCGACATGCTCTTTGAGAAGGTTGGAGGTGTCGAGCCTGTGAACAAGCTGATGCGCGACTTCGGCTTGAATACCATCAAGGCAACCGGGCGGACGGACGTTTGGTTCAAAGCCATAGCGGCTGAGCCCGACCGGTGGAAGTTTCACACCGAAGCCAAGACGCCGTTTGGTTTGTCTTCATCTCGGGATATGGGCAGGCTGCTGGAGAAGATCCACAAGGGCGAGGTGGTGAGCAAACAAGCGTGCGAACAAATGCTTCAAATCATGCGTGGTCAAGTCTACAGCTCGCGACTGCCGAAGTACGTGACCGGGTTCCGCGTGGCGCACAAGACTGGAGACTTCCTACCGTACATCGGCAACGACGTCGGTATTCTCGAAAGCCCGAACCGACACATCGTGATGTCGGTTTTCACGGCACGCCACAACGGCATTGGTTCGAATATGGAGGACGCGATTGGGCGGATCGCCGAACAGGTGGCTAACTTCTTCGCATTTCAGGAGACCAGAACCAAATAGCGCAGATTGGTTGCGGCCCGGCCTATTTTCTGATTCGCCTTAGCAGCACATAGATCTCGGTCGCGCTATTGACACTCCCGCCACCGCCGTTGACTGAGGAGACCGGTTGGAAGGTTTCAACGATGTAGCCCTGCTCCGTGAGCTTGTTGATTGCGCTTTCCAGAGACGCAATACGAAAACTGTTGTCCAGGAGAATCCGGTATTCCCAGGTTACATTTGCAGATGCAGGGACCGAGTGTTGGCGGGGCTCGATCGCGGTTGAGAGTGCATATGCGTTGGCGGAAGGCGCGGGCCCGGACTGCCGGGCACCGATGATAGTCCACGAGAGTATGAGAATGGACAGCACCGCAAACCGTTTTATCATAATTTGACTCCTGGCCAATGTGGTTACGACCTTAGTGCGAAAGTCGTTTCTGTGCGACGCAACTCTTGGTGGTGTCACCTGATTCAACAAGCTCAAGAAACTTTCTTCGCGCTTTGTCGTGGAGGTCATCCCATTCCAACATCCACCACCACGGGGTACTGTCTTGACGTGCTATGAAATTGGAAACCTGATCCCAGGTCTGGAAACCGAGTCGCTCGACAAAGTATCGCGGCAGGAGAAGCGGCAAAAACCCAACCTGCATCCAGTCCAGAAGGCCGTTGCTGTCGGGTGAGAGAAACGCGCCGGTATCGCCAAAGACGATTCGATGAGATCGGTGCTCTTCAAGGAACCGCCGAACAGATGGCAGCACTTCGTTGTAGAGCCAAAGAGCGCCATCTGTCTTGCCCGGCGACCAGTACTCTCTTGCCGAAAGCACTGCCTCCACCGAGACCGGCTTGCTTCGTTTTACAATGCCCGGCTCTTCAAGCCACCAGAAGGCCCATCGATACCCTGCGTCTACGTAGGTTTTGCAGTCTGTGCACGCGAAGTAGAGGTTGTTCATTCCGACACCCCGCTGGAACGACCCTTTTCTTTTGCTAGCCCATGACGCCCTGAGCTAGAATGGGCGCGGCGGAGACCGTAGAATCTGATTCGCCACTTTCGATCGGGGCAGACGATACTGCGGGCTGGCAGAAAAGTCCTCAGAAGGGGCTCAATTCTTTCTCAAAGATATTTCTCAAATCCGTCTATGGGCGAGCATTTCCAACATTTCTATGAGTTTGGCCGGTTCCGAATAAGAACCGGCGAAAGGGTCCTCCTCCGTGATCACGAGCCCGTCCCGCTCACCCCAAAGGTCTTTGATATATTGCTCGCCCTTGTTGAAAGCAGCGGCGAGGTGATTTCAAAAGAGGGCCTCATGAAAAAGGTGTGGCCCGACAGCTTTGTCGAGGAAGGTAACCTCACCCAGAACATCTCGCTCTTGAGGAAAGCTCTGGGCCAAGGCCAAAACGGACATCAATACATCGAAACCGTCGCGCGCCGCGGCTACAGATTCGTTGCGGATGTCCGTGAGTCACTGGACGGCGGGTTTGAGGTTCCAGCCAAACCCGCGGGCGTAGTAGTTCTCCAACCCGCCGTGGGAGTGGCCGCTGAACCCGAGCTTCCAGGTGTGTCCAGTGGCGCTGCCTTTCAAAACCTGATGTGGAGTTTACGGCGTCACCGCACGCTCGCGCTCGTATCGCTGCTCGCATTGACCATCGCGGCGGCCGGGATCGTCTACTCGACGCGAGGCGCCAAGACGGTAGATGGCTCCAGCAGAGTGATAGAATCGATCGCAGTTCTTCCGTTCGTCAACGAAGCGGCAGACACCGATGCCGAGTACTTCAGCGACGAGATTACCGAAAGCCTCGTCAACAGCCTGTCACAACTGCCAAAGCTGCGTGTTGTGCCGCGAAGCGTTGTGCTCAACTACAGGGGCCACGAAACCGATCTTCGAAAGATCGCCCGCGAGCTCAACGTTCGCGCGGTGCTAACGGGCAGAGTCCACCGGCGAGGAGACACATTTAGCATACAGGTCGATTTGATTGATGTGACCAACGTTGCGCAGATGTGGGGTCAGCATTACGACCGCAGGGTTGCCGACATCCTTCTGGTTCAGGAAGACATTTCGAGGGATATCTTTGAAAATCTCCGCCTCAAGTTGAGCGTCGAGGAGCAGAAACAACTTGAGGCCTTTAGCCTGTATTTGAAGGGGCGGAACTCGTGGAACAAGCGGACCGAAGATGGTTTGCTTCAGGGGATCGACTACTTCCAAAAAGCGATCGAAGTAGACCAGGGTTATGCTCCGGCATATGCTGGCCTGGCAGACTGCTACAACATGCTTGTGGTGTACGGTCTAAGCCAACCGAAGGACGCCTTCCCAAAAGCAAAGGAAGCTGCCACAAAGGCGTTGAGCATAGACGGCACGCTCGCTGAGGCGCGCACGTCACTGGCGTTTATCAAGCACCGGTGGGACTGGGGCCGCGAAGAAGCTGAGAAGGAGTTCCAGCTCGCCATCAAGTCCAAGCCTTCATACGCGCCGGCTCATCAGTGGTACAGCTCTTACCTCGTTGCCATGGGGCGATTCGACGAAGCAATCGCGGAGGCGAAACGCGCCGAGGAACTCGAGCCGCTTTCGTTTATCAGTAACTCTCACCTGGGTTGGATCCTTTACCTCGCGGGGCGTTACGACGACGCGATCGCGCACTGCAAAAGGCTGCTCGATGTCGATCCAAATTTCTTCCCTGCTCGCCGATATTTGGGTCTGGTCTACGAACAAAAGGGTATGTATAAGGAAGCCATCGACCAGTTCCAGCAAGGCGTCAAGCTGTCGGGCAATCCGCTGATGCTGTCGCTGTTGGGACACGCTTACGCGGCCTCTGGCGAAAAAAACGAGGCGCTGCGGATACTCGACGATCTTGACAAAGAGAAGCACCGTTACGTTTCGCCGTACACCGTTGCGACTATCTACACAGGTCTTGGTGAAAAGGACCTGGCATTCAAATGGCTGGAAAAGGCGTTTGAGGATCGCGACATCTGGCTCATGAACCTGAAGGTTGACCCACAACTCGCTCCGCTCAGATCTGACCAACGATTCGCGGTTATCTTACGGCGCATCGGTCTGGCACCTTGAGTCGACGATCAGAGTATGATTCGAAACCTTAGACGCCGGCGGCTGCTACCTTCATTCACTCAGGATTGGAAAGGACGCGCGCGTTGACCGCATCCAGGCAGCAAGTAAGTCAATTGCTAGTCGAGTGGCGCAACGGAGACCGGGCTGCGTTCGACAGGTTAATGCCGCTTGTTTACGATGAGCTGCGTCAAATAGCGAGTCGCTATATGAAGCGAGAGCGAACAGGTCACACTCTGCAAACGGCAGCCCTGGTGAATGAAGCCTATCTGCGAATGGTCGGCCAGAAAAGCGTCGACTGGCAAAACCGCGCGCATTTCTTTGCCGTCGCCGCTTCGGTGATGCGTCACTTGCTCGTAGATCACGCACGAGCTCGCGGGTGTGTCAGGCGCGGAGCAGGCGCACAAAAGGTCTCTCTCGATGAGGCGGCGATCTTTTCTGAGCAGAAAAGCGACGAGGTGCTCGCGCTGGACGAGGCGTTGACGAGACTCGACGCGATGGACGCTAGAAAGGTGAAGATCGTTGAGCTTCGATATTTCAGCGGTCTAAGCGCTGAAGAGACCGCGGAAGTGCTCGGCGTGTCGGAGATCACCGTCAAACGCGAGTGGTTGAAAGCGAAGGCCTGGCTCTATCGTGAACTAACTCTGGGAACGAGCAGTGCAGGTTGAACGCAGGCGAGCATAGTTCTCGCGACAAGCTATGACCTTCGGGTGCTGCGGTCCGAGTGCGCGCTCAAAGATATCAAGCGCTCGCTTGTACAGGGACCCGGCTCTGTTGGCGTCGCCCCGGGCCCTGTACAGAACTGCGAGGTTGTTGAGTGTCATGGCGACGTCCGGGTGATGTGCGCCCAGCAGCTTTTCCTTAATCACAAGCGCCCGCTGGTAAAGCTCTGCGGCTTGCTCGCAGTCGCCGCGGGCGTAGTTGAGCGCCGCGAGGTTGTTGAGGTTGATGGCGATCTCATAATGCTCGCCGCCAAAGGCGCCTTCGAAGATAGACAGCGCGCGCTTATACAGTTGCTCTGCCTCGTCATACTTCCCCTGACCGTCGAGTAACGCCGCAAGCGCCGCAACGTCGGCGGCTACATCACTGTGATTCGGACCGAGGGCGCGCTCACGAATCGCGACGGAACGCCGGGCGAAAGGCTCACCACGCCGATAGCGCTCTCGAGCGTGCTCAAGCCCGCCCAGATTGTGATAGATCGTCGCCACTTCCGGGTGATGTTCGCCGAGCGCCTTTTTTGTAATCCGCAGCGCCCGCCGGTAGAGCTGTGACGCTTCGCGGAATCGGCCCAGGTACTTGTATGCCACCGCAAGGTTGTTGAGTATTGCGGAGGTTTCCGTAGCCTCACGACCGTAGGCTTCTTCGGCCAAGGTGAGCGCTTGTTGAAGGAGCGACCCTGCTTCGCCGTAACGCCCCTGGTTTTGAAAGAACCCGGCGAAAATCGCGAGCCACTGCGCCTTCACCTTGGCCGCCTCAGGCGGATTCGTCCGATTCGTCTGTTTTGTCGCCGAATCCATTTCGTTAGCTCCTTGCGCCTTGACTCACGCCTATGACCTGTCGCGCACCAGAGTCTCGTTGTGATTATGGCGTATGCCGAGAATCTGCATACCGCCGAAATCTACATACTGCAGTAGCCATAGAACCAAAGGCATGCTCCAATAAACCATGTTCCTGTTGAATCTCATGATCGTTCTCCTTTCGACTTTTGCCAATGATTTGCGAGGCGTCGTACCGCCTCTACTTGAGTAAGCGATGAGACGGCATAAGTGGTATCAACGGGCGGAGATTATTTTTGACAAGTCGGGGGGTTGGGACAGCTTCGCGAAACGCTCGACAAGCTCATGGCACTGGTCTAGGATGAGCTTCGCCGGATCGCAAACCGATACGTGAAGCAATAACGCACGGGCCAAACTCTGCAACAGACTGCTCTGGTCAACTAAGAGATGCTTAGGAATCGATGAAGGTTGAACGCTGGCGACAGGTAGATGAACTGCTGGATGCGGCGCTCGAGCGCGACGATTCGGAGCGGAGCGATTTCCTCAAGCAGGCTTGTGCTGGCGACGAGGAACTTCGCCGCGAAGTCGAATCGCTGCTCGCTGCTCACTTGGAGGCCGGCGGTTTCATTGAACAAGCTCCGCGTGAAGTGCTGACTCAGCTTTTCGACCGCGATCAATTTCAATCGCTCGAGGGTCAGTTTCTTGGGCGCTACAAAATCCTCTCGCTCCTCGGCGTGGGCGGCATGGGACATGTCTATCGCGCACGCGACGACACGCTGGGGCGCGAGGTGGCAATTAAGTTGCTGCCAGCCGCCTTCACTCAGGACGCCGATCGAGTCCGGCGCTTTGAGCAGGAAGCGCGTGCTGCCTCCTCCCTCAACCACCCGAACATCATTACTATCTATGAAATCGGGCGCCACAATAGTACGCATTTCATCGCCGCCGAATTGGTCGATGGACGGACGTTGCGCCAACAGTTGGCGGATGGCCGAATGAAGCTGACCGCTGCGCTTGATGTCACCGCGCAGGTGGCCTCGGCGCTGGCTGCTGCACACGCAGCGGGGATCGCTCATCGCGACATAAAGCCGGAGAACATCATGCTGCGGCCGGATGGGCTGGTGAAGGTCCTGGACTTCGGTCTCGCGAAGCTAGTCGAACAACAGCCGGTTTCACCCAGCGATGACCCTATCGCTGTCGAGAGTCGCGGAACCCTGCCCGGTGTAGTAATGGGCACCGTCGGATATATGTCCCCCGAGCAGGTGCGCGGAGAAAAAGTAGACGCACGGACCGACATCTTCAGTTTGGGCGTTGTGCTGTATGAGGTACTCGTGGGTCGGCAACCTTTCGCCGGCGACTCGGCCGTCGAGGTAATGAACGCCATCCTGAAAGAGGACCCTCCGGAGATGACGGCGGAGGACCAGGGACAGCGCAGCAGCCGGGACCAGATATCTCCGGGTCTTGAGCGCGTTGTCCACCGCTGTCTGGAAAAAAGACCAGAGGCGCGGTTTCAATCGGCCAGCGATCTGGCCTTCGCTTTGAAATCGCTTTCCGACGGGTCAGGCCCCACCGTGACTGCGTCGCCTGCGGCCGGAGCATCGGCAAAACCGCGATGGTGGTTGACGCCGGCGGCCGCAATCCTGGCGGTGATCGGTCTGGCGATTTTGTTCTTTGCCGAGTGGCGCCGAGATGGGCTCAAGGAGCCAGTGCCGAGGCCGCCTGTGCGTGTTCTCCGGCTCACTGATTTCAACGGTCTGGAGGAATTCCCAGCCGTCTCGCCGGATGGCAAATCCGTGGCCTTCACAGCGGAGACGGACGACAAACACCAGATTTGGGTGCGGAATCTGGCCGGAGGTCCGCCGCTACAAATCACCCGCGATGCCGCCGATCACCTTTATCCGCGATGGTCAAGCGATTCGGCCTCGCTCATCTACTACTCGCCTTCGTCTGTAGCTGAGGAACGCGGCGCGATTTGGGAGATTTCGATGTTCGGTGGCGCGCCACGAAGGCTCACGAGCAGTATCGGCGGCGGGGACTTAAGCCGCGACGGTAAGAGCCTTGCCTTTATCCGATTCAATGATGGGGAAACGGAACTCGCAGTAGCCGAACACGACGGCTCCAACGCACACACCGTTTCGCGACTCACTCCAAACTTCAAATACTATGCCCCGCGCTGGTCGCCCGATGGTAAATGGATAGCTTATCTTCGCAGTCTGCTCTTTGATGATCAGGTTTTCGTCGCGCCGGCCAACGGCGGGGAACCGCACCAGGCCGTCCGAGACCACGCCATGTTGAGGGGCTTTGCCTGGACTGATGACAGCCGCGGACTCGTCTACAGCTCATCTAGCGGTACGACGATGCTCTACTTGCCGAGCTTCAACCTCTGGATGGTGGATCTAGCCGGCGGCGCCCCGCAGCAACTAACTTTTGGTGAGAGTTCTTATGTCCATCCTGATCTCGATCACACCGGTGGGGTACTCGCGAGCCGCGTGGAGATGCAATTCAACATCTGGAAATATCCAGTGGACGGCTCGCCCGCGGAAAACGTCCGCCGTGCGATTCAGATCACACATCAAACCGGACAAGTGCAGACCCCGTCGGTCGGGCCAGGCGATAAGGAGATGGCCTATCTCTCTGACAGCGGAGGTCATGGCAATATCTGGATCATGAAGCTGGACAGCGGAGAGACTCGACAGATTACCTTCGAACGCGATCCAGCCAAGCCAGTGGGAGTGCCTGTATGGTCGCCAGACGGCAAGCACATCGCTTTCGTCATTCGATCAACGATTCACCTGGACGTTGACTTATGGTTGATCAGCCCGGATGGCAGCAATCTTCGCAAGGTCGAGGACACCGGTGGGTCCGCAACATGGTCGGCCGACGGCCGCTCGCTCTACTACACCATCGTGAAAGAAAACTCGCTTTTGGATAACCTGAAGAAAGTTTCCCCGGAAGGGGGGCAGCCAATTTTCGTCCGAACCGGCAGTGGCTCGTTCCCCGCAGTCGCGCCCGACGGGGGTGCAGTCTATTTCGTGCGTTACGTGACGAATGTAAATGACTCCCCTGACTTGGAGATATACGTAGCTCGGCCCGAAGATGGGCCGGGACGATTGCTTGCGCGCATTTCCGGCTCGCGTGTCCCCTCGTGGCAGATCATTCATCCGGTGATCTCTCCTGACGGTAGGTGGCTGGCGCTCACACTCACCGACGGCGGGGTCACCAATATCTGGGCGCTGCCAACAACTGGCGGGCCGATGCGGCAGATCACCGACTTTGGTCAGCGACGCACCTTCATCGCCCGACGCGTGTCATGGTCGTCGGATGGAAAATTCATCTTTGCGGCCTTGGGCGAAGGCAACGCCGATGTGACTCTGCTGGAGGGCCTGGTTCCATGAAAGCCACGAAGTCAGTTGTTTGAGAGCTTTACTCGGACACTCAATTGCAGCGGTCGCTCTTGTACTCAACTTCGAACGGGAAACCCCTTGGTGTCAGATAATCGCAATCAACCGGGTGAGCAGCGCGGCGCGGCGCGGGATGTCGCTAATGAGTATATGTTCGTGCTCGGCGTGCGCGCCCGCCCCGTCGACGCCTAAACCATCGAGCACCGGCACGCCAAGAGCCGCGATGAAGTTCCCGTCAGAACCGCCGCCTACTGAGCCTTCCTTGAGATCGAACCCAATCTCGGACGCCAACGATTTTGCAAGCTCAAACAACTCGCCCGTCTCTTCCGTGCGAACCAAGGGCGGGCGGTTTATCCCACCGCGCAACTCAATCCGAGCGCCGTCGACTACCGGCCGCAGACCAGCCATCGCTTCGGTTATGCGTTCGCCCTCGTCCTCAGTCCGAAAACGCATGTCCACAAATGCATGAGCTTCGGCGGGGATCACATTCGAGAGCACCCCACCACGAGCCACGCCTACGTTGACGGTCGTGCCTCGCTCGTAGTCGTTCAGCTTGTTGATAGCGAGAATCTGATGAGCCATCTCGGTAATCGCGCTGATACCCGCGCGAGGATCGTTGCCAGCGTGAGCCGCCCGCCCGCGAATGATCAGCTCGAACTCGCCGACTCCCTTCCGCCCGGTCTTGATCGTGCCGCCCGGAATTGGCGGTTCCAACACAAGCGCAGCGTGAGAGCGGCGGCCTTCCTCTTCGATGATGTCGCGCGAAAAGTGACTTCCGGTTTCCTCGTCACACGTCATCAACAGAGTCGTGCGCCGGTTTGTAATCAGCCCAAGTTCATTGATCGCTCGAACAGCGGATGCTGCAAGCATAACCCCGGATTTCATATCGAAGATGCCGGGTCCAAATGCAAGATCGCCTTCAACCCGAAACGGTCGTGCCGCTAACGTGCCAATCGGCCACACCGTGTCGAGGTGCCCGACGACTAGTAGCTGCTGATTGTCTCCTGATTCGTTCGCCGTATGATTGAGGCGCGCCCGAAGGGTTGAGCCGTAGTGCGGGTCGTTCAGCAACTCAACTGATGCGCCTGCCAACGTCAAACTCTCGCCAAGCTTCTCCGCGATTTGCGCGGTCGCATCAGCTTCCCGAGACATTGACTCCTGTTCAACGAGCCAACGAGTGTACTCGAGCATCTCCGAGCGGCGAGCTTCGAAATAAGACAACATCCGTGAGCCGCGATCATCGGTTCTCATCAGATCAATTTCTAACAGAGGGAGAAGCGGTGCGCCAGCGTTAACGCTGACAGGGCGGGTTGCATCCGGCGGCCATATTCAGAGATGCGTTTGACCGACCTTATTAAGGATGTAACAGACCGTCGATAGTAGAAGAGAGGTCGGTGATCAAGTCGGAATCGGATTTAATTCCACCCCGTGGCTGACCGACGGCAGCTCCTTGCTGATCAAGGACAACAATTGTAGGGAGCTGAGCGACCTTGCCGCTGAAATGTTTGAACGCTGCTTGATTTGTGTCGCGTAATACTGAAACCGAGCTGGACACGCTCTTGAGCTGATCATCTGGCAATACGCTTGCCGGGTTGACGCTCACCCAGTAGATTTTCACGTTCTTGTGCTGATATCGCTCAGCCAACGATCCAAGCGCCTTCAGCCCTTCGCGCCTCTGCGGGTCCTGGACGCCGCTAAAAAGCAGCACAACGACGTTACCGCGCATGCTCGCGAGAGTAATCGTCTGGCCGCCGGACGTCGAGAAACTGAGGTCTTGCGCACGCGCCGTCACACTAATGCTCGCCAGGAGCGCGACGCTGGTGGTGATTGCCTTTAACCCGGTCAACATTGCTTTCTCTCTCATCTTCAGTTAATCGTAAGCGGTTGTTGGATGCTCCGCAAGGCAACGGGGTTTCACGCACTTCAGAGCGGATGACGATATTCCGAGTCAGATCCACCCGAGGAACTGTGACATGATCTCAGCGATACTCCTGGCAGCCGGCGAATCACGTCGGATGGGCGTGCCCAAACAGTTGCTCAGTCTTCGAGACAAGACCTTCGTCGAGCATTGCGTAGATAACCTTCTGGCGTCTCGCGTCGACAGAGTCATCATCGTGACAGGCCATCGCGAATTGGAAGTCCGGCGCGCGGTCGGCGATCGCCCTATCAGATTCGTGCATAACGCCAATTATGAATCGGGCATGACATCGTCAATCAAATGCGGGGTTCAGGCCCTGCCAGCAGGAACGCGGGCTTACATCCTTGCGCTCGTCGATCAGCCGCAGATCGAAGCAGATGTCATCAACCCTGTCATTGACGCATATGAAAAGCTCCGGACGACTATTGTGATTCCCACATATGGGGGGAGAAACGGACATCCGATACTCCTCGATGCTTCCCTCAACGAGGAGATTCTGACGATGGATCCTGAACAAGGTCTGCGCCAGGTAGTGCGTGCACATCTGGACGAGGTCGTTCGTGTCGAAGTGTCTAACCAAAGGGTTCTGGAAGATTGTGATTTGCCGGAGGACTACGAGCGGTTGCTTAAACAATGAAGCGCGGTTTCAAGTGCGTGCTGGCTACACACTGCTCATCACTTACTACCCATCGAGTACCCGGTGACCAAATGAAGAGAGGAGGCTCGAATGCGCGAGCCTCCAATTCCAACAGAACACTCGATGTCTGTTTACACGGCGATTTTCTCTGACAGTGATTTGCGAGATCCGGGCATTTCGAAAGGAAGTATCCGGCCGTGGCTGGAGGCGATCTGTGCTTCCCTCACAAGCGTGGCTCTCGCCAACAGGGTATTGATGGCCAGCGCCGACGCAAGCAAATAGCTGTTGCCGCCACACTGGCTGCAGCTCCCATATCGGTTCATGTAAGTCTTGATGGGGTGCTCGTCCTCGCCGGAACAGTCGCCGCAGATTATCTGAACACCGATTGTCAGCAACGCAGGGCGTGGCTGCTCAAGCTGTGCCGAATCTGCGATTCGGCCCTTCATCAGGACCACGCAGGCTAAACTCAGCGCGATCATTGTTGCCACAACTATTGTCAGCATAAGTCTCTCCCAGGTGATTCTTCCAAGTCCTTAGATCTTCACGATCAAATCGTTTCCTTTAGCAATCTCTAACTAGTACGCAGAAAAGCGCCGCAAAGATCTGCGCGCTACTCAAGTAAGTCTAGGCAATGCCCGTGCCACCTGGATGTAGGGTCTGAGCTGACAATCGCCAGTCTCATTTCGATTCAGGTTGTAGCATTTTGGTGCGTGACTTGAGTCGTCGATGGGATAGAATTGCACTCGAACAGTACAAGGCTGCGCAGGGCCGCCCGAGTCTTTTTTTTTCAACCTGACCCTAATCAATCAGGCCAGGATGAATCATCGTGCGCGAATGGAGGAACGATCATCCGCGAGGGCCGGTGATCGCGCGCCACAGCCAGAGCAGTATGACCGCGCCAACGACTGCGACCAGAAAATGAAGTAGGCGGTGCTGGCTCGTGAGACCTTCTCGCCCAACCGCAGGCCATATTGCGCTGCCAATCAAGCCGCCCACGATAGACCCTCCGACGCCAAGCAGCGCTGTGGTGAAACAGCCCATTGGATCACGACCTGGCACTATCGCGCGAGCGAGCGCCCCGACAATGAGTCCTATGATGAGCGAGCCGATGACAGACGTAAGCATGGAGCCTCCCAGAGCTGCGTGGTGTTAGCCAGCAGTGCGCGATGGCATCAAACCGACTTCAAGACCGCGCACCTTCGCGTTGCTTTACAGCATGAGCCGTATTTGTGTAGGCTGCAAATGTCATGTGCGGGCGGTTTGCCAGAAAGAAATCTTCATCGACGATGGCCCGGGATTTCGGCGTTCAAGAAATCATCGATGACCTCCAGCCGAGCTTCAACATAGCACCCACCCAACCTGTCGCTGTCGTTTTGAATCGTGGGACGAAGCAGCTTGTATCAATGCGTTGGGGGCTTGTGCCCTACTGGGCCACCGATGCGACCATTGCAAGCAGGCTCATCAACGCCCGCGCCGAGACGTTGACCTCAAGAGCCGCGTTCAAGGAAGCCTTCAAGAAACGCCGTTGCCTGGTCCTGGCGGACGGCTTTTTCGAATGGCAAAAGCAGGGCGCGACCAAAACGCCGCTGTTCATTCACCTCGAGCCCGAGCGTTCGTTTGGCTTCGCCGGGCTCTATGAGACATGGGTGCCGCCACTGGGAGAGCCGCTCGTAACCTGCACGATCATAACAACGGGGCCTAACGAGTTGGTTGAACCCATTCACGACCGAATGCCCGTCATTCTTCCAAAGGATGCTGAGGATTTCTGGCTGGACACAACGGTGGAGGATCACCCGCGGTTGCTCGATCTGCTCCAGCCCTATCCGGCTTCTGAGATGGGCGCGTATACGGTCTCCAAAGTTGTCAACTCGGTTAAGAACGATTCGCCCGAATGTATCGAGCCTGCCGCCGCAATGGGTCAGCCGCGACTTTTCTAACAAGGCTTTTGGAACATCTCGAAGGGGCCCACTGCTGCACATTATTCCGTCAACCTGCATTAGTAAATTCTAAGTAACCTGCCGCCGCGTTGACCCGTCTTGATTACCAGGGACAAGCGAACGCTCTGGTACTAAGATCACGCGATCCGGCTTGAGCGATTCCTGGTCGGTCGCGTCGTTGAGACTTATGAAGGCACACTCGGCGCCAAGCGGTATAAGTCGAATAGCTCTTGTGGCGATCATTCTTGCCCAATGCGAACCGAGCTCATTCGCGGGTGTAGACATCGCCGATCAGTTCAGTGCTAGTCCCGCGCAGCTTGCGTCCACGCTCAGTCTGTCAGTACCTTGCGATTTCGACGGCGACCTGCGGCTTGATGAGGCAGAGCTGCATCTGGCTGGGTTGCGTCGGTGCGTTCGCATTCGATTTGGCAACTCGCGCGAAGTCCATCTGGAGCTGGACGCCACGCCTCAAATGCACGGAGTGTTGCTGATCCGGGACATCAACCAGGACAACAAAACGGACCTGATTTGGGTTTACCACTCTGAATTGGAGCCACCAGAGGCTTGGCTTGGAGACGGTCTCGGGCATTTTGCTAAGTCGGCAGACAAGAGCACCGGCACCGGCTTACGCGCCCTTGCTCTTGGCGATCCGAATCCCGGATTGGTTGGGGACTCAAGGAATGAGAGAGTCTTTCTCACACCGGATCCGCCGTCACCGGCGTTGGCGTGCGGTGCGATCCCGGGCGATGAAATTGCAAATAAACTGTTGATCGCGTGGCACACCGAACACCGCAAACTCGGTGAATACCTTTCCTATCTTCGCGAACGCGGACCTCCACTCCACCCCTTCCCTCGTGTGACTCTGATCTGAAACAAGAAGGTTCTCTGAGGCCAATTGGAAACTGGACTGTAATTCTCAGTACAGGCTGACTCTGCACGCCCTTTGGAAAGCGGTGTCGGCGCCAACAACCATCAGTCTCGGAGCAGCGCTCGCCCAGAACAATCGTGAGAGGTGCAACAATGTTTGGTTGGAGTAAACATCTAAGCGCTCCCGGACCGGTCGTACTGTTGATCCTGTTCAGCTCAATCACGGTACAGACAGTTCGTGCGGGGACTCCGCGGCCGCAAGCTAACAGCGCACGCAGGACGGATCTCAAGGACTTTGACAAGTTCCTGGACGATCACCCTTCCATCGTGCCGGATTTAAAGCGGGACCCCCCATGGGCACCAGAAAGGCCAACTCCGGGCCTCGGGTCATAACACAGAATGGAGGGAAGCAATGAAGAATCTGTTGTTGATACTTGTAGTGGCGTCTTTCTTTGCTATCGAAGGCGGGACGCATGCGCGGGCGCAGGTGGTTGACTCGATCGTGGCCGACATACCGTTCGGCTTCACGGTTAGGAATACGACACTGCCCGCCGGTGAGTACACCATAAAGCGTCTTGACTCTGTCGACCCTGGCATGATGGTGATCACCAGCGCGGACCACAGTGAGAAACTGGTCTTTCTTGTCGTGAGCGCCGAAGGCCGGAAGGTACCAGACCAGACAAAGCTGATCTTTGATCATGTTGGAGATCAGTACTTTCTCTCCGAGATTTTTGAGGAAGGGAGCAGCGTCAGCGCGGAACTCAAAAGGTCCCACGCGGAGCAACAGCTGGAGAGGGAGGGCGCGGTCGGCGAACTACGCTCCATCACCGTCCCCGGCCGTTTAGGGGTCGAAGCAAGGAGGTAGGGTTTGACCCAGCGTGTTTAGACACAGAATGACTGTGTTGTGCGGGCGTCTCGTTTTGAGTTCCATCATTGTGGGCACCGAGGCGGGTGCCCACTGTGGGGCGCTCGCACACTCCAATTGCGGCCTGTTGCCACATCTTCCACGTTGCCCCCGGTTAACCTTGAGAGATCCAGGATATCGGTACGGCAGATCAGAGAAAAGCGCGCTCTCGATTAACTCATGCGCCTTAGTTCACATCCTCCATTCGGCCGGAAATTGTTTGCTTTCGCCGGGAGGAATGACCACTGAATCCCCAAACGAGTCGCCAAAACGCTCGACGACCGCACCATCTTCATCCATTAGTTCGATCTCGTATTCCGAAATCTCTGTCTCGCGTTTTGAGTGGTTCGTGAATCCGCAAAACACCCACAAACGCTGGCGCGGGCCAAACTCAAACACGCCGCCCGAATCCCATTCTCGAGTCCAAACGACCTGTCCATCGGCGTCCATCAGGACGAGGGTGTAGCCGGCGATCTTAAGCGCAGGCACGGGAGGTGACCGCCAGAGGTTGCCGCTCTCGCGCCGGTCCGATATCCCCGAGCGCAAAGGCAACCGGCGAGTCACGGTGCTGAGCGCACCAAGCATCGAAGCCAAACGCTGACGCCAGCCCGGATGCGAAGATCCGTTTTCGGGGTGCTTTATCACTACGCTCCCTTGACCCTGCTCAACTCCTCATTTCCGTGAAGCCCTCCCTCGTCCGACGGCTGCGCGGCCTCCTTACCCATCATTATTGCGCCGCTCAACAGGGCACCCTCCTCTACAAGCAAGATAGGAGTAGTAATGTCACCCTGAACGCGCGCGGTCTTGTAGATCTCGACTCTCGACCGTGCTCTTACATTTCCTTGAAGCACGCCGCGAATCACACACACGCCAACGTCGACCTCAGCCTCGATCTCACCTGATTGCTCGATCATCAGAGCTCCGCTTTCGGAGACCACTTTGCCAGTCACCTTCCCATCCACTTGAAGGGCGTCGGCAAAAAGGACATCGCCAGACACCTCGACCCCGCGGCTTATCCTCCCTTGCCCGGAGTCCTCACCGATTGCCTTAAATGGCTTCATATCAGCCTCCCTTTTTCGCTTGCGTAAGAAGGACACTATTCCCCTTGAGGGGCTCGCGGTGGGACGAACCGTTGTTTCTGCGCTTTCCGAACCGGTCTTGTTTGCTTCGAAGATCGACGTGAGGAGTGGAGCGAACCAGTCGTTGCTTGGCGATCCAGAGTTCGATCTCTCGCAACGGACCAGATCATAGCACAGACCGGCGAGGAGTAAACAGCCCTCACGCAGGCGTCTCTAATTCCCGGTACAAAGGCCCGTGCCGCCAAGCCGGCCTCCGTTCCCGCAACATACGGGACGCAGCCTGGGAGTGGTTTCTTGATCCACCAAAGCCTCTGTGCAATACTGGTCAACGGATGAAATCTTAGAGTCAGGGTAGCGGTAGTGATTCTTGTCAGTTGCATGATAGGAGTCACAATCGCGCGAACCTCGTTGATAGACTCTAAACCCTACGGCGCTCACACTCAGCGCCTTTTCACCAAGGGGGGTACCTTATGCGTCATCGAATCCTTCTCGCAGTTCTTACGCTATGCGTGTCCGTGCCTATAAGCGTCGTTGCCGGATCGCAAAGGCCAAAGCCAAAGCCAGCGAAACCGTCATCGTCCACAGACCAGAACAAGACTGCTCCATCAACGGCTGCAAAGCCGGCGGCGACCCAGGAAAGCGCAAAAAAAATGCCTGCGGCGTCCAACCAATGGGCTTTGCTAGTCGGTGTCAGTCAGTATCCCGGTCAGATTCAGAGCCTTCGTTTTCCACGTGACGATGCACGGGCCATCAAAGATCTACTGGTCAGCGCCGCCGGGTTTCCTGAAGACCATATTCGACTGTTGACCGATGACGGGGCTGGAGAGGCCAAGGCAACCAGGCAGAACATCCTTGGGGCCGTCGACTATTTTGCGCCCCGGGTACAACCTGGTGAGGAGGTAATCGTATTCCTCGCCGGTCATGGCATCGCTCGAGGGCTGGGACTTCAGGCTAAGAGCTTTTTCCTCCCGGTCGATGTCGATGCTCAGTCGAAGGAGTCACTGGAGCGGACTGCAGTAGATCTTGAAGAGCTCGCGCGCAAGCTTAGCGCGTTGAAGGCGTCCCAGTTTTCGATCTTTGTTGACGCATGCCGCGAAGACCCGTTTCCCGGCCGGGGCATCAAGGGAAACACAATGACAGATGTGATGAGCCGCGGTCTGCGAATCGCGCCGAGCGCAGCGCGGCCCGCGGACGCCCCACCTCCCACAACCATCGTCTTCTATGCTTGTCAGGTCGGTGAACGGGCATATGAGGACCCTCAACTGAAGCATGGTGTCTTCACCTATTACATACTCGAAGGCATTCGCGAAGTCGCAAACAAACCAGATGGCCGGGTCGAAGCGGGCTACCTGGCGAACTTCCTGCGGGAGAATGTCGGCAAGTGGAGCGCCGCTTTCGCGAGCCGAGCCAAGTTCGCTGTTGAGCAAACGCCGATGATGATCGCGACCGAAGTCCACGGACCCATGGTCATCGTACGGATGTCCAAGTTTGCCGCCAGTCCGCCATCGCCTCCAACGAAGGGGACGGTACTATTGGCAACTTCGCCAAAAGACGCCACTTTGAGTGTGAACGGTCAGACTCTTGGCACCGCACCATTGGAAAAGGAGCTTCAGCCCGGCGAATACACTGTGCGTGCTGAGTCACAAGGTTTTCAGCCAACTGAGACAAAGATCACGGTTGTACCCGGATATCATGAGGAATTCACCCTTACTCTCAAGCCAGCCACAAGCAACGCGAGCTACGAGAAGGGCGTTCAATTCGAGACTCAAAAGTTATGGCCGCAGGCAGTCGCGTCCTACGAGCAGGCGATCAGGGAGGATTCCGGTTCGATCGCCGCCTATGACCGCCTGGCCGGTCTGTATGCTGCGTCTGGTCGATATCGCGACGCGGTCGATCTCCTGTCCAGTGCATCAGAAAAGCTCCCGGACAATTCCGAGCTGACCGCGCGTCTTGCGCGTGCTCTCAGCACCTGGGCCTTGCAGGACGAAACGCAGGACGCGTCCATGAACCCTCGGCCAAGCAAGGCATTCAAGCAGAAGGACGCCGGCAAGGAAGCGGTGCGAGCCGCGGAGCTTGCGGCGAAGAAATCGCCCGATCTGGCGGTTGTAAATCTCGCTCTCGGTTATGCGTACGCGCTTGAAGAACGCGACCGTCCAAAGGCTATCAACGCGTTTGTGCGCGCGTCGACGATCGCTCCGGCAGATCCGGAAAGCTACTACGGGGTCGGCTACACTTATCGGCTGATGAAACAATACCAGCAAGCGATACCTCAGCTGGAAAAGGCTCTCGAATTGCGGCCCGACTACTACGACGCGCATCGCGAGCTGGCATACTGCTATCACGCCGACGGCAATAATGATGAGGCCATCAAGGAATACAACACCGCGACCGGCTATCAAACCGAAACCAACGACTCGGGTGAGATGGCGGGCAATCATCTTGCGCTATCCGCGTTATACACAGAGAAGGGGCAGCTGGTGGGAGGCTCCGACGGCGACGAGATTTCCAAGGCCGGCAAGGGACACGAGACCGAAGCGCGAGGCTACGACCCGACACTGAAAGCAGCGATAAAGGTTCTCACGGCAAGCGGAGTGTCTTCCCGCATGACCGCCTACTTGCCTTCTGAGGTACGCAGCCTGATAAACACCGGGGGAGTCAGCATTCCCAAGACCGGTATCAAAATACCGTTTGGAAAAAAGAGACCCTGACAGCGCAGCGCTGGTGGACAAGCGAACACACTTCACTGTTGATACACGATCCGGCCAGCAACTATCGTGTACGCGACCTTGGTGTCCAGGATCTCACGGGGCGACGCCTGCAGGAGATTTTTTGTCAGCACCACCAGGTCCGCCACCTTGTGCACTTCGATCGAGCCTTTAATTTTCTCTTCGAAGTTTGCGTAAGCCGTGTTGTATGTGTAAGCCCGAATCGCATCTTCGATAGGGAGCCGCTGCTCGGGAAACCAGCCGCCGGCGGGCTCGCCGCGTAGCGTCTGACGAGTCACCGCTGCATAAAGCCCAAGCATCGGGTTGATCGGATACTCAGAAGCCGAAGTGCCCGGCCAATCCGTCCCGAAGCACAACATCGCGCCACTGTCCTTGATGCTCTTGAATGCATATGCGCCTTTGCATCGTTCGCGGCCGATGCGCTCTTCCATCCAGCGCATATCGTCGCTCAGGTGATACGGTTGAACTTCCGCGATGACTCCCAGCTTGCCCAATCGCTTGAAGTCATCCGGCGCAATTACCTGCGCGTGCACCAATCGAAAGCGCCGATCGCGAACACCGTTAACCCGGTTTAGCTCTTCAAGATAGTTGAGCAGGACCCTGTTTGCTTCGTCGCCGATCGCGTGAACAGTCAACTGCAAACCTGCGTTGTCGGCGTCGAGCATATACTGAAGGAACTTTCCCTCGACAAAGTTCCCTTTGTCATCGACCATCAGCGGCCGCCATTTACCTCGGTTGGACGGATCGTTCGAATAGGGCTGCAGGAAGCGCGCGGTGCTGGTGCCCATGATTCCGTCGATGTGACCCTTGAGCGCACCGAGTCGAATCCATTCATCCCCCGACCCGACCTTGATCCGGCGATCAGACATTTCCTGCCACCGATCGAGCGCCGTCCTGAAGTGAACGCGCACGGTGAGCTCGTTTGTCTTCTGTAGCTCACGGTAAATCTCGAGTTGTTCGTCGTCACTCATGTCGCTGACGTTGGTCACCCCGTACTTGCGGATCTCAGCCAGCGCGTTCTTTGTCTGTTGGACGCGTCGCTCGTGGGAGAACTTCTTCGGTATAACGATGGCGAACAAACCCATCACACCTCGCCCGCGCATGCGCCCGTTGAAGCGCCCGCCAGCATCGCGCAGGAACTCGACGCCTTCGATCTTCGAGCCCGCAGGCTCGGTTCCCTGCCGTCTTGTCTCGGCCAATGCGATGGTCGCCGACTGCGGGAGCTTCGGGTCAGATGGATCGATTCCCACCGCGCGCAGCGCGGGGGCATTCGCGGCGAACTCCGAATCGTCGTACTTGCGGATAAACATCGGGTAGTCTTTTGTTATCGACTCGACGTCACGAATATCGGGCGAGAAGGGCTCGCGGCGCTCGCCACCCGCACTTGCAGCCCCCCATTGGTCGTAAGCCCCCCAGTAGCCTCCGAGTATCCATTCGCCCTTTGGCAAGCGACCAACGACGTCTCGGACTCGCGCGACGAATTCCTGCTGTGTTGCGGATCGCATGATATTGAACTCGAGGAACTCCGCGGCTGAAGCGAAGTGAACGTGGTTGTCGCTGAACCCGGGGAGCACGAACGCACCCTTCAAGTCGATCACCCGGGTTTGCTTCCCCTGGTACTTCTTCACCTCTTTGTTTGATCCCACAAAGACAAACCTGCCGCCGCGAATTGCCACAGCTTCGGTGAGCGTGTTTGTGGAGTCGACGGTATAGATGAGACCGTTGCGGAGAATCAGCTCAGCAGGATCGGGCGACATCATCTCCTGCGCGGCGGGCACGAATGGCGCGAGCGACAAAAGTGCGATCACGGTGAGCGCCGAGAGCATACGTTTCCACATACTGCTATCTCCTCTTGCAGCTTGAGGGGTGTTGTTTTGAAGCACCGGTCACAGTGTAGCGCACATTCCGCATCATTTTCCGTGGTGACTGTTCCATGCCTTCACATAGCGCGCCGCCCGGGGATTTGCGTCGTTCCACTTTGGCGGTTCGGAGTTGTTCGCGATCATCACAAGTGCCAGCCCGACCATACGATCCACCTTTTCCAAGTTGGCGTAGTCGATCTTGTCCCAGTGATCACCCGCGCCGTGATAGTCCGGGTAGACAAACGCTGTGCACAACGTATGCGCGGGCACGCCCTGGTCGGCTAACGCCTGATTGTCGCTTCGACCAAAAAACGAATCACTATTCTGCTCGTGTTTGTAGACCTTGATGCCGACCAGTTTCCCGGCCGCTTCCAGGGTCGTGCCAACATCGGAGTAGTCAAAGCCTGTCAGCGAGGCGTTCGCAAGTTGTGGTCCTTCACTGCTGTCCGTCCTGCCAACCTGCTCGAGATTAATGTTGGCGACTGTTTTGTCGACCGGGTATACCGGATGACGGGCATAGTACCGAGACCCCAGGAGTCCCTTCTCCTCGCCAAAGAAAGTCATGAAAACAATGCTCCGCTTAGGACGTTGTTTTAGGGTCGCGAGAGCCGACGCCAGCTCGATCACCGAGACAGTCCCGCTGCCATCGTCATTGGCCCCGTTAAAGATGTTGTCGCCCGCAAGTTCGGCTCGGACGCCAATGTGATCGTAATGCGCGGTCAACAACACATAGGTATCCCGCAAGACCGGATCCGACCCGCGCAGCAACCCGATCACGTTTCGCAAGCGCACCCGATGCTCGACGGGCGGGGGCAATATGAGCTCTAATTCTGTTGTTGCCGGCCCTGTTTTCAACTCATCGAACAGCTCGACGACTTTGGGATCGTGGACCGTTATAACCGGTGTGCTTGGGGATTGAACCCCCGCGCGCCCATCCTCAGGATCAGTAAGCCGTCCCTGTGCGGCGCCCGAGCCTGTGGAACTCAAGCGATCGATGGATACGACCAGCGTTATCTTTAGCGCTCTCATCTTCTTGAGGAATTCCTGCCGCGCCATAAACATCTCTAGCCTGCGCGGCCCTTCCGCCCGCCGAGAATCGGGAATCTCAGTGATGACGACCTTTCCTTCAACCTGCGCTTGCTCGAGCGCCGCAACAGCGGATGTATCGGCATAATCGAGCTTGAGTATCGATGCATTCAGGGTCAGTTCTTTGTCGATGTTGAAGCTCACCTGGTTTGCGGCGACGCTTATGCTCTCGGTCCCAGTCTTGAGCTTTAACTCAAATGCATCCATTGGAGTCTCATCCATTACGAAGGTCGCGGTCTGGAAATAAGAGTCGTCACCCGCGGGCTCGAGGCCCGCGCGGCGAAACTGCGCGGCAATGTATTCGGCGGCGATGTCGAGTCCACGCGAAGGAGTGTTTCGACCTTCGAGCGCGTCCGATGCGATGAACGACAAGTGTCCGCGCAGCGACTTCCCGGAGACCTGATTGAGCATAGACCGAACATCCGGCCTGATTGACACCCACCCAGGCGCTTGCTGTGCGCTCAGACAACCAACAGCGATAAACAGCACAAGAATGCTGCGAATGATAGGAGCGGCGCAAATGCCCGCCCTCCCACGCTTAACGTTAGGTTCCATCCGTCGCCCTTCAGCTTAACCTTCTGAGATTCTGAGAATCTCAATTCTCATTTTGCGGTGCCGGTTGTTCGCGTCGCTACCCCCGATCCCGCCTCAGCGTCAACCCTCCGTCAACAGTAAGCACCTGACCTGTTATGTAGTTGTCGGGCTCGAGCAGCAGCCTCACAACGCGAGCTACATCCTCCGGCCTTCCGAAGCGGGGAACAATCTTCTGCTCGACGTAGAAGTCATACTTACCGGACTCGATCGACTTCAGCGCCATCCCCGCACGGTTGACACCCGGTGCAACGACGTTCACACGGACTCCGCCCGGTCCACCCCACTGCTTTGCCATTATTCGAGCGGCGCCGATCAGGGCCGTCTTCGGACCGGCATAATTGATGCTCGATTCGAACGCCGCTACGGCCTGCATCGTCGATAGCAGAACGATCGCGCCTTCGCTTCCGCGCTTCATCATGCAAACCGCAGCCTCGCGCGCGAGTAGTATCGGGGCGACATAGTTCTGCTGAAACGATTCGTGCAATTCCAGATCCGTCACGTCATCAAACTTCACGCGCGCGGGATCGCCGGTGAAGCAAACCATTCCATACAGCCCCTCGCCCACTCGATCGGCTGCCTGCAAGTAGCGCGCTCGCGCATCGGATTCAGAGATGTCACCCTCGACCAGATGAATTGTGGTTTTGTATTTGGCCTCCACAGCCTGTTTCAAGGCCTCCGCTCGTCGCCGGTCCTGTCTGTAGCCCGCAACGACCGTGGCACCGTCTCGCGCAAGCAGCGCCGTTGTTGCGCTCCCCAGCCCACCCGTCCCACCGGCAACCAGTACGACCAGTCCAGCCAGCGAGCGTTCGTTGAAGTCAAAATGGAATGAGGTATCCGAGCCTGGCAAGCGTCGATGTCCTCCAACCGCGGGGCGCGCGAGAATTGCAGACGAACTCACATTCTCCCTGTGCGCTTCAGCATCCTCTCGGCGGTCATAACAAATTGGTTTCTGCGCGCCATAGTCTCCATCAAAGGCGGGATCGAATCAAGTCACAACACGGATGCGGCTTCCGTCACGAGAATCTGGTGCTACACTTGATTGTCAACAAACTGCCTCTCTGGAGGTCGTGATGATCAAGAGTCCTGTCCTATCGTTGTTAATCGCGTTCCTGATAGCCCTCCAGACACCGGCCGTAGGGGCAGCGCGGACGGTCTTGTTCCACCGGGTCGCGGCGCAACAGAAAAAGACGCAAGACCGCGACGAGATAAAGATCTCTACCGAGTTGGTACAGATCGATGTGCTCGTGACTGACAAGGACAACAAGCCGGTCGCCGGTCTCACGCGTGAAGACTTTGAGTTGTATGACAATAAACACGCGCAGCAGATAACCAGCTTCTCTTACGAAGAGACCGATAAGAGGCGCCTCGGGCCTCAGGCGACCGAGACAAGTTCCTTGCCGCGGGTGATAGCGGCCGGCGAGCTGAAGCGGGTTATCGCGTTCGTTGTGGACACGCTTCACATAAAGTTTGAGAACATCGGCCAGACGCGCAAGATGCTCGAGGACTTTGTCGATAACAAGATGCAGCCCGGGGACCTCGTCTTGATACTGCCGACCGGAGGGGGCTCCGGAGTGTTACAGCAATTCACTGCAGACCGGCGGATTTTGCATCGCGCGATTGATCGTCTGAAGCCGCTCTTCTTTTCGAACGACTCTACCCCGTATCGCAGCTTCGCGCGGATGGGTGGCGGACCGGGAGGCCAGATGGGCACAGGTGGGCGCGGGTCCGGAGCGTTGTCGATGCCCCGCGGAGGGAATGTCGGAGCGATGCCCGACCCCCTTGAAGAGGCAGATGTCCGCGCGACTCTCAACGCACTAAACGAGACCATAAAAGCGATGACCCGTCTTCCAGGCCGAAAGGTCAGCGTGCTGGTGTCGGAGGGCCTCAGGATCTTCGCGACCCAGGCCACAAGCGATCTGGATAAAACGACCGGGCTGGCCGCGCGAGCAAACGTGGTCTTCTACACAATCGATCCGAGGGGACTCGATCCGCTCGTCCTGAGCGCCGGCGACGAGATCGACCAGGAAGGGGATCTGGCAACAGCGGTAAGCAATGCGTCGGATCGGAAGCGAGATGACTTCCGCGAGTCTCAGGACAGCTTGAGGGCGATCGCGGCCGACACCGGCGGGAAGTTCTTTGGGAACAACAACGATATCAAGCGAGGGCTGGATGCGATGCTCGATGAGAACTCGGCGTATTACATGTCTTGGATTCTATCCGGAGGCCAGCCGTTGGGACGGAAAGTTTCACAAGATAAAAGTGGCCGTGCGCGACCGGCCCGATCTTACTGTGTCATTCCGCAAGGGCTATCTGGCAAAGTCACCGACTCCCGATTCGCCAACGAAGATGGATCCCAAAGTTGCGGAAGTAGTGGAAGCCATCTCGTCGCCGCTTGTCCGTCGCGATCTGGACCTTCGCCTTACGCCGCTCTACGCGGACAACGCCTCACGCGAACCGCTCGTCACCCTGTTACTTCACATCGACGCAGCCAGGTTGACCTTCGCTCAGTCGGAAGGCAGATATAAGAGCAATCTCGAAGAAGTGGGTTTTGTTCTCGACGCTCAAGGGAAGGTTATCGATAGGTTCTCCGACACCCTGCGGCTGAACCTTCAGCCAGACACACTCACCGCCGTTCTCAAGCGCGGGCTGTTAGCCACACGAACCTTGAATGTAAAGCCCGGCGTTTATCAGATCCGCCTCTTCGTACGCGAAACGGACTCCGGGCTCATAGGGACTGCTAACGACTACATTGAGATCCCTGATTTTAGAGCCGATCGCCTGTCGACGAGCAGTCTCTTTGTTAGCGGCCAGGCCGTTGAAGAGGGTAAAGTCATAAACACCGCGGGCGAGGGAGGCACACCGTCACAAAGGCGCTTCAACCGCGACGGTGAGTTTACCTACTGGCTGGCGATCTACAACGCCAAGTTGAACGGCAAGGACAAGGAGACGCAACTCGAGATGCGCGCCCGAATCTTGCGAGGCAACCGCGTCGTCTACAGGGGTGAGGCTCGCGCTGTTGTTGCCGCGCAGGGGAGCACTCCAACTCGAATCATTACCGGCGGGCTCATCAAACTCCTGAACCTTCAGCCTGACGACTATACGTTGGAGTTGACGGTTCGCGACAAGTTGAGAGGAAAGGAGAGCCGCAGCGTTGTTCGCCAGGAAATGGATTTCACCGTTGAATAACAAACATGGACCTTGTCGGGGCGGAGAAGATGAGAAAGACGAACAGCATCATTCGCGGTTCAGAGTTTGTCCCTAAGCTTGCGTCCTTTGGGGTGCTCCCGCCAGCCGCAAAGTAACGCGCTCCCAGATGAGCCACCCCAAAGTGGGAGCGAAGAGGGCCGCGCCCAGCCACAGCGGCACGTCCGGATAGACCAACGGCGTATACCAGACCAGATACAGCAGCACAGAAGCACACGTAAGATACAACCATCCCAGGCTGGGCGCGAAGCACAGAAACGGAACCAGCCACACGTAGTACCAGGCATATCGCGGCGTGGTCAGCAACAAGTACGTCCCAATCAAGGCCAGGGCGCCTCGAGCGATGTCACACACGTCCCGCTTGACTCTGAGTACACGGAAAATGGCAACCGCTATCAGACACACCGCCGCAATGATGAGAAACAAAGCCGTCGGCATTGAAACCAACTTGCGCGCAGCATCGAGCAGGAAATATCTCGCACCGGTTTGCACGAAACCCTCCTCCTCGACGTACCCTCGAAGGAACCAGAACGAGTTGCTCCCCCCTCCCCAATAAGGAGCATAGGCCAGCACTATGGTTGCACCAAAGGCAGCCAACATCGTCAGATTGCCCTTGCGAATCAGACCCCTTACGAGGGTTGAGCGATCCGGCACCTCGTCGCTACGAGCGGTTGCTTTGCTCGGCGTCTCGGGCTTCGCAACAAGAAACGCCGGAAGCAGCAATGCGGGATAAAACTTGACCAGCGTAGCGAGCGCCAGCGCAACACCGGTGATCGCGTGCTTGCGCCTCGACCACGCAAGAAGCGCAAAGACGAGGAACGCGATGTACACCGCCTCGATGTGCCCGCTATGCGCGCCTTCGAAAATTACAAGCGGGTGCCATGCAAAGATGATTGCACGCGCCGGATCGATTCCGGCGCGAGCAAGCACAAGCATGAGCAGCACCACCGTCAGCACATCGAACGATGACATCACCGCTTTGAATGCGGTGACGCTTAGCGGGGCGACTCGCGCGATCGCAAGGAAGACGACCTGCGCTACAGGGGGATAAGGCGACCGCCACTGCGTGTCCTCAAGGTTGATGTTCGGGTAGATCCTGTCATCGCGCAGGCCAGCCAGCTCAGGCGCCCCAGGAACATACCGGTATGGATTGATGCCCGCCGCCTGCACCCGGCCGTCCCAGACGTAACGGTAGACATCGGACGACAGATACGGCCGCTGCGGAACAAGCACCGCGCGACTCGCCGCGGCAAAGAAGAGAACCAACCCTATCGCAAACCATGTAGTGGCGCGCGTCGAACGATCAGACCGGCTTTGCACCACGTAGCACGCGGCAACATACAACACGAGTTGCCCGATAAACAGAGCGATGTACGCCGCGATCCATTGAGTGAATCGGTGAAGATCCCTGCCCCAAAAATAGAGGGATGTGCCGGCGACCCCAAGTGCCGAGAGAGCAAGCGGAACGAACGCAGCCGAAAGTGCCGTTCGCGAATTTCGTACGTGGCTTTGGCTAATCGTGCCGGCCGTGGTCGTATCAATCATTCTGTGTGCCCGATGCGGACCGCCGTCGTGCGTAAGCCGCATCACCAGGCGAGCCTTCCGGCTGCGCATTCGAAGCGCAGGCTCGGACCGGACGATAATTATGGACCGCCCTCAGCCGTCCAGATCTGTTCCGCGGTTACTGGCGATCTGATAGAGCTTTCCCGCGGCGGTCTCGGTCTCATCTGGCGACTCGATCTGAATAGTCAGGTGCCCAATGTTGAACTCCGAACGCAACTGCGCCTGCAGGCCCTCAAGCACCAGCCTGTGCGACACACCCGGCTGAATGGTCACGTGCGCCGAAAGCGCCTCCATCTCGGAGCTGATGGTCCACACATGCAGGTCGTGTACATCGGTTACTCCCGAGACTGTATGCATGGCGTCGACAACAGCGCGAATGTTGATGCGCGACGGTGTGCCCTCCAGCAGGATGTTCACCGACTCGCGGATGAGCTGCCATGAGCTGTACATGATCAACAAGCACATCGCAACGCTGATCAAGGGATCTGCTAAAATCCACCCCAATCTCCAAATCAAAACTCCGGCCACAATGGCGCCGACCGAGCCGAGCGCGTCGCCCATCACGTGGAGGAATGCGCCGCGCATATTCAGATTCTCGCGAGACGCAGAGTGGAGCACAAACGCGCTGACGACATTTACCGCGAGACCGCCTATTGCGATCAACGTGACCTCGAAGCCCTCAACGGCCTCCGGAGACTTGAATCTATGAAATGCTTCGTATGAAATCAGCAGAGATATCACCACAAGCGCCGCGCCGTTGGCGAGGGCCGCGAGTATCTCCATGCGGTAATATCCGTAGGTCTTCCGGGTGGTGATCGGGCGGGCAGCGAACCACAGCGCGAGTAGCGCAAGCACAAGCGACGCGACGTCGGCCAACATGTGTCCGGCGTCAGAGAGCAGCGCCAGCGAATTGGTCAGGAACCCACCGATCGCCTCCGCGAGCATATATGCGAAGGTCAGCACGAGCACCGCAGTGAGACGCCGCCGGTTGCTTCCGTGACTATGAGAGTGCTCTTTCTTGTGCGCTTCCGACATCCCTTGCCCGCTTCCCCTGGGAGCGCAGCCATCCATCCGTGCCTGCCCGGCGTCGCATGAGTTGTATCAGAAGCGGCAAGGATCCTGCGCTCCAGGCGTTACTGTACGCCTAGCAACTCAACCTCGAACAATAGGGTCGCGTTCGGCGGAATGCCTGGTCTTCCCCTCGCGCCGTAGGCGAGATCAGGCGGGATTATCAGTTTCCGTTTGCCCCCGATCTTCATCGTCATCAGACCCTCATCCCAGCCTTTTATGACCCGCCCCGCGCCAATCGGGAAAGTGATAGGCTGACCTCGATCAACCGAGCTGTCAAACTTGACCCCGTTCTCGAACGTGCCGGTGTAATGAACGGTCACCATCTGGCCCTCCTTCGGACTCTCTCCAGTTCCAACGACCAGATCGACATACTTCAATCCCGACGAGGTGGTTATTTGCTGTGGAAGCATTTTGGTATCCTGTGATGCGACGACGCGCCAACGTCCCAGCCGTTTAACAAACGTGTCGGTGTACCTGACATCATCGGCGGCGTCCTTGCCGTCTATTGTGAGTTTTCCAGTCCAACGGCCGGTGACAACGCCGGTATCGCCAAAGATTCGAACCGCCATATCGTCCAGGCTATAAGACTCAACCTTGACAACTCGAATAGCGGCGTCGACATATTGAGTCTTATTGAGGACGTGTCCGTCCTCGTCGGTGAAAAAGAATTGATCATCGATGATCCGGTTGAGGGCTTCCTTGTCGCGGTTCTTGAAAGCCTCCATCCATTGGTTTTCCGCGGCTCTCAACGACTGCTCCGCGCTCGTTGGTACCTGCCGGGTTCGGCCGCCTTTGCTTGCAGGCTTGCTCTTTGTTTGGGGCGCGGCACTCGATGATACGACTATCAAAAGCAATACGGCCAGACCTGCAAATTTCATCATTCCGTTCTCCCTTAGATACAGAGGACTCCGGCCGGGCGAGGTGTTTCACCGTGTCACCGAGCGTTGACGACTTGAGACGCCACACCACCCAGATATACGAGCTTGTGGTTTGAAAAACCCAGCTCGGTAGCGTTGTACAACTCTTCGATCAACGCGGGTCCATAACGCGAGAGGAAGTAGTAAACGTTGAGCTCGCGCTCCTGGAGATTCTTGTCCGGATAGAGCGTAGTGAAGGCTCGCTCCACCTGGCGGTATGCGTTTTCATCGCGATGCGCGCTTGAGTGGATGAACCGCGTGCGAAGGTGCTCGAGCTGATACGTTATCTTTTCGCGAGCTCGTTTCAGAGGATCGCTCAGCGTCGAGTCCGTCTTTCTGAGTGCTTCCCCGAGCTTGTCGAGATGCTCGTCCAGAACTCGCTCAGTCTCGGTGAAAGCTGCCGCCGCATTTCGATCCAAACTCTGCTCGACGACTTTGGTCATCGCCGGGTGCAACCCATCGAAGAAGTCTTGAAGCTCGAGCCTGTACTTCTTCATCGTCTTCTGATGCCGGCCCTCGACAATCGTGAAGCTCGCGCGCGGCAGGACACATGGCTCCTGACGTCCCAGCGTCTCATACACCGCTCGAAGCTGAGCGAAATACGCAATTTCCGCGGGGCCTCCGATGTACGCTGCCGTTGGTAAGAGGTAGTCCTGGACCACCGGTCGAAGGGTCACATTAGGACTAAAGCAACTCGGGCAGCGGCTCGCGAGTTCAACAATCTCTTCATTGCTGAATGAACGGTCCGAGCCTTTCACCGTGAACCGGCCGTCGTGATGAGTAAGCGCCGCACGCCGGCCCTGGTCCATTATGAACAGCGGGACCATGTCTTCGGACACGTGAATCTGCGCGTGATATCCCGCCTCTTCCAACTCACGGCTGCGTGCTACAAGAGCCTGGGCAATCTCGCTCGATTTCCTTAAGGCCTCGGAGTAGAGCGGCGCCGCCACCTGCTTAAGCTCCTCATCAAGCGGATCGAACAAAACAACCCCGTACTCGCGAAACAGCCGGGCCATCAAACGCGAGAATGCATCCGCGAACCCCACTCCCTCCGCGTAGCTCTCGCGAAGCTCGCGCTCGAGCGCGGGTGTGAACTCCGATGGCGCGAGCTGAGCGAGGAGTTCATCGATCGTCTTCCCGATGCCTTCGCAGAGCGCGACGCTCCCAACTGGCTCGTCTGACTTGTGACCGCCGGCCTCGTATTGTATCCGCTTCAACCGCCCTTCGCGGTCCACCACGTTACAATGGTTCACCTCTTCGTAGTCGTGATCTTCGCTGGCGACCCAAAAGACCGGCACGGCTTCAACCCCCTGATCCCGCAGGCAGGCTGCCAACTTGATCACAGTGAGCGCCTTGTGAATCGTGTACAGAGGCCCGGTGAACAGCCCGGCTTGCTGGCCGGTCACAATAGCGACTGCACCGGGACGGCGAAGCATCTCGATATGCTTGAACGTCAACTCGGGAGAACCAACACGGCGGTTGATTCGATCGAGCGCATCCGGCACACGCTTGCGATCGAACTGCTGGGCGCCCACGCGAGCTGCATGATCGCGCAGCGGCTCATCAGCGCGGCCGTAGCCTGCATAGAACCTCGCGACTTTCTGATAGTCGTACATGAAGTCGTTGAACAGCGTGGTCGTGCGCGGCAGGTCCGTGAACCGCATGGAGTCGGTAAGCTCTTCAGCAGCAGCTTCGAGGTTCGTACAGTCAGCCGTCATAAACGATTTCGGATCGTCGGTTGTCGATCGTCGATTCGCTTTCTGACGCAAATCGAAAATCGGCAATCGGCGATCCCTTTCACTCAATCTCGGGGAAAAGCCCGGTCTTGCGAATCACTGCTGCAATCTTCTCTCTTTCCGAACTGCTCACCGGACTGAGCGGAGCGCGCGGCAAGGTGCCGGCCAGCCCAATTATCTCCATTGCAGCCTTGAGTCCAGGCACACTCAGACCGGCCGTGACAATTTGCGAGAGCGGCGCGATGCGATTCTGAAGATCCCGAGCGCGCGCGTGGTCGCCGGCCTTTGCCGCATCAAATAGCTCGACGCATGCGCGCGGAGCGGCACAGGCAACCCCGAGGATCGCGCCCGTCCCTCCCATTGCCAATGAGGGGTAGACGATCCCTCCGTTTCCGATCATCACCGAAAACCTTTCAGGCACGAGGCGAATGGTCTCCGATATTGCCCCCATGTTTCCGGCGCTGTCTTTTACACCGATGATGTTCTGATGCGCGCCAAGGGCGGAGATTGTGGCGGACTCGATTACGACTCCGGTATTCTGCGGGACGTTGTAAATCAGGACAGGGAGCGGTGAATGATCAGCCACCTCTGTGAAATGGCGTGTGAGCCGGTCCTGAGACATCGACCCCTTGTAAAAGTAAGGAGTGATGACCAGCACGGCGTCGGCGCCGCAGCCAGCCGCAGCCTTCGCGGCTTCGATTGCACCGCGCGTTGAAAGCTCGTTTACACCGGCGACAATCGTATGCTCGCTTGTCGCGGCTCGCTTGACCGTCTCGACCACGCGGTATCGCTCTTCGACGGTCAGGTGAACCGCCTCGCCGTTCGAGCCCAAAGGAACGTAGCCTCTAAGACCGGTCTCGTTGTAGAGGGCGATGTTTGAAGAAAGCGCGCCATAATCAACATCGCCACGTTCGTCGAACGGCGTGGTGACCGGCGGAAGGATTCCGTTGAGTTTTATGCCAGGCATACTGTTTGACATTGTCCTACGCTCCATCGCGCGCGCCAGTTTCACTATCCACAAAGTAAATTGGGATTATAGGTGGCGGCGGAGTAAAGGCGCAACGACCTAGCAATGGTCTTTAGTCTGTGTCTGGTATCGAGTACGCCTCTGCTACTATCGTCAGCTTTGTGTTTGATTCCGGTCTGCGCTATGAATGAACCGTGAAACTGATATTCATGGGCACTCCAGAATTCTCCGTCCCGTCGCTGGAGCGATTGATCCGTGACGGCCACGAAGTTGCGGCCGTGTTCACCCAACCCGATAAGCCGGCAGGAAGAGGGAAGCACCTGCAATCGCAGCCGGTGAAATTGCTCGCGCTCGAACACGGCATGGATTTACACCAGCCCTCGAAGATCAAGAGCAACGAAGAAGTGCGGGCAATCTTTGAGAGGATATCGCCGGACGCCTGCGTGGTTGTTGCCTATGGCAAGATCCTCCCTGGGTGGATGCTGGCGATCCCTCGTTTGGGCTGCATCAACGTTCACGCGTCGTTGCTGCCAAAGTATCGCGGAGCGGCCCCGATCAACTGGGCGATTGCAAACGGCGAACGGGAGACGGGCGTGACCATCATGCAGATGGACGCTGGGATGGATACGGGACCGATGCTCACACGACGCGCAATCCCGATCCGCGACCAAGAGACGGCGCCGGAGCTTTCTGCGCGGCTTTCTGAGCTGGGAGGGGATCTCTTATCCGCGACGCTGCCTGGCATAGAGCGAGGTGAAATCACGCCGGTTGCCCAGGACGACAGAGATGCGACTTACGCGCCGATACTCAAACGAGAAAACGGCTTGATCGATTGGAGAATGAATGCGAGGCAAATAACCAATCGCGTGCGAGCCTTTCAACCATGGCCGGGCACGTACACAAACTTTCGCGGCGGACGGCTGATCATATGGCGGGCTGTGGAAGAAGCGCCCGAGGCCGAATCACACAAAGGCTCAGAATTCTCTTCCAAACCCGGAACCATCCTGAGCATCGACGAGACCGGTATTTCCGTTGCGTGTAATGGATCGAGTGCTCTTATTTGCGAGATCCAGATCGAGAGCAAACGCCGAGTTTCGGCACGCGAGTTCGCAAACGGCGCACGGCTGAAAGTAGGCGATCGAATCAATCATGATTGAAACAAAATTCATCTGAGAGAGGCCTGGGAGTCCCGAATCGGGGCGCCCGCTGAGGCTCCAACCAGTATCATCGTCCCGTCGGGGGCTACCTCAAACAGCCGGCCGCGCCATTCAACTCTCTTACCGACCCAGCTCAGGCACCAAATGAGAAAACTCAACACGTCCCGAACCGGCACGAGCCAGAAGTGTTTTTTCAAAAGCACGTCGCCGAGCCAGTGCACGCCGATCATCCAGCCCATCGTCAGCCGTATGACTAGTGTTGACGCCAGGAGCATCACGCTGAACGTCGAAGCGCGATCAATCGCAACATTCAATAACGCGAGCGCCGTTCCGTATGTCAGAATCAACCCGAGATAACCCATCGGCCGCGAGATGCGAGTCGAACGCGCCCATCGCATCTGATGCCGCATCATACTCATGAAGCCGGCCGGCTGCATCGCCGTTTCGACAACGTGATGAGACAACCGAACCTCGTACCCATCCCTCGCGATCAGATTCCCAAGCATGAAATCATCCGCAAGGTAATCCGCAACCGCATGGAATCCCCCAATAGCTTCGAGCCGGGTTCGCGTGGTCGCCATTGTTGAGCCCAGCGCGAACTTGACGCCTTCAAGCATCCAGGCCATCAGAACGCCGGCGCCGAACTCGGCCGTTATGCCGACCGCCTCGAGCTTCGCGGCGAAGTCCGGCGTTTCGGCGGCGCGATAGAGACACGTCACCAGTCCGACGTGTGGGTCGGAAAGCGGCGCCAGGACCTTGCGCAGATAGTCACGGCTCACTCGAATGTCGCTGTCGACGATCACCACCTGTTCGTGTTTCACCCGCGCGAGCATATTTGCGAGGTTGCTCACTTTCAGGTTCTGCCCAATCGTCTTGTCGGATATCACCAGCGCTATGTCTTGATCGGGAAAGTCTGAGATCAGCTTGTTGACGATGGACACCGAAGAATCTTGCGAGTCGCGCACGCCAAACACGATTTGATAGTCGGGATAGTCCTGCCGGCACAGCTCAGCGTAGTTCTGATAAGCCTTGTAGTCCGCTCCGTGCAGCGGGATCATAATCGACACCGGCAGAAGCATGCCGGAATCAGAGGCGCGCCGCCCGGAAAAAAATCTGAACCCGGCGATTATCGACAGAATATAGTAGGCATTAGCAGCCAATATGCCTATGATCAGGACCGAATTGATCGCTATGAAGGCAAGGTGTAGCAAGGTGGATCAGGGTTGCGAAGGTATTGAGATCAGTGCGACCCCGAGGCAGACCAGCAAGATTCCCGCCCAACGCATCGCACTGATGGTTTCTTTTAGCCACAGACGTGCACCGATCGTGGTGATTACGAAGCTTATTGACGTCGCCGGAAGCACCAGGCTCAAATCAGCAAGCCTCAGCGCCCCCAAAAACGAGAAGTAGCTGACCGCCATAAAAAGCACCCCGATTAGGAAATATCGATTCGTGATTGCGCGGCCAAATATTTCGAGAAGCCGCCCGACGTTGAGCGTTGAGATCTCGCCCAGTTGTTTCATGCCTTTTGTTATGCACACGTCGCCAGCTGAACCACCAAGCACGACCAGCGCAATCAACAATGCGGTCATCATTCGAGCACCCCGGTCGCGCGCAACTCGTCGCGCGGTGTTTCACCCGTGCGCTCCCCGGATCGAGAGACAAATACCACTCCGAGCGTGATTATCACGGCGCCAGCCCATCTTCTGTTGGAAACTGATTCGCCCAGAAAATAATTACCGGCAGCGACGTTCAAAACATATCCGAACGCCGTAGCGGGGAGCACAAAACTCAAATCCGCCCACGACAGCGCCGCCGAATATAGCGCAAAGAACACGATCAGGAGGAAAGTCCCAATCCAAACCATCGGGCTCTGCACCGCTTGCAGCGCGACATGCGAGACTTGTGAGAGCAAATCTGAGGATCCGCTGCCGGTCTCCAGAGCGGTTAACGCCTTCATGCCTCTGGTGAGGCAAACATCACCAAATGCCTGGGCAACGATGGCGGTTATCAGAACTGCGGCGGTTTTCATCTGCCCCCTGGGTTTGAAGCGTGTCCTCAATTCTTGGCGTCTTTGCGTAGATCTTTGCGTCTTTGCGCGGAGCCTTGTTTCCGCCTTCAGGAACGATGAGGGCTCCGCGCACAGACGCAAAGGTGCCTACGCCTCAAAGCCGCGCCAAGGTCTCATCAGTTCAAATCTCAGCATACCTGGTGAGTTTCACTCCCAGTTCATCCAGTCTTTCTCTGACTTTCCTGCTTGTCAGCGCCTCGAACTCGATCGAACACTGTCGCTCGTCACCGTCCAGCAGTCTGTCGTCGGCGTAAACAGCCGGGTGAAAATATATCTCATTTGTCTCGGCTGTTAGGTTGTCGAGCGCATAAAGAAAATACCGCTCGCTCATGCGGCCGCTTTGCAGATTGCCGTATACCCTCTCTGGGAATATGAAGCCTCGTTCTCTCAACTTCTTCTTCATGTATCGTGCCAGGCCTCCGAACAGCATCGCAAGAATCGTCTTCTGAAGAAGATTCGCGCGATCAAATGCAAGAGCAAGCTGACGATCTTCGACGGGCACCCTCATGCGCCGTGTGCCGTATTGAGCGCCCAGATCCAACGCGGCGTTAAAGATCACCGGATGAGAGTGCAGGTGGAGGTGGCCGTCGATGTGTGAAAGCGGCAGACCCGTCGAATGAAATATCCGGAACTGCTCGGCTAGCTCCTTTCTAAGTTCGCGGCGCGCGCCCGATGAAAAATAGTATTTAAACCCGGCGGCAACCGGGTTATTCGAGAAGTTCCCTTGCCGATCTACTAGCCTCGGAATCTCCGCGTGGGATAGCACGCTCCTCCCGACTACGGTGACAAGATGAATCCCGACGGCGAGTCCCGGATTCTCCTTTGCGAGCCGGACCGCTTGCTCGAACGCTGCCCCGGTGACCATCAAACTGGTGCTGGTGAGAACGCCTTCCTTGTATGCACGAATGACTGCTTCGTTTACTTCCGCGGACATACCGAAGTCATCCGCGTTTATGATCACCCGACGGTCTGATTTGACCGCTGCCTTCGTGACGCCGCCGGTTCGTGTTTCCGGCAAAAGCGGACTAGCGCTGCCTCTTGTCGGTGGAAGGGCAGCGCTAGGTTGGTTACTGGAAGCTCGGGACTGAAGACTCATCGGCTGGCTTGAGCTTGTACGAACTCCTTACGTTTCGCGCGAAGCTGGAGAAACTCCTTCGCCTCTTTGTAAAGGCGTTTGCGTTCGTGGCCGTTGAATGCAGCGCGCCGGACGATCCTGAAAATGATCCGCGGCCGGAAATAGTATCGGTCGTAGAAATGCTCGACCGCCTGCACAATCTCTTCGCGGCTGAGTCCGGGGTACTGAATGGTCGGAAGCTGATGCCCCATCTCATCGGTCATATCTTCGATCTGAGTGAAGAAGTTGTTCTTCTTCATATAGTCGTCCAGTTCGGTCCCGGGATACGAATGCGCGATCGAGACCTGAATGGTCTCCGCGTCAAGCTCTTCGGCAAACTTTACAGTCCGTTTTATCGTCTCGGGGGTCTCTCCCGGCAAACCGATGATGAAATCTCCGTGTACGACAATGCCGAGCCTCTTGCAGTTCTTCATGAACTCGCGAGCTTGTTCGACGGTTGCGCCCTTCTTGATGTTTTTGAGGATCTGAGGATCGCCCGACTCGAAGCCCACGATCAGCAACCGGCACCCGGCCTCTTTCATCGCCTTGAGAGTCTCGAAATCGGTGTGTACGCGAGAGGTGCATGACCAGGTGGTTTTCAGCGGTTTCAGCTTTTCACAGACGGCAATGGTTCGGTTCTTCGCCCACGCAAACGTGTCATCGTCGAAGAAGATCTCCTCAAGGTTCGGAAACATCTCCCAGGCGCGTTTGACCTCGGCAGCAACATTCTCGGGACTGCGAGTCCGCCACGCGTGCCCGCTGATAGTCTGCGGCCAGAGGCAAAATGTGCAGAGCGCCGGACACCCTCGCGAGGTATAGAACGCTATGTACGGATTGAGCAGGAATGGTACGTTGTACTTTGTTATGTCGAGATCGCGTTTGTAAATGTCAGATGCGAACGGCAGCGAATCCAGATCGTGAAGCGGTGCCCGATCGGCGTTATGAACGATGCGGCCATCCTTGCGGAAACTCACGCCCTGGATATCTGCAAGGTCGTTCCCCTCGGTGAATTCCTTGAGCGCGTAGTCGATCTCTTTTCTCACAACGAAATCGATCGCCTCCGATGAGGCCAACGCGTGATCCGGCTGCGAAGTCACCGGCGGCCCCACAAAAGCAATCTTAAGACCGGGCTTTTCTGCCTTCATCATCTCCGCAAGCCGCAAATCGTTCTTCCATCCCGGTGTGCTTGTATACAATGCGACAAAATCGTAATCCCTGGCGATTTTGATCGTCTCCTCGGGCGTGACCCCGTGAGGCGGCGCATCGAGCAACCGGCTTTCCTTTATCAAGCCCGCCGGGTATGCGAGCCAAACCGGATACCAGAATGACGCGATCTCTCGCGCCGCAGGCCACCGAGAGCTGGCGCCGCCGTCAAAATTCGGGAAGGAAGGCGGGTTTAACAACAGTGTTTTCATAGTGTCCTTTTCCAGAAAACGTAGCGATAAGGGTTATAGCTTGCGGCTCGGAGGGTAGTCAAGGAGGGAGTTTTGAGAGACGCCGCCGCTCTGGGTGTCTGCAAAACCTGGCCTGAATTCCAGCATGGATTTGTGATACAACAATCAGTAGTAACTAATCGTTCACATATCAGACACAACGGCTTGAGGGGCTACTTCTATGCGACTCAATCAAGTCACGATTCCATCAATCGATGTATCGAGATCGGTTGCGTTCTACAAGCGGCTCGGGTTGATCCAGATAGTCGAAAGCGAGCCGGACTACGCCCGCTTTGTTTGTCCTGACGGGGACGCGACTTTTTCAATCCATCGCGTCGATAGTGTTGCCGCCGGAGAAAAGCCCGTCGTGTACTTTGAATGCGACGCTCTCGATCAAACGGTCGCAGAACTCGAGCAACGAGGTATCGAGTTTGAGGCGCGACCGGTGGACCAGAGCTGGCTTTGGCGGGAGGCATACCTTCGAGATCCGGATGGCAACTTGATCTGCCTCTACTTCGCCGGCGAGAACAGATTGAATCCGCCCTGGCGGCTTCGGCACGAAAACGGTAGTCGACAATGAATTCCAGAAACGACCACGACTATCTTGCCCTGGACCTTGCGACTATCAGGGTAATGTCGTCGTGCTGCTCCTGAGGGCTGAACTGCCGGACTTCATCAACAATTGACTCGAGCAGCCCTTGTGAAGACGACGCACGGTGTCGTCGCAATGCGTTGATCAGGCGCTCCTCTCCGTACTCCTCCTCGGCCTGATTGAACGCCTCGGTAATGCCGTCAGTGTAGAGGGCAAGCGTGTCGCCCGGGAAGAGCGTCCGTTCTCCTATCGAGCAATCCCATTCTTTGAAGAGCCCCAACACAGTGGAAGTGGAATCCAGTCGCTCAAGAGTGTCGTCGCTCCGGAGCAAGAGAGCGCAAAGATGACCACAATTCGCGTACCGCAAGCTCCCCGCTTCGCCATCGTATTCCGCAAAGAAGAGCGTGGCGTACGCACCGTCGGTTGTGTTCTCGTAGAAGAGTTGGTTCACGGCCCGCAACATTTGTTGTGGCTGGTTCAAAGCAATCGCGCACTGGCTCCGAAGATTGGCTTGAAGATTGGCCATCAAAAGAGCCGCGGCGATTCCCTTTCCCGCGATGTCGCCGATCACTAACCCGAGCCGGTCGCGACCCAGATCAAGGAAGTCGTAGTAATCACCACCGACCTCGCGAGCCTGAATGCAAATGCCTGCGTAGTCGAGTGTGGTGAGCGTCGGCAGCACCTGAGGAAAGAGCCTCGCTTGCACCTGTTTCGCGATTTCCAATTCGCGGGCCGCGCGTCGTTCGGATTCCAGCTTCTCGGCCGTAACGCGACGCTGCTCGTCGAGCGCCTGGCTCACCTCGTCGAAGCTCACGAGCGAAAAAGAATTCCTGTCGATATCCTCGAAGCGGGTGAACACCCCGCCCCAAACCGGACTCTGCTTTCCGAGAAGCATCGAGGGGTCGGTGGACCCCTGGGCGGACTCCGGCCGCTCATACTTGATGCGCTTCAGACGCGGAGTACGACCAAACTTAACCCCGCGCCTGGACCACTCGTGGAACTTGGCCAGAACATTGTCGGTCACAAAAGCAACCTGTGTGGCCCTGCCAATGAGCTTGTACTCCCTAGAACCGGGCTTTGGCGCCACTAGAGCCAGGATTGCGGTTCCATCCGGAGGAGAGACCGCAACCCAGCGCTCGCCAGACTGTAGCTGCGTATCGTAGACCAGACTAAACCCAAGCTGATCCAGATAGAACCGGAGGCTTCGATCCTGATCACGAACAAAAATCTTTACCGCGTGAAACCGTAGATACGGTGCCTCGCGCTCCGGACCAGGGGTTGACTCGTCACTCGCATTGGGTGAAAGGGTGGCGTCCATCGGCGTGATTATAGAGTGCCGGGCGGTTCAGGCATAGCCGTTCTGTTCCGCAGCCTTGAGGAATGCCCCAGCGTGATTGGTTTTGATATCCTCGCCGGTTCTTCACCATCAATCCGCCGGTGCGAAATCTCTTATCAAAGCAACCCTTACACCTCGTCCTCATCTAATGCTGTCTATGAAACGCCACCGCCGTACAGCTTTCTTGCTAACATCGATCCTCGCCGCAACTTTGCTCGAATCGCCGACCGTGTCCCGCGGCAGAAATGCGGATTCAATTCAAAATATCATTCAGGAAAGTCAGGTTTCTGCAGCCGGTTTGGATGAATTCGGCAATCACTCGTCCGGCGGGCCGAATTCTCATTCAATCCCGACGCCCCCGTTGCACTTTGGAGCGTTCAAAGTGCGCAACCGCAAATCGATCGCCGATCTTGAGTCGCGGCTGGGAGCGGAAACCTTCGCTGCGATGTTGAAGATAAACCGGACAGACAAGAATCATATTCGGGTAGGCAGTTTGTTGATCATTCCCGAGCCTGGCACCTGCTTGATGAGCATCTCGCCGTTTCCGCTCCAGCTTGACGTCGCGCGATCAATACCAAAACTGCTTCTCGTTTCGCGTCGTGTGCAGGCATTCGGCGCCTACGAATCCGGCACACTCGTGCGCTGGGGACCAACAAGCACGGGTAAGAGGTCTACACCGACACCCGCCGGACTCTACCACACAAATTGGAAAGCAAAAGAGACCAGGAGCTCGGTTAACCAGAGCTGGATTCTACCCTGGTGTTTCAACCTTGATAACTTCTCGGGAGTATCCTTTCACAAGTTTGATTTGCCTGGCTATCCGGCCAGCCATGGCTGCGTGCGGTTGCTCGAGGAGGACGCGAAGTGGATCTATGACTGGGCGGACCAATGGACACTGTCAAAGACCGATCGAGTAGTCCTAGCTTTTGGAACGCCGGTCCTTATCTTCGGGGATTACACATACGGAGAGAAACCGCTTTGGGCGCGGCTGGCTGATGATCCCACAGCGACTGAGATCTCCATCACCGCAGCCGAAGCAACATTGAATGAACACCTGGCCACCATCGCGATCGACGCTCATGCTCGAAGCGCTGCGGCCGCCGGCCAGATAATACCCGTTGTCGTTTCCGCCGCGATGTCAAACAAGGTTCGACCAAGGTAGGATGTCTGCCGTCGCAGGGCGCTGTCCTCTAAAACCACACTGTGTCAACCATCTCATCCTTCCAGGCGTCGAGGGTAGTCTGGTCAAGCCGCAGCACGGCTTTCCGGCCAATACCCTTCGGCAACCCGACCAACTCGATCATTCTGTCCAACACTTGAACGCGCCGGTCTCCATCAACGGTGGAGAGCAAATGCCATAACGTGAAGGTGTCGCGCTCGCGTGCTTCGCTCAACAGAGCCTTGAGGGCCGGATCGCCGCCGTTCTCGAAATCAAAGCTCTGAAGATCATGGAGGAACGTTTCGGGCGCGTCCTCGAAGTAGGGCGTACCGAGACCGACCTCCGGCCACGATTGGCACATCGCATATCGAGGAACGTAAACCTCCCTCTGGGCGTGCACCAGAGCAACCCAGCCGAGTGTCACGTGAAGGAGGGTCCTACCCGCATCGTCAACATCAAGAGTGTACTCGCATCCAAGATCGATCGCTTCGGCGGCGGGAGTATCCACGAAAAACAGTCGCGGCGGAGCCGATATTTTGGCTTTCATGTGGCCGTGATCGAGCGCCAGGCGGTGTTCGTTCTGACCCGTCCGCACCAGCCTCATTTTGCTGTTCGAAGCGAGTTCAACCTCGCCTATTTCGGTAACCGTAACTCTCGCGTGGGCGAAGTCGCCTGTTTCGAGCGTCTCTCCGACCGCCAGTCTCGCCTTGTTCCTGATCTGGCTACCGTCGATTCTCACGACGCCGGCGATCTCGACTTCCAACGAAGCTCGAGGGACAGGTTCAATGGATCTTCGTCGAGAGACCATCAGGCCGATCACCACTGCGACAACGAACACCGCGCCGAAGGCCGCGACGCGATACCAACTGAACGCAAAGGCTAACTTCGGGGTCTTCGGTTCGATTGCCGGCTTCCGCGACGATTCATCCAATAATGCTACAATTTCGCTCCACATCGGCTCAGGCGCCGACGCGAGCGGGAGCTGTTGAGCGAGGCTCACGCCGACCTCTATTTCGTCGTACTCGCTGCGGCAACGCTCGCATCTGTGAAGGTGTTCGCGGACCCGCCGCGCCTGGTCCGCCCCAAGCTCGCCGTTGCAATACGCAGACAGTTGTTTCTTTGTATGATTCCTAAACATCTCTCATTCCCCTGATACAAGCCCGCTACGGAGATGACCGAGCTTGCGCGCCAACGTCTTGTGCCCGCGATTGAGCCGCGAGGATACGGTGCCGATCGAAACACCAAGCGACTCGGCGATCTCGTCATAGGAGAGTCCCTCAACGTATTTGAGCAGGATCGGCAGCCTAAGCTTTGGGGTCAGCTCACCAATTGCGCTACGAACTGAATCGGCAATCTGGTGCCGCTGATAGTCTTCCTCTTGAGAGCCCTTCCCCACCATAGTCCTCACCTCGATCTCGGGGCTGAACGGGACAAAGCGTTTTCGTCTCCTGTGCTCATCCGTGCAGGCGTTGGCTACAATGCGATACAGCCATGTCGTGAACTGCGAATGCTCATGAAACTGGTTGATGCCGGTGAACAATTTTAGGAAGACTTGCTGAGTGACATCGCGAGCCATCGCCTCGTCGCCGCCGTAATGAAGCGCGATCGTGTAGACTCGATCCTTGTGAGCTTCAAAAAGGCTGTGAAAGGCATCTCGGTCGCCCCGTTTACAAGCCTCGATGATTTCAGCCTCTGTTTGGCGATCGCTCATTGTCGCAAGCCGCTCCATAAGAAATTCCATCAATGGTTCCGTCGGTTGGACGGCCACGGCTCTGCTTTTCTTCCATCCGTATTGGTTTCTCGTTTCTGGTTTCTCATTTCAACGAACAACTGGAGACCGGAAACCAGAAACGATCGCTCAATGCTCGTTCGCAATCAAACTTGACGGCATTGTATAATTATCAACCCTCGCGAGGACAATACTCCCAGCGAAATCATTAAGAGGTGTTATGAGCAGAAAAGGAGCACGGGCGCACACGGGTTTGATCCTGGGTCTAATACTTTCGTTATCGCTTCCGCTTATGACCTTTCGGGCAATGGCTCAAGGGGGCACAATCGAACTGGCGGTCGACGTAGCAAACTTCAATCAGAGATGGCCTTCTGGTTCTGTTCGGTGGGTTGCGAATGCAGGGCCACATCGGGATGCCTGTCGCCGCCGGAGACATTAACGCGGATGGGCGCGGCGACGTCATGTTTTGCGGGATGTACGGCAGCACGGGAAACCGCGACAACAACGGCGTCGTGAACTTCTACCTGAGCGACGGGCGCGACACCGGATTCGTCGACGCCGCTGAAAATCCGCCAAACATGTTCAAGCTGGCCGGCCAGCGTTCGGGGGATCTCTTAGGCACTTCAGCATCCGCTACTGGCGACGTCAACGGTGATGGGATTCGCGATCTGGTTGTCGGGGCTGCTTGCCAGGACGGCCCCGGCGGCGGAATCACAGACAATCGCGGTGCGGCTTATGTGGTCTATGGCTCGCCAACCTTCAGTCTGAACGCCGACCTTAACACGAGTGACGGCACCCCCCCACCGGGGGTCACTGCGATATACGGGCCCCAAGCTGGCGGACGACTGGGGATTTGGATCGACGCAGGCGATGTTGACGGCGACGGGCTGGCAGACATAGTCATCGGATCGGACGAGATCAACTCTGGTGCAAGCCAACACGTCGGCGGCGCTTACATTGTATTCGGCTCCGCGAATTTGCCTTCAGTGATTGATCTCGCATCGCCGCCTGCCGGGGTTCGAACGGCTCGAATAGTCGGCGCCAACCAGGAAGATCACTGGGGCGCCGCGCTACAAGTTGGCGACATCAACAACGATGGCATCGGCGACGTCATAATCGGAGGGTCAATAGATCGCGACTCGGGCTCTTACGTGGCTCCGTACAATAACAGCGGGCACAACTTCTTTGCGGCGAGTTTCAACGGCCAACGAGACAGATGCGGCGAGGTTTTCGTTATTTACGGGCAGCGAACGTGGCCTGCTACGATTGACCTTGGCAGCCCGCCATCCAACGCGACCCACGTCATTGGCGCCCATCCGATCGACTTTCTCGGATCTCAGCTTCACAGCGGGGATTTGAACGGAGACGGACGCACTGATTTGATCCTCGGTGCGCTGCTGGCGACGGCTCCCGACAGCAGCAAAGGTCAGACCGGCGCGGTTTATGTCGTATATGGGTCGGCAACTTTATCCGGGGCGACTATCGACCTCGCTAATCCCAATGCATCGGGTGAACGAGTCACGGCGATCTACGGCGAACACCACCTGGATTGTGCCGGCGACTCGGTTCGCACCTACGACATTAACAACGACGGCCTCTCGGATTTGTTTATCGGTAGCCCCGAGCGCACTTTTGATCTTAACGGAGAGGATCGCGACGACGCCGGCGTTACCGAAATAATCTACGGACAGCACGATTTTCTACCTGCGGTAATCAAGCTCTACGACCCACCGGTGACGCCGCGTATCTTCAGACTGGCCGGCGCGCACGGAGAGGATCAGGGAGTCGACGGTGGTGACGAGTTCTCCTATCGGCTGGCAGGTGCTGACGTGGACGGCGACGGGTACATTGACTACGTAGCCAACGCTATGCACGGAGACGGATTTGGCAACCGGCTCCAGAACTGCGGAAATGTATATATCTTCAGCGGAAAAAAACTGTCTGCCAGGCTTGGAATGCTTGCTCCATCGCAGGCGCCGACTCCCGGGCTGACTTCGGCAAGCCTGCTGGTCAACGGGCAGATCGCTGCAGAGGCACCCGCGGGCCAGGGTGGCCTCCGGTTGAGAATCACCGGCGCACCGTTCGGATCCGATACAGAGGTTAACATAAACGGCGCGGCGGTGATTTCGCACCTGCAGGATGCCGCACCCGGCTCTCCAGACATATTTGTCGAGCTTGACGAGAACCCAGCGATCAGAGACAGCGCTGGGCAGCTTGCCGTCCGCGCTCGCAATACATCTCCGGCGCCATCTAACCTCTCTAACGTACTCATTGCCGGAAGGCTAGTCGGGCCTGAGATCACACGGGTGAAGGTAAAGAAGAAAGCGTCAGGTGCGATACTGTTGAACATCACTGGGGTAAATTTTCCGAGCGATGGAACAGTCGTAGCCGTCGCGAACGGGATCCAATTGACGTTCCAGTTCACCGTGTTTGAACCGCCTGACTTTGTTCAGAACAAACTAAGCGTGGTCTCCGCGCCAGCGCCGGGCACCATCATTTTGATACACCTGGTGACCCCTCAAGGCATTCAGTCAAATGTTGTAATGGCGACGGCGAAGTGAGTATCCGGAGCTGGCGTAGCATAGACTTAGACCGAGCAAGACGGGCAGTTCGACCGCTCAGATTCGACACTGACGAAAGTCTATGCTGCTCACATATTTCGGTTGACAGCCTGATGATGGATGTGTAGGATTGGCGCGTTTTGTTCAGCAGTAGTGTGAGGAGGACTGAAGTTGAAGTTAAGGTTTTGCGCGTTTGAAAGTTTGACCGCAGGCGCTCTTTGCTTTAGCTCCGATCATCACTCTGCAATTCACTCTAGATGAAAAGGAGAAGAAAGCATTGAGAGAAACAGGAACTGTTAAGTGGTTCAACGCGACGAAAGGATACGGTTTCATCACCCGCGAGGGCGGCGACGACGTGTTCGTTCACTATTCAGCCATCGAGGCCGATGGCTACAAGACACTCAACGAAGGGCAGCGTGTTGAGTTCACCATCATGGAAGGTCCGAAAGGTCTGGCTGCCAGCAACGTAATCGCGGCTTAGTCCTGTCATTACCAGGGCGAGCCCGGTCCCCGGCCGGACTCGCCTTTTCTCTTCTTCGACTCCAATCCCAACCAGCGTTAATCGCAAGGCATCGTAGTTTTCCGCCCTTCTTCTGTGCTAGACTTTTCTCGCGCGGGAAAGTGACAGCAATAAAATGCAGGGGCGTGCTTATGACAGATAAGTCAAAGGGAGAATTCATAGACGCGGGCACCGCGGAGAGCGAACAATACCAGCCTGATGAAGAAGTCCAGCAAGAGTTTGAAGACGCGCAGCGGCTGGCTTCCGGAGGCGAGCAACTCAGACGCGAACTTCGTGAGCACCACTCGCGGACACCTGAACTTTCCGGGGGCGATATCGATGCCGATTGGGCTCGCGCCGACGTAGGCGATGAGACGGTAGGCGGGTCGTCGCCGACTCCGGATCAGGATGTGGTTGAAGAGTTGGGCCAGGCAGTAGGGTTGACTTACGAAGATAACGAACCGTTGCACACAACTGAAAAGGTGGAAGAGCGCGACCGGAGGCGATGGGAACTCGATCCTGCATCGTCCGAGGACTATGGCGATCGGGTCAACCACGAAGGCGAGTGACGCCTTGTCCAAATCAAATGGCTGGCGGGAGGGCGATCCCGATAACTTTCAACCCGCCAACAGGAGGCTGCTCGGCATCGAAAAGCGGTGTCCCGGCTCCTCAAGTTTCGCTCTAGAAGGCGCTCTGATATAATTCGCCACCGAAATCCAAAAACTCAATAAACCGCGGAGGCATAAAAATGCGGAAGGTTTTGTTGGTGTCGCTGATCTCTGTCGCAGTCGTCGCTTCAACTGCACTTGGGGACACGATCCATCTGAAGAACGGCAGTTTGCTAAAAGGAAAGGTGACCAGCTTCGCCGATGATCAGTTCATCGTCATGTTGGACACCGGTTCGGGCCGCTATCTGAGCAAGGCCATGGTCTACATCGGAGACGTTGCGCGAATTGAGTTTGACTCGGCGGCAGCAAATCCGGGAGACACCTCAAGCGCAGCCACGCAACCGGTCGAGGATCAACCGCGCGTGATCAATGATC
>CAVTUR010000016.1:0-195279 GCA_963737945.1 Blastocatellia bacterium | reverse complement strand
GGGTATCGTTAACTCGTCCTGCAACGCACCCTTGATGCCGGAAGACTGCACACGGTTGATCAGAGGACTCGTGGGACCAAACGTTGACTGCTCGAGAAAGCGGACGGCGTCGGTTTCAGTAATGAGCGGCGATGCCGGCTTCGGAATCGGGCCTTTTGTTGGCGATTGCGCCGCCACGCCGCCAATCAAGAGCACCGCGCAAAGCGCCGGCGGTAGAACGCGTTTGAAGCAACTTTGAACGATATTTCTCATATTGCACCTGTCCACGACGGGACTCTTGACGTCAATCAGCGGACACCAGGGAAACCAGGCTCCCCGCCTGATCCGATCGCCGATTGGCCGCAACTCAACTCGTGAAACGCAAATTTGGCCAAAAGGCGTATTCTCAAACCCAATTAGAAGTGGGGGCCAGTCATTGAGTGATTGGTTTGGTTATTTCACTCCGACCGGGTAAATACCAGTGAGGGTGGGGATTGATGATGGAAGCTCTATTCTGAGCCTTCTATTCTTTCTTCGGAGTCTGATCACACGATCAATTCGAGCGGAAAGTACCACGTCTCGGCGAACGGGGTCAATAGTAAATCCCGGTGAAGACGCGCAAAACCCTTAAGCGCACCCACCAGACGCGGCGCAGCTGCTGGATAAAGAGATTTCCAACTGCCAGGAGCCGCAAGGCGGTACGCCATCCGACGCAACTCAGTCGTCCACGCCGGCAAAGGAAATCGACAAATCGCGCGCGACTCCTACAAGGTAATGATCACTTGGGACCACTTTGACTGTCTTGACACATTGTTCCAGAGGTACCAGCTCAAGCCGGTTGCAGCTCCACGAAACCATTTGCCCCACGTGGCCGCCGGCGATAGCCCGTACCGCGGCCGAGCCGTAACAGGACGCCAGCATGCGGTCGAACGCAGTGGGAGAGCCGCCGCGTTGCAGATGGCCGAGAACCACAACGCGGCTTTCCTTGCCGGTGAGTCTCTCTATATCGCTCGCAACGCGTTCAGCTATTCCGCCAAGCCGTTTGGCGCGATCGAGGGCTTCTGTTTCTTGATATACCGGCTCGCCGCCCGCGGGCTTTGAGCCTTCCGCCACAACGATGATGGAGAAGTGCCGGCCCTGTTCTTCACGCCGCATGACTTTGGCAGCCGCCTTTTCGATGTGAAACGGGATCTCGGGAATCAATATGACATCAGCACCGCCGGCAACTCCCGATTGTAGTGCGATCCAACCGACGTGACGTCCCATCACTTCGACGAGGAGGACGCGACCGTGACTTTCGGCAGTTGTATGGAGCCGGTCGATCGCGTCTGTGGCGAGATCGAGCGCGGTGTCGAAGCCGAAGGTCAAATCGGTGCCGACCACGTCGTTGTCAATCGTCTTCGGGACCCCCACCAGCGGCATACCCAGCAATGCGAACTCATTTGCAGTCCGCAGCGAGCCTTCGCCGCCGATCACGACCATCGAGTCGAGCCCCAATCGCTCGAAGTTTCGCAGGGCTTCCTGGTAAACAGGGTCGTCCTTTGCCGGTCGTGCGTCGGCGCCGCGCGATGCGAAGTGCCCGCGATTGACCGTACCGAGAATCGTTCCGCCTCGCGGCAAAACGCCTCGCACGTCGTCAATGCCAAGCAGCCGGGTGCGGGTCTCACCAAGCAGGCCTTCGAAGCCGTCCAGGATTCCGACGATCGACCAGCCGTAGACGTTTGTGGCAGTCTTGACCACCGCCCGGATGACCGCGTTTAGCCCGGGCGCGTCGCCTCCGCCGGTTAGAACTCCTATCTTCAATCGATCCTCTTCGCTTCCCGGTCTCCGCCCTGATGCAGAATCAAATGGGTGACCTTTCCCGTAGCGTCCTTTACAAAGGTGACCTTGGCCTCGATTACTTTCAGGAAAAACTTAGTTTCAGACTCGGGGAACAACTCGAACTTCGGTTGTCCAGTGGCCTGTGCCATCAAGTGGTCGCCTTCCTTGCTGATCGTGAGGATGAAATTCGGCGCCACTTCATACCGGCCGGCGTAAGCATCATAGAGTTTTGGATCTACTTTGACCTCGGCCGTCGCCGTTGGGATTTCATACTTCTCGCCGAAGAGGATTGCAGCGAGGTCCTGGGTGATCGGCCCGGGGCCCGGTGAGCCGTAGTCAGCGTTGCGGAGAACGACGAGGGTGACTTTGTCGTCCGCATACCGCGCGATAAAAGTCGAAAAGCCGTTGATGCCGCCACCGTGACTGATCACCCTGCGACCGGACTTTGTCTGAATGCCGAGCCCGTACCCATACCCGTTCTTTACTGGCGTCGTCATGGCTTCGAGAGACTTCGGCGAGAGCAGCTTGCCGGAATAGAGCGCTTCGTTCCATAAGAACAGGTCCCCGACCGTCGAATAGAGCGAGCCCGCCGAAAACGGTTGACTCATGTCAAGGTAAACAGAGTTGACCATCTTTCCCTTGTCGAGTGAGTAGCCCGTCGCCCGATTCTTCAGAATCGTGTCGAAGTGATCGTAGCCGGTGCTGGTCAACTTTAGCGGTTCAAAGATGTTCTTCTGCAGGAAGGCTTCGTACGATTCGCCCGAGACTTTCTCGATGACATGGCCGAGCAGGAAATAGCCGGAATTGCTGTAATTCCATTTTTCACCCGGTTTGAAATCGAGAGGCTTGTCTTTAAAGCGCGCGATCATTTCCTGCGTAGTAACGGGCAGCATCATCTTTGGCTGGTAGTCGGGAAAGCTCGTGAAGTTCGGTACGCCGCCGGTGTGGCTAAGCAGATGATGGAGGGTGATCTCGTTCCACGCGGCTGGACAGTTGTCGATGTACTTGCAGATCGGGTCCTGAACGTTCAACTTGCCGCGTTCTTGCAACAGCAGGATTGCCGCCGCGGTGAATTGTTTTGTGATTGACCCGAGCCGGAATTTCGTCTGCGGCGTGTTGGGAGTGTCGAGCTCGGCATTCGCAAGTCCGTAGCCCTTGCTGAAAATGACTTTGCCGTCCCGGGCGACCAGCACGGATCCCATAAAGCGCTGCTGCTTTGCAAGCGCGCTCATGTATTCATCAAACTTCGGAGCGAGATCCTGGGCGGATGCGATCGCCGCGAGCACCAAAAGAAGGGAAATCGAGACTGCGGTTCGACGTAGATTGAGTCTGGTTATGTTCATAGTCCTCTCTCAGATAAAAGATATGGGTACTACTATTACTCCCTCTGGCTGCGTGGAGTTTCAAAGATTTCTCGGGTCGAATTGGCCTATCTCTCGAGTCCGGCCCCGCGCATTCTAGCACAGGATCGCGGTCCCTCGCGGGAACGCCCGCCCTTCAACGTCCGTTGTTAACCTTGATGAATTTTGCCGCTGAGACATAGGGTGGCTATCTAAGCGATGAACAACTCGGTGATTCCCGGAACAGAGACCGAAACCGACCACTCGCGAGAATCCTGAAGGCTTATCGACGGGAAGAGCCGTGCCGACAGATCGGTGAGATGGGTGCCGGGCTTGCAATTCTGGAAGCGACCGGGCAATACCGTGGAGTCTAGTGGGTGAGAAGCCCACCTTGGAAGGCCTAGCCAGCCACCGAGTAGCGAGACCTTGGGTGGTGAGCAGTAATGCTCACTGCTAAGCGTAGGCCAGCAAGCACGCAGGCCGTAAGCCGAAAGGATGAAGGGATTGAGCCCCGTAATCATGGCAACAGGAAGGACGACGCTGTCAGAATGGCGGAAGTCAACACGGACACAGCCGTAAAAGGCAAGGGAGTGTTCGCTTCCTCGGGGTCGGAGACCATGGCATGCGTGACACAGAGACTACACGGCAACCCGGGAGGCCCAGCCGTTGCTTTCGCAGGAACGAATCGCCGAAGAAAAGACGAGGAGGGAAAGCGAGAGTATGCCGAACAACCGCACAAAGGGAGGGAGGCAAAGGAGCGGCAGGGAGTCGGATCGTCTAATAGTACCAGCGAAGGCGGGTAATGCCGCTGGAGGGAAGGAGACGACAGATGGTCGAGCAGAGTAGAGAGACACCGGCCGAACACAGAAGCGGAGAACCGGTGGAAACGAAACTGCTCCGCATAGCAGCGAAAGCACGGGAGGAGCGGAAGCTGAAGTTCGTCAATTTGTATTATTTGATGAACGAGGAACTGCTGCTGAGGTGCTTCAGGCAGCTGAGCGAAGAGAAAGCTGCTGGGGTAGACAAGGTGACCAAGGAGCAATACGCCGAGAACCTGGAGGCGAACAACAAGGAATTGGTGAGTCGACTGCACAGGATGGCGTATCGGCCGCAACCAGTGCGGCGGGTATACATCCCGAAGGCTGGGAGCGACAAACTACGGCCATTAGGAATTCCATGCCTTGAGGTACTTGCGAATGTCTACCTGCACTACGCCGTGGACCTATGGTTTGAGAAGGTCTACCGAAAGAGCTGCAAGGGGAAGGCGAAGCTAATCCGCTACGCCGATGATCTCGTGGTGTGCTTTCAGAATCGGGAAGACGCAATGAGATTCCAAGCAGCGCTAGTCGAGAGGTTGGGGAAGTTCGGACTAGAGGTGGAGCCAACGAAGACCAAGGTGCTGGAGTTTGGCCGGGACGCGGAGAGGAACGCACGAGCAAGAGGAGAGAGACCCGGGACGATTGAGTTTCTAGGGTTCACTCACTACTGCAGCCGTGGGAAGGACGGGAGACGATTCAGGATGAAGCGAGTAACGTCGCGGAAGAAGTTTCGGGCGAAACTGGCAGTCCTGAAAGAGTGGCTGAAGCAAATGCGAGTGATGCCGACGATGTGGATTCTAGAGAAGGTAGGACTGAAGCTGCGAGGGCACTACGCCTACTACGGAGTGACAGACAACTACCGAGGAGTCGCGCGATTCTACCGAGAGGTAACGAAACTGGTGTACAAGTGGTTGAACCGGCGAAGCCAGCGAAGGAGCTACAAGTGGGCAGAGTTCGAGGAAATGCTAAAGCGATTCCCGTTACCGAAACCACGCGTGCGGGTACACCTGTTTTATCGGAGTGCGAATGACAATCTGGGGAGCCGTGTGCGTTAATAGCGCACGCACGGTTCTGAGAGGGGCAGGGGCCAACCGGTGAAAGGTTGAAATATCGTGGCACCGCCGGGAAACCAGGCGGCAAACGGAGAAAACAAACCTCAACCTCAGCATCGGAAGAAACCTGCCTACTCGCCCGATTCTCCGCTTTAACTCGCACCGAGTAAGAGGATCACAGGTTTGACTTTGTTGACGTTCGAAGCCCCAGGCTTAGGCTCCAATCCGTCACGCCAGGGAGCCAAGAATCGAAATCGCCGAAGGATCTTTCGGCGACTATTGACGCGAGTGATGACATGATAGAGTCCGCCACCGATTTCTATCCTTGGTTTGCGAGGCATGGTAGGGCAGAGTCTCCTGAATACCGCATCAAATGTCAACGAAGTGAAGCCTGACCCCTTTGGACGCTGCCGTTCCGTTGCCTGCCAATGATTTCACTCGGCGCGAAGAGCCTTCATGACGTCGGTGCGCGCAGCGCGTAGGGCAGGCGCCGAGGACGCGATGATCGCGGCGGCCATCAGCACGAACGCAGAAAGGACCACGGGCAAGGCGCCCGGCATCTTCACGTCGAGGAAATAGCTGCGCGCCAAACGCGCCATCACGAACCCGAAGGCCGCGCCCGCAAGGACACCGGCCGCAGCCATCGCGACGCCTTCTGCGATTACGCCGCAAAGGAGATCTCGTGGTTGCGATCCGAGTGCCAACCGGATACCGAATTCGCGCGTCCGTGAGCTGACCGAAAACGCGAGCACGCCTGCGACGCCAATCAAGGCAATCGATAACGCGACGGCCGCGAACACGCCAAACACCAGCGAGTTCAAACGGTCCGGTGTAAGCACTTCCGCGCGGACGTCTTCGAGGGTGGCAGCACGCTCAATGGGCTGGTCGACGGACATGTCGCGAATGATCCGAGTGGCCGGCGTGACCAGCGAATAAGGATCTGCATCGGTATGGATGAAAAGGCGACCGCCAAACATCGGCCCTTCTTCAAATGAGCTATAGATGGTAAGGATGGGCTCGGGAACGATGTGTTGGTCGTCAATATCGGCGGTGACGCCGATGATGCGGTGCGGTGCGGCGCTAATCCCCGGGGCGAATGTCAGCACGGGATCCGTCCAGTAGACATGCCGGTTAATAGGATCCTGATTGGGGAACATGCGCTGTGCGAGAGTCTCACTGATGATGACGACGGGATCTTTATCTTTATTTTGGCCGTCGAGGTCGTTGAAATCGCGACCGGCGAGGATGGGAACGCCGAGCGCGGCAAAGAATCCGGGAGAAATGACACGCCACTGCGCGCGAGGATCCTCTTCGCCTCCGGCATGAACATGACCGTCGGCGGAGAATTGCAGGCCGAAGCCGGCGGCGGCATCGCGCCAGGGAACCATCAGGCCGAAAGCGGTCTCTTTCACGCCGGGTAGCGCATCCACGCGGCGAATCGACTCCTTGTAGAAATCGATCACTTGCTGGGGCGTTTTTCCGTAGGACATAGCTGGGACGTTGATGGCAAGAACGTGGCGGGTGTCGATGCCTGTCTGCGCCGTTTGCAACGCGATCAGCGTAGTGATCAACATACTGGCGCCGGCCAGCAGCACGAAGGATGCCGCGATTTGTGTAACCGCGAAGATCCGCTGGCGGCGGCTCGTGCTGCCGGCAATCCGCACGCTGCCGCTCGATAGGCTAAGGCCACTGGACGTATCGGCCGACGGCAGGCGCGGGACGAACGCCAGAATCACCGCCGCGACGACGGCCAGCGCAGCTCCCACCCAGAGCAGGCTGGAATCGACTGTCAAGTCGAGCGCGCGGACGGAAAAGCGCGAGGCGTAGCGGGCCAGGATAGCCACCATCGGGTACGCGCTGATTACACCGAGGGCAGCGCCGGCGCTGCAAAGCAGAAGGCTTTCGGCCAGCAGCATACGGCGTAACGCGCCTGTGCTGGCGCCGAGCGCCGCACGGATGGTCAGCTCGCCTTCGCGGCGAACCGTCCGTGTGAGGATCAGGTTGGCGACGTTGGAACACGCGATGACGAAGACCAGTGCTGACGCTGCGAGCAGCACCAGCAACACAGTCCGGGCGTCCGAGGTAATCTGATCGCGGAACAGCTTCGCTCCGATCTGGAAGTCTGCTTTGGGCGAATATGCTTCGGGATGTTCCGTGGTCATGGCCCCGTAGACGGAACGCAACTCGGCGCGAGCTTGATCGAGCGTGGCGCCGGGAGCGAGACGGCCAAAGAGCTCAGTCATGCGATGGATACGGCCGGTGACCATGGTGGCGGAGAGGTGGTGCGGGCTGGTGACGACATTGGCGATGATTTCCGTTTCCTGGGGATACGGGACGCAGGGTTCCAGTACGCCGATGACGGTGGCAGGGACGCTGCCAAGACGCACGGTTTTGCCGATCACCGAAGTATCTTTGTTAAGATTGTTCGCCCAAAAACGATATGTGATAACCACTACGCCAGGCGCTTTGGGACCGTCGTCTTGAGGTTCGACGAGACGGCCAAGAACGGGGTGCAGACCCATGACTTCAAAGAAGTTCCCGCCGACGACCCCAGACTGAACTTCGCGCGGCTCACCGAGGCCGACCATTGTGAACCCGATTGTGGAAAAATCGCCGAACGCGCTCAGGGTCTTGACGCCGACGCGCAAATCCTGGATTTCGGGCACGGAGAAGGTTGTGTTGTCGTCGCCGACCCCAGGGGCGCTCTGACGGATATAGATCAGCCGGTCCTCGTCGCGGTTCACGAGCGGTTTGAGAAGCACGCCGCGCACCAGTGTGAAGATAGCGGTGTTGGCGCCGATGCCAAGCCCTAGCGTCAGCACCACCGTGAGCGCAAGCCCTTTGGTTCGAGTCAGCGAGCGGAATGCAACTCTCAAATCGTTAACGAATGACATAATGTTGCTCCTCCTTTCCGAAAGTCAGTCTTCCCAGCGATAGAGTCATTCGCCGGTTTCTCAACCGTTTTGCGTCATTCTACTTAAGCGAACTTTCCCTCAAGGCCGCCCGCATTGCGAGGTATCCTTTCGCCGCCGCCGCTCGCTGTCCCTCACTATTTCGTTCATATCCGCAACCGGCCGTATCTCAACCGGTCCAAGTCCATACTTAAAGCCTGGAAGCTGTGAGACAAGCTGAACGGCATGATTGAGGTCTCGCGCCTCAAGGATCTGAATGCCGCCAAGCTGTTCCTTGGTTTCCGCATAGGGGCCGTCGGTCGTCGCGACTTTGCCGTCTTCCCAGTACAGGGTCAACGCGGTCTCCGGAGGCTGAAGAGGGAGTTCGGCGACAAGATGTCCGTTGGCGCGCAGATGGTCGTTGTACTCAAAGCATTCGTCGAGCGTTGCGTGTCGCTCGTCCTCGGTCATGCCTTCGAACTTTCCGGGCTCGAGGTATCCCAAACAGATGTATTTCATCGCCCGTCTCCTCTCGTACGGGCCAGCGGCGGAATCTTGCGCGCTGCCTCGTTCAATCTATAGTCGCCGGGCACAGGGAAAATCGACAGCAGAGCCCATTCTTTGCAACTCCCTCAGCCGCCCTGCGAGGAACTATCGGTGTCGTCGTCCGCGCGCCCGAGCGCAGGGAGGTAGCGGCCGAAGTTCAAGTCGAAGTCGCTTGGAGCGCCGTAACCGATATTACGGATCGTGGCCCGGCGCGCCTGCGCGCCTGGCAACGCCGGCAGTGGGAAGAACAGGTCGTTGTCGCAGGCTAGCACGAACTCGTTACCGATGCCGCGCGTGCGGCCGCGAATCTTGGCGATGCTCACGACTGGCGTGGACGAGGGGCGCAGTACAAAGTCGCGCCAAAGGCCCAGCATCTCTGGCCGTTCTGCTGCCTTGGATACGTCGAGATGGGCAATGAAAAAATCGGGATTCGCCGACTGGAACACTACGACCTTCACTGACGGGTCCGCCTCGAGGTCGGTCATTAGCGCTCCCAATTCGACGATCGTTGTGGGAACAAACATGTTGATTGGCGGGTTGTTGAAGCTAACTCGCCACAGACCTGCATTCTCGCGCTCAATCGATAGTTGATGCGGTGTCATCTTGGGAGTCTCCTTGATTGGATCTTAGCTTTGGGCGGGTGGCCCGCCCTTAACGATCCGTGCGTGCGCCATTCCCACTGAGGGCGCCGCATCCTTGCATCTTCTGGCAAATAGCCTGCCCTGAGCTTGTCGAAGGGGTGCGCGGCGATTCTGGGTGTGCTATTTGATTTTGTTGTGGACACGTGATCAAACCTACATGGCGGCCGGCATTTCCGACTCCCGCCCTTCGCAAAAAACGCGAAGGCCGGCACTCACTGTGTTGGTAATACCCACAAGATCAAGGCCCGGGGCACCCCATCCGAATGTTTATACAAAACTTCCGAGGGTGATCCCGCCCGCACGCTCGTAACTCACGACAATGACGCCATTCGAGCCGACTATGCTTTCCGTCACCTTGAACGCCGCCGGGATCGTGCCACCCGCAAACAACCGCTTTCCAGCTCCCAACGTCAGCGGATATATCATCAGGTAGAACACATCGACCAGATCATGCTTCATAAGCGTCTGAAGGAGATCGCCACTTCCCCAAACGTGAAGATCGGGCCCTTGCTCTTGCTTGAGATTGGCGACTTTTTCTGCAATGTCTCCGTTCAAGAAGACGGACGGCTGCCATTCGTGGGAAGTCAGGGTATTCGAGGCGACGTACTTGGTCGCCGTGTTGACGCCCGGCCAGAAGTCCGCATGCTGAGGCCAGAAGGCCGCCCAGATGTCAAAGGTTTTGCGCCCTAACAGCAGGTCGAATGGCATGTTCATCTGCTTTTGCAGGGCCGCTTCAAGGATGTCATCACCATATGGCGCTTGCCATCCGCCATACGCGAAGCCGTCGCTTGTATCTTCGTTCTGCCCGCCCGGGGATTGTATGACACCATCAAGGGAGATATGTTCAAACACAATTGTTTTTCTCATGATTGAGTTCCTTAGTGTCCTATCTGGTCTTCTTTAGTCTACCGTTGTCCCGGTTTTCCGGCCGGCTGCCCTACCTTCACGATATGGTCGAACGGTCGGACCGGAATTCGCGACGAGTAAGTTTGATGCTCATATTATTTCTGACCCGGCGACGGCCGACGATCGGTGGTCTAATCACAGGTCGCTATTGCCTTTGCGGCTTGGCATCGAGAAAGTCGTTCACCATTGGGACGATTGTTGTCATGCGGTTCATCAGCGTAACGTGCGTTGTGTCGGGCAAAATAGCCAGTCTCGATTCCGAGCGCGGTTGCATGTCGCCATGGAACTCCCCGCCGCCCTTCAGGCGGAACATTTCCGAGATGTGATCGAGCCGTACACCGTCGGCATCGCCGTGGATGAAAAACATCGGCGCTTTAGTGGCTTTGAGTTTGTCGGCGCCAAAGTCGTATGGTCTCAAAGCCGTCGCTTTGATGTGATTGAAAAAATCCGGGAATCTGTCCGGCGTCGGATTTAGTTTTTTCCATTCGGTTTCGGCAGGCGTGCCTTTCAACACCTCCCAAGTGAAGTTCGGCCACGCGTCGTTCGCTTCCTTGACCCATCCGTCGCGGCGGAACGGGGCCGAAATGCTGACGACCTTTCGCACTTTTTCCGGATGGCGGATCGCACACTGCATCGCAACGCCGGCGCCCAAGCTGTAACCGATGATATCCGCCCTTGGGATCTTTAGATGATCGAGCAGCCCCGCCACATCGTCGGCGAGGTTTTCGTAAGTTATATCGCGTTTGATGTCGGCTGTACGCCCGTGGCCCTGCATTTCGACGGCGATCACTTTCCGCGTTTTGGAAAGTTCGCTGATCCATACACTCCAGTCGTCTGTGATTGCCATAAACGCGCCGTGGAGCAACACCACGGGCTCGCCGCTGCCGTGGATCTCGTAATACATTCTTAGTCCGTTAACCGGCGCATAGCCCGTAGTGGTTTTTGCTGCCCCGATACGACACCCGCCAGGAGCATTGTCAGGAGCATCGACAGGAAAAAAGCTGTTGTCTTCATATTTGGATTCCAGGTAATACTCCTCATTTGGCGAATGCGTCTTTAACGGAAGCCGTGATCGCCGCCGAAGTTTCTGAGCGCGACCCTCGCGCACGGAAAAAGTATTTCATCAGCCCACCTTTTTCATTCTGAGCCTCAACCCCATATCGTATTGCCGCTTCAAGCATATCAATGTTGATATCTTTTAGAGTTTTGAACCTAACGCAATATCCGGTCACGCTTGCCTTGCCTAGTTGTTTCCCATACGTTTGGGCTAAGTATTTCTTATCCTTGATACCAAGGATATAGACAGAGATCCCGGTTTTGTTTGCGCTGACACCAATTCGATAAAACGCCCTGGTTGTTCCGTCAGCATATTTTATTGTGTGAGATCCATATCCTATATTAGGGTTACTAACAGTTTTATTTTCGCCGTCTTTACCATCTAAGAACCATAATTTACATTCTGGTAACACTTGGAGTATGAGCAGATGCAACGCTTGCATGTCACTGCGTTTTGGTTCAGGTTGGCTGGTAATATACTTTTTGATTTGTTCTCGTACGTTCATATCCGATTTTCTCTCTAATCCAACCGCTCAGTTCTTTGCGGCTGCCGGACTATTCCGCTTCTCCCTTTGGGTCCGGGTAGAAGAGAAGCTCGCGCACCTCGCCCGCCGCATCGCATGAGATGGCACCCTTGCGCGCCCACGCGAGTGCCTCGTCCATATCGGCGGCTTCCAGTATCCAGAAACCGCCCATGTGCTCCTTGGTCTCGGTGTATGGCCCATCGGTGACGAGCACCGTACCATCAGGTTGCTTTCGCACCGTCTTGGCGTTACTGGCCGGGGAAATTCCGCAAGCGAACTTCCTCGCGCCGGCAGCAATCATTTCGCGGTTGAGCGCGTGGATCTCCTCGATCATCGCTTCGGTTACGGCGGACGGGTCGAAGTCGTCGGGGAGGTAGTTAGAAACCAGATACTGTGGCATGATTTTTTCTCCTGTAGCGGTCTTTATGTTTTTTGTCTTTGGGCAGGCCGGTTGCCCTGCCTTCACAATATAGTCGAACGGCCGGACGGAATTCGACAAATCCTCCAAGAAATTTTTCTTCTTCAACGCCTTTAGAATTATTGACTCTTGCCATCGTGAGAACTCAGATGCTGGTTGTGCTGAGTACTCATCGCTCCTGCTGTTGTTCGGCTTCTTCCAACCACTGGGCCATCTTCTCGTCATTTGCAGCGTAACGCGCCCAGCCCCGCGCGGTACTATTCCAGCGGTGGTCTTTGATGGTCATATCAATGCCGCGGTCGATGAGGAACTGCATCGCCTCATAGTTTCGGTGCCAGACGAGCTCGTGCAGGATGCTTGCCGGCTCATGGGAACTCCAGGTCGTGTTGATGTCCGCTCCGTGTTGAAGTAGGAAGTCGGCAACGTCGAGGTGACTGTTGAGGATTGACCAGGCGAGCGCTACATCGAGCACACGCTGCTGGCTCAGCGGACCCCATTGGCGTGATGATTCCGCGACGCGATCCTTAGGCATGTAAGGACTCGACGGATAGTGATTCTCGATTCCACCCAGTGCAGGCGAACCCAAGTCGTCGAACCACTCCTTCACCCGTGAGAGATTGCCCATGCCAGCCGCATGCGGGAGATCGTCCGGCACTGGCCAAATGCGTCTCAAGACAGGAATGACGTGTGTGTTCGCGTAGGTAAACGCGAACTCGATCGCCTGCGATGTCGGTGGCGGCTGACGCCGTAGAATCGCGGGATTCAGGTCGAGCAAGGCAGTTATGAATTCGCCGCGACCCTGCAACGCCGCTCGCTCGATGATTTGCGTTTGAAACTCCACGAAGTCCTCACCGAGCAGCCACGATTCCCGCTGCAAGAGTTCAACAAACGCGGGTAGATCGCTGTCTCCGCGTCGATCCTCCAGCGAAGTCTCGCTGCCACTCCAGGAATAGACCGCGCGCTTGACGTGCTCAATGACAAACGCCTTCCAGAGACCGAGCTCGGTTGCGTGCCCAGGGCGGTTGTCGATGAAGTACCTCGCGAAGGCCACTCGTCCTACGCTTTGGTCAATCATTGCGCCAAGCTCTGGATCACGCGCAGTGACTTGGTCGAGCAATAGCGATGCGATCGACTCATGCTCGAAGCTGCAGGCACTCGTGAACGCTTCAGTGACTGCGGGTAGATCGTTCACGTTTTCATCGAGCGCTGTGCGGACGGCGTCGATATTGCCAAGCGCCGCAAAGATTTTGAGAGTACGCGGCAGCAGACCTTTTCGTAGAAACAGCTGCAGAAGTCCCCTGGCTCGGGAGCTTAGGATTTCCTCACACACGGATGGAATCACGACTGCCCCGGCGTCGATCAGCAACTCTGCGCAGTCCGCCCGGGTGAAGTGTTGTTCGCTAAGCGAGTTGAAGCTATCGCCGTAAGAGCCCGCCGCGATTCCCAACAGACCGCGCTCAGCACCGACATCATGCCAGGAAAGCAACGCGGGATATTCCGCCAACAGTTGCTTTAAACGTTCGACGTCGTTGTTATGAATAGCGGTTTGAGCCTGCGCTGCTGCCCGTTCCAAATACGGAGAGACGCGAGAGAGGGACGAGGCGGAAGAGACTTCGAAGTGGTCATTGCGACCTCCTTTCATGAATCGCCCGTGCCCCGCTGAAACCAGGCTGAAAGAAGGTGCAAAACGCACACGACTCAGACCAGACAGGTGGGAGTGTTCCCTTGCCGCGGGTTGGTGGCGCCCTGCAAGCGCGCTAGGAGGAGTATCAAGGGACTTTGACTTCGATGTCAACCGCGCAACAAGCCCCAATAGATCAACCGTGAGACGACGTCAAAAAGTTTTGATTCAACTGCCGAATCCGTTCCTGCAGGAAGTGCCGCTCCGGTTCCTGTTGGGTCAGCGCCAGTGCTCTCTCATAAGAGGACCGAGCCTCAGCTGTCCTGCCAAGCCTGCGGTACAAATCTGCACGGGCTGAATGCGCCAGGTAATAATTTGCCAATTCGCCGTGTTCCAGCAACGCGTCGATATGCGTCAGACCGGCCTCGGGACCATCGCACATTGCTATGGCCACGGCACGATTCAGCAGTACAACCGGCGAAGGCTGAATTCGTAGCAATCGGTCGTAAAGCGCAACAATCTGACGCCAGTCGGTCACAGCGGTCGATTCCGCTTCCGCATGGACGGCCGCAATCGCGGCCTGCAGTGTGTAAGAGCCGAAGCGGCGGGACTTCAGGGCTTTTTCCAGCAAGGCCACTCCCTCCGCGATCTGCTCCCGGTTCCAGAGCGAGCGATCCTGGTTCTCCAGCAGAATCAGCTCACCGGTCGTAGACGTTCTCGCGGCGTGACGGGATTCCTGTAGCAACATCAGGGAAAGCAGCCCGATGACTTCCGGCTCTGGCTGGAGTTCGGTGAGCAACCGGCCCAGTCGAATCGCCTCGCCGGTTAGCTCGGCCCGCGTTACCTCCGCTCCCGCCGCAGCCGAATAACCCTCGTTAAAGACAAGATAGATGACATGAAGCACCGCGCCCAGTCGCTCCGGCAATTCCTCCGGCGTCGGCACCTCGTACGGAATCCGTGTCTCCCGAATCTTTGCCTTGGCGCGCACAATGCGCTGCGCCAGCGTCCGCGGAGTGATGAGGAAGCCGCGTGCTATCTCCTCGGTTGTCAGCCCGCACACCTCACGCAAGGTGAGCGCAACGCGCGCTTCCGGCGCCAGGGATGGATGACAGCAGGTAAAAATCAGGCGCAGCCGATCATCCTCAAGGCTGTCCTCTTCATTGGACCTTTCCGCCGAACTAAATTGCGCTTCGAGATATCGCACGAGCTCGTCTTGAGACGCATCAAATCTTGCCCGTCGACGCAGAGTATCAATGGCTTTGAATCGGGCCGTCGAAATCAACCATGGCCGCGGGTTGCCGGGTACTCCACTCCTCGGCCACAGGCTCAGCGCAGCGGCAAAGGCTTCGTGCATCGCCTCCTCGGCAAGATCAAAATCCCCGAGCAAGCGGATCAGAGTTGCCAGGATTCGCCCCGAATCCACGCGATAAAGGGAGTCGAGCAATTCGCGTATCTGCTCGGTGGCACGCTCGGACATGACGAGGACCTTAGCAAACCAGCTACCCCGAATCAATTTGGGCAAACGGCGGATCGATGCAAAGTACCCAGGTCGTGACTCTGAAATCTGGACAACAGAACGCTTCCTCGGTTGACTCAGGATCGCTAGTGCACTCATTTGAGCTTCGTACAAGCTCAACACTACCGCGATGCTTTCGAGTCACGAGCAATCCGGAAGTTGAACCACAAAAGCGGGACGGTCAGAATTAGGCTCCGGGGACTCGAAGTGTTTATGAGATGGGTTGGAGGCTAAACGTTGAGATCTCACAGGAAACGGCTCGGGGATATCCCAAAAGAGATCGGCTGCCCTGCTCCGAACCGATCAAAGCAACTTGGCTGCGATAGATCGGTGCCGGGCTTGCGATTCTGCGATTCTCCAGCGGCAAACCAGCTGATTGTTATGTGGTGTCCGACGAAGCTCGGTCTCAGATCGGTGCCGGGCGTGCAATTCGACAATTCTCACAAAGGTACTTCCTTCACAAGCCTCTGGTGTGCCTCGCTTGGGCGAGCCCTCCTTCCGCAGTCTGAAACGATATGACCTGGTCATTAACTGCGATGAATTTGCCGAGGCGGCAACGGGTGGCTATCATAAGCGATACGATTCAGTTGATACTTCGAAACAGGAGACCGCAATGGACCACTCGCCAGGATTCCTGAAGTCCGTAAACGACGCGAAGGGCCGTGTGCGCGAGAACACCCCCGAAGACGTGAGGAGAAAACAACAGGCCGGTGAGAGGTTCTACTTCGTTGATGTGCGCGAAGACAACGAGTGGCAGAAGGGCCATGCTGCCGGCGCGATTCACCTGGGCAAGGGGATAATAGAGCGCGACATCGAAAAGGTTATCCCGGATCACGACGCCGAGATAGTGCTCTATTGCGGGGGCGGGTTTCGGTCGGCCCTTGCCGGCGACGCTCTTCAGAAGATGGGCTACACGAATGTCATATCGATGGACGGCGGATGGAAGAGATGGAACGAGCTTGGTTATCCGATTGATATGTAGAGATCTGTGCGCATTCGAATCCGCGGTCGAGTCGCGAGCTTGCCCGAGGTAGGCACCGGCTTTCGTTTTGGGCTGACCGGCCGCGAGAACCGGCAATCGCAGATATGGATCGCAACTTACAATCGGCGAGACCCGAACCGAACACCCTCAAGATCGGTTTCTGCGCCCTGCATTGGTTTATCCGGACGTATGGACCAGACTACTTTCAATAGGAACGTATGCAGAAGCGAAAGTATATTTCCGAAGACGATTCGAATGACGGCTACGCCGACGCAGAGTGCCCTGAGTGTGGCGCAATCGTGAATGCTCGATTCCAACGAGGGCGCAAGTGGCGACGGCTCAAGTGTCCTGTCTGCCGCGGTCACGTCACCGTGTCGATCAAAGATGGGGAAACGCCCCTTATTCAACTCAAGCGGGTCGGCGCAGAATGACGTTCATAATGCGAAAACATGATGACTCCCGAAGCACTGAGGAGAATGATGGAGCCACCAGAGTATGCGCTAACCCGGTGAACTTGAGGCCGGTACGAGGAGGAACGGTTAGCGGAGAATTCAGTTATTCCAAAACAAACCTTCTCTACTTTGGTCCTGCTGCCAGATGCGGCCGTCGGCAAATCGCAGCTCCGCAACAAAGATCGCCGCGCCCACGAGAGTGGTTATCCGTTTTCCGCGAACGGTGCTGACATAAGCCTGTCTCGGGAAGATCAGCTTTGAGCTGAGACTCTTGCCTGCATCGACAATCCTTGCACCGCGAACCCGTTGATCATCTGTCAACTCGATCTCATCACCCACCCTGACCTCAAAACTCTCGGCCGTGTCTCTCACGATGCCAAGCCGGTAGGCCACGATCTGTGGGTCTGCTACTTCGAACGCGACGCTGTATCCGTCATCAGTTAGCTTGGACTCTCTCCACCTGAGGGGCACTCGAAGGGAAAGGTTGTCTGCGCTCAAGGGACACAACTCGCTGCGTAGGGCGGCCCAATGCGAGCCATCCTTGAACTCCGCCCCAGTTGCGATGACCGTTAGAGCCAGATCGTTCTCTTGCGCAAACCACGTGATTGTTATGCGGTCGTTGGTGAAGTCTCGCGTCTCGCCGAGTTGTAAATCGTCTACAACGATGAAGCCTTGGTAAGTGCCGCGGCAAACATCTTCTGAGTAGCCAAGGTGGTGAAGGACAAATCGAAGGGTGACCCGTCTGATCGCGCGGCCCGACACGTTGCGAATCCTCACCCCTTCGGCGACTAACTGAAACTTACTTCCTTGGTTCTTAAACCTCAGCAGAGTGTAGTTGGCGTCGGATAGCTCGACCGGACTCCCGGTGCTGGTTTGAGCGTTTCCCTTGATGATCGCTCCATCCACAGGGTTAGACACCTGGCCCGGACAGACAGATAGTAAGCAGAAGAACAAAACACCAACGGCGCTTATGACTCGCATGACTCCTCCAGTCCAGGCTGCTCGTGATTGTTGAAACGGGCAGACTGGAGTATGCCAATAAGCAGCCTAGTCGCGCTCGTCTGCCGAAGTCAATAACCCCGTCGGCTGAAGCGAACGGCGCTCAACATGTAAAAGTCACCGCAGCTGCGTATAATGATCCCTTTGATTGATTCCAGAGAGGACGGTTTTACGGGCAAGCAGATGAGTGATTCCAACGTAACGCAGATGCAAGCGATCGTTGTAGACCTGCCACACGTGGTTCTTTCCAGACGCCGGCGGCGAGTGGTCACGGCTGGTGTGATGCTAGGCATGTTTTTGGCCGCCCTTGAAGCAACCGTCGTGGGGACGGCTATGCCGACGGTTATTGCTTCGCTCGGCGGGCTCGATCGCTATAGCTGGGTGTTCTCGGCTTACCTGCTGACTTCAACAGTGACCGTCCCGGTGTGGGGGAGACTGTCGGATCTCTACGGCCGGCGTGTCTTTTACCTGATCGGCATTGCGTTCTTTCTTGTTGGCTCTGCGCTGTCGGGAGCGTCGCAGTCAATTACGCAACTGATCGTCTTCAGAGCCATACAAGGACTCGGTGCGGGGGCGCTGATCCCGCTCAGCATGACGATCAACGGGGATATCTACACTCTGCGCGAGCGGGCGCGAATGCAGGGATTGTTCAGCGGAGTGTGGGGACTGGCTTCAATACTTGGACCGCTGGCCGGTGGTTTTATTACCGATCACATTTCCTGGCGGTGGGTGTTCTACATAAACATTCCTTTTGGTCTGGCGGCCGCCGCCGTAGTAGGGATAGCTCTTGTCGAACCGAAACAGCACACGAGGCCGGTGATCGACTACGCCGGGGCTGTGTGGTTGACAATCGCGATCACCTTGTTGCTGGTTGTGCTGGTGGAGAGCGGTGAACCAGCCATCTGGGGCAATCCTCTGACGTTCGTCGCGGTCGCGGGGATTTTTATCTCCAGTTTCTTGTTTGTGAGAACCGAGAAACGCGCGCCCGAACCGATCGTTCCATTTTCGCTGTTCAGGAATCGAATAATCGCGGTTGGCTCGGTAACCGCTTTCATGGTTGGCGCGGCGATGTTCGGGGCCCTGTCATTCATCCCGCTTTTTGTTCAAGGGACGCTCGGCGGCACCGCGACCGAGGCGGGCGCCTTGCTCACTCCCTTTTTGCTCGGGTGGGTGGTTATGTCGGTGGTCGGCGGGCGGCTGATGTTCTGGGTCGGTTATCGGCCGACGATTCTCGCGGGTCTGGTCGTTTTGGTCTCCAGCTTTGGTGTTCTAACGACTTTTGGCAGGTACACCTCACGGGCATGGCTCATCGGTGACATCCTGGCCCTGGGGGTAGGCATGGGGTTGGTGATGTTTGCGCTGCTGATCACGGTGCAGAATTCGGTTGGCCGAGGGCAACTCGGGATTGCGACCTCCCTCAACCAGTTTTCGAGATCGATCGGTCAAACGGTCGGTGTAGCGGTGATGGGAACGGTGATGACCATCAGCCTCGCGGCACACATTGCGGAGATTCAGAATGAGAGCGGTCTGCCCGAAGCGGATGTCGCTCACGTAGTGCACAATCCAAGCGCGCTGATTGATCCAATAGCTCGCGCCGCACAGAAGCCTGAATTGCTCAACGCGATGTCAGGCGCGCTGGCCGGAGCGCTACACAATGTGTTTTTGACAGGCGTGGGGTTTGCGATTCTCGCTCTGCTCTCCGGCTTCTGGCTTCCAGCCGGACGGATTGAGCGGGAAACGGAAGCGGCCCGAAAGGCGGAAAACATTCCTCGTACCCCGGAGGAGTGCGAGCGGCTGTTGATGGCCGAGATGACCACGATCGATCCTGAGCACGAGCCGAACTCTATTACTGCCAGTGACTAGTCTCAGACCGTCCCGGGTCCCGCCCGACGGCTCTCATATGGTTCTTCCAAACATCATTCGGTACTTCAGAGACTGCTACGAGGAAGACAACCGAAGAAGCACGCTATGGAATATCTTTCATGCCTCGGTCAGTCATCGACTTTTCACTGAAGACGACGAACGGTTTCTGACTGGCTTTCTCGCCGAGATCCCGCTCGACCCCGATGAGGCGTTGGAGGCAAAAAAGGCCGCCTATCTTTACCAGAAGGAAAAGGAACTCGTCTATTGCTCGCTCTTCATCCTCGGCCGCGTAAGGGCGGGCGAACAGGAGCCAAGATACATCTGCGCGCCGCTACTTTTGCATTCAGCGGAAATCATCGACCAACGACCATTTGCCTTTTTGAAACCCGATTTTGAGACTCGGCGCCTCAACCATCATTTGCTGGATGCGATCGAGGGAGACACCGGTCAGAAAAATCTGTCCCGGCGAGCAGCAGAGCTACTCAGCGAGGGACCGATTGGGGCGGTGCAGGTCTTTGAGCTCGCGGATCTGCTCGAAGAAGCGGTGCCGGAAATGGATGCCGGCGCTCTTCGCCGGTATCCCGGGATGGTCTCGCAGCGCGATCTGCAGGGCATGTTCTCGCAGGTGAGGGAACACGACGGCCGATTCCTGGCGGTTTCCTGCTCAGCGGCGGCGCTCATCAACAAATCGGTTGAGACCCGGGGCGTGGTGAATGAGCTGTCGGAGATGGCCGAGGAAGAGTTGTTCTCCGAACCGATGCAGGCGCTGTTCTCGGCTTTACCTCTCAACCAGTCCGCACAAGCGCCACGATTAGGGCGCGTTCCCGCGGTGCTCAGCACTGCGCAGCAGACCATCATTGAGCGGGGCGCGACCAGTCCTTTGACTCTGGTGATTGGACCTCCCGGCACCGGCAAGTCGTTTACGATTGCGGCGCTCGCGGTCGAGCACCTCAGCCGGCGGCAATCCGTTCTCATCGCCTCGAAAATGAATCATGCCGTTGATGTTGTTGGAGACAAGATCGAGCTACAGCTGGGGATCAAAGGCTGCGCGATTCGCGGCGGGAGAAAACAATACCTCAAAGACCTCAAACAGTATCTCGATCAACTTCTCTCCGGCATGCATACTGGAGCGGGTGACTTAGACCCTGATCCAGCTCGACTGGAGAAGGAGCTAAAGGTGTTGGATCGCGAACTGGAACACCTCGAACGGCAGTTGCAGCGCGGCAACGCCCGGGAACTCAACTGGGGACGAGTTGTCAGCCGGCAGCGGACCGGCATGCTGCAAACGATACTGAGTGCTTACATCGATTATCGAGTAAGGCATTTGACGCCTTCGTGGCAGCTCCTGGAGAGGCTCGAATTCCTGCTCGATCAACGCGTGCGTAAGACAACCCGGCTGGTTCAGGTTCTGAATCGCAGCCGAATCGACGAATCGCTGGGGCTGCACCGCGAGCAATTCAGCACGTTTCTCCGCGCCATACGAGCGCGCACCGGCGTGAAGCAGGAAGACCTCTTTGGAAAGATCGACTTCAAGATCCTGTTGACCGCGCTTCCGATCTGGTTGGTCAATCTAGCCGATATTCAGGATGTGTTGCCGCTGAAGAAAGATCTGTTCGATCTGGCGATAATCGATGAAGCAACGCAGTGCGATATCGCGAGCTGTCTACCGATCCTGCAACGGTCTCGCCGGGTTGTTATCAGCGGCGATCCAAATCAACTCCGCCACCTGTCGTTTTTGCCAGGCAGCCGACAGACGGAACTCATGGCCAGATACGGCCTGGAGCCGGGACAGGAGCAGCGGTACGACTATCGCGGCCGGAGCATATTGGATTTCGTCAGTGACGTTCTGCCATCACAAGTCCACGTGGTCTTCCTCGACGAGCACTACCGTAGCCTTCCTCCGATCATCCAGTTTAGTAATAAACGATTCTACGCCGGCTCTCTGCGAATAATGACGGAGAAGCCTGGTATGGTGGTTCGGAATTCGTTGGTCCTCTGCAGTGCCGAGGGCCATCGAAACCGCCTCGGCGTGAACGAACTGGAAGCCAATCGGGTCGTGTCAGACTGCTTGCTGCAGATTGAATCGGAGAAGGCATTGGGACCGGAGTCTCGTCGGTCGATAGGCATACTTTCGCCGTTCCGCGCTCAGGCCGATCATATAGCCGATCAACTTGCCAAGGTGTTGCCGCTCGCTGTGTTCGAGAAACACAACATCCTGATCGGAACCGCGCATACATTTCAAGGAGAAGAACGGGACCTATTGTACCTGTCGCTGGCGGTCGATTCGTCTACACACCCGGCTGCGATCCGATTTCTGGAAAAGCCGGATGTCTTCAACGTATCGATAACAAGAGCACGAGTGGCCCAGCGAATCTACATCTCGCTTGATCCGGCGCAACTGGACAGCCGGTCGCTTCTCCGCGCTTATCTGCATCACATCGAAGAATCTCAAGAAGAATCCGTGCCGTCCGGGAATAACGAGCACCGCGATCGGTTTCTCAGCGAGGCCGAGACCGCCCTGAAAGCCCACGGCTGCGAGACATGGACAGGCTACAAGATTGCCGGAATGGTAATGGACATTGTAGTGGCGAGGAAGGGGCGCAGTTGCGGAATCGATCTGGTCGGCTATCCGGGCGCGTACGAATCGGCCTTCCCGCTGGAACGATATAAGATGTTTCATCGCGCCGGTCTGAAGATCATCCCGCTTTCATACACCCTGTGGCGGACTCAACCGGACCAATGCCTCAAAGTAATTGATGAAGCCCTTTCCGGCGGGAATGCGAGTTCCTGAAGGTCGAGCGGCGTCGTCGAGCGGATTCGCATAGACGCCGGCTAGTGCGATCGTTCTGGACGTGCTCGGCGAGGTTACAGGCCATACCCGGACTGCGCCCTGCCAGGCGCGCAAGGCGAGACGTCAGTTCTGCCCGGGCGCATAGTAGCCTTTTCGCGACACGATCGTAACCTCTCCCTGATGCCGCTCGACATCAGGGGAGACCTTGAGTCTAATGTTGCGGAATTTGCCGTCTCGTTTGACGTTGAGCGAGGTATAGCCGAGGCTATAGCGGCTGCGGAGGCGTTCGATCAATTGCGCCAGTTTCGAGGTTACGTCGTCCTTATCGACCTGCGAGAGGATCCCGCCCGTTTCGGCGAGATAACCACCAATACTGTCCTTCAGTAGCAACCCTTGCTTCTTGTATTCGCCTACGGCAGCGTTGAAATCGCCCACTACCAGCCCGCAAACGGCCGCGCCCGCCGCGTGAAGCTGCTGCATGGCTTCCAGCTCGGAGTGACCTTGCGCGGGTTCCTGGTTTGAGAGGTTGTCCGTCACGATGACAATGATCCGGCGGCTATCGGGATTCGACGCCCTGGTAAGATACGTTGCTGCTTCATAGACAGCTTCGTCGATGTGAGTGCCCTCGCGTATCCAGGGTCCCATGAATTCGATCTCCGCTACCCGTGAGGCAACCAACTCCCGATCCTTTGTGAAGTCCTGAAGCACCTTGGCCCAAACCCCAAAGGCCATAAGCGCGACTTCATCGCCGCTTTTTAGCTCATTCAATGCTTTGAGACCCGAGTCGCGAACCTGGTGTATCACAGGCGTGACACTTGCGCTTATATCGAGCAATAACACGATCGATAGCGGCAATTTATCCTGGCTGAAGTGGGTTATCTGTTGTTTGACCCCATCCTCGTAAACCACGAAGTCGCGTTGCGTAAGCCCGTTCTCCGGCACGCCGGTTTTCTTTGCGAGCACCTGAGCGTCAACGACCACGAGTTCGGTGCTGAGCTTCAACGGTTCGTCCTGCTCGTCCCGCCGTTGAGTCTGGGACTCCGTCGATGATGCCAGCGCCGCGGCCAATGCGAGGATAAGGAGCGTTTTGTGATGAACTCGTGTCACGGTTGAGTTATGCGAAATGCTTCTGTAATCGTGCGCGGGTAGTTGCGAGATCTTCCGGCAGCACGCGAGTCTCGCCGACTGTCGAAAGAAAGTTCGCGTCGCCGGTCCACCGAGGGACCACGTGCAAGTGAAGGTGGTCCGCGACGCCGGCACCCGCGCTGCGTCCGAGATTCATCCCGATGTTGAAACCGTCGGGACGATATTCGCTTTCCAATGCGATCTGAGATTGCTTCGCAAGCTCGATCATCTCCGAGGTTGTGGCCTCGTCGGCCTCGGCAAAAGACGCGCGGTGTTCATAAGGGACGATCAGTAGGTGGCCGCTGGTGTATGGAAACAGATTGAGGAGAATGAAATTGAACCGGGCGCGATGGACGACGTAGTTCTCGGCGTCTTTGTGCTCCCGATCGATCCGGCAGAACACACAGCCTTCCTCCCGGTCAATCGAAGCGATGTATTTGTAACGCCAGGGGCTCCAAAGGTGGTCCATCGTGAGTCCGTAGTCCGTGGTCCGTAGTCCGTGGTCCGTGGTCCGTAGTCCGTAGTCCGTAGTCAGTAGTCCGTGGTCCGTAGTCCGTAGCCCTAAGATGCGAAACAACCGACCACCCACGGACCACGGACTACGGACTACGGACTACGGACTAATCATTTCCAAAGATATTCAAACTGCAATGTCGAGCCTGGTGGCTGAAGCGTGTTGTGTGAAAGCAACCCGCCGACGTCGGTTGATGTAAGCAGGTCGAGGATCGAACCGCGACGAGGTTTCGGCGGGGTGACGATTTGCGGTTCTCCTTTGATCCCCACAAGCTCGGCAGTCCCCTTTAGTGCCGCATCGTAATTTCCCAGCCCGTCGATGAGCTTCTCGCGCAGCGCCTCCTCTCCGGTATAAACGCGCCCGTCCGAAAGCTGTTTGATTTGATCGCGTGTCAGGTGGTCCTTGCGACCCTCGGCTACAGCGCTCACGAACTGCTCGAACATCTGATTGATCAATTGTTGGAGGTACTCGCGCTCCTTTGGGGTGATTGCTCGGGTAGGCGAACCCACATCCTTTAACTCGCCGCTTTTGATGACTTCCGGTTGCATCTGAGCCCACTTCAGCAGATTGCCGTAGTTCACCCACTCGGCTATCACACCGATCGAGCCGGTGATCGTCCCCGGGTTCGCGTAGATCCTGTCGGCGGCGCACGCTATATAGTAGCCACCCGACGCGCCAACCGAGCCCATTGATACCACGACCTTCTTGCCTTTCTCGTCGCGGAGCCACTTCACTTGATCGGCGATCTCCTGTGACGCGGCGACTCCGCCGCCGGGAGTATCCATGCGCAGCAGAATCGCTTTGACCCGCGAATCATCTCCGTACATCTTGAGTTGTTCGTTGATGTCTTTCGAATCGAAGATGACCCCTTCCAGGTACACTACGGCAATCCGATCGCCGCCCAGCCCTATGAACCCGCCGCCGCCGGAAAGAGCAAGCGCACCCATCAGGATGATCGCCACAAAGAAGACAAACCCGAAGCCGGCAACGATCAGGACAGTTGTCAGATTGAATTTCTTCATAGGTGTGTTCTCAAAACAACAACGCGACCCGGAGCGTGTCCGAGTCGTCACCCGGGGCTCTGGGTCGCGTCACTACTGAGGCCAGATTGCGGCGAAGCCACATGTCTCGATGGTTGAGCCGTCTAGTCTTCTTCGTCCTTCTTATCGGAGGTTGAAGACAGCAGGTTGGCGATGTCGCCAAGCGTCGCCATACCCGACCCGGTCTCGTGATACGAGCGCACGTCTTCGGGATCGTTCTCTTTGCCCACCGCGCGCGCCGACAGACCAATCTTCTTCTGCGAGGGATCGAGTTTGAGTATCTTGAACGGCAGTACCTGTCCGATCTTCACCGCGTCCTCGGGTTTCTCGACCCGCGAGTCGCTCAACTCCGAGACGTGACAGAGACCCTCGATGCCTTCCTCGATCTCGATAAACGCGCCGAAGTTTGCGAATCGCACGGCCTTGCCCTGTATCACATCGCCCAGCTTGTGGGTGTCAAAGAACCGATCCCAGGCGTTGGGTTCGAGGTCTTTGATTGACAGGCTGAGCCGGCGGCCGTCGACGTCGATGTTGGTTATGACCGCGTCGACTTGCTGTCCCTTCTTGAGCACATCGGACGGGTGTTTGATTCGTTTGGTCCAGGAAATGTCCGAGACGTGAACCAGACCGTCTATTCCGTCCTCGATTTCGACAAAAGCTCCAAAATCGGTAAGCGAGCGTACCTTTCCGGTAACCCGCGAGCCGATGTGATAGCGCACCGGCAGCGTCTCCCACGGATCGGGACTCACCTGCTTCAGACCGAGGCTTATCCGACGGCTGTGGGGATCGGCTTCGAGCACGACCGCTTCGACATCCTGGCCGATCGACAGCAGCTTCGACGGATGCTTCAGCCGTTTGGACCAGGTCATCTCGGTCACATGGACTAGCCCCTCGACGCCGGGCTCGATTTCGATAAACGCGCCGTAGTCGGTCAGGCTGACCACCTTGCCGCGAACGTGCGAGCCCTTGGGGAAACGCTCGGCAACGCTTTGCCACGGATCCGGAAGAAGTTGTTTGTAGCCAAGCGAGATTCGCTCCTTCTCACGGTCGAACTTGAGCACTTTGACTTGAATCTCGTCGCCGACCTTGATTATGTCGTTTGGCGACTGGATGCGGCCCCAGCTCATATCGATGATGTGCAGAAGACCGTCTATTCCGCCCAAGTCGATAAACGCGCCGTAGTCGGTGATATTCTTTACCACGCCTTCGAGCACCACGCTCTCTTCGATGTTGGCGAGCGTTTCGGCTTTCTTTTTACCCGAGACTTCTTCAAGTACAGCCTTGCGCGAAACCACGACATTGCCGCGCTTGCGGTTGAGCTTGATGACCCGGACTTCGATCTCCTGCTTGAGGAAACCTTCGAGGTTGCGAACGGGTCGAATGTCTATTTGCGAGCCGGGAAGAAAAGCGGGGACGCCGTCGAGATCAATATTGAGACCGCCCTTGATGCGTTCGATCACCCGGCCTTTTATTGTCTCGTGGGTCTGATGAGCGTGGCGCAGCCTCTCCCACGATTGAACCTGCATCGCCGCGCCGCGTGACAGGATGGCGTAGCCCTCCTGATTTTCGAGGCTCTTGATCAGCACATCTACTTCGTCACCGCGTTTGACGGTGAGATTGCCCTCGTGATCCAGAAACTCCTCGCGCGCGACAACACCTTCGGACTTGTATCCGATGTCGACCAGCACGTTTTGATCCGAGATACCGACCACCATGCCGCGGACGATCTCGCCCTCCTGGCGGGAGGCCGCGCTTTCCTTCTCGTAGGAATCCAGCATCGCGCTGAAGTCCTGGGTTCCGCTCGGCTCAGGGTCAGTTGCCGGTTCAGGGGATGCAGCGGCCTCGGGTTCAGGTGATGCAGTGGCCTCGGGTTCAGGTGATGCCGGGCTTGCCGGTTCAGTTGATGCGGCGGGTGCCGGTTCTGGGGATGCGGTGGTTGTAGCTTCCGCGGTGAGAGCCGTCTGTGTTTCATCGACCGCAGCCTGGGGCTCTCCCGCTGCGGTGTCTGGGCCGGTGCTCTCGGCGAGCGAGGCGGTCTCTTCTTTGGCGCTGTCGGCCGCCGCGCTCGCACCGGACTGGTTTACATTCTCTGTCGCCATTAACGCTACTCCTCCCGAACTGCCGTATTAGAATTCATCGGAATGGTGTCACCGGACCGATTGAACTGTGTTGCATCATAGTATGCTTGATCGGCCTTTAACGTTCAAGCCTCAGCCGGTATGAAGTAGGAGTGTCAACGCGGTCGTGAGGAGAGTCTTTGCGCCGATCGCGCTGCGACGCTTACCTTGAACACCGCCCGGCTCACAGTAACGAGGTGAGCCCGGTAAATTGGGCTTAAGGTTGAGCTGATGCTGCGGAACTCCCTTGACCAGAGAGAACTTGACAGGACTCTGAGTACACGCGCCTATGTGTTCCTCGCTTCATAAATGCTCTAAGGCAAGGCAGAACTCTACACTCTCGGGTTAGGTGTGTCAAGCAACGCAAAATGCAGGCATTTGCACCGCATCAGCCCTCGCGCCACGCCGCAAAGCCGCGCGTTTTCGAACCGCTTTCATAGTGCGATTGAGCGCGCTTTTAGCTCGCGCGCCGGTGCTCCGGCGCCAATGAGTTAACCTTGGTTCAGAGTCCTGCTTCAGCTTGCTCCCAGGGGCTTTCCTTCCAGGCCTTTCCCTGCTCGATTCCCGCAAGCTAAAGCTTGGACTCTGAACTAAAGCGGCGTCCTGGGGCTCTCGTGGGCAACGAGAAAAGTCCTGATTCTGCAAAAGAACATTTTTCGACAGGGGTCCTAGTCTGTATAATCACGGACTCCCAACATCCTTTGAAGTCGTGGAACCTTGCTGCGCGGGAGTTCTCTACGCTTTGGTTAGCTGATGTCACCGTTGCTTTTTCTTGCGCGCTTGCTGAATGAGAAGAGCGATCAAATTCTCAGTGCTCGTGATTGTTGCGATCTCGGTGATCGGGCTGGTGTTGTTGCGCGCGTCCGGGAAGCCCGAAGCGCCTCAGCAGCCGATCGAGTTCGATCACTGGCAACACGTGACTAAAGAATCGGAAGACGCCCCACAACTCGAATGCACGTTCTGTCACGAAAACGTGGACAAGTCTTCGCACGCGACGATCCCAAACATCAGCACGTGCATGGGTTGCCACGAGTCGATCAAGACCGAAAGCCCTGAAGTTCAAAAGCTCGCAAAGTATTTTGAGCGCAAGGAACAGCCGCCGTGGCGTCGCGTCTATTGGATCGAACCCGAAGCGAACGCTTACTACACCCACAAACCGCACATTCGGGCGGGAATCGATTGCACGATTTGTCACGGACAGGTTGGACAGATGCATCGAGTGCGGCGAGAGGTGGATCAGACGATGGGATGGTGCATGGACTGCCATCGTTCACGCAGCGTGAGCGTGGACTGCTATGTTTGTCATCGATGAAAAACCAGTTCCGGGTTTCGGGTTCGTGGTTCCGCGTTCTGAACCCGGAACTCCGAACCCTGAACCCTGAACCGAGAACATGAAACGACGCGAGTTCATAATCCTGGGTGGCATCGGAGCGACCAGCGCTTCGCTGCTGTCGGCCTGCGGGCATCCCGAAGAGAAGCTCATCCCAGCGCTGATCCCCGACGATGAGTTTGTCCCAGGCATCGACTACTGGAAGGCAAGCACCTGCGGTATGTGCTCGGCCGGTTGCGGGATCATCGTTCGCACTCGGGAACACAAAGCCAACAAGATCGAAGGCAATCCGCTTCATCCGGTGAATCGGGGAGCGCTATGCGCGCGGGGTCAAGCGGGATTGGAAGTGCTCTACAACCCGGATCGTATCAAGGGTCCGATGAAGCGGGTTGGCGAACGCGGCGAAGGGAAGTGGGAGGAGATCGGTTGGGATGAGGCGATCAAGACGTTGGCAGACGAGCTCCGGCGGACTACTTATGCAGAGGAGGCCATATTTGTCACAAGCGATATGACAGGCATTACCGCCCACGTGGGTAACCGTTTGATGGAAGCAATTCGAAGGAACGCCTATGCTGTATGGCCGCTTTCCTACGACCCGTCTTCCGCATACCCTTTTCCTGACGGCCCCTTATTTGATCTGGCGAACGCGACTTACCTGATTTCATTCGGCGCGCGCTTTCTGGAGGTATGGCACTCGCCAGTCATGTATTCTCGCGCATACGGGGAGTTCCGAAGCCACGTTGGAAAGCAACGTGGAAAATTCATTCAAGTAGAGCCGAGGATGTCTTTAACCGGAGGCAACGCGGACGAGTGGCTCGCACCCACGCCGGGAAACGAAGTCCTGGTCGCACTAGGGCTGGCGCAAGTGATCGTTCGTGAAACGCTACAGAAAGGCGTGGCATCAACCGACCTGCCGAACGACCTCCTTCGGTTCGCACCTGAAGCCACAGCCGCCGTAACCGACATTCCGCCCGAGAAACTGATCCGCCTTGCGCGAGAGTTCGCGAAGGCGGAGCGACCATTGGCGATTGGAGCGCCTGGCGCGATGGGCGCGGCTATGCTGCTAAACCGAATCGTAGATAACACAAACAAGAGCGGTGGAGTGCTCCGTTCTGGGGGCGACGACGAGTCCAGTCCGTTCCGGATGCTGGCGCCTGCTGGCCGTCCTTCCACAATCTCTCATTTCAGATTTCCAGAGACACTCAACTTACAGCAGCGTCGCGTGATGATGATCCATAGGTTCAATCCGGTCTTCGTCACGCCGAATGTTCGGGAAGGTATTTTGAAGATCCCTTTCATTGCGAGCTTCTCATCGTTCCTCGATGAAACGACGGAGCTGGCTGATCTAGTTCTTCCTGACCACTGCGACTTTGAACGATGGGACCTGCGTTCTACAGGTGCCACAACTGGTGGCGTGGTCCTCTCACTGACCCAGCCGGTGATCGAGCCTCAATACAACACTCGTCAAACGGCAGATGTCTTGCTCGACCTCGCTCGGGAACTCGGCGGCGACGCCGCCAACGCGCTAACTTATGAGTCGGCCAAAGACATCGTCGAGAAGAGTGTCTCTAAGAGTGTGGCGACCTTAGGGCGTGCGGATGCTGACACCGCGTGGCAGGAGCTTATTGAAAGCGGCCTGATCGAGACGGCTGTGGGTTCAAAACAAGCGCAGAGGAATCGGTCCGACAACGAGCCGCCGCCAAGGCTCCCGGCAGTTAGTCTTCTTGCTGAAGACAACGAGTATCCGTTGACGGCAATCATCTATGAGAGCGCCTCACACGGCGATGGTTCGCACGCCAATCTACCGGCGCTTCAGGAGATACCCGATCAGATGACCTCGGTGATGTGGGGGTCCTGGGTTGAGATCAATCCTCGAACAGCAGAATCGCTTGGGATCAAGGAAGGTGACCACATTGACATACAAACGCGAACCGGTGGTGTCCGTTTGCCAGCGTTGTTGTATCCAGCCATTAGACCAGACGTCGTGGCAATTCCGTTTGGTCAAGGTCATTCGGCTTACGGAAGATACGCAAAGAATGTCGGCGCTAACCCGGCACCGCTGTTTCCAACATCAGAGCGCGGCTCGGGACTTGATTTCATAGTGCGCGCAAGGGTGGTGAAGAGCGACGACAAACGGGAGTTAATTCGATTTGGAACCGACTTGCAGCAACTGATGGAGAACAAACCGTGGCGTTGACAGTTCAACTTCTAGGTTGCACTCCGGAAGCAAGCTAAAGCTTGAACTCTGAACCCGGCATCCGAACCCAGAACTCTGAACCGGAAACCAGATGACCCAAGAACCCAAATCACCGAAACCTCAGTGGGCGATGGTGATCGATCTCGATCGCTGCACCGGATGCGAAGCATGCGTCGTCGCGTGCCGCGTCGAAAACAACATCCCCACTGTCGGACCCGAGGAAGCCGCGAAGGGCCGCTCGATCAACTGGATTCGGGTCGAACGCTACTTCGAAGGCGAATTTCCCGACGTCAAGGTCAAGTTCATGCCTGTGCTCTGCCAGCACTGCGAGGAGGCGCCCTGTGAGCCGGTGTGTCCGGTCTACGCGACTTATCATACGGACGAGGGCTTGAATGCGCAGGTCTATAACCGCTGCGTCGGCACGCGCTACTGCGCGAACAATTGCCCGTACACGGTGCGCTTCTTCAACTTTTTCGATCCGGTGTGGGATGCGCCTCTCGAAAAAGCCCTGAACCCGGAGGTGTCGGTGCGCACCCGTGGGGTGATGGAGAAATGTACGTTTTGCATCCAGCGCATTCGCAAAGGCGAGGACAAAGCAAAAGACGAGGGGCGCGATGTGCGTGACGGCGACGTGACGCCTGCGTGTGTTCAGACTTGTGAGACGAAGGCGATGTATTTTGGAAACATTGCCGATCCCGAGAGCGAAGTGTCGAGGCTGTCCAGGAGTAATCGAGCGATGCGGCTGCTCGAGGACCTGGGAACGAAACCGAGAGTGATCTATTTGAATAAGGGTGATTGATTTGTGTAGAGAAAGTTCAACCGCAAAGGAGCATGGAGTTCAGGCTTTAGCCTGGTAGTACCCTGCCTGATCCACGTACTACCAGGCTAAAGCCTGAACTCCATGCTCCTTTGCGGTTAGATTCCTTCTCCACCGGAAGCTGATGTCGGAACGACGACCAACAGATGCCGAGATTAACTCCGACCTTCTCGGGCCGGTGAACAAACCCGGGCGCGGCTGGTACGCGACGGTCGCAGTGAGCGGGCTCATCGTGCTTGCCGCCGCCGGAGCGCTCGCCTATCAGTTCTCGCGAGGGCTTGGAGTCTGGGGAATCAACCGGCCGGTCTTCTGGGCGCTGGACATCACCAACTTCGTTTTCTGGATCGGCATTTCGCACGCCGGCACTCTGATCTCAGCAATTCTGCGGGTCACCGGGGCCGAGTGGCGTAGACCCGTTACCCGTTGCGCCGAACGCCATCACCGTCTTCGCGCTGATGATCGGCGCGTTGTTTCCGATCATTCATCTCGGCCGGCCGCAGTTCTTCTACTGGCTGGTGCCTTATCCAAACGAGCGAGGGCTCTGGCCGAATTTTCGTTCGCCGCTCGCGTGGGACTTCTTCGCGATCAACACCTATTTGCTCGGCTCGATCATCTATTTATATCTGCCGCTGATTCCTGACCTCGCTCTTTTGAGAGACAAATCGCGCGGGTTGTTGCGGCGTTTGTACGGAGCGTTCAGCCTCGGTTGGAGGGGAACACAGCTTCAGTGGGACCGGCTCGAGCGAGCGGTTCGAGTGATGGCCGTGGTGATCATCCCGGTCGCGGTGTCGGTCCACACAATCGTCTCGTGGGACTTCGCGATGACTATCCGCCCGATGTGGCACTCGACAATGTTTGGACCTTACTTCGTAGCGGGAGCGATCTTCTCGGGCATCGCGGCATTGATCCTGGCGATGGCGGTTATCAGGCGAGTGTTTCACCTCGAAGCCTATCTTCGACCGATTCACTTCAACAATCTGGGGCTGTTGCTGCTGACCATGAGCCTGATCTGGTTCTACTTCACATTCGGCGAATACCTGACGGCCTGGTACGGCAACCAGCCCGAAGAGATGGCTGTGTTTCACTCGAAGATAAGCGGTGTGTACTCGCCGTTGTTCTGGGGAACGGTCGTTTGCTGTTTTGCCATTCCGGCGCCGCTGCTTGCGATAAAGCGATTCAGGACGATCAAAGGGACCATGGTCGCGTCGGTGCTGGTGGTTATTGGAATGTGGTTTGAGAGATTCCTGATCATCGTGCCGACGCTTACGCAGCCCAGGTTTACTTTCAGCTGGGGAACCTACGCTCCGACCTGGGTCGAGCTGACGTTGACGGCCGGTACGTTTGGTTACTTTGTCTTGCTGTACGCGATTTTCACGAGGCTGTTTCCGATCATCGCGGTGTGGGAATACAAGGAGGGCTTGCCGCTTGGCGAACACGGCGAACCGACGATTGTAGGTACGCCGGACGTGGAATATGAAAGTGCCTGAGAACAAGATGGCGGATCGACAGTTCAAAGTTTGCGACACCAGACACGAGGCGGTGGCCGTGCTGCACGAACTCGAGCGTGAAGGTGTGCCGGGCTCGTCGATAACGGTCATGTCATCGGAGCCTTTGCATCTTGAGACGCTGCACCCGCCGAAGACTCGAATCGCGGGATTCGCGATCGCCGGCGGCCTGCTGGGGGCGGCGTTCGCGATCCTGCTGACGGTCTGGACATCGCGGCGCGTTGATCTTGTGACAGGGGGAATGCCGATTGTGTCGGCATGGGCCTTTGGAATAATCGTCTTCGAGCTGGCGGCGCTTGGCGCCATACTTGTGACTTTGGGTCGAATGATTCTTGAAGCGCGCTTATTGAGGCGAAGGCCGCTAACCGGTTACGAGGAAGAAGTCGCCAACGGGAAGATCGTTATTGCTATCGACCAGATGGCGGCAAAGAGCTAAGAGCAGGGAGCTAAAGGGCAAGCAACTCAGGGAGCAGGGAGCAGGGAGCAGGGAGCAAGGAGCAGGGAGCTAGGAAGGGCAACCAACTCTCCTTGCTCCCTGCTCCCTGCTCCCTGCTCCCTGCTCCCTGCTCCTCAGGCTGACGCGCCCTCCTTGATCTAGGAAGGGCAACCAACTCTCCTTGCTCCCTGCTCTCTGCTCCCTGCTCCTTGCTCCTCAGGCTGACGCGCCCTCCTTGATCTAGGAAGGGCAACCAACTCTCCTTGCTCCCTGCTCCCTGCTCCCTGCTCCTTGCTCCTTGCTCCTCAGGCTGATGCGCCCTCCTTGATCAGCGCGCGGCCGATAACCATTCGTTGAATCTGATTCGTCCCTTCGTAGATCTGCGTAATTTTTGCATCGCGCATGTACTTCTCAATCGGATAGTCGCGGCAGTAGCCGTAGCCCCCAAACAACTGGACGGCGTCGGTCGCCACTTTCATCGCCGTGTCTGTAGCGAACACTTTGCACATCGCTGATATCTTCGATACGTCCTTCACTCCTGCGTCAACCGCTCGGGCCGCCGTGTAAACCAGGTGCCGTGCGGCTTCAACCTGCGTTGCCATATCCGCGAGCATGAACTGAATCGCCTGGAACGAAGCGATCGACTGCCCGAATTGTTGCCGATTCTTGGTGTACTCGAGGGCCAGATCCAGAGCGCCTTGCGCGATACCCAAACCCTGAGCGGCGACAAACGGACGCGCCACATCAAGCGTCATCATCGCGTGTTTGAAGCCTCGTCCTTCGGCGCCGCCAAGTAACTCAGCGCTCGATACCCGGCAGTTTCGAAAATGGGTCTCGTTTACAGGCACGCAGCGGATACCCATCAAGTCTTCGCGTTTTCCAAGCTCAAACCCCGGTGTTTCACGCTCGACGATGAAAGCAGTCACCCCACGAGTGCCTCGCTCGGGATTTACAGTCGCGAAGACGCTGTATATGCTCGCGGCCGCGCCGTTGGTCGTCCATTTCTTGTCGCCGGTGATGGCGTACTGGTCGCCGTCGCGTTCGGCGCGCGTGGTGAGACTGCCCGCATCCGAACCCGCGGATTTCTCCGAAAGGCAGAACGCGATCAGCTTCTTTCCTGAAGCGATGTCCGGCAGATACTTCTTCTTTTGCTCTTCGGTACCGGCCATCACGATCGGCAGCGAACCGAGTGCGTTGACGACATAGGTGCAACCGATGCCCCCGCACTTGCGAGATATTTCCTCGACTACGAGGCAGAGGTTGAGCAAGCCGGCGCCCGCTCCACCGTAGTCCTTGGGTATCCACACCCCCATCATTCCCTGTTCTTTTAGTGCGTTGATCACGCTCCAGGGGTATTCTCCCGAGCGGTCGAGTTCGGCGGCGACGGGTTTTACGTGAGTGTCGGCGATGCTGCGCGCAAGATCGCGGTAGTAAATGTTATCTTTTGTTAAGAGTTCGTCCACGTTTTGGTCCCTCCAATGGTATGAGTTGAATCAAGATGTCGCGCGGATTGTATAAGGCGACAGCTTGGACAGTCAAAACGTGTTTGCTGATCTGGATATTCCGGCAGAACCGGAGAGCCACGCAGCGCCGCACTCCGCAAGAGGATTGCAATGTCCCCCTGTGCGTATCACCCCTGACGGGGTGAGCCGTATCGGTATAGTATCGAGTTTCCTGAAAGAGTCGCACTTCTTAATAACACCCATAGGTGTCTGTTTGCCGATGTCTGTCTGGCGCACGCCGCAGAACTCGTTTAGTGTTTCTCCGAAAGCATGTTGAGGTGACTGATGCGTACAATACTTGAAAGGCTCGGACAACTCCTGGATCCTGATCGGATCGCGGAGTGGGCTGCGCGAGTGGTCCCCGATGCGATTCTCGGATTGATCGTTTTCGCCACCTTCTATTTGTTCTATCGCTCGGTGGCCTGGTTAGTGGCGCGACTTACAAGACGCGTTGGCCTGGACCGGACCGCCGCAAGCTTTATCGCTATCGGTTTGAAATACCTGATACTTGCGATTGGCGCGATGGCATCGCTTCAACAGATTGGCGTCGACGTAACGTCGCTGATAGCGGGTGTTGGCATATTCGGCCTCGCGCTCGCGTTTGCCGCGAAGGAGACGATGGCAAATCTCGCCGCCGGGCTGACAATTCTCTGGGATAAACCATTCGTGGTTGGAGATCTTATGGAGGCCAGCGGTGAATACGGTGAGGTTCGACGAATCACTCTTCGCGCTACTCGAATAGTCACCGTGGACGGAAAGCTCCTGAGCATTCCCAACTCGATACTCGTCAACAGCGTGACGAAGAGCTATACGATGGAGCCGCATCTGCGCCTGGACATCGATGTTTCGGTGGGCGTCAACGAAGACATCGGAAAGGCCCGCGGTGTAATTCTCGGTATCATCACGGGTGACGACCGTTTTCTAAGCGTGCCTCCCCCGGAGGTTCTTGTTACAAAGCTCGGAGACTACTTCGTTGGATTGCAACTGAGAGCGTGGCTTGATGATGCACGCGTTCATATCCGCGTCGCGGCCGAGTTGCGGGAGCGGGTAAAGAACGCGCTGGATGGGGCAGGGATCGTCATGCCATATAAAACACTAAACATCATCCGCAGCGGGATGAGTCCTGAGCCAGCGGGAGCAAGAGAGCTCGACGCCGATAACCGCCGCTCTTGAAGACCGAGGTAGTTACTTGAAGCTGAAAGGGCGCGCGTTGTTGCACATCAGGGGATGCGCTCCGGTCGAGTTTGGAGGTGAACATGGGTGAAGCCCGGCAAGAGATGATGAGCAGCACTCAGTTGGTAAACAGATTTCGAGATTGGTTTGCGGATCATCTTGGCGTGGACGAAGACCGCAAAAGAATGCTGTACGAAGATCTGTCGCATGCAGCTACGCTCTTGGATGTTACCTACTGGCTGCAGATTCTTTTTGGAGCCGGGATCGCCACTCTGGGGCTCGTGTTGAACAGTCCGGCGGTGATAATCGGCGCGATGCTCATTTCTCCGCTGATGGGGCCAATCCTAAGCACCGGTCTGGCGTTTGCCACCGGAGACGTAATTCTGGGTCTTCGGTCTGTTGTCAATCTTGCGCTGAGCTGTCTTGTCGCGATCGCCTTTGCGGTCTTGTTGGTAGGGTTCCTTCCGTTCAAGGAGATGACAAATGAGATCGCCGCTCGGACCCAACCGAACACCCTGGATCTGGTAGTCGCATTTTTCTCGGGCGCCATCGGTTCGATCGCGACGTGCAAGCAAGTCAAGGGAGTGGTCACGTCGATTCCCGGCGTGGCGATCGCGGTCGCTCTGATGCCTCCACTTTGCGTCGTTGGTTACGGCATCGGGTTCGCGTTGAGCGTTAACGGCGCCGAAGGTATGCGAATCGCGGGCGGAGGTGGATTGCTGTTTCTCACCAACCTGGTGGCCATCACGTTCACCGCAATGGTTGTGTTTCTCGCGCTGCACATCGACACAGTTGGGGTTAAAGAAACGACCGAAGCATGGCGAGCCGAAGATCCCGAAAGCGCTCGACTGCGAGACGCTCTCAAGCGACTCCATATACCGGGCGCGATCAAGCGGATCAGCAGCCTGCCCGGTCGACTGGTTCTAATTGCTATTCCAATCCTGGTGATCCTCATCCCGCTCGCCCAATCGTTCAACCAACTCAAGCTGGAGATCGGCACGAAACAGGAGGAAAACCGCATTCGCCAGGCGGCCACGGCACTCTGGCAGCGAGGTTTCGGAAAGCTCCCCGACGGACAACAGCGTTCCTTTATCGACCAGCTGTCGGTGGCGCAGCTTGACGGCAAGGTTAATCTTCAGGTTCGGGTGTTTACCAGCAAGCCGTTTACCGCCGCTGAGAGGACTGAGTATGCGCACATGGTAGCTGCGCGCCTCGATAAAGCTCAGGACGCGGTGGCGGTCCAATTGGTCGAAATCCCCACTACCTCGGGCGAGCTTTTCGCAAGGGCCAAGGATGAAAAACGGGTTGAGGCCCCGCCTTCTGTTGCCCAGCTGCAATCGAGCCTGTTACAGGCTATCGACTCGGGTCTCACCGCGCTCCGTCTTCCTCCGCCGGCAAAGATGCTCGACCGCCGGGTCACTGCCGGACCGACCGAACCGGTTCGGATCGACATCGGTTATCTGAGCGATCGTGACATCGAGCAGGACGCCAGGGTCCTGCTCGCGGATGATATTCGCTCGCGTCTTGACTATCCCAGCGCGCAGGTAACAATGAGTCGAGTCGAGGATTCGTTTGGGCCAATAACCTTCGGTCGCAATCAGGCTAAGTTGACCGTTGCCGCCGAGAGCGTACTCGATCGCGCCGGTCAGGCTCTTCAGCAACATCCGTCGTTGTCTGTAGAGATCGCGATCGGTGCCGGAAATAAAGAGCGAGAGGGAGTCAGCGACGAGCGTGCGAGCGCGATTGAGGAATACCTTTCTTCGAATTGGCTGGTCGAGCCGGTTAGAGTCTCCGTTGAATCAAACGGGCAGGCGAATCGCGACGCGATGCTAAAACTAAAAGTCACTGGGCCTGCTAAATAGAGCGTTGCGAGCCCTTGAATCGAATCCGTTTCTCCGACTATGAATGACACACACTTTACAATCACGGTGTTTATTACTTTGCTGCTTGTCGCATCCGGGGTGGCAATGGCGGCGAAGTGGGTGCGAGTGCCCTATACGCTTATGCTCGTCATCGTTGGCCTCATCATCACCCCGATGCATTTCCTGCCGAGCGTGCACATTTCTCCGGAGTTGATACTTCTGATTTTCCTGCCGGCCCTGCTGTTTGACGCCGCCTGGAATCTCAAGCTCGACCACCTGCGCGAAAACCTGATGCCGATACTTACTCTTGCTGTAGTTGGGGTCTGTCTATCGGTGGGTGTAATCGGCGCAATCCTGCACTTTGGCGCAGGCATCTCCTGGCAAGGGGCTCTACTGTTTGGCGCGATGATCTCAGCCACCGATCCGGTTTCCGTGCTGGCGATATTCAAGAAGCTAAACTTACCGACGCGGTTGACCACCCTGTTGGAAGGAGAGAGCTTGTTCAACGACGGAACCGCGGTCGTGGTATTTCGCATAGTTCTTGGTATCGCGATCGGTGCAACCTCCAGTTCCACCAGCGGGCTGGTTCTGGGTTCACTTCGAGAGTTTTTTGTGGTGGTGCTCGGAGGAGTCGCCGTTGGAGCAATAGTTGGCATCGTCGCTTCGACTCTGACGTCTTACTTTGATGACCATCTCCTGGAGATTACCCTCACCACAATTGCGGCCTACGGGTCGTTTCTGGGCGCTGAAGGACTTCACGTATCGCCTGTTATTGCGGTGCTTCTGGCGGGTCTTATCATAGGCAACTTTGGGAGGCGCACCGGGATGTCGGCATCCACGCAGGTAGCGGTCAATTCATTTTGGGAGTATGCCGCGTTTGTGGTGAACTCGCTTGTGTTTCTTCTGATCGGTATGGAGATGGAACTGCCAAAGCTGGTTGAGAACATAGTGCCGATTGGTTGGGCGGTCCTGGCATTGTTGTGCGCGCGGGCGATTGCGATCTACGGATTGATGCCGTTAACTAACCGCTTTACCTCGCCGTACCACTGCGATGGCAGCACGTGTTAGTTTGGGGCGGTTTGCGCGGATCGCTCTCGATGGCGCTCGCGTTGAGTTTGCCGGCGTCCTTTCCGGGCAGGTCTCAACTGGTCATAATGATTTTTGGCGTGGTCATCTTCAGCCTGCTGGTTCAAGGCTTGACGATTTCTCCTTTGCTAAGATGGCTTGGGTTTACTCAGCCGGAGCCAAAGTTGAAGGACTACGAGTTAGTTCACGGGCAGTTGTTAGGTGATGCTGCCGCGCTTGCCGAACTGGATGACCTGCAATCGCGTGGCATGATCACCGACCGTGTCTTTCAGGCGCTGAGAACCGAGATCGCTGACTCGCAGCAGGAGCTACTCAGGCGGGCTGCCGAGCTCGGGGAAGTTGAGCAGCTTGTCGAACACGAACAGATTCGCCGAATCAGGACTCATTTGACTGATGTGAGAAAAGCACGATTTCGCGATCTGCTCCGCGAGGGAATACTGACCGGCGCCGCGTACGAAGAACTGAATGAACAGCTCGATGCGTATCTTGGAGCTGGTGGTGAGGGCGGCGCGACGCAAGATGCAGAACAGACCTGATTGTCTTGCGCGTACGATCAGCCGGCAGCGCAATCGATTGGGCTTGGGCTTGAGGCCTGCCCGATCGCCGTAAATCAGACGTTGCTCACGGAGTCACACGGACCCACGGCTATAGGTGAAACCACTCAGGCAATCTGAGTGGTTTCACGGCTTCGTTTGTTGATTGAGAAGGGTAAACTCTGGCTAGCGCTTCGCGACTGCATCGAAGGTCGGAAATGGGACTGCAAAAAGCACCGGTTGAAGTCGTGGGCAGGTTGAACGAGGGAATTTGGGTATGAATTTGGACACATTGCGATTGAGCGTTGTGCTCGGCTGGTTCTGTGCCGCGCTGGTTGGTCCAGGGCCGGTGGAGGCGGCGCAAAGGAAGAAGCCTGAGCCGCCAAAGATCACTCGCAAAGCGAATGCTGCATTGCAAACGTCGGCGATCAATCGTGTCGATCCCGTCTATCCCCCTGCGGCGGTGGCTGCTCGGATATTCGGCACGGTCCTTGTTGAAGTGAATGTAGACGAGAGCGGCATGGTTACTTCTGCTCGCGCACTCTCAGGGCATATGCTGCTCAAGGAGGCTGCGGTGGATGCGGCCCGCGGCTGGACATTTAAGCCGACGATTCTGCAGGGTACGCCTGTGAAGGTTATCGGAACTCTTACCTTTACATTCAACCTGCCGGAGTATGTTTTACGCGACAGGATCATAGAGCGGCTGAAACAGCAAATCGCCGCGAATCCGCAAAACCCCAAGCTCCACTATAGGCTCGGAGTCGCGTATGAAGACAACGAACAATTCGTCGATGCCTTGAAAGCGTATGCGCGGGCGGTCGAAATTGAGCCGGCATATGGCGATGCGCAGGTCGCGCTTGGCGCCCTCGACATGAAGCTGAATCAGTACGACGAGGCGCTTGGTGCTTACAACCAGGCGGTGGCTCTCAACCTGACTACCGAAACCAAGGCCGCCGCATACAGGGCTATAGCGTTGATTTATTTCAGAAGGGACATGTATCAACAGGCCGTCGAACCTTTCAAACGAGCGATCGCCCTTGCGCCCCAGGCATCTATGTACGTGAATCTCGCCCAGACCTATCTAAAACTCGGTGACAAGACATCTGCGATGGGGCAGTACCGGTTGCTAAGAGAGAGAAACTCGATTCTCGCAGAGCAGTTGTTGAAACAAATCAATGAGGCGCAATAGGGCGTTCGCTCTTTGACGAGGACGGTTCTGACCGTGTAGGGGTCGCGTCGTGGAATGCGAGATTGATCCTTCGGATCTGAATTCTGTGGTAAGGAGCCGGCTACACCCAACCGCGGCGAGTCAGGGCTCGCTCTCTAACTTATTCTCGTGTTCCAGCATCATCTTGAGAAGATCATGCCGGGTGACCATTCCTACGGGCACACCGTCGCGAACAACCGGAATGTGTGCGACGCTGTTGCCGACCATCTTCTCCAGCACCACCCTCACCAGTTCTTCCTCGGTTACCGCGATGACTGATGTGCTCATCACTTCGCGGGCGGTTATTGTCCTCGCGGCCTGGTAAATCGAATCAACCTCACCGGATCCCATGTAATCCCCGAATAGCTGGGGAAGCGACAACCTGGTAAACGGCAGCCACTTTTCCTTTGCGGTGAAGTTTGATTCGGTCACGATGCCTACGAGCTTCGAATCGGCGTCAACCACCGGCACGCAGGCGATTCGATGCTGAAGCATTATCTTCGCGATTTCCTCAAGAGAGGTGTCCTCGCTAACCGTGATGACAGGATGCGACATTATTTCTCTTACTTTCATTGGTGCACCTGCGGCTCAACTATTTCCGAGTACATTAACAACGACCACTACCGCATGAACGAGCGCATTTACTATACAGCAAGGGCAAATGACCCTCCACCGGAGTGTTCAGGGTGCGCGTCAGGTTTTCGGGCACACCGGTTTAGTCAATTCGGTTTAGTCACTACCACCCACTGCGTGGGTTGAAGTGTCCAAACAAACCGTTTCGCGGAATAACATGACGCGCACCCCAACGCGGCGCAAAAATCTGACGCGCACCCGGAGTGCGTTCAGATTCCCTCCGAGGGCGTTTGGCTTGAGGTGCGGACCTTTTAGCCGCAAGATGCCGTTGCGGCAGGGGGAACCATCCAATAGAATCCGACTCAACGGACTTCGGAGAGTTGATGATGCCCATTGCACCCAGGACCGTATTGGTGGTTGGCGTGGATCAGACTGTTCTCGATGTGCTCACCGACCTGGGATCTGCCTGCCAGTTGCATGTAGAAATGGCGCTCGACGACGCAGGCTGTCTAGCGCATATTGAAGCAAACACGTATGACCTTGTTCTGACTGACGCCGAAACAACCGGAGCGTCCGACCTCGCACTGCTGTCGCGAATTCATCAGATACGACCGGGTACGAAGGTGATAGTCATCGCGTCTGAGAGTGCGCCGGGTATGGTTCTCAATGCGATAAGACAGCACGCTTTTAGTTACTTCAGCAAACCCTTCGACTCGAATGCGCTAAAGGACATGATCGCTCAAGCACTAGGCATATCAACCTGGGACGACGCCATTGAAGTCAAGTCGGCAAAGCCTGAGTGGATAGCTCTCAAGGTTAAGTGCAGAAAGGTTACCGCGGAGAGAGTGGTGCAGTTCTTTCGCGAGCTCAAGATGGACTTGGCGGCCGCTGAACGCGAGGACATCGCTACGGCTTTCCGAGAGATGCTGATGAACGCTATGGAGCACGGCGCAAGTTTCGATCCGGATCAACAGGTCGAAATATCCTGTATGCGGACCATTCGGGTAATAGTCTATCGGATTGAGGACCCTGGGGAAGGATTCTCGTTTCAGTGTCTACCGCACGCGGCGATCTCAAATGCGCCAGACTCTCCAATCGATCACGTCATGTACCGCCTCGATCACGAGATTCGCCCGGGAGGATTCGGTATTCTGATTGCAAAGAAGCTCGTCGATGAGCTGATTTACAGCGAAAGAGGAAACGAGGTGGTTTTGATCAAGTATCTTGCCTGAACTGATAATCCCTACCCGTGGCGAACCATCGGTCGACAAAGTCATCGACGGCTTCGCTCATTCAAAAACAAGATTGGGACTTATACGAGCTGGTCAATGTGAGGCCATCAGCAGAATGCCCTCGTTGGCTATCGCTTCAAGTTGTTCTTCGGAGTGCTCGCGCAGTTCGCCGGGAGTCATCCGGACCATTTGCTCGATCCCGTACGTGGCCATCACTCGCCTGGCCACCTCATACCCAAGAAGATAGCCTCCCCTCGGCGGCGCGTCCCCGAGATGAGTTTGGGTGAACCACCTCTGGTAAACCTCGGGAGGGGCTCCCTCTCGGATCAGATCGAGGAACTGACTGGCGTGCTGCGCCAGTTCCTGTTGCTGGACCGCGAGTTCGTCTTTTTCGAAATGCAAATACATGTCGGGTGTGTCGTAGGGAAGAACCTCCTGAGCGCCGGCTGCGGCCATGCCTTCGATCATCAAGGGAATGTGTGCTGTCGAGAACTCAGCGGGCGACATCTCGTCGGCGTCCTGAAATAAGAAGCCGAAATGATAGAGGTGGAAAAATTCGTGACTGATAGCGATGCGAATCTGTTCTCGTGTATAACCTGCCAGCACTTCCGCTCCAAGGCAAAGAGTGTCCGGGATGCCTTCCTGGTTCTGCACCGGCCGCACGGCGCCATCAAATCTGAACATGCTCAAGCCGATGTATAGAGCACCCTGCTGGTGGTATTGGCGGAAGCGCGATTTAAACAGGATGACCGTTTCGACGAGCGGGCTGGTTGGAAGGTCGGAAATCGATCTGTTGAACTCGCGAATTGCCTCGACCTGACTCGGCACGCGAATCAGGAATTCATCCAGCATCGCACGCCGGATATCCGGGTCTGTTGTTCGGTAGACCGCTCGATCAAAATAGTCCTGATGCTTGTTTTCGACCAGACGCTTCCACAGTCTTCGTTGGACGCTCGGCCCCTGATCCTTAGCGCGGTCCCAGAAGACGAGAAAATCATCGACAATGTTTACAACGCGCTGGTTGTCGAGGAGCCTCTCGAGAATGGATTGATACGAAACAGGTTTAGCCTCGGCAAGAGCCGATTGAGTGAAGAATAGAATCACGCCGACCGTGATCATTATTCTTTTGAAGCTCGCCATTCGCAGCCCCGTTTCGATCTGAAGAAATGCGGCACCACCGCCCCGGCAACATGTTGAATGCCTGGCGCAGCAGAAGTTCCAGCAAAACCACTGTACGTCAAATCCCCGGAAACACCAACAGAATAATCCGGGGTGCGCGTCAGAGTTTCATGCCGCGTTGGGGTGCGCGTCATGTTTTTGCGCGCACCCTATAATCCGGTCAATCGATCTTGCCGTACTGGAGAAGCCAGAATCGCTTTCCTGGTTTCTCGTTGGAGCCAAAAAGCATTTCGCGCGGTTCTGTCGCGGGCTTAAGGAGAGAGGCTTTCGAATATCTCGAACTCGGCGTCCGCAAGGTCATACTGCTCAAGACGCCGGTAAGCCTTGCTCAGGTAATAGTGCGCCCGTGCGTGGTTTGGCTGGATCGATAGCGCGAGCTTCAACTCCTCGACCGCCCGGCGGGTGGTCGAATCGTCCAGCGCACGCTCGGACTGTATTTCATATGCAGCGCCGAGCTGGAAGTGGCCTTCGAAATCATTGGGCGCCAGTCGCGAGAACTCCTGAAGCATCTGTGCCGCTTCCTCATACAGATCAATCTGCATAAGGGCCGTGCCAAAGTTCAGATAGTAAGTAGGGATCGAGCGGGTGTACTGCACGTCAGGAAGCGCCTTGCGGTATTCACGGGCCGCCTGCGCGTTGTCGCCGCCGGCCTGATATGCAAGCCCTCGCAGGTGATGGGCGCGAGCGCTGCCGGGATCAATCTGGATGGCTCGGTCAAGATAAGGTATCGAGCGTGGAATGTCCTGTTTAGTCAAATAGAGCTTCCCGAGATCTATCAAGGTGAAGAAGTGATTGGGGTCGATCGCCAGCGCCGTCTCCCAGGCCTCGATCGCTCCGGCCTCGTCGCCGCGCGCCTGCCGCAACTCTCCAAGGATGTCGTGTGCCTGAGCAGTCTCGCCAAACTCCAGCGAGTAGGTGACAAACTGCTCGGCGCGCTCCTTATCATTTCGTCTGACGGCCTCAAGCGCAGCCTGAGTCAGCAGGTCCGCTTCGCTGCCAGAGAAACTCCTACCTCGATCGATATAGCTCAGAGGCGATGCCGCGTAGTTTAATAGCTGTTTCAAGTTACGAGCGACCGTCTCTTCGGCCGTCCCCACTCGCCGCGGCGCGTTAAACTCGATCAATGCGTTGTCATCTGTGTTGAGCCGCGCCCCGGCCGAGAGGCTTGTCACCTCGGCGGGCCCAAGATAGAAGCGCGAGATGATATCGGCCGCTGTCGAGGTGCCGATCCGCTTTAGTTCGGCGCCGGACTTCGGATCGTCAAAATGGGACTTGAGAACCGAGAGATCCAAACGGCGCTCGCTCTTGCTGCCCAGCAACATGAGGTCCCCTTCGGCGCCGCGAAACAGATACACATTTGGAAACGCCGCGCGGAAAGTGGCGATGAGAGTGCGGACATCTTCGGGGGCCATCTCATAGATTTGGAGCCACTGGCTGAACAGCCCGTCGTCCTTGAGTCGTTCAGCGCCGCGCTTGAAGTATTCGAGCGTGAAAAGATTCGCGACACCGGTCACCCACGGATTCGACGGCTCAGACACGATCACATCGAATTTTTCATCAGTTGTGTAAATAAAGTTGCGGCCATCGTTCGAGATCATTCGCAACCGCGGATCTTCGAGAGGACGGTTGTTGACATCTTCGAAGTGGTGGGACGCTTCGATCACCGCCGGTTCGAGTTCGACGCAAGTGACCCGCTTCACCGGGAACTGCTCGACCGTTCCAAGAGTGACGCCGCTTCCCAGACCAATCAGCAAAACGTCGTCAGTATGCTCGCGGACCAGCAATGGAAGCGCGCCGATCAGAATTTGAGTCGGCATATCGCCGGCGGTTGAAGCCTCGGGCTTGCCGTTGACCTTGAGCACTCGCCCCCCGCCTTGCCGCTGGACTGCTACGGTTGCGGTTATGCCCTCCTTATAGAAGATCGTTTCACCCTGCCCGCTCTTGAGATACTCAAACAGCTCCTGCCTGCTCTTATCCATCAGCGACGGAGCATAGCGATACACCGCACTTGACATGACTTCCGGGTCCCACGGCGGCTCGCCCAGCGCAACCACGATGATCAGCATCACGGATATCGCAACGCCTAGCGTCGCGCTAAAATTTATGTTTTTCGGTCGGCTGCGTTTTCCGGCCGGCCGCCACGCAGAAGCCGAGAACGCGGCGGCCGCCACAACAAAGTTGAACGCAACGCACAGCTTGAGGCTTCCCAACAGTCCCAGCCACGGTACCAAAATAAAGCCGCTCGCGAACGAACCGGCGATCGCACCGAGTGTGTTGGCGGCATAAGCGTCGCCAACCGTTCGGCCGGTCGTGCGCGCCAGTTTGCGACTGGATATGATTCGAACTACCAGTGGAAACAGCGCACCCAGCAGGACGGTCGGAACTATCATTACAAATGACGCAATCAAGAACCGCGCAAACAACAAAAGCCCAAAGGCGCCGCTGTCGAACCAACGGTAAAGCTGAACGAAGACATAGGGCAGATCGTTGAACAGGTAGGCGCCGCCCAAAGACGAGACGCCGACCGCGACCTCAATCAATGCGAACATACGCACGGGTCTGCGAATACGGTCAACCAACCGCGACGCGATCGTGGCTCCGGCGGCGAGCCCTACGAGAAAAGTCGTCAGCATTATGCTGAACGCGTAGACCGATGATCCGATTATCAGCGCAAGCACCCGGCTCCAGATTACCTCATAGGAGAGTGCTACGAAGCCGCTTATGGCGAATCCTGCGATGACAACTGTGATCTGACCGGGTTGAGATTCGCTCGCGGGCAGTGCCGGACTCTTTTTCGCCTCTGGCTCGTCAACCGGGACCGCGGCTTGTTCGTGTGGAGTGCGTTCGGCTTTGCGAGAAACGGTCAACGCAACAACACCGAGCAGAACGTTCATTGACGCGGCCGTGGTCGTTGCTGCGGTCATTCCCAGCGACGGAATCAGCACGAACCCGGTTGCTGCCGCGCCGAGCACCGCTCCGAATGTGTTGAGCGCATAAAGCGAGCCGACGCGTAATCCTATGCGGCCGACGTCGCGCACATAGAAGCTCGACAGAACCGGCAGAGTGGCCCCCATCAACGCCGTTGGCACAATCAACACCAGCGTCGCAAACACGAACCTTAATATGCTCAATGCGAAAAATGAGAGCTGCCACCGCCAGAAGTAATGATAGACCCCTGGAAGAGCCGCGAAGATCAGCGGCACGGCAAGGCTGTATAGGCCAATGCCAATCTCTAGCAACCCGTAGAGTCGGAGCGGACGCTCGACTGTCTCCGAGCGACGCCCGAAATAGTAGCTTCCTAAGGCGAGGCCTCCCATGAAGGCGGTGAGAACCGTGCTTACGGCGAACGTCGTTGCCCCGAAGACCAGCACCAACTCGCGCACCCATACGACCTGGTATACCAGGCCGCTTACCCCTGAGGCGAAGAAGCAGACCAGAATCACCCACACCGCGTCGGGCCGCCCCTCGCTCCTCGCTGCTTTCGACTTCTGCATCCTGTTTGAGTCAGTTGCGATCCGAGAATGTGAAGCGCTCGAAGGTCGGGTTTACCTGCCGCGATCAACGGGCACACGCATTGACACGACGCGCGAGGCCAAAAGTTCCAAGCGGCTTCGCCTGCATTTTTGCAGACCCCGCGCGAAGGTGACAAGGCAAGTTGCGAAAAGCGGCGGGGAGAGTGCCGAAAAAGGAGAAGGTGAACTGAGCTGCGAAGGGATACGGCGAAAGAAACCGCAAGCACCAGGCGGAGGCCCCGCTCTTCCACCGCGAGGCTCCGATGCCCTTGCCTCTGCGTCCTAGTAGGCCAAATCAAGGCGCTCGAGTTCTTTCCCGTTCAAGTCCAGGCAGGTGATTGATCTTGGCGCCCCGACCAGAGTCATCTCGCGACCCGCAATGTTGGCCTTCATTCTCGTCGGTTTGTTGCTGTCGTTTATGAGAGTCACAACCACCCGCCCGTCGCTCGCTTTGACCGCCCAGTAGCTCTGGCGGCCGCCCCGGTGATAACCGAATACGTCACCATTCCAGGCCAGACGGGAGTACAGGTCGTAAACCTTTCCGGTCGGTGTGATATGCCAGCCGTGTGACATCATTTCGCCTGTGAGCTTCTCGTCGCGGCCGCCGACAACGGTCGCGTACTTTCGACCGTTCGACCAGTATAGTATCGAGTGAAAAGGCACCGAATGCGTGTACATCGCTGCAATTTCCGGGCGGCTCATCACGTCTGCGACCTTGAGCGCGAATTCCATCGCATAGGCGTTGGTCAGATGGGGATTGCCTTCGAGGCTGTGGCGAATGTTGAACTCAGTGACCAGGTAGCGCATCTTCGGAGCGAAGGGTTTCACTACCCTGTTGAAAGCGTCGACGGTGCCCGCTCGCACTCCTCTCGAATAGAGGTGCAGCACACCATAGATGTCAGAACGTTGTTTCAAGTGGACGCGAGTCGACAGCGCGCGAAGCATTCGCGTTACCCATTCGTTGTCTGAGAGCTTCGTTGGAGTCTTATTCTCTCGGCCGACAGTCAACGGCAAAGCGAACGGCACCCCAAGCTGCGTCAGTCCTTCGATTACGTCGGCGGCGCGTTCAGCATAGTCCTCGGGCAGCCATGGCCGGTAATTCAACCACGGTTCATTCGACAGCTCGATCGCGACGATCCTGGATTTCAATCCGCGATCGATGAACTTTTGAATCGCATCGCGCGCGACATCCGGGCCTTCTTCAACGTTAATGCCAACGATCGTGGTGAACTCGTGCAACACGAGGAAGTCGGCATAAGCGTCCAGCGGAAACCACTCGTAAACATTGGTTAGCTTGTTCTCGGCTTTTATGCGAGCAGTAGCTTCAGGCCCGCTCGGCGAATAAAGCCCATGAGACGAGAACCGCAGGCTCTTCACGCCGGCTCCGCTGAATGCAGCCGCCATGTCAGCGCCTGCTTTGTTGTCGAGCCATCCGTCGATCAACTGCGATGGCGTCCCCGCGAATGACATGTCCGCTCCCAGTAGCGGAGCCGGGTGAGAGACAACTTGCGCGGCAGCGTCCCCACCCACCGGCGCTGCCGATCGGGGCTGCGTTTGCGCTCCACTGGCATTCGCGATCGCCAGTGCAATGCTCAGTCCCATAAGAAAGCCCCTGCGATGTAACATGGCCTTAAGTTTATCCAAATCGGCGAAGATTCGCATTGCCATTCTCGCGGCAAGATCTTGCCAGGCAAGCGTTCTTCAAACGAGGGCAACGATCAGATCGGGTAGAGGTCCACCTATGGCGCTGAAGTTTCTAAATGAGGATGGGCAGATTGCCAGCTACAAAGCTGTGAAGCTGGATACTGGTTTGGTAGCCGAAGACCTGTTTCAAAGTGTGCGCCGTAAAATTCGACGTCGCGTGGTTGAGCAGCTCCAGCGAATGTATGCTACCGGCTATTTCCACCTGTACCGATTCGAGAATCGATGAGCAATACCATTAGTCTCACGATTCGGACTAAACGCTATCCAGTAGATCGCCTGAAGAGCCCTTGGCAGAGGTTTGTGGAGTAGGCTGGTAGGCGGAGCGACGAGTCTTGATTGAGTACTTCACTATGCACCATAGCGCTTTTACACCATCCTTCCAGCCGATCTTCTTTCCTTCCTCGTAGGTGCGCCCGTAGTACGAGATGCCGACCTCGTATATACGCAGATTCATTCGAGAGATCTTGACGGTGACCTCCGGCTCGAATCCGAAACGGTTTTGCTCGAGCCTGATTGATTGAATCACTTCGCGTCTGAAGACCTTAAAACCGGTCTCCATATCGCTCAGGTTCAAGTTGGTGAACATGTTCGATATCAGCGTGAGCAGCCGGTTGCCGACCGAATGCCAGAAGAACAACACCCGATGCTGTTTGGTGGTGAGAAAGCGCGAGCCGTAAACGACGTCGGCCTTGTCTTCGATAAGCGGCTTCAGAAGCACGGGATACTCGACTGGATCGTATTCGAGGTCGGCGTCCTGGACCAACACGTAGTCGCCGGTCGCTCGTTCGAACCCGAGCCGCAGCGCCGCGCCCTTCCCGCGATTGCGGGGCTGCAGGAGTATCTGCATGTTCTCGAAGCGGCCTTTCAGGTCCTCGAGCACGTCGCGGGTGCCGTCGGTCGATCCGTCGTCGACTACTATTATTTCTTTAGGAACGTCTACGGCTTGAACACGGCTGATCAACTCGGCGACTGTCGCCGCCTCGTTGTAGACGGGGATAACGACTGAAAGCTTCATTGAGGACCCGCCGGATCGGACTTGAGAAAGAGCGAGAATAATAGCCGCCTTCCGCGAAAGTCAACAGAGGTTAGCGACACCGCCGCGGGTTTCCCACCGCGCCTGCCACTCCTTCCGATCCGAAAGTTTGTTCAGGCAACGAAATGGGCCGCCGGCGGGACTTCCATTCAGTCAACCGGCCTGCGCCGCTCTAAGCCTTATGATCCGGTTAGCGCCTTTTCGCAACCCAATCACAGCGACGGTGAGCAACAACGTCCACACAATTGCAGCAAAGACGAATAAGAAATATCTCATCGCGAGGGTGTAGCGGAATTCCGTATGCATCACTGACTGGAACAGGAAGTAATAGAGCGGAACAATGAGGATCACTAACGCCCTGCGCCGGCTCGCGATCGTCAGAACCGCGAGCCCCAACAGAATGAACGACAGACCTGTTTCCTTTGTGATTCGTTGAAATGCCCTGGCCACCGGACGCATCCAGGAAATATGTTTGCCTATCGTGAGAGCAGACCGGTCAATCGTTTCAATGTGAAGATCGTTCCGCTGGTTCATCTCTCGCCCGGTCTTGTTCTCTCTGGATATTGTCAGAGCATCCTTCAGTTTCGTATCGGTGCTTCTAAAAACGAGCGGCGCATCTGCAGTGTCTTTGACCATTCCGGCCATTCGGCGAAACATCGCTCCAATGTACCAAACCGGATGCGCGGCGATTATCTCCAGGCTCCTTCGAACTCTATCGCGGTCCCGCTTGATGCCGTCGGGTGATGCCCACGAATCACCGTACCGCGGGTTGTCATACCTCTCGATCTCCTCGAGTATCACTTCGTCATCGGTCCTTGCGCCAAACCGGCCACCGCTTGCATCGCCCAGCCCTTCCCAGAGATTCAAACCCACGCCGACTTGTATCGGGACAAACTCTCGATACACGATGTAGTTGCGGATGGTGATCGGCGCAATGGTGAGAAGGGATACTGATACAAGGACGATCGCTTTGAGTGCAATCCGCTCTCGCCCACCTGCCAGTACCACCAGCACCAAGGCGCAAAACATTCCCAACAACATCGAGTTCGGCCTGATCCACGCGGATGCTCCGATCATCAGCCCTGCAAACGCGTAGAGCCACGATGAACCGCGGCGCCGGAAGCCCGTTCTAACAAGCAGATATACGGCGATCAAGATAGGAAGAGCGCAGAGCGAATCGCTAAGAATGAGGTTCGAGTAATAGGCCAGATGATGTGAACCACCGGCGAGCAAACCCGAAGCAATCCCGACTCGCCAACTTATTAGATTTCCTGCGATCAAAAACAGCAGGATAGGGGAAACCGAGTTGATCAAATTCTGAACCAGCTGAACCGTAAAATAGCTTCTGGCTTTTACCGTGTAGATGGCGCTCAGGAATATTGAGTAAAAGGGTGCGTGAGAGAGAATGGCTGTGTCAGACGGATCCAGGCTGTCGGGAATGCAGAATGCCATGTCCTGCGACAATCGAAACCGCACGGGAATCAAAGTCGCTGGACATCCCTGCGCCGGGCTGCTCAGAGGTATGCATGACCGGCTCGAGGTCAACCGCCTGCAGCGACTTTACTGAAAAAGAGATCGCGAAGATCAACGAGCCAAGAATGATCTTGGCCCTGAGGGTCATTCGTTGGTCAGTAGCCAGAGTCCTGCAAAGCCAACGTCTAAATGCAAACCTGTGGGTTGCGAGCTTCATAAGAAACGACAATGCGAGTGCGTCGAGATCTTAAGTTATGTTTTGGCTGTGAGGCAAAGGCACCGTCGGAGCGCTGGCGACTGTCAGCCGCAGAGGGCCCCGAGGTACGCAGTGGAGCATCGGGGTTTGCCTGCGTCCTCCGCGGTTAGAACCTGAGCTTGACTCAAGCCGAACCAAGATATGATATTGGCTGACACGCGGCGACGCGGAGCAGTTTACAACGAAAGGTTGGTTCGAACAGTGACCGGTCCTGACTTTCACGATGTATTGATGGCGCGGAGGCAGATCCGCCCATATCTTAGACCCACTCCGATGCATTCATATCCCGCGATCAATGAACTGATCGGCGCCGAGGTCTTTATCAAGCACGAAAACTATCAACCGGTCGGCGCGTTCAAAGTGCGCGGCGGCATCAATCTGATCTCTCAGCTCAGTGCGGAAGAGCGAGAGCGCGGGGTGATCGCCGCTTCAACCGGCAATCACGGCCAATCGGTGTCGTATGCCGCGAGGTTATTCGGCGTCAAGGCTCGAATCGTCGTTCCCGAAGGTGCCAACCCTGGAAAGGTCGCGGCGATGCGCGGGATGGGCGCCGAGGTGATCCACCACGGCCAGCGATTCGATGATGCGCGTATTCAGTGCGAAGCGCTGGCTCGTGATTTCGGATATCGCTACGTTCACTCTGGCGATGAGCCGTTGTTGATTGCCGGCGTTGCGACCGAAGCGTTGGAGATGCTCGAAGACGAACCGGGACTCGGGGTGATTATCGTTCCGGTCGGCGGAGGAAGCGGCGCCGCCGGCGTAAGCATCGCCGCGAACGCAATTGACCCAAAGGTTCGAGTCATCGGCGTGCAGTCGGAATCGTCGCCGGCAGCGTATGAATCGTGGCTGGCGAAACGACTCGTCGAAGCGCCCAATAAGACTCTGGCGGAAGGCCTGGCGACCGGGTCGGCATTCGCTCTGCCCCAGGCGATTCTGTGGGAGCGTCTGAAGGAATTCGTGCTCGTAAGCGACGAAGAGATATTGCGCGCGATGGTGTGGATGATTGAGCGCGCGCACTCGCTGACCGAAGCCGCCGGGGCCGCTCCTTTGGCCGCTGCGTACCGCATGCGGGAAGAACTGGCTGGGAAAAAGATAGGGCTGGTTTGTTCGGGCGGCAATACGTCCGTGGATCATTTGAAGCTTGCGTTCAGCCGCACCTGAATCACCGCTTTTAACAGATGCGCGGATCTATCTGGCGCACGGTCGATATCGGTAGTTATCCTTCTCACACGATTGTACTGGTAGCGACACGCGAACCGCAGCGTGCCGATAGGATCTGCTGATTTGTCGGGGTTGACTGACTGAAGGTCCGTGGGACGCCGAGGGAAATCGACCCGGATGCGATTTTGTGGTCTAATCCAACAAGAATGAAACCACATATTTTGGGAATAGATCTTGGCGGAACCAAAGTGTTGGCCGCGGTGATGGACCGTGATGGAAAGATCGTCGCGCGCGCGCGTGCAAAGACCAGAGGGTGGCGAGATGATGAAGACGTTTTCCACACCATAACCCAGACCGGCCACCGGGCTCTCGAAAAAGCCGGCGTAGATCAGGATCACCTTGCAGCGGTTGGCATCGGCGCTCCCGGTCCTATCGACTTCGACACAGGCACCATAATCGAAACCGCGAATCTGAGATTCAAGAACTTTCCACTTGGTCCTCGAGTCGCTGAAGAGTTCGGCCGGCCGGCGATAGTTGAGAACGATGTGAACGCCGGAACGTACGGTGAGTTTCGCGCCGGCGCGGCACGCGGTGCAGCCGACGTCCTGGGTGTGTTTGTCGGCACCGGGATCGGCGGCGGATTGATTCTAAACGGCGCGCTGTATCGCGGCTTCAGCAAGGGTGGCGGTGAGGTAGGACATATCGTAGTGAAGGCTGGCGGTCCGCGCTGCGGCTGCGGCAACCGCGGATGCCTTGAAGCCGTAGCCAGCCGCTCAGCGATCACTCGCGACATTCGAAAGGCGATGAAGCTTGGTTACCGGGGTGCGGCGTCGAAAGCCCTAGGCAAGGAAACCGATCAGCTCTCCGGCAAGGACCTGAAAGCCGCTTATGACCGTGGCGATCAGCTCGTAGAGAGGATTATTCACCGAGCGGCGAAATTCATAGGCATCGGAATGGGGAGTCTGTTGAATGTGCTCGGTCTTGAGATGGTGGTGCTCGGTGGCGGGTTAGTCGAAGCGTTCGGCGATGATTTCGTCGATCGCATCGACCGGGTGGCGCGCGACATAGCGTTCGACATCAACTCGCGCGATGTAAAGATCACACGCGCCGCGCTGGGCGATGATGCGGGAGTAATCGGATCGGCAATACTTAGCGCAAGAAGCTCTCAAACGTAACGCGGAACACCGGCGTTAACGACCGATATGGGGTATTCTTCAGACACTGTACCTGGAGCGGGCCAGGAACCTCTTCGACGCGATCTCGAAATGAAGACGGCAGTCTCAAGCGTCAACTCACTCGCGCCTCGGCAAGCAGGTGTTTCGGCGGTACGCGCAGATCGCTCACCAGCTTAACCCACGACATGATCTTCAGGATGTAATAGCTGAAGTCTACTTCCCACCAGTAGAACCCCTGCTTCACTGACGCCATGTAATGATGATGATTGTTGTGCCAGCCTTCGCCACCGGTCCACAGAGCTATAAGGAAGTTGTTGCGGCTCTGATCGGTTGTCGCATATCTTCGACTGCCCCAGAGATGTGACAGCGAGTTCACAGAAAAAGTGCCGTGATACAAAGCCACCGTACTTATGAAGAAGCCCCATACCAGCCACTGCCATCCGCCCAACAGAAACAGAAGCACCGCCAGCGCGATCGGAGGAATGAGGTGATAGGTGTTAAGCCAGCGTAGTTCACGGTAGCGGGAAAAATCCTTGATCGCGTCCCAATCTGTAGGGTCAAACTTGGGGCTTACGATCCAGCCGACATGCGACCACCAAAATCCATCCTGAACCGGCGAGTGAACGTCGCCCTCCTGATCGCTGTACTTGTGATGCCTGCGATGATGTGCCGCCCACCACAGCGGGCCCTTTTGCACGGCCATCGTACCGAGAAGCCCTAAGACGAATTGAAAGACGCGGCTGGTTTTGAATGAACGATGCGAAAAGTAGCGGTGATAGCCGGCTGTCAGGGCAAACATCCGCAGAGCATACAGACCGAGGCACAGTACGACCACCGGAAGACTAAAGTCAACAAAAAAGACGCCCAGACACGCGACGTGCATAAAGACGAATGGCATGAGTTTGGCCGATTTCTTGGCCCTTATGCGAGAACTCTGCGTTGTCGCTTGCTCCCTGTAATTCCTCACCGAATGAAAGCCTGCTCTCAAACTTTGTCGAAGTTGGTAATTCTCTTATCAGATTCGCAGGCGGTATGGTCTTGGTCTCGATCATCATCTCTCCTTTGGCCCTCCTATCCTATCAACTCTTGAGACCTACCGGAAGGACAAAAAGGTATAAGGGTGCGTGGTCATGGGTCGTGCGCTGACCCCGACCGTACACGGAATGGGTTCGAATAAGACTCGAACTAGTCCTTGACAGCGGACTTTTGGCAACTGATGGAACCCGAGCAACTCGACGGCGTTTGCATGTATCTACTCGACGGCAGGTCGCTCTACTTGCATGCACCTGTTGAACTGAAGGGAGTGGGTAAGTACGTTTACCCTCGTACACTAAATGGCTGGAGTATTCGAACAAGTCGCAGGGATTCTTAAGCGCACGTGGGAGTGCAAAGAATGCCATCTCAGTATTACTGAGGACCACACGGTCGCATACCACTTAATTGATGGGATCCTTTACGGATGGTGTGAGTCCTGCTTTAGCCAGCGTCCCCCGGTGAATAGGGCGATCGCAAGCCCATGCGGCGTGAGTTGCAGCTCAACCTTCATTCCGCATCCGGGACTCCAGGCAATTTTTACCACACCTCGGCTGTTGTGTAAGTGAGCATTGTCGCGCTTGGCGCTGCGCGTTTGCCTGGCCGAGGCCGGCTATGTCCTCGCGTCGTTGTCTTGACCTTGGTGGGAGTCACCTGAGAGGTGGGTCGGTGATGCTGCAGCGTACAGCAGATCAGCTGCGCATCAACGTCTCCCTTTTTTGTATACCCACTTCGTGAGAAGTGGGTATGCAGCGTCAGGCGCGCCCCGTTGTAGGCAGCAACATCAAGACCCACCTCTTGACGAGGTGGGTATGTGAGAAAACCTGACGCGAACCCGCCAATCCAAATCCGGTCAAATTCGGTCACCTTGACTCGCGCATAAGATTGCCTGTACCTTACAGCCGGATCGACTCCAGGAGGAAGCGTGGAGACCGCCAAGGGTAAGACCCGCGAAGAGACCATCAACAGGCTCGCCGACCGGATAGACATCTTCGAAAAATACACCCAGCCGCATTCTCGCCTGATGGCGCGAGCTTGCAGCGCATCTCGCCCGCAGATTCGGGCTTGCGACCGCCGATGTCGATGCAGTCACTGAAGCCGCAATGCTTCACGACATTGGCTTGTACGTGATGTCACCGGCGTATCACTCACTTTAACGGGCGCTCAGCTTCGAAGAGCGCCTCGACCTCTGGCGGCATCCGGTCATCGGCGAGCAGCAGATGGCCAAACGCGATGCCAGGCGTCAGGCCCAGCTTTTGGTGCGCTGGCATCACGAGTGGTGGAACGGATCGGGATATCCCGATATGCTTGCGTTCGAGGACATACCCGTAGGCGCGCGCATCCTGCGAGCGGTCGAGCTGTGCGCTGCGCTTCTAGGCGACCGACCCTATCGCGCCGCGCAAGACGAGCAACAGGCCATCGAAGCGCTGACTTCATCGGCCGGCATTGAATGCGATCCATATGTCGTCAAGGCCCTGCTCGCTCTGTTGGAAGAGCTCTTTGCGGGTATTCAACGGTCAGAAGCCGCAGCCATCGTAGACACACCTGCGGCCGAAGCCGCGATGGAACGGGAGCCATTACCAGAACATCCAATCGCCGTTGACCTGGTGCCGGAGCCGTCGCCGATATCCGGGCACACCCTTGCTGATGAAGCGTCGCAAGAGCAGATGTCCCTACTCGAGCATACCGTCAACATTGAACCTGCTTCGAATCCTGCCGCGCCAGCCTCCTTGATTGATCCGTTGTCCTGTTGCCCCGAACTCCCCAACCGGGAAGATCGGCACGACGCCTTCGTCACTGCCCCGACCATGGGGCGAGGAGCTGCGCGCGTTTGCCCCGACGACTCCTGATCCTCCCGAGCGACAGAGATCTGAGCAGTCAATCGACGGCACGCACGCGGGAGAGACCGCGTCTCCCGCACGACCGGGATACCTCGAATCACCTCCCGCCCTGTCTTTGCTCGAGTCGTTGCTCGCCCGCTCCAGGTCCGATGAGATTGGCGCCGGCGATTCGCCGCACTGGAGCAAGTGGGTCGGCCCTCGCTCCAACAGGAAAATGCTGCTCGGTTTCCAGGCAAGTGTGTTGCGCCAGCTTGAGTTTCGCTCGATCGCTATTCCGTTCTGGAGCGAAGCGCGTTTGGATTGGTATTTGAAAGCATGGGGGAAGGTGATCTTCGCCAACGATCCGCGAGCGTGGGCATCGACTATGGCTCTTGCAAGCGTTGAGGCCATCGAACCACTGGGTGAAGAAACGATCGGTCGGATACTCGAAGACGTTTACGTTCCTAGGAGCAGGCTGGCGAACCCGGGCTTGCGGCGATGGTTCGGCGAAACCGACGCCTGGTGGATGGATAACGTCCGGCGCAACATCGAAGCGATTGATGATGAGCGAATGCAGGCACAGGCTCTCACGCTTGGACTTCAAACGGGAGACTACGCGCTGTCTTTTGAAGAAGAGACTCTCGACCTCAGGCGGCCATTGACAACGGTGTTCTGGCGCCTTGCCGGCCGGGCCTTCGCTGGTCCGGCGGGGCAACCGCACAATCGCAGCTACAATCAGCCGGCCGAGGATTTCATCAAGCGCGCGCGAACCGATCTCCTCTATTTGCGCGCACCCTCCTCGCATACGGGTCGCGGCGGAGCCGAAGCGAGGTCTGAGTGGCGCGAGGCCTGGGTCGGTGGCCTGATCAGTAACGAACGCGCAGACGCGCGCAAGAGCGCAGCACCTTCTCAATCCAAGCAATCCTATCTTGCATCGCTCGATCGGCTGCTAAAACCAGCCTCAAATTTCAAGACCTGGGCGGTCGAGTATCAGGAGCCGGGTCTGGCAACCGCACAGGACATCGTCGAGGTGATCAGGGAATACCGTCAGGTGAAGGCCACTTATTCAAAGGACGTCACCGAAGTGGCGGGCGGCTTGCGAAGCTACATAATCGTTGGCGAAAAACCTACGCGTTAGCACTGTCACGCTACCGCCGCCACGCGATCCTTCACAAATGCTGCACACTTACCCCGCAGAGAAATGATGCAACCCGAGGCAGGCGCCGGTCGTTATTGATCTGCCCCGCGCCTGCTATTTAGCTCGCATCAGGATGTGGTGGGATTTGTCGACGCGGGAGTGGATCATCCGACTGGTTTTCGACTAACATTATCTTTCTGCCGAAGAATCAAAGGAGGCGTTGACCATGTACAGGATATCGGCCAAACAACTAATATCGGTAGCGTTGTTCTCAGCGTTGGTGGCGGTTGCGATCGCGGCCTGCGCACAGCGCGTATTTGAACACGGGCCGCTTTCGGTTGAACCGGTCGCCATCGCCGACCCGACCGTCGCAACCGACGAACAGAACAACATCGAGATCTATCGGGCGGTCAGCCCCGGCGTCGTCAATATCACCAATCACTCATATCAGGAAGGCTTCTGGGGCCCCGTCCCATCTGAAGGGACTGGCTCGGGCTCAATCATTGATGAGCGCGGGTACATCCTCACCAACTATCATGTAATCCAGGGGGCTACGCAGCTCGAGGTGCAGGTTGAGAACGAGAAGTACCCCGGAAAGGTTGTTGGGACCGATCGAGATGACGATCTGGCAGTCATAAAGGTTGACGTGGCGCGGGGCCAGCGCTTGACGGTTGTCAAGCTTGGAACATCACAAGGGCTCGAGGTGGGGCAGAAGATGCTGGCGATCGGAAATCCGTTCGGGCTCCAGCGGACCCTGACCACCGGTATCATCAGTGGACTTGAGAGACCCCTTTTCGATCAGGCTGCGCGCCGCACCATAAATGGCGCGATTCAGACTGACGCGGCGATCAATCCCGGCAATTCCGGCGGGCCGCTGTTGAATGCGAAGGGCGAGATGGTCGGAATAAACACCGCGATTCAACCCAATGCCGGAGGCGGCTCGATAGGCATAGGTTTCGCGGTGCCGGTGGACATAGCGAAGCGCATCATCCCTGAAATCTTGAGCAAAGGCTATGTATCGCGTCCGTGGCTGGGTGTCTCTACGTTACCTTTGAACCAGCGGATTGCGAGCGCATTCAGCCTGCCGGTGGCGGAAGGCATCATCGTTGGAAACGTGTACCGGGGCAGCGGTGCGGCCGCAGCGGGACTTCGCCCGGCGTCTATACGGGAGTCGATCTACGGTATGTCGCTTCAGCAACTCGGCGACGTGATACTCTCGGTCGGTGGCCGGAAGGTCGCCAACACCGACAATCTTCAGGAAGCGCTGCAGGACAAGAAACCCGGAGAAACGGTCGACGTCGAAGTACTGCGTCAGGGAAGCCGTGTTACTGTTCCGGTCCGCTTGAGTGAACGGCCGACCGAAGAACGCTAGCGGCCACGCTGTTGCTGAAGCTCGCGCTGCTGACGGCGGTACTCTTCGACCGCTGTCTCATGCTCGGCAGCGGTGCGCGAGAACTTATGCCTGCCCCCGGTGCCGTTGACTACAAAATACAAGTCATCGGTGTTGTCCGGATTCAGCACCGCCTCCAATGAGGCGCGCCCCGGCGACGCAATCGGCCCCGGGGGCAACCCGACTATGAGATAGGTGTTGTATGGCGAGTGCCGGTCGCGGAGCCTCAACTGGTTTGGGTTGCCGTCGTAGTCCCCCGCCAGTATCGCCGCGTAGATAAAAGTTGGATCGCTTGCGAGCGGCATCCCGCGCTTGAGTCTGTTGAAAAACACCGAAGCTATGTGCGGGCGTTCGTCGGCCACCTTCGCCTCTTTCTCTATTATCGAAGCCAGAGTGACTACCTGGTGCACCGTTAAGCCAAGCTGAGTCGCCCTCTCGGACCAGTCGGGTGTGAACACCTCTTCAAAACGACTGACCATCAATTGAATCAGATCCGCAGGCGTGGTCTTCGCGTTGTAGTTGTAGGTATCGGGGAACAAATAGCCTTCAAGGTTGCGGGCTGTGGGCGCGATTTGCTCTATCGAGGTTTGATACTCCATCAAGCGAAGAAACTCTTCCGTAGTCGCCTTGCCGGTCTTTGCCGCAAGAGTCTGCGCGATATCAAATCGATTGAAGCCCTCTGGTATAGTAACCCGATCGAGATCGACATCGCCTCGACGGATCTTTTCGATAGCTTGAAGCGGTGAGATCGGAGAAGGGAACTTGTAGTCGCCTGCCTTGAGGTTGCTGCCCTTGCCGGTGATGCGAAGATATATCGTGAGCGCGAGCGGATGAGTTACTACTCCAGCCTCCGAGAGACGCCCGATTATCGCCTTTGTCCCGGAGCCCGGATCGATAGCTACCACCCGATCCGCGGATTGATGTTCGGCAGGCGTAGTTACGGTTTTCCTGACCCACAGGGCGAATACCCCGGCGACTAGAAAGACTATGACGAGTAGCCTGAATAGAGTGCGAATTGGCCGCCGTCGAGCTGAAATCATATACCTGAAAAGTGTTCCTGAGTGGCTCGGTTGAATTAGCTTCTCGCCTTCGCGGACGATAAGTAGTCCTGCAGAATTATCATCGCGGCGAATTCATCTGAGCGCGCGCGTCGTTTGCTCCTCGCAAAGCCACGCTCGATCATCATCTGTTCGGCCTCGTAACTGGTGAGCCGTTCGTCTTGCGTGAAGACTGCGACCTTGACTCGAGCGCGTAGCTTTTCCACGAATCGCATTGCCGCAGCGGCCGCGTCGCCGACTGTGCCATCCATTCTTAAGGGCAGACCAACGACCACAGCTTCTGCTTCGAGGTCTTCAACCAGGAACTTCAGTCGACTAATGTCGCGCTCGTCTGCGGATCTCCGGATAGTCTCGACTGGACGAACAGTTATCCCCAGACCATCTGAAATCGCCGTTCCGATGTTCTTCGTTCCGAGGTCAATGGCAAGCACTCGCATTAGCGAAAAGTATAGGAAAGCGCGGCGCAAAGGGAAAGGGGAGGGGAGAGGAGGGGAGAAGGGGAGAAAGGGAGAAGGGGAGCTGAGAGCGGATCTGAGAGAACAGTGCTTTCTCCCTTTCTCCCCCTCTCCCTTTCTCCCCTTCTCCCTTTCTCCCCTTCTCCCCCTCTGCCCCTTCTCTCCCCTTCTCTCCTTATCCTTGCGCCGGGCATTTCTCGCGGGTTAAGATGGTTCTGCCTAAAACCCACTAAGGAGTACCAGATGCGGTTTAAGAGTAAGATAGCCATAGTCGTCTTTTCTACGATAATTGCCTTCTACGCTATCGTTGGCAGCTTCATGTCGAAGTCCGGACAGGTTGTGGCTCGTGGAAGCCAATACGGGCAGGTCCAGATTTTCGATGAAGTGCTCAACCACATCATCCGCGATTACGTCGATCAACCCGATCTCGAGAAAGTCAGAATTGGCAGTCTGCGCGGACTCGCCGAGGGCCTCGATCCATATAGCGCTTATCTGACGCCTGAGCAGGTCAAGCAGTATGATCCAAAGGCAAATCGCGCTGAGACCGGACTGCTGCTCTCAAAGGTAGGTGGTTACGCTTACACGGTGGCGGTGCTTAAGGGTTCGCCTGCCGAGCAAGCAGGAATACGTTCAGGCGATTTCATCGAGTATGTAGGCAAGATTCCATCCCGCGACCTGAGCCTGTACGACATCGAGCAGCTGCTAAGCGGTCAACCGGGTACCTCGTCTGAGGTGCGAATACTGCACCAGGGCCAATCGCGAAGAGTGACGTTGACCCGCGCGAAAATTGCTCAACCGGCGATCGAATCGCGCATCGAGGAGCCAGGGATTGGGTATATCAAGGTCACCTCGCTTGCCGACGGCAAAGCCGCCGATGTGAAGACAGCGTTAAACGATTTGACCGCGAAAGGCGCCCAGAGGATCGTGCTCGATCTGCGAGGTGCTGCCAACGGGAGACTGCAGGAAGGGGTTGCGGTGGCGAACCTGTTTGTAGGTTCGGGCACAATCGCCAGAGTGTTAGGCAAGGCCGACAAGGAGACCGAAACATTTGCTGCCGATCCTGCCAAGGTTGTGTTCAACGGCCCGCTCACTGTTGTGATCGACCGCAGCACTGCCGGACCCGCCGAAGCGATTGCCGCTGCAATCCGTGATCAAAAGCGCGGTGACCTTGTCGGCGAGCGGACCTTTGGAACGGGTTCGGATCAACAACTGTTTAAGCTCTCTGACGAGGGCGCGCTGTTGATAACTACCGCGAAGTATGCGCCGGCGACGGGCAAGGCGTTCATGGAAGAGCCGGTCAACCCGACGGTCAAGGTTGACCGCCCGGTTGAAGCGGAAGTCATTCTGCCCGACGGCGATGATGACGAGGACTCTGAAGATAAGCCCGAACCGCAGGCGCAGGTCACACCTCCAAAGCCGCCTCAGCCGGTTGAGGATGTTCAGTTGAAGAAGGCGTTCGAGCTAATCAAACAAACGCCGGTCAAGGCGCAGGCCGCTCAAAAGCGCGCCGCTCTGAAGGCACCGATTCTAACCGACAGCGTGATTCACGAAACTCGCATCACAACCTGAATAAGCTGTCTTAGTGAATGAGAGAGACTGTCGAAAGCCGCTTCCGAGGAAGCGGCTTTTTCTTACTGAGGGCTTGTACAGTGTGAATGTCCGACAGACTTCAGGTTGTCGGACGCGGAAGCAGTCGGACGCGGAAGCGGTCGGACGCTCGTGCAGGTCCAAGCGGAACCATGCGCTAGCCTTTCATCGCGTTTCTCAGAACGAACCACATATTGGCGGGACGCTCTGCCAGCCGCCGCATAAAATAGGGGTACCAATATCGGCCGTAAGGCACATAGACTCGCATGCGGTAACCTTCTCGCACCAGCTTATCCTGCAGGTCGCGTCTTATTCCGTACAGCATCTGAAACTCGAACTTGTCTGGCGAAATGCTTTGATCTTTGGCGAACTTAGTGGTTGCCGCGATCATGTTCTCATCGTGGGTCGCGATGCCGTGGTATGCGCCCGAACTCAACAGCAGTTTTGTGAGCTTGATGTAGTTCGCATCGACGTCGGCCTTATTCGGAAACGCAACCGAGGAGGGCTCCTTGTACGCGCCTTTGCATATTCGAATTCTGGCGCCGAGCTTTAGCAAGTCCTCAATGTCCTTCTCGCTGCGAAAGAGGTAGGCTTGAATGACAATCCCGACGTTTTCAAAATCCGCTCTCAGCCGCTTGAACACTTGAAGCGTCGCGTCGGTTTTCGATGACTCCTCCATATCGATGCGAACGAAATTGTTGTTGCACCGGACCGCGGCCTCGACGATCGTCCGTGCGTTTCTGTAACAAAGGTCCTGGCTGACATCCAGTCCAAGCTGCGTCAGCTTTACTGACACATTCGAGTCGAGTTCGCCGACGCTGATGCTGTCGAGAACGTGAACGTATTCGTTTACTTCCTCGTGAGTCTCGAGTTCGGAAGTAATTGACTCGCCAAGATGATCGAATGAGGCGCTGATCCCCTGGCGGTTTAGCTGGCGGATTGCCTCAATCGCATCGGTCAGCTCCTCGCCCGCTACAAATCGCCGGGTCACATTGTTAAAGGACTTGAAGCGAGTGAGAAACTGCTTGAATCGGTCGCTTTTTGAGAGGTACAGAAAAGCCGATTTTATGACCATTGTGTTATGCGGCAACAACCAGTCCGCGAGGGATCCTTTCCTCCAGCGGATCGAGAATAAACCAGCCGCGCGAGCTAAATCAACCGTGGCCCACTTTTGCCAGTTCGGCCCCCTTGTGTATAATTCTGACGATTCCTGCCGGACCGCTTATGGAACGCGAAGAAAAGAAGATTTTCCAGGAGCATCTCAAGCGTGCAGGGCTCAAGCGCACGACTCAGCGAGATTTGATCCTCGATGTGTTTCTGGATACTGAGGGGCATGTTTCCAGCGAGGATTTGTACTCGATTATCAAAGCCAAGGACCCCTCGGTTGGGTTCACCACGGTGTATCGAACCTTGAAGCTCCTAAAGGAGTGTGGCCTGGCTCGTGAGCTCGAATTCCACGACGGGCGGATGCTGTACGAGCACGACTACAAGCACACGCATCACGACCACTTGATCTGCACGGGTTGCGGGGCGCTGATCGAGTTCTACAACGAGCAAATCGAGCAGCTTCAGGACAAGATCGTTCGCCGCTACAGATTCAAACCGCTTCATCATAGCCACCGAATCTTTGGAATATGTGCCGCCTGCCAGAAGGCTCAAAAAGCTGCCGCAGCAAAGGCCCGGGCCTCGACAAAATAGATACCCTTGGCCGCCCGAATGCCTCATTGACAAGTTGCTCACCCTTGCCGCGAACCCTATTATCTACTCAACTGTGATAATGCAATGAGTGCAGCGGTGAATAACAAAAATCCACTAGCGTCTGCCGCAAGAGAAGAACGGACCCTGAGCGAAGTGCAAAGATTCGTTTCGCGGCCCCAATTTGTTGTTCGCCACACAATAACCGCGACTTGCGAGTTCCAGCCTCACGCTCACTCGACCTTCAATGTGACCATCGTGCTCGACGGGCGAATGACGGCGACAATCGGCGGGCGCGCGTTCGAGGTATCGCACGGAGAGGTCGCGCTGACCAACGTGGGACAGAGCCACTCGGCTCACGCGTTGGGGGTCGAGTTTGTTTCAATCGGGGTCAATCCGATTTTGGTGAATGAACTGGTCGCCGAGATCGGACTAATGCGTACTTCCGCGGACATTGTGTTTCTCAACAGCGTGATTGCCGATGAGACGCTCACACGATTGGCTCGCGCCATCGTTGGCGAGATGTCTGTTGAGCGGGTGGGTCACGCGGCCATGCTCGATGCGCTGGTGCGCCAGGTTGTGATTCACCTGCTGCGTTGTTATCTAACGGTGCGAAAATCGGATCAGATGGAACTGTCGCGCGCAGGACCAGTCGACCGCCGATTGCGGCGTGCGGTCGAGTTCATGCACGACAATTTTGGACGCGAGATTGCGGTCGAGGAGATCGCTTCGGCGGCTTATCTTTCCGAGTATCATTTCGCGAGGTTCTTCAAGCAAATCAGCGGTGTAACGCCTCACGTTTATCTGGCGAACCTGCGGTTGGAGCGCGCCCGCAAGTTGCTTGCGGAAACGCTGCTTCCCATAAGCGAGATCGCGTCGCTTGTCGGCTACCAGAGCCAGAGCCACTTCACAAAGATGTTCAAAGCAGTCACCGGTGTTACTCCGCGTGCATATCGGGAGGCCGCGAAGTAGGCTGGGAATATCGAAGTCAGTGGCCTGCGCCTGATTCTTGATACCGCGCTTTTGCGGCGTGTATACTCAAACGCGCAAAGATCCGCACCGTTTCTCACGAACATAGAAGTGCCTATACGCATCCCAGCCATGATTGAATCAGCCCACCGAGCCGGGAAGGTATTGCTGCTCACAGGTTTGCTGGTGTTCGCGCTGATTGTGGAAGCGAACCCTGCCGGACAGCAAACCAGCAGTCAGACCGGCGGCGGGTCGATATTCGGTGTTATTCAGGACGACCGAGGCGCCCCTCTGGCAAACGCCAAGGTGACTCTCAGCGCCGGCGACCTGTCGTCGTCGATAAACACGCAGGCCGATGGCAAGTTTGAGTTTCACAACCTCAAGCCTGCGCGATATCGCATCACAGTCGAAGCAGCCAGGTTCCGCAAAGAAGCGGTGAACGTTACCCTGCGCCCCGACGAGACGTTGGTCACCCAACCGGTCAAGCTCACCTCGTCGTCGCTGCACGTCGCGGTGCTGGATGCCGGCAGCCAGCCGCTTGCAGGCGTTACGGTAAGTCTCTACGCGAAGGAGCGGGCCGCGGTGGGCGCACTAGCGGCACGAAGCGTGACCGACGAGTACGGCGACGCCTATTTTGGAAAACTCGCACCGGGATCATTTCAATTGAGCGCTGCGCTGCGCGGTTACGATGAGTACCGCAACGATGTGTTCATCTCGCCGGGCATCACCACCGAGTTCCCGCTCCAACTACTGGTCGCCCCGGTCATTCCCATTAATGAGAAAGCCGTCTTGCGTTACACGGTTCCCAATCTGCCATCGAAAAACGTTCAAGCGGTATTTCAGGATAGTGAGGGATGGATGTGGTTCGGCACTGACAGGGGTATCGCGCGGTTCAACGGCGCCGAATTCACCTCGTCTGGCGTCGCAGGATCTGTTTTCGAACACCTCTCAGGCGAGGACGTGCGGTCGATTACAGAGGATAGAAACGGGACGATTTGGATTGCCACTTCTCGAAGTGTTCGGCGAATCGCAAAGGGCGGCGAGGACGAGGGGGTTGCCTTCGAGATCCCCGGTGCTCGCCAGGTCTTCGTCGACTCAGCCGGAACCGTCTGGGTCGCGGGAGCGCCGGGCCTTTTCCGGTTCGATGGCCGAGCCCTCATTCCCTTCGCGCTACCCCGTGACTTGCCGTCCGATGATGTGAGAGCGCTTGCGCAGGACAAGGACGGCAGCCTGTGGATCGCGGCCGCAAACGGCGTGTCCATTCTCGAAGGGGAGAAGGTCGTCTCATTCCAGACCTGGCGTGAGTCCCGGGGCGCGAGAAACAAACCGGAGGACCGGGTAAGAGCGGACGACGCCCGGGACATATTTGTAGACGGCGCGGGCAGGATATGGCTGGCGACCGGGCGCGAACTCTTGCTGATAGATAGGGGTAGGGTGCAGCGGCCGATAATAGAGGCGCTGAGGAGTGTCAGCGGCGCTCGCGATGGAGGCTTTCGCGCCATAGGATCTGACCTCAGCGGGCGCATTTGGGTCGCAGTCGACGCCGGCGGGGTCATCGTTTACGACCCGGCCCGCCAGGAGTCTCGGCGAGTCAGTTTTTTCGATCGCGATCAAGTCGCGGCGATCTTCACCGGCCGCGAAGGCAACGTATGGTTCGCAACCGATAATGGCGCGATCAGCTCTGACTTCTACAGCTTTGTCAGCTTCACAACAAGCCGCGGTCTTGCCGACAACGACGTGCAGCAGGTCATCGTTGCCCCCGGCGTTCCGGGTTCGCGCGGGGGGAGCAGCTTGTGGTTCCTGACGCTGGGTGGGGTCTCGCGTCTGGAAGGCGAGCGAATTGTGCCCGTCGAGGGTTTTCGGACCGGCATCAGCGTTCAGGCCGTCGCTTTTGATCGAGAGGGCGCGGCGTGGTTCGCCACAGACCAGGGCGCCCTCAGGTGGACAGGCGAGACCCTCACTCAGTTCAACGAGGGTAGCGGTCTCGCTTCAAACAACGTTCAGTGGGTGAGCGCGGTAGCAGGCGGGTCGGCGATTGTGTTCGCGACGACTCGAGGCGCGTCCGTGTTTCGAGATGGATCATTACACAACATTGAAGCGCTAGCCGGCTATGACGTTCGACATGTTTTTGAGGACGTCGACGGCAGGCTGTGGTTCGCCACGGCGCGCGGGGCTGTCACCGTCGATCCTGGACTCGGCGACGACACATTGATTGATGTCTCTCGAGGGTTGGCCGATAACGACGCGCGATGGATCATTCGCTTCAACGAAAGGTTGCTTATCGCAACCCGCGCCGGGATTCAATCCTATTCCGGATCGGCGTTCGCCACATTCGATCCCGAACCTGCCAAAACGATGTTTGTTGATCGCGATGGGTATCTGTGGGCGGGAACTGATGAAGGCAAGGTCAAGAAACTCTTCGAGTTCGGCGGGCACGTACTCTCCACGATCTATTCGGGTGAGACCCAAGCCCTGACTGGCACCCGGGTTAATTCAATCTCACAGGATCCCGAAGGCAGAATCTGGATTGCCACTAACAAAGGTGCCATTCGGCATTCCCCCGTCGTGGTTGCACCTCTCGCTCGGATCTCTCTTGAAGTGGACGGTCGCGTTCAGCAAATATCGGAGTCGGCATCCTGCGACGTTGCTTATGGGCGGCACCGGCTGACCTTTCATTTCAACGCTGCGAGCGCGAGCGGGCAGACGCGTTACCTCTATCGCATCAACTCCGAAAAAGGCGAGCAACCCTGGGACGTCTTGCCGATGCAGCAGGGGGCTGAACGTGAAGTGTCACGCCTGGATCTGGATGAAGGCGTCCACACTTTTGAACTGATAGCCTTGAATCGGGACCTGTACGGAGCGGGCGCTCCGGCGGCGACCTTGTCTGTGCGGGTTGGCTCGCCTTTCTGGAAGAGCTGGTGGTTCTACGCTTTGACGATCGCACTCATAGGATTGGCTCTGGGAGCCGCTTTTGCGGTGCGAAGGTTTGGGGACCGCGAATATGTCCTCCCCAGGGAGCTGCGCAGCTATGTTCCAATCGAGCCGAATCCGTTCATCGTCGGCAATCCGATCCGCACCGAGAAGATGTTTTACGGCCGCGAAGATGACTTCCGTTACGTGCGCACGAAGCTTGAAGGTACGAGCCAGGGGGTGGTGATCGTGTTTTGCGGCGAACGGCGCACTGGCAAGAGCTCGATTCTCTACCAGGTTGCAGGAGGCCGGCTTGGCGAGCGTTTTATTCCCGTGTTCATCGATCTACAGGAGATGGTGATCGCCTCCGACTCGGAGTTCTTCGCGCGCATTTCCCGGGTGATAGCCGAATCTGTCGCGCGAGCAAACGATCGGCTGTTGGTTGAACCGGCTTCGGCGCACGGCTCGGGTAGCGCGGTCGATAAGGTGGCGGTTGCCGGCGCAGGGGCGGCCGACGGTGTTCGCACGGGGGGGGCGGTCGCGCAGACGCAAGGCATAGGAGTGCCGGAGTTCGAGGGCCGAAATCCTTACCCGGTGTTTCTCGATTTCCTGGATGAAGTGTTGGCCCGGATTGGCGGCCGCACGCTTCTGATACTGATGGACGAATACGAACTGCTCGAAGGGAAGGTCGACGAGGGAAAGCTTTCCAGTGAACTGTTCACCTTTCTCGCGGGCCTGATGGATAACAAAGAGCGGTTGGCGCTGATCTTCACCGGTTCACGAAGGCTCGAAGAGAGAGACCGCAAGTATTGGCGTGAGCTGCTGCGGAGATCGCTGTTCCGCAAAGTGGGGTTCTTAACGGAGAAGGACACCGCACGATTGATTACCGAGCCCGTCGAGGGACGAGTGGTATACGGCCGCGGCGTTATGGATGTCGTATATCGGCTGACCGCGGGCCAGCCATTCTACACCCAGGTGATCTGTCAGAATGTCGTGGACTATATGAATGAGCATCAGCAAAACTGGGTCACGGTTTCCGACCTGGGACGCGTTATTACCGACATTGTCGACAATCCGCTGCCTCAAATGATTTATTGGTGGGACGCACTGTCGGACGACGAGAAGCTGGCATTGTCGCTTTTGGGAGAGGTATTACCTGACGGGATCGCTTATGCGATCGCCGGCGAGTTGCGCTCATCGGTAAAGGCGAACGACTACCCTGTCAATCTTTCAGAGAACACGATCCGGCTGACGTTGGAAGAGATGTTCCGCCGCGAGCTGCTCGAGAAAGACCCCGCGGATGGATTCCGGTTCAAGATTGACCTGCTTCGATTGTGGATTCGCCGGTCGCATTCTATCTGGCAAGTGGTGAAAGAGGTGAGGACGCTCTAGAATCGAGGAACCATCCTAATGACGCGAATCCTCGGTAATGGGCTCGCCGGATTTCGGGGAAAGGCACGGTCCAAATGCCAAGCAATCCATACCTCAATCGAGTAGCGATCAAAGACCCTGCGCAGTTTTTCGGGCGGGCGCGGGAGGTGTCGAAGATCTTTTCGCGCATCGGTGCATCGCGGCCCCAATCAATCTCGGTCGTCGGGGAGCGGCGGATCGGCAAATCGTCGTTGCTCAATTTCATCAATCATCCCGAGGTGCGACGGCGATTCCTGGATCCGGCCGAATCCTATGCTTTCGCGTTTATTGATCTTCAACAGAAGCGGCGGCTCACGCTAACGGAGTTCTTTCAGGAGCTTTTCGCCCTGCTTGCGAAAGAGACTGAAGACAAGTCGCTTGCCAAGCTGCCGCCCTCGTTTGACTCCTTGCGCGAAGTGCTTGAAACGTTTCGCGGCGATGGACGCAAACTCATTGTGTTGTTTGATGAATTCGATGCCATCACCACCAATCGGGCGTTTGACCTGGAGTTCTATTCCTTCCTCCGCTCGATCGCCAACAACTACGACGTGGCCTACGTGACCAGCTCCGCCCGCGATCTTCAAGAATTGTGTCATACCCAACTCATTGCGGACTCGCCGTTCTTTAACATCTTTACAAATGTGTTCCTGCGCGCGCTCACTCGCAGCGAGGCGCTGCAGCTCATCACCCGACCGTCGGCTGAAGCGGGGGTGCCGCTTGAAGGCTACGCCCGTCGCATTCTGGAGATCGCCGGTTATTTCCCTTACTTTTTGCAGATTGCCTGCTCGGCGTACTTCGATCATCTGCTCGAAAGTGACGGCAAGCTTGATCGCGAGGAAGTCGAAGCGACTTTTCTGGACGAAGCGAAAGGGCAGTTCCGATTTATCTGGGATCACTTGAGCGACAGCTCCCGCGGCTCGATTCGCGAGTCCATTGAGAACGGGCGTGTTGAGAAGGAGCGCGAACACATCTACGAGGACCTCAAGCGCGCGGGCTTCTTTATTCAGGACGACCGCGGACCGCGCATTTTCTCAACCCTGTTCTCATCGGTTATCTCGAGGCCGCGTGTTATCACGACCGAATTGCGGGAGACAGACCGGGCGGTGATGGCGGTTCACGACGGAAAGACGGAAAAGGTTGCTGCTCCGCCGCTGATCGAACCGGAAGGGCACATTGGAAGGTTCGAGATACGCCGGACGCTTGGCGCCGGGGGAATGGGTGAGATTTTCGAGGCGTACGATACTGATCTTCAACGCACCGTGGCTATAAAGGTGCTGGCCTCGAAACACATCGAAGACGAAACGATGAAGCAGCGCTTTCTGAGAGAGGCGCGTATGGCATCGCAACTCAATCACCCGAATATTGCGACGATTCACGAGATCGGCGAAGCCGCCGGCAATCCCTATATCGTGATGGAGTATGTCGAAGGACAGACGCTTGCCGAACGTCTTGAGGCGGGACCGCTGGCCCTGAATGAGATTGTCGAAATAGGGGTTCAGTCCGCCGATGCACTGGCGGAAGCTCACGACCGTGGCGTCGTCCATCGCGACATCAAGTCTTCGAACATCATGATAACCGCTCGAGGCAAGATAAAAGTGCTGGACTTTGGGCTGGCAAAACCGCTGCCGGTTCTAACCCGCGCTTCCAGCAAGGCACGTCTTACAGAATCCGGAGTCCTGTTGGGGACGGTGAGCTACATGTCGCCGGAACAAGCGACGGGACGCGGGGATGTCACAAACGTAGCAGACATTTTCTCTCTTGGGGTTGTACTCTACGAGATGACAACGGGCCGTCTGCCGTTTGAAGGCGAAACCTACTTTCAGACCATCGAAGCCATAAAGAAGCGCTCGCCTTCGCCGGTAAAGAAGCACCGAAAGGACGCGCCCGATGCGCTGGTCGCAGTCATCGAGCGCATGCTTAGAAAAGACCCCGCGGAGCGATACCAATCAGCCTCGGAAATCGCGCGCGACTTGATGGTCCTTTCAAGGGAACCCTGGCTTGATGACCACACTTAGCAAGCTGAGCGGTCAACTGGCAGCGGCCGGTCCGTCTCCCTTATGGTGCTCGGGGCTGATCGAAATCTCATCGTCGTAGTGCGATTCGCGGGTGAACAAAACAAACCCCGCGCCAACGATCGCCAGCACCAGAATCAGCACAATGGCTAGAAAATACCAGGGCAGGATCGGCGCGTTTGGCGTGCTCGGATCACGGCCTCCGATTGCCAGCAACACGAAGGGCCCCACGATTACGCCAACCAGCCCCGCAACGAGTGCAACGCGATCGAACACGCCCTCCTGAGGCACCTTCAGGTGCCAGCCCCAATACGAACCGATAACCGCTGCGATCAGCGCAAAGACCGCAAAAAGCGCGCCCCGCCTCACATCGCTCAGCAAGTATCCGCTGACGAACTGTCCCTTGTTGCCGGTCGGAAGCGCTGTGTAGACCAGCAATGTCAGAGCCAGTGTAAGGACTGCGGCTATCATCGAGTCAATGATCCGCAGCTCTTCAGTTAGCCAGCCTATTACAAAGCCTCCGATCAAAAACGCACCTAGCGCAGTGCCAAACGCGACGGCCGACGCGGTGTCCGAGACTACGTCCGCTGCGCTTTCCCGGTTGCTGTATGCGATCCCGGTGAACAGCAGGGAAATGATAACCTGGAGTCCAAAAGTGAAACCGAGTCCTACGAGAATCCACTTGATACGATCTTTCATATGTTCTCCCGATGTCAGGCTCGAATCACCGCCCGACTGCGAAGGCACCGCGAAGCCGCCAGCCGATCGGGATGGGTGGGTTCCATCGGTGTGCTCCGCTGCAAAAATGGCAACATATCGCCTATCAGAACTGAGACCTCTCGAGGCTCGCTGGTCGGACCTGACGGGTTAATGAATGCGAGTAGCATGCTCCCCTCCCAGCCCTTCTTGCACGGTATCTTAGACCTGCGCCTCGTTAGTGTCAAAGCACGGGGGTTCGTCGCAAGCGCAGGTTCTTTCTGTGGTTGCGCTGGAGTTAGCTCACTCCCAGGAGGTGTAGACCGGTGACCAGCGCAGATGACATCAAGTAACCAATACCGGTGTAGAAGAGGAGCTGCAGACCGGCAAGACGCCAGGAATTGGTTTCGCTTCGCACGACTGAAACCGTGGAGAGGCATTGCAGGGAGAAAAAGAAGAAGACAATCAATCCGAGGGTTGTAGAGGTGGTAAAGATCCTGCGATCGCTTCCCGAAAACGTGGCAGTGCGCATGTTCTCAAGCAATCCAGCTTGCTGGGAATCCTGATCCCCGTTCACGTGAAACACAATCGCCATTGTGCTGACGAAAACCTCGCGAGCGGCAAATGCTGAGATCAACCCGACCCCGACTCGCCAATCTACCCCCATAGGGCGCAGAGCGGGTTCCAGAGTCTGACCAAGCTGGCCGGCGAACGAATGATCCAGATCGCTCGTCGTTACAAGGGGCGGTCTCGTAGCCTCGTCTTGGGAAGGTTGATGCGAGCCCAGGCCGAAATTCGACAACAACCACAGGCACGCGGAGATTACAATGATCGGCATTCCGGCGCGTCGAAGGTAACCGGATGATCGCGACCAGGTCATCCTGAGCGTAGGCTTCAACAAGGGCTTGCGATAGACGGGCATCTCCATCGCAAGAAGCGATGCGGTACGTTTTCGCAGAATGAGCCTGCTGATCAATCCGGCTACCAAAGCGCCGGTCAACAGGCTCAAGACATAGATCAGCCCAAGGGCGACACCGGCCTTCCATGCCGCGCCCGGCATCAAAGCGCCAAGCAGAAGCGCATAGACCGGAAGTCTCGCGCTGCAGCTCATCAAAGGGAGAATCCAGATTGTTAGAAGCCGCTCCCGTCGTGAAGGAATTGTACGCGCGGCGAGCACGGCCGGGATAGCACAGGCGAAGCCCGATAGCATAGGAACGAAAGACCGGCCGTGTAGACCGAGATACGACAACGGCCGATCGACAAGCGCCGCGCCGCGAGCCAGGTACCCTGAATCTTCAAGCAGCGTCATCAAGAAGAACAGAATCACTATCTGTGGAAAGAAGACTGCTACCGCGCCGACCCCTCCGACGATTCCCTCAGCGAGGAAGTGCGAAATCGGACTGTCAGGCAACAGAACCAACAATAGCTGACCCGTGCGCGAAAACATCCAGTCGATCAGGTCCATAAAGGGTCTTGCTATCCAGAATATCGATGAGAAGAGCCCGACTAGAACCGCAAAAAAAATTGGAAACCCGATAAACCTATCCAGCACCACGCGATCAACGCGAGCCGTAAAAGAATCATCGGCGAGTACAAACAGATTCTTGTTTTTGAGAGCGTCGCTGTTGTTCAGGAGCTCGCGGATCGCCTCGTAAGCCGCCACAGGCTCGTCCGGCAGGTTTGCGAGGGCGCTCCATTGAGTCACCGGAGCCGCCAGCGCGGTCCTGAGAACAGTCATCAACTCGGCGGCGCCCCATCCCGTGCGGCCATCCACCGGTACAACCGGCAGGCCGATCGCTTCCTGGAGCTTGCGAGCGTTTACGGTCTGCTGAGTTCGCGGGAGAAGGTCCATCATCGTGAGTGCGATAATCGTCGGCTTGCCCTGGCGTGCGACGAATGATGCAAACCTGAGGTGTCGTTCGAGCTGCGTAGCATCGACCGCCACGATCAACGCGTTTGGGTGGACCGATTGATGACGGCCCTCAATAACTCGGCAGGAGAGTTCCTCCTCAGGAGAGGATGCTGAAGTGCTGTGTACTCCGGGTAAATCAACCAGCAAGACCTGCGGCCCAAATTCGGTCTTGCTCTTGCCGCGGGACAACGTGACGGTTACGCCTGGATAGTTTGCGGTGTGAAAACTCCCGCCGGTGAGCGCGTTCATCAACGCGGTCTTCCCGGCGTTCGGAGCGCCTGCAAGACAGACGGTAGGTAGCTGAGATCCGATCTCAGAAGGAAGGTGAAGCGCACTTGTTTCTACATTGGTATCGGGCGGGCCCGCCTGTGCTGAAGACATGGTTGCTCACTGAAGAGTGATCCAGGCGGCTTCGCGCCGTCTGAGGGCGAGGCGCATGCCCCGCACCTGCACAACCAACGGATCCCCGAACGGGACTGACTGCACGACAGCCAGTTCTTCACCCGGCGTGATGCCAAGATCCAGGAGGCGTCGCCGTTCATCGTCCGGCCCCTCAACACCTTTGACCCGGTAGGCCTTGTTATGAAGCGCGTCCAACAGACTCATCTTTCCGTTACCTCGCAACTGCTATAAATGAAAATGAATTTCAATTTGTCCAGCACGGTTAGAATAACCTGTATGCAAATGGGTGTCAATGGAAAGTTTGGTGTGAATGTCTATGACGGGCCGCGCCGTTTAATCTCGATATCGCGCGCCTGCTCCAGCCAATTCAGGAGCTCATCGATGGCTTGCATCTCGAGGTCTTCGGGAGCGAGTTCCTTATACCTGTGCAGAGCAGCACAGGCGCCGTTCAGATCGTTGAGCTTGTAGTAAACCAGCGCCAGATTGTAATGAAGCGGAGAGAATGACGGTTCCAGCTCGGCCGCAGTCTCGTAGTGCAACTTCGCAAGCTGCAGATCGCCGGCATCGAAGTACAGGTTTGCCAGATTGTAGTGCGCCTCAACGTGCCGCGGTTCGTTCTTAAGGGCGAGAGTGAAACAATCCAGCGACTTCGGCATCCGTCCCTCTTCGAGCTCGATGATGCCAAGATTGCAGTACGCGTCGGCGAGGTTGTCGCCCTCGGTTATCGCTTCGCGATAGAGCGCGGCGGCTTTCGCGTCGCCGCGCTCGTGCAACAGCAATGCCTCCTCGAACGGGCTCAGAAGTCGTGAAATCTCGGCACGAGCCGGCTTGAACAGGTTCATCTGTCCTTGCAATTCGGCTTCGACCTGTTTGAGCGTGAATCCCTGCCCGCGCAGCTCGCGCACCCGTCGAAACTGGGTCAGCGCGGTAAAATCATAAAGCGCTTCGCCGGCAGCTGATGACAGCGCGGCGTTTACTACGCCTTGCTCGGTCCAGCGGCGTATCAAACGCTCGCTGAGACCAAACAGTTGTTTGATCTCGTGAACAGTGTAGGTCGACTTGACCCGTTGATAATCTGCTTTCGACGGCGCCGGGGCTGGGAACCGGAGAATCTTGGAATCTTTTTTGGACATCCTCTGAAGCTCAGCCTATGATGCCTTGCTCTTTCGAGCCTTCTTCGGCTTTGCTTCCTCCGCTTCTTCCTGCTTCTTGGCCTTGCCTGTTGCCTTCACCATCGGTTTGCGCTGGGCTTGTTTGATGCTCTCTTTGAGCGCGGTCATTATGTCGACCGTGGGTTGCTCTTCTTCGACGAACCCGGCTACTTCCTTCCCGGCGATCTTCGCTTCGATTATTTCCTTGAGAGCTTCATTGTAGCGGTCACGCATCTCGATCTCGCCTATCGAGGTCACCATCTGATCGACAAGGGTGTGCGCGAGCTTCAACTCGTTTTTGTCGATCTCCTGATGTTCGAGCTGCGGCACTTCGGTGATCTTTCTAATCTCTTTCGGATAACGCAGCTTGTAAACCACCAGTCCTTCACCTTGCGGCGCGAGCGCGACGAAGTCCTCGCGGTCGCGCAGCACCACCTTGCCGAGTCCGACTTTTCCCGTGTCCTTCAATACCTCGCGAAGCAGCGCGTAGGTCTTTGCGCCGACCTCCCCGTCTGGCCCCACGTAGTAAGGCGAGTCGTAAAGCATCGGCGGTATCTCGGATTTGTCGACGAAGCCGACAATATCGATCACCTTTGTCGTTTTCAGCTTCACCTTCGCCAGGTCGTCCGGCTCGAGGATCGCATACTGATCTTTGGCATACTGATAGCCCTTGATGATGTCATCCTTTGAGACAACCTTGTTGCACTTCTTACACCGCTTGTCGTAACCGATGGGTCCGTAATCGTCCTTGTGCAGTTGGTTGAGATGAATCTGTTCGGACGTCTCGATCGCGTTGTAGACTCGCACGGGGATGGCGACTAAGAGAAACCGAATGTGACCTTTCCAAATTGAGCGCATTTTATTCTCCTTGAGGGCTTGGCGGGATTATACAATAAGGCGCTCGTTCAGCGTCAAGAAATGCGATTTTGAAAAAGCAGGGCTTGCCTGGACAAGATACGTGTCAGCTTTGCCGTGATTGCCAGACGCCGGCGCTAACTCCCCGCAGGTATGTCCTCAAAGAGTTCCGCGACGCTACAGGTGAAGCCCGGGAGGAGCGGCGTGTTCAGAACGTCATCCTCAAGTAGCGTGGCAGTCATTCTGAGGTCGGTCTCTTCGCGCCGGTAGACCTCCAATTGCCTCATGCGCCAGTCGATGATCCAGTATTCGCGGACACCCCGGCGCGAGTAGAGTTTGAGCTTTGTATTACGGTCCCGCTGCTCGTTGGCTGTTCCCGGTGACAGGACTTCAATAACCAACTCGGGAGCGGCATGGAGCCTACCATCGGGGGAAAGGATCGTCGCCAGACGGCTGATGCTTGTCCATACAACGTCTGGAGCAACATCGTCGTCCTCAGCAAATATCACGCCCGGCGCAAGGTTAACCTGACCAAGCCGCGAACTCTTATTCCAAGCCTTCAACAAGCCAACAACATTGGAGCAAACGAGTTGATGATAGTAGTGTGGTTGTCTCGACACGTACAATTCTCCATCAATGATCTCGTAGCGTTTGCCATCTTCAGGGAACTTCTCGAGGTCGGCTGAGGTGAAGCGGAGTGTCGATGCCATGCGATTCTGCTCCCAGTTATTTCCTGTCGCGTGGGCCGAGTATAGCACGCCCCGCACGTCTCGAACACTGCCATGGGTGTCGTGTCTCAGAGTTACGGCTCCGCCGCAAGCCATTGTCGGCCGGGTGTGCACATCTCGACAAAGCTGCATATCCGGCAATGTCCGGCAGGGTTACACGGGAAGTCTTCGGCCGACGATGATGACACTAGCGCCCCCATAGTGTCATCCATAGCATCCGCGCACGCCTCGCGCTCAAGCAGTTCATCGGGAAGACCAACCTCGATATCAGGGTCCAGAAAATGCAGAGTCACGCGCACACCTGCGACGTCAGGTATCAGGTCGTGCGCCGCAAGAGCATACGCCTGCATTTGCACGCGATAGTCAGCAGCTGCCGCTTCGACTTCGGCGCGTATCAGAAGATCTCGATCAACGGGCGCTTCGGATGCGTGCTGTAAGAACTCAAATGTGAGCTGTCCGAGGTCCGCCTTTCCCGCGTTGCCTCTCCCGCGAAACCGATTTGTCTTGAAGTCGATGATCTCGACGCACAGGCCCTCACCGGTTGCGGCGGGAAAGACCAGCAGCTTGTCGATCGTACCCGTCAGAATGCCCAATGGACGTCGTAGCCGAAACCGCTGCTCGCTGAACACTCCAGGGCAACTAGGCGTGCCCGATGATGAGTGACCGCTGATCGCCCGCACTGATTCGATGCGCTCGCGAACCTTGCTTCCTACGTAGTTCCTCGCGAGGGGCATCAGGTCGCGAAGAGCCTTGTCAGAATCGATTTCAGAAATCCGATCGCCAAGCTCGGCGGCTCTTTGACTCAACACGTCCTCGAAGCTGCTCTTCAAAGCTTCGTAAAGATCATCGCCTTCGGAAAACTTTTCACAGAAGCGATGGATGACCGCGCCTCGCAGCGTCGCCGTCAGGTTCGCCGGCGGCTCTGGAGCTTCAGCGTCGTTCCACACCGCTACTTCCTCCTCGCTGGGCGCGTGAAGCACTCGATCGAAGTAGTACTGCCGGGGGCAACGATGGTAGTTCAGTAGCTGAGTGACGCTGAAGCGGTGAAGCGCGCTCGATCGCTCCGATTGGATCGATGCCAGTAGCGGAAAGCCTTCATCGCCCGGCGGCATCAACACCGAATTGGCCGCCGGAGACTCGTCTGGACTCGCGGGTTCGGGCGCAGCGTCCAACAGATTCAAAGTCAATCGCAAGTTGACGCCTTCTGCGGGTTCGAGGAGTCCGCTCGTCGCGTCGGTCCCGACACCGAGTGCATTGCACGCCCACTCCAGCCAGGAATTTCTCAGGCTCGTGAGTTCTTTCGCTGCTCCTGAGAGGATCAACCGGTCTTGGGCTCGAGTCGCCGCGACGTATAACAATCGCATGCTCTCGAATTCCTCGCGCCGCTTCGCGCGTTCAGTGAAGGCAGAAAACGCCGCGCCCCAAACGCGTTTGCCCTGTCCATCGGGGACCTGCAGAGTCAACCCGCGATGGCGGTCCAGGGCCCACCACTCGCGCCTGTTGTCCGGTTGTCGATGAAGGTCAGGGATAATTACCACAGGGAACTCGAGCCCTTTCGATTGATGAATCGACATCAGCCGAACGGCGTCAGCCGCGTCGTCGATTTGGCCTTCGCTCTCGCGGCCACCTGCCTCTTCAAAATCGCGGACGAACCTCACGAAGTCGCGGATCAAGAAGGCGCCCGATCGCTCGAATCGCTCCGCAAGCGTAAACAGCTTATCGAGATTCGAAAGCCGTTGTGCGCCGTCGAAGTTCGCCGCGGCTATGGTGCGATACCCCGAGGCCTCAACCGCAAATCTCAGCAGCTCAGATAAACCCGCTCGCTTCGCGCGCCCGATAAGTTCATCCACTAACGTGCTCGCATCATCGAGCGTTTGACGTTCCGTCGGGTCGATGAGGTCGATTAGTTCGTGCTGTCGAAGAGCAGGAAGGAAGGGCCGAACACCGCTGCGCTTCTGCAGACTCGAATGTTCTTCGACGCCTGCTCGCAACGGCGCGGATCGAAGCGCCAGCAATGTGTTGTCAGACAGGCCGCAGATCGGAGAGCGCAGCACAGCGGCGAGCGCCACTTCGTCGGTCTTATTGTCGAGGAACCTCAAAAGCTGTGTGAAGTCGCTTATCTCCTCGCGCGCGTAAAAACCTTTTCCCGCCACGGTCACGTACGGAATTCCCGCGCGCCGAAACGCCGACTCGTAGAGGTGAACCTCGGTCATCGCTCGAAACAGCAGCGCGATGTCGCGGTATCTGACGTGGTGCTGTTCCTTAGGGCCTGCGCTGATTGACTCGCGGCCCACCATCTTGATGATGCGTGACGCCAGCTGTTCGGCGTCTCGCGCTCTCGGGGGCTCCCCCGACCAGGGATCGTCTTTGTTGTCATCGGGTCTCAAGTCAATCAGCAACTCGACCAGCGGCGGCGCGTCTTCGTCACCGCGCGCCGCAATGCTCGCCTCGTGCTCGACATACCCAAGCTCGTTTAACTCGTCGATAGCGAGCAGCGGGTCACGTTTGAACACCTGCTCGAACAAAGCGTTAAAGAAGCGAATCAGCGGAAGCTGGCTTCTGAAGTTTCTGTGGAGCGGTATCGGCAGACCGTTCCTGGCTTCGATGCGCGCGGTCATTTCTCGGAACACGTCCACATCGGCCCCTCTGAACCCGTAAATCGATTGCTTGCGATCGCCGACAATAAAGAGATTTGTCCGCGGCGTAGACCTCAGTCTGCCCTCCTCAGTCCGGCTTTCCGTCGAGGTGCGGTCATCGCCGCCCATTACGAGATGTGCCAGTAAGTCTCGTTGCAGTCCATTTGTGTCCTGAAACTCATCCACCAGGAAGAAACGATATCGACTCGACGTGCGACGCAATACCTCGGGACGTTCCCTGAGCAGTAGAAGCGCGCGCACCTGCAAATCATCGAAGTCGAGGGCCGACCTCCGCCGCTTTTCATCATCCAACCGCCGTTCGATCGTGCCGACTACTCTGATGAGCTCCTTCGCGAAGTCTCTTGCATATAGATCGAAGAATATCTGGGGAACACGGCAGCGCAGGTTCTTGTCCCAGATCAACTCGTCCAGCGCATTCACAAGGTCGCTGATCTTTCGCTGGGTGTTTGGACGGGTATGATCCCGGAATTCCTGAATCGCTTCGGTGACTTCGGCTGGCGATTGCGAATCGGGCGCGGTAACGAGTATTTCGAGGAGCCGCGGCCATCGATCCTGGGCCTCGAACCGCTTTGCCTCTGCGGCCGGCGACAGCCCTCGAAGCCCTATAAACTCACCCATGATCTGGCCGAGTTCGCCGGTCGCCGCGTTGTAGTCGTCAATGGTTTTGTGGCTTTGCCTGGTTTGTTCCGCAAGCTGGTCAACAGTCAAACCCTGGTTGCGCATTGAGCGATAGATGTCTATCAGGCCTCGAGCGAGCCGGGCTCGCCCGACCGTCGCCGCCAGTTCGGTGATCGCCTGATGACCGGTGCTGATGAACTCGGTGAGCGACTCCTCGGCGACTGCCTCCTCGAGCATCGACGACTCGTGGGCGTCCAGCAGCGTGAACTGCGGATCAATGTCTGCCTCGACCGGGAATTCTCGCAGCAGTCGCGCGCAGAAGCCATGGATCGTAGTGATGATCGCGCCATCTAGAGTTCGCTTGTGGCGCGTCCACTTTGCCCGCTCGCTTGGTGATGCCGACCAAAGTAACTTATCCAGCTCTCTTCTAAGGCGCTCGCGCATCTCATTAGCCGCGCGATTGGTGAAGGTGATAGCAACGATTTGATCTACACTGATGTCCTGGGTGCGAAGTATCTGCAGGTAGCGCTCGACGAGCACAGTCGTTTTGCCGGCGCCCGGACCGGCAGTAACAGAGATGTGACGGTCGAGCGTATGCGCAGCGAGTTGCTGCTCGGGCATTAGCTCGCGGGAGGGCAATGGCCCACCGCTCGCGGAAGTAGAATCGCCGACCGGGGACGGAAGCCATTCTTCACCGTTTGCTCTACGGTCGTTGGTCATCGGTCGTCAGTCATCCTCCGTCGTCTACCTTCGATCTTCCTTCTGACGCGAAACTTTTCGTAGCGGCAGACCGCGGAGAAATCGCAGCGCGGGCACGAAGTGTCCGGCGCCGAGGGCTCAACCGCAAAGCTTCCGGTGCGAATGCCGTCGACGAATTCCCAGATGCGCGATTCCATCTCACCGCGAATTCGCTGCCAGTCCGTATCCGGCAAGCTCGACGCCGTGGTCTTGCCAATGCCGGTGTACTCGGTCATCGATACTCGGTAAAGACCCTGGTTTCGCCGCGCGCTAGCGCCTCTCATCGTGTAGTAGCCGCCGCCCGCAATCGCGTTTCCCGGCAAGAGCAGTTGTTCGAGAGCCGCCAGATAAATATGCAGCTGCAACGCTCGGCCCTCTTGCATGTCGTCGAGACTGGCGCCCTTTGAAAGCTTGTAGTCGTACGCGATCGCGGTCTCGTCCTCTGCAACATCCACCCGGTCGATCTGACCGCGAAGTAGCAATGTCTCTGTTTGATCAATCAATGTTCGATAAAACCTGAGACGCTGCTCGGTTGAATGCGGATCGATCGGGCCGCTGGTCATCCCAAATGCAAGTTCGAAATAAACCGGGCGCACATCCCTGGATTGTGTTTTCTCTTCAACACTCAACTCGTATTCCAGCACTTGTTCAAGAAGCAGCTTTCGTATCTCGCGATCGATTGCCCAAACCTGAGGATTGAGCGGTGGAGCGGCGCCTTCGTGTTCGTCGAAAACCCCGTCGGCCACCTCGCGAAGCTCTTGTCTCAGCCCGGCGCGGTCAAAATCCGTGAGCCGCTCCCCGCGATGCCGTTCGAAGAACCGCCTCAGCATTTCGTGAAGAAGACTCCCCGCATCGAGCGCCGATAGATCGAGGGCCGCTTCGCCGCGAGGCTCCAGCTTCAGAATCCTGTCGGCGAAAAATTTGAACGGGCACCTTCCGTACAGGCTCAATTCGCTCGCGCTGAAGGCGTGTTCGGCATCGTGCTGTTTGGCGAGCCTTTCAAGGAGCCTCGGATCGCTTATCAAACCGTCGAAACTTCCAAACCACCGGCTGCCCCGTTCACGTTCAATCGCGATACGCCGTAGCGCCGACTCGCTGAGGTATCCAGCGTTACCCGCCTTTGTGATCAATCGCGCGATGATCTCCGGCGGGAAGTTTCCTTCGCTCTGAGCTCGATGGCGTGGGCGCTCTTCCTGCCGCACCAGCAGCGTCGCAAGCTCGGAATTCCTCGAAGACTCAAACAGCGTGCGTCCGTCAAAATCATTTTGAATAGTTTCTCTAGTTATCTGCGACGGCGCGACCGCGTGGACAATTTCCTCGACATAGTACGATGCAACCGTCTCGGATCCATCGTCCGACACCAACGGCCTGCTCAGGTAGAGCCGCTCGGTCGCGCGGCAAGCGGCCTGATAGAAATAGTGTTCCTCTTTCAGGAGGGTGTCGGGAGAGATGTCCTCGAGCGTGAGACCGTACCCTTTCAGCCGCTCGCGCTCCTCGTGCGGGTATATCCAGTCGTGGGAGGGGCGCAATGGAAAACCACCCTCGATCAGACCGGCGATAAACACCGTTCGAAACTTGAGGCCGCGTATGTCGGTAGCTTCCAGTACCTTTAAGCCGCCTGGGTCGGCGCTGCTGGTGACCAGCGATTGAGCCTTCGAGCAGCGCATTGTCTCATCGAGAAAGGTGGCCAACCGGATCGGTGCCGGACCTTGATCCTGAATATCACCGCGCTCCGAGATCTCAATGCTCCTGGCGGCCGCGGAAAGGGCGCGACGGAGCCCTTCGAGAGCTCGCAAATCGAGCGTCATCGTCGCGATCTCTCCCTCAGAGATTTCGGAGGAACCCCTGACCTGCCCGCTAAACTGAAGCTGTTCGAGTAAACGCATCAGTGCCTGGACCAGCTCGCCGGTGGGGGCTTCTCGAGGCACGCTTGCGAGCATCTGTCCGATGCGTTCGACAACCAGAGCCGACCACGCGATCAAAGCGGGATGAATCTCACGCGCTGGCTTGGCTCGTCGCTCCGAGCCGGGAAGGGGAACCTCGACGGGCTCAACCATCGAGGCTAGTCGCACGCCAACCCGCGGTCCGGCCGGCGCCGCAATCGCAGAGTCATCGGGTTCTGTTTGATCCGCGTCGTCTGATTTCGTATCGCGTTCAGCTATTCGCTCGGGCGCGTGAGCCGTCAACCGTCGCGCCCTGGTCAACCAGCGATCCAATCGTAGCTCAGCACCCACAAACGCGATCACGTTCTCAAGTTCGTCGTCGTCCCACAAACCGACGTTGGTTTCTTCCGGGCCTCGGCGGTAGCCCGAGACCGTCAATAGTTGTTCGTACCCGTTCGTGAACCGGCTGCGCAGTGAGTTCAGCTCGGCGTCCGGCAGCCGGAAGTAACCGGATTTTACGATGTCCGCAATTGCGCTGACCTTTGGAGTGCCGGTGCCTTCGCGACAGAGTTCGATGAGCAGTTCGAACAGCTTCACTGCCGCGCGAGCGGCAGGCACGTCTGTCAACTGGATTCGCCGGCGAAGCGAGCAGGGTATGGACTCTTCCTCGAAGACTCGAACGATCGTTTCGGAGTACGGCGCGATCTGGCGGACTACCAATACGATGTCGCTGAGCGAATAGCCGTCTATCAGAATCAAGTTCTTGATTCGCTTTGCGATGGCGCGGATCTCGGTCTGCCGGTTTGCGCATTCGAGAAGCGTGATGCGCGATTCGCCGTTCTCCTCATGCGGCTCTGCTGCGAGCGAAGCGATTTCGGCTGGCAGCGGATTGAACAGCCGCTCGCGAAGAGGTAAGAGCGAACCTCTCAGCGGTTGGCTATCATCATCGCTTGTTGTGATGAATGTTGCGATCGAGTCGAGTTGGTTGATCGTCGGCGCGAACGCGCGGAATACCTCCGGGTTGCGCTCGTCGCGATTCAGGTTGACGATGACTTCGGGAATCACGGGGATCAACAACCGGAGCATCTCACCCTGGACCGGAGTGAAGTCGAAAAAACCGTCGAGCACCAGCAACCGAGTTTCGGTGAGCCACGGCAAGGTCACTCTTCGTCCATCGAGTTCGCCGCGCAGAACTTCGAGCGCGCGCAACTGATCCGCGTCATCTTCAGTAAACCCGGACCCCGCAAGCGCGGACGAATAGGCCGAATAAATGAGGGCGATGTCTCGGTCGAAATCGATTTGACGCGGAACAACTCTCGGAGTTGATTCCGGGTGCGGTTGGGATTCCTCGGCCGCCGGATCTTGAGATGTAGGGTCGGGCTCTGGCTCATAAAAATCGCGGGCTCGAGCTTCGACGATTGCCGCGAACTCGGCGGGATGTTTTCCGGCTCGTTGAATCTCTCCTATTAGCGATGCGACTGTATTGATGCAACCTTCTCGTTGTGCAAGCGGAGCGATGGCCTTGAGCTTTTCGTCGCGCGCGAGTCGCTTGACGATTTGTGAAACGAGGCTTCGTTTGAGGGGAAGATCTTCCTGGTCGATCGCGATTCGCGGAGCTAGCGGCAACCGGGTCTCTTCATCAATCGCCGTCGCGAGAATGTATCGCGCGAATCCTCGAAACAGGTGTACCGGGAGCGAGCCCCAAACGCCGCGGATACGAACGCCGTCAAGCAGGCGATCAGCCGCCAGGTCCAGCAACGGGCGCGACGCGGCGAGGTACACCAGCCCCTCGGCGGACCCGGTTGCCAGTACGTCAGACGCGCGCTCGAGCAGGCGCTCTCGGTTGTTGCTTAGAATGGGGGCTAGCCAGATCTGTTTGGACAATACTTACTCCGGAGTCTGAGCGAAGGTCCGGCGATCGCAAATTTAGAATTTAGAATCTAGCAGGCTGCTGAAAAAGGTTTCGTAGTCCCGCCTTCAGGCGGAATCCTGACGGGGGCTTGTTTTGAAACCATCAGAAACGAGAGCATTTTAGCGGCTTCGCTCTCCGAAATTCCGCCTGAAGGCGGGACTACGCAACCTTTTTCAGCAGCCTGCTAGAGAATAATTGAAAATTGAGAAATGAAAATTGCAAATTTGCTCGGCGCAGTCGCTACACTTCAATTTTCAATTTGCATTTTTCAATTCTCACTTTTCAATGCTTTTTCTTCTTCTTCGCCCGAGTCCTCTTCATCAAGCAGGCCCGGGATAAACGCTGTCTCTCCAATGTCCAGCAGGCGCGTTGTGCGGTCGACGATTTCCAGTGGCTCGATCTCGTCGTTCGTAGTCGCGCCCAGTTCCTTGAACCGCCGTGCAGACACAAGCACTCTCCCTTCAAACGACCCCACCGCTTTGTTGTATGCCTCGACCGCCTTGTCCAACCCCTTGCGCACGTCGGAGAAGTGCTCGGCGAGAATCTTCAACCGGTCATACAACTGACGCCCGAGTTTGCTGATGTCCTCCGCGTTCGTCGTCATCCGTTCCTGGCGCCACCCGTAAGAAACCGCCTTGAGCAATGCGATGAGAGTGGTAGGCGTGGCGACGATCACCCGTTGCTCGACGCCGAATTCAATCAAGCCGGGGTCCTGCTCCAAAGCCGCGCTGAAAAACGTTTCGCCGGGAAGGAACATAAATACGAACTCAGGGGTGCTCGGAAGCTGCTCCCAGTAAGCCTTGGCGCCGAGCTTTGTGAGGTGCGTCCTGATCTGCCGCGCGTGATCTTTCAACTTTGCGACTCGAGTTTCATCATCCGGCGCTTCGAGCGCTTCGAGATAGGCCTGCAGCGGCGCCTTGGAATCAACAACTATGTTCCGATCGAGAGGAAGGCGGATGATCATGTCCGGTCTCAGTCTGCCGTCTTCACCGATCACGTTTGGCTGTTCATCAAAGTCGCAGTAGTTCTCCATGCCCGCGATCTCGACCACTCGCTTGAGCTGAATCTCACCCCATCGCCCGCGAACGGTAGGCGAGCGCAGTGCCTTGACGAGGTTTGCGGTCTCGCCTTGTAGTTGCGTCTGAGTAGTCGCCAGCGACTTCACTTGCTCCGAAAGCGACGAGTAGGCCGACGCGCGCGTCGACTCGAGCTCGCGAATCTTCGAATCGACTTTGTCCAGCGATTCCTTGAGGGGCTGAACCAGTTCACCGATGGCTTTCTGCCGAGTATCGAGATCTCCTTTGGCGGTCTCCTGGAAATGACCCAATGTCTCTCTGGCTAGATTGAGAAAGTTCCGGCTGTTGGTGTTGAGCGCGTCGGCGGACAGCGCTTTGAATGCGTCCGACAGTTTGCCCTGAGCGTCTTCAAGCAGCCCAAGCTTTTCGATCGCAGCCTTGCGTTCGGCGTCGAGTTGGGTTTCAAGCGAGCTGATCCGGGCAAACAGAACGGCGTTCTCGCTCTGAGACTCCGCGAGCTTCGCGTTCGACTCGCCAAGGTCTGCTTCGAGCTTGCGTGTCTGATCGTGTTTTCCCTGAAGCCGCTCGACCAGCGTGGCGCGTTCGGTTTCGGATACGCTTCTGGCGCGGTCGTATTCGTGCTTGATTCGCGGGCGAAGAAGCAGCCAAACGACCAATGCTCCAACAGCCAGGCCAAAGACAATCGCGATCACAAGTTGCAGATTCAAAGGCAACCATTCTCCTAGTTAAGCGTCGGACATGTTACTCGTCTTGGACGCTGCCTCGCCAACTCTGGGGGTGCCGGCGCAGATGCATCACGGCGATGATCAGAATCGAATCTGATCTCTCCTGATAAAGCACTCCGTATGGGTACCTCTTGGTAAGACATCGCCTGGTTCTTTCCGAGAGCCGCTGCCAGGCAAGAGGATGGCTAACAATCCTGGAGATTGTTCTCCAGACCTCCTCGGCGAACTCGTCACCCAGGCCGTCTTTTTGTGAGTCGTAGTATGAGACTGCGTTGGAGAATTCTTTACTTGCGGCAGCGAGAAATCTGACGCGCATCTACCGCTTCCTGTTTTTGATTGCGTTGAACACATCCTTGGCCGGAATCGCGTCAAGTTCACCCCGTTCATAAGCGTCGACTCGGTCCTCAGCCTCTTGAGCCCAAAGCTGGTCGATTGAGGACAGCGGCGGCTCCAAACTAGATAAGAGCCGCTCAGCAAACTCCGCGCGCTGGTCCGCCGGTAGACCAAGTGCCTGCTGAATGAGCTTCTCTGCTATCTCCGACATATGGTTACCTCCTAAAAGGGTCAGGGGGGCATTCTATCGGCTTGTATTTGTCTCTTAGATTCGCCAGCACCTGATGCGTTGGGGATCTCCCCTGTTCGATCCGCTCGACTCGGCTCCGGAGTTCCTCGTCCCATGCGGCTTCCACGACGGCTGGATCTTCGCATTCATCAAGCGACTCGATCAGGAAGCGGGCCAGCTCAGCACGGTCTGCTTCCGGAAGCCGAAGCACCTCTTGCATCACTCTTTCAGCATTCTCTCTCATTGTAACGAATTCCTTTCCGCACTGACCGCCGCCCCCGAGAGCTTCAGGCCAGATTGTACGCGCTGGATCGCTGTCCGTTCAACGAGCCCCGTCACCTTCCGAAGCCCGACACCAGGCGCTCATACACCTTTCTCGTGACGCGCACATCGTTCAGATTGTATTCGCGAATCTCGGCAAGCCTTCCCGCCAGATACAGCTCGAACACCCGGCTGCCTTCAACTTCATCTGTCTTGCTCGACTGGATTCCCAAAGCCCACGCCAGGTCGTCCAGCGCCACCCGATTCTTCGAGCCCAACCACCAGCGATGCATAGTGTCGAACACGCCACGCACATTGAACTCCGACAGATTCACAAAGGGCCGAACCGTGATGCTGTTAACCACGCAGCGCTGAAAGATAAACGGCAGATCGAACCCGATGACGTTGTGACCTACGATCTCGTCGATGTCAGCATCGAAGCTCTTCATCCGCGCTAGAAAATCTGTGAGCGCTTGTTGCTCGGGCTGCTCTTGTCCGTCACTGTCTATACCAAACACGTGTTCGTGCTCGCCCTGCTCGACGCCTTCGATTTCCATCCCAGCGAGAGATCCTACGTGCACGGCTATCGAAAGCACTCGCCCCGTGGTCGCCGCGAGAGAGCCCGTCTTGAAAGCGCGCTCTTCTTCGGCGGCCTGGTCTTCAAAGTATCTGGCCTGTTGTTCCTCGCTCATCTTCCCACGCTGCAACGCTCGTTCGAGCCGGTCGACTGCCCGTTGCTTAAACGCGGGAAGCGGGATTGTCTCGATGTCGATTGTGAATGCTCGCGGCAGAAGAGGATCAGCGTTTTGAAGCTCGCGATACTTTTCGACAGTGATCGGTCTGAGTTCCGAGACAACAAACTGTTGTTGATTCTGATATGTTTCGAGCCGCCCAATGATCCCCCACAATCCTGGTTTGATCGCGTTCGCCGATTGAAGAATCTCACCGGGAATCTTGAGCGCAATAGATCCGCTGGCGTTTCGCGCGCTGGCAAGAAGAAATGGCCTACCCTGTTGCGGCCGTATCTCGCGAGCTGAGGTCAGTGTAACCGTTAGCCAAATGTCTTCACCTGACGGCAGATCAACGATTGGGATGTTTCCTTTCATGCGTGATTCGCCTTTCGGATTACTTTGAACCAATAGGAATCAAACCCGAGCCCTTTCCCTTGGCCTCAGCGTTCCCCCGCGCCCTCTGCGTTTAAAGGGACCTGATAGAGCAACCGCAGAGGGCGCGGAGCAACGCCGGGGAGGGGATGCAGCCGGCATCTACATTCTCAGCAGCACGCCTTTGGTGCCCAGCCTTGTCGCACGCCCTATCGCCAGAGCATACAACGCGATCTGTTCACGATATTCATGCAGCCTGCCTTCAATCTCGAAGTCCGTTTTGAAATCGACGACCGTCCACGTGCCTGGCTCGGCTTCATCGAGAAACGCCAGGTCCACCTTTCCCTCCACGAGCAGTCCATCCTCGAGCTGTACTGCTATCGGTGTCTCGCGGCGGCACCGGCCCGCGACCGAAGCTAGCGCGGCGCGCTTCATAAGCGGGTGAGCAAGCGCGTGAGTAACCGTATCGGTTGCCGCGGTGATCTCCTCTGACGTTGCCCCGAGCAGGCGGCCTTGAAGCTCCGCGATTTGCTGAACGCCTTTCGCATTGGCACTCAGATCAACCAGGGACAACACAGCATGCACCAGAGTACCAAAGCGTTTTCCGTGCGGCCGCGAGAAGTCTATGCCGACTGATTCGACGAACACTTCGGACGGTGTATCGATGGGTCTTCCTGAGGGTTCAGTCGCCGCAGCCATCGTGATCGCATGCTCGGTCGCGGTGACGACTCTCAACGTAGGTGTGCTTGCGACATCGCGAACTTGAGTGCGAGACTCCTGCCATTCCGCGTGAGCATCAATGCCGGCCCGCGACCGCTCGGCGCCGTCGTCGGCCGCGATCAATTTGTTCAGTCTCGACCCAACGTCTTCCTGCTTACCGAGCTCGAGGATCGACGGATCCCACCAGACGACTTTATGCTCACCAGCCTCCGGTTGGTGTTGCCCTGGTGTGACAGAACCCTTCGGCCTCAACACACCATTTGGCCGAATACAATTGTCGCTGCCGAACTCAGGGCAGCCCTCGGGGTGATTGGTCTCCGGAGCGAAACTGCGATCCGCGGGCGGAAAGATCGCAGGGTTGAGCGCGCCGAGCCATCTATCGTCATAACGCAAATCGCCGACCGCGGACACCACGAGCAAGTCACGCGCGCGAGTCGCAGCTACATACAACACACGCGCTGCTTCTTCGACATCGCGCTGCTTCTCCTCTTCAGCGTGTTCCACAAGTTCCGGAGGTGAACAGCCCGCAAGCATCATTACACAGAGCCCGCTCTCGGGATCGCTCCACCGCGATGCGTCTCGCGCGGCGTTCGCGGTCATGTCCGCGAGTATCACGACCGGGAACTCGAGGCCCTTGGCTTTGTGCACGGTCATTATTCTAACGCCATCAAGCCCTTCTTCGATGATCGGTGCGTCGCTCGCCTCACCGGTCTCAGCTTGATCGACCAGCCAATCGACAAACGCGCGAAACGAAATCAACCCGCTGCGTTCGGAGCGCCGAGCCATATCCATTAGCCTCGCCACATTCGCAAGCGCTTGTTCGCCCGTGCTCCAGTTGGCAAACCCCGCGTGCGCGCGCGTGGCCGCAAGCAGCCGCCCGATCGTGTCGGCTATCGGCCGGCGGTTGCGCCCGCGATGCAGACCGCGCAAAACCGCAAGCGCGGCCGCGACCTCGGCCGAAGCTTCGGGCAGGTCGTCCAGCGGTTTTCTGAACGGGTACAGGTCCTTGTGCGCGGCTCTGTAGGCAAGCAACTGCGCGTCAGTCAGTGCGAACAGAGGGCCTCGAAGCGTGGCGAATACCGCCAGCTCGTCATCGGGCCGCTCGATCGCCGAAATCGCATTTCGAATCGCTTCGATCTCCTCGCGAGCGTGAAATCCGCTCCCCCCTACGAGCAGATGCGGCAGCCGCCGGGCTTCGAGCGCACGCACGTATGGTCGAGTAACATCTTTTGCAAAGCTGCGGAAGCGCCGGAACAATAGGCACACGTGACGCGGCTGGATTGGCACACGAGTCGTTGCGTCTCGCCGCTCGGTCACGGTCCAGCCGCTCTCGCGCACCAGCCAGTCGACGAACGCGGCGATACCGTCCGGCTCGGATTCTTCGATTTTCCAAAAGGTCGGCTTCTTGTAGTCGGCAGCCGGGTAAGGCTCTGGCGCCGGGAGCACTACCACGGCGGGTTGAGTGTTGATGCCAGGCCTGTGCGGCGCCAGCGGAACATAACGAGCTTGAGATGACCCCGCCACCGAATCGGCTCCAGGAGGGGGTTGCGTGTTGGCACCCATCACCCGGCTGAACGCTGCGTTGACTGCTTCCTGGATCTGCGGCACTGAACGGAAGCTGACGTTCAACTCCACAAGCGCGCCGCCGCCCGCGATCACTTGTTGTTTCACTGCCTCATAGAGCGCGACATCGGCGCGGCGGAAACGATAGATCGATTGCTTGGGGTCGCCAACGATGAATAATTTGCCCGGAACCGGCCGGACCTTTCGCCAGTCTGTTTCTTTTGGGTCGTCGGCGGCGAGGAGCACAAGTATCTCCGCCTGGAGCGGATCGGTGTCCTGAAATTCATCGACGAACAGATGAGTGAACCGCTGCTGGAGCTCGGCTCGCACTGAATGATTGTCGCGAACCAGATCCCGCGCTTTGAGCAACAAGTCAAGAAAGTCCAGACAGCCCGCACGATCCTTCAAACGCGTGTACTCGTCGATGATCGGCATCAGATCATCGCGAAGCCTGGGAGCGAGATCCGCGCCCGCGCGACGGACGAACTCCTCGATCATCCCTTTCAACGCGTCGCGCCGCTGCTTGAGTTCGTCAGCCGGGAAGTCGTCTCGCTTGTAGTAGGCGACATAGTTCTTTGATTTCCAGGAAGGCAGGAAGTCAAACAACCGGGCTTCAACCCCGTCGTAGTCGCGGCCCATATCCTCTTCGGCGCGGGTGATATCGGCCACGAAGTGTTTCAGCTCGATCAGCGATTTCGTAAACCACTGCGTCTTGTTGCCTTTGTCCGCCCACGAAGACAGCTCTTTCATCTCGGCGATCAGGGTATCGATCGCGCCGTCTCGATCGAACTCCGGATCGTATCGCCAGGGGGCAGGGAAGTCGCGGCGTTCGATGAGTTCCGAGGCGGCGTGTCGAAGCCTGCGCCTGGGACCCTCACCGGAACGCCGTCGCGCCAGTGTCGCGGGTCTGCCCCTCGAGAACTCACGGCGTGGGCGTCTTCTGAGCACTCGACGCACCGCGTCGCTTGGGTTTGCAAGCTGGCCTTCAAACCAACGGTCAAAGGCCATTTCGATGAGTGGCCGAGAGGTCTCTTCGGAGGCAACCTCGAAAAGAGGATCGATGCCGGCTTCGACGGGGCGTTCGCGAAGCGTGTCGCCACAGAAGGAATGAATGGTGCCGATGCGGGCTTCTTCCAGTTGAGGCAGCGCCTCGGTCAGGAATTGTTTCTCGTCGGGCGACGCATCGGGTGCTTGGCGTTCGCGCTCGATCTCGGCTCGCAGTCGGAGCTTGAGTTCACCGGCTGCGGCGTCGGTGAAAGTCACGGCTACGATCTGATCAAGCGACGCGCGTCCCGATTTGAGCACCGAGATGACACGCCGAACGAGTTCGCTCGTCTTGCCTGTGCCGGCTGCAGCTTCGACAACGAGCGTTGTGTCGAGATCGTTGCGAATCCGATCGCGAGCAACTCCGTCGGCGAGAGGGTCCCGTTTGGCGGCTTTGGGTCGAGAAGGTTTCTTTGACGGCATTCCTCGGGTGGTGGAGGGATTGTCGCGTGGCGGAGGAAGTTTCGAGTTAGAAATCACACGTGGTTGATCCGACGGCGTCTCAATACCGACCCCTTTTGTATCGGGCTCTTTGACGGGAGTTTCCTCCGGCCGCCCATCGGGCAGCATGTCGAAGAGGCTCGGTGTTTTGTCGTCTCGTTTCACGATTATTAGACCAAATTGCTCAAGCCGTCCCTACGCCGTCCTGTTGTAGGCTGAGTATGAACGATCCACCAACTGCGTTGGTGGGATTCGGAAACCTGCGTTCCCGTGGCTGTGTAGGCTGAGTATGAACGATCCACCAACTGCGTTGGTGGGATTCGGTGTAGGCCGAGTATGAACGATCCACCAACTGCGTTGGTGGGATTCGGTGTAGGCCGAGTATGAACGATCCACCAACTGCGTTGGTGGGATTCGGAAACCTGCGTTCCCGTGGCTGTGTAGGCTGAGTATGAACGATCCACCAACTGCGTTGGTGGGATTCGGAAACGCTGCGTTCCCGTGGCTGTGTAGGCTGAGTATGAACGATCCACCAACTGCGTTGGTGGGATTCGGAAACCTGCGTTCCCGTGGCTGTGTAGGCTGAGTATGAACGATCCACCAACTGCGTTGGTGGGATTCGGTGTAGGCCGAGTATGAACGATCCACCAACTGCGTTGGTGGGATTCGGAAAGCTGCGTTCTCGTGGCTGTGTAGGCTGAGTATGAACGATCCACCAACTGCGTTGGTGGGATTCAGGAAGGCGCGTTCTCGTGGCCGTGTAGGCGAAGTATGAACGATCCACCAACTGCGTTGGTGGGATTCAGGAAGGCGCGTTCTCGTGGCCGTGTAGGCTGAGTATGAACAATCCACCAACTGTGTTGGTGGGATTCGGGACGCGGGTTGACCAGTCCTTTCCATTGTCATTTTCATGGCAGCTCACGCAGACCCTTCAACTCAACAAGTCGCGGTTGTGGCTTGACTCGCACGCGGCGTTCTTCGTTTGGGCCGCACACCGCCAGATAGTCGCACCACACGCACGCATCGTGAGCGGGGGCCGCCGGCAGGAAACCTTCTTGGAGAGCCTTGCCTACCGTATCGACCATAATCCCGGCGTAGCCTCGGGCGAACTCATCAAGCATCACAACGCGCTCTTCGTAGTTGCCGTCGGCCGTGCAGTAGTACAAGCGGCCGGATTCAACCGGGTCCCCCAACAGCTTCTCACAAGCAAGCGCGTACAATACCGGCTGAAGGTGCTGGCCACCGCCGATGATGACTCCATCTTTCGCGCGCGCCTTGCCGGTCTTGTGATCCGTAGCCCGAATCTTGCCCGTGATGTGACGCTCAACAAGATCGATCGAGCCTCTCAGTTTCAATTCCCCGATCACCGGCACCGGATCGGGAACGCTCGCGGGATCTTCCTCTTCACGATCACGCCCGGCCAGCCCGAATGCCAGCTCAAACTTGTAAGGAACCCATCCGTCGTCTGCGTCCGCGTGCCGGCGCAGCCACTCGTGCAGGTCGGCGCGGATTGCGTTGATGCCGTCCTCCCAGACCTTCGGGATTGCCGGCCACAATTTGTCTGCTTCCCTGGAGGCAACGCGATCCAACACGTCGTCTACCTCGGCGATTGCACGATCGACGTTCTTCGGTACGATCGGCAGCATCTCCGCTGCTCGAAGCAACGTCAGCACCTCGTATTGGACCTTGTGGAACAATGAGCCTCGCGTGAGCGGATCGATCACCTCGAGCGCGGCCGGTTCCTCGCGTGGTTGAAGTCTATGCACCGCTTGAAGAAAGAACCGATACGGACACGCGGCGTAGTTCTGGAGCGCGGTTGGCGAGAATGACCGCGCACCAAGAAGATGCGCTGACATAGCCTTACTCGCTTCCGGGTCCGGATCAACCAGACCATCAAATGACGTCCAGCGGCGCAGCCATTTTCTCGAACGCGCGCGTAGCGAGCGCGCCAGATGCGGGTTCGAGTCGAGCAAGTAGTGCGCGGTTCCCGCGGTTGTCTCGGGATCCGCATCCACTAATCGCCCCAGCAAAGCGAGGTCGTACTCGGCTTCGTCGATTGCCTCGCTGGCCTCATCCGGGGCTGGCCAACCCAGCCTCGCGGTTGCCCCAGATTCGGCCAGCAGTCCAAGCTCCTCAAACCCGTGCAACTCGCCTTCGGCGGCGCGGAGCGCTTCGAGCCCGTAAAACGAAGGTACGCGCGGCCGTGCTTGTTGGATATCGATCCGCGGATATGAAAGATAGGCTCGCGTCGAAGCGGCTCCCAGAGCCAGTCTCAAGGCGAGCCGTTCCGCTGAGATGCGGTCAGTGTTAGTTGTCAGATCGATCGTCTTTAGCTGGCGGCGTTCGGCATCCAGCAGGATCGGGTCTTCGACAACCTTTCGCGGGAAGAGCTTTTCGGCGAGCCCCGGCACAAAGACCACATCAAAAGTCATGCCTCGAGCTGCGTCGGCTGGCCCGACAAACACACAGCCGTAACGGCGACGAGGCGGGGCGACCGCGAGATCGCGAAGCCGGGGAGCCAGAACTTGTTGCACCTCGAACAACTCTACCGGCCCGACCGGCGACATCGGGATCAGTTCCCTCAGCGTCTCTAGCACCGTCTCCGGTTCTCGCAACGCGGAAGACGCAAGCTCGCCGAGCCGTGCAAGCCAGTCGCCCCAGGTCGCTCGCTGAGGCAGCGCCGCGAGAAGCGCGATCAGAGGCAACGCGAACTCTCTCAGATGACCGATGTCCCGAATTTGTCGATCGAGCCCGGCGGCACGGGTGTCCTCTCCCTCGTCAATCAGTTCCTTCTGTTTTCCCTGCAGTTCATTTTCAAGCCCCTTGATTCTTTTGTCCCATCGTTCCTCGCTGCCGATCACCGACGACTCCACAAGCAGGCGCTCCCAACGCCACGGCGCTCGAAGCGTGCCGTCGACGATCGACTTTCCATCTGGTTGGGCTGGCAACGTCGCGTCGTCAGTCTCCTGCTGGTCGGTGGGCGCTTCGGTGAGATCGGGAATCAAATCGAGTTGCGGCGGGATCCAACGGTCCTCCGTTTGTGACGCCGCAGCTTCCTCTGGATTGGGTACTTGCGCTAGTGAAACGTACTCTGCGAATCTGCGCGCCGACAGTCCTTCGGAGGCGCACGCGAGCAATGCCAGTAGGGCTCTGCCCGCCGCATCGGGTCTCGTAGTTCCCCGCGCGAAGTACGCCGGAATGGCCGCGCGTCTAAAGGCTTCTTCGAGATGCGAGCCGTACTCGAAAGTCGAGCGAAGAAAAACAGCGATGCGATCGAATGCGACTCCGGCGGCGGCTTCCTGTTGTATAGACCGTGCGATCTCGACGCATTCGCGTGCTTCGCCCGGCCAGGAGGTCAGCGTGAGGGTGTTGTCGAGCCTCGCAGGCTCGGAGCCAGAGTCTTCGAACAGGTGACGCTTTAGCGAGGTAAGGGAGGTCGTATTACTTGAGTCTTCGGATTCGACCGCTTTGCAATTGAACGCTTGCTCGAGGTGCGTGATCGTGCGAGCGTCGCCGCGCGGTGCGGTCGCAAATACCGATGGCGCATGCTCTGAGAGCGCGGCGATAAGTCGGGATTCGAGCTTTGAGGTTAACGGGACGTCGAGCAGGAGCAACCGCAAACCAACGAAGTGATGAGCACTGAGTGGTGGGTGCTGAGCCGCCTCTATTGCGGCGTGGAACAACGCTGCGCGATCGGCGAGCTTCGCCGCAGCCAGCTCTCGATCCGTTCTTTCGGCAAGCGCGGCAAGATCGGGACCGCCTCGCCCGAGGACGGCTATCGCGCCAGAGTCGGCGTCGTTCATTCGGAGTTCTTCGATCGTTCGGGCAACGGCTGTGGCGAACCCCGGTCTCGTTGCGACGGGCTCGAAGTACGATAGTGCGCCTTCCGTCCCTAACAAATGAACGGCTCGCGCGGCGACGGCGGTTACGACGAGACTGCTCGCGGGCGCTCGTCCGGCGCGGGCCAGAACGGGTGCCGCGAGAACCGACGCGAGTTGATTGAGCGTGAGCCGGGTCAGCCCGAATCGCGCGCCCGCCGCCAACGCCGCATTCCGAATGAATTCGTCACCGGCTTCTTTGGTGGCGGACAAGACGAGTATCTCAGCGTCGGCGGAGTACGCAGCCAACCACTCGACTGCCGCCGCCAGCCGAGTAGCCGCGTCTTGCGAAACAATTAGTCCGGATGTTCGGGGCTCGGGCATTTGATGAGCCTGGCGCGAATTGCAAGTGTGGGCCAACTACGTTGGAAAAGCGAGAAGGCGCGCCGCTAACCTCAGCTTTTCATTCTACGTTGAACACTGTTATTAGTCAGCTCTCGAAGCGCATCGGCGGCGATCCATCTGGCTGATTTCGAGTCGAGCGTCTGGATCTCACGAGCGGTGTTGATCGCTGTCAGATTCAAGTTACGGTTTCGTTTTCCAATCTGACGTAGTGCCCAGTTCACAGCTTTCTTGACGAAGTTCCGTTCATCGATCGATTCTCGTTTGATGATCGACAAGAATTTGCGGAACGCCGCGTCGCTCGCGGTCTTGTCGTGCACCGCTAGAGCGGCCATCAAAGAGAACGATGCGCGTTTCACGAACTCCTCGGGTCGGCGGCTCCACTCGCGGGCTTTGCGATACGCGAAAGGAGTCTTGTCCCAAAGATTGCCACAGCACTACAGTTCATCCATCCACCACGCAATCCTCAACCGCCTTATCTGGTCTCAATCTCACAAACACCGGCTCGCGCAAGTTACCCGTGCTCACCCGCGAGGCGTACTGCACTTCGCACACAAGCTGCGGCTCGAGCCACACTGTCACCGCGTCGTCAATTGGCTTTTCTTTGATCGGTCGCTCTCTGGGCTTTACTTTTTGAAGCTCGGCGACTATCGCCTTCGCGGTGCGCTCGTCGAACCCCGTGCCTACTTTGCCCACATATACTAACTGCTTTCCGCGATACATCCCCAACTGAAGCGCGCCAAAGGTCGCCGCACGATCGCCTTTTCCTTTTGTGTAGCCGATGATCACGCAGTCAGCCGTGTGGCGGGTCTTGATCTTGAACCACTGCGAAGAGCGTTTTCCCGGCATGTAGATGCTGTTGCGCTCCTTGGCCATTATCCCCTCGAGCCCGTGCGCGCCTGCCGCCTTGAACAGAGCTCGGCCGTCATCGATGGTCTCACTCGGTCGATAGGCCGGGTTCGGCACCTTGATCGAATCCACCATCCACGCCCGGCGCCGAGCAAGGGACTCGTTAACGATCGGGCGGCCGTCGACATAGAGACAGTCGAACACATAGCACACCGCGGGATGCTTTGAGCGAGCGCGGGTGACCGACGCCTCGTTCCGGTGCTGCAATCGATGCAACACGTCTTCGAAAACCGGCTGGCCTTTTTCGTTCAGGCAGACGATCTCCACGTCAAACAATCCGCAGGCGGCGCGAAACGCCTGATCGGGAATCTGCAGCTCGGGGAACAGGCTGGTGATGTCACGTTGGGCGCGGCTGCGAATCGTGATCTTTCCTTCGTCCAGCGCAACCATCGCGCGAATGCCGTCCCACTTCACCTCATACAGATAGTCCGGCGAGTTGAACGGCTCACTCCGGCTTTGGGCAAGCATCGGCTCGATGGGATCGCGCAGCCAGTCGATCTGAGGAGGAACAAGCCGTTCGCAAAGCCAGTCCTTGTCCTTGGTGTGGATCATCCGATACTCGTCGTTCCATTCGCGGCTCTGAAGGCGAAAGTAGAAACCGTCTTTCTTCTCCTTTGTTATTTCATAGCGTCCACGCGCGAAGATCCACATGTCGCCTCCGCCGTACTCACCTTTAGGAATCGAACCTTCGAAATCGAGATACTTGACCGGATGGTCCTCGGTCTGAACGGCCATGCGTTTTATGCCAGGGCGCGGGGGCAAGCCCCTTTGGAACCGCCCAGCATTTCAACGTCCCGTCGCGTTCGAGGCGAACGTCGTAATGAAGCCGGGTCGCGTGGTGCCGGTGAATGACAAACGCGGTGCCGTCGCCCGCAAACACTTCTGGTCCGGGCTCCGGCGTCTTGTCGAATGCTCGTTTGCGTGCGTAGTCCGAAAGCGCGTCGTTGTCTTTTTCCGGCTTTTGCTTCCTCGCTGACTTGGCGGTCCTGGGTTGCTGGGTGTGCAGCTTCGTCGCGTAGGCGTCGATTGATTCCCACGGGTCGCCTTCGTCAAGCAGGATGTCCGCGGCGTTGCGAAGGTTAAACTCCGCGGGGTCTTCCACCGGCTCGAGCCGCTCCCACGTGAGAGGCATAGACACCGGCCCGTTTCCGCGGCCGCGAACGCTGTAAGGCGACACGATAGTCTGATAGGTGCTGTTGCGGTAGATGTCGATCAGCACTTTTCCTTGTCGCAGATCCTTCTTGATGTGCAGGGTGGTTGTTGTCGGGTGTTTTTCGATAAACGCTTTGGCGATCAACATTGCTGCTTCCTTTGCGATGTCGAAAGGCCATTTGGGCTCGATAGGCGCGACGATGTGCACGCCTTTTCCGCCGGTTGTCTTGACGAAGGTGTGATAACCGAATTTCTCGATGAACTCGCGCATCTCAAACGCAAGCTCGACGATCTCTGGTGAACGGATATTTCTCAGGAGGATCGAGATCCCACACGATGTAGTCAGGCTTGTCGTAATGAGGCGACCGGCAGTGCATCTGATGAAGCTCGATGCACGCGAGATTCGCCAGCCACACCAGCGAGGCCGCTTCGGTCGCGATTACGTAGTCGACCTTGTCATCCCTGTTGCCGAGTTCTACGTGCTCCAGCCACTGCGGCGCCCATTCGGGGCGGTTCTTTTGAAAAAATGTCTGGTGGTCGACTCCGTCGGGCCAGCGCACCAGCGTGAGCGGCCTGCCTTTTATGTGGCGCAGGATGGTCGGCGCGACCTTGAGGTAGTATTCGATCAGCTCCGCTTTTAGTATTTCGTCCGAGGGGAACAGGATCTTTTTGAGGTTCGAGAGCTCGATCTTGCGTTTGCCGACTGTGACCGTTGTGCTGGTTCGAGCCATGGTTTACTCAGTGAGGTGGTTGTAGCCATAGGATCGTAGCGTAGGATCGTAGCGTAGGATCGTAGCGTAGACTGTCCAGTCTGCGCGCTGATGTTCGAGCCCACGCTGGAACGCGCAGACTGGACAGTCTACGCTACGATCCACGCTGGAACGCGCAGACTGGACAGTCTACGCTACGATTCACGCCAGGAACCACGATCCTCGCTGGAGCGCGCAGACTGGACAGTCTACGCTACATCCCACGCTGCGAGCCCACGTGGAACGCGCAGACTGGACAGTCTACGCTACGAACCACGCTACGAACCACGCTACGATCCTCGCTGGAGCGCGCAGACTGGACAGTCTACGCTACATCCTACGCTACGATCCGCCGCTCAGCGCCAGCAGGATAGACACCTCATCATTAGATCGCAAAACCGCGGAGAGTTCTCGCGCCTGCTCGAGATTGATGAAGATCTTTATGTGCGGGCGGATGGAATCCTGTTCGTCGATGATCCGGAATCGAAGACCCGGATAGAGCCGGTCCAACTCGCGAAGCACATCCCCCAGCGTCGCCCCGTCCGCTTCTACTTCGTCCCTTTGTCCGGTGTACGACCTCAGCGCCGATGGAACATAGATCTTCACTTCAGATGCTCCGCTACCTCGATCGCATAGATATGTGGAAGATGCCGCGCGAGACACTCCCATTTCTTGCCTTCGTTGGTGCTGCCCCACACTTCGCCGTTCGTAGTTCCGAAGTAAAGTCCAACCGGCTCGTGTGAGTCAGCGGTCATCGCCTGACGCTTTACGGTCAACCACGCGTTCTTTTTCGGCAAGCCTTTGTCCAATCGCTTCCAACTGGCTCCGGCGTCTCGCGTCGCGTAAACGGCGGGCTTTCCATCGGGACTGGTGCGAGGCCATACCGTCGTACCGTCCATCGGAAACACCCACGCGGTGTCCGGGTCGCGCGGATGAAGAACCATCGGAAAGCCGATGTCGCCAACCTCCTTTGGCATGTTGTCGCCGATCCGCACCCAGATGCCTTCGCCGCGCTCCATGCGATAAATACCGCAATGGTTCTGCTGATAAAGTAAATCAGGATTCAACGGGTGAAGTTTCATGCTCGTGCGGATCGTGCCCGTATTCCGGATCGGGCATTGGCAGGAAGTCGGCGGCGCAGCCTTTGTTTAGCGGCTTCCAGTCGGCGCCGCGATCGGTGCTCTCGAATACGCCCCCCATCGACATGCCGAGATACATATGATTTGGGTCACGCGGGTCAATCAACACCGAATGCAGTTTGGGGCCATCCGGGGTCCCGTCGCCGAGACCTCCTACCCAGGTGTCGCGCATAGGGTGGTCGTTAAAACCCGAAACGCCTTCCCAGTTTGCGCCGCCGTCTTCGCTTCGGAACAAACCCTGAGGCGACGAACCCGCGTACCACACACCCGGCTCGCTCGGGTGTCCCGGGGTGAGCCAGAATACGTGATCGACCACGCGGCCCTTTTCGCCCTCAGGCGCTTTGGGAAATGCAGGAGGCGTCTGAGCTTCGACCCACGTCTCTCCCAGGTAGTTTGATCGGAACACCGTTGGTCCGAGGTGCCCGGTGCGACAAGCCATAAGAATCGAGTTGGGTTCGCGCGGGTCCTGGACCATGTGATGGACGGTGTGGCCAAGGAAGAGAGGATCGGAGAGTTTCCACTTACCTCGCTTCTTGCTGCCTCGGAGGATGAAAGCTCCCTTGCGAGTCGCGATCAGCAAAGATATTGGGCCCGAGGCCGGCTTGGGTTTGTGGTTGGTTTCGGCGGCAGACTCCTTGTTGGACTTGTCAGGCTTCGACATGGGGCTCCTGTGATCTTTCAATCTGGTTCGTCGGCTGGCCGCACTCCTCCAGTTCGCCAGCTACGATTGTATTATGCGGTGCTCAGATTGCCTCAGAGCGGCAATGAGGCAATTTGATTGGTCTTAGTGGGTTGGCTTTGCGGGCACTCTGTCGAAGCTTTTCAAACTCAGCATCACCTTCCGTAAGATAAGCGTCGATGTCCGACTGATGCGCCAGGTAGTACGCAATGGCTCCGTAAGTCTGCTCCAGCGTTAGGTCCGCGAAGCTGTCAACAATGCTCTCAGGCGACTCACCTCGCCAGAACGCGTATACGACCGAGTCCAGCGATATCCGGGTCCCTGCGATGCGATACGCGCCGTTCTTGAGTTTAGTCACATACTCGTTTTTCATCGATCATTCTGCTCCTCAGTAAATCGAATCTAAGACCCAGATACCTTATCACAAGGCGATTGAGCATCGCAGCAGGGCGGTCGATTAGTTTCTTAATCGCCCGCATGCCACGCTGTTTTCGTAAATGAATGGCGCCGCCTGGGGTTTCTGCAATGACACCCTGATTCGACCAGGTAACCATCTCACTTCTTTGTGCTGGGGCCGCTCAGATAAAGTGCGCGACGCGAAATCATCGGGTTCTGACACCAGAATTGCCGTCCGGCGTGTTATTTAGCCCACCCGTCCGAATCGGATCGAGCTTGCGATCGACAAGAACCTTATTCAACTGCACTAGGTCGCTCTTAACCAACTCACTCAGCCGCGCATGCGATGCATCCAACTGTGCCGACAATTCCTTGAACACGACATAAGCCTGAGCGGTCGGGCGGCCGTCGCCAGTCTCGATGCTTCGACCCAACGCCGCGATCTGATTGTTCAGCTTGATCGGGAAGTTCAACGGGTCCTGGTTGCTCCGATTGCGCACCTGATAGACCTCCTCTTCAACCGCGCTCAGCTTCTTCGCGAGCGCCTCGCCGGCATCTTGTACCGTCTGGTCTTTGCCTTTTTCAGAACGATCTTTGATTTGTTTCTTGATCGCGCGGATTAGGATCACCATCTCGTTGGCTTCACTCGTTTTGTCTCGCACCTTTATCGCGAGACTGAACTGTTCGGCAAGATCAGCGTCGGTCACATTGAGACGTGGATCTCTCTTGATTGCAAAGGTCTGAGTCTGAATCTGACCGTCGGCAGTCAATCGGACTTGATAGTTTCCCGGCGGCGCGGGTGGTCCTGATTCGGCGCGAGCGCTCCATAGGATCATGCCTTCGAACACAGTCGCCCCCGGATAGCGCAGGTCCCACTCGAAACGATTCGACCCCGCTTTTCGACCGGGCGCTCGCGGCGCTCGTGGACCGGAGGACTCCCCCTCTTCGGCGTCCGATCCAGGCTTTCGGTTGTCGTCCTCGGATGATCCCGCGAAGGCGCGGATCACCTGGCCCTTTGAGTCAAGAATCTCAATCGTAATTTTCTCGGCTGGCTTTTTCAGGTAGTAGTCGATCTCGGCCTGGCTCACCGAACGTATAGCAGTTCGCGGTTGGAAGAGGTGAACGTCAGCGCCGGCGAACTCCGGCGTAAGCTGACGAAGAATCCCGATGTCGTCAAGAATATAGAACGATCGACCGTGTGTGGCGATCACCAGGTCATTGTCTTCGACAACCAGATCGGGCACTTGCACATCAGGAAGCCCCAGCGAAAGCGATTGCCAATTCGCGCCGTCATCAAACGAGACGTAGACGCCGTGCTCGGCTCCCGCATAGAGCTGACCCTGTCGCTTAGGGTCCTCTCGCACCGCGTGAACAAAGTCATCTGCGCGAATGCCGTTTACGATCTTTGACCAGGTCTTGCCGTAGTCGCTGGTCTTGAAGATGTACGGCGCACGATCGTCCAATTGATAGCGCTTCGCGGCAAGATATGCCGTGCCCGGTTTATGCGGGGAGGCATCTATCAGACTGATTCGGCTGAACTCGGGAAGCCCGGGCGGGGTTATGTTCTCCCACTTCTTCCCGCCGTCGCGGGTGATGTAAGCAAGTCCGTCATCCGAACCGGTCCATATGGTGCTGGGTTCCATGCGCGAGGGCGCGATGGTGAAAATCGTTCCGTAGATCTCGGGTCCGTTCTGATCCTTGGTGATCGGCCCGCCCGAATCCCCTAGCGTCTTCGGATCTGCGCGGGTTAGATCCGGGCTGATTCGTTCCCAACTCTGGCCGTCGTTTGTAGTCTTCCAAAGATGCTGAGACGAAGTGTAGAGCACGTTGGCATCGTGCGGTGAAAAAACGATCGGGAACGTCCACTGCCATCGTTCTTTCAAAGCGCTCGCGGGCATGCCGGAGAAGAAAAGCGGATAGACCTGGATGTCGCGGGTGTGTCCGGTCGAGCGATCAAACCGAGTCAGCAGCGCGCCCTGACTCCCCGCATAAAACAGGTTCGGGTTTTTCGGATGAGGCGCGATGTAACCGCTCTCGCCACCGCCCACTGCGTACATCAGCGGGTTTGTTCTGCCTCGCCCGCCGCCTTCGCTGGAAACGCAGACGGTCGAGTTGTCCTGCTGGGCTCCACAAACGTGATAAGGAAAGTCTTTCGTCGTGGCGACGTGATAGAGCTGCGCAGTCGGATAGTCTTGTCCCGTCCACGTGTCACCGCCGTTGATCGACACGTTGCCGCCGCCGTCGTTGCTGTTGATCATTCGCTGCGAATCGTTGGAAGCGATCCACAGATCGTGATTGTCTCCGTGTGGGGTTCGAACCGTCTTGTAAGTCTTCCCGCCATCCGTTGATTTGTAGAAGCCGGTATTGAGCACATAAACGGTGTCGCGTGCTTTCGGATCGGCATAGATACGCGAGTAGTAAAACGCGCGTTGGCGCAAGCGGCGGTCTTCGCTGATCTTAATCCATGTAGCGCCGGCGTCATCCGATACGAACACACCTCCGTCCTCGGCTTCCACAATCGCATAAACCCGTTTACCGTCGGCGCCGGAAACGCTGACGCCGATCTTGCCGACGACGCCTTTGGGTAGACCGCTATTCCGGGTGATCTCGGTCCAGCTATCGCCGCCGTCGGTAGTCTTGAACAGACCGCTCTCGGGGCCGCCGCTCGAGAGGCTCCAGGGCGTGCGGTAAGCGTCCCAGATCGCGGCGAACATCACTTGCGGGTTTTGCGGATCGAAACACAGATCGACCGCGCCCGAATGATTGCTGCGGAAGAGAATCTTCAGCCAGGTCTTGCCGCCGTCTGTTGTGCGAAAGACTCCTCGCTCCTCGTTCGGTCCGTATGGATGGCCCAGGGCAGAAACTACTACTAAGTCCGGGTTCGTCGGATGGATTCTAATGCGAGAAATCGCGTGCGTGTCGGCTAGGCCGGAGTGCGCCCAGGTCTTGCCGGCATCGGTCGACTTGTACACGCCGTCACCCTGCATTATGTTACCGCGCAATTCGGTCTCACCCATGCCGATGTACACAACGTCAGGATTTGATTCGCTTACGGCGACGGCACCGATCGAGGAGCTCTTGATTTGGCCGTCGGTAACTGGCTTCCAGCTAACACCGCCGTCAACTGTCTTCCACAACCCGCCGCCGGTTGCGCCAAAGTAGTATTCGAACGGCCTGGAGTTGCTGCCCGCGCAGGTTATCGAGCGGCCCCCGCGGACCGGGCCGACGCTGCGCCATTTCAGGGCGTTGAAGAGCGTGGGATCGTATCGCCGTGAATCGGAAGCGGATGATTGAGCCTGAGAGGTGTTAGCCCAGGACAAGAGCGCGAGAGCCACGCCCAGTGAGACGGATACGCGCTTCAACTTGCGTTGCATTGTGAATCCTCCAGTTTCCCCGCTCGACTAACTCAAGCACGCCAAACCGGCGCTCGGCGGGCTGAACCATATCGCTCCTATCAACCGGATGCAACCTGCCGGGAGTATGTCTGCGATGGCCGAGGCTGTTGTCGAACGATCCGGCGTTTCTTTCACCTGGCGCCGGATCCGCCGACCCTCGCAACCAAGCTCTTTTTTGATATCATCAGGCCGCCAATTATGACCGCGAGAGGTTTAAGCCGATGAGACCTGCGACCTGCCATCTCTTCCTGATTGCGCTATTGCTGCTGCCTTCGGATTCAATCGTCACTGCACAAAGACGCAGCTTACAAGCACCACCCAAACCGCCGAATATCGTGTTTATCATGTCGGATGATCACGCGGCGCAAGCCATCAGCGCGTACGGAAGCAAGTTGATTCAGACGCCCAACATTGATCGCCTCGCTAAGGAAGGAATGAAGTTTGAGAACTGCTTTGTTACGAATTCGATCTGTACCCCGAGCCGCGCGGCCATCATCACCGGCAAATATTCGCACATAAACGGAGTGCCGGTCTTTAACCATCTCGATACATCGCAGCCGTTGCTCTCGAAGTATCTACAGCAAGCCGGCTATCACACCGGCATGATCGGCAAATGGCATTTGGGCGGACAGAATCCATATACTCCGGAGGACGGCAAACCGGCGGGCTTTGATTACTGGAACATCCTGCCGGGGCAGGGCGTCTACTTTGATCCGATGATGATCGAAATGGGCGAGCGCAGGAAGCTCGAGGGCTACACCACCGATCTGCTCACTGATCTGTCGATTGACTTCATAAAGAATCGCCCGCCGGACAAGCCCTTTTTTCTGATGTTCCATCACAAAGCGCCGCATCGGAACTGGCAGCCCGATGAGAAGCATCGTAAACAATTTGAGAACTACGAACCGCCCATTCCCGCTACGTTCGATGACGATTACAAAGGGAAGTCGGACGCGTCACGCCAGGCCACCAACCATATTGACACCGACTTGACGGACAGAGACCTGAAGATGAAACCGCCAGAGGGCTTGAGCGGCGCGGCGCTAAAGCGGTGGAAGTTCAAACGCTACATGCAGGATTACCTGGCTTGCGTCGCGTCGGTGGATGACAACATCGGCAGGTTTCTTGATTACCTCGATCAAAGCGGGCTGGCTGAAAACACCATCGTGATCTACACCTCGGATCAGGGCTTCTTTCTCGGCGAACACAACATGTTCGACAAGAGGTTTATGTATGAAGAGTCACTGCGCATGCCATTTCTGATCCGCTGGCCCGGTAAGATCAAACCCGGCACGGTAAGCAAAGGAATGATTCTCAACGTGGACTTTGCTCCCATGATGTTGGACGCCGCGGGAGTACCAGTGCCTCGGGATATGCAGGGACGCAGTTTTCTTCCGCTTCTTCGCGGGCAGACGCCGAAGGACTGGCGGACGGCGATGTATTACCGTTACTACCATCCGGGCGATCACAACGTCGCCGCGCATTACGGCGTCCGTTCGAACCGGTACAAGCTGATTTACTTTAACAAGCTCGATCAGTGGGAGCTCTACGATCTGCGAAGGGATTCGATCGAGCTGCACAACCTCTACTCTGATTCCCGTTATGCCGGAGTGGTGAAAAAACTCAAAGCTGAGATGTACCGGCTGAAGAAGGAGCTGAGGGATGAGGATCAATTCGCTGATAACCTGCCGGAGGACGACGTAGATGGTCAAGGTCCGCCGCCGGCCAAGGTCAGGTGAGTTAGTCGGGCCGCGATGCCCCCGCGTCACACTGACGGGATCCAGTTCTGAGGTCGTCCCGTCTACGCGCTTGTCGTTATCCTGGACGCAGACCTGCTCGCGACGATGGCCTTTTTGATATAATCACGCGCCGACCAATCAACCTTTAGAGAGGACATAATGGCTGATGAAGTGATACTCACCAACATCTCCGATCGAGTAGCAACTCTGACCTTTAACCGTCCCGACAAGCTCAATGCGCTCGGCATGGATCTGATCGCCGGGTCCATCGAGACCTTGACCCGCTGGAGCCGTGACCCCGAGGTCGGCTGCATCGTAGTAACCGGTGCAGGTCGAGCCTTTTGCGCGGGGGGCGACGTTTCGACGATGGCTCAGGATGACAACGAGACCCTCGAGCAGAAGATCGACAAGCTGCGCCAGATGCAAGAGCTGAGCTGGCTACTTTTCAACACGCCCAAGGTCACGGTTGCGGCGGTGAACGGCTTTGCGATGGGTGCCGGACTGGGTGTTTGTCTTTCATGCGATCTTCGTATCGCCTCTGACAAGGCGCGATTCGGGACCGCCTATGCAAAGGTTGGGTACGGCGGCGACTTCGGCACGACCTGGCTGTTGTCTCGATACGCCGGCGGGCCAAAGGCTAAGGAGCTGTTCTTTCTTGGAGACATTATCGACGCCGCCGAAGCTCACCGGCTCGGTCTGGTCAATCGCATTTTCCCGCACGAGAGCCTCGATGCCGAGGTCAACGGCATTGCATCTCGTATTGCCCACGGCCCGCTGACCAGCTATCGCTACATGAAGGCCAACGTGAACCTGGCTTCCAGTGCCGATTTCAGGACGTTGCTTGATCGTGAGGCGGAGACTCATATGCGTTGTTCTATGACTGAGGACCACAAAGAAGGCGTGCGAGCGTTTTTGGAAAAGCGCGAACCAAAGTTCATCGGAAGATAATAGGTCCTCTTCGTCCTAGCGGTACTATTGATCCCAATCCCAAGTTCACCGGGAGGCAATTGGTCCTATCGGTCCTATTGATCCCTTCCCCAAAATGGAGTTCACATGGACTTTCGCGAGATCATCTACTCAAAAGAGAATCGCGTCGCAACGATCACCCTGAATCGGCCGGCGAAGCTGAATGCCTATTCCGAAGTTATGGTCCACGAGATCATCTCGGCGATTTCCGATGCACGAGACGATGACGAAGTGAGAGCGGTCATCATCACCGGCGCCGGACGAGGCTTCTGCTCGGGTGGCGACATCAGCCGGGACTTTCAATACCCCGCGCGATATCGTGGACACCGAATGGAAGCGATGCTGGAGATGCGCGAGAACATGCATCAACTGGTGACCCTGCTCAGGCGTTTTGATAAACCGGTTATCGCTGCGATAAACGGCGCGGCTGTGGCCGGGGGGCTCACTCTCGCGCTATCCTGCGATTTTCGAATTGCCGCCGAAGGCGCCAAACTCGGAGACACCAGCCACAAGTTTGCGCTCATCCCGGACGAGGGCGGCGCGTATCTCTTTCCGAAGTTTATGGGTCTCGAGAACGCGTTGAAGATGTCCCTGTTTTCTGAGGTCTATCCCGCACACAGGGCCAAAGAGCTGGGTCTTGTCACCGAGGTCGTGCCCGACGGGGAGTTGATGCCCACTGCCCGCCGCTGGGCCGAAGCGCTTGCGGACGGTCCGCCCATCGCGATCAGGATGACCAAGCGGATGATGTACAAACAGCAGACCATGGATCTTGAGAACGCACTGGAAGACGCGGCGCTTGCGATCATGGTGACGAACTACTGCGAGGACGTGAAGGAAGGGACAGCCGCGTTTCACGAAAAACGTAAACCGAATTTCAAGGGTCGTTGACAAAGGTCGTTGATTTCTTTGCGTGCCTTGCGGTCCTTGGCGTCTTTGCGCGGAGAATTCTCGTCACCAAGACGCAAAGGACCGCAAAAAGGGAATCTGAAATTGGAGGAACGAACGTGCCATTATCGAGCGAGGTAGGAGCCCTGGACGCAACGGCTCAGGCAGAACTTGTCCGCAGGAAGGAAGTCAAACCAATCGAGTTGATCGAGGCGGCGATCGAGCGAATCGAGCGAATCAATCCCCAGCTTAACGCCGTCGTCACGCCTATGTATGATGAAGCGCGAGCGGCGGCGAAAGGCAACCTGCCGGACGGGCCTTTTACCGGTGTGCCATTTTTGCTCAAGGATCTGCTCGCTTCGTACGCCGGAGTCCGAATGACTTCGGGATCGGCGTTCTTGCGCGACTTCGTTCCGACACACGACTCGGAGCTGGTCGCGCGACACAAACGCGCAGGGTTGATCGTACTGGGCAAAACCAATACTCCCGAATATGGAATCATGCCTACTACCGAGCCGGCGCTGTTTGGTGCGAGCAGGAATCCCTGGGACACGACGCGTTCGACCGGAGGTTCGAGCGGCGGCTCGGCAGCCGCGGTAGCCGCGGGACTCGTTCCGTTTGCGCACGCCAATGACGGCGGCGGATCGATTCGAATTCCTGCGTCGTGTTGCGGGCTGTTCGGCATGAAGCCCACGCGCGCGCGTAATCCGCTCGGACCGGACTTCGGCGACATGTTCAGTGGGCTCGTCGCCGAGCACGCGGTCACCCGATCCGTGCGGGACAGCGCGGCGTTACTCGACGCAACATCGGGTCCCGATGTTGGGGATCCCTACTGGGCTCCGCCGCCGGCCCGGCCGTTTCTTCAGGAGGTGGGCGCGGATGCCGGCCGGCTTCGAATTGCATTCACGACGACCGCGCCTTCGGGGGTGCAGATCCATCCCGATTGCATCGCTGCGGTCGACGATGCGGCCCGGTTGTGCAGCGATCTCGGTCACGAAGTTGTGGAGGCATCTCCCAGGTTGGATGGCGAACGGATGGCTCCGATGTTCATGGTCGTGTGGTCAGCCGGCTGCACCTGGACAATTGATGGGGCGGCGAGCGCTGTTGGGCGGCAGCCAACTCCGGACCAGTTTGAACCGGCGACCTGGGCGCTTTATCAGATGGGGCGCGCACAGACAGGGGCCGGTTATATGATGGCGCTCGCATGGATTCAGGCGGCATCGCGCGGGGTCGCGCGTTTCATGCTCGACTACGATGTATGGCTGACGCCGACGCTTGGAGAGCCACCGCTCCCGCTTGGAAGCTTCGACTCGCCCGTCGAGCACCCGATGGCCGGAATGGCGCGTGCCGTGCAGTTTGTCCCGTTTACTCCTGTGTGTAATATGACCGGCCAACCGGCGATGAGCGTACCGCTGTTCTGGAACGAGCAAGGGTTGCCCGTCGGGACTCATTTCGTCGGGCGGTTCGGTGATGAAGCCACGTTGTTCCGATTGGCGGCTCAGCTTGAAGCGGCGCGCCCGTGGGCCGATCGCCGCCCGCCTGTGAGTGCAATTTGAGACCAAAGTGATACGCAACGGCGCATGGAGTTCAGGCTTTAGCCTGCTGAGTTGTCGATCAAATATCGGGACGGCCAGGCTAAAGCCCGAACTCCATGCCCTCGGCGGCCAATGCGGGTAAGTAATGTGAGGCCGGAATGGCTATAGACAATTTAGAAATGCTCAACGTTGCCCTCGAAGAAGCAAAGCAAGGCCTTGCTGAAGGCGGCATTCCAATTGGCGCAGCGTTGTTTGACAGCGAAGGGAATCTGCTCGGACGAGGTCACAACCGCCGCGTCCAGGAGGACGATCCGTCGATACACGGCGAGACGGACGCCTTTCGCAAAGCCGGAAGGCAGCGTCGCTACGGCGACAAGATAATGGCGACGACGCTTGCGCCTTGCTGGTACTGCAGCGGTTTGATTCGCCAGTTTGGAATCCGCACGGTGATCGTTGGCGAGTCGGTCAACTTTCAGGGCGGCGTTGAGTGGCTTCGCGAGAGTGGTGTCGATGTGATCGACCTGGCGTCTCAGGAGTGTGTTGAGCTGTTGTCGGGCTATATAGCCGCTCACCCTGAAGTGTGGAATGAAGATATCGGCGAAGAGTGACACCAGAACTCAGTCACTTTTCCATCCAATGACTACGACAAGGATCGGGCGATGATAACGATTACCTGGTAAAGAAAATCTCCAGTTTGAGCCTGGTTCGTCCGAACTACCGCGGACTCAACTCGCGCCCTATCCTGTTCCTAAAGGTGCTTGCGGTAGAATTCGAGCACCCGCCGCCACGCATCCTTCGCGTCGACTTCGCTGTAGACCGTCGGCCGCTGATCGTTAAAGAACCCGTGATCGGCATCGGCGTAGATGTGTATCTCCGCAGTCTTCCCAAGCTCTTTTAGTTGACGTTCGAGCTCGTGCACAGACTCTGGCGTTACGAAACCGTCTCGACCGGCATAAAGACCAAGCACCGGCGCATGCAAGTTGGGCAGATCGGGTTTAACATTCGGATGTCCGCCATAAAACACCACGCACGCGCCGACTTGTTCGTTCTTAGTCGCGGCGTAAAGCGACAGCGCCCCACCCATGCAAAATCCCACGGTGCCGACTTTGCCGCCAGTGGTTGCGCCGTGATCGAGAAGATACTCTGCCGCGCCGCGCAAGTCCTTCCCGGCCTCGTCGATGCGCATCGCCATCATCAGCTTGCCCGCTTCGTCTGGTGATGTGGTCGATTGGCCGTGATACAGATCCGGCGCCAGCGCGACGAAGCCTTCGGCGGCGAAGCGATCACACACGTCTTTGATGTGCGGGACCAGTCCCCACCACTCTTGAATGACAATCACGCCTGGCCCTTTGCCCGAAGCCGGCAGTGAGAGGTATCCGCTCGCGCTTCCGCCGTTGCTCTGAAAGTTAACCATCTCGCCTGACATAGTGCCTCCGATGGGTTGGTTTGAGAAACCGAGTCTAGCCCAATCAAGCTAGCGAGTTCAATTTGTTGGGTCCGACAAACTTCAGTTTGTCGTCCTTCCGTCGAATCGACCAACTGAGGTTTGTCGTCCTTCCGTCCGACATCGACCAACTTCAGGTTGTCGCCAAAGTTGGGACATTTCCCCGAAGGGGATCGCGTCCTCCAGCCCAGGGTTGCCGTACTCGGCTACCCTGGGAAATAGGGCGAGCGAGTTACCCAACCCCGCCGGGGTTGAGCCAATGCTTCGCCGCGAACCCAATCGGGATGAGTTCGTCCCGAATCGTTCTCGATTAATGAGTTCAAGCGCTTTCGACGTGAGGCCAAGCCGCAACCCCGTTCGGGGTTGCGAACTCGCCGTCACCGTTTCCCAGGGTAGCGGAGTACCGCAACCCTGGGCTGGACGACGGATCCCCTTCGGGGAAATATCCAAACCCTAGTCCCCTGCAGTTGGGGGTACACCCCACTGCAGTTGGGGTATCGACAAACTGAAGTTTTGTCGTACGACAAACTGAAGTTTGTCGGACATTCAGGCACGCTCACTCGGTTGTGTATCCACCCGGATGCTCCTTACGCCACACCCAATCCGAGCGAATGATAGACGACAGATCCGGATATGCAGGCTGCCAACTGAGGAGCGTTCGAGCCTTTTCCGCATTTGCGACGAGGTGCGACGGATCTCCGGATCGCCGAGGCTCGATGTTGATCGTGATTGGCCGGCCGGTCACTTGCCGGGCGGCTTCGATCACCTCCAGAACCGAATACCCCTGCCCGTTACCCAGATTGATACACTCGGACGCGCCCCCTTCTCGCAGATAATGCAGCGCCAGAATGTGCGCGCTTCCCAAATCGGCAACGTGGATGTAGTCACGAATAGCTGTGCCGTCAGGTGTCGGGTAGTCACTACCAAACACAGACACTGCTGGAAGTTTGCCTTCGGCTGCCAGAAGGACGTTCGGGATGAGGTGAGGTTCGGGTTCGTGGTGCTCACCACGTTGCTCAGTCGCGCCCGCCGCATTGAAATAACGAAGTGCGATATATCGCATCTCGTAAGCGTGGTCGTAGCTCGCGAGGATCCGTTCCATAAAGAGCTTCGACCAGCCGTAGGGATTTGCCGGCCGTTGAGGGTGCGTCTCGGAAATCGGAATTTCCTGTGGCTCGCCGTAGGTTGCGCAGGTTGACGAGAACACGACTCTGCGCACCCCCGCTTTGAGTAAGGCGCCCATCAGCGCGACGCCCTGCTCGACGTTGTTTTCAAAGTAGCGAGCCGGGTCGGCGACCGATTCACCCACATAGGCGAACGCCGCAAAATGAATACACGCCTCTATCGCGTGCTCGCTTGTAATGCGCGCCACCAGTTCGCGGTCACCGATGTTTCCCTCGTAGAACGGCACATCGCCGGCAACCGCCCCGCGGTGTCCGCGCGACAGGTTGTCCAGCACGACTACCTGCTCACCGCGCTCGCGCAGCAACTCGACGGTGACGCTGCCGATGTAGCCAGCCCCTCCGGTAACAAGGATCATCGTTGTTAGAGGCTCCAGCCCTTGCGATATTCCCGTTGCAGGTATTGGTTTGCGTCGGCGACGTTGGTGATCCTGCCGGCGTCTCCGTCGTAGTAAATCCGCTTGCCCTGACCTGCGCGCATCGCCACGACACCGAGTAGCATGGTTTCGACCAGCCGTCCGGCATATTCAAAGGGACAGGTCGCCTTTTCCTTACCCCTGATCGCGTTGATCCAATTCATTCGGTGCTTCGCCTGCGGGTTAGGGCCTTCAGTAGTCTCTATCCGCGGATAGGTCTTCGGCACCTTTGCCGCCAAGTCCATAAGCGACGCCGGGTAGAGTTTCGGGTTAGCGCCGTATGTTCCGTGCATCAGTATGCCCTTCTCGCCGATGAAGATGACACCCCCTCCGCGATCGAGCGGAACGTCTTCGGGGAGCAGATCGGGACGCGCCGGCATCAGCCCGCCGTCGGTCCAGGTGATGTTCACCGGCGGCTGAGAAGCCCGAGCGGGGAACTTGTAAACGACCTGGGTCGCCAGAGGGTAACTTGCCGGCTTGTTATTGTTGTCTGCGCCCCAGGGCGTCGATGTCGCCTCGACGCTGGTTGGATAGGTCAGTCCCAGCGCCCAGTACGGATGGTCAATCAAGTGCGCGGCCATATCGCCAATCGCGCCTGTTCCCCAGTCCGACCATCCGCGCCAGTTAAACGGGTGATAAATCGGATGGTATTGCACTTCAGGCGCCGGACCGAGGAACAAATCCCAATCGAGACCTGTGGGCGTTGGATAGTCGCCCTCCATAGCTGCCGCGAATGTCTTGTTCACACCGCGCGTTGTCCACGCGCTCGCGAGTGCCGCTGCTGAATCAGCCGAACCGGCGGGTTTGGATGGACGCGGGACACCCTGCGGCCAGATCGGGCGATTGGTCCACACGTGGACTTCTCGGACCGGTCCGATAATTCCGGCCTGAATCCATTCGTTGATGAGCGCCGCGCCCTCGCTGGAGTGGCCCATATTGCCCATCTGCGTTATGACCTTCATGTGTTTGGCGGTCTCGCGTAATATTCGCGCTTCTTGAACGGTGTATGTGAGCGGTTTTTCAACATAGGCATGCTTGCCCATTTCCATCGCGGTTTTTGCAATCACCGCGTGTGTATGGTCGGGCGTGGCCACGACAATCGCATCGATATCTTTCTGCTGCTCGAGCATCTTGCGGAAGTCGGCGTAGCGCTTGCCCTTGGCATAAGCCTCCTGCAGTTTGAGCATCGGCTCATTTGGCTTCCCATCGTTGCCTTTGGTGCGAGCCGCGACTTCCCGATCTACGAATCCGTAGTCCACATCGGCGAGCGCAACCAGATTCTGACCTCCAGTGATGAGTTCCAGTGCGTCCGACTTCCCCTGACCGCCGCAGCCGATCAGCGCGAAGTTGACTGTATCGCTCGGCGCGTCGTAGCCGGTCCCGCCGAGCACGCGGCGCGGTACAATCATTGCGCTGAGTGAAGCGCCGGCCGTACCGGCTATGAAGTTTCGTCTGGTCATTTTGTCTTGTTTCATCGCTCTTTCTCCGAGTTGATGGTTCGAGTTCTGGTCACCACTTCATTACCAAAGTGACGCAAACTCGGCTTGAGTCGAAAGGCTCCAGAACAGCGCGGCCGCATGTGAGGCGCGCCTTAAATTCCCGGAGCATCGTTCGCGGCGGCCACAGAATCAGATCCGCCTGAGAGTGCACAGGGTATCATAGTTCTCCATATTGTTCGATAAGAGAGCCGCGGAAGGATCAAAGGCCTCAACTCCAACGTCGAAGCCGATCCGTTGGCGGCTGTTGCGGAGCCCTAGCAGGCTGCTGAAAAAGGTTTCGTAGTCCCGCCTATAAGGCGGAACACTGACTGGGAATGTCTTTGAGACCATCAGAAACGGAGCATTTTAGGGGCTTCGCTTTCGAGAGTCCGCCTTATAGGTACCCCGTGGGCTCAGTAAGTCAATCATCAGCGATCATAATTTGCAACACGGGTGAAAGGGGAGTAGACGAAGAAGTGAAACGACAGGACGCGCAGCGCCACGCTACGAATTAGTCCGCCTATTGCTAGACGATTTCCTTTAGACATTCGAGCGTGACGCTGCGCTTTGGTCCAAAACGAATCACTCAGATGTTGTTTTCAAACGATGACTTCAACTATAAGGCTTTCGCGGAGCAAAGCCAAGCGCGTCCTGCCGTTGTGATTCCGCAAATGGAGGACCCAAAAGAGATGACGACTACTAGTAAAAACGTCGATGAGTTTGCAGCCTATATCAGCATTGACTGGGCAGATCAAAAGCACGTGATCAGGTTACAGACAGCTCAATCAACGGATAAGTGAGGCAGGTGAAGTCGAACAACGTCCGGAGGCGCTCGCCGAGTGGGTCGCGAAGCTGCGCGAAAGATTCAAAGGTGGGAAGATAGCTGTCGCAATAGAGCAGTCCAGAGGCGCAGTTGTATATCACTTAATGCAGTATGAGTTTTAGGAGATCTATACAAATTAACCCGAAGACGCTTGCAAGGTACCGCGAAGCATTCAGCATGAACAATGCAAGTTCTGATCAGACCGATGCAGACCTGATTGTCGAGCTGGTAAGGGTGCACCGGGATCGATTGCGGCGATGGATGCCCGAGGATAAACAAACCAGGCTGCTGCGAATGCTCGCCGAGAACCGGCGCAGATTGGTGGATACAGTTACAGAGTACACAAACAGGCTGACCAGTCTGCTGAAAAGCTACTATCCGCAGGCTTTAGAACTAGCAGGGTGTCTCAATACAAAGATGGCCTGTGATTTTCTATCTACCTGGCCGACCGTTGAACTGCTCAAGACTGCCGACCCTTCCCAGTTGCGAACGTTCTATCGGAAGCACGGCTCAGTTCGTAGAGAGGTGATTGAGAATCGACTCAAGATACTTAGCAAGATCCAGCCACTGACGACGGATGAAGTCATAGTAGAGGCATCGGAGATGATGGCAAGCGCAGTTGTAGGGCAACTACGTTGCTTGAATGCGGCAATACAGGAATGTGACGGGCGGATCGCTGAGATATTCGCTGAACATCCTTACAAGCACGTATTCGACAGCTTTCCTGGAGCCGGAAAAGTATTAGCTCCTCGCTTGACTGTGGCGTTGGGAACCGACCTGGATCGCTACAAGTCGGCTTCCGGCATACAGCAGTTTTCTGGCATAGCTCCGGTGACCGAGCAAAGCGGAAAATCCAAGTGGGTGCACAGACGCTACGCCTGTCCAAAGTTCCTCAAGCAGACGTTTCACGAGTACGCCGCGCAGTCGATACACTGGTCGGTCTGGGCAAAGGCCTATTACGATCAGGAGAAGGACTCTGGTAAAGGGCGCCATGCGACGATCAGGTCGCTGGCCTTCAAGTGGATTCGAATAATGTATCGGTGTTGGAAGGACGGGCTAGCATACGACGAGCAGATCTACCTGAAGGCCCTGGCTCGCAGAGGCTCACCTTTGGCCACAAAGCTAAAGCTAAATACCGATTCGGAACGGGTCGGGGCTTGACAGACAACCTCAGATGTCTAAAGGCGGGACTACGAAACCTTTTTCAGCAGCCTGCTAGAGGCTGGGCATGACGATTCGTTGACTCTCCGATCGTAAATGTGATTCAGCCTCTCAGATCGGGCGACGCGACGGACCTTTTCATACCTCGAGTCAGGTCCGACATCGGGCCGAGCATTAACTTCGGCAACAGTCGAAGGCAAGAAGCTGATTGTCGCGGGCCGTGGCTTCGATCAGCACGCGTAGATTCTGCTTAACGGCATTGAAGAGAAAACAAAGAACGGCTCAGCCAGCCCATCCACTATTCTGATCGGCAAGAAGCAGGAAAGAGGGATTCCGGTCGGAGCTGCAGTCTCGCTTCAGGTGAGGAATTCCGACGGGACGCGCTCTAACGAGTTTCCGTTTTATGAGGACCTAAGGGATATGTCGCACAAGAAGACGGCCTCGCGACGAGGCGGCTGCCTCGATGCCATGATTTGACTAGTAGCGGCGAGTGGACTTGAACCACTGACCTTGGGGTTATGAATCCGAGTGTTCAAAATTACAGCGAACTGCAAGAATTCGCTTCTAACAACATCTGTTACGAGTTGCAGCCGCCGGCAGATGATCAAACGTGAATTGAGTTACATGTGTTTTGATCTGTTTCTATGAATTCCGGTCACAATTCGGTCACAAAATTTCGAGTTGCCGACAACGCTCCGCCAGGCGTCCAGAGAGATCGCAACCGAGAATGACTTGAAGAAGGAGTCTTGACACGAGCCTCCACGAATCGATTGGGGTTCGCTTTGGGGCGCATGGTGTTTCCCGCCTGAGGCTTCAACGTGTAAAATGGACCGAGCCGGCCTCGATTCTTAATAACCGCGGCCTGAGGGTAACCTGGCAGGCCCGAGTGTCGCGGAGGGAATTGGAAGGATAGAGACAGGGATCTTGGATGAACGCCGGCAGCTGATGAACCCTGACCAGGCGAGCGGAGGTGAATGGCTATGGCAATACCGCAAATCGAATCGCGTGTTGCGGCGCTCGAAGCTGAAGTCGCCCGATTAAAGAGCCGACTGGATGCGCGATCAAATCGCAGGGGTGATTGGCTGGACGATATCTCAGGTGTGTTTGCCGGCGACCGTATCTATGAAGAAGCGATGGGCCTTGGCCGCGAGTATCGAGAGAGCCTCCGTCCGAAGGCGTGCACACAGCTCCGCGAGAAGACCGCAAAGGCACCCGTGAAAGGGCGCGCCCGCCGTTAATGTACATCCTCGACACTGATCACCTCAGCCTTCTGGAACGCGGAGGTCTGGAGGCGCAACGACTACGCCTTCGGCTCGCTTCACTAAAGCCACCTGAAAGGGTGACGACGATTATTACGTTCGAGGAGCAGATGCGCGGTTGGCTCGCGTACCTTGCAAAAGCTCGATCGCTGTCGCGACAAGTTGAGACATATCGGCGGCTCAAGGGGGTTCTGGAACGCTATCTCAAGATCACGGTGCTGGACTTCGATGAGGCAGCCGCAGCAGAGTTTGACCGGCTCAAGATGCTTCGCCTCCGGATCGGGACAATGGACCTCAAGATCGCGGCGATTGCGATTGCGAACGATGCAACGTTGCTCACGAGAAATCTCAGAGACTTCAACCGCGTACCGGGTCTGGGGATTGAAGATTGGACTGAATAGCCGCGCGGACTATCTTGTCTATGGTCCTGGCCCGAATGTCAACAAAGTCAAGCCCGATCCCCACTTTCCAGGAGAAGCCGAGTTGAAGCCCGGTCACAAAACCGAAAAGGGTCGGCTCGGCGCCGCCGCCTGCGCCCTGGTCGTACAACCCAGTCAAATAAAAACCCCGCGTATAAGGCTACGGTTGTTCTGAAATATTTCCTTCTCAAATTGCGAATAGTCAGAGATTAAGGAAGTACAACACCCTTCTCCTGTTTTGCATATAAGACTGGGGAAGGGAATGGCGGGTGTGTGCCTTCCTTCAGGAGTTGGCGCAAGATCGAGGCTTAGGTGCCAAAGTATTGTTTGCCGGTTTGAAACCTGAGGGGGCAAAAGCGCTGGATCACGCGGAAATCTTTCACGTTATCGGTGACAAGAGTTGCGCCGATTCGTTTCACGCTTCTTGCAATGAGAACATCACGCACTATGCGCTGCTTTTCGGAGTCGGGGAGTTTCGGGGTTTTGCCTTGGTTCTTTGATTTGAGCCCTCGCAATAGAGAATTGAATACTCGTCCAGCAAGTACCCAGTCATCAGCGGTCGGCACGAGCAGTTTACGTTCTTTCTCGTAGACTTTCTTAGCAGCTTCGTACTTTTTGAGAGCAGTTGCATCAGAAGCACCGGCGATCAGCTCCTCTAAAACGACGACTGACATTTGAAGGCTGTGAGGAAGTATTTCGGGATGGTAGGAGATAAAGATGTTAGTATCAAACACGATTCTAGGCACTAAGGTTTTGTAAGCCTCCTCTCGCGGGTCTTGTACGTGTACTCCCAGGCATCCAGCATCACGTCATTGGCGGTCGTTTTTGGCTTACTGGGATTTCGGCGCGTAGGAGTGTTGTCAATACACCTTCCGCTTCGTGCGCCTGTGATAATCTCAAGGCTTGCTGGCTCACCTCGGCGTCTCCTCGGTTTCTTTGAGTTGGCTGAACCATTTGTTTTTGCTGTTGTGGTCATTGTTGGTCTCCCGCCAATCTTCTTAATACTTCCTTTTTCTTTCTCTCTTAGTAGGGTGCTTTGCGTCCCAAAGTTCTTTGCTAATCGTCTCGCACGTAATCCCTCGAATCGAAACCAAGCCTCAACATGGATGGAGCGTGCCACTTCAAATACGAGTACCGGTTCCTGTCCCACAGAGTTTCAAGGGCGGCGAAGCTACCTTGCTTCAGGCAGCAGCTTTGGGTGTTTGTAGAAGGCTGCCGAAATTGCGGCGATTGAAACCACGCCTCCGAAAACAACGCCCCCTAAGTTGGGTCTTCGCATAGATTCATTGATCAGTTGAATCCCGCTTTGCGCAACGTTTATCAGTTCCGGCTCCAAAAAGGCGAGAACAAACCCGGTCAATATCGCCACGCCTAGTCTTTCATTCTGAGTCATAGACTACCTCCGAATTGAAATTCTATCAGGGCGTCAGAATGACGTGTCAAGGGGAGAACGGCAGCAGAGCCTTCCGATTTCGCAGTATACCGGTGGCGGACTAACCATACAATATTGAGCACTCTTCCTTCCTTTGGTTGCCCTTACGCTGGTCGCCCGTCTACTTGCAGCTTCCCCTAGCGTTTTCACCGCTGGACCGGGTTTTCTTTTGCGTTTCTCCATCAACTTCAAATCCGCTGTGACGGTGGCGGCTCTGTCTGACTTGCTTCACGTGCGTGGTGATGCACCAGGACCGCTATTCTACCCTATTAGGAAAAGTGGCTTGATCGAACAAAGGGCGATGACTGACCAAGCAGTTTATGACGCGATACGGAAGCGGGCTCGCGGGGCGAGCGTCAAGGAATTCTCACCACATGATTTGCGTCGGACGTTTGTCACCGAGTTGATTGATGCAACGGGTGACATTGTATCGGCCCAGAGGCTCGCGGGCCATGAGAGCGTTCAAACTACCACGCGGTATGATCGACGCGGCGAGGCTGCGAAGAAGAAGGCCATCTCAATGCTACATATACCGTATAGGCAACGCTTTTCTTGAATGGCCTAAAGGATCAAAGCATATTATGAAGACTGAAATGTCACCCGCTCTAATTCTCGCGTTTCGAATAGTAGAATACCTAGAGTCAACACGTACCGGAATTCAGGAACAGGTAGCGGCTCTCGATATTGCCTCAACTGTGTTGCGGCTTCCCGGTGGCCGCAAGATGCCTATCGAGATGGTATCTCCGGTAGCCAGTGAAGCGCCCAGCCTGAACCAAAGCACGAGGGACATTTAATATGACGGGCTTCTCGATCACTGCCGGGGTTCGCTTTACACCAAGCGCACTCGCGAGAAGGTTAGAGGAACCAAAACCGCACCAGTCCCCCGACATACTCGACACGCTATCGCTGAGCCCTGGCACTTTAGACGGTGTTCGCCAGAACCGTTACACCACTTGCAAACCTCGGTAGCAGAGTTTGAAGTCATTTGGTTAAGTAACTATGGATCACCAAGCTTAGAATTGAAACACCTTCGCTTCACTTCCAGAGCCAGTCCAACGAAATGACCCGTGCGCAATGACCTTTCCGCCAACCAAAGCCCGCCATAGGAAGGTACCCGCATCACGTATTGAGGCTTGATTGGGAAAATCATCCGGGAAGCTCACGTCGCCGAACTCACTGCCAGTAACACGGCGTTGAGCGGTAGCCTTCCTACCATCTGCCACGCTTACTTCAAACACTACCTCATAGCTACCCAGAGCGCCTGACTTGTCTCTGACGCCAAGCTGAACGCTAACGGCCTGAGATTCCTGCCAGATGACTTTGGGAGCCGGACGTTGCGCGGTTCCGGTGTCAACCGTTATGAACAGGAACGCGAGAAGACGAAAGCACTTTGTTGTGGTCAATAACACAAAAACCTCGCTATTCTAGTGATTGATTGGACTGATTCCCAATTTGCGGGAAGCTCCGATCTCCAAGAGGTAACAACCCAATGCGGGGTTATTGAAGGTGTCGTGATACCGATTGAATTCGTCCGCGCCGATGTTCAGCGCTGAGATGAATGTTCGCCAAGAGGCTTGGTTCCGAGTCTCGCGTCCAAAGAGATGGGCGAGCGCGCCACTGATGGTGTTCTCCTCGGAATACTGACTAAGATTAGTGTTTCCCATCGCAGTGGTTTCGATACAGCGGAAATCGGTTTGTGCGCGATCGACGTAGAAGCCGAGGAAGCAGTGACGCGGCACTATCACAAGAACAGGATCAATACCGATTCTGCGCAACACAGAGGCGAACATCACACTTCCATCAACGCAATTTGCTTGTGATGTTTGGATCGAGTCTTCAAAGAATCTTACATATTGACTGGACACCCTTCCGCCGGATTCGCCCGTTGGAGTGGTGATTGAGCTGTACCTGAAGCCTCTTCTCTGAAAGACGTTCCATATAGCGAACACCTGTCTATATACATCGTCTGACGTGCCTTGATAGCCGATAAAGCGCGTGACTACGCCCGTGTTCAATGCCTCGCGCAGAAGACCATCTATCCATGGATGATTCTCGTTGACGTACGCCGTTAACATCCACGGTACGCGAGCGACTCTGTTGTTATTGTCAACCATTTGGTAGACACAATCGTTTATTGAACGCACGGCTATAGTCTTGGTCTGAGTCCCTGCGAGTAAATCGTTGACGTAGAGAGTGAAGGTCGCTGAAACGGGAATGGGTTGCTTGAGAGCAAGAAGGGTGGCGTAACGATAGGCAATGTTAGGAAAAACCTTGTAGTGTTTCCCGCCTTCCTTGAGGAGACCTTCAAACCCGCTTGGCTCTGCTATGTCAGAGATTCTGACTTCGAGTCTAATCGTTGTATCATCCGACGGGTTTATCACGTCGATCCCTATGTGTCCTGTTGGATCTCCCAGGTAATATGGGTTCTTTGTTTGGGCAAACTTGTCGAGCCGGATGGTTGAGGTCGCGATAATGAAAGACGGGAATAATTGCCATCCATATCGATGGATGGTTCCCACATGACAGGAGGCTTTTGGTTGTGAGCGTTCGCGATGGCGGCGCAGAGCAAGACGAGAAGCAACGCCTTTGCGGTCTTCAAGGTTCGTTCGCTTTTTCCGAAAACCAATGGGTTACCTCGTATCTGCTTCGGGTTGCTCAGTAGCAACAATCGGAGAGATGCACCTTTGTTGTGATCGTCCGATTTGTGAGGGAGCCTCGATTGCTGTACACAAGCAAATACTCTCCGGGCGAAAGGTCGGCGCTGATGTTGTCAACTGTGACTTCGCGAGAGTCGTACCAACAACGGTAGCCATTTCCGTGGCTCATGTTCGTGTAGCCGTTAGCGTCGGTAATAACCACGCGGATTGCGTCATCAATGCCACCTTGGGCTTGAAACCGACCTGACACTTTCCCATGTTTGCCAACGCTCAGCGGATAACTCTTCAAATAGCCAGGCGGAAGAGCAAACGAGTCATTGACGGTATCGATTTCTTTGGGTCGCAGTGAGACGGTCAATGATGATTGCCGGTCGAGAAACGGTGATGAGTTTGCCGAACGGCTTGTATAGTTACCGATCAGCATTGCAACCAATCCGATAGCGACAAGCACGAGTGCCGCCAGAAGAGCAGTCTTTATGAACGACACGAAGCGGTTTGCACCAACCTGCGCTTTAGTCACTTCCGGACTGGACGAGGCCTGAGACCCACACTCGTTACAGAACTTAGCAGAGTCTAGGAGGTTGGTTCCGCATTTTTGACAATACATGATTCTTGGCTTTCTCTTTAAGCGGATTCTGTTTCAGAGGGGCAACGAGACGAAGGACGAGACGCCTTTGATAGACAGGTGAAATCTATTACACTCTGCGCTCAGAGTCCATAGTTCATTTCTCGGTGATTTGATTGGTGATCGCCATGCCACAAAAAGCAGAGGGTAGCGACGGCAAGCCAGTGACTGCGAAACGGATCGTGTACGTGACTCTGCCTGACTTTGCGGAGCTTATCAAAAAGGTAGAGCAAGTGTGGGGTCCTGATTCAGTGGCATATCAGGTGTTGAGTCTGCATTCGGGAGTGTCTACGGCGGCGCTGCGAGCAGGCCGGGCCATCGGGCTACCTGTTCGAGTATCGCAAGACAGGCAAGCCGTTGAGCGACATCAAGAGCGCTTGGCGAACGGCGCTGACACTGGCGGGCATTCCGCACATCACGTTTCACTGTGCGGGGCGTCACACGTTTGGAAGCAATCGAGGCGGCGGTTCGGGGCCGAAGTGGTACAAATGTGGTACAAGCAAAAGAGGCGGCGGGATAACGCGTCTCGCAGCCTCTTTGCAAGTAGTTGATACGGTAGGAAGAAGTTGGTAGCGGCGAGTGGACTTGAACCACTGACCTTGGGGTTATGAATCCCACGCTCTAACCACCTGAGCTACGCCGCCATTCCCTCTACCACCGCACGCTGATGGTACCGCACGCTGACGATCCAAATCCGGAGGGTTCTCCAGCTTCGCGTCCCCCCTTCTGTTTGCCGAGTTCCGCCAACGGCGCCTCACCCACTGGTCTGCTTACAGCACAAACATAACTCATCGGTTGTGACGGTGTCCACGCCAACCGCCTCAACGCGCCACTAGCGCTTCAGGTTATGGATTGGCGAAATTAGCTCTTCAGGACGAGCGGAAGAGTCCCTTCGACCAGGCTTCGCTCCAATCGAGGCGTCGATCCGTTCGCCCAGTGCTTCACTCGATGCACGATACGGTACGCCAACGGACCGCCATCTGGGCTGTCGTTCCGTTCGACTGGTCGCGGAATACAAACAAATTCGACCTCCAACTCATCACCCGCGGCCCGCACAACCGAGTAACCATGACCACCCGAATCCAGGAAAGAAAGATGAGGCGAAAGTTCAGGATTTCGCTGCGCCAGCGCCTGACGCGCATCACCCGTCTTTTGCAGCGTGAGACTCGCTCGAACGCCGTGCATTATCGAGACGTTTATCGCCGGCCGTACCGTGATTGTGGGGATGGTGTTTGGATATACAGCGAGCGCAGCGGATGATCCTTTGGAAGATTGTATTCCGCGGCCTCGACAAGGCCCGGCGCTGAGATCGAGCCGGTTATGAACTCGACGGCCACCGGCTCGAAACGCTTTGGCGGCAAAGACTCCGACAAAAGACCGGCCTGAAAGGCGTGACGGTCTCCAACTACCGTCACCAATCCGGTGATTCCCTCACGCCGGATCAGATTCAGGATCTCAGAGCGTTCGACGCGATAGCCGGACCAGTCATCGCCGCCTAGCAGCGCATAACCGGTTGCAGGCCATCGCACCCCAAGATCATCCGGCAGATTCTGAAAGTCGAGCCTCGAGTCGAGCATGCCAACAGAATTTCCCCAGATCTTCCACGTCGCCTTCGAGTCTCGCAGTTGTCCCAGAAACCACGCCTTTTGTGTTGAGCCGAGCATCGACTGCGCCGGAGCGCTCTTGCGCGGATTAGCAAGATCCTGGCCGTTGAATCGGATGGTCTCAGGTGGTCGACCGCCGTTGTATGTTCGGCCGGCGTCAAGCACTTCGATAACATCTTGCGACGCGGCATATGGAAACTGTTTAGGCTGAAAGGGCGCGATCGCTGCCTGGTCGTTGATGGGCTCGGAACGGAACGAGCGATTGTCAGTAAGAATCAGCTCCACGTTTCGTCCGTACCGGAAAGAGCGAAAGAGCTTGAGACTATTGATTGCAGCGAGGTTACCCGGTTCTCGGCCGAGTCCGTTAACGTCGAAATCGACAACCGGCTTATCGACGACGGTGGGTGGATCGAACCGATCAGCTTGCGGATTGCCCGGCTTCGTTACCCTCGCCGGTTGATACTCGAACCACGCCTGATTGGCCGCGACCTTGCGTGTCTGAGCGGGGCGCACACCACCGAAATTCTGCTGACTCTGCCAGCCCTTCCACGAGAATTCGTGGTTGTCCCAAATGCAGATGAAGGGCCATCGGGCACGCGCGTCCTGCAAGTCGGGGTCAAGCAGATAGGCGCGGTAGAGTGCGCGGTAGTCATCCACCGTGGTGGGCACATGGGACTCACCGATCTTCTCCCCTTTTTCGTAGCGCACTATGTCGCGTAGACGCCGACTGTACATTCCCTGGGGGCGATCCTCGGGATACCAGACGACTTCGTAAACGAAATCGCCCAGGTGAAGAACAAAACTGAGTTGTTCGGTTGTCGCCTTTCGTGAGTCTTCCCAGATCATTCGGCGATATGCGGTCGAAGCTCCCTGCTGGACGTTCTGGCAGCTAACGAAGGCGAATCGCACGGGTTGCCTGTCGTTCGGTGAAGGCGCGGTGATCGTGCGCCCGATGCGGCTGCCAAATCCATGCTCATCCGTAAATCGATACCAGTAAACAGTCGAGGGTTTTAGTCCGGCGGCCAACACTCGGCAAGTCCAATCGGTCTCCGCGCTGATTTTCGCTTCGGCCCTGGCAATTATTCGACGAAAGGTCGAGTCACCGGTGACTTCGAGAGTGAGTTTAGTTGCAGTCGTCGTCGTTGACGGCGGGCGGCGAGTCCATAAGATCACGCTAGTGGGGTGGGGGTCAGCAGAGGCGACTCCTTGAGGAAAGGACTCTCGGTGTTCTCGCCACTGAACCCCAGAAGCGCCCGCGTCGGATGATCGCCAGGCCAGAACCGCTCCGCAGGACGCCGCTAGCTCGATAAACGTGCGCCGAGTTATGCCAGACATAGCACCTCCTCAATGTTGTATCTGCGCCTGAAGTTGGCGCACCGGTATGCAGTAGCTTGCAATACAGGCATTGCGGCGGGAATCGCGTTCCGTCGGAGATTGGGAAGACCACGAGAGATTGGGAATCACCTTCCGGCGAGCAGCCAGTTAAGCTCGGTGACGGCATTTTCCGCCGCGGCCGGGTCAGCCTCGTTCCCGTAGAGAGCATCTACGATCGAACTGAACGCGCCCTGGAGTCCCCGCTCAGCATCGCTGACCGGTGCTAACCGCACGTTCATTTGTACCTGCCTCATATCCGCGGGCACAGCAAGCGTTCGACCATCCAACGGGCGCGAGTTTGAAATAAAGCACCCCACAAAAAGAAAGCGCGCCGGTGCTCTCGACAATTGGCAAGTCGGAACGAGCAGGCGAGATATCGGCGGGTAGCTGCTCGCGCGGCGGCGCGGTCCCGATTCCGCTTTGAGCCGCAGCCAGCGTGGCTCGAACGTTGCGGAGATTGTGTGCAGGACGATGAAGGTCCTTCGTACCTGGGCCAACTACGCGCAACCCTCCGATGATGTCGAGCTTGCCATCGGCCACGGATGCCTTCGCCAGAGAATAACTAAAATGGTAGTTGCTGCCGGTTACTTCGAAGGACCCCTCGAAGGCGCGCTCTCGCATCATCGCCGCAATCGAATCTAACTTTTCCGTTTTCGCGGCCGCTCCTGGTTTCCCTTGTTTTTGTTCAAGTCCGAACATAGGCCCCTCGCTAATCCAAAATCGGAAATCCAAAATCCAAAATCATAGATTCCCTCGCTTGTATTCATCGGTAAGTCGATCACAAGCGCGCATCGTCAGCGCAAGCAACGTAAGCGTTGGGTTCTGGTTAGCACTGCTCACGAAGGCCGCGCCGTCAACCACGAACAGATTCTTTACATCCCAGCTCTGATTGAACTTGTTGAGCACCGATGTCTTTGGGTCATTGCCCATGCGCGCGGTGCCAAGCTCGTGAATGATCCGCCCCGGTGCGGTCATCCGGCCACCGGTCGAGACAACTTCTGCGCCCGCTGCCCGGAGTATCTCTTCGCTGGTTTGGGCAGCGTCGCGAGCCATCTCGCGCTCATTGTCCGAGTACTGGATGTGTATTTTCAACACCGGTATGCCCCATGCGTCGACAACTCCGCCGGGGTCGATCTCCGCGTAATTCTCAAATCGAGCGAGCATCTCCGCGCGAGTAGTCAGGCTCACGCCAGTGCTGTAGTAGTGCCTCACTCGCTTTTTGAATTCCGACCCGAAGCCCGGGGTCAGATCCCCGTTCTTGACGAACGCAGGATACCTGCGCGCGCCCGAACCGCACTCGAACCCGTAGCCGCGAACAAAACGCTGCTGCTTTGTCTCTTTGCTTATGTTGCGAAACCGGGGTATCAGCAGCCCCGAGGTCTTGCCGTCTTCATTCACCGGATCGCGGCCAGCCAGGACGTTGAAGTAGCCGCTCGCGCCGATTCCGCCGAAGTGGTCCATCAGATAGTGACCCAGCTTACCCGAGGAATTGCCGAGCCCGTTTGGGTGCTGCCTCGATTTGGAGTTGAGCAATATTCGAGTCGATTCGAGAGTCGACGCCCCGAGCACGATGATCTTCCCAACCGCTTCCTGCTCCCGGCGGGTGACTCGATCGACGAAGGCGACGCCCCTGGCCTTCCCGGTCTTTGGGTCGACCATTATGTGTCGTACGATGGAGTTTGGACGCAGCGTCATCCGGCCGGTAGCTTCGGCGACCGGCAACGTCGAACTTATGGAGTTGAACATAGCTCCAACATCGCAGCCATCACCGCAGTTGCCGCAATAGTGACACTTCAGGCGCCCTTTCATGTGAGGCTTTGGCGGTCCGGTGAGCATCGCCAGACGCATCGGGATTCCACGCCGTCCAACTTTCTCCGCGCCTTTGCGTAGCAGCTGTTCGCCGCAGTTGAGTTTCATCGGCGGCATGAAGTTGCCGTCGGGCAGTTGCGGCAAGCCGTCGCGATTCCCGCTTACTCCGATGAACTCTTCGGCCTTGTCGTAATATGGCGCGAGTTCCTCGTAGCTGATCGGCCAGTCATCGCCGAAGCCGTCGTTGCTTGCGGCTTTGAGATCAAGATCCGAGTAGCGATAGGACATGCGTCCCCAATGAAGCGTCTTGCCGCCGACGATTCGCGCCCGCACCCAGAGGAAGGGTTTGCCGGGCTCGGTAGTGTAAGGGTGCTCGGTATCTTTGACATAGAACTGGCGGCTAAACTCGCCCGCAGTTGCTTGCATCCATTGATCCTGGTCCTTCCAACCGGGCGGGCCAAAACCGCGATACATCGACTCAAAGGGCCAGCGGTGAGAGCTCAGGTCGCGCGCCGGATTCACGGGCGGGCCGGCTTCGAGCACGAGCACTTGCATGCCGCGTTCGGTGAGTTCTTTTGCGGCCATCCCGCCGGTCGCACCCGAACCAATAATGATTGCGTCGTAGGTCTTTTGTGCCACTGTGGCCCTCCGGTTGTTGGTGACGATAGCAGGAGACTTGCGCAACGCGTTGACGGGCGAAAGCTAACACAGGGAAACAGCAAAGGTCAAAATCAATGCGCTCTGAGAAAGCATGGAGTTCAGGCTTTAGCCTGCTCCCGGCTTGGTCAATCAGAACTAAGACAGGCTAAAGCCTGAACTCCATGCACTTTTGTCAATCAGAACTAAGACAGGCTAAAGCCTGAACTCCATGCACTTTTGTCAATCAGAACTAAGACAGGCTAAAGCCTGAACTCCATGCACTTTTGTCAATCAGAACTAAGACAGGCTAAAGCCTGAACTCCATGCACTTTTGTCAATCAGAACTAAGACAGGCTAAAGCCTGAACTCCATGCACTTTTGTCAATCAGAACTAAGACAGGCTAAAGCCTGAACTCCATGCACTTTTGTCTTTTTGCCCTTTGCTCTTTGCAGCTTCTTTTAATATGATGCCACCCACCTTGAACAGTTAGACACGTGGATTCATATAGCGGAGGGATCAATCGTGGAATTCATCACGCGCAGACAATTCGGATTGGGAATGGTTGGAGCAGTTACCGGGCTCGCGCTAAAAGCGTCAGCCGACAAGATGAAGCCTTCGATTTTCAACGGCATTGAGGTTGGAGTGCAGAGCTACACGTTCCGCGCTTTCAGCGTCGACATGATGATAGGAGCAATGACCGGCATTGGATTGAGCAGCGTTGAGCTGTGGGACGGACACCTCAACCCGGGGAAGACTTCTGAAACCGCATTCAAGGCAATGAAGAAGAAGTTTGACGACGCCGGGATAAAAGTCAGCGCCTACTGCGTGAACTTTCCCGTCGACTCGAAAGACGACTATCTGGATCGCGGGTTTAGCGGCGCGCTTCTTCTCGGGACTAACGTGATGACCGCATCGGTGACGAAACCGATCGTACCCAGACTGGATCAATGGTGCCAAAAATACAAAATCAAACTCGGGCTGCACAATCACTGGTTTGGCTACGCGGGATTCAAGGGGAACCGGAGTCAGGAGTTTGAAACACCGGATGACTTTGCGAATGCGTTGAAAGGCGCGTCTGAGTACCTGAGCATCAATCTGGATATTGGCCACTTTTATGCGGCGGGGTTTGATCCGGTGTCTTACATAAGGGAACACTACAAACGCATCGTGAGCCTGCACATCAAAGACAGGGACAAAGACGCGGAGCACACGCAGCGAAGATTCGGCGAAGCGGCGACGCCGATAGCCGAAACAATGACTCTGCTCAAGACTCTCAAATTCAAGTACGCAGTGAATATCGAATACGAGCCGGAAGCGGCAAACCCAATCGAAGGTACGCGGACCGCCTTTGAGTATCTGAAACACTCTCTATCGTGAAGCGTTTCGTAGTCCCGCGTTCAGACGGAAGTTCGTAAGGATTGGAATCGGGAATGGTCGACGAACTTCCGCCTGAACGCGGGACTACGAAACAACGCGGACGAAACAACGCGGACAACACAGCATGCATAATCGTAGGAATTTTCTCGACCACGCCGCGGGTCCGTGGTCGGTGTTCGCGGCAGGGAAGAGTTTTGTTCGAGTATGTCCGCAAGCCAAACCGGGCCCGATCACCCGTCAACCCGTTTCGAGACGATCATGATCGGTATTTCATTCGAGGCGATAAATGGCTAAAGAAGAAATCTACGACGCAATAGTAGTCGGCTCAGGCGCGACTGGCGGGTGGGCGGCAAAGGAACTCACCGAAAAAGGCATGCGGGTGATCGTGCTTGAAGCCGGCCGCAACCTCGATCCCGAGAAGGATTTCACCGAGCACATGTGGCCCTACGAAGCACGAGACAGGTATACCGCCGCCAGCCGCGCGCGCCAGAAGGTGCAATCGAATTGCTACGCGTGCAATTCTTACGGATACAAGTTTTTTGTCGACGACGTCGATAACCCTTACACCACCGCCGATAAGAAGCGATTCGATTGGATTCGCGGGCGCCAGGTCGGTGGACGCACGATAACGTGGGGCCGGCAGAGCTATCGCCTGTCGGACTATGAGTTCAAAGCCGCGACGCGCGACGGGTACGGCGACGACTGGCCGATTTCCTATGCCGAACTCGCTCCGTACTACGACAAGGTAGAGGAGTTCATCGGCGTGAGCGGCGCTTACGAGAACATCCCCAATCTTCCGGACGGGAAATTCCTTCCGGCGATGAAGATGACCTGTGGCGAGCATCTTCTGAAGCGAGCAGTCGAGCGCCGATGGAAAGATCGGAAGGTGACGATCGGCCGAACCGCGATTTTGACTCAAAGGCACAACGGCCGTGCTGCGTGTCACTACTGCGGGCATTGCGATCGCGGGTGCTCGACCTATTCCTACTTCAGCAGTCCCGGCTCGACGCTTCCCGCCGCGGCAAAGACCGGCAGGCTTACCCTGAGATCAAATGCCGTCGCGAGTCACGTTATCGTGGATACGAAAACCGGGAAGGCAAAAGGCATCGCGTGCGTCGATCAGGTCACGCGGAAAGCATTTGAGGTTTTTGGCAAGGTCGTTGTGCTGTGTGCGTCTACAATCGAATCGACTCGGTTGATGCTCAACAGCGCGACCCGCCAGCATCCGGCCGGGCTGGGGAACTCGTCGGGGGTGCTTGGCTCCTATTTGATGGATCACGCTTTCCAGATTGGCGTAGGTGGACTCGTTCCCGCGGTTGCCAAGTATCCGTACAACTACGACGACGGCCGCGCCAACGGCATATACATTCCGAAGTTTAGAAACGTCGGCGAGCGTCATCCGAAATTCATCCGCGGTTACGGGATGCAGGGCAGCTCTCAACGCGGAATGCTTCCGACCAATTTGAAACAGATTCCCGGGTTCGGCTCCGAGTTCAAGAAGATCGTTCGAGAGGTTAAGGATGCCGCGCCGTTCTCCATCGGGATGTGGGGCGAGATGCTCGCGCGAAAAGATAACCGGGTGACGATCGACAAGAGCGTCAAAGACAAGTGGGGAATTCCCGCTGTGCACATCGACTGCTCTCACGGCGACAACGAGCGCGCGATGGCGACGGATGCGCTCGAGAGCATCAAAGAGATGGCGCACGAAGCCGGGTTTGAGGTGACACGAACTAGTGAGGTACTGGCGCCGCCCGGCTTGTGCATTCACGAAGTCGGAACCGCGCGAATGGGCAACGATCGAAAGACTTCAGTGTTGAACCGTTTCAATCAGAGTTGGGACGTGAAGAATCTGTTCGTGACCGACGGCGCGTCCTTTGTGTCGATCGGATGCCAGAACCCTACGCTGACGATGATGGCGTTGACGGCTCGCGCTTGTGAGTACATTGCTGAAGAGCACAAGAAGGGGAATCTTTGAGATTTTGGATTGCCGATTTATGATTTTGGATTTTGGAGTTTGGGATCTCGGGAGGTAGACATTGAGAAGACAAGCAATGATAGTCGCTGGGTTGATGGCGGTTCTTTCGCTTGGTGTGTTTGCGATGCCGCAGAAAAAGCCCACGGGTAAATGGATCAGGTTGTTCAACGGTCAAGACATGACGGGCTGGAAGCACATCGGGAAGGGAAGCTTCATCGTAGAGGACGGGGCTCTTGTGAGTCAGGGGGGCATGGGGCTTCTCTACTACGAGGCGCAATCGTTCCGGGATTTCACAATCGAGGTGGAATGGAAGGTAAACAGCACCTGCAACAATTCTGGTATCTTTGTTCGCTTTCCCGAGAAGAGCGATGACCCGTGGTACTCGGTCACTCACGGCTACGAGATTCAGATTGACGACTGCGACAAGAAGGGGCTGAAGAATCAGACCGGATCGGCGTATGACCAGTTTGCTGCGACAAAGCTTGCGTCGAAGCCGGCCGGCGAGTGGAACAAGTATCAGATCACGATTGTGGGTCAACACTACACCGTGGTGTTGAACGGCGAGAAGGTGAACGAATTCGACGGCGCACGTGGAGCCGAGGGCTACATCGGGTTGCAGAACCACGATCTTATTTCGCGCGCGTCGTTTCGAAGGGTGCGGGTAAAGGAAATCAAGTAAATACAAACAGGACGCGAGGTGTCCGACAAACTTTAGTTTGTCGCGCATTCCTTGTTCGGGCGATTGGCACTCGACGACCTTAGGTCTTCTCGCGATTCCTCTGGTTCGGGTGATTGGCACGCGACAAACTGAAGTTTGTCGGACACCGTCCTTTAGCATTGAGGAGAACGCTTCATGGATTCGAAGACCTACTCTCGACTCAGTCTGATGATGTTTCTCACGTTCTTTGTTTGGGGGGCGTGGTTTGTGACGCTGGGAACGCACCTGGGCAACATCGGATTCAGCGGCAGTCAAATCGGGTACGCCTATCTCATGAACAACATTGCGGCGATCATATCGCCGTTTTTCGTGGGCATGATCGCCGATCGTTACTTTGCCTCACAGAAGGTCATGGGAGTGTTGTATTTGCTGGGTGGTGTAGTCATGCACTTCGCCGCAAACAGCACGGCTGTGGGACCACTCACCATACTGTTGCTGCTCTACAATCTCACTTTTATGCCGACGCTCGCGCTGGTCAATACGGTGTCGTTTCAGCAAATGAAGAGTCCCGACAAGGAGTTCCCACGAGTCCGTGTGTGGGGAACCATCGGGTGGATCGTTGCGGGTTTGACGATCAGCTTTATTCAGTTTCGCTATCTGGCTGATGTCGAGAAGAGCGAGTTGCCGATGAGGATGGCGGGCATCGCGTCGGTGTTGCTTGGCTTGTATTCGTTTACGCTGCCCAATACGCCGCCGCAGAATGTTGGAAAGGAAATCACCTTTGGGGAAGTCCTCGGAGTGAAAGCTCTGAGGCTGATGAAGGAGAGATCATTCCTGATCTTTGTGATCTGCTCGCTGCTCATCTCGATCCCACTGGCCTTCTACTACAGCTTCGCAAACCCGTTCCTCAACGACCTTAACATGGAAGGCGCCGCGGGGAAGATGACCCTGGGGCAGATGTCCGAGGTCGGGTTCATGATTTTGATGCCGTGGTTTCTGGTGCGGCTCGGTGTAAAGAAGACTTTGCTGGTGGGGATGCTTGCGTGGGTGGTCCGGTACGCCCTGTTTGCCAACGGGAATCTCGGAAGTGGCGCCTGGATGCTCTATGCGGGCATTCTCATGCACGGAATCTGTTACGACTTCTTTTTCGTGACCGGTCAAATCTACACCGACAGGAAAGCGCCGAAGGAGATCAGGGCAAGCGCGCAGGGATTCATCGCGCTGATCACCTACGGCGTGGGTCTGGGGATCGGGTCCGCGTTTGGCGGCAACATTGTCGACGCGTTCACGGTGAACGGGGTGAAGGACTGGCGAATGATCTGGTACATCCCGGCGGGTTTCGCAGCCCTGGTCGCGCTGCTGTTTGTGACCACGTTCAAGGATAAGACTAAGGCCGACGCTGCTTGATCATGGAGGAATAATGCGACTCGGACTGAATTTCGGTTACTGGGGTTCCGACCCTTCGGACAACATTGCGATAGCACGCGAAGCCGAACGACTCGGGTATCATTCGCTGTGGACGGCTGAGGCTTACGGCTCGGACGCTGTAACTCCCCTTGTCTGGCTCGCGGCCCACACTGAACGAATCAACGTAGGCACCGCGATCATGCAGATGCCCGCGCGCACGCCGGCAATGACCGCGATGACCGCCGCGACGATTGACTTGTTGACCGGCGGCCGTTTCATGCTGGGCATCGGCGCTTCCGGACCCCAGGTCGTCGAAGGCTGGCACGGAGTCGTCTACGGTAAGCTGCTCACGCGGACCCGGGAATACGTCGAGATCGTTCGAACCATCTTGAGGCGCGAGCAACCGCTCGAGCATCACGGCGAGTACTACGACATACCGGTGAAGGGCGGAACCGGATTGGGCAAACCGCTAAAGTTGATCGTGCATCCGCTGCGGTCGAACATCCCGATCTATGTTGCGGCGATCGGGCCGAAGAATGTCGCGCTCGCAGCCGAGATCGCGGACGGCTGGCTCCCTGTCTTCTTCTCGCCCAAGCGAATCAACGTGTTTCGAAAGTCGCTCGACGAAGGCTTTTCGCGGCGCACCGACGGAAAGACGCTCGCCGAATTTGATATCGCTCCAACTGTCAGCGTAGTTGTCGGCGATGACGTAGATGCCTGCCGAATGCACGTAAAGCCGAACCTCGCGCTTTACATCGGCGGGATGGGAGCCCGGGGAAAGAACTTTTACCACGACCTCGCCTGCCGGTACGGATACGAAGAGGCGGCGAGGACCATTCAGGACTTCTACCTCGCCGGCAAGAAGAACGAAGCCATCGCCGCAGTGCCCGATGAATTGGTCGATGAGATCGCGCTGTGCGGCCCGCGCGAGCGGATCAAAGATCAGTTGGCGGTCTGGAAGGAAGCCGGCGTCACGACCCTCATCTGCGGAGCCGGCAACATCGAAGCAATTCGCACGATGGGTGAACTCCTCGGGTGAATCCGACGAGCGATCGAAGAGCGGTACGGGCGTTCCCCGTGGGGTACCCTTTCTAAAGCAGAGGCTCGTTCACTGGCGCGTCCCTGGAGCCGGAATCACGATCGGACCTGGATGGTATGAGTCAATCAGATACTCGCAACAAGCTGGCTGCGGCACTGCTCGCACTAGTGGCGATGGGCCTGTTCCTTGCGGCTGCGCGAGCACAGACCGCTGCAGATGTCCTCAGCCGTTTCGACAGGACCGAAGCGATGATTCCCACTCGCGATGGAGTCCGGCTGCACACATTGATCTATGCGCCCAAAGATTCGCGCGAACCGCTGCCGCTCATAATGCTTCGAACTCCCTACGGCGTAGATGCACGAGCCGGACGTGCATTTGAGGGCTACTTCAAAGACCTGGTTGCCGAGGGCTACATTTTCGTTTTCCAGGATGATCGAGGGCGCTTCAAATCAGAAGGCCAGTTCGTTATGCAGCGCGCGCTTCGCGATAGGGGTGATCCGAAGGCAATCGACGAGAGCACCGACGCCTACGACACGATCGACTGGCTGGTCAAGAACGTGCCGAACAACAACGCGCGGGTCGGGATGCTCGGCGTTTCCTACGACGGTTGGCTTACAGTGATGGCGATGCTGGACCCTCATCCCGCGCTGAAGGCCGTCTCCCCCCAGGCATCACCGGCGGACATGTATCTTGGCGATGACTTTCATCACAACGGTGCGTTCCGGTTGAGCTATGGGTTCGAGTACGCGGCAATGATGGAGACCTCGAAGGTCAGCGAGCAATTCACGTTTGATCTCTATGACACCTATGAGTGGTACCTGAAGCTCGGCCCGCTTTCGAACGTCAACGACAAGTATCTTCACGGAAAGATTCCTACGTGGAATGATTTCGTCGAGCATCCCAACTACGATGAGTTCTGGCAGAGGCAGGCGTTCCCGCGTCAAACCGGCGAAGTGAGGGTCCCGACATTGAACGTCGCCGGCTGGTGGGACCAGGAAGATTTTTACGGACCGGTTCGAATCTATAAGACTCTCGAGAAGAACGACCCTCGCCATCTAAATTTCCTGGTCGCCGGTCCGTGGAACCACGGCGGCTGGGGGGGCGGCGAAGGCAAAAAGCTGGGACGGGTGGACTTCGAGAGCGCGACGGGTCAGTACTTTCGTGAAAAGGTCCAGGCGCCGTTCTTCGCTCACTACTTGAAAGACAAGGGCCAGCTCGGGCAACCCGAAGCCCTGGTGTTCGAAACGGGTTCGAACAAGTGGATGTCATACGATCAGTGGCCGCCGCGCGAAGGGCGGGAGCGCAAGCTCTATTTTCACAGCGGAGGAAGGCTCAGCTTTGAGACGCCTTCTGCTGAAGGCGATCGGGAGTTCGATAGCTACGTTTCTGATCCCGCTCACCCTGTTCCATACCGGCCTCGCCCGATCGAGCCCACATACTTTCCGGGTGGCTCGGGCTGGTACACCTGGCTGTTGGAGGATCAGCGCTTCGCTAACGCGCGGCCCGATGTGCTGAGTTGGGGGACTGAACCGCTCGCCGAAGACCTGGTTGTCAGCGGCGACATCTCGGCTCATCTTTTCGCTTCGACGACAGGCTCGGACAGCGATTGGATCGCAAAATTGATCGACGTCTATCCTGAGCAATATGCGAAGGACCCGAAAATGGGCGGCTACCAGTTGATGATCGCCAATGACGTGTTAAGAGGCAGGTTCCGCAAGAGCTTTGAGAAGCCAGAAGCGATCACGCCGGGTCAAGTGAACGAGTATGTGATCGACTTGCACGGCAACTCCCACCGATTCCTGAAAGGACACAGGATAATGGTTCAGGTGCAGAGCACCTGGTTTCCGGTGATCGATCGCAACCCGCAGAAATTTGTCGAGAACATTTTCAAGGCGAAGGAATCAGACTACCAGCCGGCCACCCAGCGAGTGTTTCGATCGAAGCGCTTTGCCTCGCACCTGGCGATCCCGGTCCTGGCGCCGTAGAGAACAAAGGTCGGAGCAACCTCTTCATCCGTATTCACGGATCGCGAACGAACGCGGCCAGGTACCCGGCGCCGGCCGATTTGACAACACCTCGGACGGGTATATAATCCCGCCAATCTCATACGGCCTACTTTGAGCAATAGACGTTGAAATCGGGAAAGGAGGAACTTATGGTCACTCGAATCCTGGGTTTTGTCTATGGGGTTGTATGCTACTTTATTTTCTTCGGGACGTTTCTCTATGCGATCGGGTTTGTGGGGGGCGGCAACCTTTATGGCGCGGGGAAGCCGTTGGTGGTGCCGCGGTCGATTGACCTTACGCAAGCCGGACAAGGCGAGTCGCTGACGCTGCGATTGATCATCGACGCATTGTTACTCAGCGTGTTTGCCGTTCAACACAGCGTTATGGCGCGCCAGTGGTTCAAGCAAAGGTGGACCAAAATCGTCGCGCCAATGCTTGAACGCAGCACTTATGTCTTGCTCGCCAGCTCTGCCCTCTTGCTCCTGTTCTGGCAATGGCGACCTATCGGAAATGAGCGCGTCGCATGGGACGTGCAGAATTCGACCGGCCGGCTGGTGTTGGAGGGCCTTTTCTGGCTGGGCTGGGTCACCGTTTTGATCTCTACATTTCTGGTAGACCACTTCAACCTGTTTGGTCTGAAACAGGTGGTGTGCTATTTGAAGGGAACGGAGTGCCCGCCGCTCGACTTCAGGACGCCCGCATTGTATAAGGCAGTCCGTCACCCGATTTACCTGGGGTTCATCATCGCTTTTTGGTCGACTCCGCGGATGTCGATCGGGCATCTGTTCTTCGCGGTGATGACCACTGCGTATATCATCCTCGCGATTCAGTTCGAGGAACGTGATCTGGTACACGCATACGGCGAAAAATATGAGAACTATCGCAGGCAGGTGTCGATGCTGACACCGGTGAGGTTCCGGAAGGGCTGAATAAACCCGCGCCCGAGACACGTCAAAGCGCCAGCGCGCGTTTGATATCTTCCTTGTTGGCGGCTGAGCGAACCGGCTTATTCGCAAGGCCGCCTGCAATTTTGCCGTGCACCCCTTCTCGATCAAGCGCGAGCTTGTCCGTGTGATACGCGATCGTGTACGAAGGATCTTTCAAGAGATTCCCAGTCAGAACCGCGATCACGTTATTAGATTCGCCCATGACGCCTGCCGCGACCAGTCGCTTGACACCGGCGAGCGTTGCCGCGGAAGCTGGCTCGCAACCAATACCATCTCGCCCGATGATGGCTTTGGCGTCGGCGATCTCCTGCTCGGTGACTCGCTCGACAACACCGTCAGTGCATTCCACCGAGCGGCGAGCCTTTTTCCACGAAACGGGATTGCCGATTCGAATGGCCGTCGCGAGAGTGACCGGGCGCGCAATCGGATGCAGCGCAGACTTGTCGGTTGAAACGAACAAGTCATAAAACGGCGCCGCGCCTTCAGCCTGGATGACTGCCAGTCGCGGCATTCGATCGATGAACCCGAGCTTCTTCATTTCGTGAAGCGCTTTCCCGAACGCCGATGTGTTGCCGAGGTTCCCGCCGGGCAGAACGATCCAATCGGGAGGCTCCCATTCGCACTGCTCCATCATCTCGATGATTATGGTTTTCTGTCCTTCGAGTCGAAACGGATTGATTGAATTCAAAAGGTACAAATCGGTCTCGTCAGCCAGCTCTCGGACAAGACGCATGGCGTCGTCGAAGTTGCCTTCGATCTCGACGACCTTCGCTCCGTATTCAAGCGACTGCGAGAGCTTGCCGTAAGCGATCTGATCAGCGGGTATGAAGACGAAGGCGCGCATCCCGGCGCGCGCTGCATAGGCCGCCATCGACGCCGAGGTATTGCCCGTCGAGGCGCAAGCCACCGCTTGCGCTCCAATCGCGACCGCCTGGGTGACGCCGGTGGTCATGCCGTTGTCTTTGAATGAGCCGGTGGGGTTCATGCCCTGATGCTTGAATCGAAGCTGATCGAGTCCGGCGTATTCCGCTGACCGGCGCGCTTCGTAAATGGGGGTGTTGCCTTCAGCGAGGGTGACCACTTTCGAGAGGTCGTCAACAAACGGCAGGAGTTCGCGGAATCGCCAGACCCCGCTACGGTCAAGACCGTAATGCGAGGTCTTGCGCGACAGGAATTCCGATTGATGTTCTCCGGCTGAACGCGACAAGTTGAACGAATAAGAGACGTCCAACAAGCCGCCACAGACGGGACAGCTATAGAGTCTGTCGTTTATCTGAAATTCCGCGAGGCACTCGGGTTCAACGCATCGAAGCCTCGCGCTTGGCGCGTTTGAGGTCGCTCTGGATGTCTCGATAGACTCGATCACGTCCGAGAATCCTTTTGATCCTTGATTTTCTGATTCAAGGGGTGGAGAGACCTGACGGAGCTACTCGACCGGGGCGTGCTGTTGCCAGAGCTTTTCCCATCCCTCGCCCGGTTCCACCAGCTTCAGGCCGGCGCTTCGCTGACCTTCCTCCACCAACACCCATTCGACCAAAGCCGCAGCCTCGAAATCATGTGAGGGGACGGAGATCTTTAGCAGGGCGCCATCTTCTATCTCGCGCAAGGTTTTCAGCCTGAGCCCGGACGGGCTGATCTCCACGACGTCCATCTCTTCGGTGAACGGATCAAGGTGAGCAGTATTGCCCTCGACCTGCGCCTTGAACGAAACCTTGACGCGCGGTTCGGCACGGCGATCCTCATTCTGCCCTTCGATTTCGGTGGCCTCCGCGACCAGATCGTCATAACAAGGCGCACATACTTGCCGATAGCCGAGGTGCGCAACAGCAGCCACTTCCGGGAGATTAGCGATTTTGAGTATTTGATTTGTGTGTTCGTTGCATCGGTCACAGAAGGCAGACATACGGACAAGCTCCTTCAGTTGAGAGAGACAAAGGGCACAGGAGAGATGTTTCTTGCAGAATCATTTGAAGCCCGCGCGATAATGTGGCGCCAAGTATATGCAGATTTGCTTTTTGACTCAACAGAATTCCGCGGCTGACGGCTTTTCCGCGGAGGGCGTCTGGTGAGTTAGTCACCCGCAACAGCGAATATTTCGATGTTACAGAACACCAGTGTCGCGTTCGTCGGCACCAGTAAGCCAAAGCCAATCCAACAGCGGCGACCGACAACCAGCCTACAAGTAACCAGATCGGAGCCGGACGCCAATAGATGTCGGTCGTCGGCATGGCTAGTCGAGGTCAATCGCGATCGCCGCGCGTTCTCGTTTCATGAGCTTGCTGTAAAGACTTCCAACCTTCTTCATCCACCCGTACTTCTTGTCGAGCAGCCGGTGTGCGCGTTCGGCTTCGGCGGGGCCGAGAATTCGCGCGCGCGCCTCAACCCACTCGCCCTTCGGTTTGCCGCGCATGTCGCACGCCATGATGCGCACGCGGTGGTTGTTACGGATCCGTTTCACCTTGCCCGCGTTGGCTAGCGAATAGATGTAAAACACGCGTGAGTCTTCGGCGAACCATACCGGCGTCGCCACCGCCACGCCGGTCTTTCGATAGGTTTCCAGGTTCAGATACTTCTGCCCTGCGAACTGTTCCTCCGGGGTGCTCATTTATGCTTACTCGCCTCGGCCGGCTCACTCACGATTCGCTTCCCGCTTTCTCGGTCGAATACTGAGTTCCGCAGGAATTGTTCAGTGGTCCACGGAGGTGCGTCCCCGCCGAGGTTTTTGTGAAACCATTCGAGGTGAGCGGTGTAGTACAGCGCCATCTCATACCAGCTCGGCCAGTGACCGGCGTTCGAGTAGATGATCAACTTCGACGGCACGTTCATCTTCTGAAGAGCGGTGAAGAACTGCAACGATTGGGTGTACGGGATGCGATAATCGCGTTCCCCGCTGATGACCAGTGCCGGCGTTTTGAAGTTCTTTACTGAGTTTGAAGGGGACCATTTATCGTAAAGCTCTGAGTTCCATGGTCGACCCTTGAGATCCCACTCCGGAAACCATAGTTCCTCGGTCCCGCCGAAAAACGAGCGAGTGTCGTAGAGACCCATCATCGACGCGATCGCCTTAAAGCGGTCGGTGTGGCCTTCGAGCCACATCATCATGTATCCGCCGTACGACCAACCCATTGCCCCCAGCCGGTTGCGATCGACGTAAGGCAGCTTCTCGACCGCGTCGGTGACCTTCATAAGGTCTTCGTAGACCTTGCCTGCCCAGTCGCCCGATATCGCGGCGGTGAAGTCCTGGCCGTAGCCCGTCGAGCCGTGAGGATTCGCGAACGCGACGACGTATCCCGCGCCGGGGTACACCTGCCAGTCGCCGCGGAACGCATCGGACCACTGCGACTGTGGACCACCGTGGACGTTGAGTACCAGAGGGTATTTCTTGTTTGGATCAAAGTCGTGAGGCTTGACGATGAACACCTGAATCTTCGCGCCGCCCGCGCCCTCGACCCACATGGTTTCAGCAGACCGGATGTCGACTTCGCGAGCTACGGCATCGTTGATGCGGGTAAGTCGGGTTGGAGCGGCCGCTTTTCCGCCGGCCACTTCCGAGCCGAAAAGTTCGACCGGTTCACCGACCGAGCTGCGGGTGTACAACAACCGCTTGCCCGCGAACTCCCACCCGAGAATCGTTTTGTCGGCGAGCACCTGGGTTATCGCTTTTGACGCGAGGTCCAACTGATATATCGGCGTCTGACCTTCAACCGGAGCTGCAAAGTAGATCGACTTCGAATCGGTGGACCACTGAAATTCATCTACCCAGTTGCGAAAGGATTCGGTCAGCACGGTAGACGCGCCGCTCGATCGATCATAGATCGCGAGCCGAAACAAATCAGACTCGTAGGAGGGCTGCTTCTGAAGCCTATAGGCGATGTACTTGCCATCCGGCGAATACTTCGGGCTGCCGTCGTAAGCGAGATTCGCAGCGGTGATGTTGCGTGGCTGGGCCTTCAAATCGGTGAGCGAGACCAGCCACAGATCGTTGTTGGTAGAAGAGGCCGGCTCCTTGTCGTGATTCGACACGAAAACCAACTCCTTGCCGTCAGGCGAGATGTCGTACTGCAACGGGCCCCCAAGCTGGAACCCGGGCGAATCATAATCGCCGGGTGTGATGTCCTTCGCTTCGCCGGTTGCCGTGCTGGCGAGGAAGGTGTGCGTTCGGGTTCCGTCTTTCCATTCGGTCCAGTGACGATAGAGAAGGGAATCGGCGGTATGCGCCTTGAGCGGTCCTTTTGACCATGTGTCGGCGATCTTCTGGTTGCAGGCATCGTCGGCGCCGCACTCCGGATACACATCCGACGAGAACGCGATCCACTTACCGTCGGGCGACCAGACCGGATCGGATATCCCTGTAGAGATGCTGGTGAGCTTCTTCGCTTCGCCGCCGCTGATTGGCAACAAGTAAAGCTGCGGGCCGCCGTCTTTCGAGCTGATGTATGAGATCCACTTGCCGTCGGGAGAAAACACCGGCGTGTTTTCTCCCTTCTCGCTGCTCGTAAGCTGGCGCGGGCTGGCGCCATCGATCCCCATCATCCAGATGTGGGTGACACGTTTCGCGCGCGGCAGATCGGAGGTCGTCACGGCGTAGACCACAGAGCGCCCGTCGGGTGAGACGTGAACGTCGGAAATCGATTTGACCCGGTAAAGATCTTCGATGGTGAACGCGCGCTTCTGTGCGTGCGCGGAGAATGGAACCAGAAGTGAGATTATGGCGAGCAACAAACACTTTCTCATGTGTGCAACCTCCTTTGGATCAGCAATCGGGATCACGAAGTTTGCTCCTTGAGCAGGATTGTAAAGCCCTCTTGCGCGAAGTGACCATCCGTGCTGAGCGCCTCGGTCAAGCTCTCCGCTTTCATGAGTTGCATAGAGATACAATCAACCAAGCTGTAATTCTTGTCGGGCCGCGCTTCGTAGAGCGCAAGACCGGCCAGAAAAGACGCTCGGCTCTGTTCAACTACATCGACATCAGTCGAGTTGTTCATCAGATCGAGCACGAATCTCAGTACGCGTTGCCGAGTCTTGGGGCTGTAGCCTGAAAAGAACGCAAGGACTTCCGTTAGGACCTCATCGGTCGTCACGATTAGCCGGTTTCCGAGCGATTTGCTGATCGCTGTTGACTTTTCGTGCCACTGGTCCCTGCCGTCGATTAACGCGACCCAGTAGCTCGTGTCAGCAAAGATCATCCTCATGAAGGTCTCTTGGGTGTGCCGTAGATATAGTGGTCGTGTTGTTCCGCGCCGTCTGTCGGCATGCGCTCCAAATCCTCAACTGGAATATCTCTCAACAACTCCTCAACCATCTGCCAGACCGGTCTGTCACCTCGTTTTCTCTTCATCAGCTCTTCTTTGCTCATTGTCACGGATGCGTATCTAGTCTTTTCTATGCCTTCGTTTGTACTCATATCATCTCTCTATCGGCTGCGTTGCTTGCACTAAGACGACCTAAATGATACACCAAGTGGCTCTGACAGTCAGTGAAGACATGGGGTGCTCCATAGAGTCCGATCAACGCTCATCAACCACCGGCCCACCAGGACGAGTCAACTCCTCACTTAGTTCCCACAACGTTCGGGCGGCTTCTTCATTATGAGACGCCTCGGATGACTCTTGTTGCCGGCTTCTCACAAAATACTTTCCGGCGACGCCGTCCACCTCAGGGGAACTCGCGAGATAAATCGACGTGCGCGCGCCGCGCTCCGGGCCTATCGTCACCAGTTTGATCAGAGCCTGGAGAAACCCTGGCAGCCCGCGAAACAGGTTAGTGCCGACTCCTCCGGGATGCAAACAGTTTGCAGTAACGCGCGTTCCCTCGAGGCGTCGGGCGAGTTCGTAGGTGAACAACACATTCGCGAGTTTTGAATTCGCGTAGGCGCCAAACGCTCTGTAGTTTGTTGCCATCGGCCAGGCATTGATTTCAAGCTTGCCGAACTTGTGACCGGTGGATGCGACGCTTACGATTCGCGAAGGCGCGCTTTTCTTGAGCAGGTCCAGCAGCAGGTTGGTGAGAAGGAAATAACCAAGATGGTTGATCGCAAAGGTGCTCTCAAGCCCGTCTTCAGTCACCGAGCGCTGCCGCAGGACCACTCCCGCGTTGTTTACGAGCACGTCCAGCCGGGCGTGCTGTTGTTTGAAGGCTTCGGCGAATTGTCGAATTGAACTCTGTGACGCGAAGTCACAGATCATCAGCTCCACCCGGTCATTCCCGCTTTTCTGTTTGATATCGCGCAGGGCCTGTTCGCCGCGCGCGCGGTCGCGGCAAACCATCACAACGGTCGCTCCGAGCTTCGCGAGACCGAGCGCGGTCTCCTTGCCTATGCCCGTGTTTGCCCCGGTGACAATGCATGTCTTTCCACCGAGCTGCTTGCTATTCGAAGACATTCGGAATCACCAGCCTTTCTTGAGCGCCATTATCCACAGGAGGACGCCGATCATAAGCGGCGCGCCGTTAAAGCTCAAAGAAACGTAGCCCAAAGTCGTCATCTTCTGCCGCAACCGAATGCTCCTGAGGGCGAGTAACAGGCCTACTACGCACCCTAGCGCGGTGTACAGCAAGAGATCGCCAAGTTCTGCCAAGAACATCAGTGCGCCGGCAACGTGTTGAACGCCATCTTCCGACTGCTTAACTGATTCCCAAAAACTGGAATCCACGCTGGTCTGAAGGACGTAAACGCTTGCTACAGTTGCAGACCGGGCAGGCAATCGAGAGGATCGCATAGATCCAACTCCTTTGGTGTTTAATACCCTCGACTTCCTTCACGGCAACCATTTAAGCGTCTGTCAACGCCTGATCGAGGTCCTCGATGAGGTCTTCAGCCGATTCGATCCCGACCGACATCCGAATCAAGCTGTCGGTAATGCCCAACCGGACCCGGTCTTCGCGTGACATACCCGAGTGCGAAGTCGTTGACGGCCGAGTGATCAGCGTTTCCACTCCGCCAAGACTCGGCGCGCTGATCGGTAACTTCGCTCGGTGCATGAACTTTTCAGCCGCATCGACGCCGCCCTTGATCTCAAAGCTCAACATCCCGCTAAACCCGTCGAACAATTCGCGCGCGCGCTGATGTTGGGGATGTGTCTCAAGCCCGGGATAGTTCACTTTCTCGACGGCGGCGTGAGCCTCCAGAAATCTCGCTATCCTCATTGCGCTTTCGTTTTGACATCGCACCCTCAGCGCGAGCGTCTTCATCCCGCGATGAAGCAGAAACGCCGCGTGCGGATCCATCGAGCCCCCGAGGTGATTGAGCTTATGGGTGATCTTTTCGATAAGATCGGCGCGGCCGATACACGCTCCGCCAACTATGTCCGAATGCCCGTTCAAGTATTTCGTGCAACTGTGCAGCGACACATCGAATCCCCATTCGGCAGGTCTAAAGTTGATCGGGCTGGGGAAGGTGTTGTCGATGAGCGAGACGAGGCCATGCTCCTTTGCGAACGCCGCGGCGGCTTTGAGATCGCTCACCTGTAGCGTCGGGTTTGACATCGCTTCGACATAGATCGCTTTTGTGTTCGGCCTCAGCTTGCTCTTCCAGGAAGCGGGATCGTCGCCGTCGATGAAATCGAACTCGAGCCCGAAACCAGAGAAGTCCTTATTAAGAAAATCGTGAGTGCCTCCGTACAGACAGTTCTGAGCCAGCAGATGATCTCCCGCGGTCAATACGGTCAGCATCGTCGTGGTGATCGCGGCCATCCCGCTCGCGGCCACCAGCGCGGCTTCGGCATTCTCGAGCGCCGCGAGCTTCGCATGAAGCGCCAGGTGATTAGGGCTGTTGTTCAAGCGGATGTAGCGGACGTCGTGATAACTCTCCTCGCCGGCGTATTCGAACATCGCGGTTTGAAAGATCGGCATGCTTACCGCGCCCATCACTCGCGGATCCGGCTCGCCGGCGTGGATTAGTTTCGTTTCGATGCGCTTGAAAGTTTTCATAGAAAAGACATTCTCACCGATGCCGAGAGAAGTCGCAAATGCCAGCTGGCCTATATCAAGGAGAGATCTTAGCGTGCGCAGGTTTTATCACAAAATGGGAGATTGGCTATTGCCTGCCTCGATTAGTCGACGTCTCGTCTTTGCTGAACTCAACGTCGCGATAGATCTCGTCGAGCGCGAGCGTGCAGTCTATCGTCGGTAGGTGGATGCTGCTTCCGGTGTCGTTTGTTTCTTCATAGTCCCACTTGCCGGTATCAGCTTTGACGTAGTGAGTAATGTGCGGTCTGTGCTGCGCGATCAGCAGGTACTCGCGAAAGCTTGGAATGGATTTGTAGTACGTGAACTTGTCCCCGCGATCATAGGCTTCGGTGCTAGGAGAAAGCACCTCGATGATCAGAACCGGATTGATGAGCAAATCAGCGCCGTTGAATCTTTCGACCTCCACACTCCCGCACACGACAGCTCCATCGCCATAGCGATAAGGTGGCGCTGCCGGAACCTGAATTTGCATATTATTTGTTAATACGCGGCGGTCTTTACCGTGCAGTTGCGCACCGAGAGCGTTGGACGCATTCCACATTATCAGGTCGTGGGCGAGTGTGCCTCCGCTCATCGCAAAGATTTCGCCGTCCCAGTACTCGTACTTCACCTCAGATTCGCGTTCCAGCGCAAGGTATTCTTCCAAGGTGTATCGCTGTTTTGGTTGCGTGGACATCATAGTCTCTCGTCGAACGAATCTTAACCCCGTGAACGTACCTTCGCCAAATCTTAAAGGTTGGCGATGTCAACGGGCGCGACCGGCTCTGCTAAATCAAACCCGAACACTTTAGAATAAAAGTACAGCTCCCCATCGAGTGACCTCTTGATGTTCTCCGCTTTCCTGAAGCCGTGTTGCTCGCCCTCAAACGGCACGTACGCGACCGGCAAGCCCTTCTTCAGCGCGGCGTCATACATCATCTCCGCCTGATTGGGCGGGACTACTTTGTCTTCGAGCCCCTGAAACAGGATTATCGGGCAGGATAGTCGATCCGTGAAATGAATCGGCGAGCGCGCCCGGTACAAATCTTTTCGCTCCGGATACGGACCGACCAGGCTGTAGTTGTAGCGCGATTCGAACTTGTGACAGTCTTGCTCGAGCAACTCGAGATCGCTGATGCCGTAGTAGCTTGCGCCCGCTTTGAACACATCGCGGAACGTGAGCGCCGCAAGCGTCGTGTACCCGCCGGCGCTTCCGCCGCGAATGATCAATCGGTTGCCGTCCGCCTCGCCTCGCTCAACCAGATAGCGCGCTCCGTTTGCGCAATCATCGACATCGACAACTCCCCATTGTCCGTTGAGTCGTTTGCGATAGTCGCGGCCGTAGCCGGTGCTCCCGCCGTAATTGACGTCCAGCACGCCAAAACCGCGGCTTGTCCAATACTGAATGCTCAACTTGAGCGTAGTCGTGCTTGCGGAAGTCGGTCCGCCGTGACTGATCACGATCAACGGAGGGCGGTCCTCGGCTGGAGCTATGTAGTCGCGATTCGTAGGTGGGTAGAAAAACGCGTGCGAGGTCAAGCCGTGCTCTGTTGGAAACTCTACCTGTCGCGGGATTGATAGATAGCCGTTGTCGATCTGAACCGAACTAGACTGCCGCAGGACGCGAGTCTCCTTCGTCTCAAGCTCGACACACACGATTGACGTGGATTCAGTCGGAGAGCCGCCGCATAACACTGCGAGACCGGGCGTTGCTCGCAGGCTGCTGATCTCGGCATAGGCAGCCTCGATCCGCTCGAGCTTGCGAGTCGCCGTGTCCAGACTCGCGAGTTGCCAGTTGCCTCGTTCGCAGTAAGCGCAGATGATTCTGTGCTCCGATTCGAATGCGTAGGTCGACATTCTGAAGATCCACTGCGGCGCGCCAAACTCCGCCGCCATCTCGCAAAGCGACTCGATGCCGCTCTCATTCGAGCGATAGAGGTTCCACCAGCCGGTTCGGTCAGACACGAAATGAAGCACACCGCCGGGAGACCACTCGGGTTGAAAGATCGACTCGTTTTGCCCGCCGGCAACGATCCCGGCGCTGGCGATGCACCCACGTTCGTCCAGATTGCCGACCCACAGTTCCGTGCCATCCCAGGGCAGGTTCGGATGATTCCATGAGAGCCATGCCAGGCGATTCCCATCCGGGCTCAGCCGCGGCGATGAATAGAAGTCCTTGCCTGAAACGATAACTTCCCCCGCGGCATCACCGCCGAGGTTGATCTTTACCAGAGTGTTGATCGCGTCGCGCCCGCCTTCGGTATGATCCTCGCGCACGCTATAGACAACGTTCCGGCGGTGATCGATAACGCCGTCGGCATAGCGCATCTTCTCAGTTGAGGTGATCGGCACCGGGGCTTCACCCGGCGTCTGGCGATAGAGCTGCTGATCGGCATAATTGGAAAAGTAGACCGAGCCGGAGTCGGCAAAGTAGGCTCCACCACCATACTCGTGAACCGTCGTGCGCGCGTTGAAACCGGCTGGAGTGATGTCGGCGATGGCGCCATCCGGCGTCCGCCGGACGATGACGCTTCGCCCGCCTTCCGATGGCCGGCTCTCGATCCAATAGATGTCATCGCCGTCGAGCGTGATATCTCCAAGACCGATCGTTCCTGTGACTATCACGTCCGAGGTAATCGGTGATTTCCACGATCCGAAGGGGGCTGCTATCTTTTCAGTCATTGTCATCCCCTAGTGAAGAATAGACGCGCGCCGAGCAGGCTCAACGTTAGCACAAGCAGAACGCCGAGCGCTCCCAGTACCGTATCGACGCTCTTAACGCCTGTCCATTGCAAATAGTGAATCTTGTAGAGTGCATCTATTCGTTCGGTGTCTTTTCCGGCTTGCGAGAGTGCGAGCCTGTTCCAATCAAGCTCGATGCGGACGCCGGTGCTTGTTGTGATGTTGTTGCCGTTTATGCTCGCGAGCTGCCCATAACGCTCCGGGTTGAGCGAGAAAGCATCAGTAACCAGTGCGCTTATATCGTCTACTGACGGCTCGGGCATCGGCTGCAGGTTGCGCGGATCGAGATGAGTCCAGCCGCGCGCCGTGCGCACAAGCAGATGTTCGCCGAGAATCGTTTTCACGAAGCGAGCCTCGACCCACGACGGATCGGTCTGCGCGGCGATCTTTCCTTCGAGAGGGTAGGTTTTTACCTGGAGCAGTTCATAGGCGCCGGAGTATCCAGGCTTTAAGAAGAAAATGGCGCCGGTGACCGCCCATCCAACCAGTGGCAGCAGCATCACCAGCCCAATCACCCGATGAAGCGAGCGAGTTGTCATTCTCACTACTTCACCACGTTTATGATCAGCCGAGACGAGTGATATATGTGTTGCGTGGCCCTCTGAAAATCTGTTTCTTTGGCGGTGTATATGTCGACGAACTTCTGCGGGTTGCGATCCACCAGCGGAAACCAACTGCTCTGCACCTGCACCATGACCCGGTGGCCCTTCATAAAGGTGTGATTTACATCGGGCATCGTGTATTCGATTTTCTCGACCTTGTTGGGCGTCATCGCTTCCGGTTTCTCGAAGCTGTTTCTGAATCTCGCACGCATCGGTTCGCCGCGCACCAGCATCTGATAGCCACCCATCTTCATACCTGAAGGATTTGGCACGTTGTCTTTTGCGTCGTCCGGATACACATCGATCAGTTTCACTACGAAATCGGAATCGGTCCCGCTGGTTGAAACCGACAGGCTGGCCGTAAGCGGACCCGCGACGGTCATGTCTTCAGTCAACGGATCGGTCTGATAGACAAGCACGTCCGGCCGCCTGGCCGCGAACCGCTGATCATCTACCATATACTCTCGAGTCATTCCGGTTGCGATGTTGTTGATGAAGGGTACCGGCTTGGCTGGGTCGCTCACGTACTCGTCGAAGGAGTTTGAATCGGGCGGCGGCGTGAATGACAGCTTGCCGTCTCCATCGAGGTATACGCTCTGAGCGTGCGCATTTGACGGCGGCCACTGTTCATAGGTCTTCCATTTGTTCGATCCGGTTTCGAAAACGTAAGCTTCGGGGAGATTCAACGTGCCCTTGTCTTTGAGATAGTAGTTGAAGAACGGCAGCTCGATGTTTTCTCGATAGAACTCTGAAGTCTTCGCGCCAAAACGAACGTCGCCAAGACCGGCGCCGTCGCCTCGGGCCCATCCCCCGTGAAACCACGGACCCATCACCAGGATGTTGTAGGCGCCGGGGCTTTGCTTTTCGACTGACTTGTAGGTGTTGAGCGCTCCAAACAGGTCTTCGGCGTCGAACCATCCGCCCACCGTCATCATCGCCGGCTTTATGTTCTTCAAGTGGGGTCTGGTATTGCGGGCCTGCCAGTACGAATCGTAGTTTGGGTGCTCCATCATTTCGTTCCAGTAGGCTATGTTCCCGTGAAAATATTCCTTGTCCCCGTTCGCCAGCGTCCTCATGTCGAGGAAGAACTCATAGCCGTCCGGTGTTGGGTAGCTGAACCGCTGGCCGGACGCGGTTGCAGTCGGTTTTGGCCGGGGGCGCCCAAAACCCGAGAAGAAGCCGAAGGCGTGAGGCAGGAAGAACGTACCGTTGTGATGAAAGTCGTCGCCGATGAACCAGTCGGAGATCGGAGCCTGTGGCGATGCGGCCTTCAAGGCCGGATGAGCATCTATCGCCCCGACGGCGGTGTAGAAACCCGGATACGAGATTCCCCACATTCCAACTCGCCCGTTGTTATTCGGTATGTTCTTGACCAGCCAGTCGATGGTGTCGTAGGTATCGCTGCTTTCGTCGATGTCCTTAGGTCCCTTCTTGTTGTTCTGTGGGCGCATGTTGACGTACGTGCCCTCGGACATCCAGGCGCCGCGCACATCCTGATAGACGATGATGTAGCCTTCTTTGGCAAACAGCGGCGACGGACCGATGGTGTCTTTGTACGCCTCGGGTCCGTAAGGCGAACAGCTATACGGAGTGCGGGAAAGAAGAATCGGATACTTCTGCGATGTGTCCCGGGGCGAGTAAACGGAGACAAAGAGCTTTACGCCGTCGCGCATCGAGATCATGTGTTCGGACTTGGCATAGTTGGCTTTAACGTCAAAGGTCTGTTGTGCGTGAAGGGGGTGTGGGATGGCGAACGCGAGGCATGCGAGACAAACCAGGAATCGCGCTGGCGCTGATCTTGTAATTGCCATGGATGGTTCTCCAGGTTGAGCACTGGGCTCATTCACTATAAACGATTCCCGGTAGCTGAACCACAGGCTGCGTGTCCGCTACATCGCATCCTAAGTACGCCGAGACTTGCGCTGTACCTCGCGAAGCGCGCGATAACCGATCCGCTTGACGCCCTGCGATTCGAGTATGCGGCGAACCTCAGGATCCCTGGTAAACAACTCGTATTCAGCCGCGCGATCCTGCCACGAGTTGGTGATGTGCTTGATCTCTTCACCCGCGACCGACGCGTGAATGTACAGCTCAGTCACTCCCGGTTTCAACGAACTGATCGACCGAATCCAGTAATCGCGGATCGACTCACCCTGTTTTCGATCCCCGTGAATCAAATAGTCCGGATACACGACCCCGTCTGCGTCCAACTGGCCCCGCTGTTCGCCGCCTCCCTGCGCCGCAAGTAACTCCTGAGAGCCCATCCTAAGTGGCAGATTGAACTCCTTCGCGAGCTTCCGATAAATCTGAAAGTACGCTTCGTTGTATTGAAGAGTGCCCATGTGCGAGTCGATGTGGGTCACGTCAATGCCCGCGTCGAGCGCCTTCTTTATCTGCGCGCGAGCTTCGACATAGGCCTGCTCGGGGGTCGAATTCTTGTACACGCTCATTATGTCAGGCCACAGATAGCCTTGCGGATCGACCAGACCGGGCACATCACTCTTGTTTGCCACCGGTCCCCATTTTAGCGTCTTCCATTCGCTGGTGTGCGCGAGATGAACGCCAAAGTCTGAGTTCGGATGCGACTTGGCGTAAGCGGCGATCTCAGGAAACCAAGGGCCTGGAACGATGATAGTCGATGACGTGGCGAGCCCGTTCTCCATCGCGTCGATCACCGCGGCGTTTGCTGCGTGGCTATTGCCTACGTCGTCGACATTTATGATCAGGATCTTGTCGGTTGATTTGAATCCCAATCGTTCGGCAAGCGGCGCCGCGGTTCTGATCGGCGATCCCTGGGCGATCAGAATACTTATGGTTCCGATCAGCAGCAATGAGATGTTCTTCACTGGCAACCCCCTCAATCAAAAGTAGAAGCGCTCCACTCCATCATTGTGGAGTGAAGTCCCGAATTCGAGCGACCGCGCCGGCGTCAAGCTTCTCTATGAGCGCTACCATCAAATCGACCATATGGTTGAAGTCTTGCCGATTGATGACCCCGTTGTGAGCATGTGTGTAACGAGCGGGAACGACAAGGTTGACCGTCGGGACCCCGCCGTTGCTCTTTTGTATTTCTGCTGAGTCATCGCCGTAGCCCTGCACCAGATCAAACTGAAGCGGGATCGATTTATCAACCGCGACTTGCTTTACAAATGCAACCAGCTTTCGGTTCGGCAGGGCGCTGCTGTCGTAAAGAAAAAGCCCGGGTCCGTTGCCCAGTATCACCTGCGACTCTTCGGGATGAGTGCCGGGTGCGTCCTTTACCACGCCGCCTTCAATAGCGATCCCCAGATCCGGTTTGATCAAATCGCTTGCGGTGTGCGCGCCGCGAAGACCGATCTCTTCCTGCACAGTCGCGGCGTAGAAGATTTGATTCGGGTGAGGGGTGTTCGCAAACCGCCTCATCGTTTCAATCATCACCGCGCAACCGACTCTATCATCCCACGCCTTGCCGGCATAGTTGTTCGTTCCATTCATCACAAAGAACGGGGCGTCGGGGACGACGGGGTCCCCGGGTTCGACTCCGAGCGAGCGCGCTTCGGCTTCGGTCTTCGCACCTACATCCAGAAAGACTGAGTCGCGTGAGTACACTCGCGCCCGCTCTTCTTGCGGGACGATGTGAACGTCGCGAATCCCGGTAACCGCTCTGACCGGACCTTTTGAGCCTATGATGATCCAACGCTGATCGACCAGGGCCTGATCCAGCCACCCGCCGAGCATCTGCATCGTGAGGAAGCCGTTTGGCGCGATACGTCTAATTACCCCGCCCAGCTCGTCCATGTGAGCGTCGACCATTACGCGCGGGCCGTTGTTTCCCTGGGTAGCTATTACCGACCCAAGCCCGTCATAGCTGAGCTTGTCGGCGAGCGGCTTCATGCGTTCCGCCATTATCTTGCGGACCGGTTCCTCGAAGCCGGGCGGGCCGGGCGCATCGGCAAGGGCCTGAAGAAGCTGAATGACGGGATCTTGCTGCGCCCAGGCGCCGGGGATGCACGTGAATAGAAGTGCGATCGTGGTGAAAAGAAGAGATGCTCGTTTCATCCTTGCCTCCGAAGTCACTGCGTTTGGGGCGCCGCCCGCCCGCGAAAGGAATCTATGCGACCCCGTCAGCGGTCGAGCAGGAATAGATCTCCGGCGTGATCCCGGTAGACTGCTCGTAATCACGAGCCACGGTCCGCGTGAACACCGCGACGCTATCGGCGGCAACGAGGTTGATCGTGCAGCCACCAAATCCTCCGCCGGTCATCCTCGCGCCGTAGACGCCTTCGATTTGCGCGCCGATAGCGACCATCGTATCCAACTCCCTGCAGCTGACTTCGTAGTCGTCGCGCAAGCTTCTATGCGACTCAGCCATAAGCTTGCCAAACACAAGCAAATCGCCACGTGCGAGCGCAGTGGCAGCGGCCACGACGCGAGCGTTTTCGGTGATCACGTGGCGGCAGCGCCTAAAAACCACTTCGTTCAAGTCACTGCCGCAATGCTCCAGATCACTCACGGTCACATCGCGAAGCGCTTGAATGTCAGGGAGCAGTTTGCGGAAGTGCTGAACGCCCGTCTCGCATTCAGCTCGGCGAGTATTGTACTCGCTCGAGCCCAATTCGTGCTTCACCATCGTGTTGCAGATGACCAGCCGCACGTTATCAGGAATCGGCAGCAATCGATAGTCGAGCGAACGGCAATCGAGTATCAGCGCCGTTCCGGCTTTTCCGCAGCACGAAATAAACTGGTCCATTATCCCGCAACGCATGCCGACGAATTCGTTTTCGGCCTTCTGGCAGAGCTTCGCGAGTTCGACGCGATCGATCTCTATGCCTGCGTTCTCGATCATCGCCAGACCGGCCGCTACCTCGATCGCGGCGGATGAGCTCAAGCCTGCTCCGATTGGCAAATTGCTGCGGATCGCCAGATTCTGCGCCGCGCAATCGGTGGCCTGCCTGTTCAAGCGCGATCGCTACGCCGCGCACATAGTCGCTCCAATGACCGCGAGCGAGTGGGTGCGGCTCGTCAAGATCGAACTCCACTGTATCGTCAAAGGATTCGGAATGAATGACGAGGGTGCGGTCGTCGCGGGGCTTAATCGCTGCCTCGGTATACAGATCGATCGCCGCGGGCATCACGAATCCGTCGTTATAGTCGGTGTGTTCGCCGATCAGGTTGACTCGGCCGGGAGCACGATAGATGCGGGCGCCGGTGCTTCGAAAGTCATCGAACTTATGACTCATCGATCTAGTGTCTGCTCTTGCCGTTTTGGTGATCAGACTCGTCGGGTTTGGGCGCGGTTGCAGCCCGACGTCCCAACAGCAGCATCACGACGCCAAAGATCAACAACACGATGCCCCACTCGAGATTGACATTTATTCCAAGCGAGCGGTGATAGATCGCCTTGTCGCTGATGGCCCCGTATACAACCAGCAGCACCCCAAACACAGTGAACATCAAGCCGATCGGCAGCCTAATATCCAGTCCCATCTAGATCCTCCGCAAATGTGTGACAAACTTCCTTACCAGAATATGATGTTCAGCACCAGCGTCATCAACAACACGATCACCCCCAGCGTGGCCGGCCGCTGATACCAGACCACGTGATCTTCCTTTGGCCGTTCGGTCAGCGAATAAACAAGCCCCACCAGTTCCTTTTCCTCGCGGGCCCTGGTCATCAGGCTCACCAGAATCGTCACAACAAAGCAAGCGCTCCAGGCGAAAATCGCCGTCCAGAAGTTTTGCGCCATCTCGCTCGGATAGATATGCATCGCGCCAAACCAGCCGCCCTTTACTCCCGCTACGGCGTGCATCGGCAGCGTCAACCCGTGATGAATAGACGCCGCCAGGGTGCCGGATAACAAACCGAGGAACGCGCCGTGCCCGGTAGCGCGCTTCCAGAACATTCCTAACAGAAACGTCGCAAATAGAGGTGCGTTTACGAACGCGAACACCAATTGCAGCATATCCATGATGTTGTTGAACCGCGTCGCCACATACGCCGCGGCTACCGAGACGGCGATGCCAAACACGGTCGCCATTCTCCCCATCCAGAGATAATGCTGATCGCTCGCACCGCGTCTGATATAGGACTGATAAATGTCATAGGTCCATACCGTGTTGAACGCGGTGACATTTCCGGCCATCCCCGACATGAAACTCGCCATCAGCGCGGTGAGCCCAACGCCAAGCATCCCCGACGGAAAATAGTGTCCAAGCATCATCGGGATTGCCATGTCGTAGTTGAGTGCGCCGTCGGGTTTCTGGGGGAGAGCGAACCCGCTTTCGCCGGATTGATAAGTGAGCGCGATAGCGATCATTCCCGGAAGGATCACCAGAAACGGAAAGAACATCTTTGGTATTGCCGCGATAAGAGGCGTCCGGCGAGCCGCCGACATGGAATTGGCTGCCATCGCGCGTTGTACTACCAGGAAGTCCGTGCACCAGTACCCGAACGACAGAACAAACCCCAGCCCCATCGCCATACCGAACCATTCGACTCCCATCGGGTTGGACGAGGGGCTGTCCATGAACTTCCAGGAGTGGGTCCACGCACCGGATACGAAGCCGTGTTCGGTAGCGACGACCCCCAGCCTTGATTGCAGACCTGACCATCCGCCGGCGTCCTTCAGACCCAGAAAAACCAGCGGCAGAAATCCAAGCACTATCAAAAAGAACTGAAGGACCTCGTTATAGATCGCCGAGGTGAGGCCGCCGAGGAATATATAAAGGAGCACGATCACTGCTGACATCAACACGCTAAAGGTGAAGTCCCAGCCCAGCAGCGTCTGAAGCAGCAGACCCATCGCGTACATCGAGATACCCGACGAAAAGATCGTCATCGCCGCAAACGAAATCGCGTTCAACCCGCGAGTCTTCTCATCGAAGCGAAGCTTTAGGTACTCGGGCACCGAGCGCGCCCGCGAGCCGTAATAGAACGGCATCATGAAAACCCCTACGAACACCATCGCCGGGATTGCACCCACCCAGTAGAAGTGACTGGTAGCGATTCCGTACTTTGCCCCCGAGGCTCCCATGCCGATGACTTCCTGCGCGCCAAGGTTGGCCGAGATGAAAGCGAGACCGGTGATCCACGCGGGAATCGAACGCCCGGACAGAAAGAAGTCAGTGCTCGTTTTCATGTAGCGTTTCAGGGCGAAGCCTATGCCGAGCACGAAAACGAAGTACACCAGCATGATGATCCAGTCGATCGCTGTTAGGTTCATGTTTTCAGCCTCTGGGAATCAGATTTGTGTTTGGAGAATGGACTGCCCAAATCCGGCAAGCGCGCAGGATATCACTTATCCTTTCCGTCCTCCAGCCGCCAGGCTTCTTTGAGATAGCGCTTCAATCTGACCGCGGCCAGACCTATGCCAAACAGAATGATAAGAGAAAGAGCGAGCGCGAATGGCGCATCGATCCAGATAGGAAAATCGCCGAAGAATTCTCGGATAAAGATGATCGAGAATGCTGCCGCCAACAGGGCGTTTGGGAGGACCGCCTCTCTGAAACTCTTATTCGTTTTCGTCGCCTGGAGCCACGACAGGATGAACTGCATTTGCACCAGGACGAAGAAAGCGATCGTGCTCCAACGCGGGATGGTCATCGGTGCCCCATTCTACTCTTCTTATCGCTGTCCCGGCCGGCTTAGTCACCGCGTAGCCTGACCTCAATACAGAAACATCGGCTTGCCCAGCACTCTGCGAACCTTGGGCAGATACTGTTCGGAGTCATAGAGTTCGTCGACGTCGACTCGCTTCAAGCCGCTGGTGATCGCGCTGATTGGAACGTGCGTGTAAGTTCCGTCGCGCAGCGCGCACATCCGTCCGCTCACGCCCTCGAGAATCAAATCCATAGCCATGTGAGCATAGTTGACCGACACCATCAGATCGACGGCGTCAGGCGCGCCCGACCGCATCAAGTATGCAATCTGCTGATAGACGATGTCTTCGCCGGTCAGCCTCTTGAGCGCCTCTCCTACGATCAAGCCAATGCCGCCGAGCTTGCGATGGCCGTACGCGTCGGCCTCGCCGTACTCGATTACTTTGCCGCCCAGCATGTGCGCACCTTCGCTGATGGTTACCATCGCGTAGTTGCTGGGATTGGTTCGTTTGTCTTGCATCACCAGCTTCGCCAGCCGCTCAGGATCGAAGGGCACTTCTGAGATCAGAGCGCGATCGACACCCGCCAGATAGGAGCTGATCAAGCTGGTCTCACCGCTGTTGCGCCCGAACAGTTCCACTACGGCGATGCGTTCGTGCGAGCCGCTGCTCGTTCGGAGCTGATGTATGAACTGAACGCTTCGAGTGACGGCGGTGCTAAAGCCGATGCAGTAGTCGGTGCCGAACACGTCGTTATCCATCGTCTTTGGGATTGCGATGACTTCGACGCCTTCGCGATGGAGGCGCTCTCCGTAGCTCAGGGTGTCGTCGCCGCCGATGGCAACGAGAATCCCGATCCCAAGATCTTCGAGGTTCTTGAGCACGTGAGGTGTGAAGTCGCGGGGGCGCGGGTCTGCTTGTTCGGCTTTTGTGTGTTGAGGGTCTCGCAGAAAGTCGGGTTCATCTTTGAGCTTGACCCTGGAAGGATTGGTGCGGCTGGTGTGCAGGATCGTGCCGCCGGAGCGATCGATTGTGCGAACGACCTGCTTGTCCAGGGGTATGAAATGTTTGGAAAAGCTTTCGGGCTCCAACGGGTTAAAGTGGAGCAGCCCGCCCCACCCTCGGCGAATGCCGAGCACTTCGTAGCCCGCATCGATCGCCCGGTAGACGACCGCTTTGATACAGGGATTCAGCCCCGGGACATCACCGCCACCAGTCAAGATGCCAATAGTCTTCGCCACTGAACGGTCCCCCTTGAGTTTGGTTGCAAGAAAGAGTACCTCAAGCGGACGAGATGGGAAACTGACGCTGTTCTAATTCCCGGTTCAGTGGATATGACTCCGCCCGGATGCCGGTTCGAGGTGTCACGGGCGCGCGTAAGCGCTCTTCAAGAAAGAGTGATTTGATCAGACATCACCCTCCCAGGGTTATCATCTCGATCTTGTGGTGTGATTTTGGCTGGTAGCCGTCGGGCGAATTCATCGCCGCCAGACGCTCGTCGGAGTACCGATCAGTCCGCTTGGTCCATACCGAACTGATGACCCCAACAAGGTATTCGTCAGTGGCGCCGCTTCGAATGAGCGATTTCAGATCGTGTCCAATATCCGAGAAGAGACAGGTCACCAGCTTACCGTCGGCGGTCAGGCGAGCGCGGGTGCAGCTTGAACAGAACGGCTCGGTCACTGATGCGATGACTCCGATATCGCCGATTCCGTCCGTGAACTCGTAGTCGACCGATGGAGCGGTGCCGCTGTCGCGGCCGATTTCTTTGAGAGGAAAGCGGGAATTGATCGTTTCGACAATGTCTTTTTTCGACACGATCTTTTGCGAGATCCAATTGTTCGCATTGCCTACATCCATGTACTCGATGAACCGCATCGAAAAGCCGTGCTCGCGCGAGAATTCAACCAGCGGGATGATGTCGTCGTCGTTTACGCCTCGCTCGATCACCGCGTTGATCTTGATCGGCCGAAGCCCAAGCTTCTTTGCTGCGAAGAGCCCTTCGAGAACTCTGTCCAGATTGCCGCGCTTGGTTATTTGCTTGAACTTGTCATGGTCAAGCGTATCGATGCTCACGTTGATGCGCTTCAGCCCTGCTGCCGCGAGTTCATCGATTTGTTCGGCTAACAGGGAGGCATTCGTTGTCAGACACAGATCGCGTACTGCCTCGATCCCCGACAGCATCCCGACAAGCCGGTGCAAGTCCTTGCGCACCAGGGGCTCGCCGCCGGTGATTCGAATCTTTTCGACTCCGAGCCCTGCGAAAAGACGCGCGAGTCGGGCAATCTCTTCGAAGGTGAGGATCTCGCTCCGATCGATCCATACATACTCCTCGAGGGGCATGCAGTAGGTGCAGCGAAAGTTGCACCTGTCGGTGACCGAAATCCTCAGGTCCTTAATTGGCCGGTTGTACGCGTCTCGCAACATCGCCGGCTCCAACTGAGAGCTTTGATCTGACAAACTCGATGACCTCCTGACTAATAAAACGATCCTCTTCGTTCACCATAAAGCACGGCTTGCTCTTCTTGACTTCGCGAGCCAGCAACGCGTTGTCGGCCGGGGTCGGATTGGCCTGGCCGGTCTTCCTCACAAGAACATAAGCGTCGCTTAGATCGAAGAACTGCTGCGCTGAAACTTTGAAGTCGGGGTTCGCGGCGTCGAGCACCTGGATATACAGCGCCGGCGTAATGAAGCGGCGGAGGCTGTTGCTCTCGACGATGACGAACTCGTCGGCTTCGATCTTCGATGCGAATGCCGGGAGCGCCGTCGCCAGCTCGCCCTGTTTGGTGCGCACCCACAACGACCGGCGCGCGCCTGCCACAAGAAACCTAGCGGTGTCGGTGCCGGTGTCGCGATGCCGCTCTTCGGTGATTGAAAACTGGTGTTCGCTCATCGCACACCCGCAGGCTTCACCATTCACGGAGCAAATGCCGTGACCGAATTGAGTGATTTTGGCCGCGGTCCAGTTGAACTCGCGTAGCCCGCCGATGATGCCCGCGACAACCGAAGTCTTGCCGACATTCCGCGCGTGTCCGCCCACCATCACTAGTCTCATGATCGTCTCCGAAGGCTTCCTATTCTAGCGCAGCCCTCGAGAAGTAGACAGGGGCTTGCAGTAACATCAAAGACCCACCTCTCACACGAAGGTGTGAAAGAATAAGCGTTTCGTAGTTCCGGCTTTAGGCGGCACCAGGCAAATGCACGAGCGAAAGGCCCGCCTGAAGGCGGAACTACGAAACGCGCGCGGACTCGTCAATTCTTTCACTCTTTCTGACGAGGTGGGTATGCGTGAAGACCGCCACGCACCCAGTGACCCTAGCCCTCATCGCGGTAATTCAAACCAGTCTTGACTATAGAATGACGATCGTCATACTATCAACACCCAATGCGTTACCCGAAACAACAAAAGGCGGAGACCCGCGCGAGGATTCTAGGCGCCGCGGCGAGGCTGTTCAGAGAATCCGGCTACGATGGAGTTGGGATCGATGCCATCATGAACAAAGCCGGTCTGACTGCAGGAGGATTCTATTCGCACTTCTCATCCAAGGAAACGTTGTTCGCGGAAGCGATGGCTACGGCGCTCGATCCTGGCAAGGTGCTGCGGGAGACAAGGGGGAACGCGCTCGCTGCGGCCGATCCGGTGGGGGCCTTAATAAAAGGATATCTGAGCCGCACTCATCGCGATACGGTCGCCGAAGGGTGTCCATTGCCGGCGCTGACATCGGACGTCGCGCGGAAGAGCGATGCTACTCGCGAGAGCTACGAACGGCAGGTTCTGCGATTTGTGAATGAGATCGAAGGGTTCTGGATGAGAGTTCGGCGCCGGCGCGTGAGCGGGCGCTGGCAATCGTAGCTCAGTGCGTGGGTGGATTGATGCTATCGCGAGCAGTGAAGAGTGAAAAACTGTCGGACCAAATCCTGAAGTCCTGCCGCCGGGCGGCGCTGGCAGAACGGCGAGCCGTTAGTTGAGCATTTGTAGTTAGGGAAGTTCAGAGTACAAGCTTTAACTTGCGTGATTCGATCGGGGCAAGTTCTGGGAGCAAGCTAAAGCTTTCTGAACTTCCCGGCCTGAGGAGCGGTCTCCAGAGCGGAAGCGTCGAGTCATAGCACGAGCCTCAAGAAAGGAAATGCTGGAGCCACTGACATGAATCGCGCAGAGATTGAAATCAAGCTCAACCAGGAACGGGTCTGGACCCTGCAGACCTGGGCCGCCATGCCGGCTGAAGATCTTGCTCGCGGAATTACGACCAGCAGGCACGACCCGGAAGCATCGTGGACCGCGAAAGATCATCTTGCTCATCTTGCCGGAATCGAGGCGGCATTCAACGGCATCATCCGCCGATACATCAGCGGTGATCCGAACCCGATCGGAATCATGAAGAACCCGGATGGCAGCACGCCTTCTCGGGAAGAGGTGATGGCTCGAGTGCATGGAATGAACGAGGTGTGGGTGCAAAAGCATCGCGATAAGAGCTTCAGCGAGGTTGTCGCGCTTGGCCAGAAGATCCGGGGTGAGACTCTCGCTCTGCTGGCGGAGCTAACCGATCAACAACTCGAAGAGCGATTACCGGGAGCGCCATGGGCGGATGGGACCATCGGCGGGGTGATAGCGGTTAACGGCGATCACGCGCGTCAGCATCACGGCTGGGTAACGCGTGGATTGTCAGAAGGACAATGAATAACGTCGTTCAGGGTTCAGGGTTCGGGGTTCAGAGTTCGGGGTTCAGAGTTCGGGGTTCGGGGTTCAGAGTTCAGGGTTCAGGGTTCGGGGTTCGGGGTTCAGGGTTCAGAGTTCAGAGTTCGGAGTTCAGGGTTCGGAGCTCAGAGTTTAGGGTTCAAGCGTTCATGGGTTTGAAGCTTTAGCTTGCCGACGACCATCAACCAAAAGACTGAACTCTGAACCCTGAACCCTGAACCCTGAACCTGAACCCTGAACCCCGAACCCCGAACCCTGAACGCTGAAGGCTGAACCCTTGAACACAGGAGCGCGACTATGACACAAGCACGCAACGATGGTTGGCACCAGACGGCCTGCATCCTCTGCAGTCTGAACTGCGGAATTGAAATTCAACTTGGCGGCGCCGCCGGGCGCGACATTGTACGCGTCAGGGGCGACAAGGCGCATCCCTCGTCGCAGGGCTACACCTGTGAAAAGCCGCAGCGCCTGGACTCCTACCAGAACGCGGCCGACCGTCTGACGGCGCCGTTGCGGCGACGCCCGGACGGCACCTTCGAGGCGATTGATTGGGAAACCGCGATCACCGAGATCGCGGCGCGATTCCTTGATGTTAAGTCTCAATACGGCGGCGAGACGATTCTGTACTACGGCGGGGGCGGACAGGGAAATCATCTCGGCGGCAGCTATTCCGACAGTACCCTGAAGGCGCTCGGGTCGAAGTTCCGCTCCAACGCGCTCGCGCAGGAAAAGACCGGCGAGTTCTGGGTTAATGGCCGGATGTTTGGCGCCGGCGTACACGGCGACTTCGAACACTGTGAAGTAGCCGTGTTTATCGGAAAGAACCCCTGGCAGTCGCACGGTTTTGCTCGCTCGCGCGCAACTTTGCGTCAGATCGCAAAGGACCCCGGCCGCTCGATCGTAGTAATCGATCCGCGCCGGAGCGAGACGGCGGAGATGGCTGACTATCATCTCGCCATCAACCCCGGCACGGACGCCTGGTGCCTTGCCGCGCTGGTTGCGATTCTGGTCCAGGAAAATCTAGTCGCGCGAGAATGGCTGGGCGAGCATGCAAACGGTCTCGAGACAATCGAGCCCGCGTTCGCACGCATCCCGGTTTCTGAATATGCGCATATTTGTGGCGTGCCCGAGACTCAACTCCGCGAGACCGCGCGGCGAATCGCCGCGGCGAAGAGCGTCTCAGTTATCGAAGACCTCGGGATGCAGATGTCCGTTCACTCGACGCTTGGCAGTTATCTCAACCGGCTGATCTGGATTCTCACCGGCAACTTTGGCCGCAAGGGAACGAACTACGCGATGGCACCGCTGATCGGTTTGAATGCTTCGAGCAAAGGAAGCATTGTCGACAAGGGGGCAGGTGAGAAAATCGAGAAACGAAGCCCGGTTGTTGGCGCGAGAATCATCACCGGGCTGATCCCCTGCAACGTGATCCCCGAAGAAATCCTGACTGACCATCCAAAACGCTATCGTGCGATGCTGGTCGAAAGCGGCAACCCGGTTCACTCGCTGGCAGACAGCCAGAAGATGCGCGAGGCTCTAAGCTCGCTCGAGTTGCTTGTTGTGATTGATATAGCGATGACCGAGACGGCGCGGCTTGCTCATTACATCCTGCCGGGGCCCACCCAGTATGAGAAGTACGAAGCTACATACTTCGGCATGGAGTTTCCAAACAACTACTTCCACTTGCGCCATCCGATGCTCGAGCCGCTGGGCGACGTGTTGCCCGAACCGGAGATTCACGCCCGGCTCGTTGAGGCTCTTGGCGCGTTGACCCCGGATGATCTTGATCCCTTAAGAGCGGCAGCCGGAAAAGGCCGCGGTGCTTTTGCAAAAGCGTTCTTCATGGCGATGGCCGCCAACCCGATGATCGCGAAGCTTGCGCCGGTTGTGCTTTATCGCACGCTGGGACCGACTCTGCCGAACGGCGCGGCTTCGGCGGCGATCCTATGGGGAGCGTGCCATCTGTTCGTGCAGGCGAATCCCGATTCGGCCGCGCGGGCGGGATTCGCCGGAGACTCATTCACAGCCGGCGAGAAATTGTTCGAGGCGGTTCTCGAGAGTTCCTCCGGTGTTGTGTTTTCGTCGGATGAGTATGAAGACAGTTGGAAGCGCGTTCGGACCCCCGGGGGTAAGATCAACCTCGTGATTCCTGAACTGCTGGCCGAGTTGCCGAAGCTCACCTCGGAGCCGCTGGCCGCGGATCCGGATTTTCCGTTTGTTCTTTCCGCGGGTGAGCGCCGGTCGGAAACCACCAACACCATCATCCGGAATCCAGGGTGGCGGAAGAAGGGTAAGGACGGCGCGCTGCGCATAAGCCACGTCGACGCTGAAGCGCTGAGACTCGCGGATGGCGATCGGGCTCAACTGAGCACCCGGCGCGGTAATGCCGAGGTGACTATTGAGGTTTCGGAGATGATGCGGCAAGGTCATATCTCGCTGCCCAACGGTCTTGGCCTGGATTATGACGCCGGCGATGGGGTTACGATACGGGTTGGAACTTCGGTCAACGAGCTGACCTCTACCGGCGATCGGGATTTTCTGGCGGGCACGCCCTGGCACAAGCATGTGCCTGCGCGGCTTGAGCGGATGAGCGGAATGTCCGACAAACTTTAGTTTGCCGTCGCAAGCGGCCCAATTCGACAAACTGAAGTTTGTCGGACAATAGGGGGATAATGAAAAAACGAAAGCTGGGACACTCCGGACTTGAGACTTTTCCGCTGGCTCTCGGAGGAAACGTGTTCGGATGGACTGCCGATGAACCAACATCATTCGCCTTGCTTGATGCGTTTGTGGCCGCCGGGTTTAGTCTGGTGGATACCGCGGATGTGTATTCGGTATGGGTACCCGGGCACATCGGAGGCGAATCCGAAACAGTAATTGGAAAATGGATGAAGCAAAGCGGAAAGCGTCAAGACGTAGTCGTTGCGACCAAGGCCGGAATGGAAATGGCTCCGGATAGGAAGGGGCTCTCGCGGGCCCATCTTCTGCGCTCGGTCGAGGATTCGCTGAAACGCTTGCAGACGGACTATATCGACTTGTATCAGGCGCACATCGATGACGAGACGACGCCGTTGGATGAGACCCTGGAGACGTTTGCACGGTTGATCGAGCAAGGTAAGGTTCGCGCGATCGGTGCCTCAAACTACAAAGCGGAACGGCTCTCGCAGGCATTGCTTGTGAGCGAAAAACATGGATATCCCAGCTACCAGACGCTCCAGCCCCAGTACAATCTCTACGATCGCGCGGACTATGAGGCGAGCCTCGAGCCTCTCTGTCTCGAAAAGGGAATAGGAGTGATTAGCTACTTCTCGCTGGCCAGCGGGTTTCTAACCGGGAAATACCGATCGGAAGAGGATCTATCCAAGAGTCCAAGGGGTCGAAGAACCAAACAGTATCTAAATGATCGAGGTTTTCGGATCCTCAAGGTCCTGGATCAAGTGGCAAGTCAGCTCGAATCAACGCCTGCCCGAGTTGCGCTCGGGTGGCTGATCGCGCGTCCGAGCATTACCGCGCCAATTGCGAGCGCTACGAGCCTGGAGCAACTGGACGATTTGATTGAGGCTACAAAGCTTGACTTGGACTCTGTTTCAACCGAACTTCTGAACGAAGCCAGTACCCTGTAACTGAACAGGTGAGGCGGTACGGCCGTCGGCTTGTGCCATTGTCGTCGAGCCGGACGCTTCTCGAAAAGCAGGGCGACCACTGAGCAATGATTCTCACCGTCAAGTCGGAGGGACTATGAACGCAAGCACAGTTCTAATCCTCGCGTTTGCCATTGGCCTGGTGGCCGGTCTGCGTTCTATGACAGCGCCGGCGGTAGTCAGTTGGGCAGCGCATTTGAGATGGTTCGATCTTCAACAGTCACAACTGGCGTTCCTGGGCTCGATTGTGGCCGTATACATCCTCAGCGCGGCCGCTTTGGTTGAGTTAATAGTGGACAAGCTCCCGAAGACGCCGAGGCGAACGGAGGCGCTGGGTCTGATCGCGCGGTTCGTGCTCGGGGGACTTTCGGGTGCCGCACTCTGCGCGGCTGCGAATCAATCCGTGGTGATTGGCGCTGCGCTGGGCGGCGCCGGTGGGGTGGCGGGGGCGTTTGCCGGCTATCAGGCACGCACGCGGCTGGTCAAGGCTCTCGGAGTTCCGGACACGGTGGTGGCGCTTCTGGAGGACGCTGTAGCGATCGTTGGTGGTTTTATGATCGTATCGCTAGCTTAGTGATCTGCGATTACTGTGATGTTGATATTCGATGGCAGTTCTCATGGATGCTGCCGATTTGGTGTGTGTGTGTAGTTCGCTTAAGAGCCGGTGCTGCTTCGCTTCATATATAAGCGGTACGAAGTCTGGCGGATCACGTCCGGAATGTTTTTGTTTTGCGAAAGCGCGCGGAGATCGCGCGTTTGAATTCGATTGATAAAGTTCAGGCTGATGGCGATGGGGGTGCGGCCGTTTTTCACAAGGTTGTGTATGACAACATACGAGCGTGTCCAGGCCCGGTTTTGACCTATCTGCCGCAGCACGTCGTCCGGGACGGTCCTGACTGAAGCGATGTTTTCGATTTCGGTATCCGTCAGCCGCGGGTTTCGCAAGACCGCGCCGGCTACCATCCGGTTTGGATCGCGGATCAGTATCATTCGAGCCTCGCGGGTTCCTTTTATAGCAAGCATCACCCTGTCCTTGACGCTCATCAACGCGACCCGTTGGAATACCGGAATCCGGTCGGAACTGATGAGGGAATCTTCTTCGGTAGCGACCTCGTAGACCGCGCGTTCGATGTCGAGTTGTTCATCCGGACTTGGCGTCGAAGCGAGAAAGGGACCGTGTTGTGCTTCATACTCGGTTATTAGCTCATCATCTATTCCTTCCTCGATCAGGCCGAGACGCACCAGATCTTCGATGCCGCTGATCGATACAGTCTCGCGAGCTACGATCTCGGCCTCGCGCGCGGCGTCGCCCTGCACGCGCTGTTCATCGGCGATCATGCGGACGCCGAATTGTTTTTCAAAGAACTCTTCCCGCACCTCGCGCGCGCGGCGTTCTGCCTCGGAGCTGCGCGCAGAGTTCGTCAGGATGGCGTCGATGATTTCCGGCGATCGAATCAGGCTTTGCTGCTTGAGCGAAATCGCCTCTATGATTTTTGGATCGGGACTCCTGGCCGCGAGTTGAGCGAGGGCGCCGTCTGGAGTCGAAGGATTAAAGATCAGGGCTTCAACCAGCTCGCGCGGCGAGCGCTTCCACAGACAGAGGAACGCCAGCACGTCCACGTGAGTGTCAGCGTGAGCGGCCAGGTGCGAGAAGGCTTCGGGATCGAGCGTTCCCAATGTCGTCGATGCGGCATCGCGCACCTCCGGGTTTTTGTCGGCGCTCAGTGCCACCAGCGACTCGAGCACCTCCTCATTGGACAGAGGCAGCAGCCCTCTGGCCGCAGCCAGCTTCACCGGCTCCGGCGCTGTGCCCGATCTGAGCGCTTCTAGGATTTGATTACTGATAGGTCTTCTCGATCGTGTTGATGGGGCTTCGGATTCGAGGGCAGCCGCGAGGTTGAGTCCAAAGAGTACAATAGCCCAAGCGGGTATTCAATTGTTTGTTTTGAGTAAACACGGTCGCGAGAATCGTCTCGAATGGCAGGTTTATTGCGATGTGACTGCCGGAATTTGTGGGTTGAACCAGACCGCATAAAAGAGGTCAGGCGCCGCAGCATTTCTTATACTTCTTACCACTTCCGCAAGTGCACGGATCGTTGCGTCCGATACGAGGGCCCTTGTTGCGAATCGGCTTTGCCGTCTCTTCTTCGCCTCCTGCAAAAGCGGTCTCGTTGGCCTTGGTGAAAGCCACACGCCCGCGGCGCTGACGCCGCCGCCGCTCGAGCAACTGCTCCTCGACTGGCGCGGTTACCTGGACCTGGAAGTTATACAGGTAACGAATCGTCTCGGTATCGATGCGGTCGAGCATCGCCTGGAACAAATAGAAGGACTCTCGCTTGTACTCAACAAGCGGGTCTTTCTGCCCGTAGCCCCGCAACCCGATGCCTTCTTTCAAGTGGTCGAGCGCAAGCAAGTGGTCCTTCCATTGCGCGTCTACGATGTTGAGCATGATGTAGCGCTCAAGATTGCGTAGCGCCTCGACGCCCAATTGAACCTCCTTCGCACGGTACCGCTCTTCGATCTTCGGCCAGATCGCCTCTCTGGTTTCTTCGGGTCCTAACTCGGCAAGATGCAGGTGCTCGGCGTCCGCGTCGAAGCCAAAGTTCAGCCGGATCTGATCCTTCAGGCTGACGAGGTCCCATTCATCGGCGCGCTGTTCCTTCGGCATGTACTGATCGACCAAACCGAGAAAGTTGTCTTCGGCGATACCGAGAATATAGTCGCGCTGATTCACGCTCTGCTCTTCGGGTGTCTCTCCTTCAAAACCAATCAACAGGTCACGACGCAGACCGTAGACAGTCTCGCGCTGTTTATTCATCACGTCGTCGTATTCGAGCAGGTGTTTGCGGATTGAGAAGTTATGTCCCTCAACCGACTTCTGAGCCGCTTCGATTCGCTTGGATACAAGTCGCGATTCAATGGGGACGCCTTCTTCCATGCCGAGCCGCAGCATTAGACCCTTGATGCGCTCGCCGCCGAATATTCGCATCAGGTCGTCTTCAAGCGAGAGGTAAAACCGAGACGATCCGGGATCACCCTGCCGTCCTGAACGTCCGCGCAGCTGATTATCTATTCGTCGCGATTCGTGACGCTCGGTGCCCAGAATGTGAAGGCCACCGGCGCCTACTACTTCAAGGTGCTCGGCGTCGGTCGTTTGTTTTGCGCGAGCGAGGGCGTCGTTCCACTGGCGTTCGCTGGCCTCGTCCGGGTTGATCTCCTTCTCGCGCAGATATTGTCTGGCGAGGAACTCGGCGTTGCCGCCGAGCAGGATGTCGGTGCCGCGACCGGCCATGTTGGTTGCGATCGTGACCTGACCCTTGCGGCCGGCCTGGGCGACGATGTCGGCTTCGCGCGCAGCGTGCTCGGGCTTTGCATTTAGAACGTTGTGGGGTACGTGTGCCTTCTTGAGACGGGCGGCCAACGCTTCAGAGTTTTCCACCGACACGGTGCCTACCAGGACGGGCTGGCCATTTTCGTGAAGCTCCTTGATCTCCAGCACCACCGCATCAAACTTCTCACGCTCGGTTCGATAGATCACATCGGAGAAATCCTTGCGGACCATTGGCTGGTTGGTCGGCATGACGGCGACATCCAGCTTATAGATGTTGGCAAACTCGGAAGCCTCGGTCTCCGCGGTGCCGGTCATGCCGGCGAGTTTGGCGTACATGCGGAAGTAATTTTGGAGCGTGATCGTCGCGAGCGTCTGGTTCTCGGCTTCAATCTTGACGCCTTCTTTGGCCTCTACGCCCTGGTGCAAGCCATCGCTCCATCGGCGGCCGGGCATGACCCGCCCGGTGAACTCGTCGACGATGATTACCTCGCCGTCTTTGATGATGTATTGCTTGTCGAGGTGATAAAGCGAATGCGCCTTGAGTGACTGCTCGATGCAGTGCAGAAGATCCATGTTTGCGGGATCGTAGAGATTGTCGACGCCGGTCTTTCTCTCGGCCACTTCGACCCCCTCTTCGGTGAGCGTGGCGCTGTGCTGCTTCTCGTCAACGTGATAGAGCAACCGGGGATCCTGTTTGAGATCGACATCACCGTCGGTTCTGCGGATCTCGACGATGCGTCTCTGCTGTTCCTCCTTGAGCTTGATCATGCAGTCATTGGCCGCGTAATACTTTTCGGTCGAATCTTCCGAGGCGCCCGAGATGATCAGCGGAGTTCGGGCTTCGTCTATGAGGATCGAATCAACTTCGTCGACTATCGCGTAGTAGTGGCCGCGCTGCACCATCGACGTGGGTTCGAACTTCATGTTGTCGCGCAGGTAGTCGAAGCCAAACTCGTTGTTTGTCCCGTAGGTGATGTCCGTGGCGTACGCCTCCTGCCGCTCGGAGTCGTCCATGTCGTGTTGTATGCAGCCAACGGTCAGTCCCAGGAATCGGTATATCTTACCCATCCACTCTGTATCGCGTTTGGCCAGGTAATCGTTGACGGTGATAACGTGCACTCCGCGGCCGGCAATCGCATTCAAATAGGCCGGCAGCGTGGCCACCAGCGTCTTACCTTCGCCGGTCTTCATCTCGGCGATTATCCCGCGATGAAGCACCATTCCGCCGATCAACTGAACGTCAAAGTGGCGCATGCCGGTTGCTCGCCGCGAGGCCTCCCGAACCACCGCGAACGCTTCGACCATGATCTCATCGAGCGCCTCGTCCAGAACCGAACGCAGTGCCTTCTTCTGTTCGTCGGCGGTTCCGGCCGACAGTTCAGCGCCTGCCATCCGTTTCTCAACGTGCTCCCGGAACTTCACGGTGCGTTCGCGAAGCTGGTCGTCAGATAACTGCTCCATCTCCGGTTCGAGCGCGTTGATCTCACTGACGATGGGCCACAGGCGTTTGAGCAGACGCTCATTGGCCGTTCCGAACACTTTTGCGGCAACCTTATTTAATATTGCGGTCATACTTTGTCTGCTCTGTTTTGCGCCGGTTCCACCGGGTTCCCTCCAAAAATCGTATAGCCTGCTGACCTGAGGCTCGCCGTCATTTGGCTAGCGTGCCTTCGAGCAACAGGCTAGTGGCGCGGCATCCGGTTTAGGATGCGACTCTCACAATCAGCCCTCACAACAGGCGGCGAAACCAACAATGATTCTAAGTGATGCCATAGAGTCAGTCAACGAGAGGGAACTGGAACTGGAGGGTCAAAGCTCTTTAGAAATGTCACATGTTTTGAACTCATATGCTCAGGTGCCTTGTCGTTTCGTCAGTCACGCTGAAGGTCGGGACAGCAAGGCCGGCGGTCTCGGCTGATCGCGGAAATTCAGGTTGTGCCTCGCTCCCCAAACCACCCGACCCGAGAGTCTCCTTGTTGGCGGCGCGGACCATCCTTCTTCCCACTACGAGGCCGTTAAACACCAGGGCGATTCCGATGCACAGCTGGCAGCGTTGCCGCGGTTCTGTATATCGGGATTCGCGCCGCGCAGACGTTCAACCCTTTGGTTGCGTCTCCTGCGTTTCCCTTCAGGCATGAACTTCGAGGCGACGGGGGTGCTGCCCGACTCCAATTTCGCATCCCTCGTTATCACATGGCGTACTGCATTCAAGTTACTCCACATAATTTGCAGAACCTCAACTCGTCGTTTTGATTTTCAAGTACTCCGCTATCCAACCGCTCACGGGAGCCTGAACGGGTGATTTGAGGCTCCGAAAAAGCGCGACGAAAATTATTATTGACTTAGCTATGGGCGAATGTTAGAAATGGCCCGTCGCAAAATATCATCTGGTATTTGAGAGATTGTAGAGACTTGATCCCGGCATCGGGATCGATTAACCCCTCGGCACCCCGCCCCTTCAGAGTCTTGCAATTTTCTCCTCGCCCCAAATCTACGCTGCCCCTTCGAATGTGATCTTCGATTGCTGGTTGAGCGGCTTTTGCTGCTTTGATTTCCGGTTCGAGGTCACGGACAAGTCGAGCACCTTCCCCGGGGGGACACACATGCTAGGCAAAAAGAAGAAGAGCGTAGTTGGACTCGACATCGGTTCCAGCGCGCTGAAGGCGGTTGAACTCAAGCTCACCCGAAACGGGTTCGAACTGGTACACATCGCGCATCAGAATCTTCAATCCGACACAATCGTTGACGGACACATAATCGATCTGAACCACGTAAGCGACTCGATCACTCGGATGTGGAACGATCAGAACATAAAGACCGATCAGGTCGCCACGTCGCTTTCGGGGCACGCAGTCATTGTTAAAAAGATATTGCTTCCATCGATGCCGGAAGAAGAGCTCGACGAACAAATTCACTGGGAGGCCGAGCAGTACATTCCGTTCGACATCAACGACGTCAACCTCTACCACGAAATCATCGGTCACGACGCATCGGGACAGAATATGGATGTCCTTCTTGTCGCTTGCAAGCGCGACAAGATCGCACAGTTCACTCAGGTGATTTCGCAAACAGGCCGACAGCCGCTGATTGTCGATGTGGACGCGTTCGCCCTCCAAAACGCCTACGAGGTTAACTACAACCCCACCAATGATCAGACGGTAGCGTTGTTGGACATCGGCGCCTCGGTGATGACGATTAACATCGTACGGGGAACGACTTCGATATTCACGCGCGACATCTCTGCGGGTGGAAACCAGTACACCGATCTTCTTCAAAAAGAGTTTAACCTGACATTCGAGCAGGCCGAGGCGCTCAAACGGGGCGCGACACCTGACCAGCAGGTCTCGATGGAGCAGATACAGCCCGCGATCCAGAGCGTGTCTGAAATGCTCGCGCTGGAGATTCAACGCACCCTGGACTTCTTCCGCGCGACGGCGGTTGACTTGCCAACGATTGACAGAATGCTGATAGCGGGGGGCTCGTCGAAGGTCTATCAATTGACCGAGTACCTTGCGGACAAGTTCCAGATGCCGGTCGAGCGGTTTGACTCCTTCCGCTCGATCAGAGTCGACGGGAAGAAATTCGACGACGAGTACCTGAGAGAACTGTCACCGAACATGGCCGTGGCCGTCGGGCTTGCGGTCCGAGTTGCGGAGGTAGCGCAATGATGAGAGTCAACCTACTCGGCGGGACTGCCGAGCATCGCGTAGCGGTCCAGAAGACTAAAGTGGCCGCACGCCGCGGACAGCAGATTGTTCATGTTGGCTGCCGCGCTCGTGGTGTTTTTGATCGCCATCGGTGTCGATCATCTCTGGACCAACAACGCGCACGCCGCTGCACAGACCGAGCTGGTGCGCGAAGAGGAAGAAGCCAAGAAGCTTGAGGCTGACATCCAGCGAAAGAATGAACTGGAAGCTCAGCTGAAGCAGGTCGACGAACGCATCAAAGTTATCAAGCAGCTTCGAGCCGAGCAGAAGGGCCCGGTCGCCATGCTGTCCGCGATCAACGAGCGAATGCCCGGCGTCCAGGCTGACTTCCGCCTCGACGCGATCGTGCAGAAAGGCGCTCACCTCCAGATCATCGGCAGTTCGCTCAGTCAGCAGGTAATCGCGGACTTCTCCCGTCAGCTTGAATTTTCGAACGGGCTGTTCAGCAACCTCATGCTTTCGATCGAAGGCAAAGAGATGAAGCTCGACGACGTGGTTGACAGGACCGATAAGAAAGAAGGCGATAAGAAGGAAACCGATAAGAAGGAAGGGGACAAGAAGGGCGAGTCCCCGGATGTCGCCCGCGTGTTTCAGTTCACGATCGATTGCGACTACAACAAACCTCGCGCGGAAGGCGAGAAGCCGGCGGCAGCGCCACACGGCAAGTGAAGGGAGATTAGTTATGGCAGCGACTATGACTACTGTAGTGAAGGGTACCGATGAGGCGGGCAGCTTCTTCAGCCGGATGGCGTGGTACTACCAGATGGGCGTGCTGCTGTTGCTCTCGGGTTTGCTGATCTGGGGAACCGATCTGATGCTCTATGACACCACGCGCAAGGAGACCAAGAGCATCAACGAGAAGGTCGAGGGGCTCAAGGCAAAGAACGCGCAGGGCAGCATCATCCGTCAGAATCTGGCGGCCACCGAACAGACGCTGGTAGAAAAACGCGAAGAGATTGACAAGCTGCGCGATTTGCTTCCGGACCAGGTCGAGATATCGAGCGTTTACGACAACATAAAAGACTTTCTGCGCGAGCAGAAGCTCGAGTTGAAAAGATTCGTGCACATGAAGTCGACTTCTGCCGACTTCTACACCGCCCAGCCGATTCAGATTGAAGTCACCGGCTCATACGACGCGCTCGGTCAGTTCTTTTCGAGGTTGGGATTCTATTCTCGCATCGTCAGTGTGACCGAAGTCGAGATAAAACAGGCGGAGACGAGCGGGCAAGAGGTGGGCAGATCGATAAACGGCTCATTCGTAGTGACTGCCTACTATATTGCCCCTGAAAACCTCGAGAAGCTGACTATGAAGAAGCCTGCCGTGCCGCCGCCGGCTGCGGACACGCCAGCGGCGACCAAGAAATAGCGGAGTGGATGCCATGAAAGCAAAAACGATCAAGACAATGTTACAGCAAATCCTGGTTGTCCTGACTATGGCAATCATGGGGTCAGCTCAGGAAAAACCCGCGCAAAAGGCGGACGCCCCGCCGCAGCCTCAGCAAGTCAGTACGGGTAAGGAGTATCTTGGGCCGACCGCCGATTCGATCCGGCCTTACAGGTCGTCAGGCCGCGATCCGTTTAAGAGGATCGTCGTGCCAAAGACGCCACGGGGCAAGCTGCAACAGACGCGTGTGCTCGGATTCCCGACTCTGGACGCGCGCCGCGCTGAGTTCAGACAGAAGGTGGACCAGGCGCGGGCCCGCGATGGGGCCGAGCCGGATCCTGTCTCACAATATCTGGTGTCCGAACTTGAAATAACAGGAGTGTTCCGTGACGACCGCGGACCAGGCGCATTCGTCCGGGCGCAACCCTCCGGAACAATGTTCTTCGTGCGGAACGGCGCGCGTTGTTACAACGGAGAAGTGCTGCGCATCGGCGGCGATGTCTCGGATCCGGGGGCCGCGAAGGTGATGTTTCGCGAAAAGTCATATCAGGAAGTCAACGGAAAGCAGACCGAGCTGGAGCGCATGGTGACAAAGTCACCCGGAGAGAAGAAGTGAGGCGTCTTGTGTTAGCAAAGTATCGCACTATAATCACTGCAGCGATTCATCGGCCGAGCATCGGCGCGGAGCTGCACGTCCAGAATCCAGGTGCAAGGATGCAATCAACGCGGCGGACCGGACATCAAAATCAAAGATCGGCCTGCAGGGCCTCGTCCGCTTCAGCTTCGATAATGAGAGGGGATAACAATGGCTATGATCGCTAGAAGGCTTGTCGTATCAATGATGTTGCTCGCGCTTGTGAGCAACGTATGCGTGTTTGCCGGTGCGCACCCACGGGCGCGTGCGGAAGCGTTCGCTTTGGTGTCGCTCAAACACGAGACTGAGGGATCCCTCACTCGGATCCTGATCGAGTCGAGCGCGCCCCCCCTCTACACGGTGTTTAGACCGACGGACCGGTTGATCGTCATCGATCTCCCGGGCGGCGAGGCTTCAAAGCTTTTGCCCAGTTACAGCGTCAAGAGCCCGCTCGTCGAATCGATTGTGGTTCGACAGTCTCGCGTTGGCGCGGGTTCCACGGGGCGCGGCGTTGCCAGAATCGAAATCAGCGTTCGAGCGGATGCCCGAGATCGCTCGATTGTCAATGGCAACACGCTGGTGCTCGAGGTGTCGCCTGACACCACAGCGACCAGGGCCGGTGCCAGGATCGAGAAGGAAACGGCCGCTGAAGCCAGGCAAGCGCATCACGCGAGCCAGAAACCGGGCGATAAGCTCGCCTCGCCACCGGGCGTGGTGATGTTCACGGCTCCAGTAGCCACGAGTTCGACGCCAGTGAGCGCCGAACCGGCACCAGAACGGGTCAGACCTCGGCCAACCGATTTGAAACCGGCCACCATTATCCGCGCGGTCCGCTCAGAGCAGGCAGGCGGAGCCATTCGAATTCTGGTCGATGCCGATGGTGCGCCCCAATATAAAGACTTCGTGCTGCCAAATCCGTGGCGCGTGGTGGTCGATATCACCGGAGTCCGATCGACATTTGGCAACAAGACGACTGTCTTAGGCCCTGGTGTAGTGGAGCGCTTCCGCGTAGGGCAGCCGAGCGCCAATGTAGTTCGCATAGTGCTCGACACCAAATCAAAGGTTTCGTATCGCGTTTCTCGCGAGGGCGAAGGGCTGGTCATCACCATAGGCGATCCCGGCAGTTCACGCGAAGAAGGCGTGACGCCGAAGGCGGAAGCGAAGACTCAGCAGAACCTTAACGCGGCCAAAGACGCAGCAGCTCCGGCAAAACCCGAGGTGAGAGTTGCCGGCGACCGCGTCGAGAACAAGACCGACAGCAAAAATGACAACAAGAAACCGGCTCAGCCGTTTGTCAAGGAAACGATCACGACTTCCAATCTCCTCGCTCAATCGAGTGGGCAGAGCGCGCCACCGCGGGTAACGCCCCAACCAAACCGGACGCTGCCCTTGCCATCACAGCCGGCCGCACAGCCGAATTCCGCAAAGTCGGCGGCTCAACCGTCACATCCTTCGGTCATTCGCAGTGCTAGTGATGTCCAGCGATCCCAATCGAACCCCGCGGCACAGACGGCAAAGCGGAGCGAGATTGCTTTCTGCGACTCGGGCTATGTCGGAGGAATGATTAGCTTTGACCTTCGGGCCGGCGTCGACGTCCGCGACATGCTGCGGTTTATCTCACAACAATATGGTGTTAACTTTATCATCGACAAATCGGTCGGGGCAGTACCGGTCGATATCCGGGTGACTGACATACCCTGGAATCAAGTGATGGAATCGGTGCTGCGGGCGAACCGTCTCGGGGCGGTGTGCGAGAGCAACGGCCGAATGATCAGAATCGCCACGCTGACGGCAGTGAAAGAAGAAGAAGACCAGCAACTGGCGATAAGAGAGGCCCAGAGCAACCAGATTCCGCTTGTCACCAAGATCATCCACCTCAAGTACGCCCGTGCTTCAGGACAGCTCAACTCGATGGGTCGTGGCTCGTCTGGGGGCGGGAGCGGGGGAAGCTCGAGCGGCGGAGGGTCGAGCAGCGGGGGCGGAGGAGGCACCTCGGGCGTCGGCTCACTTCGTTCGATAGTCGAGAGCCGGTTGAGCAAGCGCGGTCGAACCGAGGTTGACATTCGAACAAATAGCCTGATCGTCACCGACTTGCCCGAGTACACGCAAGTGATCGAGGAGATGATAGCCAAGCTTGATCGCCCCGAGCCTCAAGTCGAGATCGAGGCGCGAATAGTGATAGCGAACCGGAATTTCCTGCGCGATGTCGGCACTGAGCTTGCCGGCGGACTAGCGGGTAAAAATGGACGCTCTGGCATCTTCGAGACGACACCAGCTCAGTTTAATAACGGCGGGCTATCATCCGGAACCACCGGCGGCTCCTCGAGCGGCAGCACCTCAGGCGGTACAAGCGGAACACAGAGCAATCCGCTTGGGACCAATCTCATCGGCCCGCTCGCTGATACCGCCCTTCGCGCCGGAGTCGCAAACTCGGTACTGAGTTTGACCACCGGTGTGCTTGGGACCGGCATCCTGTCTCTCGCGCTGTCGGCGTCCGAGACCAAGGGCCAGATACGAACTATCGCCAGCCCGCGAGTCACCACGACGGATAACAAGACGGCCGAGATAGTCAACGGTGTGCAGATACCGGTGCAGACGGTGTCCAACAATACAATCACCACTTCGTTTGTGACCGCGGCGTTGAGGCTTGAGATCACACCGCAGATAATCGAAGAGAACGGACAGGTGCTGATGCACGTCGTTGCCGAGAACAACACGGTCAACTTCGCGTTGGCCGGACAGTTCAATAACGGGACTCCGGGCATCAATACTCAATCGGCGGAGTCGACGGTGCTGGTTGCCGACGGCGGGACGACCGTCATGGGTGGAATAAACATCGACACCGAGGGACACTCGATCAACCGCACTCCTGGCGTTTCGCGCATCCCGCTACTGGGCGAGTTGTTTAAGAAGCGGCAGACCCGGCGCGATTCGGATGAGATTCTGTTCTTCCTCACCCCACGCATCGTCAGGAATGACGGGTCGCTTGGGCCGCGAGCTCCGCAGCGGAGCTCGGTCGAGGGAGTGCCTAACCCGAATGCGCCCATCCGGGCCGCCGCAACACCGGCGTCGGGAGTTCAGGACAAGAAGCAGGATCCCAAGCCGGTATCGCCAGCGCCAACCTCCATTCCGGCGGCAAGCGGCAAGGCGGGACACTAAGAAAGTTTGGCGATTGCCAATTGCGCCTGTCGCAATTGGCAATCGCCAATCGCCAATCAAAATGAGCTTTTCAGATACACTCGCCAGAATCGCCAATCGGATCGAAGGATGCGCCGCTGTTGTCATTCTGGGCATCGACGGCATACCAATCGAGCGGCACGTGCACGATCTGGACAACACCCTCGATATCGAAACGGTTGCTACCGAGTTCACAACGCTGGTCAGACGCAGCATGCGCACTGCGTCGGACAGCGAACTCGGCGAGATGCGTGAGATGGTTTTTGCGACCGACACAATGAGCTTTCTGCTCCGTCCGATCACTTCTGAGTACTTCCTGTTACTCGCGCTCAATCGCGGCGGCAACGTCGGGCGTGCGAGATTCGAACTGCGCAAGGCTCAGCTTGCAATGGAAACCGAGTTCGCAATTTAGAACCATCCAGCCCAAAGATACCCCGCACGACGAAAGGTCTCACACACCCGCCCCAACATGACGAAAGTACTTCCTTCGGCCTTTCCTCTTTGGGCCGCGCCTTGCGCCGACCGTTTTCAGTGCTGTATTTTACCAAGTTGGCCCGACGGCCATGATCGTGACATACTGACATTCGAAGGGAATCAAACTGAGATGAATGCAAATGATATCCGGCGCGGGATGATAATTATTTACAACAGCCAGCCTTACCGGGTGCTCGATTTTCAGCACCGCACGCCCGGCAATCTTAGAGCTTTCGTTCAGGCAAAGCTGCGGAGCCTCAGGAACGGCTCGTCTACTGAGGTTCGATTTAGCTCGACCGAGAACATCGAAAGGGCTTCGCTCGAAGATCACGAGATGGAGTACCTCTACTCCGACGGCGACATGCATCATTTCATGAACACGGAGACCTACGACCAGATACCTTTGGACGCGGAATCGCTGGGGGACGCTACCAACTATTTGACCCAGGGTACAAAGATCCAAGTCCAGTTCTTCGAAGGCGCTCCGATCGGTGTCGAGCTGCCTCCTGCGGTCGAGTTGACGGTCGTTGAGACTACGCCAGAGTTGAAAGGCGCGACGGCATCCAACAGCCCGAAGCCGGCAAAGCTTGAGACCGGTGTTACCGTCCAGGTGCCACCGTTTGTCAAGGAAGGCGACCGCATACGGGTTGATCCCGCGAAGGGCGTGTACCTGGAACGAGTGAAATAGTGGACTCCGTTGAGGGTTTCCAAAGGCTTTAGCGGCCGCAAAGCATGTACCTCCTCTATAGCTTCGTCCTGTCGCTGTTGTTTCTTGCCTTGCTCCCTTACTTCGTTTATCAGGCCGCACGTCACGGAAAGTATGCCGCCGGCCTCAAACAGCGGATGGGCTTGTTGCCCGCGTCTCTCCGAGGTGACTCCCGGGAGACAATCTGGGTGCACGCCGTCTCGGTCGGGGAGTTTCTGGCCGCAAAGCCCTTGATCGCACGACTCCGGAACGACCTTCCCGCCGCTCGAATCGTAGTTTCAACAACTACGCTTACTGGCCAACAACTCGCAAAATCTCAGTCGCATTTGTTTGACGCCGGGTTTTGTTTTCCGTTCGATTGGACGTTTTCGGTGCGCCGCTCGCTCGCATGGATCAATCCGTCGGTCGTGATAATTCTTGAGACCGAGATCTGGCCCAACTTCCTTCGCGAGTGCCGGAAGCGCGGAGTAACGACGATTCTGGCTAATGGCAGGATCTCGCTCCGCTCGTTCAGTCGATATCAAATTGTCGGCCGACCGTTCAGGCGCGCACTCGAAGACTTCTCCTTGATGATCATGCAATCGGAGGCAGATGCCGAGCGGGCTCGCAGGCTCGGCGCCGTTGCGAGTCGCGTTCGCGTTTGCGGGAACCTCAAATATGATTCGCCGGGGGACTGGGGGATTGGGGTTAGGGGTTAGAGAAGAAGCAGACCTATCCGGCGAGAGGCAACCCAACCCCCAACCCCCAACCCCCAACCCCTATCTCGACATCGATCATCAATTCCAACTGTCACGATCGACTCATCTGATTGTCGCTGGCAGCACTGCGCCTGGTGAAGAGGAGGTGCTGCTTTCATCTCTCCGCGAGGTGCGCAGACACAGCGGCCTTGAAGATGCCCGGCTGCTGATCGCGCCACGGCATCCGGAACGATTCGACGAAGTTGCTCGTCTGATCGGGCGATCCGGGTTTTCGTTTGCTCAGCGCTCAGAGTCACGAGACCGCTCAGCTTCCCCAGACCAGCGTGCCGGGACGAATGGCGATGTGCTCCGCGGAGCTGCCGGCGACCCAATGCCGGCTGTGCTGCTTCTTGACACGATAGGAGAGCTCGCATCGATCTATCGGTTTGCCGCGGTTGTTTTTGTGGGAGGAAGTCTTGTACCGCGCGGCGGGCATAACATTATCGAGCCGGCCGCCTTTGCAAAACCAATCGTCGTCGGCCCGCATACCGAGAACTTCCGGCAGATAGTCCTGGACTTCGTTCACGCAGACGCCCTTGTCCAGATCGAGGCCGGCAAAGATGCTGCCGCGAGTTTCGCCCGAGAATTGATTCGCCTGTTGTCGGACCGTGAATACGCACTGGCGATCGGCGAGCGTGCCCGTGATATCTTGCTCAAAAACCGCGGCGCGGTTGATTGCACCGTCGCAACGATTAGAGAAGTCGTGCAGTTGGATAGTCCGTGGTCTGTAGTCCGTAGCAGGGCGTAGTCCGAAGTTCGTAGCCGGGAGGCCGGCGTCAGATATCTCGAAACAACTGATTACGGACTACGGACTACGGGTAACCGCGTCGGGTGTCCCGATGATTGTCGAGAAAGACGAAAAGCTAAAGCGCGCCCTGCTGTGGCTGCCGGCCAGGCTGTACGAATTCGCGGTTCGCCTGCGGGTGGCGGCCTATGAAACCGACTACCTGAAACAGAAGCGTCTCGATGCGACCGTGATCAGTGTGGGCAACCTGACGCTCGGGGGCGCCGGCAAGACGCCGATGGTGGACTACATCGCGCGCTATCTCAAATCCGAAGGGCATTCCGTTGCAGTGTTGACGCGAGGCTATGCGCGCGAGTCTTCGGGCAGGCGCGTGCTCAACAACCCTGCGACCGATAACGTATCCGTAGAATCCTATCGCGAGTACGGTGATGAGCCCCTAATGCTCGCTCGCTCCCTTCCCGATATCCCGATCGTCATCGACAAAGACAGATACAAAGCCGGGCTGTGGATCGAATCCGAGTTTGGAGCCGGGGTTTTGGTGCTTGATGACGGGTATCAACATCTTGCCCTATCTCGGGATCTAAACATTTTGCTTATCGATGCGACCGATCCGCTGGGAGGTTTCGAGATGGTCCCGTTCGGCCGTCTCCGAGAACCGTTGTATGGGTTAAAGCGAGCGGACGCAATAATCATCACTCGGGCGGACAAGCCATTCGATCAGGGACAGATTCAGGGGATCATCAAGTATTATTGCGGCGACAAAGTGCCGGTGATGTACTTTTACTCTACGATCACCAGTTTGCGTCATCTGGCGACGGGCGAAGTCTATGATGCCGGGGATCTTGCTGGCTGGAATATTGCAGTCTTGTGTGGAATCGGAAACCCGCTGGCGTTCGCGGAAGACATCCTGCAAATTGGCATCAACATTGTGAGTGAGAATTTCTTCGAGGATCATCACCCGTTTACACAAGAAGACGTTGATCGAGTCAACGGTGCTGCGAAGGATGCGGGAGCGGACGCGATCTTCACCACCGAGAAGGATGCGGTGCGCATTGACGGTCTAACCCACGGTGATGTCCCGATCTACGCTGCTCAATTGGAAATCCAAAGCGATGATGAAGTCAGGCTCAAGAGTCTGTTGTTGAGAACCGTTAGCTTGAGGCAAAAGTAGAATGGAGACGAGCGCCCTCAGTTTTCCTATCTCATACCGCTGTCGAAATTGATCGTGACCTGTACAAACATCCCGGGCTTGACCGTGACGGTCTCCTCACCGGCGCGAGGCAGGAAGCGCCCCTTCTGCGTCGGGGGAGCGACTCTGTAGGTGCCGGGCGGGAGTGCGACACGAAATCGGCCGTCAGAGCCGGTTTCAACCCGCGCAACTTCCTGATCTCCGTCCGCCCGCCATACGATCAGCGTTGTTTTGTACGGAGCCGTCGCCGACTCACCTTGTCTCTGTGGGCCGGGATGAGATGGACTTATGACCGCTTGACCCTCGATGCCTGACTCGCCCTGTGTTGTCACCACCCGACCTCCTCCACCGGCGCGGATGAGCGTCAAGCCGCGCAGCTCATACTCAACGGTACCAACAGTAGATCGCCTCGCGCCGCTCTGAGGGCGGGCTTCGACCAAAAGACGTCTCGACTTGACGGGTCCTGGTATGCTCACGACGCGGTAATGATAAACCTTGTCGATTTCGCCTTCGAATTGCAGCTCGACGAAGGCCTCTTTGCGGCGATCCCAGTGTGTGACACGAAGCATGGCACCCCCCGACGAACCCTTCCACCACAGGCTCAATATCTCGGGAATTCCATCGGCGTCCAGGTCCGCTACGCAAACCGAGTCGACGCGGGATTCCGAGTTAAGACCTTCTGTCTGCCACAGAACGCGCGAGCGAGTGCCGAGGGTTTCGATTGCGAGGTGGGCCCTGCCCTTTGTTTGCCAGGTGACGACCCGCTGCCGCTCGCGCGAGCCCATGAGAGTGGTACTCGCGACCACCATTCGACGCGTGTCGCCACGCGAGCCCTTCGCTGTTTGCCGTAGGCTCGCTGCCGGTGACAGGGTCGCAACGCATATTGCGAGCGTCGCCAGCGGTAGATGACATCTTATCAACTTCATGATGGATGCTTCGCAACGGACCAAAATGCGGGCTTATGTGACCCCTGCAAGCCGGATGATCCCGCGAGCACGCTCGGTTATGGCCGCGTAGTTGTCGTTTTTCAAATCACCGCTGGTGAACAGGCGCCCCCCCACCGAGATCGCAAAGGCACCGGCGTTGAAATAGTCAACAATGTTCTCAGGACCAACTCCGCCCGCGACGGCGAGGCGAATATCGCTTAATCGCGACGTGATAGCCGCAACATACTCCGGCCCGCCCATCGACGCAGCCGGGAACAACGTTACGATCGGCACGCCTATCTCCGACGCGGTGGCAACCTCCGTCGGGGTGAGCGCCCCAATTACGGGAGGCACCAGCGAGCGGCGGCAGGCGTCGACCAGCTTTGCGCTGGTATGAGGCATCGATATGAACTGCGCTCCTGCCTTGATCGCGCGGTCCAACTGATCGAGACTAGCTACCGAGCCCGCGCCGACACAGACGAGATCGCCGTAGCTATGGCGCAAGTCTGAGATGACCCTGAAGCTGCCCGGCATGGCAAGAGCGACCTCGACGAGTTTGATCCCGCCGACGATGGCGGCTTCGGCGGCTCGCAACCCCGATTGAGCGGAACGGGCCCGCACTACTGCAAAGACCCTGTGGGCAGCGACTGCCTCGATCAATTCAGCGTCTCTCATGAATATAGGACCTATAGGACCTATTTGACCTATTAATACAGGACCTATTCGACCTATAGGACCTATTAATTCTGCCGAAGAACCACTCGCGCCGGTGCACCGTCTCCGTCTTTAACCTTTAACGGCAGACAGATGAGTTCGTAGTCGCCGGGCTCAACCTCTCGCAGATCGAGTCCCTCGATGATTATCGTGCCCGCGCTCAGCAGCGCCATGTGAGCCCCCGGCTCACCGTCGAACTTCTCCACGGACAGATAGTCGATGCCGACCACCTTGATGCCGTCGTCGACCAGCGAGCGGGCAGCGCCCGGCGTTATGTAGACGTAGTCCTTATTGAAGGTCTTCTGGCTCCACAAGTACGAGTTGCGTGTCTTGAACAGCACTCGGGCGTCGACGGTAAAGTCGAATTCCTCGAGCACCGCTTCGTTGATGACCGGAGCTGTAACCTCGACCACTCGCGCGCGTCCAATCAAAAGCTCGAGGGGAAGCTTGTCCACCGTGATACCCCCTTCGATCAGGTGGAACGGCGGATCTACGTGAGTTCCCGCGTGTGAGCTAAAACAATAGCGGCTCAGATTATATTTCGCCGAGTCTTCGTTAACTTTAGTTCTGCGATTGATCTTTACATGCGGATCGCCCGGATAAACTACCAGTTCTTTTGAGAGAGGGACCGTCACATCATAGATTTTCATACCCGCTGGCCTTTCCTTGTACCCGACGTATGCTATTGGGCCTTTGAATGGTTGTCAAATTCAGAATGCTTTCCGACTGGTAGCATTCCAGTCGTGAAATCCGGAACCTCATATGATACGATCTCGCGTCCTTGACCGGGGGCACGCGAAACGACGGCCCTGGAATCTACTCACCCCCGGGTTGCAATCATTCAGCTTGATAGGAGGAGAGCAATGCGAATGAAAAGAATTGTTAGCGTGGGATTAACGCTTCCCTTTGCGTTGTGCATTGCCCTGGCGCAGGGAAATCCGCAGCGTACGCGCGGTGAGCAGCAGCAACCACAGCCGAGTTCGCCGCAGAACGAACCCGGACAGCAGCCGCGTCGCTTGCCTCCCCCTGAAGAAAAGTCTCAAACCACCAAACACAGCGCACGAATTGGCGGCCAGCAGATCAACTATACGGCGACGGCTGCCACTTATAACATCAAGGCCGATGACGGGACGCCTAAAGCGACTTTCTTTTTTGTGGCTTACACCAAAGACGATGTGCCCGATAGCGCTACCCGACCTGTTTCGTTTGTTTACAATGGCGGACCCGGTTCCGCTTCTTCTTATACCCACATGGGCCTGGGTCCCAAACGCATAGTGCTGAGCGATGATGGTTTTGGTATGCCCGCGCCCTACTCGATCATCGAGAACGGGGACTCGTTTCTGGACGCTACCGATCTGGTCTTCGTCGACGCGATCTCGACCGGCTTTAGCCGCCCAGTGCCCGGAGAAAACACCGCGCAGTTCTATGGGGTAGTCCAGGACGCGAACTTCTTTTCCGATTTTATCTACCAATACCTCACGCGGGCGGAGCGTTGGGCTTCTCCAAAGTTCCTTATTGGCGAAAGCTATGGCACCACGCGTTCGGCTCAGCTTTCATACACACTACAACGCCGGCACCAAATCTATCTGAACGGCATCGTGCTGGTGTCTTCCGTGGGATTTGGTAATTGGGGAGAAGATGACCGGACAATCTTCTTCTTGCCGACCTTTGTTGTCTCGGCGTGGTATCACCGCCTGCTGCCGCCCGAGTTGCAGAAGTTGAGCATCTCCGAGCTGGCTCAGCAAGCCCGCCAGTTTGCGCACGGTGAATATGCCGCGGCCCTCGAGAAGGGCGACGAACTGCCTCCGGCTGAGTATCAGAAGATCGTCAAGGAACTGTCGCGGTTTACCGCGCTGTCGCCGAAGTATATCGAGCAGACAAACCTTCGGATAAGTCCGCAACGATGGTTCAAGGAACTCATGCGCGACAAGCGCCGGACTGTTGGAAGAATAGATGCGCGGTTTTTGGGAATGGACGCCGATGCCGCCGGAGAGCGATATGAATACGATTCGAGCCTCGCATCGTATGACGGCGCGTACGTCGCGATGTTCCAGGATTACGTGCGCCGCGAACTCAAGTGGAACACAGACATGTATTACACGCTAACCGCCAGGGTGCAGCCCTGGGATCAGGGGCAACCGGGTGCGCCGGCTGAATCATTGCGCTCGGCGATGACCCAGCAACAGTATCTGAAAGTTCTGGTGGTTTGCGGGTATTACGATCTCGCGACACCCTTTAACGGCATTGAACAAACGGTGTCGCACATGAATCTCGAACCGGCAATTCGTAAGAACATCCGTTTCGCCTACTACGAGGCCGGCCACATGATGTACATCGAAAAGAAGTCACGCGAGAAGCTGCACAAGGACGTTGTCGACTTCATCAACAACGGCAATTCACACTAAGACGCCTGGATGTTAGCCGGGCGCGGCAACGTAGCTCACGCTACCGCTTTGTGGAATCTGTCTGCCGGCGGCGCACCGCATTACGGCTTCCAGAGCCGTTTTGTGTCATCGGAATCGCTTACCGCGAACATCCTGCCTGAGCTCTCCAAGTAACTCTGAAACTCGACGGGTTTCAGTTTCATCCAGTCTTACGCCGCCGAAGCGGACTCGATTGTAAAGCGTTGTTATCTCCCGAATAGGTGAAAGCCCGGAAGCGACGGCGAACTCGAGAGGTGTCTGATCGGGCTGTTTCACCAAACCTGCGCGGCGCGCGATCGCCAGCATCTGCTCATAAAAAAGCACCGCTGACTGCCGATAGTCCCGGGCCGACCTGCGTCGCCACAAGGGCAAAATGAACAGCCGATGCCACCACGGCCCGTAGCCAGTTGGTGGGAGACCTCGACGTTTTCTATAGGCGATGATCACGTAAAACGACACGAACGATACAGCTAGAACAACGAGCAAAAAGCCAACCCGGAGCAGTTCCGCAACGGTCCAGCTTCGATCGGTGATCCACGTGCCAAGCGTCTTCCGTATCCACACCTTGGTGTTGCTGTAGTAGTAAAGTAAATGATCTTTGACAACCAGCAGCCGATGTTGCAGGTCGACCATGATCGAAGCCTGCTCGTCACTGTCCAGTGTGACGATGTAGTCGAGCCAGAAGACCTCCATCGCGTCGGCGTATTTTCTCAGCCTCGCCAGGATACCACCCTGTGAATAGTCGTTGATGCCTGCCGAAGGTGTCGGATCGAACTCGATCCACGACTCGCTGCGCGGGAAGTATGCCTCGACCCACGAGTGCGCATCGCTCTCACGGACCGTGTACAGGTCGTTCAGGCTGTTGAACTCCCCCATCTGAAAGCCGTTGACGATTCGCGACGGAATGTCGAGCGTGCGGAGCATTATCGCCATGGCGGTCGCGAAGTATTCGCAGTGTCCTTCGCGCGTTTGGAACAGGAAATCCGCGAGAGGATCCGATTCGGCTGCTTTCAGATCAAGCGTATAAAGAAACTCCGTCTTCAGATAATTCTCGATCGCCCGAGCTTTATCGTACGGCGTCGGTGCGTTTCGGGTTATGTCGTGGGCGAGCTGCGATATTCGAGGATCCAGCTTGGTCGGGAGCTGCAGGTAGACCTTCCTAATAGCCTCGGATGATGAAGCAGGGGCATCAAGGCGAAGAGTTTGGTCGGAGGGAACGCTTACATCAGATGAAACAAAATAAGTTGTGCGTCCCTTTAAGCCTGGAGATGAAAGCGCGCCTGTATATCTGTCCTTGAAGATAGTTTCAAATGGGCCGCGTATCCTGAAGGTTTTTTGAGCTGCGAACAGAGTGTCCGTCGATAGCGGCTCGAGAACGATCGTCTGTTCAACTGACGGCGGCCGGGCCTCGCTCATCTGATGATCCATAGCGGTCTGGTCAACCGTGTAGTTGCGGGTGAACTGCGCGTCCGCGGCCGCGCCCGCCGAAGAATTCCGAATCTGATAGATCCCCGCAACCCGCTCCGGGCGGTCTGGGTCGTGGAACATGCTCCAGGCCCTGCCATCGTAGATCTCGAGTGCAATGCCTCTCCAACGAAGATATCGCGGCGGCTTCCGGTCCAGCCGCACGCGCATGACAACACGCGGGCTCTTCTTGATTCTCGCGACCTGTCCAAGCTCCACCCGATCCGAGAATCCGGTGATCGCGTCCCCTTCACCAAAGCCTGACGCCACGCCCCCTCCGCCCAGTCTTGGGATCAAAAAGAACAGGGGCAGCGTGAGCGCGGCGACGATCACTATCTGAGCGAATGAGGCGCCAAGAAGATATCGAACGCGATTGCCCTTTATGGCACGCGCCGAGACTTCCCTTGCGCGATATTTGACTGGTTGCGGTTGCTTCAAAGGAATGACGGTCTCGTCTTCAAGGTGAGTCACCTCGCGTCCCGCCCGGCGAATCTCGAACGCGGCGAGCGTCGAGATGAAGAAGAACAGGAACGTTGCAAGCGACGCCACGAACAGGGCGTTGAAGGTGAGCCCCGCGGCCAAAAGCATTTGAAAGAACGCGATCAGATAGAGAAACACCCAGTCGCGGTCTCGTTTCTCCTGAAAGAGCTTGGCCGCAGAAACAAACAGAGTCATGTGAACGAGCGCGAGGACGCGGTTGCTGATAAACGCTCCATCGATGAATACGAACGGCACATAGGCGATGGCAAGGATGCGCCACATCCATTCGCGCAGCCTCAGCCGCTTTGCGGAGCGAGTATCTCGATAGAAGCAAATGACTACGGCCAACGGGTACAACGCGATCGATACGCCATCGAGCGACCCGGTAAGCGCGATCGCCAAAAACGCCGTTGTCACAAGCGCGTATGAAGTTGTCCTGAAATAAGATTCCATAAACAGGAATGATGAACGCGGAATGATGTATGATGAACCCAAAGAGAGTTCATCGTTCAGTATTCATAGTTCATCGTTTCTTTCACAGGTCTTCCATAAATACAACGTGCGCGCTGCGCCAGACGTGTCCGGGAATTGTTCCTTTTCTAGCCGAGGTGATCAGCACCTTGAATCGGCGCTCGTCGCGAAGCACCGGCACGTCGTCAAGCAATCGCCACGCGACGGCTCCCGGTGGTTTGCGCAACGCGCTGGTTGAATCACTCAAAGCTTCCAATGACTTTGGCGCGGACTTCCTTCGAAAGCCCCAACGTCGCCGCGGCGTTGCCTCTGCGGCTTGATCGCGACCGTCAAGGGGTTCGGCGGGCTGGAGCGTCGCAAGCGATGCGAGGATCTTGTAGAGGTGTTCCTGACCCGAACCAGAGGCTACGTTGTGTCCGCCGGTCGTTATCAATTCCACCTCGGCGCGCTCGAGTATGAAGTGATTAGCGAGCGACGCCGCCATTCGCACAGCTCGCTCGAATCGCTCCCGAAAATCTTCCGCGGTCGGTGGCGCGAGCTGCCAGCCGGTGACACCGTAGCTGGCAGGAGGGCCGCCGCTTTTGTCATTTGTGTCAAGCAGCGAGCTTGCGCCGGCTAACCCAGGGGGCAAGTCGGTGTCGAAGACGATCGTAAGCCGCCATTCGTCCTCGCGCATATGCTCGCGCACCATCATCGCCATCGACTTCGCCGTCGCCTTCCAGTCGATGTAGCGCATGTGATCCGAAGGGTGATACCGGCGAATCGCGTAAAGGTCGTCTCCCGAACCGCGGGCGTGACTCTCAATCTGGCCCGCCAGCATCGGAAGAGCGTGATAGAAATCATCAAGCGGTTGAGGCTTCGGATAGACGAGTATTTCTCCGGTCGCGTCGATGCGGCGCCACTTCTTGAAAAAGCCCGCCGGGAATTTCGTGGCGATGCGAAACCCGGTTATCGGATACCGGCCGCGCTTTTGGAACGTGTGCTCCAGCCGCTGCCGAGCGCTGGACCGGGCCGGCGCGAGAACGAAGTAGGCCAGCTTACCCAGACCACTGTGTAACGGCGAAGACAAAGGGGAGAGGGGGCTGCGCTGTGCGCCCCGCGCACCCTCGCTCCCTCGCGCTGTCTCCCCGTCGTCGTTTTCTTCTTCCTTGTCTTCCTCCCCTTCTGCAAGTGCGACCACCATCAAGCTGTAGCTCGGCATGAAGCGCTTGTGATTCTGAAGCGTCACGCTGATGTTGGCAGGCTCGCCGGTGAATATGTGATCGGGAAAACGCAATTGAATCGATACGTCCGCAAGCGATACGCGCGCGATGAGATTTGCGGCTATCAGGAATGCAAACATCGCCGACAAAACCAGGTACAGAAGGTTGTTGCCGTTGTTCCAGGCGGCGAACCCTATGATCATAAGGAAGACGATGAACAACAGACCTTCGACCGTAACGCTCGTCCTGATGGCAAAGCGAAGCAGTTCGAGCCTCACGTTTCGGGCGAGACGCGGAATGATGTACAAGGCACCAATCAGGGCCAGGACCAGCGAGATTGCGGCGGCGATTGCGGCAACCTGGGTGTTTTGCTGATCCGCGGCCGCCGAACTGACCAGGGCAATGACGAACGCCAGGCCGAGAAAGAAGACCGTGATAAAAAAGTCACGCCACGCTTGCCGATTCATTGCTGCCTCACAGCGGCACGTTGACGGTTTTAAGGATTTCCAGGAGGGCGGCTTCTGCTTCTTCCGACCGGCGCAAGCCGGTCGAGTAGCGCGAATTAACTACGATTCGGTGAGCGAATATCGGAACGACCAATCGTTTTATGTCATCGGGGATCACGAAGTCGCGACCCTCAACAAACGCCAGTGCCTGAGCGGCGTGGTACAGCGCAAGGCTTCCGCGCGGGCTTACCCCGAGGTCGAGTATGTCGGCGTCGCGCGTAGCTCTAACAACTCGAATAAGGTAATCGATCAGGGATTCGTCTACCGTGACCTCTCGCACCTCCTGTTGCAGCGCGAGGACGCCGTCGCTGTGCATTACTGGAATTACCCGATCCACGGCTGAGTTCAGGGTCTGCTCCCGCAGGATTGTCTTCTCGTCTTCTGAGTCAGGGTAGCCCATTCGCAGGCGCATCATTAACCGGTCGAGCTGCGATTCCGGCAGCGGATAGGTTCCGTGATGCTCGATCGGATTCTGCGTGGCGAGCACGATGAAAGGCTGAGGCAACTGATAGGTGTCCTGTTCAACGGTTACCTGCCCCTCTGCCATAGCTTCGAGCAACGCCGACTGGGTTTTGGGAGTCGAGCGATTGATCTCATCGGCGAGCACGACGTTGGCGAAGATAGGCCCCGACTTGAACTCGAAGGTGCTTGTTCGTTGATTGAAGACCTCCAATCCAACGATGTCCGAGGGCAGCATATCCGAAGTGAATTGAATGCGTTGAAACGTGCAGTCAAAGCTTCTTGCGAGAGTTTGCGCAAGCGTGGTCTTGCCGACTCCCGGAACGTCTTCGATCAACAGGTGTCCACCTGCCAGCAGCGTGACCAGAGCCAGTTCAACGACGTCGGACTTGCCGTGAATGACCGTTTCGATTGTGGATTGAAGTTGTTCCAGCTTCCCGGCGGTGGTGATCACTAAGTCGATCCTCGCTCGAGCGTTTTGGGGCGCACAAGAAATCTAACACAGATGAACGTGGCTCGCTAAGAGAAGTTGCAGACGACCTCTCAATTTTGACTATCTCACCAGGTTTGCCTTGTCAGGCGCAGACGTCTCATCTCGCCGGACTGAAATCGCGTCAAGTCGTTGACAACCACGGCCGTGCAAGAGTAGATTCGATTTACCTGTGGCAGTTTGGTGAGTGCATCGGCAATATTGATGCTTGGGCAACACTTGAGACAGTCCCCATAATGCCTCGCACGCTTCCCCGCCTTTAGGAGCCACAGCTATGCACGCAACTACCATATCAGACGAAAGCAGAGCCGTCGTTTGTCGCTTCATCACCGAACTTTGGAACAACGGCGATCTAAGTGTCGCCGACGAACTAGTAGACATAGACGCCGTCAATCACGACCCCGTAGAATCCCGGCTCGGAATGGGCCCGGAAGCGACCAAGCGGCTGGTGACCCTTTATCGCAGAGCGTTTCCTGATCTGATCCTCCAAACCGAACACCTCATCGCCGAAAAGGGCATGGTGGCAATTCACTGGGTTTCATCGGGGACGCATCGCGGCGAGTTCCTGGGTGCCGCTCCGACCGGCAAGCGAGTTCTGGTTGATGGGATTAGTATTCTTCAGGTTGACAGGGGCAAGATCTCCGCAGTCTTCACCAACTGGGACACACTCAGCGTGATGAGGCAGATCGGCTTTCCGAAAAAAGCCGATTAGACCTTCCGATCAACTGCCGATCGTTGTTTGTTTCGACCGCAAATGAGTGTCCCCCCATCCCCCCGTGGGTTGCCGGAGTGCGTTTAAAGCCCGCCCGCGCACGTCCTCTTGCATATTCGGTTCATTCCGATTACTTTCCCTGACTCGACAGTAACCTGGCACTGCCTTGCTGATCCAAAACAGGGAGATCGATTGGACTCATGAAGATAAACATTGCCGCGAGACTTCGACATCTGCTCCTGATTGCGTGTCTGCTGCTTGCATCAGCTTTCCCGGCATGCGGTCCATCGAAAGCCATCAACGATCTGCGGCCGACGGTCCTCTTAATCTCGCTGGATGGGTTCCGAAACGATTACCTCGAGAAGTATCAACCACCAAATCTCTTGTCTCTGGCACGCGACGGCGTGCGAGCGAAGTGGATGACTCCCTCGTTTCCAAGCAAGACCTTCCCGAACCACTACACGATCGCGACCGGGCTCTACCCGCAACATCACGGGATAGTCGAGAACAACATTTTTTCTAAAGAGTTCAATGCCACATTCACCATGAGTAATCGCGAGGAAGTGCAAAATGGCCGCTGGTGGTTGGGCGAGCCTATTTGGATCACCGCCGAAAAACAGGGGCAGAGGAGCGCGCCGCTCTTTTGGCCCGGGAGCGAAGCTGAAATAGCCGGCACTCGTCCCACCTACTGGAAGCCTTATGACGGGAAAATGGCCAACGAGGCGCGCGTCGATCAGGTCCTGGCCTTCCTCGATCTGCCCCTGAGCGAGCGGCCGACTCTGCTGACTCTGTACTTCAGTGATGTGGACAGCGCCGGCCACGAGTTCGGCCCTGATGCACTCGAGACGCGGAACGCAGTGCTCAAGGTTGACACCGATCTCGCCAGACTCATTGATGGACTCAAGTCGCGCGGGATATTCGCTCAAATCAACCTCATCATCGTTTCCGATCACGGAATGGCGACCAAGGATCCGAACAACACCATCATCCTGGACGAGCTTTTCGATACCACGCTCGCGGAGAAGATAGTATGGACCGCCGAGATCGTCGGCATCTTCCCAAACCCCGGCAAGGAAGACGCGATCTACGAATCGCTGCAAGGTAAACTGCCTCGGCAAGCAAAGGTCTATCGAAAAGCGGAACTGCCCGCGCGCTTTCATTACTCGAACAGCCCGCGCATCGCCCCGCTACTGGTTTTGCCTGAGGAGGGATGGACTCTAACCACCAGGGCGAAGTCTGATGAGATGAAAGCAAAAGACCGGAGGAACGGTTTAAGAGGCGGGCACGGCTACGATAACGAGCTTCCCTCGATGCGGGCGATCTTTATCGCGCACGGCTCGGCGTTCAAGACGCGAGCCGTCATCGAGCCGTTTGAGAACATTGAAGTCTACAACGTGATGGCCAGGATTCTCGGGCTAACGCCGGCGCCAAATGATGGGACCGATGTTGTGGCCAACGCTGTTCTCTCGAGTGAAGTTCCCCGCCATTGATGGCGAATGTTCTCTTCAACCCCGGCCTCTGCGATCGTTTTGAAAGGCCTAGCGACGAGGTGTCTCCAGACCCTATAGCCCAGTCTAAACTCCGCTGTAGTCTATAAACCCCTTGTTGATCTGGTTGATTTTACGGGCTTCGCGCTGGAAGACCCCGATTCCCTCGCGCGTCCCGCCGTCGTTTGTGTTTCCCTCAATTGTCGTCAGGCGGCTGCTGGCGGTCTCCAAAACCATCCCCGAGTGTCCGTGCCCGCCTCCAAAATCAATGATGAACAGCGACCCGGGTTTTACCAGACCCGGGTCGGAGACTGCCTGCGTCCTGGTGATCCGGATGACGCCCGGTTTTCTCCCAGCCAGATTCCAATGATCCAGGACTCCGGCCGTCTTGATGTGTGGGTTCTCGCGGCCCAGCGATTCCGCCGCGCTCAGGTAGCAGAAATGCGTGAATGCGACACACCAGGCAAAGCTTCCGCCGGCCGGATTGAGTCCAACGGCACGCAGGTACTTGTCGACCTCGGGACCGCGATTTGAACCGAGCGGGCGTTCTCTTACGCCGATCTGCGTTACAGCAAACTCAATCGCAGCCTTTGCAAGGGGCGATGAAAGCGAGGACGTTGGGGAGCTCGAAGGGACCGACACACCCCCAAACATTGCGCCCCATGTGAAGGATCCGACTTCGCCGTCAATCACAAGCGGCATCCCGGTCGTATCGGTAAAGCGAGCCTGAAACAGTTTGACAGCGCGCTTCGTGGTCTCAACGTCAAAGATGCCCGTCTCTGCGATAGGCCCGCAGCCTACCTCGTTCAGGCGATGCTGAATTGTCGTTACGATCACCCGGTCCGAGTCGCCAACTTTGATAATGCGGCCGGGAAAAGGCACGGGCACAACCCTGCCTAGCGGTGTAACAATTCGCGCGGTTGCTGACATAAGTCCTCCCTTGTGTTAGACAGTAGCGTGAACTCTATGTGCTGATTCATTGTTTGCTCATTAACCGGATTGCAGGGGACACTCAAAGCGGCGCAATAATACAGCGCCCGCCAGGAGTAATCAACCCCACGGTTATTAAGGCGCTCGCCTCGTGTATGTGTGGTCACAGAAGCGGCAGGTGCCGCTGGAGCGAGCGGGACTGCCCAGGCGAAATCGACTCTCCCGCCTCCGAATGGATAGACCCGTCTTTGAAGATGCTACGTTGAAGAGCAAGTTAAGAGCGGTAAACCGGGACAATGGCAAAGACACCCTCGATAGAAGTGCGACTCGCGGAAGTGGCGGCGCTCGCCAACTCGTCCGATTCTCTCGAAGCACGCACGCAATTGCGAAAGCACCTGGCGAGCAAAACCAGCCTCATCGTCGCCAAAGCGGCGGAGATCGTTGCTCATTGCGAGTCCGACGACTTCACTCCCGATTTGATCGCGGCGTTTCATCGTTTCATGATCGACGCCGCAAAGACCGACAAAGGCTGCGCCGCGAAAACAGCCGTAGTGAAAACGCTGCTGGCCGCCGAATGCGATGATGAGGGGCTTTTTCGAACGGGGATTCGGCACGTGCAGCACGAGCCAACGTGGGGCGGGCGCGCGGACACTGCTGCGCCCTTGAGGGCTCTCTGCGGACTAGGTCTTGTCCAGGTAGGCTCCGCAGACGCGATGAACGAGCTCGCGGCGTTGCTCGCCGACAAGGAGCCCGACGCCCGGATAGGTGCTGCCGGGGCTCTCGGTCACTGCGGGCCTACGGCAGCGCCGCTCTTGAGATTCAAGGTGCTGATGGGCGATGAGGAACCCGCTGTGCTCGCCGAGTGCTTGACCGCGCTGATGGTACTGTCGCCGAGCGATTCGTCCGAATTCGTGTCCCGGTTTGTGGATCCCAAGCACCCTTTACTCTACGAACAGGCCGCCCTCGCGCTCGCGGAGTCGAGGTTGCCAGGAGTCTTCGAGCTGCTGAAGGACAAGTGGACGGCGACGTTCGATCGCGAGTTTAAGGAGACGCTATTACTGCCCGTCGCGCTAACGAGATCTGACGAAGCGCGCGACTTTCTGATATCCGTCCTGGAGGCGGGCGAGTTGAAAATGGCGACTGCCGCTATTGCCACGCTGGGTATTTATCGCGAGGACGCGACGATGCGCAAACGTGCGGAGCAGGCTATCGATGGCCCGAACACTGTGCAGTTGTTGGAGGCCTTGCGACGTGTGTTCGACTGAATTGACTTATGAGCCGGGTAGTCGCATGTAGCGGCGGATACCGTAGAACAACAACGCAGCTACCAGAAGGTAAATCACCGAATTCGCGCTGATGCACGCGCTCATGCCAAAACGCTCGCTTGCGGCTGCGATCGCCACCGGCGCGACTCCCCCGCCGATCCAGCCCAGCGAATTCATGAACCCGACCGCCGAGGCTCGACGCTCGGGCGGCACTACATCGTGAAGCGAGGCCCAGATGTTCGCATCGTAGAGACCTTTGAAATATCCAAACCCGGTCAGCGCGACGATCACGACCGGCACCGAGAGCGTCCACCCCGCGAGAAAGATAAAAGGCACGCCCAGCGTCAACCCGATCGCTTGAGTTAGCATTCGGCCGCCTCGATTTGATTTCACCAGCCGGTCTGCCAGAACACCTCCGCTCAACACCCCAAGTACCGAGGCGATCTGGACATGCGGTCGCGTTTATCCCGGCCATCGCCAGACTTAAGTTGAACTTGCGATACAAAAACGACGGGCATCCAGGTCAG
>CAVTUR010000015.1:0-217205 GCA_963737945.1 Blastocatellia bacterium | reverse complement strand
AGTCTCAGTTGTTCCCCGAGTCTGAAACTAAGTTTTTCCTGAAAGTAATCGAGGCCAAGGTCACCTTTGTAAAGGACGCTACGGGAAAGGTCACCCATTTGATTCTGCATCAGGGCGGAGACCGGGAAGCGAAGAGGATCGATTGAAGATAGGAGTTCTAACCGGCGGAGGCGACGCGCCCGGGCTAAACGCGGTCATCCGGGCGGTGGTCAAGACTGCCACAAACGTCTACGGCTGGTCGATCGTCGGAATCCTGGACGGCTTCGAAGGCCTGCTTGGGAGACCCGCACCCGGCTGCTTGGCATTGACGACGTGCGAGGCGTTTTGCCGCGAGGCGGAACGATTCTCGGTACGGTCAATCGCGGGCACTTCGCATCGCGCGGCGCCGACGCACGACCGGCAAAGGACGACCCTGTTTACCAGGAAGCCCTGCGAAACTTCGAGCGATTGGGGCTCGACCGACGGTCGTGATTGGCGGCGAAGGCTCGCTGCGGACTGCAAATGAGTTCGCATTGCTGGGTATGCCGCTGGTGGGGGTCCCGAAGACGATTGACAACGACGTGGTCGGCACCGATTTGACCTTCGGCTTCGACACCGCGCTCGATCTCGCCACAGACGCGATCGACCGGCTCCATACAACTGCCGAAAGTCACGGTCGCGTCCTCCTCGTCGAAGTGATGGGACGTCACGTCGGTTGGATCGCACTACAATCGGGAGTTGCCGGCGGTGCTGATGTCATATTGATTCCCGAGATCCCGTTTCACATCGAAAAGGCGGCTGCCAAAGTCATGCGGCGTGAAGAACAGGGCCGGCACTTCTCCATCATCGTTGTGGCGGAAGGCTCAAAGCCCGCGGGCGGCGAGCCGGTATATCAAGAAACAGAAGCCCTCGATCGCGCCAAACGGCTTGGCGGAATAGCTGAACGCGTTGCGAGCGATATAGAGAGACTCACCGGCAAGGAAAGCCGCGTTGTGGTTCTCGGCCATCTGCAACGCGGCGGCTCTCCCACTGCGTTCGACCGGATGCTGGCGTCCTGTTACGGCTCGGCCGCGGTACGGGCTATCGCCGGCGGCCACGTGGGGCAAATGGTTTCGTGGAGCTGCAACCGGCTTGAGCTGGTACCTCTGGAACAATGTGTCAAGACAGTCAAAGTGGTCCCAAGTGATCATTACCTTGTAGGAGTCGCGCGCGATTTGTCGATTTCCTTTGCCGGCGTGGACGACTGAGTTGCGTCGGATGGCGTACCGCCTTGCGGCTCCTGGCAGTTGGAAATCTCTTTATCCAGCAGCTGCGCCGCGTCTGGTGGGTGCGCTTAAGGGTTTTGCGCGTCTTCACCGGGATTTACTATTGACCCCGTTCGCCGAGACGTGGTACTTTCCGCTCGAATTGATCGTGTGATCAGACTCCGAAGAAAGAATAGAAGGCTCAGAATAGAGCTTCCATCATCAATCCCCACCCTCACTGGTATTTACCCGGTCGGAGTGAAATAACCAAACCAATCACTCAATGACTGGCCCCCACTTCTAATTGGGTTTGAGAATACGCCTTTTGGCCAAATTTGCGTTTCACGAGTTGAGTTGCGGCCAATCGGCGATCGGATCAGGCGGGGAGCCTGGTTTCCCTGGTGTCCGCTGATTGACGTCAAGAGTCCCGTCGTGGACAGGTGCAATATGAGAAATATCGTTCAAAGTTGCTTCAAACGCGTTCTACCGCCGGCGCTTTGCGCGGTGCTCTTGATTGGCGGCGTGGCGGCGCAATCGCCAACAAAAGGCCCGATTCCGAAGCCGGCATCGCCGCTCATTACTGAAACCGACGCCGTCCGCTTTCTCGAGCAGTCAACGTTTGGTCCCACGAGTCCTCTGATCAACCGTGTGCAGTCTTCCGGCATCAAGGGTGCGTTGCAGGACGAGTTAACGATACCCATGTCCCTGTATCCTGACTTGCCGGCTTTTCCTGCTGACTCTTCGATAGGTTGCCCGACTGGCAGCGACCCGAATTGCTTCCGGGACAACTATTCGATGTACCCGCTCCAGGTGAGGTTCTTTCTGAATGCGCTATACGGCGACGACCAGTTGCGCCAGCGCGTCGCCTTCGCGCTTCATCAGATATTTGTTGTTTCGGGTGTTGCGATCTCACAGCCGAGTTCCATGGCGCCGTATCTGAACCTGTTTGCCCGCGGCGCATTCGGCAACTACCGCCAACTCCTCTACGACGTAACTGTGAATCCGGCGATGGGGAACTATCTGGATGCGGCGAACAACGATAAGCGTTGTTGCGGAAGCTCGCCAAACGAGAACTACGCCCGCGAGGTTCTTCAACTGTTCAGCATAGGATTATACAAGCTAAATCAGGACGGCACTCTGCAACTTGACGGTCTTGGCCAGCCCATACCGACTTACGATCAGAATACGGTCATCGGCTTCGCGAAGATCTTCACTGGGTGGACATATGCGCCGTTACCGGGCGCCGCGTCGCAGTGGGTCAATCCCCAAAACTACCTGGCGCCGATGGTTGCGTTTCAAAACCACCACGATGTGTCCGCGAAGCCTTTGTTGAATGGTGTGATTTCACCGGCGAATCAGACGGCGAAGAAAGATCTTGTCTTCGCGCTCGACAACATCTTTAACAACCCTAACGTGGCGCCGTTTATCTGCAAGCAGCTCATTCAGAACCTGGTCACCAGCAACCCGACCCCGAGCTACGTATCGCGGGTTTCGGCGGCGTTCAACGACAACGGCGCCGGTGTGCGGGGCGATTTGAAGGCAGTGGTAATCGCAATCCTGATGGACCAGGAGGCGCGGTGCGACGACGTTGCCACCTGCGCTTCGACAACCGATATCAACTACGGTCATCTGCGCCAACCGGTCTTATTCATCACCAACATACTGCGAGCTTTTAGCGCCGCCAGCGACGGAGTTGGGCTCTCCGATCGCGCTCGGAATATGGGGCAGGAGCCCTTCAACCCGCCGACAGTGTTCAGCTACTATCGGCCGGGCTACGTAATACCTGGCACAACGCTCCTGGGCCCGGAGTTCGACATTCAAAGCTCGGCGGCGGCAATTTACCACGCAAATTTTGCGAATACCATGGTCTTCTCGCGCATCGGGACCGCGCCGGCCGGCACTGCGCTCGACCTCACAGGGCTGCAATCACTTTCCACGAGTGATTTGACCGGGGCCGCCGTTGTTGACGAACTCAACAGATTGTTGATGCACGGAGCGATGTCTCCAGCCATGCGCACCAAGATAATACAGACCATAACGGCCCTTCCCGGCGTCACGGCCGCGGATCATCTGAAGCGCGCTCGTTGGGCTTTGTATCTGGTGACGACGTCCTCGCAATATCAGATATCGAGGTAATTGAGATGAAAAAGTCACGAAGAGTCTTCTTACGCAGATCAGGCCTGGCGCTTGGCGGCGCTGTGTTCACCTCCAGTGTGCGCAGCTTAGGTCTTATCAATGCATTTGCACAGGGCCGCAAGGACGAGTCCCCGGCACCGGATTACAAGGCGCTCGTTTGTATCTTTCTGTTTGGCGGTAACGACTCCAACAACATGGTCATACCCTACGACGGATACGCAAACTACGCGACGAGGCGCGGAGTGCTTGCAATTCCACAGGCAAGTCTGTTGCAAATATCACCTCCAAGCCAGAGCGGCGTAGTCTATGGATTGCACCCGAGCCTCTCGCCCGAGGTAGCTACTCCCGCGCTGATGGCAGGTTTGTTACCTCTGTGGACTTCGGGCAAGTTAGCAGTCCTGCCAAACGTAGGCACTCTCATCCAGCCGCTTACGAGAGCGCAATACCAGGCGGGTCAGCCTCGTCCCGTCAACCTGTTTTCACACGATGACCAGTCGGATCAACATCAGTCGGCGATAGTCACCAACACCACGCTGACTCCTCTTACGGGGTGGGGCGGCCGCATGGCGGAAAAGACGGCAATGCTCAACGGCACCGCGACATTTCCGATGATCGTCTCGACGTCGGGCACAAACCTGTTCTCAACGAGCGACACCACGCGGCCGTTGGTGCCGAGCAGCGGATTGTCCGGGTTTTCAAATCCGATCGCCACCGACCCGCGGTATCTGGCGATGCAGAATCTGATGACCCTCGATCGCCAATCGAAGTTGGTTGACGCAGCAAGTGACACAATGCAGAGAGCCATCGCTCACACAGACCTTCTCAATCAAGCACTCAACGACAGCACCGCGGTTACCACTGTTTTCCCAAGCACTGGGCTTGGCAATCAGTTGAAACAAGTCGCGAGGGTTATCGCGAAACGCGCGACGCTGTTCGGGATGCAAAGGCAAGTCTTTTTCTGCTCGCTCGGAGGCTTCGATACCCACGAGAACCAACTAACACCGCAGGGCAACCTGTTTGCGCAGCTAAGCCAGGCAATGAAATCGTTTTACGAAGCGACGGTAGCGCTGGGAGTCGATTCATCCGTGACAACTTTCACCTTGTCGGATTTCAGCCGCACGCTGATCCCAACCGGTACGGGTTCTGACCACGGCTGGGGAAGTCATCAATTCGTGATGGGCGGCTCGGTGATTGGGGGCGACTTCTACGGAACGTTCCCAACCCTTACGCCGGCTGGACCCGATGACCAGGGCAGTCAGGGACGCTGGATTCCCCAGACTGCTCTGGATCAATATGGCTGGACGCTTGCGAAATGGTTCGGACTTGCGATTGCGGATAAGGGGACCGTTTTCCCAAACATCTCAAACTTTACAACGCAAGAGCTTGCGTTCTTGCCGTGATATCCAACAACAAGTGAGCAACACAACAAAATAGTGACATTGACGGGCTCGTCCTGATTCGAGTACTCTCGCGCCTCACTTCAGACTCTTTGAAGATCTTTCCCATTTAGGAGGCGGATATGCGTAGAGTAATATTTCTCATTGTTGTTCTCATTGCCGCTCCGTTAGCGCTGGCGCAAGACCCGGCAAAGGTAGATGCCCAGCACTACCAGGTACTTCTCGAAAACGATCAGGTCCGAGTGCTGAGAATACACTACATGCCGAAAGAGAAGTCAGTGATGCACGAGCATCCGGCCAGCGTGGTCGTTTTTCTGAGCAACAGCAAGACCAGATTTACGCTTCCTGATGGAAGTACGGTGGATAGCGCTGGCAAAACGGGTGACGCCCAGTTTGCCGAAGCAGGAAAACACCAGCCTGAGGATGTAGGTAAGACACCGGTAGAGGCCGTGTTGGTTGAGTTAAAAGGCGGGCCGATGAACTCATCCAAGGTAGCTTTGGATCCCGTGACGGTCGATCCCGCGCATCACAGCGTTGTTTTTGAGAATGACCGAGTGCGAGTGCTGAGAATCACCCTCAAGGCGAACGACAAGACTATGCAGCACGATCACCCAAACGGCGTGGCGATTTACCTGACAGATGTGAAAGCTAAATTCATCCTTGGTGAGGGAAGGAGCAGAGAAGGCGGCGGCAACCGCGGAGACGTAACCTGGACAGCGGCCGAAAGCCACATCGTCCAGAATACGTCCGGCAAACCCGTGGACATTGTTCTGGTCGAGTTGAAATAAGGTTATTCACAGATGGATCGCTGAAAGGGAGGCGACGACGCCTCCCTTTTTGTTCTCGCTTCAAGAATTGCGCCAACCGCAAATGCATACCGGCTTGCGTTGGTTCGATCCGAGTGACGAGTCGTCACTTCTCGATGATCGTCGGGACGATCAGTCCGCAAACCAGCTGGTTCACTTACAACAAGGTTTGAAGGAAGTCGGCGTTCTCTTGCTCCAAAGGGCAGCAACTCTGTAACAATTCCTGAACAGCCGGGTCGGATGCGCCTGCCGAGTACGCTCGCCAAGCCGCGGCCCCGGCGCGCTCGCCCTCGGCCTGCATCGCGAACTGGACCTTTAGGGGCCGGCCTTCAAAAAGGGTGCGGTTCAAATCCAACAGCTCAGGATGATCCGACAGAAGTTTGTCCTGAATTGCCGGAGCGTTCGGTTCAAGCGACTCGACTCTACTTGCTATTGCCTCTTCGCGATCTGCGCAGGCGAGCAAACCCTCTCTTACAGATTGATCGGCATGATCGTTTGCCCACCGTCGATAGCGTTGAGCCGCGAGCCTTTCGAGCTTTGCGAGGAGAAAAGGTTGGAGCTTCGGATCGATGTTTCGAAGCACTCCGGCTAATACCTCTGCGACGTTCGGTACGACAGTTTGACTGTCAGTCATTTTGAAGTCTCCGCAGGTTTGTTGACGGTGAGGAGCTCTGGCCCGGTGCGTTGTCACGACTAGTTCGAAGTCACCTAACCCTGGCAACAGGTGAAACTGTTCAAAGGCACTGGTCCAAGTCGTCGGGCTTCCATTCGTCTTATGACAAACGGGCCGACGGCATATCTGAGCCAGGTTTCTGGGTCGAGGCACTCGCGCCGATGAGCTCACGGAACCGCGAATCCTCCCGGATGTTTTCGAAGTCTGGATCGCTCTTTGCCCGAAGGGTGTTGATCTCCTTCAACGGACCAAGCGATTCGCCCAAATACCTCAACGCGCGGTCGAGGTCGCCTGTAAGCGAAAACAAACACGCCATGTAGTACTTGGTAAACGGATCGTCGCTGCCCTTCCCTAACCGCTGTTCGAATCGCTTGATTGCGCTTTTGAAGTGCTGCTCAGCTTCCTCGGTGAGGCCCTTTCTCAAATACGCGGCACCCAGTTTCTGCTCGAGTTCAGTCAGCGAGCGGTCGCGAAGTGCGTGGTCGCTGGTTTTGAGGAATTCCAGCTCGAGTTCGTATTGCGTAATAGCTTCATCGTAGCGGCCCTGCCGGTAGTAGCAATAACCAAGCCTCGTGTGCGCTCCAACCACTTGAAGGCCCTCTTTCCCCGAAATGAATTTCTCCTGCAATTGAATCGCGTATTTGGCAGCCGCCTCGGCGCGCGTGTAGTTGCCGATCAGCGTGTGCAGGAACACCAGCTGAAGATAGGAGTAACCCGCCTGTGGGTTGATTGACACGGCGTGCTCCAGCTCGACGATCGCCTCCTCGACCATCCCCTTGCCGAGCCAATATGCGCGAGCGAGCGATCCGTGAGCCCCGGCGTTGTTTGGCTCGAGCCTCACCGCTTCATTCATCGACGCGATAGCTTCATCGTAGCGCCCAAGCGTGCTGTAGGCGCCTCCGAGAAACTGATGCGCATGCGAGAGGCTCGGATTCAGTTTGACCGCCTTCTCCGCAAACTCGACCGCCTTGTGTGACAACTCGGGAATGCTCAGGAACCCGCCCTTGAGATCATACGCCGCGCTCAACGCCGCCCACGCGCCGGCGTAGCTCGGATCAAGCTCGGCAGCCTTTTCGAAGTAGTGAATCGCCCGGTCGAGCGAGTCTCGACTCCCGGTGCGCAGGTTGATCATACCTCGCGAGAAGCTTTCGTACGCTTCGACCGACTGCGTTTCATCCGCCTCGATCTCGCTGATCTCTGATGTGCCAAGCTCGAGCTTCAGACCCTGGCTCAATTCGTATACGATCTTGTCCTGGAGGGCGAAAATCTCCTTGATGTCTCCATCAATCTTGACGGTCCTGATTACTTCACCGGTGTTGACTTCGATGACGCGAGCGGTGATGCGTATCATTTCGGCGATGCGCTGGTAGCCCCCGCCGAGGATCCACGAAGCGGCGAGCCTCCTTCCAACATCGATCGCGACCGTCTCATCGAAGTCGGCAAGCTGTCCGGTTGCAAGATCCTTGAGCACCTCGAAGGTCCGCTCGCGGCCAATGACCGACAGGCCGTGAACTTTCTTGAGATCAGACGTCACCGTCTCGGCAATTCCGGATCCGATCCACTCATCTTTGGGCTCTCCGGTGATGTTCGAGAAGGTCATCACCGCAACCGCGTTCTCGAGTTTTGGAGCCAGCGCGCTGCTTTGAGCCGATTGTTTCTCAGTGAGCAGCACCGTCGACTGGTGCTCGGTGACGGGTTGGCCCACACTGGCGGTTCGACCGTTGGTATCGAGAACACGCTGCAGATTGCGGAGATCGATATACATCTCGCGCGCGGCCTGATACCGGTAGTCCGGTTTCTTCTCGAGCGTCTTACGGACGATCCGATCGAGCTCTTGCGGCACATTATAGTTGAACCGCGCGATTGCCGCGGGTTCCTGATGAACTATCCGATCGATTGCCTCGGTCGCGCTTTCGCCGTTGAAAGGCAGTTGGGCAGTCAGCATCTCATATGTCACAACCCCTAGAGAAAAAATGTCCGATCGGTGGTCAACCGCCTGACCGAGGGCCTGCTCCGGCGACATGTATGAAACCGTTCCGAGTACGAGACCGACTACAGTTTCCTGCCCGAGCTTGGTTGTCGGATCGCTGTCGCTATCACGGCCGGGGGGAGCCAGGTTGCGAGTGACCTTGGCCAGCCCGAAGTCGAGGACTTTGACCAGCCCTCGCTCGGTGATGATCAGGTTCGAACTCTTTATGTCGCGATGGATTATGCCAATTGAGTGAGCTTCATCAAGCGCATCCGCCACCTGCATAGCGATGCCGACCGCATCTAAAACAGGGATCGGCCCGCGTTCGAGTGCTTTTGAAAGAACCTCGCCTTCGACAAGTTCCATTACGATGAAGCTGGAGCCTTCGTATTCCCCGATATCGTAAATTGCTGCAATATAGGGCGAGCGGAGAGCGGACGCGGCCCGAGCCTCGTTGAGAAATCGCTCGCGGCGGTCGGGGTCATATTGATAGGACGCCGGAAGAAACTTTAGGGCTACCTGCCGCCCAAGCCGGGTGTCTTCGGCGCGGAAAACCTCGCCCATTCCGCCCGTGCCAAGCCGTTCACCGATGGTATAGTGAAGTACCGTTTTGCCTGTCATGTTAAACCCGATCCACTCTCGAACAACGTATTAACAGTATGATGTAAATCGGCAAACGCGCAAGAGAGGGGACAAACGAAGAAGAACAAGCATTGAAAATGTCTTCCCCAATCTTTTTTCACACATGGACTTCGCCATAGGCCAGCTCGCCGCCCGTCTCTCGGTGCTTGAGCATCAGATAAACCAACCATCCATAGAACGACAGAATGAGCACCAGAACGAGCCAGCCGGGCAGATAGCCTATAGCCGCGTTTTTGAACAACTCGCCAGTTGAGTGGACAATCGTGGCGGGGCCTGACGCCTGTAACCCGCTCGTTGTTGTCTTGAGCAACCACGCGAGTAACAGGATCAGGAAGAGCCAGATGTAGTTGCGCCGTAATCGTCTGGCCATCGCCTGGGTACTGGTGATAGTGAAGCGCGGCAAACGCAGGTCTTCACCAAGCTGGGTCATCCAGTGCGTCGGGTCGACCAGATCACGGGGCGCAAAGATGCGAACATAGTAGTTACGCTCGATCAGTCTCACCCGGCTTCGGTACACGTGAAAGAAGCGATACCGGCGCGACTCTATAAACAGCAGCAGGAAAATAAGCACCATTGCGAACAGCAGGACTCCGTGATGCGCCTGCGGCGACGACAACGAGATCGACAGCATCGCACCGACGCCTGTGATCGCCCAGTTGGTAGTCCGATCGAGCCGGTCGCGCCAGCTCATCATTCGAGACATCTCGCCGCGGTAGTAGTGCGAGAGCGTGTTGACGAACTCCATCGAGTTCGTTGGGAAGATAGGCGGCCCGGGCTTCGAGGATAGATCGGGCCTTATGGTTATGTCCTTTTCCGAAATCATAGCGCGCCTCGCAGGAAAGACCGACGAAGAGGGGCGGGCGTTGCGTAGGCAGCCCGCTTGCACCGTGGCGGTTTATCACACCGGCGCCTCAAAGTTCAACCTTGAGGACACCGCGAATACTCAGGCTTGTTCGCCACTCACCGGGTAGCGGCGGGCCAGTTCGAGATTCAAACTCTCTTCTCCCCGCGCCATAGCCCATCGGTGATTCGCAGAGAATATCGGCTTGAACAAAAATGACAGAGACCGAAGGAGGGGTTTGTCCGCGCGAATCTTCCAATCGTAGGTTACGTTTACGTACCGGCCATCCTGTTCGAGGGTCCAGATGCCGCGGCCGTTGAAATCACCCCACGCCTCGAGGCTGAAGCCGTGTGGGTAACGGGACTCGGTTACTCGAAACTGCCAGCGCAACGTATATGGCAGCCAGCCTTTCGTGTGCAGGCCAACGACCTTGCCTATTCCGTCCTTGTCGCCCGGCTCCAGAACCTTGACATCCAGATAGACCGACGGCCACCAGCGCGGTAGCTCCTCTGCCTCCTTCAATATTTCTGCGACGTCGCTGATCTTGCCTTCAACTCGCCATACAGTAATGAAGTGGTATTCATTGCTTGGCATCGGACCTAACTCGTGGCTTTAGAAAATCGAACTTGGCGGGGATCGCCAGGCATGCAGTTCTCTTGACGCAGCGCGGCCCCTCCGAAATGAGGTTGTCTGACCTGGATTACTGCCGCTCGCCCCGAGCGCGGGTTGCGTTCTCGGCAAGGACACGCGCGCGGTCAAGCGATTCAAGTGCCTTTCGGAACTGAACGTCGTCCGGCAGATAAGCCTGATCGCCGGCTTCCGGGCCATAGGCAGCAGTGATAATCTCACGCCGCATCTGGGCACGAATGTAATTAAGGTTCGAGTTGATTCGGTCCTCTGAAACGTTGAACTGCGGCTTGTTTGATAAATATTGGCGGAATGCGGCCAGCAGTTCATCGGTAACCGGATAGCGATTGATGTCTTCAGGCGAGACTTTCATCTTGTACTGGCACTCGGCGACCCGGTATGCGCGCAACCCCTGCATTTGACCCGCGACCAACTGCCGAACGAAGTCGAAGATCCCGTAAAACAACCGGCTTGACACCGGCGGCGCTTTGATTTCTATATCGGGAGTGATGCCGCCTCCACCATATACAGTTCGGCCAAGATCGGTGCGGAGCGCGTCTCCGTGCGGTGGGTTCCCCGTCGCGGTCTGGTCTTCACTCCGGTTGAGATAATAGTCATAGAAGGAAACGTTCGAGTAGTTCCGCTGTATCGATCGTCCAGTCGGAGTGTAGTACTTTGCAGTAGTCAGCACGAGGCCAGTACCGCCCCAAAGCCGAAAGACTCCCTGTACGAGACCCTTGCCAAAGGTATTTTCACCGACGATCAACGCGCGGTCGTGATCCTGTAACGCACCGGCCACGATCTCGGACGCCGAGGCTGTCTGCCGATCAACCAGCACCACCATAGGGATTGTTTCAGGCTCGTTGTTTTCAGGAACCTCATAGGTGTGCGCCGATGACTCCTCGTCGCGCCCGCGAACTTCCAGAATCTTCTCGCCCGGCGCGAGGAACCTCGTTGAAACCTTGATCGCCTCGTCCAGAAGCCCGCCAGGGTTGTTTCGCAGATCCAGAACAAGCTGGCGCATGCCTTCCAGTTTGAGCTGAGTCATTGCTTCGCTCAGTTCTTCGTCGGTCTTGCTCGAGAAGCCGCCGGTCAAGGCGATGTAGCCTGCGGCTCCCTGCCCCGCGATAAAAGCATTGCGCACAGATGGCAACCTCACCTCATCGCGCCGTACGCGAACGGTGATCGGGTTGGGCGTCCCCGCGCGCTCGACCGTTATCTCGACTGGCTCACCCTTTTCCCCGCGCACCCGATGCATGACTTGCTGGCTGGTCCACTCGTCTATCGGTTGTTGATCTATGGCCACGATAGCGTCGCCGTAGCGAAGCCCAGCCCGTTGGCCGGGCGCTCCAGGTGTCGCCGAGAGAATGTAGACGTGATCGTAGCGCTTCGCGATCGTAACGCCGATGCCGTAGATACGGCTGCTCTGTTCGGTTTGAACGTCATCGAATTCAGCTTTCGTGAAGAACGCTGAATGAGGATCAAGTTGATGAAGCATTCCGAGAATCGCGTTCTTACCAAACAGTTCGAGGTCAACCTTCCCGGCATAGCTCTCCTGTACCTCGGAAATCGCCTCTTTGAAATCGTCAGAGAGTTGATCGGTCAGATCGGAGTCGGCATCGGTCACGTGCGCTGGGCGCGCCGACCCATAGTGGCCGCCGGCCAGTGTTGCCAACGCAATCACTGCGATCGCCAGCAACGGCAGCACCCGATTCCTCATACTGCAAGTACTCCTTGGTTTCAGACTAATACAAAACACAACAGGGCGTCAAAAGACGGGGGACAGGCCCGTAGCCGGTGGTCCGTCGTCCATAGCCAGTTGCGACCACACGGCTGTTTGTGAATACTTGCTACGGGCTACGGACTTCCTATGACTGACACGGCGGATGTCGTAATAATTGGCGGGGGTATCGTTGGGTCGAGCATCGCCTATCACCTTACCGCCACCGGCTGCACGAATGTCCTGATCATAGAGCGCGAACAACAGCCGGGCATGGGTTCCACGGCGAAAAGCATGGGCGGCGTCCGCGCTCAATTTGCGACCCCGATCAACATCAAGATGTCGCTCTATTCGATTGACCTCTTTTCGAGGTTTGACGAGGTTACCGGTCATACCGCCGGCTACCGGCCTCACGGTTATCTTTTCGTGGCAACCACCGAGCGACACCTTGACTACCTCAAAACCAACCTTAGACAGCAGCAGATTTGCGGGCTGAACAATGCGGAAATGGTCACGCGCGAAGATATACAAAAGACAGTCCCGCAGCTGATCGCAGACGATGTCGCAGGCGGGAGCTTCTGTCCGACCGACGGCTTTGTCGATCCATACAGCGTTATGACCGGCTTCGCGAAACGCGCTCGCGATCGCGGCGTGAGGACGCTACTGGAAACCGACGTGACGGGCATCGATGTCGAGAACGGCAAAGTTGCCGGCGTTCAGACGTCCCGCGGATACGTGTCGACCCGCACCGTGGTGAACGCCGCCGGCCCGTGGGCCGCAGGTGTTGCACGGCTTGCAGGAGTTGAAATACCGGTGGAGCCGCTCCGTCGTCAGATAGTGAAAACGGAACCATTCGAGCAACTATCTTCGCACCTGCCGATGGTGATCGATATGTCGAGCGGGTTCCACTTTCGCCCGGAGGGCTCGAGCTTCCTTTTGGCCTGGCCTGATCCGGAACAGACTCACGGGTTTAGAACAGATTTCGACTTTGGATTTATCGAGAAGATCCTGACGCGAGCCGTGACTCGCGTGCCGGTGTTTGCCGATGTCGAAGTGAATCCCCGGCGTTGCTGGGCCGGCATGTACTGAAATGACACCCGATCATCACGCGATCATCGGCCCGGCTCCCGGGGTTGATGGAATGTTTTTGGCGAACGGGTTTAGTGGGCACGGCGTGATGCATTCCCCCGCGACGGGCAAGATCATTTCTGAATTGATCGTAAGCGGCGCGTCGAGCTTTGTGGATGCGCCAATGCTGAGAGCCGAGCGATTTGCGGAAGGCAACCTGTTGGAAGAGACTGCGGTTCTATGACTCCGACGGGCGCGGGCGACCGACTCGACGGCAACAACAATTCGACGCAGAATGGAGGTCCGGATGAAACAGATACTCTTACCATGTTTGATGATAGTGGCTCTGGGAGCCGGTTCCGTGTTCGCTGTTCAAGGCGGTGGCAAAGCCGCGCCTGCCGCGAACACTAAAGTGACGCACGGTGGCGGCACCGCGACCGCGGGCGGCGCAACAAGCGGTGGCGCGGCCAAGAAGTCTTCCGGCAAGAAGAAGCACCACAAGCGAAAACAGCGCCGGCATAGCAAGAAGTCGTAACGTGGCAAGACACATCCTCCTGATAACCACGCTCTCCGCCTGGCTCGCGTCATCGCCGGCCGCCGGCGCGCAGGAGAAGGCTCGTCCTATTTCCAGACCGTCTGTCGAAAGCACTACGCCGGAGTCGATACCGGAGGCCTGGCCCGTCAAGGCACAGATTGATCATTTGTCGGACATCGGCCGGGGCAAGGCGGTGATTTTCAGTCCCGACTTTGCAGTATCTGGAAACCGCGCATTCTATGAAAAACTTGGGTTTCGGTATATCGAAGAAGCGAGTTGGCAAAATGCGCTCAACCAGATCATTGCTCAAAACTACTGGCATCCGGAAGCCCGCATCGAGACGATTTTTCTCGAGACCCACGGGACCAACGGGAACGGCTTGAAGCTGCAGTCGGGCGGTACAAAGGGCGCGCGACGCTCCTACATCTCAGTCGGGGCGTTACAAGAGAAGGTCGAAGGCCTGGGGGTGCGCCTCTTTGTCGTTGGAGCTTGCAACGCAGGAAGGTTGTTTCGGCCTGAAATATACAAGACGCTGAATCCCCGCCCAGGCGACCCGCTATTCCTGCCGGCGACGCTTGGAATCGTCAACGCCTCGGCCAACTACGATCCAACACGCAGCAAGATGATCGTTCTCCGCCGCGCGGAAAGCGAAATTGAGACGACTAGCGACGGCGACACTCGGGAGTTGTCACCGGTGGCGAGAGGGATTCTTGGGCTTGACAACCCCGCTCTCAAGCTCAAATCAGCCAACCTCCATTTCGTCGTCTCGAACTTGCTCATCCAGATGTTGATTCACGACTCGAGACTCAAGCTGACTGCGAGCGGTTACACAACCGCGAAATCGAGAAGGGATCTGAGTGAAGTTGAAAGCGACGCCCTGTTTGATCGATTCCTCTCGTATATCAACGCGGTCGCAGAGCGTGAAACCCGAATAACCCAAGGTGAGCGCCTTCCTGCGAAGATCCGTGCGTCAAATCGGACGGGTCCCACCTCTCGGACTGATGGGCTCGGCTCTCACACCTCGCAAGCCGCAACGATGCGAGTGAAAACACGCCGACCGCAAAGGGTGATTGATTGAGTTACGGCTTCGCTGCTTACAAAGAGCGAAGCGCACTTGACTCATAGGTGGAAAGAAAGTAGGCTTTCCAACAGTCTCACCGCCAGCCTGCAACTCATCTTGAGGGGGTTCTGCCGTGAAAATAAGAAAACTGACCTTCGCAATCGTCATGATCTTAGTGGTAAGGGTCGAGATGGCCTTTCCCCAGGCATCGATCTCAACATCGGAGCTGCGGGGACAGGTCACCGACCAAAATGGCGCGGCAGTTGCTGGAGCCTCGATCAGTGTGACCGACCAAACCAAGGGCTCTAGTCGTACAGTGACGACTGATACGAACGGGCTTTATGTTTTCCTGTCTCTTCCGCCCGGCACCTACACCATGAAAGTTGCAGCGACAGGGTTTGCCCCCAAGACGATTAGCGACGTTCACCTTGATGTGGGACAGGCCGGCAATGTACCGGTCTCGCTCGGGGTGGGTGGGCTTCAAGCTGAGGTCAACGTGGTGGCAGGCGGCCAGGTCGTTGAAGTCGAGCGCACGCAACAGTCAACCGTGATCAATGAAATCCAGATCGACAACCTGCCGATAAACCGCCGCAACTATCTGGATTTCGCGCTGCTGACTCCCGGAGTCACAGACTCCGACAACATCAATGACTCAAGCGATTTCCGGGTCGCTCAAACGCCTCAATCGGGGCTGTCGTTCGGCGGAAACAACGGGCGCGGGAATTCCATCATGGTAGATGGCGCTTCTGCAGACACCGGATCGGGTGCAGCTCGCGAGGTGATAGGACAGGAAGGCGTGCAAGAGTTTCAGGTCAATCGAAACGCCTACAGCGCCGAATACGGCGGAGCCTTCGGCGGCATCGTAAACATCCTGTCAAAGACCGGCTCGAACAACTGGCACGGCAGCGCATTTGGGTACTTCCGTAACCAGAAGTTTGACGCGCGGAATTTCTTTGATCAGAATCCGAGCGGCAAGTCGCCTTTCAGCCGGCAACAGTTCGGCGGGAGCGTGGGTGGACCGATCTCTAAGGACAAGACGTTCTTCTTTACGGCGTTTGAGGGATTGCATCAAAAACAGACCGCTTTCGTAAATCTCCTCAACGATCCGAGCATATTCAATCTGACTTCTGGGCAGACCGCATTGTTCGATTTTCTCGACGCGGGCCCTGCCGCGCTGAGGCCGCTGTCGGCGGGAATCCGCGCCGCCATTTCAACCCAGCCGCGCACCGCTGATCTGTTCCAAAAGGCCAGCGGGCAATTTCCCTTCGACGGATTCGATACGGTCGGCACGTTCCGGCTTGACCACACCTTTAACTCCAGCGACAGTGGATACGCGCGGTTCAACGTGGCTGATTCTCATTTCGAGAATCAGGCCGCCGGGGCGCTAACGGCGACCTCGCGCGGTCGGACGATAGACACTTTCACCGGCGGGTTGCTGTTATCTGAGACTCACTTCTTCAACCCGACGACGATCAATGAACTGAAGACGCAATACAGCTACTTAAACAACGATGTGGTCCCCAACGACCTGATCGGGCCCGAATTTAACATAGACGGGTTTGGCAATTTCGGGCGCGACATTTTCCTGCCCTCGATTGCGATTGAGCGCCGCTATGAGATAGCCGATCAAATGTCGTCTGTCCGCAGCGCTCACACCCTCAAGTTCGGCGGGCAGTATGTGGCCGTGGATAACTCGTCCAACTCTCAGACGTTCTTTGGCGGACGGTTCAACTTTACTCCGCAACTGCCGCTGATCGCTCTCGTCCCGACGGCGAACAGAGCGGCGTTGATCGGGTTCCTGACGGGGGCAGGTCGAGCCGATTTGATTGCGGTCACCAACACTCCGATCACATCCGTGCAGGCGTTTAACGCAAACGCTCCAACCGTGTACCAACAGGGTTTCGGCGAGTCGGGGTTTGATAGCTGGAGCCATCGCTATTCCTTCTTTGGGCAAGACACCTGGAAGGTGCGCCCGAATTTCACGTTCAACTTCGGTGTGCGCTACTACCTCGAGAAGAACGTTAAGCCCATCCCGCTTGACAAAAACAACGTGCAGCCGCGGATAGGCTTTTCGTGGGATCCGTGGAGCGACGGGAAGACCGCTATTCGCGGTGGGTACGGGATCTACGTTGGACAGATTGACAACCAGATCGTAAACGTGGTCAACGAGCTGAGTGCCACGGGCGACCCGAGCAATATCAACATCGTTCTTGCCACGGCCACTTCGAACGCGCTCGGTCTCCCGACGTCAATTGCGATTTACCAGACGTTGCTCGCCCAGGGGGTGATCGGAAACCGCACGATTACTGCGGCTGATCTTGTCCAGTTCGGAGTTACACCGGGACCGGGCAAACCCCTGGAGGTGAGATTTAGAATCGGGCCCAATTACGAAAATCCGGTTACCCAGCAAGCAAGCGTCGGTATTCAGCGCGATCTGGGTGCGGGCTACGGTCTGGAAGTCAGCTATCTTTTCAGCCGAGGCGCGCACATTACCCGCAACCACGACATAAATGCTTTCAAGCAGAGCGGCCCGGTCAGTGCGCTTTCCGCCACCCCGACTTTTATCCGCTTCCCGGCCGCTGGTCAAACAACCGACTTCCTGAATCCGCTCAGACTGCAGGACAACAACTATGAGTCGACTGCGAACTCGTTCTACCACGCGGGGACCATTCAACTCATAAAACGGTTCTCGCGCCACTATGCGATCAACACGAACTACACTTTCTCGAAGACGATTGACGAAGTGACGGACTTCAACAGCGACTTTTCAGCGCAGAGCATGATCGATCTCCGCGCAGATCGGGCCCTGTCTGCATTTGACCAACGGCACCGATTTGTTTTCAGCGGTGTCTTTAGCAGCCCGCTCAAAGGCGATTCAGCAATGGAGCGGATCTTTGGCGACTGGGTGGTGTCGCCCATCTTCATCGCGGGAAGCGGGCGGCCATTCAACGTCCTCTTAGGCATCGACGCCAATGGCGATGGGGTCTCGACTAGAGATCGCCCGTGCATTCGTACGGCCGCTGATCAGCCGTGCGGCCCCAATTCGAACCTCGGCCGCAACACCGGCATTGGCGAAGCCTTCTACCAGATCGACGGGCGATTAGCTCGCCGATTCGGGTTTGCCGAGGGCAAATACCTGGAATTGACTTTTGAGGCGTTCAATCTATTCAACCACACAAACTTCATTGGCATCAACAATGTCATCGGCGCCACACCGCTCACCAACGGACATCCGAACGGCATCAAGGGGCTGGCTCCGACACAACCGTTTGGCTTCACGTCTGCCGCGCCCGCGCGCCAGCTTCAGTTCGGTGCTCGATTCAACTTCTGAACAGGACGTCCCGTCTGCACTCTCGGGGCCGGCTCTCGCAAAGGGTCGGCCTCATTCTCATGGTCCTTCCCCGTATTTGTCGAATCGTTTCTCGCGGAGCCGAAGAGTGCTCGACCCGACCGCAGACTTGCGCGGATTTGACCGGTGTGGTTTAAGATTCTAGCGCACGATGCGTCAACATAAGGATGGTCACCTAAAAGGAGAACTGTTATGCCTAAGTTTTTGATCGAGCGTGAAATCCCGGGTGCCGGGGCCTTGACGCCGGAGGCTCTGCAATCGATTTCGCAAACGTCCTGCGGAGTGCTTCAGAAGATGGGGCCGAGTATCCAGTGGGTTCAAAGCTACGTAACCGGCGACAAGGTCTATTGCGTGTACATCGCGCCAAACGAAGAAAGGGTGCGCGAACACGCCCGCCAGGGTGGCTTTCCCGCCAACCGCATCTCAGAGATAAAGTCAGTGATCGATCCGACCACCGCGGAAGGATAACACTCGGCAGGAACAATTGATGCCAGAACAACGACGCTTGCCGGCCTGGCAAGTGCCAGGCCATCTCGAAACCCACGCTGGTCGACTGACTGTCGACGGCGTCGATGCCGAGCACCTTGCAGACCAGCACGGCACACCGCTCTACGTGTTCTCAGAGAAGCGCATAGCCGACAATATCCGCAACCTTCGTAGCGCGGTTGAGTCGGTCCATCCGCGGGTGAAGATCTGCTACGCCTCGAAAGCGAACTCGAACATGGCGGTGCTCGACGCCGTGCGCCGTGCAGGTGGCGATCTCGAAGTTAACTCCGGCGGCGAGCTGTTCAAAGCCAGGACGATCGGGTTCCGGCCCGATCAAATAGTCTTTAACGGCGTCTCAAAGACCGATGAAGAGATCCGCTCTGCTATCGACTACGGCATACTCGCGATAAACATCGACTCGCTCTGCGAGCTTGATCAAGTCACGCGTATCGCGCGCTCGATCGGCAAGCGCGCGAACGTTGCAATCCGCATAGTCCCCGAGATAATCACTCGCTCACATATTGGATTACAGACTGGATTGCTGTCGTCGAAATTCGGTCTTTCACCCTCGCAGATCGATGAAGCCTTCGCGCGCGCATTGAGAGCGACGGATGCCGTCAACCTCGCGGGCGTTCATATCCACGTTGGGTCCCAGACGCCGGACTCGCAGCCGTTTGCTATCGCCTTCGCAGAGATGTGGAAGTTCCTGGTCGGCCTCCACAAGAGGACTGGACATCGTCTGAGTCACATAAACATCGGAGGCGGGCTGCCGGTGAATTACCTATCGGACACGCCAATGGCGCAGGACATAGAGGAGCGCGAGCGGCAGATGCTGCGAGCGGAGCTGGACCCACGACAGGTGTTAAAAGCTGCCCTGGAAGAAGCGCGCGTCGAGGATGAAGCTGGTTTACTCGAGGGGCTCACGATCGTATTCGAGCCCGGCCGCAGGATAGTCGGCGACACGGGGCTTTTGCTTACACGAGTCTGCAATATCAAGCAGCGCCCGGAAACCGGCGACACCTGGTTGCTGACCGACGCGGGCTACTCACTGGCGCTTTCGATGGCGATGTACAAATGGTACTACCACCTGATTTCCGCCTCACGCGCGGATGACGACCACCTGACGCCTTACAAGGTCGCCGGACCGCTATGCGATTCGGGTGACGTCTACTTTGATATTGAGTTGGGAACGCGGCTTCCGAACTACCGGTTGCTGCCGGATGGTACGTGTGTTGGCAACGTCCTTGCGCTGCTAAACACCGGAGCGTACGCGCTCGATCAGGCGTCACAATATAACGGACGCCCGATCTGCGCGGCGATGATGGTTCGAGCGTCCGGCGAGGTCGCGACCATTCGCCGCCGCCAGACTTACGAAGACCTGTTCTCGATGGACCAGTGGTGACGATCAATCGATTGTCACTTTGGGTCGGTTATTGAGCCCATGAAAAGCAACGTGCCCGTCTTGTTGTCCCTGATTGCGCAGAAGAACGGATGATCGACAACCATCTGGAAAGCCTTTCGGGGCCGCATAGCCGAGGTCGGCCTCATTTCAACGGAAGTAACCGCCGCGGCTTCGGTGCCCTCTTCGTTCACCTCCGCGAAGGTCTTGTGTGTGACCTTACTGATGAATGCGTTTCCCGAACCCTGCAAAACGCCGCTGAAGTCCGCGCGCCCGGCATCAAACGCGATCCCCATCCCCAAAGCCTTAAGCGCATTGTTCAGTACTATTTCGTACTCCACCTTGAATCGAGGTATTGCAAGTTCGCCTTTGGTCTCGGCAAACTCTTTCATCCATGCGTCCCAATTCGCCGCGGTGAGACCCTTCTGAAACGCATCGAGGCTCACGTTTCGCGCCGGGAGGAAAATGTACATGCTTATCCGCCCGGCGCCGTAAGGAAGGCTGACAGCTTGAAGGCCCTTGCCTTCGTAATAGCTGTACTCGCCTGACTGATGCATCATCGGGTGGCGCTTCTGCTGACCCGTGCCGGTCGTGAACTGATCGTCCTTGGTCTTCGCCTTGTCGAACTCCTCCGCCCACGTTCCTTTGAAATAGATCGCGTTGATCAAAAACAGGATCGACTGCGCGTCGATCGCGTCGACAATCTTGTCTATCTTGCCTTTGGTCTTGTCCGCCACCCATGAATTGATCGTCGCCGGAGCGCCCGGATCGTTGAAATCGAGCGCAGTTAGGTCGGCGCCATAATACTGTTTGTTTCGCTGAATGAAATCGGGATTGAAGACTATGTCTTTCTTGCCCCAAAGCGAGTTGGCGATGTTGAGCTGGACCTTTGGGTCCGCGCCTTCGAGAGCAGCCTTCAACTGAGCGTACGCGCTATTCAACTCTAGATGATTCATCCCCCGAATCTCGAGCGCACGCTCCATCGCCAGTTTTGTCTCGCCTACCGCGCCGTTGTAGGTCATGGCGAGCGCAAGCCCCACGCTCGCCGGCGAGATAAAGATGTTCTTCCCGGCATCCTGTTTTGCGACCTCTGCAAACAACTTGAAGCCAAACGTTGTATTCGCGGATACAAGCCGGCTGTCAACGACATTGCTGGCTGGTTTGTTGTTTTGTTGTTCCATACTGGCGTTACCGTTTGAAGCCTGATTGTTGTTTGCGACGCTCGATTGTGAAACGGTCGAGCACCCGAGCAGCGCAAGCAGAACAACCGCTGTCAATCCGCGGCTGGTTTTTTGCAAACGATGAGCGTTCATTCTATTACTTCCTCTTTTGTTCGGCGATCCACGCATCGATGCGGCCGTCCAGCATATCGAGCGGCAACGGACCGTCATCAAGCACCACGTTATGAAATTTTCTGACGTCAAACCTGGCGCCCAGTTCCTTTGATGCCCTCGCGCGAAGCTCTTTGATCTTTAGCTCGCCCATCTTATAGGCAAGCGCCTGGCCGGGCCATACGATGTACCGGTCTATTTCGACAATGATGTCGTTTTCGGCCTTCGCCGTATTATCTTTCATGAAGTCGATCGCCCGCTGGCGGCTCCAACCGAACGCGTGCATACCGGTATCGACAACCAACCGGCACGCGCGCCACATCTCGTAAGTCAGCTGGCCGAATTTCGAATACGGATCGGCATAGAAACCCATCTCCGTTCCGAGGCTCTCGGCGTACAATCCCCATCCTTCGACGTAAGCGGTGTAACCAGCGTTGCGTCGAAACTCCGGCAAACCCTTGAGCTCCTGTGAGCGCGCAATCTGCAAGTGGTGACCCGGAACTGCCTCGTGCAATGTTAGCGCTTCCATCTCGTATTTGGGCCGCGTATCGAGCTTGTAGGTGTTGATCATATAGAGACCCGCGCGCGATCCGTCGGCGGCACCCGGCTGATAGTAGGCCGTAGTTTGCGCGGGAGCTTCATAGTCGGGAATGACTCTCACTCCATAAGGCGTTCGCGGAAGCTCGGCGAACAATTCGGGCAATTTTCCGTCGGCCAGTTTTGCGATGTAGCTGTAACCCGCTACCAACTCGTCAGCCTTCGTGTAGTAGAATCGCGGATCGGTGCGAAGAAACGTCAGAAAATCCTGGAACGATCCTTTGAAACCGGTCTGGAGGACGACCGCCTCCATCTCTTTGTGGATGCGCGCAACTTCGCTCTTGCCGATTTCGTGAATCTCCTTCGCAGTGAGGTTGGTCGTCGTGTGCCGTCGAATCGCGTCCTGGTAATACGCTTGCCCCTCCGGAAGCGATGAAGCGCCGATGTCCTTGCGGCACGCCGGCAGATAAACCTCGGTGAAGAACCTATCCAGCCTCTTCAAGGCAGGGTTCAGAGAACCGGCGATCACCCTTTTTCCCGATTCAACAAGCCGCGGTCGATCTTCCGCAGAAACGGCATCAGGAAAGCGAGCGAAAGGGCTGAACAACGGGCTCTTTGTTGGATCCTCCGAGATTTGACCTTCGATTTGAGCCGGCACCGATCGTAGCGGAATGGCGGCCGGCATCCACTTCGTCTCCATGCCCCGTTTCATCAGGAGGATCAACTGATCGATCTGCCCGGCAAATCCCTCGAGCCGCGCGCAATAATTGGTGTAGTCCTTTGCGCTTCGGAACGGCGTCGATCCGACTAGCTGTCCGAAGCTGATCTGAACGCCGTTCATTTGATCGATGGGCATGTATTCGCCGTGAAACCGCTCCGCTTCGACCGCCAGCTTTTTGTCACGAAGAAACAGATCGTATGAGATAACATCCTGGCCGTTTAGCATCGAGCGGTCGATCTTCTGAATGCGATCGAGCATCTCACGCTCGTGCGTCTTCCGCCGCTCGATCGCTTCGATTGAATCGTCCGTCACTCGATCGTTGTAGCGGTTGTCGCCAAGCTGGGTCGCGGTCTCGGGAAACCGCTCAAGACCCCACTGCCAGTCTTCATCAAACAGCTCGTGAAGCCTTTTCGCGACGTCTGTGGACGACAAGGCCTGCGCAATAACCGCGGAGGCAGTTAACACAATAAAAGTTAGAAGCGCGGCATTGCGGATCACAAGTCCTCCAGTGCGGAGAGCGGATATTGGTTGTAGATACGCTGGCTCATCGAGCTTCACTCCTCTGAAGGCCGGGGCTTGCGTCTAAAAACGTGTGCGTGAGCCTTACGAGCCTTTGACTTCGCCCCGTCGAACCTCACGGCGATCCGGGTCTGCACCGCTTTCGCCTTGGTCCTCGCCTGGTCGAACTGTTTACTTATTCGCGGAAAGCGCTTCCTGATTCGATCAAGCAGCCGGGCGGCCCACGGCGAGACGCTCGACAGAATTGTAAGTCCGACAAGCATGAAGAGGACACCCTGAAGCAAGGGAACGAAAAGCCCAACAATGCCGAGAAGGATGAAACCCCAACCGGCAATGTGGGTCGCGATGCGTTTGAGTCTTGCTTTCGTTCCCATATGACAGTGACGAAAGTCTAACAGACGCCGTCGTGGCGGGGACAGGCAGGACAAAGTCGCGGGGTGCTCGGGGAAATTCTCAGCGCAAAGACGCCGAGAACCGCAAAAGCTCGCAATGTTCTTGCTACTGACGTTTCACATTTCACGTTTCACGCACCGCTTGAGACCTCTGGCGATGCGCCGGATGCCTTCTTCAATAAGTGACGCTTCAATTGAAAACGACAACCTCAGAAAGCCTTCGCCCTCTGAGCCGAATGCGGAGCCAGGCACAGTGATCACACGCTCGGTGAGCAATGAAATTGCGGTTTCCATCGACGGACCATGTCGCGACACGTCGAGCATGATGTAGTACGCCCCTTCGCCTTGAACATATGGTAGCTGCAACTCGCGGTCGATCGCCCGCGCCATTACCTCGCCCCGGCGGTTCAACTCATCGCGCATCGCGGCGGTTTCGCGGCGGCCTTCATCAGTGAAAGCCGCAAGCGCGGCCTTTTGAGTCACCGCCGACGTGCAGGTCGACATGTACTGGCGCATCACGGTCACGTGCCGAATCACCTCTTCGGGTCCAATCGCCCAGCCAAGTCGCCACCCTGTCATGCTCCAGAATCTTCGAGAGGCCTGACACGATGATAGTCTTGTCGTAATACTTTGAGATGGTCTCGGGATGCACGCCGGCGTAGAGATCGCGATAGATCTCATCGGCCAGCACATATGCACTCGATCGAGAGAGCCGCTCGGCCATGAATCGCAGGTCATCACCAGAGATGACCCGGCTGGTGGGGTTCGAGGGAGAGTTGATTACTACCAACTTTGTCTTGCCGGTTACCGCCCTATCGAAGTGCCCGCGATCAAACCGAAAACCTCCAGCCGCGGGAGTCTGGTAATAGCGCAAATCAGCACCGGCGATTTGGGCGATCGCCGGATAGGCGATGTAGCCCGGATCGGGCAGCAAAGCTTCATCACCCGGATCGAGAACCGTCATCATCACCGCGAACAAGGCTTCTTCGGCGCCGGTCGTCACGCAGACAGACTCAGCTGTGTATGGCTGCGAAGGAATCCCGTCGCTGTGATACTCGGCGATCCTCTCGCGCAGCGGCTGAATACCCGCATTCGTCGTATAGCCGATTCGCTCTTCCTGAATGACTCGGATGGCTTCGCGTCGGATCACTTCAGGCGTAGGGAAATCCGGCTCGCCAAGACCGAGATTGATCGACCCAGGTGGCGCGCTATCGTAGAGCACTCGCGTCGCGCTCTTGTGAATGTGTCTAAGTCTCTCCGCCGGTGTGAACATGGGCGTGAATGGCTTGGCCTTTTGCGAGCTTTGCGGTCCTTTGCGTCTTTGCGCGGAGAATTCTCATCGCAAAGACGCAAAGGACCGCGAAGCACGCAAAGAGAACAAGCCAACCCTGTGATCCTGCCAAAGCGCCTTCCTAATCGCAATTCCCTCGTCCAGCTATCGCAAATAATCCTCAAGCTTCACCGATGCATCGGTCTTTTCATCCCGGTACTTCACGATGATCGGCATGTAGATCGAAAGCCCAAGCTCCGGGCCTCGCCCCTTGGTGATAGCCCGCGACCCCGCCACAACCACAGCGCCCGCGGGAATTTCCAGAGGCGCGTCCGCTGTCTTGCGATAAAACCGATCGTTCACCAGATCGTAAACAGGCGTACCACCCGTCAAGATAGTCCCAGATGCCAGCACCACTCGCTCGCGAACGATCGTGCCTTCGTAAACACCGCAGTTCCCGCCTACAAGCACGTCGTCTTCGATGATGACCGGCAGTTCGCCTATCGGTTCGAGCACGCCGCCGATCTGCGCGGCTGCCGACAGGTGAACCCGCTTGCCAATCTGCGCGCACGATCCCACCAGCGCATGTGAGTCGATCATCGTGCCGGCATCGACGTAGGCGCCCACGTTGACGAACATCGGCGGCATGCAGGTGACGCCTTTGCCGATATAGCAACCATCGCGAATCGAAGACCCGCCCGGAACGATCCGCACACCGTCAGTGGCGACGAAGTGGCGTAGCGGATAGGTGTCTTTGTCATAGAAGCGAAACTGATTGTTGATCGAAAAGTTTTCGATGCGCCCCATCCGAAAGCCGAGCAGGATGCCGCGCTTCACCCAGGCGTTTACCTTCCAATGGCCATCGATCTTCTCGGCCGCGCGCACTTCTCCGGCGTTGAGCTTCTCTTTGAACTCGCTAAATATCGAGCGATGTTCACCGGTGAACTCTTCTGGGGGATTGTCGAAGAGTTGTTGAATTGTTTCGGCTAACTCCATAAGTCAAAAAACCTCAGCGTCGTTGCCTTCGTCGTTCGTGCGGTGTTGCCCGTGCTCTCTGTGCCTTCGTGCATTAGTGTATTGTTCGGATCTAGATCAGCTTCAACTCAATCAGCACCGCTCGAAGCTTCTCTTTTGTCTCTGGCTTCACCGGCACTATGGGCAACCTGTACACCTCTTTTATCTTTCCCATCATTGCCAGTGCGGCTTTGACAGGGCCGGGGCTGGCTTCGATAAAGTTGACCTTCATCAGAGGGAACAGCTCCCGGTTGAGCCGTCGCGCCTTGTCTCGGTTGTTCTCGAGACACGCCCGGGTAAGCGATGTCAGCTTTTCCGGCGCTTCGTTTGATGCGACCGAGATCAATCCCACTCCGCCGACCGCAATCAACGGGAGCGTCATCGAGTCATCGCCTGACAGAACCTTAAAGTCATCCGGAACGCGGGTGATGATCTCGGCGATCTGTGAGATGTCGCCTGAAGCTTCTTTCACGCCGACGATGTTTGGGATCTCGGCCAGCCGCACGATCGTGTCCGGCGCGATGTTGACGTTGGTTCGCGGCGGCACGTTGTACAGGATAATCGGCAGCGAGGTCGAATCCGCGATCGCTTTGTAATGTTGATACAACCCCTCCTGTGTCGGCTTATTGTAATAAGGCGTGACGGAAAGCAGCCCGTCGACACCAAGGCGTTCGCACTCGCGGGCAAGCTTGATGACGTGCGCCGTGTTGTTGCCGCCCGCACCTGCAATCACCGGCACCCGCCCGCGAGCCTCATCCATCACGATCTCTACAACACGCCGGTGTTCGGTATCGTTCAGCGTCGGGCTTTCGCCGGTCGTCCCGCAAGGCACCAGAAAATCAATGCCCTCCGAAATTTGAAACTCTACGAACCGTCGCAGGGCTGCTTCGTCGATCGACAGGTCATCGGTGAAGGGCGTTACCAGCGCCGTCCCGCAGCCCTTCAGGTTTGAGATGTCTGACATATGTATCGCCTTTGGTCCTCGACCGCCGGAAAGCGCGCTCTAGCCGGCTGCTGACGAAGGTTTCGTAGTCCCGCCTTCAGGCGGAATCTCGAAGAGCGAAGACCCTAAATGCTCCGTTTCTGATGGCCTCAAAGACAATTCCCCGTCAGGATTCCGCCTGAAGGCGGGACTACGAAGCCTTCTTCAGCAGCCTGCTAGACGCATAGAGGCAGAAGCTACGGCTTGAACGCGCGCCTGGCCTTCTCCTTTGGTACTTCCTCGCGCTCGCGTATCACACCGGCGACGTCGACCCTCGTATCCTTCATACCGATCAGGGGGCCGGGGGTCTGAGCCGAGATCTCAAAACCATCGCAGGTTAAGGCGAGTGCGTTGGAAGTCTCCTTCCAGGCTGCGACATTAGGGAGGTTCAACACCTCCGCAACTCTTGCGGCAAACTGTTCCCTGCTCCTCCACTCAGGCCCGCTGTATTGAACATGGAATGACAGTAGCCGTCCATCCAGAAAGTGCAAGTCGATCGCGTTGATGCCGGCGAACTTTTCCTTTGAAGTGGAGTAGCTCCCCGGCCTCACGGACACGTTTCGGGAACCAAAGTAGTCTCGGGACAGGTTCGCCAACAAATTGGAGTCAGCTTCTGACCCAGGGATCTGCGCGAGCACCTGTTCAACATTCATTCCAAGGCGAATGCCCCGTATCGCCGGAGCCTGCGCCAGTTTCAACTTGCACTCACCTCCTCCGGGAGCATTCGATGTTTGCGCTCCAGCCGAAGAAACCAACCCAAGCACGACCGCGACCAGCAGAATCCTCTTCATAGCACACCTCCCACTCACGACCGCCGTCAAAAGTCGGTACGCTGGTAGCCTGGCTCTGAGTCTGATGCCTTATTGCTTGCTCCGCAAGCGCTCCTCAACAATCTCCGCGAACTCGTAAAATCCCTTGCGACCCGCAATCCACTCCGCGGCGAGCAGCGCTCCTTCTACAAACCCGGCGCGGCTCCGCGCCGTGTGAGAGATCGTCAGCGTGTCAGCCTCGGAATCAAACCCAACAACGTGCCTGCCCGGTATGTAACCCGCCCGTGTGCTTGAAGTCGGCACCTCGTGATCATATTGCGATTCGACGATGCGCTTCAGAAACACACCCGTGCCCGACGGCGCGTCCTTCTTGAACTTGTGATGCGCCTCTTCGATATACGGATCGTGGGAAGGAAACCGGCTGAACAACTCCGCGGCGTACTCGGTGATCTTGAACATCAGGTTTACGCCGACGCTGAAGTTCGACCCATAAACCAGCCCGATGCCACTCGCTTCAACCAGTGAACGTGCCTCTTCCAACCGGTCGTACCAGCCGGTCGTACCCACGACCATCGACACACCGGCGGCGACCGCGGTTTTGATGTTCTCGATCACCGCGCTCGGCTCGGTGAAATCGATGCACACATCGGCGTCGCCCAGTGAACCTCGCGAGCCCGAGACGGGATCGAGAACGGCGACGACCTCGATGCCTTCGCGCCTGGCGGCTTGCTCAACCATCCGCCCCATCTTTCCGTAACCGAGTAGTGCTAGTTTCATAACAGGGGTTGGGGGTTGGGGGTTGGGGGTTGGGGTTGGGGGTTCTATCCCCAGCCCCTATCCCCCAACCCCTAACCCCCATTTCAAAACACACACTCAGTAACAACCGCCAGACTTCTCACCTCAACGCGCGACGGTTGATAGATAACAGTCTCAAGTTGATCGCTGTCTCGCCGAAGGCGATAGGCGACTCCCGCGTCGCTGACGAAGTAATAAATGGTGCGATCGTTCTCCTCGACGCAGCGCTTGAAGCCCGAACCCAGCGCCAGATCTGCGCGAGACATCGTCTCGCCGGGTTTGAAGTAGATCGTAAACACCTTGCCGACCAAAGACTTCGGAGCACGATAGATCTTTGCGATGCTCGGTGTGAGATAAGAGAAGGTCACCTCACCGCCTTCTACTTTGTAGGGACCGCTCAACATCGCGTCACCCGACTCAAGGTCCGCGCCGATCGCCCGAGCCACATCCTCCACCGATGAACGGAGTGGCGTAATACCTCGCCACGAATTCTTTGGCATCGGCTCCGATGCGACCATCCGCGATGGACCCACAAGCATCAGCAGCCCCACGGCCACCACGCTTAGGGATAAAATTGTATGTTTCTTAGATGACATCAAACCTCGTGCACCCTTTCCAATCCCGTGAAGAGTTCGTAGTACCGCCTTTAGGCGGAAGTTTGTGTATCCGGCGTTTGCGATCAACATACGAACTTCCGTCTAAAGGCGGTACTACGAACCCTTGCCCGCTCTCGATAGATTCTAAACGTTGATGCTTGAAACTGCCTAGAGCGATGCCGCAAAAAGAAGAATCATTGGAAAACTCGCGTGTCCAACTGGGAGAAGAAGAGGTCGTGCAGCCTTGCAATGACCTTCTCGACCTCAGATTCCGCCACCACAAAGCTCATCGTGATTGGAGACGACCCGTGCAGGATCAAACCAACTTCAGTGTCCTCAATCGCCTTGAATGCTCGTCCCACTAGCGAAGGCTCACTGCGCACCCCCTCGCCAACCAGGGAAATGATCGCCCGGCCGGCTTCTGCCGTCGCGCTGCCAAAATCAGAAACCGCTTCAATCAGGTCCCGTCCGCCGTGCCGCAACTCGCGCGAGTCGAGCGCAAACACGACGTTCGAGGCGGACACCGATGTAATAAGCGCCTGGATTCGCCGCTTCGCAAGAGTGTTTACAAATACCCTAAGTAGATCGTCGGCCGAAACGAACCGCGATCCATCTGCACTCGACGCCGCGGTCGCGTTGATGATCGTGACCGGCCGCTTGTAGGCGATCGACTTGATTAGATTCGTGCATTCGGGTGTGTCTTCGGTGATCGCGGTGCCCGGCGCGGTCGGCTGTTTCGAGTTGTAGATGTGAACGGGAATGTTCTTTCGGGCCGCCGGATGGATTGCTTTCGGATGAAGCACCTTTGCGCCGAAGAAAGTCAGATCGCCGGCCTCCGCAAACGAGCAGAGCTTGACCGTGCGCGCGCCGGGAAACACCTGCGGGTCGGCGGTCATCAGTCCCGAGACGTCTTTCCAGATTTGAATATCCGCGGCATCGAGCGCTGCGCCGATTATCGTAGCGGTGTAGTCTGAGCCTTCAAACCCCAGCGTTGTCGTCGCGCCGTCTCGTGAGGAACCAATAAAGCCTTGAATGACCGGCACCACGCCGCTGTCGAGCAGCGGACGGAATCATCTCGCGCATTTTCTGATTGGTGATTTCGAACAGCGGGGACGCCGAGCCGTAACGATCATCGGTCTTGATCAACTCGCGCGCGTCGAGCAGCTTCGCCGGAATCCCCCGCTCGGACAGCGCATCGGTCAAGACCGCCGATGACAGAAGCTCCCCATAAGCGAGAATCTTATCCAGACCGCGCGGGGGGACCTCGCCAAGTATCGCGAGGCCCTCGAGCAGCTTTTTCAATTCATCGAAATGCTTCTCGATGAGTGTGAAGACCTCGCGACCGTCCGAGGTTTTCACGAGCCGTCGAGCTTCGCTTAGATGGCGGGTCTTCAGATCAGCGACGATCCCGAGCGTCGTTCGGTTGTCACCGGCCGCAGAGGCTTCGGCAGCCTGGAGCAGTTTGCGGGTGGTCTTGCCCATCGCCGATACGACGATGACTGGCTTGAGGTTGATACGCGCGCGAATGATCTCGGCCACGCGCTCGATTGAGGGCGCGTCCTCGACCGAGGTGCCTCCGAACTTCATTACTATCATTCTAGTTTCTGGTTTCTGGTTTCTGGTTTCTAGCTCCGGGTTCAGAGGTTAGGGTTCAGAGTTCCGGGTTCGGGGTTAGCGTCCTGAGCACGAAACCAGAAACCAGAAACCAGAAACTAATCAATCATCCCCCGGGCCTTCATCAACTCGGCGTTCAGGATCGCCGCGCCCGCCGCGCCGCGAATCGTGTTGTGCGACAGCACGACGAAGCGAATGTCAAACACCGGGCACTCACGGATGCGGCCAACCACAGCGCTCATCCCGTTTCCGGCATCGCGATCAAAACGGGGCTGCGGGCGATCACGTTCATCGGTCACGATCACCGGTCGCTCAGGTGCGGAAGGGAGCTTTAGCTCTTGAGGCAGCGAGCTGAACTGAGTGAGCACTCGCGCAACGTCATCAGGTTTGGCCTTTCTTTCAAGCTCAACCGAGACGCATTCCAGGTGACCATCTTCGACAAACACCCGATTCGTGTGCGCGCTGATTCGGCAATCCGCAAAACGGATTTCCCCTCCGTCGAGGGTTCCCATTATCTTTAGCGGCTCCGTTTCCATTTTCTCTTCTTCGCCGCCGCCGATGAACGGGATGATGTTACCGAGCATGTCAATCGCCGAGTGTCCGGGGTATCCAGCGCCCGACAGCGCCTGCATCGTCGCGACAATCACTCGCTTCACCCGGAACGCCTGATGAATCGGAGCAAGCGCCATCACCAGCCCGATCGTCGAGCAATTGGGATTTGTGACGATTGCGCCGGTCCAGCCGCGCCGCTCGCGTTGAGTCTTGATCAACCCAAGATGGTCGGGATTGACTTCGGGAACCAGCAGCGGAACATCATCGTCCATCCGATGGTTCCTGGAGTTACTCACGACGACATAGCCAGCCTTGGCGAAGCTCTCTTCGATTTCACCGGCGACCGATGAATCGAGACCGGAGAAAACCACCCGGCAATCGAGCGCCGGCTCACACGGCTTGACGATTTGGTCCTCAAGACGCTTCGGGATCGGCTTGTACTGTCGCCAGACGGTTGCTTCCTTGTAGATCTTCCCCGCGGATCGATCCGACGCAGCCAGTTCCGTCAACTCGAACCACGGATGATTCTCGAGTAGCGTAACGAATTTCTGCCCCACCGCGCCCGTGGCGCCCAGGACTCCAACTGGAATCTTATTCGACATCAGACGATCCACCATATGCTTATTAGTGCTCTTCGGTTCCTGGCGTCTTCGCGGGCCCTTGCGTCTTTCCCTGTCCTTTGCGTCTTTGCGGCCCTTTTGCGTCTTTGCGCGGAACTGATCAAGGAACGTTGACGCAGAGACAATCCGCAACTTCGCAAAGAGATGTCATGAAGATCTGGCTTTTAGATTCACCACCATCTGCCCATAAACGTCGACGGCTCGCGCGAGTTCCTTCTTCGAAATCTTCTCGCCCGCCGTGTGCGCATCGAGTATCGAGCCGGGTCCGAACAGCAGCGGTTTTCCCCAATTTGTCAGCGCCGGTATGTCGGTCGTAAAAGCAACGACTGCCGTTTCGAACCCCTCAAGCTTTTCGGTGAACACCGGATCGCATCCAAATGTGTACTCGACTTCTGCTCGCGAATCGACGACGCGTTCGATGATTCGTTTGAGCGAGTCGTTGCTCGTCACGACTCGTAACATCAGCTCCGCTTCCGCCTCAGGCGGTATGACGTTGGCAGCGACCCCACCTTTTATCATCCCGATGTTCATCGTCGTAGCTCCCAGCGTCTCGTCACGCGGAAACTCGACTCCGCGCAGATCGTTGAGAACATCGAGCAGCTTCTCGATCGCCGACTCGCCCATCTCCGGATAAGCGGAATGAGCCGCCCGCCCCCCGGTTCTGACAATGGCTCTGAGAGCCCCTTTTGAGCCAAGCGCCAGCTTCGACTCAGTAGGTTCGCCGTTGATCAGATACCGTGAGCGATTCGTAATCGTATTGGCTACGCGCGCACCCACGCTGCCGGCTTCCTCACCTACGACAAACAGCAACCCAAAGTCGGTCACGTTCGCTTCGCTCAACGCTTCGGCGGCTTTGATCATCGCCGCAATGATGCCCTTTGTATCACACGCTCCACGACCGTAAATAAATTCGTCGTCTTCGCGGAACTCGACATAGGGAGGAACCGTGTCCGTGTGAGTCGAAAGCACGACATCGGGGTCGCCTCGGCGCGCGTAGACATTTGGACGGCCTTCGACGGTCTCTTGAGTCTCAACCTCAAACCCCGCGGCGCTCAGATATTCGGCGAGGAACTCGGCGACCGCCTTTTCATCACCGCTGATTGAGGGGATTGAGATCAGTTTGCGGGTAAGTTCGAAGACGTTCATCAGGGCGCTTACTCGATCAGCGAATCGTCACAACATTACTCGGCTCGTCAGTTTCCCGGGTCGGCGTTTCAGTGGCCTCATATGGCTCATAGCAAACCCTGCAGCGTGCTTCATACGTGCCGTCACCGATTTCGATCTGCGAATTACCGCCCGCGACGCGCTGGGTATAGTGTGCGAGTCCGCCGCAACGAACGCACACCGCGTGCATTTTCGAGACGTCCTCGGCGACCGCCAAAAGCGCAGGCATAGGCCCAAACGGACGCCGCAAATAATCCTGATCAAGCCCCGCAGCGATGACTCGCACGCCTCCGTCCGCAAGCTCCATGCACACGTCGACGATTTCATCGTCGAAGAACTGCACTTCGTCGATGCCAACGACTCTCACCCCGAACATGATGTTGGCACGGAGGTCCGACGCGTTGTTGACCGCGATCGCATCCATCCCGCGATTGTCGCGAGAGATCACTCGCTTGAGCTCGAATCGGTCATCGATCGCCGGCTTGAAAATCTGAGAGCGTTGGCGGGCGATCTCGGCGCGCCGAATACGGCGGATCAATTCTTCGCTCTTGCCGCTGAACATTCCGCCGGTGATCACTTCGATCCACCCGCCTCTGGAACTAAAACCATCCATCTGAATCCGTTCTCCTTCTACTCCGCGGAGCGGAGGCATCCTGCCTGTCCTTTGTGATGCGCGAGAACAGGCAGACACCGATGCTTGCGCTCCCAGGACCTTTTACGCATCTAGCCGATCGTCATAAGCCACAACTTCGCCGTGCTCGAGGTATCGCCGCAGTAGCCTCAGGTACATCGCCCAGCAGTAGCAGGACACTCGATAATGCTCGTTTGTATCGGGCCAACCCCGGTGATGAAATCGAACTTGAGTTACGCCGTTATTCTCTTCAAGATAAAATCCCAACCGCGTTCCACGCCAATCATCGTCGGCTTCGATAAATTCAAGTTCAAACTCGGTGTAAGGAACGCACCGCAACACTTTGGCGAGCCAATTGTAGCCGGGACCAAACCCAAGCTTGTATTCCGCGCCCTCTTCAACCTGTCCTGATGTACTTTGACTCCACCACGAGTCGAGTCCGGCAGGCGTGGACACGGCCTCGAACACATCACACGCCGGTGCCTTGATCGGAAAATCTTGAAAGATGTCGGGCATCGGAATCTCACTCAGTTGAGCTTTGCCTGCAACTTTCTAAACGCTCGAACCGCGAGCGCGTACCCTGGGTTCAGATCGATCGCCGCCTTGTACTCACGCAGCGCTTCGTAAGCGCGTCCCAGCGATTCATACACGCGGCCGAGGTTAAAGTGCGGATAAAAGTAAGACTCATACCGCGGCGCGGTCATCGCGCGTTTAAGCCACGGAATCGCGCTGTACAGATTTCCCTGCTCGATCAGGTACGCGCCGATGTCGTTATACGGATTGCCAAAATCGGGGTCAACCTCAGTCGCGCGCTGACATTCCGCAATAGCCTCATCGGTCAGGTTCATGAAGCTGTAAGTCCAACCCAGAAACGTATGCGCCTCGGCTGTTGCGAACACTTCGATAGACTGTTTGTAGAGATCGACCGCTTCGTCGAGGTCCCCACGCATCTGGGCGTCATACGCGCACTGAAACAATCGAAGAGCTTCTCGCTTGTCCTCCGCTTGCTCCTCGGTCAACAGTTCTTCCCCGCCGAACGGCATCTCGCCGATCCCGGTTTCGAGCGCGATCCGCGTCCGAGTCTCGTTATCACTGGCTTGTATCTTATCGGTCATGCCTACACACCTTTGTATGCAACGAGCGCGGAAATATCAAGAGGAAGTAGTATGACCGGCTTTGTGTCAGATCAAACGGCAGATGGGATCAACACCCGGAAGCCTACTTGCGGCGATGATTTTGAGCGGGCTATTCAGGCCACTGAGGAGTTCAAAAGCTGACCGTTGCCGGCTAATTCTCGCGGGTCAGCGAGAACCCTATTCCGAGGCGCCGACGTGAAGGTTCGAGGCGGGAGCGACTACCGTCCGGTAATAAGAGAGGTGCGGTCGGCCGCCTTCACAAGGGTAAGTCCCGCTATTTTGGAGGTGGTCACACGCTCGATCGCGCGGCCCGATGAAAGGTAAAAGAGAGCTTGCGCGCCCGTTTTTAGGCCGCGGAATTCTCCAGAGCCGCCGTCTTCGCCCTTGCTCCGCGATTCGATCAGAAAAGCTTCGCGCGGCTCCTCTCCAAGCGTTCCACCGCTCAACATTCCTTTGTGGCTTCGCGGATCGATGATCGAAAAACGGTATTCACTGTTCCTTGTCCTTATCAACACCTTGTCGTCAGCATTGATGTCATCAAAAGGGATCGCGGCGTCGAGGTCCCCGCAGAATGAGTGATGAAAGCCACTGTCGAATGAAGTCTCACACTGCATAACAATCGAATTACATCACGAATCGGGGACCTCGTACATCGGAGCCGGGTCCCAATTTTGATAGCAGGCCGCGCCTATCTTTGGGAGGCATGGCTGGGAGCTTTCGGCCGGGCGATGCGGCACATTTGTGCCGTACGACCGCGCCCGAGGAGCATCAATGAACGAGTCCTCGTAGAACCGTCCGTGGCATTGCCAGGGCCGAAGAAAAAAGGCGGCGCGACCAGAAGTTCCGGTGCCTCTCTTGTTTCGGAATACCAGTCTGTGGACCTATCTTTCCCTCGAACTCGCAACGCGAATGACCATCTCTGTGCCGGGATCGAGAACCAGATCCTTGTTGCCATCGACGTACACGGTGCCAACACCGGCTGCTCCCCCAACGATCAAGCCGATCAGCGCACCTTTTCCACCGCCAATGATGCCACCCAGGATCGCGCCAGCCGCGGCACCGACCCCTCCGCGGATCTCTGAGTCCCTGGTGCGGCTTCCGGTTTCGACGCGGCCTTCTTCATCGACCCTCTTGACGTTTTCAGACTCGTAAACACGGATCAATTCTCCGTCAATTCTGATCGTTCGTCCGTCTGGAGCGGTAAGGCTGTCAAACGCGAGTCCCACTTCGGTCTTTCCACTAATACGCCCGGACTTGTCGAGCGTCGCGATATGCCCCTCGACGGTCGAGCTCTCATAGGTTGAGGGCTGGACGACAGTAGCCGTGAACGTGTCGCCGACCCTGCCGGTCTTTGTGCTTATGGGACTACTGAGCCTGATGCGAAGTTCAGTTCCGTTTGGTATGGTCAACGGACCGTTGATCCGGGGTCGACTTGCTTCGCGGCCGCGATCGTAATCAACCCGGTCGCGGTTTTGACCGATGTCACCGCTTTGGCGATCACGGTCAGAACGGTCACCCCGGGCACGCTGCTGCTCGGCGAGCGCGGCCGCTTTGGCGATCACCTCGGCGTTGCGAGGCACCACCGCATTACGAGCCCGCCCGTAGTATCCATCCGCGTAGGCCAGCTCGAAGCCAAGCTCCCACCCAAGTCGGTACTCCTCGGAAGATCCTCCATCCCGTTGCTGCCATTTGTCCGAGCGGCGAAAGTCGGGCCGCGTATTATTGCTCCAGTCGGTCTCTCCCTGGGCGAAGCCGTCGGCATAGCCCTTCTGATAACCCTGCCCGTAAGGCGTTGCCGGCTGCTTCAGTACCGGTGCCCTTCTCGCCGGCGCCCTTCTCTGAGCGTATGCCGGTGCACACCCTGCGATCACTAAGATGGCCACCAACGTGGCGGGCACAAGCTTTTTCCACTGTCCTGAGAATCTCATTCGCTTCCTCCTCTAGTAGTTATGATGTCCTCTCGATCGGTATACGAGAAAGCTGACACCGCCAAAATAAAAACGCAACTCGATGACGTCGTCTAAGCCGTTGCCGTCTTCAGATCTGAAGTACAGTAAGGGCATCGCGTTGCCTTGATCGGTATGCTCGACAAACAAAACGCGCACTCCATGGTCGAGGGCGCGGGCTCTTCCGGCTTTCGTTTCATCCTGTTGAGTTGCTTGATAACCACAAAGATCGCGAAGGAGACGATCAGAAAATCGATCACCGCTCCCAGAAACACGCCGTAGTTGATCGTGACTGCGCCGGCCTCCTTTGCCGCCTTCAGGGTGTCATAGTGCACGCCCGAGAGGTTTACATACAGGTTGCTGAAGTCGACCCGTCCAAGCAACAACCCGATTGGCGGCATAAGTATGTCGCTGACAAACGACGTGATGATCTTTCCAAACGCCGCGCCGATGATGATGCCGATGGCGAGATCCATCACGTTTCCGCGATTAACAAACTCTTTGAACTCTTTGAACATTGACTCCTCCTTTGGAACGTTCGTAGTCAGTGGTATGCAGGCAATGTCCGTAGCCCAGTAATTGTGAGGATGTGTTGAATTACGACGTGATTCTACGTCACCAGTCTCGAGAGAGGCAATCGCAAGCAGGCTAAGACTCTATGTTCCGTTTCTTGACACTCCAAAATCGCGACCCGTAGCATGCGCCCATGCCCCAAACCCAACCCAAGCGCCTGTTCCTTGTAGACGGGATGTCGCAAATCTATCGCGCATATTACGCGCTCCCGAGTCTTTCGAACTCGCGCGGACTCCCCACAAACGCCGTCTACGGTTTCACGATGATGCTGCGCAAGCTGATAACCGCCGAGAAACCCGATTACCTCGGCGTAGCTTTCGATGGCCCCGAGCGCACCTTTCGTCACGATGCCTATGAAGGGTACAAGGCAACTCGTACGAAGATGCCGGATGATCTGACCCTGCAGCTTCCTTACATCCAGCGGTTGTGCGACTCGCTTCGAGTTCCTGTGATCCGCGAAGCCGGTTTCGAAGCCGATGACATCATCGGCACGCTGGCGGCGCAGGCCGAACGCGCCGGTCTCGATGTCGTAATCGTGACCAATGACAAGGACATGAACCAGCTTGTAACCGATCATGTAAAGATCCTGCGAACCGAACGAACCGGCGAGATGAGAATCCTGGACGCCAAAGGGGTCGAGGAGAAGATGGGTGTGCCTCCCGGCCAGGTCGTCGAACTGCTCGGGTTGTGGGGCGATACGATCGACAACATACCGGGCGCGCCGGGCATCGGCGAAAAGGGCGCAAAGCAAATCATCCAGCAATACGGCACGATCGAAAACGCGATCGCTCACGCCGGGGAAATTCCGCGAAAGACTTATCGCGAGAGCCTCCAGAATAACGTCGACTTGATACGGCAGTCGCGCGAACTTGTGCAGATCGCCTGCGAAATGCCGATCACCCTCGACCAGAACACCTTGATCTATGAGGCGCCCGACCGAAGCGCCGCTTACGAGTTATTCTCCGAGCTCGAGTTCGCCCAGCTCGTCCGCGAATTCGCGGACGCGGCTGACAACACAAAAACCAGCGCGACCGTAGCCGCCCGCGAGTCCGGAAAAGCGGACTACTCGCGGGTCACCACCATCAAGGATCTCGATAGCACGGTTGAGTCTGTTTGGACCAAGGACCGCATTGGGGTTGCGATCGCAGAACGTAAGAGCGGTGTGTACGGCGTAGCCCTTTCGCCTGGAGAGATGAACGCCACACTGGTGGATTTCGAGAAGTTTGAAGCTAAACAGGATCCGCTTCCAAAGATCAAAGAGGTTCTGGAAAACGGCCTCGTTCGCAAAGTGATTCACGACTGGAAAGGCGCGCTCACCTCGCTTTGCCGTTATACCACGCAGTCAGAGGAGAGCGAGGCTCCTCTGATGTTGTTCGCGACACAAAACGAGGGCAGGATAAAAGACTTCAGCCCGGCGATTCGCATCGAGGGCGTCGAAGACGACACGCTGCTGGCGGCCTATCTGCTCGATCCGAATCGAGCTAATTACAGACCAAACGATCTCGCGCGGGAATTCCTCGGACTGGAGATGGCCGAGACCATCGAAGGGTTCGACGATGATTCGGCACGAACGCTTCAGACCGCGGATCTCACGCTCCGCCTGGCTAGCGTCCTCCGCGAAAAGATCACCGAGATGGAGCTCGATCGAGTCTATCGCGAGATCGAGCTGCCGCTGGTTGAGATACTCTTCGACATGGAGCGGATTGGCGTTCGAATCGACCTCGCCGCACTCGACAAGGCCGGCCGCGAGATGGAAAACGAGCTGGCGAGGCTGACCGAAGAGATCTACAAACTGGCCGGGGAACAGTTCAACATCAACTCACCGGGGCAGCTTGGCGACATCTTTGAGAAACTCAACTTTGAGGTTGGGCGCAAGACCAAGACCGGGAAGATATCGACCTCGGTGGATGTGCTCGAAGAACTCGCGTTGAAGTACGAACTGCCGCAAAAGATCATCGACTATCGCGAGATCGCCAAGCTAAAGAACACCTACGTCGACGCGCTGCCAAAGCTGATCGACTCGCGCACCGGCCGGGTGCACACTACATTGAATCAAGCAGTGTCGGCGACAGGGCGTTTGTCATCGACCAATCCAAACCTTCAGAACATTCCGATCCGGTCCGAGCTCGGCCGCCGCATTCGCGCCGCCTTCGTAGCATCTCCCGGTTATCAGTTGATGTCCGCGGACTACTCGCAGATTGAGCTGCGAGTGTTCGCGCACATAACCAGCGACCCGGTGATGACCGAAGCCTTCAAGCACGGCGAAGACATCCACGCTCGCACGGCGCGCGATGTGTTCGGCGCGAAGACCAAACAGGAAGAGTCCGACGCGCGGCGGCTCGCGAAGATCGTCAACTTTGCGATCCCGTACGTGATCGGTCCATTCGGTCTGGCCCAGCGCACCGGTCTCACGCGTGCTCAAGCAAAAAAGACGATTGAGGACTACTACAAGACTTACACCGGCGTGCGCAGGTACATGGAAGAGACGCCAAAACAGGTTCGCGAGAGCGGAGTCGTGCGCACGCTATTCGGCAGGATTCGCCCGATACCGGACATCAACAACCGCAGTCACGCGCTCCGTTCGAGAGCCGAGCGCGAAGCCATCAACGCGCCTATTCAAGGCACAGCAGCGGATCTGGTGAAGATCGCGATGATCCGGGTGCACGAACGGCTTCGCCGCGAAAAGCTTGGCGCGCGGATGATGCTCCAGGTACACGACGAGTTGCTGCTTGAAGTGCCCGAACCCGAGATCGATCGAACAACTGATGTGGTACGAGAGGAGATGGAATCGGTGTGCGAACTCGCGGTCCCGCTTGTCGTGGATGTGGGCGTGGGTAAAAACTGGATGGAAGCCAAGCCGTAGTGTTTAATTATTGAACTTGATTCAAAAAAGCCCGGCTCTTCGTCACACGCTCTTGGCATGCTTCCCTGACTGGACACCACTCGCCCTTATGAGTCGTCACCTATCCAGCTGTCATAACCGTCCTCAAGCGCGTGATAGCGATCGTGAGCCCAATTGTAGAAACCTTGCCACGACTTTCAGAACCGTCTCGGTCCCTTCAATCCTCACCTTGGTTCCTCCTTCAACAAGGCGGCGTATCTCCCTCAGTTCCTCGACCGACGTTCCCCATTCGGTGGGACGCCTCCGGAGGACACCCATGTCTTCGGTTTTCTCATACAACGCATCCAGTTCCCTGAGCTTTGCGATTGACAGGATGTGTTCTGAGCTGCTCATTCTCAACCATACTCCTCGATGGGAGGCGGCGGAGGAACTGTGTTGTCCGCTACGCGACGTACGCTGACCCGTCGCCCCACCTCGCGCGCAGGCAGGTCCACAAGCGTTCCCTTCATCGTGTCTCCCGAGACCGTGAACTCCCAAACCCCGTGTGTCGAGCCTACGCGAAACTCGCACGACAGCCGATCCCCCGACACCTCGAAGTCGAGCTTGCCCATCGGGACACGCTTTCCGTCGAGCACCTTGTCGGCGAGCAAACGGACCTTCGACGGTTCGCCATCCATCGCAATGAAGCGGAAGACGACGTTCTCGTTTTTGCAGGCGGGGCGGTTTCCAACGCAGGTCGAGGTTCCGGCCCACGTGCCGAGCATCTGGAGCGATGGAGCGCGAGCGCCTTGCGTTGCCGCGTTCGTTCCCGTGACCGAAACGATCAACACCAACGAAGCGAACGCCGAAAATGTGAGCTTCAATGTAATCGCGCTAACTCGCACACATTCCTCCTTAGGAATCATTTTAGTACTCTGAGGTCTTCCCACTGCCTGTGTTCAACCAAACAGCCGTACGCAACCAGCTCGCGCATAGATCCGTGCGTTATTGCGAACCAACCAATTTCAAGCAACATCGTAGCTGTACATCCAGGCGATGATTGAAACAAGCGTTGTGTCGAAGATCAGGATGATCAATATCGATAACGATGTAATCCGGACAGAGTTCAAAAGTGGTCTTAATAACACACCAACGCTCAACCGCCGTAAGAACCAATTGCTCGGCGGCGTCGCGCTAGCGCTTGTTCGTCAACACACCGAGCGCCCGCTCGGCGCGTCGGCGTCGGGTGTCCGACGCCTTGGCTGAAAGAACATGCTCCCGAATCATTCGTTGCCGACTGACGCTCAGGCTGGCCCAAGCAGCCTTCGCCTCGGGGTGCTTCGCAATCACTTCTGCCAGTTCGGCAGGCAAGCCTGTCGAGGCGAGACGCAATGACACTCGAACGCGGTCGCCAACCTCAACACCGGCGAGCCGGCAGATCGGTTCTGGCAACTCAACGAACCAGCGATCCGCGTCCCAGGGCTTCAACGACCGTCGGCCAATCTCGGTGCCGTTGACGGTCGCTTCCGTCACCACTGTGCCGGTGAGGCTCCAGAGCGCCAGTAGCTGATTCGGGATGACGACGAAACGCGGCAGGCGCGGATCCTTTCGCTGGATCTCGCAGGCCACTGTCACACTGCTCATCCCATCCGTTTCTACTTTTTCAGACACGGTAAGGCCCTCTTCCTCACGTGGCTTTCGATGAGATCACCTCCATGGATCCCCACCCGGTCGGGAACGCTGCGTGCCGTTGTCAGCCTGCGTCGCTACGCGCTCAGTTCTGCCTCAGATCTCCAGGAGGTCCTTGCCGACGATAATACGGCCCCCGAAGCGCGTGCGTGCCGCGTCGATCCACATCTGGTCGGTCACCGCTGGATCCTCCGCGGGCACCAGGTGCGAAAGCACCAGCGTCTTTACGCCGGCGGCTTGTGCCACGCGACCGGCGTCCTCCGCCGTCGTGTGGTGCGACATGATACTCTGCTTGAGAGTCGTTGCATTGGGGACGCCCGCGACTAGACGATCGACGCCTGGCACGTAGAGTGCCTCGTGGACCAGGACATCCGCACCGTGGGCGAGCTTGATTAGGTCGTCAGACGGCGTTGTGTCGCCCGAGATGACGATGGATCGATCCCGAGCATCGAATCGAAATCCGAACGCCGTGACGACCGGCGGATGGTGTACGAGCGCGGCGGTAACTTTGACGTTTTCGTCCTCCATCACCGCGCCGCCCTTGCTCAGCTCGTGGACATGGACCAGCGGCACAAGCGGGACTCGCCCCTCGTCGGCGATACGCGTGGCGATGTCGTACGCGTTCATCTCGAAGAACAGCCTGGTCATCTTCTCCAGCGGTGGCGGCCCCCATGCGTCGACGCGGGTCCGCAGTCCGGCGGTCCACGCCAGCAAGATCAGGTTGCCATAGTCGGCGTTGTGGTCCGAATGATGGTGGGTGAGGAATATATGCCGGAGCGTCGGCAGTGATACACCGGCGACCACAAGCTGGCGGGCGACACCGTCGCCACAATCAACCACGTACGCCGTGTCATTGATGAGTATGACCTGTGCTGGCGCGGAGCTCGTCTTTCGTGGCCTGGGCCCACCGCCAGTGCCAAGGAGGATCAACCTCATCTTGTCGCGCTGCACGGTCGCCGTCCGCGGCCATAGGGATGGACCGGCAAGGGCCGACGCCCCAATGAGAAATCTGCGTCGATCGATTCGCATTGACTAAACCGCCGTCGGATTATATGGGCTTCGAATGTGATTTACAATCTTTCTCAAAGTGATGGTGAGTACTTGAGATCGTGTGACTTTAGGTTTCTATTGTGACCCGTCATCCTTACGCACTTCGCAATAGACTTGCCTCCGACCATGACTTTCACTAGGGTTGACCAAGGTCAAAGGATGAGGAAGAACTAGCCGAGTGCCTCCTGCTTCCTATGTCAATCCGTTGCTCGTGCCCCAAGCCGATGCGGGAAGAAGACGTTTATCGCGCCGGCGTTTGATTGAGGCAACACTGCGGACCGTTTTGATTCTCTAAACCGGTGCATCCGATGACGGCACCGAAGGTTGGCATTGATGAGCATGGGTGAATGTCTGTCCACGGAGCAGCCGGATTCTCGTGATAGAGCGGCATCGAGGTTTGCTCGCACCAATCGAGGTTGGCTCGCAAGTCAGTTGGAATCGCGGCCTGCACTTCGGTTGGTATCTCAAAGCGATGTGGGTTAAGCGGGTCCGCGGCTTTGCGCTCCCCCTCCCTCGTGACCACTGAGAACGAATAGAAGATTGGAATGTGCCTTAAGCTGTCTCAGTCTCAATCGAGGGCTCTCTTCAAGCAGCTCATTTGTTGCCTGGGCCATCGACGCATTTGCCGATGATTGAATATGCGTTGAGTAATATGGAGAGAGCAGAATTAAGATCAGAACAGATAAGAAGAGGGAGAGATTTTTGATCGCCGTCTTTATGCCGTACATGGTATCCGTGCCTAACGCTCGAGTTGACGTGCGGCGGGAGATAGCACAATTCTGGATTAAACAAGGCACGTTTTAATGAAAAGTTACTTTCCCGGCCGAGCTCCAACGAGTCGTTCGAGCGCCGTTTATTTCAACTGTTCTAATTTGGCTTTGCAGAAGGTCTGCGAATCTCGATTTTTTCTCCGACTTCAATCACCATCAGGTCCTCGCCTAACTCTAACGCACCGGTGTAATTCTTTTTCGTTAACGGAATAACATCTTGCTCGGTGGCTGTCGGCTGAACAATATGTGAAATAATTGCCATTCTCGGTTTTACAAGAGAAAAGATCTCTCCGGCCCGTTCCGGGGTCGTATGATGTCCAATAATAGCTTTAATCACTTCGGCGGGTAATTTCGCACGCGCAAGAGTGTCCGGCGAGACAACCTCATGAATCAGTAAATCAACTCCTTTGGAGTGTCGAATGAGATTTTCCGAGTAGCGCGTGTCGCCCGACAACACCACCGAACGTCGAGCATAATCAATTCGGTAGCCAAAAGCAGGTTTAACCGGTGCATGGTCAACGTCAAATGCCGTTATCTTGACGCCGTTCTTTTCAAAGACGATGCCTTCTTTAATTTCTTCGATCTTAATAACAACACCGGCGGGGGAGGCTTTGTCATCGGAGATCCGAGCTTTGATGTCAAACTCAAACGCCTTTTCAAGATTCGACACCATATTTTTTGTGCCTGCCGGTCCCCAAACCAAAAGCGGCGCACTGCGTTGACCCGTCAGCCAGCCGGTCAACCACAAGTCTGGAAATCCGACCACGTGGTCTGAGTGTAAATGGGTGAAAAACACGCCTTGTATGTCCTTGTATCCGACATCGGCTTGCCTGAGTCGTTGGAGCGCGCCGCGTCCCGCATCGAAGATAAACTTTTGCTCTCCCGCTTCAACCAAAATACTTGGCCCAAAGCGTTCCATTACCGGCAGCGGAGAGCCGGTTCCTAAGAGTGTTACCTTTATGGTCTGCCCCTGCACATTGGTTAGGGCAAGAAAGATAAAGCACAATGCGAACTCAATCAGCCTGCGGGAAACAATCATAAACATCCGTTTGCTCCTTAACACCGAGTGCCTTCATCTAATCCCCGGAGTTCGGCAATCTGAAAATAGACGCGCCATTCTTCATCTCCGGCCTTGCTCTCGATACTATAGCCTTCATCGTCTGTGAATGAGTGATTAATATCATCATACCGCACATATTCTTTACTTTTTACTATTGCAGTTGCCTCGTGAGCATTGTTGCGCCAGTACCGGCCGCCGACCGCAATGCGCTACTCCATCAATCACAGAGACAAATCTCTACGTCTGTGGCTCTCCCATCCTTCATTACCACCTTCCCCCAATCCGCATTGCCCCAGCCTTCAATTGTATGCCGATACAATACCTCTCCGGTGAAGGTCGGGTCTAAATGGAGGTAATGCTCTGACTGGGGAAAATAAGTTCTGGGATGACAAGCACCATCATTAATAAAGCCGAAACGCTGAGAACGCCGATGCCCATTGGGACAAAAGCAGCGATTGTCGGTGTATGTAGCGGTTCTCGCATTTGTTCTTTGCGTTCTCGAACTTCTGAGTAGGATCGTAAGAGGATGTAGGAAGGTAGAATCACTCCAACAGAAGTTAGTGCCAACGCAATGGGAAAACCAACAATCGCTCCGGTTGAAACAAGTGGGGCCAGGAAAAGGGTGATAAGGTCGCTTACGATGGTGAAGAGGAAAGCGTAGGTCGCAGAGGCAAACGCGATCTGTTGAACAGGTGAGAGTGGCCTAAGAATATCACTGATATGAGACCTGGCCTTGCCGGAGATTGATCGACCTTTACGTAGTCTTCTCATAACAGATGCTAGTTACTACGCCGAACGGTTGGGATGAACGGGCCGCGCACATTACACTCAAGAGAGATTGATATTCAACCGAAGGTGCGTTTGACTGCGCCAGTGCGGTCGCCGCCGCCACAATCAAACCACGTCAGAATCATAGCCGTTTCACCGGGAGTCCTCCCTTCGGTATCATGACACTCTCTTTTCTTTTTTACCAAAGGACCGTTCGCCGTCGCCCGGCTCATCTCTTCGTAAAGCCTGTTCTACCTGAAGCTTCACCGCTGATTCACAGCGTCGAGGCAATGGTGATCAGGGCATTAGCATTTGCGACAGTCAGTGATGTTCCTGTTTGGCCTCTGACGAGGCTCCTGTACTGATTAATGAATTTCGCCTTGCGGGTGAGGTTGCCGTTTCCTTCGGCGGCTTCAGCCCTGTTCAGTTTTGAGATTAAGTTGTTGAGGTTAGGAGCGACGGTGGTGGTCAGATTGCGAAGACCTTCATAGAAAAACAACGATGGTTGCGAAGTATCCAGCTCTGCCACCGTAGCGGCTATGTCCCGGCCGGCATCCGAGTCGAGCGTGTCAAGTCTCAACTCACGAGAGAGTATTCGAGCAGGAGAGTTCGGTCGTCGAGCAGGGACTGAATCGCCTTCAACCCGAGCGGTGTTGGATACTTGAGATCGGCGTAACGCGGATGCTTCTGGCGAATCTCCCCGCCGAGCTGTTCGCGCTCCGAGTCGACGTTCTTCAACTCGTCTTCCAGCATCGATATCTTTTGTTTATCCGGATTCGCCTGGGAATAAGCTTCAATCAAACGGCTCTGAATCGAGGCTATGCGGGTGTGAATTGCGCGTTCGCGTTGTTTCAACTCCGGCGCTATGCCTTGTTCGACGTCAACGCGAGCCTCCGTCAGAAGCTTAGGTCGGTCGCCGCCCGGAAGAGATCGAGCGCCTGAGTGTAAAAGTCCAGAGCCTTTTGCTTCTCGCCCAGAGAATCATAGACGAGACCGATGTTATTGATTGACGCCGCTTCTTTCGACTTAAGACCAAGAGCGCGATTGATGTCCAGCGCCTGACGCTGATAGTCCATCGCCTTCTGGACGTCGCCGATGAGCAAGTAAACCTGGCCCATGTTGTTCAGAGCCATAGCCTCCTCGCGGCGATGACCGAGGGCGCGCCTCAAATCCAGCGCCTGATCAAAGTAATCGAGCGCCTCCTGGTAGTCGCCGAGGGTCATGTACGCGCCGCCGATGTTGTTGAGAGTGTTTGCTATCCCCGGACGCGCGTTTAGCTCGCGAAAGATCGCAAGCGCTTCGTTGAACTCTTTGAGGGCTTCCGGCAATTCGCCAGTGGTGAGAAAAGACATCCCGATGTTGCCAAGAGTCGTGGCGAGTCCCGGTCGATCGCCGGCGGCTCGACGAAGAGGAAGCGCCTGCCTGTACGACTCGATGGACTTTTGTTCCTGGCCCAGCGCACCATAGACCGCTCCAATATTATTAAGCGCCTCGGCCTCGTTGAACTCGTCTCCCAGGGCGCGCCGCACACGCAACTCTTTCTCGAAGTCCTCGAGGGCCTTTTGTTTCTCGTCCAGGAGGTAATGAACGGTCCCGATGTGATCCAGCGTCTCGCCTTCAGCTTTCCGATCTTCAATCGATGTCCACAGCCCGAGCGCTCTTTTGTAATTCTCGAGCGCCTTTCTCAGCGAATCCGCGTCGCCACGCGATTCCAGGCCCTTTCCTTCGGCCAACGCTTTCTCGGCGAGCTGCCTTTGACCTTCCTGACTCGTGTTGCTTTGGATTTGGGTGGCGCCGCAGGCGAGTTGTTTTCGCCTGTTTGGAACGTGTAGCTCCTCATTCGGGGGCCGGCCAACACAACGCCCTCCGATAGGAAAGCGCCAAGCGCGATCAGAATCATCGTTGTTCTATGGGCTTTCATCCGCGAGCGCTCCGCTCTCGTATTGGCGACATTCTATTAGACGAGCCATCAGGCCACAAAGCTGGAGATTGTCCGGCCGCGGCCAACACGCAATCGAACAGCCGATCTCAGAGTCGAACGCGCGTCGGGGCGGCTCGCGAGGGTAAGTATGCGTGACTCGGTATCGAATTCCAGAATCGCAAGCCCGGCACCATCTTCACTGATGCCGTTTGTGTGCTCCACATCAGTGCGAAACTCTCGTACTCGTTTCGTGCTTACGTTGGAAGGTCAGAACGAAGCCCGATCGGAAACTGGTCACCCTGCAGTCTTATCGCCAGTCGCTTCGCCCTCGGATCTCTCGCATATTTTAACGATTGGGCCAGCCGTCGAGGGTGGTTCATGGTCGGATCGGCCGCCGTCAGCAGGGGCCCGGGCCTCACACCTGGGCGATCAGGCGGTCATCGAATTCGTAGGCGACCTGCCGGCGAGGCTGCCCTGTACCACGCGAAACCCAGTCGCAGCGCGCGATCGAGCGGGGTCGGCGACACGCCGAGCACGCGCGGCGCCTTCTCGACAACGGAGGTGCGCGGCGGGAGATCGAGATATTCGCCAAAGTAAAACGAATCACCCACCAGCTGTCCGCCGGCAGCGGCGATGACCGATCGGGACACCGGGACGAGGCGTGGCGCTATTCCAGCGACACGTCCAAGTGCCTCGACGAACGTCCGCTGCGTCAGGGGCTCTACGTGCGCCATGTTGAACGCCTGGCCAACGGCCTCGGTCACCTCGGTGGCACGGACACACGCCCTGGCGATGTCGTGGGTAAACACCCACTGCATCGGCGTCGCGCCGTCATCGGGAAGCACGATCGGCCGGCCGTCGAGCATTCGATCCCAGAAGAACTGCTCACGATAGAGCAGCTGCCGCGGTCCGTGCACGAACGGCGGCCGGAAGGTGACGACTGGGAAGCCCGACTCGCGATGCATCCGGAACAGCACGCGCTCCGACGATGCCTTGTGCTGTACGTAGAGGTCGGCACCGTCATCTCCGGCGAGCTCGTCGTCTTCCCGATGATCGAGCCCTGGCGGATACGCCGCGATGCTCGACATGAAGATGTACCGCTGCAGATTGTCGCCGCACGCGCGCGCGGCCGCCTCGACGTGGCTGGCCGGTGTGCCTCCAGCCCAGTCGTAGACGAGATCGAAGACGGCGTCGGGCTTCTCGTGGCGGAGCACCTCGGTCACACGCGGCAGATCGGACCGATCGGCCTGGAGATTCTTCACGCGCGGCCCGAGGTCGTGCGTAGCACGCCGATGGAGCACCGCCACATCGTCTCCACGCTCGAGCAGCAGCTCGACGATCCGCCGACCCATGAACTGCATTCCGCCGATCACCAGAGTTGGCATGAGTAGATCCTTATGTTAGCCGCGGGTGCTGAGCCAATGCTGAGGCGCCAAGGTGCCTATCCTTACAGAGTTCGGGCAAGTTCAATTTTCTGGCCAACGTGCTGCGTTTCAGCCGCGGCGGCTCATGATCGCACCAGCCGCCGCCGGCTGCAAGCCGATGCTATACGCGCCCACGTTTCCGCGCAAAGTATCAACGAAGCAATCGCCAAGCTTAATTTCAATAGTGAGTGCTTCATTCTTACAGCCAGACGTCGACAGAGGTCGAACTTACCGTAACTGGGCGTGGCACGTAACACTGTGAAGAGACCCTACGAGAACCGCCTGCCCCGCGCTCCGGTTGACGCCTTTGTTAAACAGCAGTGTTCAAGCCGAGATCACAATCGCCTAATGAAAGCGCCTATCTTCCGAACGACGGAAGCGCCTCCATACACGTCTTCTTTAGTCAGCTGAAAAACCTCGCGGGTATACCGTCCATATACGACTCAGCGGTTTCCGGATGCTGTATGGCCAGTTCATTGAATGAGTCTCTCAATATTTCTCTGATCTGGTGATCTCGAGTCCTTGTAGCGTCCTCGATGAAACCAAATACTCTTTGCAAGAGCTCTTTGTGATTTCTGTTTTCAATTAGTGAGCCGACGAAACGAGCGAGGTCATCAAATACGAGATAGGTCAGGTTCCCTCGGACGTCTTCAGGGTCTGCTTGAAACTCAGGAACAGCATCAAGCAATCGAGCGATTAGGTTGTGACGAGTTATTGGTTCCATAACATCTCGCGCCCCGGTGTCAGCATGGCTGGTCGAACGGCAATGGTCGAACCCGCAAACCGCTATTGCAAGCGTCTGGAGCACGATGCCCGTCGCCGGTTCCCAGAGCCAATAGCCGACCTGATCGTGAAATGTCTCGACGACATCAGGCTTGACGATCCGCGTGTGGTAGCGCAATCCGTAGAACAGTTGCGGCCCACTGGTCTGTGCATCGATCGGTTGCAACTCCATGTGTCCGATGAAGCCTCCGTTTTTGGGCCGTCAGGCTTCGGGTTGACGTCGAGACCGCCAGTGCCGCTCCAGATGCCTGCTATCCCGGTAAGCGGTCCCAGATTGGCGAGCGTATCTACCTCCGGTTCGGGTTCCGTGTAGATGTCTTTGGGAAAGTTTTCCATAGTCGATCCATAAAGTAAGAACCGGACGTGAGAGTTTCCCCTTCTCTGGCTCAAGCCTCTGATAACGCCTCTTTGACGAGGCGCGGTTTCACACCGTCAGCTCTCGGTCGTGAATCCGGATGTGACAGCTTGGGTGCTGCAATACACGGTTGCTCATACTATCGCTCTCGCCGTAGACCCGCCAGACAACGTTAAAACTTCTCAATCCGATCGTCCGCTTAATCTTGTGGCCGCATTCGGTGCATAGTCCACGTGGCTGATCCTGAGACGAAGCAGTTGCAGACTCCGTTTCGGATTAGCCTCAACTTCAGATCAAGCCGACGCTCAAAATCGGATCCGCAACGGGCCGCCAAAGGCACTGACGGCGCCGCATTAGAGCCTTCCTCGTATGGAAGCAGCAGCACAAAGGCGCGGCTAGGGGGCTACCTCGAAGGACGTCTCTTTTGTCAGCACGATTTTTGATTGCGGCTCTTTGACGAGAATGCGCAGCGTGTAGATGCCCGGCTTGAAATCCGGCGCTTTGAGGCGGCTGCCGAATTCAACCGCGTCGGGTTCCTTGTTTAGGATGACCGACGATAAAGGATGCCAGGCGTCTTCCACAACGATCTTCTCGTTTTGCAGAATCTGTCCCTGAATCATCACCCCGGCGGCATCCTCGTTGCCCAGCGCGGCTTTGTAGGCTTTGCCGTAAAAGGTGATCATATCGCCACGCTGAAAAACATTGATGCCATTGTGAATGTCGGGTTGAATCAGCGTGACGTTGTGCGCGGCTCCGTTGTTGTCGCTCTGAACCCTCGCGGTTGAGAGGCTGCCTAAGATCAGCTTTTTCGATTTCAGGTTGGGTACCTCCACCCACGCGGCCGCGGTGCCCATAAGTTCTGTCCGCGAGTCGCGCACTCCGACGCGAATCTGATGCAACCCCGGCTTCAAGGCGAGCCGCTTGACGTAACGAATAAGCTTGTCTTTGGCCTGCTCCGGATGCTCGCCGGATAGACGAACCTGGATCACGTCCTGCAACATATCCGTGGTAGTGCCATCTGTATCCAGTATGCCGGTCAACATCAGCAAGTTGATCTCAGCGCCATTTTCCTGCAGTTTGTAGCCAAGCTTCCTGCCATTGATGAACACAGTAAGCGACACCTGCATTTGATCTGCCGGCGTGCGGAAGAATTCGGCGTCTGCGTCGACGTTGATGTCGGTGGTGACCAGCGGCTCGCCCATGGCTTTGATCAATGCTTCCCCCGGATCGACTACCGCCCTCGCTTTTTCCTTGAACAGATCGCTGGCCAGATAACCGCTCGGAGTCCGGACGGTGTAATCCGGGTGGCTCTTGACGCGGACTTTGACGCCGCGAAACGTTTTCTTGTTACCGGCATTCGCGGGGTAATAAGACAACACATAATAAGAGCTGTTTTCATCCAGCGCCTTGCCCATCGCGCCGCGCAAGTCGTTGGTGGTTAGGAAAGCTTTTCCGCCGGTGCCTTTGGCGAGCGTTTCCATGCCGCTTTCAACTTCTCTTTCGCCCGCCGCGGAGTAAAGATGAAATTGCGGGCTGACCTGCGTCTCAGGCGACAACTGAGTCTCGATGTCAAACATGGCATTGCCCTTCAACCCTTTGGCGTTCACTGCATAAATCACGACTCCGGAGCGCGAGGCGCGGCTGATGGCCGAACGCACATCGTCCAGGTCCACTGTGCCGCTGTTGTCGAGCGAAGTGAATCCATCGGATGCCAACAGCACCAGCCGCTGGCCGGGCAATTCGGCCAATCGCGCGGCGATGGCTTTGAGCACCTCCAGAGTCGCGCGTCGTTGATAAGTCGCTACAGCCATGATTTCCCCGGCCCTGGAAATCGCTAAGTCCCTAACGAGACTATCGAAATGCTTGTCATCCGGCAGATGTTCTTCCTGCCGGACGATGCTCATCGCCACGGCGGTGGCGCCACCGTCCTGCGCTTGCACCCTCGACGCCAGAAAGGCGGTATACATGCTCGACTGCGAACCCGGTGAAGTGCTGAGACGGTTCACCGCTGCGCGCAGCACGCGTTTATCCTGCGTGAACTCACTGAACAATCCCAATCCGCCGCCGGTCGAGACGACCGCCGCGAGATCTTCGTCGCCCAACTGCTCATCGATGAACTTGAGCAAATCGCGTTTCAACCCCAGCAAGCTCGAAGTGGACATATGCAGCGTATCGACAAACATGACAACGGTGCGCTTTGGCCGCGTTGTCGGGGTGGCCTGGCGTCGGGCTGCCGGCGAGGCGCCGGGCAGATCAGAGGCACGGCGTTCAACGCTCAGGCGTTCGGCGGAAAAGAAGCTGATCAACTGCCCACGCCCGTTTTCGAGAATCTCGAAATCTTCTTTGTTGAGATCAGTGACGGTCTTGCCCTGCTTGTCTGTGACCACCGCGCGGATCTCCATGAGATCAGCTTTCAGGTGGATGGACTGATCTTGCGGATCAGGCTTGCCTTCCGCCTTTTTCTGCGGTGGTGATGCGCCGGGCACAGAAACCGCCAACATAAGCAGAACCAGCGGGCCGATGATGCGCAACTGGTTCCTGTGCGCGTGCCGGTCGACTAAGATGTAATCCGTGTGCTTTGTTTGCTTCGATTCGGTGAGGATGCGCATCAATTGCTAACCTTTCGGAGCCGCCACAAGATGCCCCGGCATAATGTCGAACGCAGGTAGCCGTCAACTGCATCGACCCAGACATCATGATCTTCAACAGACGAGAGCAAAAAAGTCGCGACCATCAAAGCACCACGGCTAGAATTCAAAATCGCACCTAATCTGGGAGGCGATTCAAGGTGAATGCCAGCTTCCAGGCGTCGCCATTCTTTACATAAACGGATGTCCCGTAAATAGGGGGAACCTTCTGGCCGTCGCAGGTGCCTTCGACGGTTCCCTTAAGGGTCAGAATACCAACGGTAGCCGAGAGTGATGTGGCTGTACCGTCGGTCACGCTGACGCTCTTGATATCGCATTTATGCTCGGTCCAGAACTTTATGGTGTCCGCTTTTGTGGACGTGACGTTGCCGAATATGTCCACGAAGGCAACGTCTTTTGCCGTAAGCTCTTCGAGCTTTTTGGCGTCGCGGGCCTTCCAGGCTTCCCAGACCGATTGTTCTATCGCCATCATGGCGTCGGTGCTCGGATCGGCGGCCGCGGTTGCGGGCTTGGTGTCAGGCGCAGCTTTGTCGACGTTTTTCGGCGCTTCCTTCCTGACCTGCGGCTTTGCGGGCGGCGCAGCCAGGGCTTTGGGATCGACGATAGGGTTCTCGCCGTGGAATGCAGCCGGCCATTTGTCGCCACTCCTGACCCAAACGGTAGCAGCCCGAATAGGGCTCGGGGCCTTCTCGGTCTTTCCGTCCCTGGTGCAAGCGCCGTCAAATGCGCCCTTGTAGCTGAGCACGTATGTGTCGGCATCGATCGTCGACATGCCGGCTGATCGAGAATCCAGCCGTCTTTGATATCGCATTTGACGCCGGCAATCATCCTGGTGGCCGAAGCCTTGTCCATGCGCGCACCGCTCGGCGCAAGCATGACGAACTTGTCACTCAACATACCCTCGAAAAACCCTGCGTCACCCTTGAAATATGCCTCATTCGCCTGCTTATCGAGAGCAAGAAGTGCATCCGCGGTTGGCGCAGCCGCGATTGGCCTGGCCGCATTGTTGTTTGCGCTATTTGCCGGTGTGTTACCCGGCGGTGCCTCGCAGGCGGCAAAGAAAACAGCCGCGATGGCCGTCAAAATAAACAAAGTGGGTCTCTTCATAATTCTCTTCCTTTTTCCCTTCGAGGTCTTCGGAACATGAATCGATAAAAGGCGTCGCTCCGGTTCAGCGGGGCCGCGAACACCATTAAGCAAACGATGAGGAATTGTCTTCGCGGCCTCCGCTAGGAACGGGTTGTTAGGCAGCTTGCCGAGCATCCTTCTTACTCCAATTCTAGTCGAACATTTCAACTATTTTGTAATCAATCAGTCGTTCATTTCCGTCAAAATAGAATCTCACGTACATATCAACCTGACTAAGATAATATGTCCTTGAAGTGTTATGTATCCCTGCATTCAAATAGCCTTTCATAGTTCCTTTAAGCTCCTCGTCTTTGGTAGTAAATGGGCCAATACCCATATGTGTCAGATCATCCTGATAGCCAAAGTTCTCGATCTGAAGAGAGTCGATCTTTAGAGAATCAATGAAAGCGCTGACCTCGGCCCTGTTCGATCCGATAGGAATATGGCTCTTGAAGATCGTATCTACCTCTTCAAAGGTCACACCACGAACATGACTGTAGAGCAGCCAAATCCCTGCGACCAGAGCAATCGCTGCGACTCCGCAGACAATGTAAATCCCTTTCCGATTCATGCCATCTCATTTGCAATCGCAGAAAAGCAAGTGCAGATGGTGGTCGTCGGCGAACTGTGTCCCAGATACTCTTGAATCAGCCGCAGCCGGACCCTCATAAAGCAAAGTTAGTCGAAAGCGCAAGCAACCAGCGGGAAGCTATCTAATCACGGCGAGTCACACGACACGCAGACCGCTGATCGAACTCCAAGGGTCCTTCGACTCCCGGCTTAGTTCCACACAGAATTGTGCGGAGGCGTATGCTGCACTCACCGCGTCAACTTCCTTCGTCACTATCTCAAGATACTGAATTTTCATGGTTCACTTTGCCTCTGGTATCGCTTGTCAGGCGTCGTTGTCTTTGACGACCCAATGCTGCCCGAAGTCTTTCGTGTGAAGCTCAGGCGCTTCTCCTCGACGTTGTGGAGTCAGATTAAGCCTCATCACACCTGCGTTATCAAGACCAATGCGTACATCGCGTACAAGACCATAGTTACAGCATTGCCAATTCGGCAAGTCCTTCTTTGCATCCCATACCGACCAATTAGCGCCTGCATCTTTTGTGACAGCATACATCCATCCCATATAGACGTATCCAATCTGGTTACTCACGAAACGTACCTGATCCTTTGGGATGCCAACTCGGTCGTCATGGCGGAATGTCATAATTTCCTGCCAATTGTCTGATTCCAATGGCGCGCACTCGAAGACGTAATAGGTTCCAGAGACGATTGCTCCTTTTTCATCGTACTGGGATACGCGAATCTTGAGAACTTCGTTGCTGGTTTGCCATTGATCAATGAGGTTTCCTCTGTCTGGGCGAGAACCAAGACCACAAGCCGATAGCAGGAGAATGGAAATCAGTAGTGGGTATTGACTTCTCATTGAGCGATTCGCCGCCGCCTAAACAACTCTGAAATCAGACTGTATGCGAGGTAAATATCTAGTGGTAGACGGCAAAGCAAAATACTCACGCCACACAAAACTAAAAGAAACATCATTGAGGAGATCATTTCATTCTCTCCTTGCTTGAGGATACTTTGGCTTTTCAATTTTTCTTAACACAGGTAATGCTGCTGCCGGCTTTGGTTCACTTGTTTACACGCAGGCGTCCATCGCGCGTGTTAGCCGTCAATCGCCGGGGCCCTGACCAAAAAGTCCCTCCAGCGCGCCAGGATCTCGCGGCGCCTGTCGATGTTTTTTTCGTTCTTCAGCGCACCGTATGTCGCAATGTACTCCTCGCGAGTTCGCCTGAACCGAAAACTGTTGAGATTCTGTTCAATCCAAGAACGCTCCTGCTCCGAGAGCCGTGGCAAAAGGTCGGGCGGTGCTTGAGTTATGTATTCTGGTTCCTGCATGTTTGAGCAATGCCATATGTCATACCGATCTTCCGGCGCGCCCAGCAATATCGGCAAGAAGTAGACGTTCTGCAGCATCGTTTCAAGGAGTTTCTCGTTCGCTTTTTGCGTGTCACCATCACGGTACAGACACAGGGCCCAGTACAGATAGTGGAAGGGCTCACCAACATCGTCCGAGCAGTGCTTCTCGTACCAGTCGTAGTGTGCAAGAGCCTTTCCACATTCTCCGGCAAGGACAAACAATGGTCCGATTAAGTAGCGCTTTCCCGCACCATCTTCAATATTGCGATGCTTCTTTTGTTCGTTCATGAGTGCGCGCTTGAGTCTCGTGGCACGCTCACCGAATTTCTTTTGTTTGTCGGACACTGCGCTTGGCTCCCTTTACGCGGTTCCGGCTAACGTTCGAACTAAGCGGGCGACAACGGGAGGACGCCAGGCGCGGACTGGCGATAATGCACAGTGTGCCGCAAGGCTGGGCTTGCCCGGGCCTGCCGTTGGCGCTCCGCTTGAGCGAGTGGTTAGGCCGCACGTTTCTCTGCCGCCTACTTCTTATATCTAGGCTGGTACAACTGTATTTTGAAAGCGCCCGGCACTTTGAAGTACGTCACAAGGCCGTAGCCATGATCCTCGATTGCCTGGGCGAATTCGACGCCTTGGTTCTTCATCTCGGCCACCGTGCTCTCAATGTCGTCACAGTAGAATGATATATCGGCTGTTCCAGAGGGAGGGTCATTATGCTGTGCCGGATGGACGCCCAAGTCTGCTTCCGGCGCGTCGAAGATTAGCCATCCTTCGCCGACATCGGTTGCGGGCAGGTGCAACTTCTCCTTGATGAACTTCCTAAGCGCTTCGGCCTCGGAAGAGTAAAACATGGCGTGCATTCCGCGAATCATGTGAACCCTCTTTCAGGTGTTCGGACTGTGTTCTACATTGCGCGATTGTTGACAAAACCTGTCGAACTGAACCGCTGCTTCCAAGGCGCGAACTTACCGCGTTCTATGTGGATTGTAAAGAGGATTCCTGATCGCTGGGGAGGGGTGTGCTCCCCGCGCTACTTTGGGCGTAGCAGCTTGCAGACGAGGCGCCAGCCGGCCTTGCGGAGCGCCTCGGCCGCCGCCTATCCTCGCACCTCGTAACAAAGCTCCACCATGCCGCTCTTGTAGCCTTTGACCTCCGTCAGATGGAGGGCGACATCTCTGTCGAGCTTCTCGAAGAATGGGATCCCATCACCAATCAAGATCGGCAGGATCGAATATCGAACTTCGTCGGCTAGCCCGAGACGGAGGCATTCGCCGGAGACGACACCGCCTCCAACAAACCAGATGGTACGGAACGTGGGCCGCAAGCGCCCATTCACGAAGTGCGCGAGATCGCCTGAGTAGAACTCTACGGTATCCCGGGTCCGTGGTAGATCGCGGCTAGTGAGGACGAAGGTGGGTTTGTCGCCGTAAGCCCACCCGAACCCTTTGGCCTCAAAACCCAACGCGGTCTCATAGGTTCGCGATCCCATCACGTAGCAGTCGATCGTCTTGAGAAACGCCTCGACGAATCCTGGGTCCATGGTGTCCCCATCTACGAATTCGTCTGAAGTTTCAAGCCAGTCGACGCGCCCGTCCTTTCGAGCGATGAAGCCGTCGAGGCTCGCCGCCATGTGGATCGTTACGCGAGAATTAGGGTTTGCCATCATTTCCTCCCGACGAGTGCGACGGCGAGCAACGCTGCCCGGAGCCGCCTCGGCTTGAGTCGGTCACCCGAACGAATTGCGTCAGTGGGCGCGGCGCGTAACATTCAAGGAACCTTAGGAAACTCGCTCGCCGCGCTGCACGCCTCAGTTCGGCGCTGCGCTAGTCACAGCCAGAAAATCGGTGAGTCGCAAGGGGCGATGATTGGGAAGGGGGCGACTTTTTGCCTGAGGCCAATGGCAAACATAGTTGCGTTCAACATATTGTTATACCGCTTTCGATTGTTCTTGCCCGATCGCGGCGCGACGTTCGGATTTGGGAGACGAGCAGATCCATTTGTAACGCCCGGGCAGACTGAAGCACCACTCCATTAGGATCGACGATTCGGGATGATCCAAATGATAGCAGTTCATCGTTGCACCCGGCCACGTCGGCACGAATTACATAGACTCTGTTCTCGATCGCGCGCGAGATATCCGTGTTTTTTGCGAGCATCGGAATGTCCGCGCATTCTCTTTCTCGGGGCAGACCATTGTTTGTGGGGACGAATAGGGCGGTCGCGCCAGAAGCGGCCATGTTTCGCGCCAGATCAGGAAAAGTCGAGTCTAGACAGATGGCGATTCCAAATGTCAGATGGCCAATGCGAAAAACAGAGGCCTCCGTGCCGGCGACATAGACCGATTGTCGCATTGCGGGATGCAACTTGCGATAAACGCCAAGCACAGCACCTTTGTGAAACACGGCGGCGGCGTTGAAGAGACGGCCAGCATCGGCAACCTCGGTGAATCCAACAATCGTGGTGACCGTGTCACTGGCAAGCGGACTTAGCACTTTGTGCAATTGACCGCCGTCCAAGCTAATCGCAAAACATTCGGGGCTGTCCGAGTAATCGGCCAACCCACCCAGAACGGCCTCCGGGCAGCAAAGGATTTGCACTCCCTCAGCTTCGCACCGCGCGATTTGGTCGCGAATGAGGTTGAGTGACTCCATCGAGCCACTAGGAAGCAAGGGAGCCTGATAGGCCGCAACTTTCACAATGAGCCATGCCATGCGGTATAACGATCACGTTCAGCCGCGAACCGCGCGGGCCGACTTTCGAATTTTGGGCTTACTGCGCGCGCGGTTCGTCGGCTGCAACGTGGTGTTATGCGTCTTCTTAGAGCCAGCTCGCTTGCGCTTGGCGATCAATTCCCGCACCGCTGGAACCAGCGCACGTGGCACCTCCATTGTGGTGCTGTTCAGACCAGACTCGATTTCCGCGGCAACATCTTCGTCAGTTTGAGACTCGTAATAATCGAGCGCGCGCTGGACCCTGGCCTCATTCCATCCGCCGGGGTATTTTTCCTTAGTCATCGTTTCTTCCTCATTCTGCGGCGGATCGCCCGCTTCGCTTTCGGACCCAATTCATATGCCGTTATGACGAAAACAGAATCACGCACCCGATCCGGGACATAGATAACTCGTAAGTATCTTCCCGCACTAGTTTGACCGATTGCAATTCTGGAATCGTCCCGGCCACGGATATCTTGCGACGGTTCGCGGAGAATATCTTCAACTTCGTGCTCCGCAATATTGTGTTGGTAGATATGTGGCAGCCCGGTACCGGGGTCGATGTGATACCGAATCTGCACGGTACGATTCTAGCTCTATCACAGCGACGTGGCCACTCGGCTGTTGGACGTACGCATAACATGAAGTTGCCGAATTAACAGCGGTGCCGATAGTACCGCCATTAGTACTTTTATTCAATGGGTCACAGAGCGTCCGGTCAATGTTGACAGAGGTTTGCCGCGCTCCCTTTCGAAATAGGCTAACGCTTGGGCATCTGGATTGTTGAGAGTCCTTCAGCCATGAAATCCCCGTCCATAGAAATCCCTATCCAGAGAAATACCTATTCAGCGCGGGCCCTCCACCACATACGTTCTCTTGATTTGATCCAACGACGTGACTCCAGCCTGTTTCATGATCAACTCAAACTCGATCCGCAGTAGGTCCAGCACTTTCTCGACACCCGGCTGCCCAAATGCCGATAAGCCCCAGATGTAAGGTCTGCCAATACCCACCGCCTTCGCACCCAGAGCAAGTGCCTTGAAGATATCGGTTCCGCGTCGAAAGCCGCCATCGATCATCACCGGAATCCGCCCTCCGACCGCTTCGATCACTTCAGCGAGGCACTCGATCGTGCTCCTACCGCTTTCTTCGGCCCGGCCGCCATGATTGGAAACAATGATGCCGTCTACTCCGTTCTCAACGCATAACGCGGCGTCTTCGCGGGTCACGATACCCTTTAGCACCAGCTTCATCCTGGTAGTGTCCTTCAGTCGGCGGACCGAATTCCACGTCAGGTTGGGAGCGTAGATGGCAAAGAGCCCGGTCACGTCGAGCCCGTCAAACATCGGCCTCGTCTTGAGTTGACCCTTCAAACCCGGCTCGTGACAATCCGTACACGTCCTGGTATCCACCCGCTTGAATCGCTCGAGCGTCTCGGTGTTCCTTCCAGCCGGGAGATCCACGGTAAGCACCAATACCGGACAGCCCGCCGCTTCGGCTCGCTTCACAAGCGCCTTCGTTACGTCCCACTTGGCCGTGGGGTAGAGCTGATACCAGACAGGCGCGCCTCGCGCCGCATTCACGTCCTCGACTGACGTCGTCGTCACCGTAGAAAGAATCTGAAGCTGCCCGCGGCTCGCTGCCGCCTTCGCGGTCGCAATCTCACCCTCTCGATGAAACGCGCGCTGGGTTCCCACGGGCGAAATCATGATCGGCGTCTTCCACTTCACCCCAAAGATCTCGGTCGAGGTGTCAATGTGAGTGACATCGACGAGGCGGCGCGGCCGAATCTGCAGCCTCGAGAGCCCGGCTCGATTGGCGTGAAGAGTCGCATCGTCGTCGACCCCGGTCGCCATGTAGCCCCAGTGCGCGGGCGGCAGCGTTTGACGCGCGACGGCTTCGAAGTCGAAAACATTTAACGCCTGATCCGGAGAGGCGATGAGCTTCTGAATTGCAGGCTCATCAAGAGCCGGCCCACCGGTCCGCTGTAGCGCGGCTGCAATGCTCTCTTCGATCGAGCCGTTCGGAGTCCATAGCGCGACTAGAGGGCTCGCCGCGAGGAATTTCAAGAAACGCCGTCGAGATTCAATACGGTCTGCGGATGTGTGCAACACACACCTCCTTTGCGAAAGGCGAACAGATCGAAGTTCAGAGTCCAAGCTTTAGCTTGCTGTGATTCAATATCGTGTAGTAGCTATTGGGAAGCAAGCTAAAGCTTGGACTCTGAACCCAGAACGCTAAGACTGTGACAAGATCGTGTTGTGGATCGAGAAAGTGATGACGCTCCAGTTCGGAATGCTAAAACCTGATACTGCTCAAACGGAGCTTTCATTCATCGATGTGATCGCCGCGGAACGTGCCGTTCGATGTGTCATACAGCGCGGGGTTGTGGTCGTTTGGCGTGTCCCACATCACGATCACCGAGCCCTTCTTTATCAACACACCCCCGCCCTTGACCCTTCCCTGCAGAATCAATGAAGCGCAGGGGACGTCTCCCGGGCACGGCAGCTCGTATGCAATCGAAACGTTCTTGCCGACCTGACGCCACGCCGCGCTAACCGTTCTGCCGGACTCGTCTGTCAGGTTTGCGCGGCCGTGAAGACTCTCGCCGCGCGGGGCTACATCGAGCGTGACCGTGAATGTGCTGGTTGTGGTGCTGTTTGGGGCGTCGGGAATTGTGATCTGGAGCGACCACCGGCCCTTGAGTTCATTCCCCGCGAGAACAGAGGGTGCCGCGATGCACAGCAACGCCAGCGCCGCCAAAGCAGATACAACGCTCTTGCGAGATCGGCTTGCAGGCGACATCAATTTGAGCCTCCGGCAATGCGATTGCCAACGAACGCGAATGTCCAGGTGTCGTAACCCGTCGGCATGTTGTCATCCAGGACATTGAAGAACGCGGTCATCGTTCCCTTGATCTTGTCATCTCGAACAAACTTGCCCCGCATCACTATGGAACCGCAGGGTCCGTTCTCATCGGGGCACCACAACTGAAACGTGGTGCTGAACTCGTCACCAGTGACTCTCCATACGCCGAGCGGTCTGATGTTGATTCCTTCCTCGCGCAGAACCACCCCGATTCGAATGTCACCCTGTTCCTCGAAGACCATATCGCGATCCGGAAACCCGAGAGTCACACCTTTCGGGGACGTCATCTGGCCGTTGATCGGCTTTGAGGTGACGATCCATTCGCCGGCAAGAGAGCGTTCGCCCTGTGCGCGTGCGGCCGGTGTCCCGATTGAGACGGACCCCAACGCAAGGACGATGACCGCGAGCGCGATGAGTTTGGTGGCCTTCATCATCTGAGTAATCCCAAGTGTCTTAATGAAATACCATGCGACGGAGCGCGGTCAAGGCTTTAAGCAGCATCCACTCGCAAGGTTTTTTCTGACCGGTGCTGTAACCGGCACTCAATCCCGGGCGTTTATCAGTGGTGTTGCCGGTTGCATCTCTGACCGAATTCTCAATTCAACATCTTTTGGAGGTTAGCGTAATGAAATCAAGAACCGTGTTTGTAGTCCTCTCACTTCTGCTTATGTTCGTCTTCTCAGTATCGGCGAATGACGGTGGCTCACCCAAGCTGTCGATTCCGTCTCTCGAACACTCTTTCGGTTCGGTAAAGGCGGGCACCCCTCTCACCTACGCTTTCGAGGTCAAAAACGCAGGGACATCGGATCTGGAGATCAAGAGCGTCAGCCCCTCTTGCGGTTGCACATCGAGTAAGTTCGACAAGGTCATTGCCCCGGGCAAGGCTGGGAGCATCACGCTTGAAGTAGCGAAGACCGATGGATACAAGGGCGAGATAACCAAGACCGCCACCGTTACGACAAACGATCCGGATCATCAAACATTCACGCTGACCTTACGCGCAAGCTTCAGCGAGTGAAACCAGCGGTAGGAAGGTGGAAAGCGGAAGGGCATGGAGTTCAGGCTTTAGCCTGGTTGTGCGGTGGCGGAGGAACGTTTCCGGCAGGCTAAAGCCTGAACTCCATGCGCTTCTGCAGGCTAAAGCCTGAACTCCATGCCCTTCTGCGTTCTGCTCTCTGCTCTCCGGATAACGGCCGGTCAAGGGAGCCGGTGCTCCCCGCGGGCTGCAAACCCGTAGACGACACTGCGAAGTGTCCCGGTCGGTTCAACTCCGAAGCCGGTCTTCTCAAAACCATAAATTAGTTTTACCGCAGACTCTTGCGGCCTCCTTGTTCGCGCATCGGATGTTGCTATCTCAGACCGCATTACCCATTCGGTCGGATTTTGTAGTAAGATAACGACCGAATGACACAGGCTGGAGAACCTCGAATAGCCAGGCTACGCGCGCTTTGCTCGGCGGTATTGCTGTTGATCGCGGCGGTCTCGGCGCCCGTGTCGCTCGCAGTTCAGACCGCGGACGCCTGTGGGATGGCCTGTTGCGTCAAGGAGGGCTCTTGCGGTTGCAGTCCTCGCCACGCATCTGTCAAGGGTCAAGTCTCCGATGACCATCCGCACGTAAATGAAGCCGAGTTGTTTCATTCGTGTCCTCAAGGATGCGCCCCCGCGGTTCTCTTTTCCAATCTGTTTTCTCACAGCCATCCTCGCGCCAGCGTCGACCTGCTGATAGTCCACGAACCTGACGAGCTCTGTCTGGTGCAAGTCGTGTCGATTCGAGACCTTGTTGACGCAGGCCCGTCTACTCCTCGAGCGCCGCCTTCCTCCTCAAGAATCTGAAAGCCAGAGCGTGCTGTAGTCCGGCTCCCGATCCGAGACTGCCGCGCGGATCGCTTGAGCCGGGTCCGTGCTAACAGCCTCCGTCGCCGGCAGCACGCAGCAGGCACGTCGACAAGCCGACATGATTGGTGAGGTGATCCGCCTTTGCGAGCGCAAAGGCGTCACTTCAGAGTCAACCGCCCGTCGAGTTCCTTCGCGAAGGCCAGGGAGCTTGCGGAATTGATATACCGAGGAGGGAACATGCAATTTAATAGAGAAGAAGCGGGACGCCGGCGATTGACAATCGCGCGCATCGGTATCCCTGTGTTATGGGCATTGCTTGGATGCGCGGCCGCCCAGGCCCAACAAAGGGTGACCGGAATCGTCACCGACAAGACATCGGGGCAGGCGGTTTCCTCGGCGGTCGTGAAGCTTGAGGGTGACGGATCGGTATCGGAACGGATAACAACCACCGACGGCGAGGGGCGGTTTTCGCTCTCCGTTCTTAGCCCGGGTGTCTATACATTGAAGGTTTCGGCGAAAACGTTCTACACCGAGCAACTCACGTTTCCTCTTGCACCGCGAGCCGTGCAACAGATTCGCCTCGAGCTGGCTCCCGTAACAACAATCACCGAACAGGTCGCCGTCCACGCCGCGTCAAAGCTTGTGGATGAGGCAGAATCGGCGACAAAGACAACTTTAACAGCCAGCCAGATTTCAGCTCTTCCAACCGGGCGAAAGATTCAGTTGACCGATATCATCACGCCGTTCGTGTCTAGCGCGGTCGGGAGCCACGACAACCTCGTGCACCTGCGAGGAAACGAGCTCTCCCTAAACAATTTCATCAACGGCGTTTCGTTCTTCGACAATCCCCATCAGTTGTTCACTCCCGGGATGTCTCCGGACATCATCCAGTCGGTCAACATAATCACCGGCGGCTTTCCGGCAGAGTTTGGGAATCGTTTTGGCGGCATCCTCGACATCGTAACCAGAACGGGCTTCGATGCGGACAATCACGGGAGCCTTACGATCGGCTCCGGGAACTATCTCAGAGACAATGCCTCGGTTGAATTCGGCGGGCATTCGGAACGACTGGGTTATTTCCTCTACGCTCAAGCTTTTCAAAGCGACAGGTTTCTCAATACGCCGGAGCCGCAACGCTTTCACGATCGCGGGCGTGGCTCGCGCAGCTTCGCCCAGTTCGATTACAGGGCAAACCCCAACGATTTTTTCAAGCTCGCACTCACCGGCGACGGCACCAACTTCGAACTGCCCAATACTACCGAAGATGAACTGCACGGAAGGGACTTCTTCCAGCGCAACCGAGAGCAGACCGCGGTTCTTTCCTGGGAACACTTGTTCGGCTCATCATCGGCGTTATCGACCTCGCTCTACGAACGACTTGCGAGCGCTCGACTGCTCCCGACGTCAGATCCATTCTCGATACAAGCCGGTGGACTGCGCAACGACATCACAATGGGTGCAAAGAGCGACTACTCTCTGTTCGTCGGAACGCGGCACGCGATCAAGACCGGCATAGACCTGATGCTCCTCAGATTGAGGGAGGACTTTACCTTCGAGCCTCGCGACAACGAGGTTGAGATCGAGCCGTTCGATTTTCGCGGACGCAAGACAGGCGGCCAAGCGAGTTTCTACATTCAGGACCAGTGGAAGCCGTTCAAGCGGTTCACAGCAAACCTCGGCTTGCGTTATGACCAATACAGCGTCGTCACCAGCGGCCACGCGTTTAGTCCGCGGGTCAACCTGGCCTATGCGCTAAATTCGAATCACACAGTGCTACATTTTGCTTACAACCGCTTTTTTGCGCCGCCGCCCATCGAGAATCTTCTGCTGTCCGCAAGTCTTGGATTCGAGGGGAATCCGCCGCGCATATCTCGGAGCAATCACTTCGAAGCGGGGATTACTCAGTCGCTGCGGGATCACCTTGTGCTGCGCTTGACTGGTTTCTGGAGATCCGACAGGAATTCGTTCGAGACGACTGAGCTTGCCAACGTAAGAATATTTGCTCCGACGACGTTTGATCGCGGCAAGGCGTACGGCCTCGAGTTCTCGGCGCAAATGAGTGAGATCAAGCGACTGGGGCTTTCCGGATATCTCAATTACACAGCTCAACGTGCGTTTCAGACGGGCCCGGTTTCCGGCGGCTTCACCGTCGAAGCGGTCGGGCCCGGTGAGCGTGGGCCCGCGGCTTTTGACCAGATTCACACCGGCGTCGCGGGGCTAACGTGGCGTGAGCACAAGAGTGGCTTCTGGACAGGGACAGCGCTTGAATACGGCAGCGGCACACCGGCGGCGCTTTCAAACGATGCGGGGGGAGAATCCCTGGTGCGGTTGCCCGAGCACTTTGTTGCGAACTTCTACTTTGGGGTCGATCTCTTTCGGAAGGAGCGATGCGGTCTGAGTCTCCAGTTCAACATCGAGAACGCGACCGATCGCGTCTTTGCAATCGCGAAGGAGAGCGAGTTTACGCCGATACAATTTTCGCCGCCGAGATTCCTGTCGGGCTCGCTGAAGCTGCGCTTCTGATTGAAGAGCTGTCATCGCCTTACACTCCTTTGAACCGTCAAGCGAGCGAGGGTGTCGACGCGAAAGCGATTACGTAATATGCGATCGGCGGTTCCTCGCTGCGGTTGCTCAAAACCGACCTTGATCGGTTAAGATGTCTCAACCAAACATTACTTCCAAGGAGAACGTCATGAAGAAACTGACCGCGATAGTTCCCTTACTCACCTTAACCCTTTCCGCCGCTTGTTTCGGCAGCCCTGCGTTCGGGCCCGCACAGAGCGACGATCGAGGACACCCGATCCTGCAATTGGGCAGCAATAAGATCGAAGTCGATCACGGGCGGCCCCTCCTGCGAGGGCGCAACCCCGAAACGCTGATACAGCCGGGACAGGTCTGGCGTATGGGCGCGAACGATCCCACCACTCTCTCTACACAAGCGGATCTGAAATTCGGGGACAAGCTGATACCGGCGGGCAAGTACGTACTCCAGGCGAAATTCGTCGGACCGCAAAAATGGGACTTGTTGATCCAATCGGAAGCCGGGAAGGTTGTAGCCGAAGTCCCTTTTAGTTTTCAGAAACTCGACAAGTCGGTCGAGTACCTGACGATCTCTCTCGAGAAGAAAGACAGAGGCGGCCGGTTGACTCTGCAGTGGGGGACCCTCGCGCTCGCGGCGGACTTCCAATCTCCTGCGACGACCGCGTCCGCGGCAGATGGCGACAAATGGAACGAGTTGAGCGCCTTTTAAGACAGCGCAAGGTTGACCGAAGACACTCACACACAAAATACGGGCGCCTGAACCTTCGCCGGTTCGATTTCCGCTCGAGCGGAATTCCGAGGAACAACGTCTTGCAATGAGAGCAATCCTGTTTCGATCTCTGTTGCCGATTGTTCTTTTTACCGTTCTATTAGTACCGGCGCGCGCTCAGATTCAGAATGGCACCATCACCGGAATTGTCAGCGATCCAACCGGCGCACTGATTGCAAATGCCCTTGTCAGACTGGATCACCCGGCCGGCCAGCACCATCAACTCGTCACCGGAAATGCGGGTGAGTTCGCATTCAACAACGTCCCTTTCGATCATTACACGCTGCGGGTGATGGCCGCCGGGTTTGAAGTCGTGTCGCAGCCGGTTGTGGTGCACTCGAATGTACCCGTCAGAGTCGAAATCACTCTGATGGTGGCCGGCTCCAAAGCCTCGGTCGATGTCAGCCCGCAGCAGAATCTGGTCGAGCGTGACTCGTCCAGCTCCGCCAGCACAATCGGTGAAAATGCCATCCGTCAGGCGCCGCGCACCAGCCGCAATCGGTTGCTGCAAGAGTTAGTCGCAACGGCTCCCGGTTCGGCGACCGAAAACAACGGCCTCATCCACGTGCGCGGAGTGGATGACGGCATTCTGTATGTGATCGATGGCATCCCGATCGTCGATCGACTCGACGCAGTTTCGGCCAGCCCGATCGACACTGACACGATCAATTCTATGCAAGTCATCACCGGCAACATCCCGGCCGAGTTCGGGGGCCGCTCCGCGGCGGTGGTAATAGTGCATCCGAAGTCCGGGATAGATTCGCCATTGGTCGGCGACCTTACGCTGGGCGCGGGGGACTTCAGAACCGGCGAGATCGCCGCCGGCATCGGGGGGCGGCTCAAACACGATTTCGGATTCTACTTCAACGGCGCGACACATCGCTCGGATCGGTTTCTCGACCCGGTTGATCTGAGAAACTTCAACAACTACGGCGGCGGGGTGAATCTGAGTCTTCGCGCGGACTGGCATGCGACGGCGAAAGATTCGTTGATCTTTAGCATCGCCGGCAACGGCTCCGACTTCAACGTCTCGAACGATCTCGATCAGGAGTTGGCAGGCCAGCGGCAGAAACAGAAGTTGCGCGACAACGCCCAGGCGTTCACCTGGCAACACGAGTGGTCGGTGCGAACCGTTTCGGATTTCGCCTACTTTCGACGGGCACACGAATCAACGCTCGATAGCAACGAACTGGCATTGCCGCTGTTTGCCCGACAGGACAGGCAGCACACGCGGAACGGCTTGCTCGGCAGCATCACTCACGAGCGCGGAGGGCACAACCTCAAAGCCGGCGCAGAATTCCAGAGAGTGGCCCCGCACGAGTTGTTCACGTTCTTCGTGACCGACGAAGACGAAGCCAGAAAACGCGAGATCAGCGAAACAGTCATAGCCTTTGACGGGGACAACTCGTTCGTTTTTCGCGACCGCGCGTTGCGTAATCAGTATTCGGCTTATGTGCAGGATGGGTTTTCGCCCGCCAGGAATCTGAGCTTGCAACTCGGAGTGCGTTACGACCATTCGCGGCTGCTGGTTTCCGCGCAACAGGTCAGCCCGCGTCTGGGCGCCGTTTACTTCATTTCAAAATCAAAGACTGCGATTCGGGCTTCGTTCAATCGTCTCTACCAGCCGCCGCAGGTTGACAATGTGCTTCTTGCGGCGTCCGAGCAGGCCAGGCAACTCTCACCGTTCGCGACACCCTCGGGCGGAGGCAACGCAGTCATCAAACCCGAACGTACATCCGCGTGGGAAGTCGGGTTCGCGCAGGATGTAGCCGGGCTATTCAAACTGGACGCCGCCTACTGGTGGCGCAACTTCCGGAACGTCGGCGATCCGAATGTATTCTTTAACACGACGGTCATCTTTCCGAACAGTGTCGCGGCAGGCTATTCGCGAGGCGTCGACGTGCGGCTCGATGTACCGGAACGCCGGGGCTTCTCCGGATATCTCAGCTATACCAATCAGCGACTGTTGCAAACGGGACCGATCAACGGCGGATTATTTCTCACTTCAGAGTTTATAGAAATCGGACCGGGGACTAAGTTCATCCCGGATCAGGACCAGCGAAACACCGGCAGCTTTGCCATCACCTATCAGCATCCTCGCACACGAGTGTTGCTGAGTATTTCGGGCCGTCACGAAAGCGGAGTGCCTCTGGAAGTCGAAGAGGATAGGCTGGAAGAGTTGAAAGCGGCTCCGGGAGCCGAGCTGGTCAACTTCGACCGAGGGCGTTTGAAGCCCCGAACAAGCTTCAACATCGCGGCCGGTTTTAGGCTCTTCAGCAAGGATCGAATCGCCGGCTCGATACAGCTCAACGTCGAGAACATGTTCCGACCGGGCATTCGCATACAACTTCGGTAATCCGTTCGAGGGCACGCACTTCGGTATACCGAGAAGATGGAGCGGCACGCTGGAATTCAGTTTCCACTGATTTGCGAAGTGCGACTAGCAGGTCCTGGCGCTCTTTGCGGTGTCCTTTGCGATGGGAATTCTCAGCGCCAAGCCGCAAAGAACCGCAAAGGGCGCCAAGAGCAAGCCCTTTACTGCACAATCATCGGCAGACCACATCCGTTGTCATTTCCCAAACAGAATTCCCACTCGCGTTTTGTAAACCAGACGATTGCCTGCGTCGGTCATTCCCCATCCGATTCCAAAGTTCCACACCACGTTCTCGGAGAGCTTTACATCCCCGCCGGGGAAGAGTTGGTGAACCTGCTCGTTGGTTGGAAGGAAATCGCCGATCGCCCCGGTCGAGCCGTAATACTCGAGACTCAGATCGAACTTTTTGTTCATCTCATAGGCCAAACGCACCCCCGGTTCGAAGTCCCACCCCTCGTCGGTGCCGGGTCCGCGAAGCGCGCGCCCGACCGTCGGATTTACGTCGATCTGAAACCGCCCAAACTTCTTTTCAATGATCGGTCTCAACTCCAGAGTCACCGAGTTCTCTTCGTACACTTTTCGTGGAAACCCGAACTCGACGCTCATGCCGACGTCAACCGGCCAATGCCACGCCTTCGGGACCGACACTCGCGGACGCAAACGCCAGGCGACATAGTCCAGCGTGTTGCCGCCCGGCCGATGGGCAAGCACGAGATAGCCGGCCATCTCGAAGTTCTCGGTCAGGCCGCGCGTCAATTCAAAGGCTAGATGAAACTGGTCGTTGGTGGGTGCGACCGGGCCTTCGAACCTGCGAGTGCCCTTGCCGATATAGTTCATATGCGTCTCGAGACTCCACAGGCCCTTGGGCACCGTCTCATACTCGTAGACCTGAATCTCGAACGGGTCCTGCGCGCGAGCTTCGGAGCAGATCGCAAGAGCCAACAGAAGGAGAATGCTGAGAGAGAAGAGAGTCTTCAAGCTTAACCTCCGAGAGAAACAAGGGACCGAAAGTTTCCACTGTATTGAGTTCAAAAAGTTCAGAGTTCAGGATTAGGTCCTGATAGCGCGAACCCAGAAACTACGAACTATGAACGCGGAACCCTGAACTCTGAACTACGAACTACGAACCCTGAACTACTCTGAACTATGCTGCTGGCGATAAAGAGCGCGATCGACGACACCGACCATCTCATCGACCTTGAGCGAGCCTCCGAGAAACGTGTTGATCTGCTCGGCTCGTGGACGCGAGTCTTTCATCACCTCGTTGTAGCTGACATACAGCACTTCGATGTTAGGCTGTGCGGCGAGCCAGGACTCAACTTGAGCGACGTGCTTGTTGAACATCGCCGCCATCTTGTCGTCCGGCACGGTATCCGCCGGCTCTCCACGGCGAATAAGCATCTGCCGTTGAGAAGCAAGGATCTCAGGCATCGCGCGCCGCATGAAGATAACTTTGTAGGAGTAGGACGGCGGCAGGTGCTTGAGCAGCGCCGATATCAGCTTTACAACTCTGCCTCGCGCGTCTTCAAGCCAGTCCTTGTCGTTCTCGATCTGCTTCACGCGTTCGAACTCGAAGTAGCCTTTGGGATTGTCCTCGTCCGCGGTGCGGATGTTGTCGGTCAGCGGTTCGAGCCCCCCGGCCTCGAGCATCTTCATCATCATCGAAGTGCCCGAGCGCGGCAGCCCTGAGACTATCGTTATGGTTTCGGTATTCATAGTTCGTCAATCGCAGGTTGCGAGGAGAGAATCTAGCACAGCATCGGTCGAGAGTTCACGTTGTTCCGAATGCCGTCGTCGTGGACAATTGGAAATATGGCTTTCCCTGGAATTCGATTTGTGGCTCTGATCTTCGCTTTGCTTGTCGATGTGGCCTGCCTGACTCCCTCAACAGGCATCCAGCACCGCTATCCGATCAAAGGCACGGTCGTCAGCGTAGATACCCGGGGCTCGACGGTAACCATCGCTCACGAGGCAATTCCCGACTATATGGAAGGGATGACTATGCCGTTCAAGCTAAAAGACGAGCGTTTGCTAAAGGACCTTGCCGAGGGTGACAAGGTGCAAGCGACATTGGTGGTCCAGGGCTTGCGATCGTTTCTTGAAGACCTCGTGGTCACCCGAGAGACCGTCGATCCGTCCAGCGCCGGCCAGACCCAAACGTGGATCGAACCAAGGCCGGGCGACGAGGTTCCGGATTTCAAACTCATCGACCAGAACGGCAAGCGATTCAGCTTTCATCGTTACCGTGGGCGCGTAGTCGTGCTTACTTTTATCTACACACGCTGTCCGCTTCCCGATTTCTGTCCCCTGATAACCGACAACTTCGCCGAGATTGAAAAAGCGCTGAAGTCCGGCTCAGATCTAAAGACTACTCTCTTGAGCATCACAGTCGACCCCGAATACGACACGCCCAGGGTGCTGCGCGAATACGCCGCGGCGCACTCTGCCGGCTCTGGTGACTGGGATTACGCGACGGGTACTAAGGATGAAGTGAAACAAGTCGCGACCTACTTCGGACTTCAGTACTGGAAGGACGGCGATCAGGTTGTTCACGGGCTGCGGACCGCGATTGTCGGGGCCGACGGAAGACTGGTGAAGCTCTATCGTGGAAACGATTGGAAGCCGGACGAGATTCTTAGAGAACTGCGCACCGTCGCGATCCCATAACAATTGAGTTAAAACAATCACGGAGACGCGCTTTGGTTCTCCCGCAGCCCGCTAAAACATCAATTTCACCGCTAGTTGAATATTCCTCGAGCCCCCGCCACCCAGAAACGGGTTGCCGATCCCGACATCGGGCGTCACCGTGATCGGTAAGAACCCGATTCCCCTCCCTGACCCGGGATCGATTCCGTTGAAGCTTGCGTCCGCCGAAAACCCGGGCAGCAACGGCGACGAGAAGTTTGGGTGATTGAGAACGTTGAACACCTCAGCCCTGAGCTGCAGCCTCACTTGCTCGCCGAGTGGCGTCGTCTTGAACAACGACAGGTCGAGGTTCGCGTATCCGGGACCGACCAGCGAGTTCCGGCCCAGGCTGCCGAAGTGCTGCGTGCCCGCAACGCACGAGGCCGCGCTACCGTCACCAGCCGGGTCGAGCGTACATGGGACCTTGAACGCCGAGAGGTTCAAAAAGTTGTCGGGGGAGTTTGTGCCCGCAAACGGGTCGCCTACGATGTCCGGCCGGGGAAAGTACTCACCAGTGCCGTTGTAATCGTCGAACAGGTTCACGTGGAACGGGCTCCCCGTCCTGAGTGTCAGGATTGCGTTCACCTGCCAGCCATCGCCAAGCTTCGGAAACTCTTTCGACAGCGTCGGAACGTCATAAGTGAGCGCCGCCACGAAGCGATGCCTTACATCAAAATTCGAACTGGCGCGCTCCTGATCCGGCCGGTGGCTGTTGTCGGGCTGCGTGGCATTAGCGACGTAGTCCTGCGCGTCGGATGCGTTGTCGATCGAGTGCGACCACGTGTAGTTGATCATCGACGTCAAGCCGTGATGCTCGCGCAGGGTCAGCGATGTCTGCAACGCGTTGTAGTTCGAGTTCGAAGTAGTCTCGAGATGATTGACGTAGAAGAACGTTCCCCCCGAAGGCGCGAACGGACCGTTGTCAAACGGCCGCGCGCTCGAAACGGCAGGGTTGACCGGCTGGTTGATGTCCCGATAGCGGAAGAGCTTCGTGCCGTGCGAGCCGACGTAGCCAATTTGAAACACTACGTTCTTGAGCAGCTCCTGCTGTAGGTTGAGGTTGAAATTCTGGACATAGGGCGTGCGCGCACGGCGATCGACTGCGAACACATCTGAGTCCAGGAAGTCGGTGAAGATAGGAACGCCCGGTTGTATCTGAGGGACCGTCGAGTACGAAAACAGAATCGGCGAAGGCCCAACCGGATTGTAAGCAGGCCCCGGGTTGAAGGTATTGAACGGCAATTGCCCGGCGAAGAAATCCTGAGAGAACGCGTCGTAGAAGAGACCCCACCCGGCACGCACCACCGTCTTGCCTTTGCCGGTTGCGTCCCACGCCAACCCGATCCGCGGCGAAAAATTGTTCAGATCTCGCTCGTACAAACGATCGAGCCCGCCCTTGCCAACGGTCACAAGGCCGAGCGCCGGATCGAAATTGCTCAACAACCCGCTCTTCTCGCCGATTACCCCGAAGTAGTCGTAACGCACTCCCAGGTTGACGGTCACAGTGCGGCTGACGCGGAAGCTGTCCTGGAAATAAGTCGCCTGCGAGTTCTGATACGTGTTGCGCCGGGAATCGCCGCTCGCCGCGCGCCCGCCGCTCAGCGTCCCGCTTAGAAAGTCTTCGAGCGAGGCAAAGTCCAAACGTCCGCGATACCCTGCGTCGAAGAATGCTCCGACCGATGTGCGACGAAACTCATAACCGAACTTGATCGCGTGCCGGTCGAGCTTCCACGAAAGATTGTCGATGAAGTGCCAATTTGTATCGACCCGAGCTCGCGGCACCGACAGCGTTGCGCCGAGTGACGCGATTGACGAACCCAGATCCGGATCGTTTCTGATTCGGATAAATGGGAGCCCGAAAGTCCTGCGCGCTTTGAATGCCGGTGTTCAATCCGATCGAGCGAGGATCGAATCCCTTGTCTTCCGGGAAAAACCCTTCGTCGAAACGGTTGTACCCGAACCGCACCTCGTTGACTTTCTTGCCCGAGATAACTTTGACGTATGACAGCGACACCAGATGAACGCTCGTCGGCGTAGTCGTGTTAAAACCCGGCAGCACATTTCCCGCAAGGATCGCGAGAGGGAACGACTGGTCGCTGCTGCCGTAGTAGTAACGGCCGGTCACCTGGTTCCGTTCGTTGAACGAATGATCGATCTTCCCGATAAAGCTGTCGACGTCGTTGCTGGCGGGTGTAGTCACGAACAGGTTTGGTGTTGGATCAAACAGAGCCACCGGCCGGTTGGGCGCCGGCCATGGATTGCGAGCGAGAAGCTTTGCGATGACGGAGTTCTGTGGACCACCGAGCGCCGCAATCTCCCGCGGATCGGGCACTCGCGCAACCGAGTTCAAACCTACGCGCTCGCGTTGCCCTTCGTAGCTTGTGAACCAGAACGTTTTGTTCTTGATAATCGGCCCGCCGACTGCCACCCCGAATTGATTGTTGCGAAATGCGGTCTGAGGATCAGGTTTTGGGTTGAAGAAGTTTCGCGCGTCGAGCCAGTTGTTGCGGAAGAACTCGAATAGGGAGCCGTGCAGATTGTTGGTGCCGGATTTGGTGACAATGTTTACGATCGCGCCGGAGTTGCGCCCATACTCGGCTTCAAAGTTGGACAGTATCGCGGCCTCGGCAATCGCTTCGACCGGCAGAATCGTCGCTGGTGTTCCGAAGACTCCGGCCTCGTTGATCGCCGGCAGGTTTCGATAGCCGTCATTCATATCGGTGCCGTCGAGCAAGTAGTTGTTTGAGCGTCCGCGATTCCCGTTCGCGCTGAACAATCCAAACGAGCCCGGGGAATCGGTCGCGCCGGACGGGTCTCCGGTCGCGCCGGGAACCAATACAAGGAACCTGGTATAGTCGCGGCCGTTTATTGGAAGATTCACGACTTCGCGCCCGGACACACTTCCCCCAAGAGCGTTGGTCGTAGATTCAACCTGCACGGCATTTGCCCGAATCTCGACGCTTTCCATTCCGCCCGAGACTTCCATCATGACATCAGCACGGCGTTCGGCGGCGATCTCGACCCTGATTGAGGTCACTCGGGTCATTGCGAAATTGGGCTTGGTGACGCTTAGTTCATAGCTGCCGATGGGCAGTTCCGGTATCTCGTAGTTTCCACCTGAGTCGGTTATCGTTACCCGCTCGAGCCCCGTAGAAATGCTCCTCGCTCGGACGGCGGCATCCGGTATGGCGCCGCCGTTCACATCGGTCACGGTGCCTACGATCGCGCCGCGAAAAGTCTGGAGCCCGCTCGGCCGAGCAACCACCGGCGCGGCAGATACACACAGGATCGCACAGGCAAGCAGGAAAGCTGATGTGCCCGTCAGACGCTCCCTTCGGGGCTCGCCTCTGGGTACCGTAGACTGTCCAGTCTGCGGAAAGCGCTCCCTTCCTGGTACCGTAGACTGTCCAGTCTGCGGAAAGCGCTCGCCTCGGGGTACCGTAGACTGTCCAGTCTGCGGAAAGCGCTCCCTTCCTGGTACCGTAGACTGTCCAGTCTGCGGAAACGAAAGCGGATGGCAGCGATTCATCGGGGCTTTCGCGAGGATAACCAATCGAAACATGAGCCTCCCACTTCACTCCAGGTGAGCGGATTACTAGTGACATCGCTCACACTCGTAGCCACCGGCACCCGGGACTCAGCAATACGCTCCCACTCTGCGGCGCTTCATCCAGGCACTGCTGAACCCGAGTCATTCTAGTCAGCGCCTAGCCTCGTTACAAGCAACGAGGCATCAGTTACCCAAGCAAGCACCTCGATCAAACTCAAAACCGTGGGGACCTTGATTGAGACTCGGCCGGGTGATACTCTCGCGCCACCCAAAGACAAATGCGACCGATGCCATCTACACGATCAGTCAATGCCGTTGAATCGGCGGTTGACTCGCCACACGCGCCCGGGTCGCGCGTCGGGGGTTACCGCTGGGTGATCTGCGCGCTGTTGTTCTTCGCAACGACTATCAACTACGTTGACAGACAGGTCATTGGCATCCTCGAAAAAGACTTGCGTACGATTATCGGCTGGACGCCGATCGATTATGGCAACATCGTTGCGGCTTTTAACGCAGCTTATGCTTTTGGGCTGCTTCTTTCGGGCCGCCTGATTGATAGATTTGGGACAAAGAAAGGGTACTCGCTGGCAATCGTAGTTTGGAGTCTTGCGGGGATCGGGGCCGCGATTGCCCGTACACCGTTCGGTTTCGGGGCCGCCCGGGCCGCTCTGGGCCTGGGCGAAGCTGCCAATTTTCCTGCCGCAATAAAGACCGTCGCCGAATGGTTTCCCAAGAGAGAGCGCGCGCTTGCCACTGGAATTTTCAATGCCGGCACGAATGTTGGAGCGGTAGTAGCCCCGCTCACCGTGCCCTGGATATTCGTTCACTGGGGATGGCAATGGGCCTTTATACTAACCGGCTCTTTGGGATTTGCATGGCTATTGTTCTGGCTGCCGGTGTACCGGAAACCTGAGAAGCACCCAAGATTGTCGGCAGCGGAACTGGCCCTTATCCAAAGCGATCCGCCAGACCCGCCGGCCGCCAGAGTGCCCTGGGTAAGACTTGTTCCGCACCGGCAAACAACTGCCTTTGCGATGGGAAAGTTCCTGACCGATCCGGTCTGGTGGTTTTATCTCTTCTGGATACCAAGTTTCCTGAGAGAGAAGCACGGGCTCGAACTGTCGACGGTCGGGCTTCCCCTGATTGCCATTTATCTGATTGCCGATATCGGCAGCGTCGGCGGTGGGTGGCTCTCGTCCAGCTACATCAAGCGCGGATGGTCGGTCAACCGCGCGCGCAAGACCGCGATGTTGATCTGTGCGCTAGCCGTCTTGCCCATTGTTCTCATGCCATACGTTGACAACCTGTGGATCGCAGTGGGGCTGTTTGGTCTTGCCGCCGCCGCCCATCAAGGCTGGTCAGCAAACATTTTCACGACATCGAGCGATATGTTTCCACGCCGCGCTGTCGGGTCGGTGGTAGGAGTCGGCGGGATGGCGGGCGCGATGGGCGGGGCGATAATGGCGGTCGCGACCGGGGTGCTTCTGGAACGTACCGGCGGCAACTACATGCCGATATTCTTTGCGGTTGGGCCGGCGTATCTCGTCGCTCTTGGAATCATCCACGTTCTTGCGCCGAGGCTTGAGCCCGTAAACGAAGAGGACTTGCTCAGTCCAAAACCCATGTCCCCTGGATCGTTCCTCGGCTTTGGCTTCGTTGGGCTGATCCTCGGATCATTCTTCGGTTGGAGTTCCGCGCTCATCGCGGGGAAAACAGGCATTGGGCTTTTGGAGTTCATGCTCGGCGGCGCGTTGATTGGAAGCGCGGGTGGGGTCATAATCGGAATCCTCATCCTGAAGCTAAGAAGGCAGCCGGAGTCTTGAGGGCGATTGGAGCCTCCACGAGGGGAGCAGAGTAAATGTCATCTCAACTTTCTCGACGCAGATTTGTGATCAGTCTGAGCGCAATCGCCGGAGCGTCCGTCTTACCCGGACGACTCGGCAGCGCTATTGCGCTTCCCGTAGAGTTCGCGCCATCGCGGATGCGTTTCGGTTATGCTGCGATCACCTGGGGCGGAAATGATGTGCAGGCAATCAAGGACATCAGCGAAGCCGGATTTCGCGGCATCCAGATTCGATCCAACGTACTCAAAGACTTCGGGAGCAAGCCAAAGGCCCTCGCCGCGCTCTTGAAGCAACACAAGCTGCAGTTTGTTGCGTTGTCTGGTGGCGGGCCGGGCAACGACGCGTTCGTCGCAGCAGATGAAATCGCCACTCAGGTAAGACACGCAACCTTTTTGCGCGATGCCGGCGGTCTCTATTTGCAGATGACCGATTCAGTGCGACCGAAGGATCGAAACCCTGAGTCCAAAGATTTCAAGGCGCTTGGGAGATTGCTCACGGAGGTCGGCAAGCGTACATCGGATCTCGGAATACCCGTCGCATATCACAATCATATGGGTAGCCTCGGCGAAAGACCCGATGAAGTGGACGCGTTGATGGACGCCTCTGATCCGAAATATGTAAAACTGCTTTTGGATGTCGCTCACTACACGCAAGGGGGCGGAGATCCGGTTGAGGCGATCAAAAAGCATCGCGATAGGATGCTCTTTTTGCACATCAAGGACGTCGAGAGTATCGCGGGGGGCACTAACTCCTCCAGCAACTATCGCTTTGTGGAACTCGGACGCGGTAGAGTTGATTTGCCGGCCGTGTTCGCGGCGCTCGCAGAGATAAAGTTTCAAGGCTGGGCAATCGTCGAGTTGGACAGCGTGCCGGACAAAGCACGGACCCCACTCGATGCCGCCCTCATCAGCCGGAAGTATATTGAGGAAAGACTAGGAATGAAGGTCTGAGTCGGAAGTCAGAGGTCAGAAGTCGGAGGTCAGAGGTCGGAGGTCAGGTCGGAGGCCAGAAGTCGGAGGCCAGAAGTCGGAGGCCAGAAGTCGGAGGTCAGAAGTCGGAGGCCAGAAGTCGGAGGCCAGAAGTCGGAGGTCAGAAGTCGGAAGTCAGAAGTCGGAGGCCAGAAGTCGGAGGCCAGAAGTCGGAGGCCAGAAGTCGGAGGCCAGAAGTCGGAGGCCAGAAGTCGGAGGCCAGAAGTCGGAGGCCAGAAGTCGGAGGTCAGAAGTCGGAGGCCAGAAGTCGGAGGCCAGAAGTCGGAGGCCAGAAGTCGGAGGCCAGAAGTCGGAGGCCAGAAGTCGGAGGCCAGAAGTCGGAGGCCAGAAGTCGGAGGCCAGAAGTCGGAGGCCAGAAGTCGGAGGCCAGAAGCCGGAGGCCAGAAGTCGGAGGCCAGAAGTCGGAGGCCAGAAGTCGGAAAATCGCGGTGGGGATTGGAGTTGTTAGGAGTACGAGAACAAGTTTAGCGGTTTGACGTCTGACCTCTGACCTCTGACCTCTGACCTCTGACCTCTGACCTCTGACCTCTGACCTCTGACCTCTGACCTCTGACCTCTGACCTCTGACCTCTGACCTCTGACCTCGACCTCTGACCTCTGACCTCCGACCTCTGACCTCCGACCTCTGACCTCGACCTCTGACCTCCGACCTCTGACCTCTGACCTCTGACCTCTGACCTCTGACCTCTGATCTCTGACGCTCTGACCAAAGGAGGAGAAGCCATGGCTATAAGCAGAAACTCACGGAGAGATTTCATCAAGACCTCGGTTGCAGGTGCGGCCGGGATCGCAATCAGCTCGCGCGCGTCCAGCTACGCAAAGATCATCGGCGCGAATGATCGCGTCAGGGTCGCGTTTGTGGGACCCGGCGACCGGGCTCGCGATGCGTTGATTCCGAGTTTTCTCAGGCTGGCGGGCGAGTTGAACTTCGAACCCGTCGCGGTCTGTGACATCTGGAACAAACGCCGCGACGAAGGAGCAGACTTCGTCGCTCATCAGGCGGATAAACTCAAGGTGCCGATTGGCTCCGAGCAGCTCGCCAAGGCTCGCAACACCGACGAGCTCTATTCGATGAAGAACGTCGACGCGGTCATCATCGCAACGGCGGATTTCCAGCACGCATATCACTGCATGGAGGCCGTGCGAGCCGGCAAAGACGTCTATGTAGAGAAACCTTTCGCAAACATCATGAGCGATGCGCGAGATGCGCTGAAGCTTGTCACCGGATCGAAACAGATCGTTCAGGTCGGCACCCAACGACGATCGACGCCGAGCTACATGCACGCCTACGACTATCTCAAGTCGGGCAAGTTTGGCGACATCGTGATGGCCGAGATGACCTGGAACGTGAACCAACCGGGGCGCTGGCGGCGTCCAAGTGTCGTCCCAACGCTGAACGAGCAGGACACTGATTGGAAACGCTTTCTGATAAACCGGCCGGCAGATACGTTCGACGCCAGGAAGTATCTGGAGTTCCGTCTGTTCTGGCCGTACTCATCCGGGATACCGGATCAGTGGATGGTTCATCAGATAGACACGGTTCACTGGTTCACCGGCTACAATCATCCGACCAGCGTCGTAGCCAACGGCGGCATCTACCTCTGGCACGACGGACGCAAAAACTTCGACACGATGACCGCGGTTTTTGACTACGGCGACGCGGCCAAGGGAGGCAAAGGCTTTCAGGTGGTCTATTCGTCGCGCCAGACCAATAGCGCGGGGGATGTGAAAGAGATCTACTACTCGAACGGCGGTAGCCTAAACCTCGACACAAACAAAGTCGGCCCGCAAGGCGGGCTGCACGAGGGTTACGCAAAGGCGATGGGGATGAAGCCGTTTCTGTTGCCGGAGATGTCGCTGGTTGAAGAAACAGTGAAGGCAGAAACGTCGGCGAGCACCGGAGTCGATGATTCAACGCTCGCGCATATGCGCAACTGGATGGAGTGTGTTCGAGCACGCAAGACTCCCAACGCAGATATTCACGCGGCGTACAATCATTCGGTGGCCCTTTGCATGACGATCGCAGCATTGCAGACCGGCAAACGTATCACGTTTGACGATAGAAAGCAGGATGTCGTGATCGGCTGAGAATCGGCGGCGAAAGCCGTCGAATCCGCGGCTTCCCGACTTCGTGAGAAGTGGGTCGGTGATGCTGAAGCCTACAACGGATCGACCACGCGTCAACGTCTCGCGTTCTGACTCATACCCACTTCGTGAGAAGTGGGTCGGTGATGCTGAAGCCTACAACGGATCGACCACGCGTCAACGTCTCGCGTTCTGACTCATACCCACTTCGTGAGAAGTGGGTCGGTGATGCTGCAGCCTACAACGGATCGACCACGCGTCAACGTCTCGCGTTCTGATTCATACCCACTTCGTGAGAAGTGGGTCGGTGATGCTGCAGCCTTCAACGGATCGACCACGCGTCAACGTCTCGCGTTCTGACTCATACCCACTTCGGTGAGAAGTGGGTATGCGGCCAGGGCACATTTCTGGAGGATACAAATGTTCAGATCGCAAAAGCGGCGCGGCTTCGCTCTGTTGCTATTGAGCATTCTCGCAACGATGACCTGGACCGCCTCATCCCAGACGAAGCCGGCCACATCGGGCGTCAAGCTCGTCACAAACGAAGCCGCTCACCGAGTCGATGTTCTGATCGACGGCAAGCCGTTCACCTCCTATATCTGGCCGGATTCAGTCAAGAAGCCGGTGTTGTACCCGATGAGGACGGCCGCAGGCACCCTGGTCACCCGCGGGTATCCGCTCGATCCGCGCCCTGGTGAGAGAGTCGATCACCCGCATCAAGTAGGCTTGTGGTTTAACTACGGCGATGTAAACGGCCTCGACTTTTGGAACAACTCGGAGGCCATCAAACCCGAAGAACGAAGCAAATACGGCACTATACGTCACAGAAAGATCAATCGAATTCAGAGCGGCAAAACCACGGGTGAGCTTCAAGTAGAGATGGAATGGCTCGGGCCCGACGGCGCACCGCTTCTGCGGGAAGAAACAACGTTTGTGTTTCACGGCGGACCCGGTGTTCGCGCGATCGACCGCATCACAACGCTCACAGCGCTCGACAACCGAGTGGTGTTCAACGACAACAAAGAAGGCGTCATCGGGATGCGGGTAGCGCGACAACTCGAGCAGCCCTCGGACAAACCCGAGGTCTTCACCGATTCGAGCGGAAACGCCACGGCCGTCCCGAAGCTTGATAACACCGGGGTAACCGGGCGTTACCTGAGCAGCGAAGGCAAGAGCGGCGATGACGTCTGGGGAACCCGCGGACGGTGGACCATGCTAAGCGGTAAGATCGGCCGCGAGGATGTGACGCTGGCAATGCTCGACCATCCCAGGAATCCGGGCTATCCCACCTACTGGCACGCCCGCGGATACGGATTGTTCGCGGCCAACCCCCTCGGGCAAAAAGTGTTCAGCGACGGAAAACAGACTCTGAACTTCGCGCTCGAGCCAAAGCAGTCTGTGACGTTCAGATACCGCGTATTGATTCTGTCGCACACCGTGACGGCGGACGAGATGGAGTCTCAGTGGCGAAGATTCACGGACGAAGTGAAGTAGGTTCCGTGGGCTCGAATGCATCCTAGCCTGTCTCTCTTCGCCGACGGCTGTTATTGCCCCGGCGTCAGGCAGGCTGGGATGCCTGCGCTCCGAGGTCACTCGGCGGCGACCACCGGGTTCCGAAGCGTTCCCAAGCCCTCGACGGTTACCTCGTATACATCACCCGCTTTCAACAGCACTGGCGGCTTTCGGAATATACCCACGCCGTCGGGAGTGCCCGTAGCAATCACGTCGCCCGGCTCGAGGGTGATTGCTTGAGAGATGTACGACACCAGGTACGAAACCTTAAAGATCATCTTACTGGTGTTTGATGATTGCATCACCTGGCCGTTCAGGCGTCCTTCGATGTTGAGAGCTTGAACATCCGGGATCTCGTCACGCGTCGTGATGAACGGTCCGACCGGCGCAAAACCGTCGAGACCCTTTCCACGGACCCACTGCCCATCCCCAAACTGAAGATCGCGCGCGCTCACATCGTTGATCAACGTGAAGCCGAAAACGTAGTCGAGCGCTTCGCTTTCGCTGACACGAGTCGCTCGGCGTCCGATGACCACTGCAAGCTCGGCCTCGTAGTCGATTTGGGCGCTGATCTTGTGCAATACAATCGGCGCGTCGTGAGCGCTCAGCGAGTTGGGCAGCTTGTTGAAGATCAGGGGAGCGGTTGGCGGTTCCGAACCACCTTCGATCGCGTGGTCGACGTAGTTGCGGCCGATCGCGATGATCTTGCTCGGATAAATCGCCGGAAGAAACGAGACTGAATCGACCAGAATGGCAAACCGATGGTCTATCTCGACGACGTTCGAGGGAGCCCTCTTTACGAGCGCCACTGACTCGGCGACCCCTCGATCGCCGCGCTCTATGACGTCAAGCATGTCGGTCGCTTCAAGCAGCCAGTCGGGAATCTCCTTGCCCGCGCGGCTCTCGGCGAGGGCCAGCGCCGAGACTGCTACCACTCGATCACCAATCAAAACTCCCAGACTCTGCGTGCTCGAACCCAACGGTGTGAATTGCGCGAGTTTCATTGCGTAGTGACTCCTTCCAAATCGTTCGAGATATCGACATTCATTCGAAACGGGCGGCGCAGCCCACGGGCTAACTCACGCCGACCTGGCCTCGATCCGCCGGCGTTGGAATTCATCGAACGTCACCGCCAGCACAATCACCGCGCCGATCACCACTTGCTGAGCGAATGATGATATTCCAAGGAGGTTCGCTCCGTTCGCCAGCACTCCCATGATCAAAGCGCCGATGATCGTCCCGATAACGGTTCCCTGCCCGCCCGCCAGTGAGCCGCCGCCGATCACTACCGCGGCGATCACTCGCAGCTCGTAGCCCTCGCCTGACGTCGGCTGTCCGGTCACCAGTCTCGCCGATTCGATCGAACCAGCGAGCCCCGCCAGCGCCCCAAGCAGCGCGTAGAAAAGAACCTGATAACGCGACACGCGAATGCCTGAATATCGCGCCGCCTCGATGTTGCTCCCGATCGCGTAACAGTAACGCCCGGGCTGAGTATTGACCAGCAGGAAGTGCGTGGCGGTTGCCACCAGCAAGACGATCAACAACGGGATCGGCACAACACTGAGCAGATTGCCTTCGGCGAGATAGCCAAATCCTGACGGCAGCCCCACCACCGCTTTGCCATCGGTAATCAGCAATGCGATTCCGCGATAGATACCCATCGCTCCTAGCGTGACTATGAAAGGCGGAATGCGCAGCATCGCCACCGCCGTTCCGTTCAGGAGCCCGCACGCCACGCCGGTCGCAATCGAAGCAGCGACGCCGATGACTACCGGGGCTCCGCTCACCATCGCGAACGCGCCAACAACTCCCGACAAAGCCAGCACCGAGCCGACGGACAGATCAATGCCTCCCGAGACCATCACTATGGTCATGCCCATTGCCATGATGGTTATCACCGCGGTTTGCCTTGCGACGCTCGCAAGGTTGCCGGCCGAGAGAAACCTCGGCTCAAGCGTCGCGATCAGAACGCAGAGCGCGACCAAACTGAGAAACGGAATGAAACGCTTGATCCAATCCGACATTGCCTGCTCCCCGGCACTCTGCGTCCCCTGCGTTAGCCCCTTCCCTTCGCAGTTCACACGCTACGTCCGCGCACGTTCTTCCAACGCGGCATGCATCAGCACCTCTTCCTGCGTCGTCCTCCTGGCATCAAGCTCGGCAACCAGACGTCCGCGACGCATTACCAAAATGCGATCCGCCATTCCCAACAATTCAGGTAGATCCGACGACACCATCACCACCGCCGCGCCAGCTTCCACAAGTTCATTGATCGCGCGATAGATCTCCGAACGAGCAGCCACGTCTACGCCGCGCGTCGGCTCATCGAGCAGGAACACTTTCGAGTTGGCAAACAGCCACCGGCCGAGCAAAACCTTCTGCTGGTTCCCACCGCTCATTCTAGCAATGGTCTTCGCGGGATTCGCGGGCCGAATTTGCAGCCGTTCGATGAAGCCCCGAGCCGCGACCGCCTCTCGCTTGCGGTCGAGCCTCCAGCTTTTGATCAGCGCTCGCACGTTCGCCAGCGTGAGATTTTGCGCGAGCGAGAGATTGAGACAAAGCCCCGCTTGCTTGCGGTCTTCGGTTAAAAAGCCGAGTCCTTCCGCCACGGCCCGGTCTGGACGCAACGCATCGAGACGCACACCGTCAACAACCACCGATCCGCAATCGGCTTTTCTCGCGCCAAAAATGGTTTCGACCAACTCGGTGCGGCCAGCGCCCCCCAGACCGGCGATGCCCACGATCTCACCGGCGCGCGCTTCGAAGGTGACGTTTGAAAACTTGTCGGCCCTGGAAAGTCCTTCGACGCGCAGACGGGTTTCACCGCGTTCCGCGTGACGCGGCGGGAAGATCTCTTTCAACTCGCGGCCGGCCATGTGCCGGATCATCGCAGCGGTCGGAATCTCCCCCCAGACTCCGGCGTACACGACGCGCCCGTCGCGCAGGATGGTCAATCGATCAGCAATTGATTCGAGTTCCTCCAGTCGATGCGAGATGTAGATGACCGCAATTCCTTTGGATTTGAGATCGCGGATCAAGCGGAACAACTCATCGACTTCGCGAGTGGTCAGCGAAGAAGTCGGCTCATCCATCACGAGAACTCGAGTCGCTTCCATCGTCGCGCGGGTTATTTCGACCAGTTGCCGATCCGCCGCGCTGAGCCGCTCAACGCGCCCGCGCGGATCGATATTAAACCCGTAGCCGGCTAAGACCTGCGAGGCGCGTTCGTTCAATGCGCGCTGGCTGATTACCTTGAGCGGCGCAAAGGCGAGCGGCTCGCGCCCCAGGAAGATGTTGTCGGCCACAGTGAGACACCCTGCGAGCGAGAGCTCCTGATAGATCATCGCGATACCTTGCGCGAGGGCGCCCGACGGGCCGGCAAACCTGGCGGGCACGCCTTCGATCAAGATCTCGCCTCGGTCGGCACGATAGACACCGGCGAGAACCTTCATCAACGTGGACTTGCCCGCGCCGTTCTCGCCGACCACTGCGTGGACCTCGCCCGCCGCTGCCGACAGATCAACTTCTGCGAGCACGGTGTTCCCGGCAAATGATTTCGTTATACCGCGCATTTCCAGCGCGAGGCGTAGAGCCATTATCAGTCCTTCAGCTCGCGGGGAGCGCGAAGCGGTCGCATACATCAGCTGTCGGCCGCGATGCCCACTTCGTGAGAAGTGGGTCGCTGATGCTGCAGCCTACAACGATCCGCGCCGGGCCACAGACATACCCACTTCGTGAGAAGTGGGTCGCTGATGCTGCAGCCTACAACGATCCGCGCCGGGCCACAGACATACCCACTTCGTGAGAAGTGGGTCGCTGATGCTTGAGCCTACGACGAATTTTTCCCCGAAGGGGATCCTGTCCTCCAGCCCAGGGTTGCTGTACTCGGCTACCCTGGGAAAGACGGCGAGCGCGTTACCCAACCCCACCGGGGTTGTGGCCAAGCTTCCCGCGTACCCAATCGGTATTAGGCTTGTCTTGATTCGTTCTCGTTTATTGAGTTCATGCGCTCTCGACGTGAGGCCCGGCCGCAACCCCGTTGGGGTTAGGAAACTCGCCGCGTCTTTCCCAGGGTAGCCGAGTACAGCAACCCTGGGCTGGAGGACGGGATCCCCTTCGGGGAAAATGTCCAAACTCTAGCCGACAAACTTCAGTTTCCGCGCGGACTCGTCAATTTTTTCACGCCTTCTCACGAGGTCGGGATGTTATCAGGCGAATAAGATGATGCCCTTGTAGTTGCCAATCAAATGATGCGCCAACGACCCTACGGTGTCTTGATCAGTTGTTGCATCTCCGCCGAATCCAGATTCTCTTTTGTCAGCAGCTTCACTCCGGTGTCCAGTCGCCGCTGGGGGGTCTGGCCGTTTAGCTTGTCGACGATGGATTTCACGCCTTCGTAGCCCATCTTGAATGGATTCTGCAACACAAGCGAGTCTATTGCTCCGGCCTTGAGGTCGTCGATCAGATTGGGGCTCGAGTCAAAACCACCCAGCACCACCTTACCCGCAAGCCCCTTCTGTTTTATCGCCTGCACCGCGCCGACCGTCGAGGATTCATTTGACGCGAACATCCCGTTGAGATCGGGATGCGCTGTCAGGATATCAGTCGCCCGGTCGAGAGATTTGGCACGGTCAGCGTCACCGTACTGAAACGCGACTATGGCGATGCCGGGATACTTCTGTTTGATAGTCTCCTGAAAACCCTCTTCGCGTTCATCGGTTGAGACCGACCCCGCTTTGACACCGAGTATCGCGACCTTGCCTTTCCCTCCGAGTTTTTCGGCGAGCCGCTCCGCGGCTACGACGCCGCCTTGTCGATTGTCCGTCGCTACATAAGAGAGATAAGTCTCGGTGCTGATGCCCGAATCGAAGATAGTAACCGGGATACCTTCCCTCTGCGCGCGTTCGACTATTGGAACAAGCGCGTCCCCGTGAGAAGGCGCAATAACAATCCCATCCACGCGTCGATTAATCGCGTCCTCGACGATGTTGATCTGTCCGCTGTAGTCGGTTTCCTGGGCAGGCCCTTTCCACATCACCTCGACGCCAAACTCCTTCCCGGCCGCCTCAGCGCCCGCGTGAACGCTCTGCCAGAAGAAATGCGCGACGCCTTTGGGGATGACGGCGATAACTTTCTTGCCGCCGGAGGGGCGATTACAGGCTGGCGCAGCGAGACATCCGATGAGCGCCGCCAACAGGAGCACCGAAAGTTTTGGTCTTTTCATTTTTCCTCTCAGCTATTGATCAAGGTCACTGGTGTCCAGCCACCCTTCGCGATGCAGCTCGGCGAACCGTTCTATCGTCGCTCGGACGCCGGTTGCCAGCGGCGTCACCGGAAGTTCCCCGAGTGCTGCTCGAATCGCAGCGTCATCCATCTCCGGCGGTATCGCCAATGGTTCTTCAGCATAGGTGATCATGGAGTCCGGCCATACGCGCTCGATCTCGGCGACTATGTCCGCGACGTGTACAGTTTCACCGTGCAGATTGAAAACGTGTGCGCCTTTTAGATCGGAGGCCGCCGCGCGAATAAATATATCCGCCGTATCGGCTACGTACTGGAAATCGGTGCGCCCGCCAAATCGCATGTGAAACGGGCGCCCGACGACTGTCGCTTTCATTGCTTTCGTTGGGTCCGACGTAAGTCCGAAGTCGCGCCCGACGCCATAGATCGTCAGCGGCCGCAAACCGATGCTGTCCAAACCGTTGTCGAGATAGTAGACTCGCGCATTGTCTTCGTTGCAGCGTTTGAAGGCTCCATAGTGGGTTGCGGGGTTTGCCGCGTCACGCTCGATCAGCGGGCGATCCTCTTCAAGCATTCCGAACACCGCAGCCGAACTTGCATAAACCACTCTTTTGATCTGATCTTCGGCGCGGCGGGCGGCTTCAAACACGTTGAGTGTGCCAATGACATTGACCATCCCCCCGAGCCGCGGGTTGGCTTTGCAAGTCGGTACCTGGAGACCGGCGAGATGAATTATGTGAGTGACTCCGAACTTTTCGATGATTGGTAAGAGCGCGTCTGGGTGGGTGATGTCGCCGGTGATAACGGTTGCTCTCGCAATCTCGTCGTCGTTCATAATCAACCGCAGCCGGCGCGGGTCAGGGCTTTGATCAAAGATGACAACACGGCCGTCGGACGCGAGCAACCGCTTCACGATCCATGCGCCGATGAACCCGTGCGCCCCTGTGACTAACAAGGTTGCGTTCGCCAATTCCGCATTCTTAACCTGCGCTCCATTCACGTCATTGGCCTCCAAGACCACCTCAAACTGCTTGCGATGAAGAGTGCGACGCACAACCAACTGCGTTGTCTAGTGGATTGTTCATATTCTACCCAACAAGGCGCCTTCGCATCCCCGACCCTGAATTCCACCAATGGAGTTCGTGGATCGTTCATACTCAGCCTACAAAACGCGGCCGCAAGACAGCCCGGCTCGCTTCTCTCAAATCCCACCAACGCCGTTGGTGGATCCTTCATACTCGACCTACAACACGCGGCCGCAAGAGAGCCGCCCGCTTCTCTCAAATCCCACCAACGCTGTTGGTGGATCGTTCATACTCGACCTACAAAACGCGGCCGCAAGAGCGCCGGCCCGCTTCTCTCAAATCCCACCAACGCCGTTGGTGGATTGTTAATACTCGACCTACAAAACGCGGCGCAAGACAGCCCGGCTCGCTTCTCTCAAATCCCACCAACGCTGTTGGTGGATTGTTCATACTCGACCTACAAAACGCGGCCGCAAGACAGCCGCCCGCTTCTCTCAAATCCCACCAACGCAGTTGGTGGATCGTTCATACTCGACCTACAAAACGCGGCCGCAAGACAGCCGCCCGCTTCTCTCAAATCCCACCAACGCAGTTGGTGGATCGTTCATACTCGACCTACAAAACGCGGCCACAAGAGCGCCGGCCCGCTTCTCTCAAATCCCACCAACGCTGTTGGTGGATTGTTCATACTCGACCTACAAAACGCGGCCACAAGAGCGCCGGCCCGCTTCTCTCAAATCCCACCAACGCTGTTGGTGGATTGTTAATACTCGGCCACAACGGGCCGGCGCACTGGCGTTCACGTCACAGTCGGGTCCCGCCTTGTCCAGGCTGAGTATGAACGATCCACCAACTGCGTTGGTGGGATTCATGACGTCACCGTGACCCCTCGCCTTGCGTAGGCCGAATATGAACGATCCACCAACTGCGTTGGTGGGATTCAGGACGTCACCGTGACCCCCGCCTTGTGTAGGCTGAGTATGAACGATCCCCCAACTCCGTTGGTGGGATTCTATATTCTTCGCGTCGCATTCACTCGCCTTCGACGATCTCCCTGATCTGTGCTCTCATCATTCGCAAGCCGTCGTCAACGGCAAGTTGATTCACCATGACTCGCTGCACTGTTCGCCACAACACTTCCTCGACTTCAGGATACCTGGCGAACTTCGGCGGGATCAGCATGTGCTCGGCGATAACCATTTCGAGCATCGCTAACCGCGCACGGTTCGCCGGATCGGCCTCGTTTTGCATGCGGCTCATCACGCTTCGGCGCACGGGCACGCAACCGTTCCGAGCTTCGAGCAGTTGTTGCTCAACCGCGGTAAGGTGAAGCAGCAGCTCCAGGGCTTCCGGCTTGTTTGCGCCTTGCCTGGTCAGGGCGAACGTGTGACCGCCACCGTAAGCGAGAGACTTGCTCGCCGGACCGACCGGATAAACGCTTAGTCCCAGCCGATCGTGGACTTTAGAAATGTTCCTGTCGCGATACAAACTGTAGTAGCCCGGCCAGTCGCCCACCATCGCGGCACGCCCCGCTCGAAAGCATTCGTGAATCTTGTCGTAATGCCATTCAGGAAGCTCGGGTGGCACGAGCCCCTCGATGTAACAGGTTCGCAGCAGTCCAAGCGCCCATTTCCCCGCATCGTTCTCTATGTCAGGCACGAGGGTTTCGGGAAACAGCGTCGCGCCGGCCATCTCAGCCAGCTCGAAGAACGTTCCAAACAACCCGGACTCTCTGCCGGGAAACAAGAAACCGTAAACGCCGGGTGGAGAGTTGAGCCTTCTTGCCAGCTCCAGGAGCCCATCCCAGGTCACCGGCGGAGAGTCGATCAGATCGGTCCGATAGTGAAGCAACCTGACGTCGATGTTACGCGGCAGCCCGTAGAGCGATTCGCCGACCCGCGCCATCTCAAGCGCTCCCGATACAAAATCCTCTAGATCCGCTTCGTCGATCAACCCGTCAAGCGGGGTAAGAAACCCGAGTTGCGACGGCGCGTACTTGCTGTGCGTTGACACGAGGTCGTATGGCACGTTGGTCAAAGATGCCAGATGCCTGTTGAGGGCGGGATGATCTCCGCTAAAGGCGACGTTGACGGTGACGCCGGTAGCATTGGTGAAAGCGCGCAAGCATTGATAGAGCGGATCGTATGCCGGTCCGGCGATCAGCGCGACTTGCAACTGTCTATTCATGCGCGCTGCCCCGCCGGCGACCGACCCTTTTTTTTTCGTTCGATGCGTGTTCGCAGGCCGAATGCACCTTCTCCATCGATTTGGGAAAGTCGTTTCTATCAGTGCTCACTTCGAAATCGTCGGGAACCTTTACGTAACGTTTGCCCGTGTACTTGTACACCGAGACAAGTCCGTCACTTGCACTACTGTGGACGTAGGCCATCAAAACCGGCCAGCCCCGGCTACCTTGAATGTATATATCCTGAGCCGGAATCGTCGCTAGCCGCCTTCCAGGGCTTAGCCCAAAAATTCCCCAGTTACAATTACCGGTGGCTCCGCATTCAAGCGGGATAAAGTACTCGGCTTTACCGTCTTTGTTTAGGTCAAAGGCAATTGCTCTATTTCCCACAACGCCGATGTCACCGGCTTCAAGCCCTTTCATCGCGGCGCGTACAACTCCCGCGAGACTGCGTTTGGGGTACCTGGAAGTCACACAAGCAAAATCAATCCTTACAATGAACTCGGTTTTGTTTGCGAGTTCCCGGTTGGTCTGGGCGTCGCCTCGCACCCACAGAACGGCGATCAGGCAGCCAATCGCGACCGTTGATGGTTTGTAGAGTCCGCTCATCCCTACCTCTTCTTCTTCAGCGCTGCCGCGATGGCTTGTTCGGCCAGAGGCTGCATAACAGCGTAACCCTTGTCGTTTGGGTGGAGCCCGTCGTTGCTAAGCCCGTCTTTCAGAAAGCCTTTCTCGTCTACCATCGCCGAAAAGTAGTCGAGATACGTCAGCCCGTCTTGAGCCGCTTTTTTCTTGAGCCACTCGTTTAGCGAAATAATCTTCTCGGGCGGCCGCCGGGTCGTTTGAACGATCGGCTGACCGTCCCGGTTCTTTGCGTAATCGCTCACTGGAAGCACCGAAGCAATCACGACGCGTATCCCGTTCGCTCGCGCCAGCTCGAACATCGAAGCAAGATTGTCCTCGATGGCCTCAAGGGTCATTGGTCCGGTGTTACCGGCGAGGTCGTTTGTGCCGGCGAGAATGACTACAACCTGTGGCTCCAACGCTATCACATCCGGTCTGAAGCGAATCAACATCTGGGGAGTCGTCTGTCCGCTGATTCCGCGATTGACATACGGCCTGGATGGGAAGTAACTGGCGAGCTTCCAGAAGTCAGTGATCGAATCACCCATGAAGACTACCCGCTTCTCGTCCTTTGCCGGCGCCGTCAGAGCGGCGTTCGCCTCGCGGTAACGAGCAAGCGCGGGCCAATCCTGAAGCCGAGCCTGAAGCCGCGCAGCCAGCGCTTTTGCGTCTGACAGCTCCTGCGATTCTTGCGTCGGCGTCTGCGCCGATACATACGCAACGAGGACCAGAAGACAAACACAACACAACGTTGCACGAATCATAAGATATCGCCCTTTCGATGTGAATTGCGGCCGCGTGCGCTTCACTGGACCGCTGACCGGCGGACTCTTACCATCACACTATTTGCTGACGGCTTCGAGCACAACGACGCTAGCAATTCGATCCGGCGCCGAAACCGGTGCTTGAATCGTCACTCCAGAGGTGTTCTGAGTAAACTTCAGGCGCTCGTCGGACTCGCCAACAGATATGCCTTCTTAACAATCTTTCCCCACGACGGAATCTGAAGCTTGCCGTCGGCCGGCCAATCAAAAACGTGCAGATAAGTTCGTCCGCCCTTGCTCGTGGCTCTGCCAAACGACAACTGTGTCGGAGAAGGGACTCGCGGTAGTCCCGTAGATTGATTCTCCGTTGACCTTCATCCATCGGCCGACTGCGGCCAATCGCTCGACGCTCGGTTGAGGGATGAGTCCTTCGGCGGTTGGCCCGACGTTCAACAGATAGTTGCCGCCTTTCGATGCGATGTCTATCAGGTTTCGAATTATCTTCTCCGGAGACTTCCAGTTGTCGTCATATGACTTGTAGCCCCAGGTGTCGTTCATCGTCATGCAGCTTTCCCAATCGACGCCCGGCAACCCGGTCGGCGGAATCTGCTGTTCGGGCGTGCCGAAGTCTCCTGAGTACTGCTGGTCGCCTTTGTTCAACCCTTCCATGCCCTTTCGCGGCCTTTACCCACTCGGTTGTTGATAATGATGTCGGGTTTGAGACTCCGCACGTATTGATAGAGATCCTTGCCGTCGGCCTCGGTCCACCAGTCCTGCCATTCGCCGTCAAACCACAACACCGCCGGATCGTACGCCGTGACGAGCTCGCGCAGTTGCTCCTTCATGTACTTCACGTACCCTTCTTTGGTGCCGGGTTTCAAACGAGTCTGACCGTTCCCGGCGGTCGGGTCTTTTCCGGGTGCGTCGACGTAAGCCGATGGGTGATGCCAGTCGAGGATCGAATAGTAGAAGCAGAATTTGAGACCTTGCTTTCTGGCTTCATCGGCAAGCTGCGCGCATCGGATCCTTGCGGTAAGGCGTCGAGTCAACGATGTCGTAATCGCTGACTCGGCTGTCGAACATCGAGAACCCGTCGTGATGCTTCGAAGTGATCACGATGTATTTCATCCCGGCGTCTTTTGCGATGCGGACCCATTCTCGAGCGTCAAATTTGACCGGGTTGAATCGGGGAGCGAACTTCTCGTATTCGGCGCGCGGGATGTTGGCCCATTCCATGATCCATTCACCGATATTTTTGGAGCGATGCCCGTTGTACTCTCCGGCGGGCACGGCGTATAGACCCCAGTGAATGAACATGCCGAACCGAGCTTCGCGCCACCACTTCATGCGCTCGATCGCGCTCCGCTTGTGTTTCGCCGGCGATCGGTCGTGAGCCACTGGCTGTGACTGATCGCTCATAGAGACGGCCTGGAGGAACCAGATACAAAAGCAGCAGGGCTGTACATAGCAGAGATCTCTTGAGCATAAGTAGTACCTCCTATGAGCAGCTCGTCAGCCCGAACCGAGAGCGGACGTTCAGAGTCCAAGCTTTAGCTTGCGTTCAGAGTCCAAGCTTTAGCTTGCGTTGAGAGCTCAGGCTTTGGCTTGCGTTTGGCGCCCTTGCCGCGTGAAAGCAGGCAAGCTAAAGCTTGGACTCTGAACTTCCAGAGACTACTCAGATTCTAACGACTCGTCCTTCTTCCATTGCCTGATTGGCTGACAACACCGAGACCGCCGCATTCCGCCCGACCTGAACATCGACGACCGCTTTCTTATTCTCCCGGATACACGAGACATACGATTCGAGCTCGCGATAGACGGCGCTGCGTATCTGAGCTTCTTCCGGCGCCACTCGAGCTCCTTCCTTTTGAGACTCGGTGGAGGCTTTCATGGTTTCGCCGGTCGAGCCAATCACGGTCGCGCCTTCAGCCTTTACAAGTTCCGGCTCCTCCTTTTCTCTAAAGTAAAGAGCCTTGTCCCAGCCCATTTCGATTGTTCCTTCCGTACCCATAACCACAATGTGTTCACCATCGTGAGCGTTCGTAGTTGTTGAGCTGAAGGTCACCTTCTCACCGGCCGGATAGTTGTACACGACTGTCACGTTGTCGTAGGTCTCGCGCCCGTCTTTCCAGTAGTCGATCCCGCCCATCCCGGTGACCGCCGCCGGCGGCGTGCCGATGATCAGATTGCAGATCTCGATCATGTGCGATCCAAGCTCGGCCATCAGCCCGCCCGAGTAACGCTTGTACATTCTCCAGTTGATCAGGTGTTCGAGATCGGGATAACCCCATGGGCTCGGATCGAAGTTGACTTTGGGAACCGGGCGGCGCCAGTTGCCGTTGCGATGCCACATGCATCGAATGTGCGTCACCTTACCCAACGCGCCGTCGCGGGACATGTCCACAACCTTGCGGATGACTGGATCAAAACGGTGCTGGTGCCCAACCTGGAAGACTTGTGCCGGGTGCGCCCTGGCGGCCTGGACAATCTGGTCGCACTGCTTGAGCGAATACATCATCGTCTTCTCGACGAAGACGTGCTTTCCGGCGTTGAGCGCCGCAAAGGCGATTTCGTAGTGCATGTGCAAGTGGCGTCGCAATCACCACGGCGTCTACGTCTTTGCTCTCGATCAACTTGCGATAATCGGTGAACTTTGAGGGTTGGCTGCCGGCGAGCTTGGCTCCGTTGTCGAGGTTCGGTTCGAAGATGTCACACATAGCGGTGATCTTTGAGTTAGGCACGGTGGCGAGATTTCGAATAAGGTTGGTGCCCTGACCACCGGGTCCGACGACTCCCACATTGACCCTATCGCTAGCGCCCAGCGCGGAGGCCGCCCGGCTTGAAGAACCGAGCATCAAGCCCGCCGCGCCGAGAGCAGTAGTCTCCAGGAAATTGCGTCTTGATAGTCCCTGTTTTATTTCACTCATAGTCGCCTCCGTCAGAAGTTCAGCCTCGCACAACCCAAACCACCTTCGGGCTGGTTGTAGTAGAGAATGGCGCGAACGCGAGGGCGGGTCTTCAGGAAGTCTCGCGCCTTGTCGATTCCCATGACCATCAATGCCTTTGAGAGCACTTCAGCCTCGACACCACTTTGAGTAATCACCGTCGCGCTCAGCAGACCTTCGATCGGCCGGCCGATTCGTGGGTCCATGATATGGCAATAGGTTTTGCCGGCGGATTCGAAAGTCTTGTCGTGACAGCCCGAGGTAGAGATTGACTGGTCCTTGATCTCGATCGCTTCCAGTTTCCGCGAACGATCGAGCGGATCGTTCACCTCCACGCGCCACGAAGCTTGACCGGGAGGCGCGCCGATAGCGCAGATGCTGCTCGAGCCCGAGGTAACAAACGCGGAAGTTACACCGCTTGCTCGCAGGATCTCCGCGGCTCGGTCGACAGCATAGCCTTTTGCAATACCGCCCAGATCGAGCTCGACTCCCTCGCGGTCAAAACCAATCGCGTGCGTCCGTTCGTTGAACAAGACGTGCTTGTAGCCAACCCGAGCGGTGACCGATTTGAGCTCACTCGGATCCGGCACTCGCCCTTTGCTGTCGAAGAATCCCCAGGCCTTCATCAGCGGACCGACGGTAATGTCAAAAGCGCCGCCGGTAGATCGACTGTACTCAATGCAACCTTTTAGAAAATCGAACAGCTCCTTTTCGACGATCACGTCTCCGTGAGCAGCATTGCGATTTATGTAGGACAGCTCGCTCGTCTCCGAATAGTTGCTCATTTGACGATCAAGCCGATCGATCTCTTCAAAAGCGGCGTTGGCAGCCTCGGCGAGTCGAGCGCGATCCGGCCCGTAGGCGACGATCTCGAACTTCGTCCACATCAGCCGTCGCGTTTCCTGATACATAACCGCTTGAGACTGAGGGGCACACGAGATCGTTCGCGCGCCACCCGCAAGCTGCGTCACCGTAGTTACAGTTAATACAATTGCGAGCCTCAGGGTCATGGGTAGTTTCTGGTTTCTCGTTTCTAGTTTCAGGTTCAGCATGCCGGGTGCCTGGTTCCGGGTTCAGAGTTCCGGGTAAGACCCAAACCCCGAACCTTGAGCCAGGAAACCAGAAACCACGAACTCTGAACCCCGGAACGCTGAACGCTTGAGATGATGTGGGGCGAAACCGCCACTACGCAAGTTTAGGGAAACAACACACGCGATAACAAAGTCGCAGTTTCGCCCTCACGTCCATTGAACGTTCGGCGTGTCGTCATTCATTTGTATTATAGCTTCCCACTCGCCAAGTTCCGTCTTTTTCGAGAATTACGCTAAAGGTTTCAAATATATCTTCCTGATTTTCAAAAGAACTTAAATAACGGAGAACCGCGCCTGAACGGTCTGGAATACCTGACAAAGACTTAATTAACTGAATCTGGAGTATCTTTCTCGATCTTAATTTGCCGAACGGTTTACGCGCCGTCGTCCAATACGTTGAGAAGGTTTTTTCATCAATTGCCTTTTTGGAGTAAGATGACAATTCGGCATAACTTTCCCCGTATTTGCCGGAGTCCCATACAACCATCCAACCTTCGGCGGCTTTTCGAGCGGCTTCGACTGCTTTGTCGGAATCTGTGGTCGGCTGGCCGGTCTTGGAAAGAAATCTGATTGATTTAACGAAATCCTCGAACCGCAAATGGTCTTCTTTTTTGTATTGAACCTTTGAGAGATGTAAATCAACCCAATAACCGTCTTCGACAAATTCCGCATACATATCCAGCATCTGAAGCGGTTGACCTTGAACCGTCGGACGGAAAAACTCGAAGTAGCTGACATCGCCGATTTTCGATTGAATAACATCCTGCACTTTTCCCCACTCGGGATTGCCTGTTTTCCAAACGAAATCACGACACTCTGCACTGGTTTTGCATTTGACGGCAGGTTCGATAAACAGTGAAACGGTAAATCCTTCCCTTTGGTTGGACAGCAGAAAATAACCGGATTTGTTGTCGTGTTTTATTTGCTGGTCTTGAATATCAAGATTTTTGCTGTCGAGTGAAACCAGCGAAGGCGCATCGGAAGTGGTAAAAGCGATTCGGTCTTCACTGACGGTTTGAGCCGTTGCAAGCACTGGAAGCACAAAAACGAGGACAAAGGTTATAGAACTTGATCGTGTAATCATATGTAAGAAATTACGGAACCAGAAAACTAGAAACGAGAAACCAGAAACAACCCTTATCAAAGCGGAACCGATTGTTCGGCCCAGATCTCAAACTCGCGGTGATGGTTCTCTTCGGCTTTCGCCAGCGTCTCGCCGCTTGCAACCCGCTGCAGATGCTCGAAGAGGCGCGCCCCGACTTCATCAATGCTCTCGGTCCCATCAATGACGCCACCTGCCGACAGGTCGATGTCGCGGCTCATGCGGTCAAATACCGGCGTGTTCGACGCAAGCTTGATCACCGGCGCGATCGCGTTCCCAATAGTCGTCCCACGGCCGGTAGTAAACACTACGATTGTGGCCCCCGCCCCTACGAGTCCCGGCGTCGACTCCTGATCGTAGCCAGGTCCCTGCATCATCCACAGTCCGCGGCCGGTTGGCGGTTCCGCGTAGTCGGTGACTCCCTCAACCCGCGTCGTGCCCGCCTTGGCGATCGCCCCGAGCGATTTGATCGTGATGTTGAGAAGGCCTCCGCGCACATTGCCCGGGCTCGGGTTTTCGGCGAGCCGAACGCCTCGAAGCGCCGCGAAGCTTTTGTACCAATCGACTGCTTCGTACACGGCGCGTCCTGTCTCGACATCCTTTGCGCGGTTGGCGATGAGATGTTCCGCGCCGCAAAACTCCGGGATTTCGGTGATCATCACCGTGCCCCCCGAACGGACCAGCAAATCCGAGGCTCGGCCCAGGCTCGGATTCGCCGAGATACCGGAGAACGCATCCGACCCGCCGCACTTTACGCCTAACACAAGTTCGCTTATTGGGACCTCAACTCGCTCCGCGCGATTGACCTCTGGCAGCATCGTCTCTACTTCTTTCAGGCCTCGGGCGATCGTCCCCTGAGTACCGCCCGCCTCCTGAATCCCAAACCTCACAAACGGCTTATTCAATTGCCGGCCTTTCCTATGCAGGTACTGCTCGACAATCGACAGATTGGTCTTCTCGCAGCCGAGCTCGATCATGATCACGCCCCCCACGTTGGGATGATCGGCGTAGTTCGCCAGGGTGCGCAGCATTACTTCGATATTCGAACCGTCCGAACACCCGCAGCCCTTGTTATGCGGAATCGCCACCACGCCGTCGACATTCGGATACTTCTCGCGTGTGAACAGCGTGTACTCGGCGATCATCGAGATCTGCTGCGACTCGGTACTCGCGCACATGCTCGTAGGGATAATCAAAAGGCAGTTGCGCGTTCCTACCCGGCCGTCCGCGCGGCGAAAACCGCGAAAAGTCGCCCGGTCCTCGACGGGCAGGTAATCGGGCGGCGGTGTGTGAAGGTCCGCTGGCAGATCGCGCACAATCGGCACATCATCGGACATGTTGGCATGCGAGATCAGATCGCCAACGCCAATACCAAGTGAGGTGCCAATAGGCTGGCCGTACTGCAACACGAACTCGCCTCGAGGAATCGCTCGCGTAGAGAACCTATGACCCGGCTCGATGTCGCTGGTGATAGGAACCGGAAGGTCGCCGGGCGCTTTGAGAGTTGTGCCTGGCGGAATTGTTTTCTTCACCACCGCGACATTGTCTTTCGGACTGACGATGACGGCGTATTCACTAATCGGTGTCATAACGACCTGGTTCTGTTCCGACATACAATATCACTTTCCAGCTGAACGCTCATCTGAGCTTTCGTCTCTGGCAGTCCGCTGAAAAAGGTTTCGTAGTCCCGCCTTCAGACATCTGAGGCTGTCTGTCAAGCGTCCGCTTTGACCGAACCATTGTTAAGTGTCAGGCTCGCCGCTAGAGGTGAGCCTCGTTGGGTCAGTGCCTGTAGATAGATCTGCTCGTCGTATTGGGTTTGATCTTGCCAACACCGATACAGAATACGAATCCACTTGAAGGCCAGCGCTCTGATGGTCGCGTGATGACGTTTGCCCAACTTTCTCTGCTGATCGTAGTAGGCCTTCGCCCAGACGGACCAGTGAATCGATTGCGCGGCGTACTCGTGAAAGGTTTGTTTGAGGAACCTTGGGCATGCGTAGCGTCTGTGCACCCACTTGGATTTGCCACTTTGTTCGGTCACTGGAGCTATGCCCGAGAATCGCTGAATGTCGGAGGCGGCATTGTAGCGATCCAGCTCAGTCCCAAAGGCTACAGTCAAACGAGGGGCTAATACCTTGCCGGCGCCAGGAAAGCTCTGGAATACGTCCATGAATGGATGCTCAGCAAATATCTTTGAGATCCGTTCATCACATTCCTCAATGGCCGCCAATAAGCAACGGAGTTGCCCCACAACTGCGCTAGCCATCATTGTCGAAGGCTCAATTATCGCTTCATCCGTAATCAGTTGGTGGATGCTGCTAACTATCTTCAACCGTTTTTCAATTACCTCTCTGCGAATTGAGCCATGCTTTCTATAAAACTCTCGCAACTGCAAGGGTTCGGCGGTCTTGAGCTGTGCGACAGTCGGCCAGTTAGACAGGAAATCACAGGCCATCTTGGTGTTGAGACCGCCTGCGAGTTCTAAAGCCTGCGGATAATAGCTTTTGAGCAGGCTCTTGAGGATGTTTGTACACCCAGTAACTCTATCTATTAACGTCCGGCGGTTCTCTACCAGCATCCGTAGCAGCCTGGTTTGTTTGTCCTCCGCAATCCATCGTCGCAATCGATTTCTGTGCATTATCACCAGCTCGAGAATCAAGTCTGCGTCGGTCTGATCACAGCTTGCGTTGTTGAGACTGAATGCCTCGCGGTACTTTGCGAGGGTTTTCGGGTTAATCGGGTAGATCTCCAGGAACTCATACTGCATCAAGTGATAAACAACCGCGCCTCTGGATTGCTCTATTGCGACAGCTACCTTCTCACCTTTGAACCTTTGGAACAGACCCGCTGCCCACTCTGCAAGCGCTTCCGGACGCTGTTCCATTTCTTCTCCCTCACTATCGTTTGACTCTGCCGTCTGTAGCCTGATCACGTGCTTTTGATCTGCCCAATCAATTCCGACATACGCTGCATACTTGTCGTTGTCCTCACTGCTAGCCATTGCTTTGTTCCTCCACTTCCTAGAATCGCAACCCCAGGACGCGCTTGGCTTTGATCCGCGAAGGCCTTATAGTTGAGTCATTGGTGAACAACGTCTGAGTGATTCGTTTTGAATCAAAGCGCAGCGTCACGCTCGAATGTCTGAAGGAAATCGTCTAGCAATAGGCGGAACAATTCGTAACGTGACGCTGCGCGTCCTGTCGTTGCAGTTCTTCCTTACTCCTCCTTCGCCTCGGTTGCAAATCCTGGCGGCTGATGATTGACTTGTTGACCCTACGGTGTACCTATTAGGCGGAATCTTGAAGAGCAAAACCCTAAGATGCCCCGGTTCTGATGGTCTCAAAGACAATTACGCTTAGGGATTCCGCCCAAAGGCGGGACTACAAAACCTTTTTGCCCCGATTTGGTGACGGCCGGCATCGGCGTCCTTCCGCATCTCACGGCGTAATCCTTGCAGCCCATCCTCCGCCTTCCTCGAGCCTGATCTTGAGCTTGGTGCTTTTGCCGATTTCGCGTTTGTCCTTCTTGTAATCACTGCCATATCGATCCGCATTCACGCCGTCCTCATAGGACACCATTTGAAAGCGTCCCTCCGGCAAGAACGAGAAGTCGATCTCAAAATCGCGAGCGGTCCAATTGGTCATCGCTCCGACGTACCACTCCCGCCCCCGCCGGCGCGCAACGATTACGTAGTCACCCATTTTGGCATCGAGCACTCTCGTTTCATCCCATACCGTTGGAACCGGGCCTAGAAACTCCATCACTTCTGGTTCGCGCAAATAGTGTGAAGGGCTGTCAGCCAGCATCTGCAATGGACTCTCGAAGACGACGTACATTGCCAGTTGATGGCAGCGGGTACCCAAACTCATGGGCCGCTCAAAGACCGCCGCGAAGTTCCGTTCCCTGCCGCTGTTGACCATTGCGCCCGGTGTGTAATCCATCGGCCCCATGAACATTCGGGTGAACGGCAGCGTCACGTTGTGTTTGGGGTTGGCATACTTGCTCCATTTGGTCTGCTCGAGTCCCCTGACACCTTCGGTCGAGATGAGGTTCGGCCAGGTACGGGTCATCGTCGCCGGTCTGATTCCGCCGTGGTAATCAACCAGCATTTTGCGGCGGGCCGCCTCTCGACAGACCTTGTTGTAGAAGTTCATCACCGGCTGATCGTCGCGCTGCATGAAGTCAATCTTGAGGCCTTTGACTCCCCACTTCTCGAATTGATTGAATGCAGCTTCAAACTGATCGTCGAGAGTCTTCCACACCATCCACAAAATAATACCGACGTTCTTCTGCTTGCCATAGGCCACCAGCTCTTCAATGTTCATCTCCGGCGCTACCGCGAGCAGATTGCCGAGCTTGTACCACCCCTCATCCAGGATGATGTACTCGACGCCGTACTTCGACGCGAAGTCGATGTAGTACTTATATGTTTGCGTATTGATCCCAGATTTGAAATCCACACCATAGATATTGTTCGCGTTGTACCAGTCCCAGGCCACTTTCCCGGGCTTGATCCACGACGCATCCGGGATCTGCGACGGCTTTGCAAGCAGAAAGACCAGTTGATTGGTGATCAGGTCCCCGTCCTTCTCGGCAATCCCGACCAGCCGCCAGGGAAAGGTCCGTGTTCCCGAGGTCACCGCGAGGTAGTCCGCGGTCTCGGTGATCTTCACGTCGCGATCGTTGCTCCGCTGCTCTTTTAACGGGTAATGCGGAAAGACGGCTGTCAGACTGTTCGCGCTGTCTCCCCGCAGCCATAGACCCGGGTAGTCGTCCACATCAGATTCGCAGATCGCCAGTTTTGTCCCGTCAGCATCCACCACTGCCGGCAGGCTGGCGATCGCGGTCGCCGGAATATCTTTGAGAGGAAGATAGATGAACTCCCGTTCGTTGTGCGAAAAGAAGCTGTCCTCCTTCGGGTAGTAAACGTGGTAGTCGCCGGCAAAGCGGAGACTGACCTCCTCGTCATAGACCTTAACTTCAGTCTGCGGCAGCGAGGTCTCGATGCGGTAGGCGACCCCTTCATTGTACGCACGGAAAACGACCGCGTAGTCACCTTCCATTTCGAGCCGAAGCTCATTGTAGTTCTCACGAATACGCGCGAACTTCTGGCGAACCTGCGGCTCGATCTCCTGATTGATGCTGCGTTCCTTCGCCGCTTTGACCTTTGTATTGACCCCCAGCTTTTGCTGATTAATGACCATCGACAGCGTGCTGTCCCGAAGGAGAGGTTTGCCATTCAGCAGGATACTGTACGTGACACGCTCGCCGGCTTGAATCCTGACTTCGATGCGTCGATCCGGAGAGCGCAAAGTATGACTGGTCTCGGCGCTCGCACCACTATCAAGCCAGACCAGCGCACATAACAGGACAATCGCTTTTTTGAGCATACCATTCACAGTTAGACCTCACATTCTTCCCTTTTTTCTCTCGCCACGCCAATACCCTCGGTTTGCGCGCCCTTTACACTCGGGCTGCGAGATCATACTTGTTTTATCACCGATAACAAGTACTATTTTGCTCGGAAAACAAACATGGAAAACAAAACGTCTTTCTTGCGATACGACAACAAGGTGGTGATCATCACGGGCGGCAGCAGCGGTATTGGCAAGGGCTGTGCGTACGAGTTTGTTACCGCCGGCGCCAAAGTCGTGTTGGGCAGCACCGACGCAGTCAGCGGGGAGGCAGTCGCGACAGCCCTGCGAACGATTGCCCGGCACCCTGACGACGTGCGTTTCATCCGCTGCGATGTCCGACAGAGCAAGGACATCCGAAACCTGATCGAGACGACCGTCTCCACCTACGGGAAGATTGATTGCTTAATCAACAACGCCGGCTGGCACCCGCCTCACAAACCGATCGATGATTTCTCCATCCAGGAGTTCCGCGACCTGATCGAACTCAACCTGGTCAGCGTTTTTGCGGGGTGCAAGCTCGCGCTTCCGTATCTGAGACAAACCGAGGGGAATATTATTAACATCGCGAGTCTCGTTGGCACGATGGGTCAGCTACACGGGGCTACCTATGTTGCCACAAAAGGCGCAATCACAGCTCTCACCAAGGCGCTGGCGATCGATGAAGCCCCGCACGGTGTGCGTGTCAATTCGATTTCGCCGGGCAACATTTACACGCCGCTTTGGCAGGAGGCGATCGATGCCGCACCGGACCCTCGGCAATGCCGAGCCGATGGCGACGCCGCACAACTGATGGGTAGAATGGGCACGATCGAAGAGGTCGGCCGCCTGTGTCTTTTTGTCGCGGCCGAAGCGAGCTTCACCACCGGTGTCGATCACATCATCTCCGGCGGAGCGGAGCTTGGATACGGCCGTAAGAGCAGGCGATGAAGATAACTTGAGCCGAACTGTTTTGCATCTTTGCGCATTCTTTGCGCCTTTGCGGTTCTTTGCGTCCTGGCGCGGAGCCCTGCTGCGTGAAGTGGTCGTCGCCAGTCGTCCCTCAACCGAAGATCTTTTTCCTTAGCTCTTTTTTTGTTGTCCACGTTCCGTTGGTTTTTTCCAGGAGGAGGAAGTATGTGTCTCCACACCCCGGGCCGCAGCGGCTACCCACGTAGAGCAGACCCTGCGTGTGGTCGGTATTGAATCCAATTCTCGAAAGCATGACAAACCCGCGCGACTCCGGAAATCTCCGGTAATAGTTGATCCACTCGAGATCTCCCCAGTTCCCGTGAAAGATCACTTTCAAATCGAGATCCGTTACCAGATTGGCTTTCACCGGCAGCGTGAACGACATCTTGTTCAGCAGCCAGTGTTCTCCGTTCCTCGTTTCATAGTCATCGACCGCCGAGTCATCTATGATCAGACCCTTCCGCTTGTCGCGCCACGGCTCGTCGTTCTCAGTATTGAAGTCGTAGCGGAATGTACGTTCCTCGATAATTACTTCTTTGGTCTCGGGCCCGACATAGATCTGCTTGATTACCGACGAATAGATCTCATACTCCTCGTCCGTGACTCCGCCATCCGGGGCGGTGCGGAATCGAGGAGCTGAAACAGACACGGAACCTAGCACGATTAAGAGAAGAGCAAGTCCGACGATCCGAACCGTAACCCGAGTCATGCCTTTACCTCCGATACGCTACAACCGCTTCCGAGAATGATCGCGTGTCCGACGCACAATCCCAAACAAACACACTGCAATTCTCCGGATGACGGACCCGGGCTGTCAACGTCAAGGCGCGGGGGCCGCGCTCCCAGCGTGCCCGCCGTCTAACGGGAGCCGCTCGGACTCGGTTGGGCGAATCGGTGTCGCATTGAGCTATCAACGGGATTTCTCCTTGAGACGACTCGCGGCAATTATTTCGCATTAGCTGGATGGTCGTTTCGACCGCGATGAGCAGGATGATTCGCTCCTCCTCCATCATCCTGCGTGGCGACGTTTCGCCAGCTTGGTATTGTGCCGCAGCTCGGCTTCTTCGACGGAATGAGTCTCAGTAAGGCTTGCGTCGTGCCTGGCCATGGCAACCAGCTTTTGGTAGTACTTGTGAAGCAGCTTTATCTCGTCTTCGGTGAGGTTCTCGACATCGATCAATCGATTGCTCGCTCCGTCCATCGCGGCGACGAGTTCGTTGAGTTTCAGATGTATTGCAAGCGCATCTTTATTCTGCGTCCGCTGGATCAGGAACACCATCAGAAACGTGACAATGGTGGTGCCCGTGTTTATCACCAGCTGCCATGTGTCAGAAAAGTGGAACAGTGGTCCGGAGATTCCCCAGACTATGAGCACTGCCAGAGCGATGACGAAGGCCGCGGATGTACCCGTGGCGTTCGTAGCCTTAAGCGAGAACCGCTCGAGAATCAAACCCAGTCCGAATCCCTTCTTGCGCGCCATAGCGACACCCTCCTGTCCAAAATCAAGTTGGATTGGCTCAACAAGCGGAAATCCTCTCTGCTCCCGGTTCTTCTGACAGTTTGTTTTGACCTTTAACTCATGATGGAGGATCTTTTTGTCGAGTCGCGGTCACGCCGTGGATGATCGCGATGCCGATCAAACAGACAATCCCCACGCCGATCCACTTCTGAGGCACATGGAGCATGCTGGCGCCAATCGCCACTCCGATGATCAATATGATGTACCCGACGATGTAAATCCCAAATGACATTTTCGTTGGCCCTCCCTGGTTGGGCTTCTTAGACGGAAAGCAACTGGTCAAAGAAAGACCGGTAACGACGTAACGCGACGCGGAAGTCTTCGGTCGACACCTCGTACGCGATTTTCCATGCCTGTTCCAGATTTGCCTGCTTATCGGCGAACGCCTCGGCGAGGCCGCTCATCACCGCGGCAACGAGTTCGTCCGCATGGCTTACACATTATTCGAACCGATCTTGTCAGCCAAACGTCGCTGGCTGATTCAAGCGCCTCCGGCCGTCGATTTTTGCATTTCAGGCTGGGCTAAAGGCGCTTCGAGGAGGTCTTCAAAGAGCTTGCGATAGTGAAGCAAGGCAGTTCTCAACTCTTCGGTGCTTGTCTCTCCGTCGGCGCGCACCGCGATCTCGTGGGCAATGCGATAGCTGCTCACGACGAGCGGGTGATCTACCGAAATATCTGCCGCCTGCTGCTCGAAATCGCTCATAGGGTAGCCGCGAGCCTTCATAACCTCGGTGACCAGTCTGTCGGCATTAGCCACCGCGACAGGCGGATTGTCCACAAATCCGGCCTGCTCGAGCTGCCAGGCCCCTGCGAATCGATCGCTAGCTTCGGGAGACAAGGGGACAATGTTGAACTTGTCCACCCGTTCTTCGCGTTCTTGAAGAGTCTTTTCAGCGCCCCTGCGGTCCCCTTCGACTGCGGCAAGCCTGTCGTATTCAGGCCCAAATCTTGATTGCAACCTCCAGGTCTGTCTCTTTTGCAGATACATCCAAACCGCCGCAACGATCGCAGCGCCAATAATCAATGCGACAGCGACTATGATGATTGTTGTTCTATCCATTGCTCCGAGTCCCCCTTAAAACCGTATCGCGTCCACCGTAATTCCACCGCAGTTCAAATATGGACACCACGGAAAAGATACCGGCGATAATCCTAGTTAGATCCTGTTCCCCTGTTGGGCGATAGTTCCGCGTTTCTCAAGCCAGCCAGCGCCCGCTGAGTTCTCTTCCAATCATCGCTATCTCTCTTTGTGGCAATGTGCGCGTTTTTATCCCTGTAGAATGCAAGGATGTTATCGCGCAGATCGGGTGTCACACCGTCAAACTTGTTGCTCTCGAGCTTGTCGACTATTTGTGCATAAGAATCGTCAGCCAGTCTGTACTCTCCGCCAATGGTCGGGTTGCCGGTATCAAGATCCTTGTTTTTTAGCTTGAGGTCACCTGAGCGAACCCCTTTGAGCGTCCGGCGATAAGATTCGACCGCGGTATCGAAGCTCTGCCTGAACAACTTCTCGGTCTCCGCTGTCGAGGGCTTGATCGCGAACCCCTTAAACGGTCCGACCTTCGGCACAACGCGGAATACCACCGCGAGGGTCTTTGCAAGGAATCCTGGTTTCTTGTATTGCGTTCCCCATTCCTTGTCGTAATCGGCTCGTGAGATGCTATAAAGAAACTTGTCGCGAGTGATTCCGGGCGTTTGTTTCTCTATATCATCCTTTTTCGTTTCCCAGGCCACCTTGGTCATCGTAGGTATCAGGGTGCTTACGCTGTAGCGATACGTCCCGAGAGCCAAATCCAAACTGGTAAAAATGCTCGCCAGGTCAAGGCCGTAGGTTTCTTTGAACGCGCGCTCGAGCAGAGGCTTGGATACCTTGAAGCCTATGAAGTCGTGGTACGCTTCGGAGGCATAGTGACCTTTGGCTACCTGTAACACATCGAATCCAAACTCGGTCTGAATGTGTGCCCCTGGGTTGTCGTCATATGTAACATTGTTCCCGTAACGCTGGCGCAGTTTTGGAAAGAGAATCGGGACGGAGGGATTTGTTGCAATCGAGTGACCGTCATTGTCCGCGCAATAGTGGCAGAGCGCGCCGATCGCAAACGCGTACTCGTTTATGTCCTGCGAGTCCCGTATTAGAGCTTCTACGAAATCGCCGCTTCTTACGTAATGCGTCAGATCACTGAAGAACTTGCTCCCGAACGGATAGTAGCCCATATCCTGTATGATTGCCCCCCCATACGCGTGCGCACGCGCCTCGCGCAACGCATCCGCCGAGGCGGATGGAAATCGCTTGAGTAAGAGTGGTTTGATATCTTTATCCCACATGGAGTCGATTATTGCCTCGTGAGTGAGGACTGAATAGCCCAGCGTTGCGTCTGCAATCAGACACACCAGTAGCAGAGCACATCCCACCTCTGCAGCGCGTCTCATTCGAACCTTGTTCATACGCCCCTTCTTTAAGATCCACACGGAACTCACCTGCGAGCAGCATACCCCTATTGCGTCCGCTTGCGATGTTCACTATTGGACATTGCGGGACGGACCCACTCTGCGCGGGAAACTGCGGCCAACTGCTCTAAATGATGCTGGGTAGGGGCTGAGCGCATGGTCTCCCAAGACGATCAGCGAAGCGCGCTGTTTCAACGCGACGGAGCTCAGAAAGGTCTCCGCTTGCTCTGGATCATACGCGCCCGTCTGTACTACTATGCACCGTCACCTAATTTTTTTTCCCGTTATTTGGGAGGCACTTTTATGCTTGGCAGGACCATCTCGCACTACCACATCACGTCACAAATCGGCGAAGGTGGGATGGGAGTCGTTTACGAAGCTGAAGACACCAACCTGGGCCGCCACGTTGCACTGAAGTTCCTGACGCCGGCCATGGCGGGCGACGAGGGTCTGCTCCAGCGCTTTCAGCGAGAAGCGCGGGCGGCGTCGTCGCTCAATCATCCGAACATCTGCACGATCCACGGGATCGAGCAATTCGAGTCGGAGCATTTCATCGTCATGGAATTGCTGGTCGGCGAGTCGCTCGCCGATCGCATTCGTCGAGGTCCTCTCGACATCGATTCGCTCCTGACCCTCGGGATCCAGATCGTTGATGCGCTCGAGTCCGCGCATTCCAAAGGGATCGTGCACCGCGATCTGAAGCCGGCAAATATATTCGTCACCTCGCGCGGGCAGGCAAAAATCCTCGACTTCGGTCTTGCCAAAGTGGATCGACTGGCGCACGGCGCCAAAGCCGATTCCGGGCTGCAGACGGCAGTCCGTCAAGAGGACCTTACGCAAGCCGGTTCAACGCTAGGCACCATCGCGTACATGTCGCCCGAACAGGCGCGCGGACAGGTCACTGATGCGCGCACGGATCTTTTTTCTTTTGGCACGGTCCTGTATCTGATGGCGACCGGTGCACTCCCTTTCCAGGGAGAAACATCCGCAGTCGTGTTCGAAGCCATCCTGAACCGAGATCCGACTCCGGTGAATCAGCTCAATCCGGCACTTCCGCCAGAGCTCAGCCGGATCATCGGACAGGCCCTGGAGAAGGACCGCGATCTGCGGTACCAGAGCGCAACTGATCTGAAGACGGCGCTCAAGAGATTGAAGCGCGATCTAGACTCATCGGCGCGGCAAGCCGCCGATTCGAGTGGGATCAGAGGCCGCGCTGCGTCGACCGATCACTCAGTTGCCGTTCTCTACTTCGAGAACCTGAGCGGGATGAAAGAGGACGAGTACCTGCGGGACGGGATCACCGAGGACATCACTACGGAGCTGTCAAAGATCAAGGGGGTGAAGACTTTCTCCCGAGCTATGGTGCTGGCCTATCGCGACAAATCGGTGACCGCCGGTCAGGTCGGAAAAGAGCTGGGCGCGTCGTACGTGCTCGTCGGCAGCCTGCGTCGAGCCGGCGCGCGCCTGCGTATCAACGCGCAGCTGGTCGACGCGGCAACGGATTTCCCGCTCTGGTCGGAACGATACGACCGCGAGATGAAGGATGTGTTCGAGGTGCAGGATGAGATCGCGCAGAAGATCGCCTCCGCCCTGCGGATCACGCTCTCGCCGCAGGAGCAGCAGGCTCTCTCAGCGAAACCGACCGAGGATCTGCAGGCCTACGATCTCTATCTGCGGGGACGGAACTATGCCCGTCGCGTCGGACGGCAGGATCTCCAGTTTGCTCTTCAGATGTACGAGAACGCGGTCGCCCTCGATCCGCAGTTCGCGCTCGCACACGCCGGGATTGCAAACGTGTGCGCCCAGTACTACTACCACTTCGAGCGCCAGCAGCAGTGGATTGATCGGGCTGTAGCGGCGACGCAGAGGGCGGGCGCCTATGGCCACGAGGCACCGGAGATCCAGTGCGCCGAAGCGTGGGTGATTTTCGCGGAGGGGCGTTATGACGAGGCCGCGGACAAGATTCGGGAGGCTCTGAGCAGGACTCCCGATCTGGACGGCGGCTATTATCTGCTGGGCCGCGCGCTCTTCTCCGCCGGACGATATCAGGAAGTTGTGGACATCATGGAGGAGGCGCTGGCGCACGCCGGCGAGAACTACAACACTATTATTCCGATTCACAACGCGCTCGGGGCACTTGGAAAGAAAGATGCCCTGAACAACTTTGCCCATCGGGCGATCGCCGTATACGAAGAGCACTTGAAGAAGGTGCCGGAGGACGCGCGCGCTCGTGTATTGTTGGCTAGTAACTATGCGGGTCAGGGCCGGTTTGAAGAGGCCAAGAAGGAGGCAGATATGGCCATGATCCTGCGTCCCGACGATTCGATGATTCTGTACAACGCAGCCTGTGTCTTTTGCGGGATGAACAATACCGGCGATGCCCTAATCGCGCTCAAGAAGGCGTGGGAATCGGGCTACCGGGATCCGACCTGGACCCGCCAGGACCCCGACCTCGCCGTGCTTCACGGCGAACCGGAGTTCGAACGACTCTACCCTCCGCCAACGGCGTAGCACCTCAAAAAAGACCATTAGGTGAGAATTGAGGTTGCCTTGCCAGCGTGACCAAGATCCAAAATCGGTAGTACTATGTAGTACTATGATTGTTGAGACGCGACTCTGCAGATCTAAACTATGAACATAGAGGAAAAAATGAAAAGAAATAGCTTACGAAAATCAATTTGTGTGCTCAGTTCGTTGACGCTCCTGTTGAGCATCAGCTTCGCTGCCAATGCTCAGAGGCGTAACCGAGACGACCGGCGTCAACAAGGTGAGGGCCGGTGGGAACGGCTCGGGGATTCGCGTGTAGATGGCAAGCGTGATCATGACAACATTCGTGTAAATGCGCGCGGGGGGTTCCGAGCGATCCGCTTTTTCATTCAGGGCGGCGAAATCGAGTTCCAGCGCGTGGTGGTACATTTCGATAACGGCGCCGACACCGATGTCCAGGTTCGGGAGCGAGTCCGGCGAGACGGTACGACAAGGGCAATCGACCTGCCGGGGGGCGAGCGCAGAATTCGCAGCGTGGAAGTTTGGTATAGCAAGGAAAATTGGGGCCGAAGCCGACCGCAATTGGTACTCTATGGGCGGCGCTGACACTCGACTCAAGAAAGGCAGTCATGAAGTTTGACCGTCTCTCCGAGTCCACAAGTGAAAAAAAACAACCGCCGATAGGCGGCAGTCATCGACGTTGCAGTCAAATCGCACAAAAGGACTTAGGGCCACGTCGCAACGTGGCCCTAAGTGTCTGAGTTGATCTAATGAGCCGTGGAGGGCTCGAACCTCCGACCCTGCTGATTAAGAGTCACATCGAGGGCTATTCGAGACTTCTTTCGGCTGAGACGTTTGTTCTTGCTTGCCTGTCCGATCGAATCCGAAACTACCGGCGGTGACATCGAGTTGAAGTCAAAACGGAGCAGCACGACTGACAATGTCGATTGCTTCGTCACTCCTCTCTACTCTATTCGAAAAATCTTGACCGGTATTTTCTCGCCGTTTGGAAAGGCATCGGGGCCCATTCTGATCGTACTCGCATCAATAGTGTTGCGTCCGCATGCGTCCGCCGTATCGGTCGCCTCTAGAGAGCAGCTAAGGAGTCATGTACTTGTCTTCCTCCCAATCGTAGCTAGCGAACGTTAAGCACCAAGGTTTAGGCGGGAATTTCGTTTCAGTTGCAACTACAAGTTACAGCCCCTGGCCACCCCGAGGACTACTGCCGATTTTAGGCCTGTCTCTGCGAAAGATTGTCACAAGATCGACACCCGCTATTGAGATTTAGTGTCGAAGTGGCTCCTCCGATGCTTCGATGTTAGTTCATTGATCTTGATTTGAGGTGCCAACACCTTATTTACAGTCTGCACGAGAATCTCCTTTGTTAATTCAATCTTGTCAGACTGCTTGATTCTCGTGGAGGATCCGCCGACCTTGATGGTGTAGGTGCCAGCCTCAGCGACCCAAGCCGAACTCGACGAATCAAATGAAGCCAGATCCGCGGCAGTAACAGTGAAACTGAGTGTCTGTGACTGCCCGGGTTGTAACAGTCCGGTCTTTGCAAAGCCCTTCAACTCGCTCTCCGGTTTGTGCAACTTTTGTGTTGGTGCGCTTACGTACAATTGAACAACTTCCTTACCCGGCATTTTGCCGGTGTTGGTGACTGTGACTGTTGCCGTCAACTTGCCGTGGAACTGCTTCGAACTTAACTTCAAATCGCCATAAGAGAAATCGGTGTAGGAGAGTCCGTACCCGAACTCGTAAGCCGGCTTAACCTTGAATGTGTTGTAGTACCGATAGCCGACATAGATGCCCTCTTCGTAAGAAACTTCCGCGGGTCTACCGGCAAAGGCATTATTGAGCAGAGGCTTTCGCCCGACCAATTCTCTTCCGGGGAAGTTTTTGGCAGAGGGCGCATCTTCATAGGCGACGGGGAAAGTGGTTGCCAGTCTCCCCGAAGGATTGACTTTGCCGCCGAGCACGTCTGCGATCGCGTGGCCGCCTTCCTGTCCGGGCTGCCATGCCAGCAGGATGGCGTCTACCCGGTCACGCCAACTAGCCACTTCAACAACACCGCCTACGTTCAGCACGGCGATGACCTTCTTCCGCTTCGCGTGGAAGGCGTCGGCGACCGTTTTGATCAACGCCTGCTCGGAGGACGAGAGCATAAAATCGTCCTCTACTTTCCTGTCGATGAACTCTCCTGAGTTCCTCCCGAGGGTAATCACCGCCACATCCGCCTCGCTGGCCATCTGCTCTACAGTATTTGCCTCAACCGGAATCTCCGGGATGGGCGGGGGCAAGAAAAAGGAGACTTGTGGCTTAGGTCTTTTCTGTTTTTGCTCGGCGATGTATCGGGTGTAGGTATTCGTTAGTGGGGCGTCGAGAATAAAGCCTGCTGCTGTCAGTCCTTGCTCCAGAGAAACCACGTACGCTTTATTGACATCGCCGCTTCCGGTGCCTCCGGCAATCAGGTCGTAAGAAGCGTTCCCATACAAAGCGATCTTACTGGCGGGCGCAAGCGGCAGGGCGCCGCCTTCATTCCTCAACAGGACCATCCCTTCCGCTGCCGCCTCCCGCGCGACCTGCGCGTTCCTCTTCAGATCAGGCAGCTCGGAATATTTGAGCCCTCGGAATGAAGACGATCGGAGAATGACATTCAGCACTCGTTCCACATTCTCGTCCAACTGTTGCCTGCTTAAGGCGCCGTCGCTCGCAGCAAGGATAATGGCTTTTGTTTGATCGGGGTTGCCAGGCATGATGACATCATTGCCGGCCTTCATCTGTGCGACCGGATCATTCCCGCCGAACCAGTCACTCATCACAAACCCCTTAAAGCCCCACTCCTTGCGCAAGATTGTTGAGAGCAGTTCACGGCTTTGCGATGTATAAGTGCCGTTGATGAGATTGTAGGACGACATCACCGACCATGGTTGAGCTTCTTTTACTGCAATCTCAAAGCCTTTGAGATAGATCTCCCTTAAAGCTCTTTCCCCGACATGGGTGTTCAACTGCATCCGGTTGAACTCCTGGTTGTTGGCCGCAAAGTGCTTGATGGAGGTACCGACCCCGTTGGACTGAACGCCTTCGACAAAGGCGGCGGCCATCCTTCCGGTCACCAGCGGGTCTTCAGAATAGTATTCGAAGTTCCGCCCGCCCAGAGGGTTGCGGTGGATGTTCATACCCGGGGCCAGTAGGATGTCGATTCCATAATCCCGTGCTTCAGCGCCAAATGCCGCCCCTACTTTTCTTACCAAACCCGTATCCCAGGAAGAGGCCAGAAGAGTGGCCACCGGAAATCCAGTAGCATAATAAGTTCTGGAACTATCACCCGCCCTCGTCGGATCAATGCGCACGCCTGCGGGGCCATCCGATAAAGTCAGCGAAGGTATTCCTAATCTGAGGACAGCGTGTGTACGCCCGGCGGCTCCCGGAACCCTCTCGGGGATTTTCTTATCCGCTGGATCCAAGGGAGGTAAACCGGGGATGTTCAGATTGAAGCCCATCCCGACCAGCAGCTTGGCCTTTTCTTCAGTCGTCATCGCAGTGATCACCTTTTTGACGCTGCTTGTACCAAGCTGTGGCAATGGAGTCTCTCGAGTTGGTGTACCAGTAAGTGTCTGAGCCGGTATATTGCACACCACCATCGTCACGACCAGCAACGCCACACCGCTCGATCTTCTCATCACAGGTTCCTCTCTCTCTTTGATTCCAAACCCCGTGGAACCTCTATTCGAACTGGATCAATGTATCAGGCTTGCGAGGCCCAAGCGACTTGCAGTTGAAGCTTTGCCGGGTCTAGTGAAGAACGTTGTCATAAGGATTGGAACAAGGCAAGAGCGGCGACCTGGCCAACTACCTGTGTCAGGCCCAGCAGAAGCGGACGATTGAGCCGGTCGCTGACGCGGGCGGTTACCGTGGCTCGCCCTATTTTAGTTAATGGTCATTCCTCGCGATGGCGACAAGGTGACCATCGGCCGCACGGAACTCACCTGGCATGCGGTGGACACCAGGAACTATAACGTCAACCTCTTTCACTTCGCTCGCGCGCATGGTAAGAAGACTTCCGATGTTCTGTTCTGGGCGAACAGGTCATCGGTATTTATGGCGATCGCCAGACCGTCATTGATGATGGCGTCTCCAAGCGAAGGAGAAAACAGATGAAACGATTTTGGATCATTCTATTTGCGAGTCTAGGGTGTGCTCTCTTTGCGGGTCTTTGCTATGCGCAAGAGGCGGACGATTTTCAGCCCGCTACGACTAACGTTTGGGGAGCAGAGTATCCCCGCGTTGACAGTTCGGGGAGACTTCAGTTGCGCGTGAAGGCTCCTGATGCTACGAAAGTCAGAGTGAATTTCTGGAGCGGCCCCAAGGCCGAAATGGTGAAGCAGGCGGATGGGTTCTGGACGTTTACTACGCCGCCGATGGTTCCCGGTTTGCACTACTACAATTTCGTCATCGATGGCGCGGAAGTAGGCGACACGGGCAGCCAGTCCTTTTTTGGCGGCGGCAAGTACGCCAGCGCGGTTGAGGAGCCAGAACCGGGTTCGACTTATTATTCGATTCAGGATGTGGCAAGCCTATGATCATCGTAATGGCGTATGGATATGCCCGTCGCGCCGGTCAGAGCACGCCTGTTTTGACTGGCCCTCCTGCAGGCTCTCCCGAGAGAATGAAGGCAATGCAGGACATGATGGCGGCGTTCGAAGATGATGTCACTCAGGCCCTGATTCCTTTCATCGACAAAACTTACCGGACGCTTCCTGACCGCGATCACCGAGCGATGGCGGGCCTTTCGATGGGAGGAATGCAGACGTTCCAGATCACGCTGAATCATCTCGACCTCTTTTCCCACATCGGCGGATTCAGCGGCGCGGGCGGGATGTTCGAGCCTGGGGACCGGAAGATGAATCCCAAGACAGATTTCAACGGTGTTTTTGCCGACCCCGCCGCATTCGCCAGGAAAGTGCGCCTGCTATGGCTGGGCGTCGGAACAGTAGAGCCTGAGAGAATGCGTGCAGGGCTTCTGAGGCTTCATACAGCGCTAGTGGAGGCACAGGTCCAGCATGTCTTCTACGAATCTCCGGGTACAGACCACGAGTGGCAGACGTGGCGGCGCGATCTGAAGGACTTCGCCCCAAGACTCTTTCAATAGTCCGGTCAAAAAGATTGCGACATTGAGTCTATGACCGAAAGGATTTCATTTATCATGCGTGTACTTTTCGTCAGTTTCGCTCTGACATTCGTCACCCTATCCGCGCCCTTCGTGGAGACACAAAAGGTTGATTTATCCGTTGACGTATCCAAGGCGGGGGCAAAGATCGACCGCAATATTTTCGGCCAATTCGCCGAGCACCTCGGCCACGGCGTTTATGAGGGCATCTGGGTCGGGCGTGGTTCTTCATATCCCTAATACTCGGGGCATCCGCGACGACGTCGTCGCCGCGCTGAAGGCGATCCAGGTGCCGAACGTCCGCTGGCCGGGCGGCTGCTTTGCGGACGAATACCACTGGCGCAAAGGCATCGGCCTCCAGCGGCCAGAGACGCTCAATCCCAACTGGGGCGGCGTGATCGAGCCGAACACGTTCGGGACTCACGAGTTCATGGACTTCCTCGACCAGATCGGCGCCGAAGCGTATCTCTCAGTCAATGTCGGCTCCGGTACTCCGCAGGAAGGAGCCGAGTGGCTGGAGTACCTGACCACGGCGCAGCCGACGGCGTTAGCCAAGGAGCGCGCCGCTAACGGTCATCCCGCGCCCTTCAGGATCGCCTACCTCGGCATCGGCAACGAAAGCTGGGACTGCGGCGGCAACATGACAGCTGATTACTATCTGAGCCAGCTCAAGATTTATAGCCGCTTCGTACGAAACTTCAATCCGGCCCAGCAGGACAAGCAGCAGATGCTCAAGATCGCCGTCGGTCCGGGTGGCGATGAGCCGCGGTTCATCGACTGGACCGAAGCCGTCATGAAAGCCTGGCAGAATCATCAATGGAGTTGGGACATCAACGGCCTGTCGATGCACAACTATACAGTCGTGCGCTGGCCGCCCGCGTTTGCATCCGTCGGGTTCGGCGAGGTCGAATACGGTCAGATTCTCAAGTCTACATTAGCGATGGAAGGTCTGGTCAGTAAGTATTCGGCGATCATGGACAAGTACGATCCGCAAAAGAAGATCGCCCTCGTTGTTGATGAATGGGGCGCCTGGTACGCACCGCTGCCCGGCAGCAATCCGGGTTTCCTGGTCCAGCAGAACAGTCTGCGTGACGCCATCCTGGCTGCGCTTAACCTCAACATCTTTGCCCGTCACGCCGACCGCGTGCGCATGACGAACATCGCCCAGATGATCAATGTCCTGCAGGCGCTGATCATGACCGACAAAGAGAAGATGGTGCTGACCCCGACCTATTACGTCTACAAAATGTATGTGCCTTTTCAGGACGCCACGTTTGTGCCGGTCAGTTTCAACGCCGGCAGCTACACTCACGGCGACATCACGATGCCGCGTGTCGACGCCATCGCGGCTAAGGACAGGGCCGGCAAGCTTTGGCTGGAAATCACCAATATCGATCCCAATCAACCGGTCGAAATCGGGGTCAGCCTGGCCGGCATCACGCCTAAATGGGCAGCCGGAGAGACATTGACCGCACCGAAAGTCGATAGCGTTAACAGCCTTGAAGCACCCAGTACGGTCGTGCCGAAGCCCATATCAGCGCAGGCGCAAGGCGGCAAGCTGTCCCTGAAACTAGCGCCCAGGTCGGTGACCGTGATCTCAGTTGAGCAATGACGCAAGACTGCAAGCAAAGACGCTAAGAACATCAGAAGGAGCTTTGACCGTGAGAACGCTTCTCTCCCGACAGAGAATCTTCCGGCTGATGTGCTCTTTGGCGATTACAACCCGGCGGGCCCCACTGCCCGTGACGTTCTACTAATCCCTAAACCAGGTGCCGCCGCTCGAGAGCTACGCGACGGACGGGCGGACCTACCGGTACTCCAAGGGCGAGCCGCTCCTACCCCTTCGGCTACGGCCTCAGCTACACCAGGTTCGTATACTCGAAGCTCGTCATACCAAAGCCGGTGGCCTCCGGCGTCCCGCTGACCGTAAGGGCGACCGTAACGAACCTCGGCGCGAGGCCGGGCGACGAGGTCGTTGAGCTCTACGTGACGGACGTTGAAGCGTCGGTGCGCGTCCCAATCCGCCCGGTCCAGGGCATACGGAGGGTCCACCTCGCGCCCGGCGAACGACGCGAGGTGAGAATGCCTCTGGTACAGAGCGACGCCTTCGACTAAGCGAAAGTCCGGTGAAAGTCCGAAACTCTCGTCGTTTGAACCTAAAAAGAGGGGTTTGTCGATTATTTTGGCGGTGCCCGGCGCGTGCGCTTCCGCCGCTAGAGATGGATGATAGCACGTAAGAGATCAGGCGCAGCAGATCGTGCACGGTTTCTTCCGTAAGAGGTCCCTAGTGATTCATCAAAACCACTGCCTTCTCTTTGGTCAGCGTTCTTCAGCGATCCGTAGGTGGACTACTTCTGGAGAGCACAATTGAGTGGCTCACTTTTCGTGAGCATACTTCTGGCGAGCGCCGAAGCACTGGCCTAAAACCCCTCTGTACTTGGCTAATGTTTGCTCTAACAACAGAAGAATTGATGCGGCACCGCGTGCAGGCGCCGGGCGTTTGTAGTATTTGCGGTCACAACCTCGCTGACTCCGGTTCAGTGGAGCCGTAAGTACTGGTGCGTCAACTAATCGAATTTCCATTCGGGATTATACTTTTGACTCAAGAAATAGGAGTGGGGAAAGAGGTCGTTACTGGCGAACGCTCCATCTCGATTTGTTTCTGCACCAGTTTGTAAGATCAATTGCGTTTCCTGAAGACCGGCGAAATAGTGAAAGGACCAACGATAAGCGGTTGTTTCCAGCTCATTTTTTTGAGTTCTTAATACTGCTCCTTCGCGGTTCTTGACTGTTGTAATACTTCTCTTCGGGACCACCGTTAGCAGGTCGCCGGCGACGGTATAACTGCCCTGTTCTTCCGTCATCCAATACTCATTGGCCTTGAGATAGCCCAGCCATCTCTCCGCCTTAAAACTATAAGAGCCGTCTCGATTAAAGGTGTATTGCCATTTGTAATAGGCCGAGCTAAGCACATTACCCGACGGATCCCGTCCTCTCGTGCCGCTCTGGCTTGCGGCCCAACGACCCACTAATTTGTTGTCCGTTGAAACAACCTGGCGATCGGAATTGGCCTCGGCGCCTGGGGCTGGATTAGCTGCCACAGCGGTTTTGTCCAGCTTTATGCTTTGAGTAAAAGCATCCAGCTGAGCCACACAAGACTCGTCAGTGAAAACGCTGAGAACGTGGGCTGTTCTTCCGAATCCACTAAAAACAGTCAGAATCGCGTAAGCCTTGGTTCCCTGCTCTTCAATTGCTGCCCCGCCCACAATTGCTTGCCAACCATCGGAGGACTGCATTTGCGTTTTGGGATTGGCTTCAGCCTTAAAAGGTTTGACGACGAGTTCGTTCCACGCCTTGCTAAAATCTTTTGACGGAGTGCCCGCGCTCGCGGTGCTTGTATACACGGTGGTGACGCAAAGACCAGTCCTGCTTTGGTTGACATAGCTATATGTTACCGCCCCTTCTTTCGGTGTTTTAGTCCAGCCCTTCGGCGGCGTGTATTCAACGATGTCGAGTTTTTCGGTCTGGCAGAAAGCCGTCTGCGTAATGAACAAACAAAAGACTATGGCGAACAACACTGAACCGATTTTGCGGGTGAGCTTCAATTCTTTCATGCTGTTAGTTCCTTTCATAATCGAACTCTCGACTGTCTCATATCGTGGACTCTTGCGTAGCGGCCATACGCCTGACCCTCTCTTTCGGCGTCGAACTGGTCTTGAGTTGCCAGAGTTTCCGCTCTTGATCTGCGCCGGACGTCTATTCACTGGTTTTTACCAGAGAGTGGGCTTACTTAATATACACGTCTGCGCGCCAGATAACGGCTTGCGGTTGAGCGGCCGCGCTTTTTCAGCGGTCCACTCTAACCGCGTGTTTTTGGTCGGCGCCCTCAAAACATCAGCCGTCAGACTATAATCTCACGCGAACTTATCTAGCCAAAAGGAATCAATGTGAAGAAAAGAGACTATGAAAAGAATCCTGTTGGATAGGCGCGGACAATCCGCAATGTGTACGCGAAAGTGTCCGCGAATAGTTAGAGCCACCTCGATGGTGGCTCTAACCTACTGATTCTACAAATGAGCCGTGGTGGGCTCGAACCAGCGACCCGCTGATTAAGAGTCACGTCGTGAGTTTAGGCGACAATTTCGTTTCAGTTGCAACTACTAACATCTGTTACAGGTTACAGCCACTGGCCATTGCGAGGACTACTGCCGGATTCGGCCGATTTCTGCGAAAGATTGTCACAAGATTGTCACAAGTATCTGGGGTGTCAAATGCCTTAATCAGGTCAAGCCTGTGTCCTCACTGGCTAATCCCCAGGTGGGCGAACCCAAAACTCTTGTGGGATTAACTCGCACCCCGCAGGAGCCCCTCAGCTCCGATGCGATAGCAGTCAATCTTTGACAGCGCTTCCCACTCGAGCCTGGCGGGATTCTGGATGGCAGTCAACTGAGGCTCGGACGCGCAGTTGAATATGACGTACAGCCAGTACTCATCGCCCAAGCTCTGAGCTGCCTTGTACTCGTTAGCCGTGAGTGCGATTTCGCCGACTCCGGCTCGTCCCTTCACTTCGATGAACCTTGTTTCAATCTGCTCGTGCGAATCACCAGAGCGGAAACGACTCGAAACAAGATCGAAGCCACGAGTATCGCTCTCGACGCTTTCTACCTTGCACCCTCGCGTTTCCTCAAAAGCGATAGCGGCTCGAACCGCGATGTGCTCAATTTCAGCGAACCGCAGATCAGCCTGCGCGTCCTGCTCGCCAGTAGGCGCCGCAATAGTATAGCCGATCGTCTTGTAAGCCTTTAAGCGCTTCTCGTACATGCGATTCAACACCGGCACGCAAGAGTCGACGTAGTCATAGACTCGGACAACATGTTTGTTCTCGTGAAGTCGATGCAATCTGCCGACGTACTGCTGCAAAGTGCCTCGCCAAGAGATCGGCATTGCCAGGAACAGCGTGTCTAGCCTTGCGTCGTCAAAGCCTTCGCCAATGTAGCGCCCAGTCGCGATGATCACACGTTGTTGATCTTCGGGCACCGCCTTGATCTGCGAAGCAAGTGCATCCCGTTGCTTCTTACCCATTCCGCCCTTCATAACAAAAACATTGGGAACTCGCCGCGACAGCCTCTCGACGAAGAGCTGTACGTGGTCCGTGCGCTCTGTAAGTAAAAGTGGAACCCGCTTGTCTTCGATGGCTTGCACTACATCGGCAATAATGAGTTCAGTTCGCTGATCATCGTTGACCAGAGCGGCGTAGATATCCTGTATTCCGATGTCGGTCCATTCAGGAGGCACTGTGAATTCCGTGAATTTCGGGATGACCTCGTGTTGAACACCTGAAATGCCAGCCTGCTTCTTGCTGCTCACGTTGAAGCGAATCGGGCCACATTGCATAAGGATGATAGGGTGGTGGCCGTCTTTACGGACGGGGGTCGCAGTCAGTCCGACAACGTACTTTGCTTTGACCTTTCTCAACACTCGCTCGAACGTAAAAGCGGAGACATGGTGGCACTCATCCACGATCACTTGACCATATTCGGCAACGAGGTCTTTCACCTCGCCCTTTCGGATCAAGCTCTGAATGACCGCTACGTCGATGCGTTCAGTTCGCAAACTCTTGCCCCCTCCAATCTGACCGATGTCCTTGGTGCTAAGCCCTAAGAACAGCGCCAGCCGCTCCCGCCACTGATCCATCAAATGGCGTCGATGCACTAGGACCAGCGTGTTCACTTTTCGTATTGCTATCAGCCGCGCCGCTACCGCCGTCTTGCCGAACGCTGTTGGAGCACAAAGGATTCCGTCATCAAAACGAGCAAGCGCCTTCGTAGCCTCCCTCTGACCCGGTCGCAGCTCGCCGTAAAACGCGACCTCGATGGGGTTGCCGGCAAAGCGATGGTCTGATACTTCGGCAACGATTCCGTGGCTTTCGAACAGTTCGAGCAACTCTTGCAGTAAGCCTCGGGGCAGCGCGATGTGATGATCTAAGTCTTCTGCGCAAGCGATAACGCGTGGCTTGGCAAAAGTCGAGAACCGCATTGCTTGAGCACTGTAGAATTCCGGGTTTTGAAATGCTGCGAGCCGGATCAGGCGATCCAGAAACGCAGGCGGTAACCCCTTCTTTTCTACGTAAACCATACTGCCGCGTTGGATTGATACACTGCGTGGCAACGGTTCGTCGATAACGCGAGTGGGTAACCGACCGGAAGGCGGCAGAGTCCACGGATCACTCGCATCGTCGTCCATGAATGTGCTCCGACGCACACCCATAATGTCGCCGGTTGGGTTCGCAACGCGGATGAGCGGCTGAACTTCGTCTTGCGTTAGTCGTCTGATCGAAGAGAGGAACGCCCACTGATCCTCGTAAGGTCGAAGCTGACTGTCGATGAAAACGCTGTTGCCATTCTCCCGAGGCCCGCGCTGTAGAGGCAAGGCGATCAGGTTCCCGAACCCACCCTTGGGCATAGTGTCCTGACTTGGGAACAAACGGTCATAGGAATCAAGGCCCATGGTGTAACGCCGCTCCATTGTGCGGGTCAACAGTGCGCTCGCGAGTCTTCGCGCCAATGCAGCCGGAATCGGCTCAGCAAAGAATATCCAGACGTGAGCCCCATTTCCCGAGCGTGAGCGTTCTAACGCCGATGGAACGCTCAAGCCATAACAGGTTTCTAAGAATGCACTGGCATCTGTTTCCCAGGTTTTCTTGTCGAAGTCCACCGCAACAAACCAACAGGTATCATCTTGCAGTAATGGATAGACGCCTATGGTTTGCCTTCCTAGGAGATGATCTCTGATCATGTCTTCCGTCAGAGTAAATAACTTGCTGTTTTTGACTACTCCTTTCTTGCCCTGTCCAACCGAGCTGGCTCGGCTCCAGTCACGAATACCCGCCGGCGAATATCCTGTTCGACCATTCCTTCCCTCCCACCTGACCGCATAGACATCATCGCGGCCACGAAACAGACTTCTGAACAACGACACTTTCAGTTCAGGCCGAGAGTCGGCCGTTACAGTCGCTGACGGTTGTGTCTTCTTATGATCGAGTGGGAAGTCCGCCTCGATAATAGGAGTGCGCTCGTCGGGAGGTTCGCCGAGTCGCAGCCTCAGATCAGCATTCTCTTTTCGGAGACGTTCACATTCAGCGTTAGCTCTTTCGAGTTCAGCGCTCAGAATCTCATCGCTACGCACGGTTCTCGACCTCGTGAAAGACTTGACGGAGGCTAGCAGCCCCTCGCAATTCAACAGGAATAATACGCGCGCGCTTCGTTTGCTCAAAACCTACCCACGTGACTGGTCGCAGTGCGGATCTACTGGGTGGCTCGGTCAAACACGCACTCGCCTCGTTGGACGGTAAAGCCGGCTGCCGACTGTGCCGTAGAGTGGAGTAGGATGCTCATGAGTTGGCTCGCTCTTCGCGGCGGCTACCCATACTCGTAGAAACGCAAAAACTATAGCCCGTCACTTTGGCGTGCAAATCGAGCTTGGAAGGCGTCCGCAAGAACGGTGCTCGCACCCGGAATGTGCGCCTCGCGGCCGTGCACTCTTTCTTCCAGTACGTGGCTTTTGAAGAACCCGCCTATGCACTGCATTGCCAGCGAATCCTAGCGATCCCTAACAAACGCCACGAACGACGGCTCATTGAGTTTCTTAATCGGGAGGAGATTGACGCCCTGCTTGCGGCTCCGAATCTTTCTACCTGGTTGGGCCGCCGTGACCGCACCCTGCTTCTGGTTGCTATCCAGACCGGTCTGCGCGTTTCTGAGTTGATTGGGTTGAACTGCCAAGATATCGTGCTGGGGACTGGCGCTCATGTCCGCTGTTTGGGAAAAGGCAGAAAACAGCGGTGCACGCCACTCCGCCCGGAGACTGCAAAGGCGCTCGCTGTTTGGCTGCGCGAACGCAATGGTCTACCCGACAATCCCGTCTTTCACAGCATTCGTGGGGATAGATTGAGCCGCGATGCGGTGGAGCGTCTCATCTCCAAGCATTCCCAGCGTGCTGAACCGACTTGTCCTTCACTAAAACGGAAGAAGATCTCTCCGCATGTGCTTCGCCACTCCGCTGCCATGGACCTTCTTCAACACGGCGTCGACCGCTCCGTCATCGCGCTCTGGCTGGGCCATGAATCCGTAGAGACAACGCAGATCTACTTCCATGCGGACATGCGTTCGAAAGAGAAAGCCCTCTCCCGCACTGCACCCCTTGGCCTCAAATCAACACGATACCGGCCTGATGACAACCTGCTCAGATTCCTAGAAGCCCTATGATTATGCCGACTCTGCACCGAACCAGATCCCCTCCCCGTCTGCCCTCTCCCTTAAGCACTCGGCATAATCCGAGAGTCGGCATAATGACGCTTATGCCGCGCGCGGCATAAGCGTCATTCTTGCGCCACGCTGCTTTTCGCTGCCGGAGAAAATGCAAAGGTGGTGAGCGAGAGGCTAGGACACTCCAGCACGGCTTTCACTCAAGACTCTATGTTCATCTTTTGCCGTCGATGCAGATGGCTGCAACAAGCAGGTTGGAAGGTATACTAGGGAAACGTTGATTAACTCCGTATTTACTGGTCTTTACGTCCCGCGGGTCTTCGGGTAGTTTTGAACAGGCGGAATTTTGGAGGTGCGTTTATGTCGGCCCTTGTTGACATCGGAACTCTCATAACTCAGACGCCTGGGATTCACGGCGGGCGGCCGCAAATCGCGGGTACCGGCATCACCGTTCGACGCATCGTTATGTGGTACAAGCTCGGGTCCACTCCTGAGGAAATAGTCCAGGAGATCGATCGCCTGTCGCTAGCCCAGGTGTACGGAGCGCTTGCCTATTATCACGTCAACCGAGAAGCAATTGATGCTGACCTTGACGCTGAAGAGGCTGACGCCAAACGAATCGAACGCGAGCACTACCTGTCTCGACCGACGACATGAGAATCTCTCTGTATCTGGATGAGGACTCGCACAGCAGCAGGTTGATACACGCGCTTCGGTACCGTGGGTTGGATGTGACCACTGCACGTGAGGCCCAGATGCTCGGCTCTACCGATATGGAGCAGTTGGAATGGGCTACTGCGCACGGCCGTGTGCTGTACAGCTTCAACATCCGGGACTTCTTTCGCCCTGTCTTCCGGCGAAATCGTGGACAGTCCCGGGATGTCGATGTTGATGCCCATGCCGACGAGAAGCTTCGCCTTCTCTTCCAGGGTCATCGCCGCGACGATCTCTTTGACGCTATTCTTGCCGAGACGCGGGAGGGAGCCCTGATTGGTCGCGGTTTGCGCCCGCAGGCCCCCAGTCGCGAACGTCAGGATCAGACATCCAGTAAGAAACATTCTTTTCATAATAAGTACCCAAGTGGAGCGAGCTAGCGCGGGAGGGGAACTTTCGCAAGGTCGCGTTCGATCGCCTGTAGCTTGTCTGCGGTAAGCGTGTCGGACATGTGCTGAGATAGCTGTCGCAGGCTAAATATAAGAACAACCTCGGGGAGGTCATCCAGAAACGTCTGCCCCAGATGCTTGACCAGCACTATCTTTGTGTCCGCGTTAGTCAAGAGTTCCTTGACTGACAGATTGATTGAAAACGGCGCGCCCGCGCTTCTAGGAGCCGGCGGAGCAGCCGCCTTCTGAGCAGCCTGAGCCGCAGCGACGATTTCAGGGTCAGGTGTGAGCAGTCCGCGGTCGCGCAGCCACGCCTCAAGGAGCGTAGGCCACAGGTCGAGGGCGGCATCTCCCAGCCCGAGGCCGGTGCCGTGTTTGCCTTTGGTGAAGATATGCATCTCTGCGGGGATGCCGGCCGCCCGCAGCGCTCGGTAGAAGGTTACGCTCGCGTCAACAGGGACCTGCTCGTCATCAGAGGTGTGATAGATGAAGGCCGGCGGTGTTTGCGCGCTGACGCGTTGGTCGGGGGAGTATTGCTCGAAGGACTTGCACTTGTCCGGCCCGACACTCATGAGCCCGCAGTAAGCAGAAGCGCCCTTCTGGTCAGGCTTCATCGCGTTCAGCCACGCGTAACCCAGGATGATAAAGTCAGGCCGGCTGCTGAGCCGCTCGATCGGGTCTGGTGAGTCCGGCTGGCCCGCGTCGAACATCGTGCCGGCGGCCGCGGTGAGGTGTCCGCCGGCCGAGAATCCGATCATCCCGACGCGGTCGGGGACGATGCCGAACTCCTTGGCTCGCGAGCGCACGAGCCGGATGGCGCGCTGAGCGTCGTTGAGCGGAATCGGGAATAGGTACTTGCGCCCGAGCCGGTATTTAAGGACAAAGGCTGTGATGCCCTGATGAACCAGTCGCGACCTGCCGCCCTTCTGGTTAGCGGCCAATCCAAGGTACGCGCCGCCCGGAGCGATGATGATCGCGGCTCCGTTGCCGGACCCGCGCCAAGGGCGGAAGAGCGTCAACGTCGGTGTGTCGGCGGGCGCCTTGCCCAGCGCGCCTGGGGCGTCCCCCTCCCACAGGGGAAATGTGGCTGTCTCGAGAAAGGCATCCTGAGTTGGAAGCTCGGTGCGCTTCGTTTGCGCCGTTTGCGCGCTGACGGCGCCTGCCGGAACGAGCAGCAATGCAAGGGTCGCTACGGCTCTTGATTTCATATTTCATTCCATTTCATTCCTAAATTTCATTCCTTTAATCTATGTCTCTTGTTCTGCGGGGACGAAACGCACCGCTATTCGGTCGCCATTCTGACGAGTCGCACCGGCCCAAGAAGCCCCGACGGCAACAAGGGCGAGCCGGCTTTGTAGAACGGCATCGTCGTGTAGGTGTATCTCCGCGTGACGCCGGGCTGCTGGTCGCCGATCAGGCGGTTCACCCAGAGGTTGGTAACGCGAACTTCGACTGAGTTAGCTCCCGGCTTGATTGCGTCGGTCACGTCCACGCGGAATGGAATTGTCCAGACGACGCCGAGCGACTTGCCGTTGACCACGACTTCCGCGAGGTTCTTCACGTCGCCCAGGTCGAACCACAGACGCGTGCCCGGTCTGAACCAGTCGGCGGGCGCGTTCACGATCTTGGTGTAAGTCCCCGTGCCGGAGAAGTACTTGATGCCAGTGTCAGTGCTCTCGCTCCACGACATCAGCTTGTCGAGAGTGACCTTGTCGGGCGCGCCACGATCCGATTGGAAGCTCACGTCCCAGGCGCCGTCAATCGTGGCGATGGCGGTTTCGACTGGCCGCGGCAGTGTGCGCGAAGCGGCGGCGACCGGCCTGCGAAACACGACGAACACCGCCTCATTCGGATTGAGACGCAGTGGCACGGTCGTGCGCCCGTTGGCGATGCGATAGCTGGCTGGCTCTATCCTCCCGGTTTCGGGATGCCACAACTCGGCCTCTTTGCCCTGCACACGGAACGTTGCTTCGATCTCTTCGACGCGGTCTTTGCGATTGTTGAGCCAGTAAATCTCGTCTTCGCCCTGGCGGCGATGCACGTACAGTATTTGAGTGCTGGCCTGCGGTTTGGAGTAAGTGAAGTCGGACGCGATGTGTTTCGATTGAAGGACCTGGAGAATCGGCAGTCCCGCTGACACATTGGGTCTGTTTGCGCTCCATACTTCTTTTACAAGGGCATCGAATTCCACCTGACTATCGCTCAAGCTCGGCGTTTCTTCGGGCTTGATGCCGGCAATGGTAGCGCCGGCTCTTGCCAGATCGCGGATCTTTCGCAGAACGGGGAGCGACATCTTTCTGGCGTTCTCGTCCAACACCAAAAGCTCGTAGGTCATGCCGCTCGGCGTTACGAGCTTTCCATTCTTAACCGACAGGAGATTGATTAAAGCGTCGGCGTTGATGAAGTCGTAGTTGTAACCTTCGGGAATGGCGGGCAGCTTTTTGCCGAACAACGATGTGATGTTGTTGTCCTCGCCGTAGAAATACGCGATGTCACCGACGAACTTTCCTTGTTGCAGCAGGTACGAACTGCGCGCCAGATAATCCGTCCACGCCTTCGCTGCTTCGGCCCACGTCTCATGCCGCGTGAACCACTGCCCGAATGGGCCGAGACTAAGGCCGGGTTGCTTGTCGTCGAGTGGCTGATGGACAGACGTGTGAATGACGAAGCGATTCAGCCCGCTCGCCAGTTCCAGATCAGCAGTCGGTTTTAGATTCTCCGGCGAGTAAGCAAATCCGTTGCCGGCCAGGCCGAAAGCGGTCAGCGATTCCGCCGCCACTAAATTCTGCCCGTAGATATGAGCAACGGATGCCGATTCGCGGATGTCTGCCTGATAGCCGATCTGGTCGCCGCCATTCAGCACACTCGGCGTCCACATCGCCGACATAGGAATGTCGGCTTTACGTTTTACATCCATGCCATCAACGATGTAGGCGCGACTCCCTTCGTGCGACTCGGTGTATCTGCCCATCCCGCGTTGCTTGAGCAGAGCAGTCAACTGGTCGTAATGGTTTTCCGCCATCAAATCCGCCTGCGTTTTGCGGAAGTCCCATAGGAACTGCTCGCTCGCCTCGGTGCTTTTCACGATGCGTCCGATCAATACTGGCAGCCACGGCTTCATATCGTAACCGCGCCGCCGCGCGAATTCCGCCAGCATGTTTTCGTCCACGGCGAATGCCCTGCCTCATAGCTGTCGGTGATGACGTACTGCAAACCGCGTTTGCCCATCAAACCGCCAGTCGCGTCCTTGTACTGGTCGAGGTAGTTTTCGAAGTAAGTCTTGACGGCTTCGGCGTCCAGCTTATCAACCTCAAGCCCAGTCCCTTCGGCTGAAGCCGGGTGATTTCGCCGCCCAGTCAGCGAATAGCCCATCCGCACGACGACCCAGTTTCCGGCGGGCGGCGTCCATTCGAGCGTGCCGTCCGGCTTCATTTTTGAAGTCAGGTCTACGACATCCGTCGTCGGAATCGCGTCTGTCGTGTCAGGCGTCGAGAATTGCGCAAGTTCCGTTGTGGGAATGAAACCGGCTTTTTCTTCGAGATGATTGATACGCGTCGCGGTGTGCAGAACAATCTCGGCGATGCCGGTCGGTTTGGGGTTGAGATCGCCCTGCGCCAAGCCCAGCAGCGCCAATATCGGATTGGGCTGTGGCTGAAGTGTCTTGATGGTGATGCGGAAAAACTTTGCGGTCACGGGTGCAAAGGTGATGGTGTTTTGCGGCATGACGGTAATCGGAATCTGCGCGACCTGATGAAAATTGACTCCGTCGTCGCTCGCTTCCAGATTCCGGTTGTTGGCAGCGGCGGAAAACTGAGACGCCGGTTCGCCGCCCGCGAAGGTCAGAGCCTTGAAAGTTTGTGGTTGATCGAATGCAAATTTTATCCAGGCGTTTTCACCAACGGCAGTCGGCGGCAGAGGCGAGGTTTTGGCGAGGTCACCGTCGGTCAAATCGTTGATGTTGAACTGGCCGCCGCTCGACGTGATGCGCGGATGCAAATCCCGGAAGGGAATGTCGCGCTCGGGCTGGCGGAAAGCAACGACCGCCGCATCCGCATAATAGTTGGGCAACTTTGTCTCGGGTAAGAGTTTCAACGATTCGAAGAAAGGGACATTCTGAAACGCGCCCGACACGCCGGAGGGCTGCGGCAATTGGCCGTTGAACGGCTGACCGCCGCGCACGCGCGTTTCCGTCCAGACGTATTTCTTCATCCCGTCTTTGGCCGGCACCCACGGTCCGCCCGATTCGCTCCAGCCGGGCGACCCGGCAATCGCCATCTCCAGTCCGAGTTTGTCCGCCAGCTCGGTCGCGAACTTGAAGGCGTCCTTCCATTCGGGCGTCATGAAGATCAACCGCTTCTCGACCACCTGTGGCGTTAAGAGCGAAGCATCGAAATTCTGCAAACCCTCCGATGCCGACTCGCTTCATCCATTCGAGGTCTTTCTGAATCCCATCCTTCGTGATGTTGCCATTCATCCAGTGCCACCAGACGCGCGGTCTAGCCGCAGCAGGCGGATTTCTGAAAGTACGTTCCAATTCATCGCCCGCAGTCTGCCCGCTCGCGGGAATGTGGCCGATGCTAAAACCAGCCAGGATGACCAACCCGGCCACCGCCGCCAGGCGCCTGATTGACTTGTGAGTCCTGCGCATGATTTCCTTCTCCCCTTTTGCTTTGCGTGCCCGGGTCGTACCTCAGCCGGCGGGCGTCATCAGCCTTTGCATATCCAGCCATTGTCCGAAACGCTCAATCCAGCTATCTACCGGGAGTCCGCGCTTGTTCATGCCGAAGCCATGACCGCCTCTTGCATAGATGTGCAGTTCAGCCGTTTTACCAGCCTCTTTCCATTTTAAGTAAAGGCGTGCGCTGCCTCGTGCGGCAAGTTGATCATCATCAGCGCAGAGAACGAACAGGGGCGGTGCATCCGTCGGCACGGTGTATTCTCCGAACGGCGGGCCGTAGATCGCCCCGACGAAATTCGGGCGGCTTTCGGCGTCGTGCTGAAGTGCGGCCTGCGTTGCAACCATCGAGCCGGCGGAGAAGCCCATAATGCCAATGCGGTCAGGCGTGATGCCCCACTCTGCGGCTCGACGACGAAGCACGCGTAATCCCTGTCGCCCATCTTCCGCCGCCATTTCAATGACCTGCTTCGTCTCGGGGTCGTCAAGCAGGCCACCAGCACTCTCTCCGGCGTTGGGACGGCTGAGGATTTGCGTCATCGCCTGGAGATGCTGCCTGAAATCTGCGTCGGTTGCTCCGGTGTCCACCAGACGGTACTTCAACACGAACGCCGCGATGCCATGTTCGCTGAGCCACTGCGCGACCTTCGTCCCCTCGCTCTCCCACGAAAGGAAGCGGAACCCGCCGCCGGGAGCAACGATGACTGCCGTTCCGGTTTTGGTTCCCTGTTTTGGCAGGAAGGGCGTAAGGGTCGGTCGCACGACGTTGCGTACCCGCGGCTCGTTCCCAAAAGCAGTCGTGGCCTCCTGCCGCGTCCACTTCTCCGAGCCGGGCGCGTCACCCGGCCAGATTGGGATGACCTTTTCCTGCGCTCGCGCTGGCACTACGACGCTCAAACAAGCCGCGACGGCCGCGATGCAGAGCAGCATCAAAGCGAATTTCTTATTCATTGTGGGACTCCTATTAGGAGTTGGTAACTGACGCCACACTCGAATTTGTGGAGTAGCAACCAACGTTGGTTGTCTTGTTCTTAATGCCGCCTCTCATTGTGTCGCCGTCCGGCTTCTGCGTCTGGCGGTCAACTGCCGCAAGGCCAAATCTCCTACTCGGCCATCCCGCTGTGAAGCTTGAAGAAGGCCGTCATCCGTCGCAGGTTCTCGAGGCCATACTCTGTGCTGAGGTCGCTGGTGTATCCATGGCCGAGGACGGCAACGTCCTTTTCGGTGAAGTAGAACTCGTGATCGACATTCTTCTCGCGCAGGATGCGGGCCATCGCCTTAGCCTGATCAGGAAAGGTGTCGTCATCATTGCCGTCCGTGATGTAAGTCGGCGGATAGCGGCTGGAGACGTGTGCGATTATGTCGTTCTGCCGCGCGGCTGGGCTGCCCTCAAGGTCCTTCGTTCCCAGATACGACCAAAAGATCGCACTGGCGCGCCAACCAAACCCCGAAAACTTGAGCGGCGCTGAGAGGATACCGACCCCCTTTACATCTGAAGCACGCAAGGCGGGCTTGATGCCGACCTCCGCAGCATAGTCGGGATCGGAGACAATGAGGCCGTACTGCGCCGTCATGTGCGCCCCGCCACTGCCGCCAGTGATGATGACATTGCTCATGTCGAGGCCGTATTCGCCGGCGTGATCGATCAGGAACTGTATCGCCTCATTGAGCTGCCGAATAGCCACCGGATAGCGATACTCGGGCGACAGTGCGTAGTTGATGTTGACTACGTTGAATCCGGCTCCCGCGAGCGGCACTACGTGGCCGTCCGGCTTCGGGTCTCCGCTGGCTAACGGGTCGCCAGTGGCTTTGTCGCCGAGGAACCATCCCCCGCCATGGATGTTGATGATCGTGGGCCGGCGCGCTCGATCATTCGCATCCGAATACCAGATATCCAGGTAACTGTTGGGATAGTGAGTCTCATACCGTAAATCGCTTTTAACGCGCTTGCCGTCGCTCAGCACCTTATCCGCAGGGGCGGCGCGCGGCGAAAATGAATTGGCTTCGTAGCCCGCCCTATAGAAAAAGATAATCTGAAGCAGCCTGGCTGAGCCATCCTGACTTCGCGCGATAAAGAGTATGGTCACGACAAGGGCGGCAACGAGCGCGAGCAAACTGTACAGTATCCACTTGAGGATTTTCCTGATCTTCGAGGGCCGTGCTTTGTCTGCCATATCTAATCTCTTAGGAATCCGAGCTAGCATCTACTTGATCGTTTTCGTCTCTTTCACTTCGCTTTCTTGGCGGTCCAATCACCCTGTCCCGCGCTTTCAAAATCCGCACTGCCTTTCATTGATTGTTGATGATTGCTAGTCACGCAATCGTCGTTATGCTGCGCGAATACTGCGACAATTCAGCGAGGCTGTTGTGCCGCGCGATTCCCCCCAAGAACCGCGCGCTCGGCTTCACCGTCCGCTTCTGCGTCTCGCGGTCAACTGCAACCAGTCCGAACTTCGGGCGGTAGCCGGAGAACCACTCGAAATTGTCTATGAGCGACCAATGGATGTAGCCGCGCACGTCAATCCCATCTTTCAAGCAGTTCTGCACCCCGGCGAGCGCCCGCTTGATGTACTCAATGCGGCGCGCATCATCTTCGGTGGCGATGCCATTTTCGGTGACATAGACGGGGACGCGGGCCTCTGCGGCGGCGTAGCGGATTGTCTGTTCGAGCGCTTCGGGGTAAAACTCCCAACCCATCTGCGTCACCTCCGCGCCCGGTTCAACAGGCAGGTTGCCATCCTTGCTAACGCGGCTACGGGTATAGGTCTGAACACCTACAAAATCGCTCTTCGAAGCGGCCTCAAGCCAGCGGCCATAGATCGCGGCACGCTTTTCATCGCGCCGGCTGTCGGGGCCGACAGCCTGCTCGTCTTGCATCGAAAGCGTCACCCCGACGCCGTATTTGCCGGGGCCGGACTTTATCGCCGCCAGCCCGCGATGGTGCGCGGCAATCAGATTATCAGTCACCTTCTCCGGCGAAGTAAGCACGAAGAAGCTGAAGCGATCAGACCCCACAGCGTGCGCCGCCTGTGCCAACATTCCATCCAGTAATCCGGCAGGTATCGGGAGTTTCGTCCAGCTGAGGAGCGCCGGAATGTTCGGCTCGTTGAAGGTTGTGGCGAACGCGATCAGATCGCCGAGGTGTTTCGCCGCGCGTTCGCAGTAGCGCGCGAAGAGTTCATCCGCACCTTTGTTCTCCCACCCGCCGAGCGCTGCGAACCAGCGCGGGACGGTGAAATGGTTGAACGTCACCATTGGGGTGACGTTGTTCTCGTGACAGGCAGCCAGCATCCGCCGGTAGTGTTCAAGCTCGGCCCGCGAGAAGGCGCCCTGCTCCGGCTCGATGCGTGACCACTCGATGGAGAAGCGGTAGCTGTTGAGCCCGAGTCCGGCGAGCAGCTTGATGTCGTCAGTGTAGCGGTGGTAATGGTCGCAGGCGTCGCCCGAGGGCTCGACGAAGATGGTCGGCTTGACGTGTTCGAGCAGCCACATGTCGTTATTGATGTTGTTCCCTTCGACCTGATGCCCGGCGGTAGCCGCCCCCCAGAGGAAGCCTTTTGGGAAGCCTTTGCTGGCGGCAGACCTGCCTTGCGGCGCGGCTTGTGCGGAAGAAAAAGCGGCGCCCAAACTGGCCGCCGCGCTCGACAACAAGAAGCTGCGGCGGGTCAGGCCGGAGCCCCTGTTATTCGTATCAGTGTCTACGTTGATTGTCTTGCTTTTCATCTGAATTCATCCAAACGTGTCAGCTTATGGTTTGGTCAGCCACTCCTGCCAGAATGAAAGCTTTGCAAGGTCGGCCAGAGGCATCGGCCCCACGTTCACTCCGATCTCCATTGTGGTGCGACTGTTCTTATCGAAAGGCGCCCAGACCGGCAGTCCCTTGCCATTGGGATTGCCGGTCCTGGCGAAGTTGATCCAATAGGATGACATCTGATTGGCGAGACGGCGGTCGATCGGCTCCCATGGCCTCTCCAATGTTTTTAGGTTATTGAACACGTAAGGGACTTCAGCGGTGTGAAACGCGCCGAACTCCGGGTGCGCGGGCCATGGAATCGCCCGGCTGAAGAAGTAAGTGTAGACCTGACGGCTCACCTTCATCTGCGCAGCGGCCCACAGATTGATCGCGACGCGCGCCCGGTCGCGCCCACTGATCTTTAGCAACTCGGCAACATCACCATCCGACGTTGCAGGATACAGCTTGAGAAAGGTTTCCGCTTTCGCGCCGTAGGTTTTCTGCGCATCGCTTTGATAAGCACTGACGTTCGCTGGTGGAGGATTTAAGCTCAGTCGCAGAATATCGTCTGCCGTCATGCCGACTATGACGGGAACCTCGTTTGTGGGCGAACTATTTTCCGGAAGAAACCAGCCATCCGCAATAGGGCCGATTAGGCCCCCTCCAATCAACGTTTGAGCCGGCAAGGCGCGCAGTTGCGCGAGCGAATGTGCGCCTTTCGATTCGGCATACTTCGCTCCCGATTGTTCTGCCTCAGCGAGCTTCGTGTGGCCATCCAAGAGGCCCGCAGGCAAAAGTCCAGGGCCGCTCTCAACGATTGCGCCGACGAACAATCCCTTAGCCAACGGCGATTGCATCAGCAAGTTGACCGAGAGGGCTCCCGCCGATTGCCCGAAGATGGTGACGCGACGCGGGTCGCCGCCAAAGGCCGCGATGTTTCGTTGCACCCATTGAAGCGCGGCGACCTGATCGAGCAGGCCGTAATTCCCGGAGGCATGATGGATGGATTCTTTGGTTAGTTCGGGATGCGCGAGAAAACCGAGCGGCCCCACACGATAATTGATGGCGACCAGAACGACTCCCATTTTCGCCAGTTCAGCGCCGTCGTAGATTGGCACGTCTGCCCCGCCGCCTGCGAAACCACCGCCGTAAATCCAGACCATCACAGGCCGCCGTTCGCTCGCGGAACGGGCCGCCGTCCAGACGTTCAGGTAGAGGCAGTCTTCGCTTGGCGACCCCGAGATGAGAAATTCTCTGGTGTACGGCCCAAAATCGGCGGCGGCAGCTTGCATACAGGGCGAGCAAAAGTGATCTGCACTACGCACGCCTTTCCAGCGGGCGGGCGGCTGCGGCGGCTGCCAGCGCAGGGGGCCGACGGGCGGCGCGGCGAAAGGGATGCCCTTGAACGCCATCACGCCGCCCTCGAGGGCGACGCCTGAAAGCTGCCCGCTCTCGATGCGCACCAGTTTGTCTTGGGCGCTGGCCAATGGCGCTGTCATGAAAACCAGACAAAACCAAGCCAGCAAAAATCGGTGAATCATCAAATATGCTCGCAATCTCCCGACGTCCTCATTCACGGCTTCGCCTCCCGGCACACAAAGTTCGCTGCGTCGTCCGTGCTCCCGCTGCCCTTGTACTTGGCGATCTGCGGATAGGGACAGAGTGGTCGCGTCTGGACGGGGTCTGTCCCAAGCCAGACGTTCTTATACTTGGTGGCGATGATGGCGCTGGGCGCAACGCCCTGCTCCACCCAGCGCGCAAGTGCCATGTTCAGGTCATGCTGCGCGTCGCAGGTGTGACAGTCGATAAACTGGCCGACGTCGTTCGCCCCAGGACCCAGGAAGCAGTGTTGCATCCCCGGCACCATATAGAAGCGCAGGAAGGCATCGACATTCTGCTGCCCCATTTTGCCGACGACGTTCTTGTAATAGCTGATCGCATTATCGGCTGGAAGTGCCACGTCGTTCCACCCTTGATAGAGGATCAACTTGCCGCCGCGCTTCTTGAAGGCGCTCAGGTCGGGATCCGTCGCGTTGAGAATCCGGCCGACCTTCTTATCGGCGAGCTTCATGTCCCGTTCCACGTTCAGCGATTTGAAATCCCAGTTTTGATCCTCGAAGACCATGCTCTTGAAGAACTTGCCCGCAATATCGATTATGCCGCCCTTGCCCGGCGCGGGACCCGATATCCATCCCCCCCAGCCAAGGATGCCAGACTCGCTCCCCGGAAGAAGGCCCGGATAAATCTGATTTCCCTTGGAGTCGCGCGGCCCGGCGTAAATCTTCTTCAGGACTTCGACCTGCGCCGCGGTGAAGCAAGCATCGGTTTCGGCTCCGTTGCAGAGCAACACGGAAGGATCGAAGCTGCAGCGCGTCGGATCGTCGATGACGCCGTCCTTCAAACCGTCAATCGCGTCGCACGAGGCGAGTGTGGCAGCTTCAAGAGCTTTCATCTTGCTCGCCGGGATATAGCTCGCCGCATCGCTCAGCGTGACCTGACCGATGAAGGCGCCTCGCGCCATCAGGTGCGTCCAGTTGTTGGCAGGTGCGCCCACGACGATGCCGTCGTAGTCTTCGGGGTAGCGCTGGGCTTCCATCAATGCCTGCCGACCACCATTGGAGCAATTGACAAAATAAGAGAACCTGGGAGCCTTGCCGTAGAATGCTTTTACGATCGCCTTGGCCTTCTCGGTCATCTCGTGAATGGCTCGGTAGCCGAAGTCTATGACCTTCTCCGGGTGCGCGACCGCCCACTTTGCGGGATCGTCCTCTGTGTGCCCCGTGTCGGTAGAAGCGACGGCATAGCCATGCGAAATCGGACCAGCCATATCTCCATAGTTAATACTCCCGGCGAAACCGCCGTTGCCGACGCCGCGAAAATTCCCATTCCAACCTTCAATCGGAAGCCAGACTTCAAACTTGATGTCCGAATCGCTCGTCGGCTTGATGACCCCGATCACCCGGCGAAAGGCAGGCATACTCTTAAACGGATCTAATCCGGGAATGGGTGACGGGGTGGGTAGCTTGAACGCGCCGGCGGCGACCGTCTCCACGGACACAATTGTCGTATTCGGAAGTTTGAGATCGGCGAGCGGGTCGCGGGTTTGCGCCGTGGCCGTTGTCAGGCAGAGATTACCTGCGAAACATAAAATAAACAGTAAGGCGCCCCTCATGAGTTGCCTCTGTTTGTCGTATTTGTTAGTCATTTTGTGCGTTCCGTTCATCGTCATCTCAATTTACCTTCTTCGCCGTCCAATCGCTGCCGTAATCCGCGCTGCTTTTCATTGTGTCGCCGTCCAGCTTACCCTTGAGCTTGACGGTTCAACTCATTCCCGTCTGCACTGATGGTGTACTTGAGCTTCACGTCAGCGCCTCTCAGCGTGCCGCTGATCGAAAACTGCCGAACTGTGTTTTGATCCTGCCGCTGAGGTGCTCGCCTTCGTGTTTGAGCGAAGCTTTGCTCTGTGCCGGGCCGAGGAGCGCCCTCTTCTTCATTGCTTCCGTGCCTCGCACACAAAGTTCGCCGCATCGTCAATGCTCCCGCTGCCCTTGTATCTGGCGACACTCGGGTATGGGCAGAGCGGCCGCGTCCGGACGGGGTCCGTCCGGAGGATGTCGTTCTTGTACTTGGTAGCGATGATGGCATCGGGCGCGACGCCCTGCTCGACCCAACGTTCGAGTGTGATGTTAATGTCTCGTTTCGTTTCGCAAGTGAGACAACCGAATACCTGTCCGAAGCTGTTCGGCCCAGGTCCTAAGAAGCAGTGCTGCAGCCCTGGAACCATATAGAGTCGCAGGAAAGCGCCGGTCTCGCGCTGGCCCATCTTACCAACAACGCTTTTGTAATAGTTGATGGACATCTCGGGTGGAATTGCCGCGTCGCTCCAACCGTGATAGATGATCAGTTTTCCGCCGCGCTTCCTGAAAGCGCTCAGGTCAGGGTTGGTCGCGTTGAGAATCCGGGCAAGCTTCTGGTCAGCGACTTTCACATCGCGTTCCGCATTCAGCGATTTGAAATCCCAGTTCTGATCCTCGAAGACCAGGTTCTTGAAGAACTGGACCACGAAGCCGTTCATGGAACTCTTGCCCGGCGCAGGCCCGGAGACCCACCCCCCCCAGCCGCCGAGTTCCGCCTCGCCGCCTGGGACAAGGCTCGGGGCAATCTGATTTTCTTTGGAATCCCGCGGCCCGGCGTAGATCTTTTTCAGGGTTTCGACCTGCGCCGCTGTGAGGCAGGCATCGGTTTCAGTTCCCTTGCAAAGCAGAACCGAGGGGTCGAAGCGGCAGCGCGTCGGGTCGTCGATGAGACCGTCCTTCAAGCCGTCTACCGCGTCACACGAGGCGAGCGCGGCAGCTTCAAGGGCTTTCATTTTACTCGCCGGGATATAGCTTGTCGCATCGCTCAACATGGACTGTCCGATAAACGCGAAGGTCAACATCAAGCGTGTCCAGTCGTTCGCCGGTGCGCCTGCAACGATTCCGTCGTAGTCTTCGGGGTAGCGCTGGGCTTCCATCAATGCCTGCCGCCCGCCATTCGAGCAGCTTATGAAATATGAAAATTTGGGAGCTTTCCCGTAGTACGCCTTGATGATCGCCTTAGCTTTGACGGTAATCTCATGAATGGCGCGGTAGCCGAAGTCAATGACCTTTTCAGGATGCCCCACCGCCCACGTCTCCTCCCCATTAGCTGGATTAGTATGACCCGTGTCGGTGGAGGCAACCGCATAACCGCGCGAAAGCGGGACAGCCATGTCCCCATGGCTAATACTTCCTGCGAATCCTCCGTTGCCGACGCCGCGAAAATTCCCGTTCCAGCCCTCAATGGGAAGCCAGACTTCAAATTTGATGTTCGAGTCGTTCGTCGGCTTGATTACGCCGATGACTCTGCGAAAGGCAGGCATATTCTTGAACGGATCTAATCCGGGGATGGGCGACGGAGCAGGGGGCTTGAACGCGCCGGCGGCGACCGTCTCCACGGACACAATTGTCGTATTCGGAAGTTTGAGATCGGCGAGCGGGTCGCGGGTTTGCGCCACGGCCGTGGTCACGCAGAGATTACCTGCGGATAACAGAAGTACCAGTAAGGCGACCCGGAGGAGTTGCCGCTGTTTATCGTATTTGCTAGTCATTTTCTTTTCCTCCATCTCTCTTTGGCTAACCGAAGCAGCAATAGCCGAGCGCAAGGCACGGCGGACGCCGTCAGCCGTTCTTCACTTCTTGGGTGCGCTCGCGTTTGCCGCGGGCATTCTGCTGCCATAGAGCCGCGCGAAGTTGGCAAAGGTCTTCGGGATCTTGTCGTCCTCGACCATATGCACCGAAATCTGCTGGCGCTCCTTGACCAGCTTCTCGAGGAACGCCGCGACCTCATTGCGATTGTCGAACATCGGCGCGCCCGACACGACATGGTCCCCTTCCGGGAAATCGACGAACCACTTCGGATAGTCGGGGCCCGCGAACTTGCGAAAGTAATAGACAGGGCCATGACCGGAGAAGGGTCCCTGCACCTCGTCATAAGTGACGAGTTGATCCTTTGCGCCGTGGAAGAACATGATCGGGGCGGGCTTCGACTTGAAGGTGAGCGGAGTGTCCGCCTTCAGCCAAAACGCGCCCGCCATCGAAATGACGCCGGCATATCGAAAACCTGTAGGAAGGTGGGCACGGGCCAGTTCGGTGTGGTTCGCGACATTATACTCCGCGACGAGTGAGTTGGTGGCGCCGGCACTCCCTCCGAGGATCACGATCTGGTCCTTGTCGAGGTTCCACGCGTCGGCTTGCTGCAGGACGTATGAAGTTGCGTCAAAGAGATCCTCCACGCCCCACTCGATGGCTCGTAGATACATCTCAACCCCGTTTGTAGCGGTTAATTCCCCTTTTTCTTTGGCTTCCTTGATCCCCAAACGATAGTCGATGGAGATCACCGTATAGCCAAGCGATGAGAGATAATCGAGGAATGGCACGACGATCGGCTCGTCCCGCCGACCACTCTCCCATCCGCCGCCGACGGAGTGGATGATCGCCGGCCGCTTTCCGGCGACCTTTACCGAGGTGTCGACGATCCGGTCGAGGTAGAGCTTCTGCGTTCCCTTCGTGGCGTAATGGAATGTCGTTTTTTGCAGTCGGGCTTGCGTGCTGGAGTGGGCCATCTGCGGTAGAACATCGGAAGTCTTGCCCTGCGCCGCTGCGCTCGAAGCCAAGACAACTTTCACCTTCTTAGCCGTCCAATCGCCCTCTCCCGCGCTGCTGTAATCCGCGCTGCCTTTCATCGTCTCGCCGTCCAGCTTGCCCTTAAGCGTAACGGTCAACTCATTCCCATCTGCACTGATCGTGTACTTGAGCGTCACGTCAGTGCCTTTCAGCTTGCCGCTGATCGGGAACTCGCCGAACTGTGTTTTGATCTTGCCGCTGAGGTTCTCGCTTTCGTGTTTGAGCGATGCGTTGCTGTGTGCCGGGCCGAGCGGCGTATTAAGTGAAATCTCCCAATCGCCGCTCAACGATTGCGCGGGAGAGAACGTGGCGCAGGCTGCGACCAGCAGCAGAGTGAAAAAGATCGAGGAGAACTGTTTCTTCATAGGTTGCCCTTCATTGATGGTTGTGATTGCCGGCGATGCATTATTGTTGTTCGTAAGCTGTTAAACGGATGGGCGTCATCAGCCCTGAACCGTGAGCAACTCTGCGAAACGCTCAATCCAAGACGCCGCTGCCGCCTAATCAACCGGTCACTCGCTCTGAGTGCTATATGGCCGAGAGGGGCCGCGGCAGTTATCGCTAGAAGACGAACCTCAGCCCGAACTGAATCTGGCGCGGCGGTGCCAGCAGCGTCGTGATTGTGCCGGCTGCAGGCGATCCGATCTGCGCATTTGGCGCCCCGAGGTGTGTTTTGTTGAGCGCGTTGAAGAATTCAGCGCGGAAATCGAGCCGCGACGTTTCAGTCATCCGGAACGAACGCGAGAGCACTAAATCCAGATTCGTCAGCCCCGGCGCACGTAAAATATTGCGCCCGGCGTGCCGATCGTGTTTGCTGCCGGCTGAGAAAAAGCCGTCGGATCGAACCACATGTCAACAGTACGCTGGCTGTCCGGAAGATTCGGCTCGCGTAAAAGGTTAGGACGGAGAGTTAAACTACCAACCGGAGCCGTGGCGGTGGTGGTCGGTGTGACCGGGAGCCCGGTCTGGACGTTAAAGATACCGCCCACTTGCCAGCCGCCGAGAATGGCGCGCGTCACGACGCTGTTGCTCAGCCAGCCTTTTTCGCGTCCGATGGGCAGCTCGTAAATGGCGCTCGTCACCCAGCGATGACGGACATCAAAACTGGCGGAGGCTTTTTCCAGCGAAACATTATACGAATCCTGCGGGACGACATCGAGGCTAAAATCTTCGCTACTGGCGAGTCCGTCGATGGCGTGGCTCCACGTCCACGAAGAAAGGAGCGAGAAGCCGCTGGTAAAGCGTCGTTCGGCCTTAATCTGCATGGCGTGATAAGTGGCGTGGACGTAAGATTCGTCCGAACCGATGTTGCCGAGCGTCGGAAACGGTCTGACCGTTGATCCGATGGGCGGTTGGTTGATGTTCCGCTGCCCTGTAATATTGCTAGTTCCCGAACCGACATAACCCGCCGTCAAGGCAACATTCCACGGTAATTGACGCTGCAGGCTCAGATTCCATTGATAAGTTTCCTGGACAGGGCGATCTTCGGGGAAGAAATTGTAACTAGGAGTTCCGGTCTGACTAAGGATATTCGCTGGCAGTCCGGCCTGCAGGGGGGCGCACGACGTGATTAAGCAACCAAGACCGGCGGTGGTAGTGGAACCAGAAATACCGAAAGGCGGGTTTCCCGGGATAGAAGCACCAGCACGCGCACCAAGTCCGCCGTGAAAGATGCCAGCTCCGGCGCGCACGACCGTTTTGTCGTTGAGTTGGTAAGCCAGCCCGACGCGCGGACCAAAATTGTTCTTGTCCAAATTGATAAAGCTGCGGTCACGGATGCTTCCGTCTTTAGCCGTCACCAGCGTGCCGTAAGTCGGGCTGCCCGAGTTAAGATCGAAGTTAGCCGCCCGCTGCCGAGCCTCCCACCACGGCGCCTGGACTTCGTATCGAAGCCCCAGGTTGAGGGTCAACTTCGGTGTCGCCTTCCAGACATCATTAATGTAGAAGCCGTAGTTATAGCTGCGAATGTCTATTGGGGTATTGGAGCTAACCTGAGCGGAGAAGGTTTGTCCGAGCAGCAAATCGGCGATCGCATCGCCGGTCCCCAGGGCAGGTCCGCTATAAAGTCCCGCAAAAATATAGAGTCCGCGCGATACTACTCCTCCCGGTACAGATAAATCGTTGAACTGAGTTTGCCAGCGCATTTCACCGCCGAAGCGGAAGCTATGAGTGCCGTGCATCGAGGTCACATTGTCGGCTAAGTGTAGAGTGCTTCCGGAAAAGGGGATCGGCGCAAACAGTCGATCTCCGAGAAACGAGTAACCGCGAACAACAAAAAATGGCAGCCCCGCTATTTGGTCTGAGTTCGGCACACCCTTGATTCCGAATTGTGAATAAAGAGATGTCGGGCTGGGTGACACCGAATCCGAATCGATGGTGTTGTATCCCAGCCGCAGCTCGTTAGCCAATGACGCCGAAAATACATGGTTGTAGCCGCCGGCTACCGACCAGCCCTTCCTCGGATTTTCACTGGGCTGATCGCCAATGATGACGTTGCCGCCATGCCCCGGTCCGGCAAACAAACTACCCTCAATATCATGGTTGTTAGTGTAGCTGTAACGCCCAAAGATCATATCGTTTGAGCCAATGACATAATCGAGGCGCGTGTCTACCTGATGGTTGTCAATATTTCTTCCAATCTGACCGGCGTAATTGTTAGCCAGTCCCGGCAGGTTGGGGTCGGGATAGAGTTGCAGCAGCTTGGCCCCGACCGGGTCCCAGCGATTCGGCAGAATCGTGTTGTTGGCGAAAGGCTGCCGCGTGAACGTCGCAAAGCTGAATGTCAGCGGATCGAAAACAGGGAAGGGGAAAACTCCCTGCTTCATCTGGGCGGTGGGGACAGTGCTGATGACCGTTCGTTTCTGGCGTGTGATCGTTCCCTGATAGCTGCCGAAGACAAAGAGGTTGTTCTTGATGATCGGTCCGCCCAAGGTTCCGCCGAACTGGTTGAAACGAAACGGTGCTTTTTTCAGTCCGCTGCGGTTGGCGAAGAAATCACTGGCATCGAGCGCGTCGTTGCGGAAAAACTCGAAGAGACTGCCATGCAGATCGTTGGTGCCGGATTTGATGGCGACGTTAACGACCCCACCCGACGAACGCCCGTACTCGGCACTGTAGTTTGAACCTTCGACTCGAAACTCCTGAATCGCATCAATTGAGGGGAGAACTGCCTGAGACGACCCGGTCACCCCACCTTCAAAACCGATAGGGCTATTGTTATCCATCCCATCGATCAGATAGGTCGTCTGCGACAATCTCTGTCCATTGAGTTGCACGGCATCCTTGGCGCGCGAACTCGGATTGGCGACCGCTCCGGGTGTCAGTGTTACAAGCTGCGTGTAGTTGCGCCCGTTGAGCGGCAACTGTTCGACCAGCTTGTTTTCAATCACTGTCCCGACGGCGGGAGTCTCCTTGTTGAGCAGCGGCGCATCACTGGTGATCGTCACTGCGTCGGAGACGCCGCCGGGCTCCAGCGTGAAATCGAGGCGCGCGTTCTGGTCCACGTTGAGCGTCACGTCAGGACGAATCACGGGCTTGAAGCCCTCACCCTTCACCTCGATTCGATATTGGCCGGGCGGCAAGTAGAGGATCGTAAAATAGCCTTCGTCGTTGGAGACTGCATTGCGCGTCAGTCCGGTCTGCTGATTGGTGACCGCGACTGGCGCGCCCACCACAACCGCGCCAGACTGATCGGTGATCCGACCGGTCAATTGCGCATTTTGGCCGAAAGCCGGTGTCTTAACACCCACTGCCAAGACAAGGAGCAACAACAAGCGAGTGAAACGGTGATGATTCATAGAGTCTCCTGTACGAACAGATGCTGAGGCACCTGGATGGTTTTCGTTCGATTCTTTGCCAACCGCCAGTTTCACTGATCCCTGCTTCAATCAGTTGACAATCAAACCCGCAAGCAGTGATCGCGTTTTCTTAGGAGCGACCTGTTTAGTGCAGCGAGACGTTGCGTCAGCCCGATCTCAGTCGCCAGCTGCTTCAGCCTCTTCCAGCAACAACCGCGTATGGAGGCTGTCACCGGTCAGCGTGAGTTTTGAGTCGCGCCGCAGCCTGCATAGCACTGCGGCGCCGGCTCCGTCGAGATAAATGACTCCCGAAAGGTCAATCCTTACCTGCTCCGTTTGCAGTGCGGCTTGCCCGCAAACATCGGCGAGCAACTGCGCTGCGCCTAAGTCGAGCGAGCCTTCGACCAGGAAGGTCGTTTCTGCCTCGCCCTCAAGACGCGTGATACGAATCCTCATGTCCGGTTTTTGGCCTTTGTCTCCGCGATTGCAACCTGCCACTGGGCAAGCTGAATGCCGCTACGGCGAAGGGCAGGTAAAGAAGAGGTAAGGAACTGGCGGGAAAGCCACAACGGGCTGAACTGATGACCAGCCGTGCGGTCGGCTGAACCTGGCGAGTGGATATTTCAAGATCAAATGCCACACCGGAGATGAAATATCACGTCAGAGCAGGCCGAGTTTCTTCATCCGGCTGCGCAGTGTCGAGTGATTAATGTTGAGGATTTCGGCGGCGCCGCCTTTGCCCGCGATCACGCCTTTGGTGTGGCGCACGACCTCTTCAATATAGCGGCGCTCCATCTCTTCGAACGATACGAAATGGCTGGCCTCAACGCCTGGCAGTGGGCTGACGGCGTGATTCTTGCCGAGCGGCGGATCAATCGTCAGCACTTCGCCTTCCGAAAGCAAAACGGCGCGTTCGATGATGTGTTCCAGTTCGCGCACATTGCCCGGCCAGTGGTACTGCTTCAGGTCTTCGACCGAAGACAGGCTGACGGACGTAATCTGCTTGCGAAAGCGGGCGCGGTATTTCTGCGCGAAATAATTGATCAGCAACACCAGATCATTGCCGCGCTCGCGCAACGGCGGCAGGCTGATCGGAAAGACGTTGAGGCGATAAAACAGGTCGGCACGAAACCTCCCGTCGTTTACGAGCTTTTGCAATGGCTGATTGGTTGCCGCTAGTACGCGCAGGTCTACCTTGAGCGTTTGTGCGCCGCCAACGCGCTCGAATTCGCAATGCTGCAACACCCGCAAAAACTTGGCCTGAGCTTCCAGAGGCAACTCCCCCACCTCATCGAGAAAGATCGTCGCACCGTTGGCAATCTCGAAGCGTCCCAGCTTACGCTGTACCGCGCCAGTAAACGCGCCCTTCTCGTGGCCGAACAACTCGCTTTCGACCAATCCGGCCGGCAGCGCCGCGCAGTTGACCGTGATCAAGGGACGCTTGCTGCGTTCGCCCTGCGCGTGGATGAAGCGCGCGATCAACTCCTTCCCCGTGCCGGTCTCGCCTTGAATCAGCACCGCCGCATCAGAAGCGGCGACCGCCCCGGCGTCGTGCAAGACCTTTTTGAAAGACGGATGCGCGCCGACCATCTCACTAACGCGGTACTGTTCGTTGCTCGCCTCCTGCAAGTAATAGACCTGCGATTCCAGCGCCCGCACCCGCTCGCGTTCGCGTTCCACCGCGTGAATCAACTCGCGCGCCTCCGCCGTCACAGTCCTTGTCCATTGCCGCACCGCTGTGAAGTCCTCCCCCTTGTAGTACTCTTTGGCGAATTCGACGCCCTCACTCCACTGCATAAAATCGGTGCGACCCACGATGTAACAACGCGCATCGCCGCGCCCGACGCATTCCTTTTCGATGAAGATCACCTCGCGCCCCATCATCGCCGATGCGAACCCTGTCGCATAAGTCGTCAACGCCCAGCAGACAGACCTGTCGCTCGGCCCTAGGTGTTGCAAATGTTGCTCAACTTCGCAGGAGTTAACAAATTCAGCTTCAGCGGAGAAATACCGCGTCTTTTCGTCGAACGTACTCGACAGCGGTTTGACCGCCGCGAAACCTTGCTGGGCGTACAAGTGCGCCCAGACTTGCCATAACGTTTCTTTACGTTCTGTGGCGTAAAGTTCCCGCACGGCCAGTGCGGCCTGATAGCCGCTGGCGTAGCCTAAATAACCCGTGATGTTGCGTGCTTCGGGCAGTCCGCAGACGGTTACTAATTTTTTGCGCAGCAGTCCGACGAAATTCGCGTTGAACAACAGCATGCGTCGCTTTTTGAAATGGAGCGTCCCGTCGGCCGCGTCGGAGCGTAACGACTCGAGCAGGTTAAGGTCATTCAAATTCATCGCAAGAATTCCTTCGCGCGTAAGGTCAAGCCTTTGACCGACCTCCAGCCGTCTATTTACAGGGTAGGGTGAGCGCCTGTCCACCATCCGCAGGCGCACCATCGCCTATCTGTGACAATTACGACAGGCGCCTCGCACGGCGTTGATGGCTTCAACCATAACCTCCCTGATTGCGACGATATACCCCTGTGAGGCGCGTAGAGAGTCTTCATAAAGTAACCGGCGTCGTCGAGCGCGGCCTCTAACGACCGCGGAGCTGGTTGATCTTCTTGATAAAATCGTCTACCTCCGCGCGCTTGATGACAAGCGTAGCAACGAACTTCTGCTTGCCCGGCGGAATCTGCGACCGATCGCCGGACAGTGCTGCGGCCATTATTTTTATCGACTGGTATCCAAACTCAAAAGGCTGTTGTACGACGGTCCCGTATATGGCGCCATCCTTGACGCCGGCCAGGGTTTCGTCCTCCTCGTCGAAGCAGATGATCTTGACCTGGCCCGTCTTCCCGGCGTCTCGCACGGCGTTCAGGATGGCGGGCCCGTTGTAGCTCCACAACCCGACCAAGCCAGCGACGTCTGGGTAGAGGACCAGAGTGTCTGCAACGTTCGACTTGGCGCGCACTCGGTCTGTGTCGTCCGTCCTTACGTCGATGATCTGGATGTTTGACCCCTGTAATGATTCCCTTATGCCCTGCAGTCGCTCCTGCGCGTTGCGCGCGTCGAGTTTGCCTACGAAGATCATAATCTTGCCGCCCTGCGGCAGTGCCTCCTTGATCAGGGCGGCCGCCTGACGGCCTGCGGCCACATTGTCCGTGCCGATGTAACAGGTGCGGTTGCTGCCGAGCGCGTCGCTGTCCTGCGTGAAGACGAGTGTTTGCCGCGCAACGTCGTTGATCATTTGGGTCTGGTTGTCGGGGTCGACGGGGCTGATCGCGATCCCGTCAATGCCCTTCGCCAGCAGGTCGTCGACGATGCGCTTTTGTTCGGCCGCCGTGCCATCGGCCGGGATCCTGAAGTCGACCGTGATTTCTGCAAGCTCTGCGTCAGCCTTCTCGCATCCCTTGCGTGCGATCGTCCAGAAGTCCGCTGCGTTGTTAGTTATAAACGCGATTTTTTTGGTCCCGACGTTGTTACCACAGGCTACTGTCAATAGCAGGCCCACGCAGAAGAATGCGACAAATCGAGTAAGTCTCATTTCATTCTCCTCATTCAAATATTCACGCCCGTCAGATTGGTGATCATCATTCTCGCCGGCCAGGTTCCCGGTTGCCCGTTTACTCCCGCGTTAGTCCCTGCGCCGACCCAGCATCAAGACCTTCATATATCTTCACCGCGATCCTAACTCGACAACACCCTTAATGTACTCGGGCAGGTGAAATTCTTCAGCAAAAGCACGCCCCACATCGTCCAGAGTGCTATAGCGGTGCGTGACGAAAGGGGCCACCTCAATTGTTCCCTGCTCAAGTAGACAGAGTGCTCGGCGGTAAACCGACGGCCGACCATCTTCGTCGAAACCGCCCGAGCCGCCGACGGGTGAGACGATCACCGGCTCCCTATACTGCAGACCATTGAGCACGCTCAGATCGACGCCTGCGTGGCCATGGCTGTAAAGCACTACGGTTCCCTGCTTGCGCAGCACGCCGGGTAGCATCGGAAAGACGCTTCCTGAGCCCGACGCTTCGATGACAAGCTCGGCCAAGCGCCCACCTGTTCGCTCTCTGACCGCTTCCACCGCATCCTCTCGCAGTCGGGTCGATCGTCTCGGCCCCAAACCGCGCCGCCAGCCCGCGCTTTCGCGCGTTCGGCTCGCTGGCAAACAGGAGCCCATCGAAGCCGATCACGCGGCGAAGATACTGTATGAAGAGCAGGCCCGCAGGGCCGGCGCCAATGATCAGTATTGTCCGAACGCGGTGATCAGGCGCGGTGTCTCCTAGCGAGTACCGCGCCCCTGTGGCGCGAACGAGGGCGTCGATCGAATGGACGATGCACGCCAGTGGTTCGGTGAGAGCTGTCCTGGCGGGCTCGAGATCCGACGAAACTCGGATGGCGTTCACTGCGGGGATGGCCAGGTACTCGGCGAGTCCGCCGGGCGGGCCGGTGATTCCGTGCTCGGCATACGTATCGCACTGGTGCGAGTCCCCCGTCGCACAGTACTCGCAAAGCGTAGTTCGGCCGCGACTCAAGCAATTGAGACCCTGATCGACGGCGACGCGGTCGCCGAGGCGGAGGTCGCTCACCGCTGCGCCCAGTTCGACCACCTCGCCGGCGATCTCGTGGCCGAGGATCTGCGGCTGGCGGGCGAGCGGAATGGGCTGACCGCGCTCGTCTGTGTTGTAGTTGGCCTCACCGCCGTAGATATGGAGGTCGGTGCCGCATAACCCGACGGCCGCCACGCGAAGAAGCACATCATGTGACCCGGGTCGAGGTATCGCCACGTCGCGCACCTCAAGGCGTCGGACGTCGTGGAGCACGCATGCGCGCATTGATTTGGGGAGAGTATTTGCAGTCACTATTCGTTGCCGCGTCAATACGTGGCGCGTCCTCCGCTCAGGTCGAACACCGCGCCGGTTGTGAACGAGTTCTCCTCCGAGGCCAGCCAAGCCACCATCGCCGCGACCTCCTCGACGAGCAGGAACCTGCCGCGCGGAATCTTCGAGAGCATGAAGTCAATATGCTCCTGCGTCATCTGGTCGAACAGCGCTGTCTTCGCCGCGGCGGGCGTCACGCAGTTGACAGCGATATTGTAACTGGCCAGCTCTTTACCTAGCGATTTGGTCAGCGCGATGACGCCCGCCTTCGACGCGCTGTAGGCCGAGGCGTTCGGATTACCTTCCTTACCGGCAATCGACGCCACGTTCACGATCCGCCCGTAGTTCTGGCGCATCATCAGTGGGACGACCGCGCGGCAGGAGAGAAAGATGCCGTTGAGGTTCACCTCCATCACCTGCCGCCAGGCTTCCAGCGGGTACTCCCAGAGCTTCACGTTTGGTCCGGTGATGCCCGCGTTCGCGACAAGGATGTCGACCCGGCCGACCGCCTCGACTGTCGACATGACGGCTGCCTCAACTTCTCGGGCGTTTGAGACATCGACCGTCGCATGATGAACGGTACCGAGTGCCGAAAGCTCGGCGGCCGCAGCCTTGGCGAGCAAGGCGTCTCGGTCCCAAAGGGAGACGGAGGCGCCTGAGGCGAGAAACCGTTCGGCAATGGCGCGGCCGATGCCCTGTGCTCCGCCAGTGACTACGGCGGCCCTTCCTGACAGGTCAATCTGATTCATGAGTACTCCTTACCTCAGTGTGACTCGCGCGGCTCGTCAGCGCCGCTCGCGCCGAGCAGAAAGTCGAGGTCCGCGCCCCGGTTCGCCTGAAGGACGTGGTCCGTATGGAGCTTCACATACCCGCGCTCGGCCGGTGGCCGGTGGCCGCCACCCAATGCGGCGTCGCGCCAGTTCAGCCAAGGATGTCCCAATCGTCAAGCGAGAACGCGACGGCGATCCGACCCGCAATTGCAAGCAAGTGGATGACAGCGTTCGTCGAGCCGCCAATCGCGTTAACGGCACGCACCGCATTCTCGAACGCCTTCCGTGTGAGGATCTTCCACAAGCGCAGGTTCTCGCTTAAACTCGCGGCACTTTCGCGGCTACGCCTTGCGCCTCGCGGGTGCAGGTCGCCTGGTCCTACGGCCCGGCGAATGCCCGTGACCTGCGGCGCGCAGCGTGTTGTTTACGTCGTCAGACGTGCTAGTCAGCAGCCGACGCATCGCTGCTTCGGCAGCGTTTGGGGCCGAGGCGCGGATCGAGTCGAGCACATCGCGGTGCTGCCGCACGGATCGCAAGTAAGCTCTTTTGTCCTCGCTCGTGAGGCGAAAGCTCGAGCGTAAAGCCGCCTGGATGAGTGCGCCGAACGGACCCATGAACACGTTGTGGCTGGCGCCGAGGACGGCAAGGTGGAATCGCAGATCAGGCTCGATCGATGACTCTGTGTCGACGCCCGCCACGTCCATGTCGGCGCATGCCCGCTCGATCTCATCAACTTCCTCGGGTTTGGCGCGCTCCGCCGCCATGCGCGCTGCCGCTGGCTCGACGACCAAGCGTACTTCCAAAAGGTCCTGGATGTGTGCGGGCATGCCCGAACCGGAGAACTGCCACTCGAGCACCTCCGGATCCAGCAAGTTCCAATCGCGGCGTGGCCGGACTTTCGTCCCGGTCTTCGGTCGCACTTCGAGAAGGTCCTTTGCCGCGAGCACCTTCACTGCTTCACGCACGACCGTGCGGCTGACGCCGAGCTCCTCACTTAGCGCGGCCTCGTTCGGGAGGGCGCCGCCCTCCTCTATCTCACCCGAGACGATCCGCGTGCCGAGACGGCGGGCGATCTGCCGGTGCAGCGTACCGTGGGAAGCCTCGCCCCAGCTTCGGCGTTCAATGCTCATTTGGACTCCCCTTTGCAGTGGTTTCGAGACGAAACACCGATGTGGGAAGACCAGTCACGCCCGTCGGGATCGCGAACAGCGCGCCCGCGAGTCGCTCGCCTGCCTCTGCGTGCAGTGACGCGGTAGTGATATAAAGCGTCTTCATGTCGGGGCTGCCGAAGGCGCAGTTCGTCACGTTCGAGACCGGCATCTCGATCACGCGGTCTACTCGGCCATCCGGCGCAATACGAAGGATGCACCCACCGAAGAAGCGGCAGTTCCAGAGGTAGCCTTCCGCGTCAACGGCCGAGCCATCCGGCACGCCTCGCTCATACCCTGCGAAGAATGGTCGGCGGCGCGTGACGGAGCCGTTGGCCGGATCATAATCGTAAGCATAGATCACGTTGCCGACCGAGCAACCGCAGTAGAATGTATTCCGGTCGGGGCTCCACGCGACGGTGTTGGTGATGCCGAAGCCGGTGTCCTGGACCGACACGGCGCCATCGTGAGCAATTCGGTAAAGTGAGCCAGTGATGCCCTGGACGTCGAGGTGGCAGCCGTCTGGCGCGACATTGTTGCGCATGCTGCCGACCCAGAACTCGCCGTTCGGGTCCGTCGCGCCGTCGTTGAGGCGGTTGAACGGCGTCCGCGGCTCCGGCCTCGCGAATGGCGTCCGCTGGTCGGTGCCGGGCGTCCAGAGGATAACTTGCGAGCCGAGTGCGACGAGCAGCCGGTCAGGATCCGTAGTAAGCGACAACGAGCAGACGGGCTCATCAAACCGCCAGACGATGACCTCGCCGCCGCCGATCTTATAGCGCTGAATCAGGAATCCATTGACGTCGGTCCAGTAGACTGCATTGTGTTTGGCGTGCCACAGCGGGCTCTCGCCAACCACGTTTCTCCCTTCGACAAGGCAGGTGATCCCCTTTGGCGTGTCACCGTTCAGCATCATTCTCGTACCCGAGTAGAAAGAGAGTCTACAAGTAATCATCATATGATATGATAAAATGAGGAGTCAACGAAATCCAGGTCAGCGATCTGGTGCTGCTCGGGGTGTAACCTTGCGCTGGTGTTCCAGACTTATGAACACGTGGCGCCGATCATCCCAATGTTCCTCGATGCGTTCAATGGACCGCCGTATTTTGTGCTCAGCCGCTTCCCGCGCGCCGGCTTTGATCTCATCAAAGAGGAAGGGAGATTCCAAAAGAGGGAGGGAGATTCCAACGGAGGTCTCCGGCGCACCGGGTTGCCGGATAGCGGAACCGGCGGAACTCTTCGAGCAGAAGCTCCACCGAAGCTTCACGCGCTGGAACATACGCTCGCTGCCGCTTGTTCGAACGAGAGCCTCGTGGCGTCGATCAACACCCAGGCCCGAGGAGTGGAACATACGCTCGCTGCCGCTTGTTCGAACGAGAGCTGCTGACGAAATAGTCGAACTCGATCCTTTCGAGGTCGATGAATGCATTGGATTAATCGTTCATTGTTCGTGTGTCCTTCGACCTTTTCTTCTGTCTCGTCCGTAGATGTCTGATTGTACCTATAGATGAAACTGTAGATGGCCGAAAGGGCTACCATTTTGGTAGCCCCAAGGGTTAGATTCCAAAAATGAGCCGTGGAGGGCTCGAACCTGCGACCCGCTGATTAAGAGTCACGTCGCGGGTTTATGTGAAGATTTCGTTTCAGTTGCAACTACTAACATCTGTTACAGGTTACAGCCACTGGCCATTGCGAGGACTACTGCCGATTTAGGCTGATTTCTGCTAAAGATTGTCACAAGATTGTCACAAGCTTTTGGGGTGAACCAAAACAACTAGTAGGAATGCTCCATCTACTTAATCAGCGCCGCGGCTAAGGCTCGTATCAACTGCAGCAGAAGCTTGAGCGTTTGCTCGCGCTCGCTGCTCCGTCCCGCTTCGAACGACTCGCGGACCTGTGGTAAGCGGCAAGCATGCCGAACTCGCGCTTCGGCAGACTCAACACGACATCGAAGCAATGCACCGCACGCCGCGCCTCGCGTACTCTGCTTCCGCAAAGCCATCTCACCGACGTATGCGTGGGACCAAGCATCAACCAATCTGTTCCTTTCGGGAAGAACTCATCCGGAAGCGTCTCGCTAAAAGCCTCATAGTCTATTCGAAAATCATCATGCTTATGCGAGACTTTGGCACACAGGTGATCGCAAAGCTCGCGGTTAAGAAATTCGATGCGATCAGTGATGACCAAAGGAGAATACGACAAGAAGCAGCAGGACAAATAGGTCGGTGACTTGAGATGGAGAAGGGCGGCTTGTCCCCGCCGAACCAGGAAAGAGGTAGTATCAGGATCTCGGCCTGGTTTTTCTGTCTCCCAGCCTGGCGGGAACAGGTCGCCCTTCTATTTACTATCGGAGCGTTTCTAAATGTCATCACATGGGTCCGCCACGTTGTCATCGTTTGTGTGCGGCGATAGACAGATTCTTTTTCTCTGCCGAAGTCTTCGCGAGTCGATCTTCAGCGCGGGGGTTGGCCAACTGCTGGGTGACCGAGTCCTCGAGGCCGACAACCTGGGAGAGGAAGTACTGGTCCGAATAGCGATTGAAGACCAGCTTTGGTTCTGTCTGCAAACCTTTCACCCTGGTCGATCGCGTCGGAACGAAGGCCGTAATGTGGCCGTCTGCGCTCTGAATCTTGATCGCATCCGAGCCGCCAACCTGAACCAGGGTGAAGACGTACTCGCCGGCCGGCAGCGCCCTGTTCTTGATCATGAAATTGAAGGGGACATTTGCCCCGATCAACCTGTCGGACTGCGCCTGGGCGGAGGTGAAAGCGGTCGCCAACAAGGCTGCGATTACGAGGATGGTGTAAGCTTGCTTCTTCATAACGATCTCCTTTTCGGTTTCAAATTTTGGATTTTGCCGATCCACGGTTGCGGACTATAATCGAGCCGACCAATTTGGTAATGACATCGCGATGATAAACGGCTGACAGCCGGATGACTTTTCTGTGACCGACGCTAACTTGTTTAATGCTATCGGTTGTACGGATGAAACCCCTTACTGAAACACCTTCTTACCGCTTCGATAATGTCGTTATTGACCGCGCCGGATTGCGTGTAGAGAAATCCGGTCAGACGCGCAAGCTCACGCCTCGCGCCTTTGACGTCCTGGTCTACCTCGTGGAACATCGCGGGCGCATCGTCGAAAAGCAGGAGTTGTTTGAACAAATCTGGAGAGAGAGTTTCGTAACCGACAACGCGCTTACGAGAATCGTCAAAGAGATCCGTCAGGTAATTGGAGATGATGCCTACGCGCCTCGCTACATCGAGACTGTGCCAAAGCGCGGCTATCGGTTCATCGCGAATGTGGAAGCCACGCAAGGCATGCCGGCTGTTCCGGGAATAGAACCGCCGACAGGTGACCGACAGGCTGAACATGTGACCACGGCCGCCTCGTCAGTTGCTTCTTCGGACCAGGCCAAGAAGGAGGACAATCGGTTTCGGCCCACGAGCACGATGTTGATCTTTGCTGCGATTGTGCTTGTGGCGCTTGGAGTCCTGGCGTGGTGGTTGATTGGCGGGAGGTTGCCCAACTCCGAAAGCGCAAGTGTGCTGAGTCGAACACAGGTGACTGTTTTCTCTGGACTCGACATCGATCCGTCGTTTGCTCGCGACGGCAAATCAATCGCATACAGCTCGGACCACAATGGAACCTTTGAGATCTACGTCAAGCAACTGACGCCAGGTGCTCGCGAGCTGCAACTGACTTCAGATGGGACGCAGAACTTCGAACCAGCGTGGTCGCCTGATGGGCAACTCATCGCGTACTACTCGAAGAACCGCGGCGGCATTTGGGTTGTTCCTGCCACTGGCGGCAGCGCGAGGCAACTCGTGGAGTTCGGCTCCCGTCCGGCGTGGTCGCCTGACGGTTCGCGCATTGCTTTTCAATCAATTGCCCTGGTTGATATCGGAGGCACGTCGCGGGAAGCGCAGCTGCCGTCAACATTATGGGTTGTTTCAGCACAAGGTGGAGACGCGCAACCCATCACGCAAGTCGGCAAGCCGGAGGGTGGGCACGGCATGCCGGTGTGGTCACCTGACGGAAAGCGCATCGCCTTCGAAGTTGACACCTTCAGTTCGTCCTCGATCTGGTCGATGTCAGCGAGCGGCGACGAGTTGCAACCTATAGTGCAAGACCCGGCGAACCGAAATTCCTACAATCCGATTTTCTCGCCTGACGGCCGTAGTATTTATTTCGGCTTTGAAAGCGGGCTGTGGCAGGTCTCCATCTCACCCGGCAGCGGAAAGCCGACGGGCGAGCCTGTGCAAATTGTCGGAGCGGCGCCGACGATAATCAGGCACCCATCAATCTCAGGCGACGGCAAGAAGATTGCCTACAGCGCGCTCCTGCAAAGCAGCAATCTCTGGTCAACGCCGCTCACCCCCGATTCAGGCGCGGCGGGTTCACCGACGCCGTTAACTCACGACAACAGCACGCGCAATAACTTGCTCTCCTTTTCACCTGACGGACGTAAGATCGCTTACACCTCGTGGCGAGCCGGAGCGGGTGGCGACCTGTGGCTGATGGACGGAAACGGCAGCAATTCCAAACAACTCACAACCAATCCGGCGCGAGATAGTGAGCCAAGCTGGTTTCCAAATATGGAGCGAATCGCTTTTCTCTCCGATCGCGGCGGGCGCTGGCGGTTCTGGGGAATAGACTTAGCCAGCGGCCGCGAGTCGATGTTGATCGACTTTGAGTCTGACACGCAATACGCCCGGCTGTCGCCGGATGGGAAGAAGGTGGCTTTCAATTCCAACAAAGGCGGTCCCATCAATATTTGGACTACTTCGCTCGACGGCGGCGGTGCACAACAGTTGACATTTGATAGGGAGATGATGGCATTTGCTTGCTGGTCGCCGAATGGGCAATGGTTGGGGTTCGAGATGAAACGCGGCGATGATTCCCATATTGCAATCATGCCGAGTGGCGGCGGACCGGCTACGCAGCTCACATTCGATAAGGGTCAGAGCTGGGTTCACTCCTGGTCTCCGGATGGTGACAAGATCGCCTTCGCGGGATTCCGCGACGGCTACTGGAACGTGTGGTGGGTGTCACGTTCAACAAGAGAACAACGGCAGGTGACAAGCTACACGAAGCTCAACTCCTTCGTACGCTACCCCGACTGGTCGCCTACAGGAGACAAGATCGTCTACGAGTACGCTGAGTCGACTGGGAACGTCTGGCTGATCGAGCTTAAGTAGATCGATGTCACAACCTCAACGATGACGTTCAACAAGCGGTCTTCGGCGAGACGCCGGTGAGCCTTGGATTCAGGTAGGATGTTGCCAGTTAACAAGTCGAGCAGTTATCTCCACTGCTGATTGAGAAGTTCAAGACACAGAGGCGAGAGTCCGTGACCAGGTATAAACGACAAAGAAGGCCGGCTTCAGTAAACCGAGAGCTTGCTACTTTGTCCAGGATCTTCAGCCTGGCAATTGACAATGGAATAGGGAAACGAACCCCTGTCGAAAGGTGAGGAAGGCAAGGGAAAACAACGAACGCAAGCGCTATCTTACTCAGGACGAGGAGCGGCGTTTGATGACCGCGCTCACGGCTAGAAGAGCACATCTACGGCCTCTGATCTTGTTGGCGATCAACACCGGGATGAGGCGAGGCGAACTCTTGAGTCTGGCGTGGCGGAACGTTGATTTTCAACGAGGCGTCATTCACGTGACAAACACAAAGACAGGAAGAGACAGGGACGTTCCCATGAATTCTGAGGTCAGGAGCATTCTGCTTGAGCTTCAACGGCAAAACGAAGATGAAGCGTTTGTGTTCAGAAACCGGAAGACTGGCGTGAATCTGACTGACGTGAAGCACGGATTCAACGGAGCTTGCACGGATGCGGGCCTCGATGACTTCAGGTTTCACGATCTGAGACACACGGCAGGGACAAGGTTAGCTGACGCAGGGGCTGACGCTTTTACGATTGCAGAGATTCTGGGTCACGCCACGCTGCAAATGACGAAGCGTTACACTCACGCGACAGACGAGCGCAAGCGACAGGCTGTTGAAGCTTTGAGCGGTCTTCGGAAAAAAATTGTCACAAGATTGTCACAAATCAAAAGCGGCGGTCGATTGACTGCCGCTAAGTGATTGAAACGAAAATGAGCCGTGGAGGGCTCGAACCTCGCGACCCGCTGATTAAGAGTCAGCTGCTCTACCAACTGAGCTAACGGCCCGTGAGGGTTGAATTCTACGCAGTGCCCTATTTTTTTGTCAAATGCGCTGAGCATGAACTGCAAGCCTGGCTCGAACCAATCTTAGCAAAACCGCTTCGAATGGGGCTTTCGCATCCTAATGCCTGCGCCGTGATGACCAATCCCCGATCGCGCGCAACTTAAGGCTCCTCCCAGCGCAGGTTGGCGAGGCAACCTCGATCGAAGAGATCAACCCGAATAGTCTCCTCAACTCGAATTTCCCCTCCCGGCGTCTTCACCCCGGCTCCTCACGCAACCCCGCCAACTCCCCGAGCAGCTCGACCCACGCCGACGCTTCCCTCGCGGGATCGAAAAGTGGAACCAACCGATTGCATCGCTGCTGTAGATCTCCAAGGAACGCCTCGTCCGTCTCGGCTCGAGTCATCAACCGCGCGAGCCCTCTCGTATCCCCAACCTCAAAGTAACCCGGATACCCGTCACCGAGAATGCCGACCGTGCCCGGAATTCGAGATGCCAGCACCGGTGTCCCCGCTACTATTGCCTCACCCAGCGCGTTCGCCCCTCCTTCCTTAAGCGACGACAGCACGAATACGTGACTACTTGTGAGGATGCGTCGCACTCGCCACCCCGGCTGCTCCCCCAGCCAACGGTATCGAGCGTTCGTTCTCATCTCGGTCCGAGCCCGTATCGCCGAATGCTCGGTCATGGCGCCGCCAACCTGGGTTACGCGAACTCGCGACGAAGCCGGCATCAACCGCGACGCCCTCGCCGCACGGAACGGATCCTTAACCGGACGCAGATGACCAATCACACACACTTCAAACCACCGCGTCCCTCTCGATGCGCGCAGACCAGCCCGATCCGCCGAAGAAACCAACCGACCGTCCTTGGAGTTCCGCGTTTCTTCCCTATGAGCCGTGAACCCTGCGACCGACTGGTAAATGATACGGGTCTTTTCGCGGAGCGGCGAACTCAACTGTTCAAGCGCCCTCGGCTGAAGCGCGATAATACGCGTCGCCAACCGTAACGACTCGCGGGTCCTGGAGCCGCCCGATAGATCACCATAGAGATCCGTGCCGGTGAGCGCGACTACGATCGGCCTGGCCGGATGCTCGCGATGAAACCGAGTAATCGAAGCAGCGCTGCGATGAGCATTCAGCGCGATCATCAATTCAAACGACTCCCCCTCATACTCTTGTTTGATGATGACCGTGTGACCGAGTCCTCGCAGGATGCGAGCCCATCTAAGCGCCGTTACGCGATTGCCGTATCGCGATCCTGCAGGAGCCGGCGTCACTATTACGATCTTCATGATTGTTGCTGAGCGGCCCTAACCCGGGAGCTCGGTGGTCGGCGCGCTCCCTCAATTTTCATTTTTCATTTTTCATTTTTCAATTTGACCCACTGCTACCGATGACCGATCACAGATAGAAAATAGAAAATGAAAAATGAAACATCGAGATGAATATCCGCCAACCGCGGCATTCATCAGCGAGTGCAGGTGCGAAAGCCCGCCCACACATCTCGCCGGTCCGGCGGGTAGAAGTTACGATACGCGCTTCGAATCAGGGTTGAACGCGTCGCCCAACAACCGCCGCGGAGAACCTTGTGATCGCCAAACCACGGCTCGGAGTATTCCTTGTAAGGCCCCGCGACAAACCCCGGATAAGGCCCAAACGCCGTGCTGGTCCACTCCCACGCGTTGCCGATCATCTGGCGGCATCCGAAAGCGCTGTCGCCCGCGGGAAGAGAGTCAACTTCGACGCAACCCATCGCTCGCCAATCCAAATTCGCTCGATCATCGTTTGACGGTTCGTCGCCCCACGGATATCGACGCGCGGAATCCGAGAGTGAGCGGCCATGAAGCGAGGGCTCGCAACTCGCCGCCATCTCCCACTCGGCCTCGGTCGGCAAGCGACGTCCGGCCCAGCGGCAATACGCGTCGGCTTCGTACCAGTTGACGTGAATCACGGCGACCCGGTCTTGAGGCTCTACCCAATCGTCGAAATCGCGGCGTAGCCATCCTCCGCTCAGTTGGCGCTGCCAGTAGACCGGGTGCTCAGCACCGGCGCTCCGCCTCCACCGCCAGCCCTCCTCGCTCCACAACTCGGCGCGTGTGTAACCGGCGTCTTCAACAAAGGATGCGAACTCGACGTTGGTAACCGCCGTCCGGGAGATTGAGAACGGCTTGACCTCAACCTCGTGCGGCCGCTGCTCGTTGTCGAACACGAACGCCTCACCTTCCAAGCCGCCCATCGCGAACGTGCCGCCTGGCACATAGGCATCGCCTGAAATGGCCGCTGTTGGTTCGCAAGGGATGCGTGTACCGATTCCGAGTCGAGGCCGGGGGTAGGACAGCGTCTGCCGCGTATAGCTGATCGCCTCGGCGTGCATCTGCTCGTGAAACAGAGCGAGATGAAGGAAGTATGACTCGTCGTAGCCGTCGATCAGCGCACGCTTTCGCTGATCGTCCCAATCGCAAACGCGATCGAGCACTCGCTTCATGTATGCGAGCGTTTCGGGTCGCGAAGGGAGTTGCAAATCCCACCGCGTATCGTGTGCGACGCGCGCCGAATCGTAGAGGCTGTCCCCGTTTGCCAAGATCGGAGCCACACCGCCCAGATGCCGCAGAATCCAGAATTCCTGAAACCAGGCGACGTGTCCGATCTCCCAAAGCAGCGGGTTGACGATGCTGAGACGCGGCCCGATCAATTGCTCATCGCTCAAGTCTTCGATCAATTCGAGAGTTCGCTCCCGCGCCTCCTGAATCGCATCGATCAGATCGAACGTTGACGCCGCTGAGGATTTGAAGCCGAGAGTCGGGTCGTTGATCAGATTGTCTTCGCGCATCGAAACCCGGAGATCATCCACCGTTCGTTTGGATGAAAGAAATTCCTGTAGGTAGAGCGAAGGTGATACTGGGGCGTCGCATAGGACCCGCCTCGCAAGACTTTCTGACCGACGAACCACTTGTCGTTGTATTCGTCGAACTCGGCCTTGAATCCGGGATAGGGAACGTAGTCAGAGGTTGTCCACTCCCACACGTCGCCGATCATTTGATAACAACCGCGCGCACTCTGTCCTTCGGGGAACGAACCGGACGGAGCGACTCCCCATAGTTCGTTCTCAAACAGGTTCGCGCGCGAGACTCCGGGGCTGTCATCACCCCAGGGGAAGCTCAACAAAGTTGTTTGCTTAGGAGGAACGCGTGCGGCCTTCTCCCACTCGGCTTCGGTGGGTAGGCGTTTGCCCGCCCATTTGGCGAATGCGGAGGCTTCGTAGAAACTGACGTGGGTCACCGGTTCGTCAGCCTTCTCCTCGGCGTTGTGAAGACCGGAGAAATCTCTGATCATCCATTTGCCGTCGTGAAGCTCCCAGTATAGAGGTGCCTGCCACCCTTCACGGTGAATGCATTCCCAGGCCTCCGAAAACCACCAGCGAAAATCCGTGTACCCTTTATCCCGAATAAACTCGAGATACTCACCGCTGGTGACCGGCACACGGTCGATCGCGAAATCCTGAACATAGACGGGGTGTGCGGGCTTCTCATTGTCAAAAGCGAATTCAGCGCCCGAATGCCCGAGCATGAACAGACCTCCTTCGACATCGACCATCCCGCTCACCGTGTCGCGCGAGGGAAGCGCGCCCATTGCTGTTGGTTCATAGAGATCACAAAGCAGGTGCTTGATGTCATACACGAGCAATTCCTGATGCTGCATCTCGTGCTCGAGACCGAGCCTTACCAGCAACGCGAGTTCGCCAGCTTTGGGATTGTTTTCGGCGCGGCCCAAAAGCTCGAGCATCGATTCATCGATCCTCTTCCTGTAGGCACGAGTATCCTTCACAGTCGGGCGCGAACGAGTTCCCCGCTTGTCGCGATCGATGCGAGTCCCGAAACGCTCGTAGTATGAGTTGAAGTAAAACATATACTCTTCAGAATAGATTTCGTAACCCGGAAGATGATCCTTTAGCAACAGCTCAAAGAACCACGACGTGTGGCCTATATGCCACCGGGGCGGACTCATGAAGGGAGCGGTCTGCACAACATAGTCTTCGATCTCCAGCCGCTCGACGATGCGCATGGTTCGCGCTCGAACCTCCTAAAACAGATCGGTCATTTCATTTGTAACCGTCTCGCGTTCAAGTTCGTTTTTTGTCTGCATACGGTTTTAGCCTTTCCGGTGAAGTGCCGTCAATCAACTTACGCATCCATAGACGTAAACAGATTGTTTAGCGACTCGGCCATCGTCGGATGAGCGAAGATGGCTTCCTTCAATACGGTGTACGGCGTCGCGCCCATCATCGCTATCTGAAACATCGCCATCAACTCGCCGCCTTCGACTCCCAATACCGCGCACCCGAGTATCTTACTGGTGTCGGCGTCAACGACCGCCTTGATGAATCCCCGAGTCTCGCTCATCTCAATCGCGCGTGCCACGCTCGCCATAGGTAGTGTTGCCACTCGAATGTTCAAGCCACGCGAGCGCGCTTCGGTCTCGGTCAACCCAACCCGCCCGAGCTGCGGGTCAATAAACACAGTGTACGGCACGAGTCGCTTGCTCGTAACCGCGGCTCCGCCGTCAATTAGGTTTGTGCGAATGATGCGGAAGTCGTCATAGGAGATGTGGGTGAACTGGGGCCCGCCATTCACGTCACCAAGCGCATAGATACCTGGCGCGCTGGTCTCCAGCCGTTCGTTGACCTTTATGAAGCCGCGGTCGTCCGTCTCAACCCCCGCAGCCGGAAGGTTGAGAGGTTCAGTATTGGGAGTCCGCCCTACTGCGACAAGAAGGTGTGAGCCCGTGAGAGTCTGCTCGCCCTCGGGTGTCCGCACTGTCAGCCGGATGACGCCGTCCGCAAGATCCGCGCGCGTAGCCTCCGAGTTCAAGAGCAGGGTTATGCCGTCCTCGCGGAGAATCCCCGCTATCGCGTCGGCGACGTCGGGATCTTCGCGCCCAAGCACCCGTTCGCCTCGATGCACGATTGTCACCCGGCTGCCGTACCGGCGAAACATCTGGCCAAATTCGAGACCAATGTAGCCGCCGCCCATCACCAGCAAGTGTTCGGGCAACTGATCAAGCTCCATGATCGAGGTTGAATCGAGATGCGGCACTCCGTCGAGCCCGTCAACGTTGGGGGTCGATGGCCGGCCTCCAGTGTCGATAAAAATCTTCCCCGCCGTAAGCGACTGCGTCGTTCCGTCGGGCATTCGCACTTCCATGGATTGCGGACCGGTGAATGTGGCTTCCCCCTTGATCAGATCGAGGCCTTCAGTCTTTTCGATCGCCCCGAGTCCGCCGTCGCGAAACTTATCGACGACTGCCTTGTTTGCGCGCGCGGACCTCGCTCATGTTGACACTGACCGGCCCGCCGTGAACCCCATACTCAGCAGATCGTCGCGCAAGATAGGCAACTCGCGCGCTGTTGAACATCGTTTTCGTCGGTGTGCATCCGACGTTGACGCAGGTGCCGCCGATGTACTCACGCTCGACAATCGCGGTCTTCCATCCGGCTTTGGCCAAAGCCTTTGAGAGCGGCGTGCCTCCCTGTCCCGAGCCAATAACAATTGCGTCGTATTGTTTCGCAGCTGACATGGTTTGAACTCCTACGTTCTGGCGGACACAATCGGTTCACAGACAGTGTAGCGTAGACTGTCCAGTCTGCGCGTTGCCCCGACCAGATCATCCCGGGACAAGGTAGCGTAGACTGTTTACTGAAGACAGCCGGTTGCTTAGGTCACGATGAGCGAATGCGGGCCACACTCAAGCACCCGGCCGATGATTGCTGCGCGAGGATAGTTTTCGTGAAGCGTAGCGAGCAGAGCGTCTGCGCGTTCGGCCGGAATAGCTATCAACAATCCGCCCGCAGTCTGCGGGTCATACAGCAGGTTGCCCATTTCCTTGCTCACGGTCTCGGTGATCTGGATGTCTTCGCCGGCATATTCGCGATTCGTCTTGTCGCCGCTTGTTAGCAGGCCGGCGCTCGCGAGATCAACAGCGCCGGGCAAAAGAGGAACGCGCGTCGAGTCAATCTCGATTGTCGCACGACTCGCGTGGGCAAACTCCCACGCGTGACCGAGCAGCGCAAAACCGGTCACGTCGGTCGCTCCCTTAACGCCGAACTCGCGCATTGCGTCTGCAGCGGCCTTCCCGGAGGTCAACATAGTTTCAAGCGCCGCGGCGGCGACGTCCGGCGGGGCCTTGGCGAACTTGATTCCTGTTGAAATGACACCGGTTCCGATCGGCTTTGTCAGGATAATCACGTCGCCTGGACGCGCTCCGGCATTGGTAGCGACCTTGTTGGGGTCTATCAGGCCAGTGACGGAGTAGCCAAACATTATCTGTTGATTGTCGACGCTGTGACCTCCGAGCAACGCGACTCCGTTCTGAGTCAAGACCTCAAGCCCGCCCCGCATGATCTCGGCGAGTATCGAGAAGTCGACGCCTTTCTTCGGGAAACAAGTGATCGCCAGCGCGGTGATCGGGGTTCCAGCCATCGCCCACACGTCGTTGATCGAGTTGAGCGCCGCGATGCGCCCGTAGTCAAACGGGTCGTCGACGATAGGCGTAAAGAAGTCGAGCGTCTGGACGATCGCCAGGTCGTCGCGGAGACGGTAAACTCCCGCATCGTCGGAAAGATCAAAGCCGACAATGAGATTCGGGTCGTATGGTTGTTTCGGTAGCCCGCTCAGCACCTGAGCGAGCGCGCTCGGCGCAAGTTTAGCCGCTCAACCGGCGCACGAAACCATCTCGGTCAATCGCATTTCATTGGCTCCTCGAAGCTAATATAGCGAAAAGCCCATCGACTAACCAACGCCCGGCTGTGATCCAGGCGCACGATGCTAGACACAGCCGCGCGCGGCAGCGTAGCTTACGAGTATGCCGCGCGTGCTATTGCTCTTGCCCACGACGACCTATCGCACAAAAGCCTTTGTCGATGCCGCACTGAAGCTCGAAGTGGACGTTGTCGCCGCGTCGGAACAGCCAAGCACCCTCGAGAGCAAGAACCCGGAGGGGTTGCTAACGCTCGACTTCTCAGACCCGGAACTCGCCGCACATCAGGCCGGTGAGTTTGCGGCTCACTTTCCAATCGATGCGGTCATACCGGTCGATGAGGACACCGCCGTCGTCGCCGCTTCCGTCGCTCAAGGATTGAGGCTTGGACAGAATTCACTCGATGCCGCGATCACCGCTAAGAACAAACATCGCATGCGCGAAGTTCTGAACCAGCGCGGAGTGCAAGTGCCTCATTATTGGCATTTCTCACTGGATGACGACTCGCGTGACGTCGCGGCTCGTGTCACTTATCCGTGCGTGGTCAAGCCGGTGTTCCTATCCACAAGCCGAGGCGTGATGCGAGCCGACAACGCCGAGCAGTTTGCGGGAGTCGTGCGCCGGCTGGCTAAGATCGTCGGCGACCCAAAGCTCGCGCGGCGCGGAGGCGCCCTCGCCCGAGAAGGGTTGGTTGAGGAGTTTATTCCAGGGGTCGAAGTCGCGGTTGAAGGCCTGGTCACCAGCGGCGAATTTCGCGCGCTCGCGATATTCGACAAGCCTGATCCGTTGGACGGTCCCTTCTTCGAGGAAACGATCTATGTAACTCCATCCCGGCTCTCGCCCGACATCCAACGGGAGATCGTCGAAACGACCGCAGCGGCGACTCGCGCGATGGGTCTGACTAAGGGACCGGTGCACGCTGAGCTGCGTGTGAACGAGAAAGGTGCGTGGGTGATCGAAGTAGCCGCTCGCGCGATCGGGGGACTCTGCTCGCGGGCGTTGCGGTTCGACCCTGGAATGTCGCTCGAAGAGTTGATCATTCGCCACGCGCTTGGAGAGGACGTGGCGCGGATCGAGCGCGAGACTCGGGCAGCGGGGGTGATGATGATCCCGATCCCTCGCGCAGGCACTTTGAGAGAAGTTCTGGGGGTCGATGCCGCGAAGGCCGTGGCTGACATTGAAGACTTGATCATCAGCGCGCACATAACTCAAGAAATCCTGCCGCCACCGGAGGGAGCGAGCTATCTGGGTTTCATCTTCAGCCGGGCAGAGACTCCTGAGCAGGTTGAGGCTGCGCTGCGCGAGGCGCACGCCCGGCTTGAGTTCATCATTGAATGAAGCGCCACCGGTGTTAGTAGTACGGCCTTCACGAGGAAGTTTGTAAAGGTGCCGGCGGCTCGCGCCTGCGATACAATTTCCGTTTGCTGTCGGTACTCGAAACATCCACCTTGGCACGAGACCCAATAAACACATAACATGCTATCGATGTTGGGACAGCTCGAACGGTCGTCAATTCTCCTGGTCTCCTGCTACGAGCTGGGTCATCAACCTGTGGGCATCGCCGTGCCCCTGGGGCTGCTGCGTCGAGCGAGATGCAAGACCGAAACCATGGATGTTTCGGTTGAAGGCTTCGACTCGGACAAGGTCAAGCGAGCACTGTTCGTTGGAATTTCAGTACCAATGCATACCGCGCTGCGGATCGGCTTGCGAGTCGCGCAAGAGGTTCGCAGGCTCAACCCCGAATGTCACATCTGTTTCTATGGTCTCTATGCGTCGCTCAACGCGGATCATTTGCTCAACACCGTTGCGGACTCGGTGATCGGTGGGGAGTTTGAGGAGACGCTTGTCCAGTTGATCGCAGCGGTACAGACCGATGCTCCCCTGGACATAATTGGAGTGAGCACTCGAAGCCGGCTATCGAAACCGGTGCTCGCGCGGCTCGACTTTGCAGTACCGGACCGCGGAGCGCTTGTACCGCTCGAGCATTACGCGAAGCTCGAATATGACGGCGAACAGCGGCTCGTGGGTTATGTCGAAGCGAGCCGCGGATGCCTGCACCACTGCACGCATTGCCCAATCCCATCGGTGTACAACGGCCGCTTCTTTATTGTGCCCGAGAACATTGTTCTAGAAGATATTCGCAGGCTTGTAACCGGGGGCGCGCGCCATATCACCTTTGGCGATCCGGACTTCCTGAATGGACCCGGACATTCGCTTCGCATCACGCGGGCAATGCACGAGGAGTTTCCGGAACTGACCTATGATTTCACCGCAAAGATCGAGCACATCCTCAAGCACAAGGCGCTGATTGCTGAGTTCGCGGAGACCGGCTGCATCTTTGTGGTGTCGGCTGTCGAATCGTTGAGCAACACGGTGCTCGAGCATCTGGATAAGGGTCACACGCGAGCCGAAGTTATCGAAGGGCTGCGGATACTGCGAGACGCTGGAATCGTTATGAGGCCGACGTTCGTCTCCTTCGCACCGTGGACGACGATCGACGATTACATAGACGTTCTCGACTTTGTAGAATCGCACGATTTGATAGATCACGTGGACCCGGTTCAGTACAGCATTCGCTTGCTTGTTCCGCCCGGTTCGCTGCTCTTATCGGAGCCCGATAGTCGCCGTTGGCTTGGTCGGCTGGTTCAGGAGTCATTCTCCTACGAGTGGGCGCATCCCGACCCGCGGATGGATGAACTACACAGCCGCGTGAGCGCGCTTGTCGAGCAAGCAGTAGATGGGAATGAGGACGCTGCCGAGACGTTTTACACAATTCGGATAATGGCCGATGCTGTTCGAGGGGATGCGCGAGCCGGGCGATCAGGGCCGTCGATTGACCCCTCCCGGCTGCGACCGCCGCGTTTGACTGAAGCCTGGTTCTGCTGAGCGGAGCCCACGCGGGACCAGTTTGGTCCCCTCGAAAAAAGGGCCGGGTTCTAAATGCCACCAGAGATCGCCGCAGAAGGCCGCAGCTATTATCCCGCGAAACTCGAATGATTTTACGGGTGTGGATATGTCTTCGAGGAATCGTCTATAATCAACGTTCAACGAAGAAACCAACAGAGGAGCACTACGATGAGTTCACCTTTAGCGATCCAGATCAAAGCCGAAGTAGACAAGCAAGACATTCACGTCTGCCGCTTCACGGTCGACCGGCCGGTGCACGAAGGGGTTGCCGTCTTTTTCACGACGGAGGAAGCAAAGGACAACGACCTGGCGGATAAGCTGCTCAAGATTCCAGGCATTATGAAGGTTGAGCTCAACAACAATCTGGTGGACGTCACCCAGGGAGGCTCGGAGGATTGGCGCCAACTCGGCAAGCGAGTCGGGACCGCGATCCGAGCTTTCCTGAATCCACCGCCGGAGATTGCTGAGGGCGACCGGCTACCTCCGGAGCATGTACGAGCGCGCGTTCAGCAAGTCCTCGATGAGATGATCAATCCTGGTGTTGCGTCTCATGGCGGGTTCGTCGAGTTGTTAGATGTTCAGGACGACAACATTTTCATACGGATGGGCGGCGGTTGTCAGGGCTGCGGCGCGGCGGATGTGACGTTGAAGATGGGAATCGAGCGGTTGATTCGCGAGCAGATACCCCAGATCCGCGAGATACTCGACACGACCGATCACGGTTCCGGCTCGAACCCGTACTACGCGCCATCCAAATAGATGTCGTAAGAGCATGGAGTTCAGGCTTCAGCCTGTCTGTTTCTCGTGCGGCGAAACGGGAGCAGGCTAAAGCCTGAACTCCATGCGCTTCTGAAACGGGGAGCAGGCTAAAGCCTGAACTCCATGCACTTCTGATTCGATTCTCTTCTGCTCTTCTCTATCCAAAAATATCTTTGACCTTATCTACAATCCCGCGGTCCTGATGGCCGTTGGCTTCGAGGTTGGCAAGCTCTTCAAGCAAGCGGCGCTGGTCTTTTGAGAGATTCGTAGGCGTAACAACGTTGACCGCTACGTAAAGATCTCCGCGTCCGCGTCCGCCAAGCACGGGCATTCCCTTCCCCTTTAGCCTGAACATGCTGCCGCCCTGCGTGCCCTCGGCGATGCGGAGGCTCTGCTCGCCTTCGAGCGTGTGCACCGTCACATCCGCTCCGAGCGCGACCTGGGCGAATGATACCGGAATCGAGCAATACAGATTCGCATCGCGTCGCTCAAAGAAGTCGTGCTCCTTCACGTGTACGATGACATACAAATCGCCGCGCGGCGCTCCCAATTCGCCGGCTTCGCCCTCTCCTGCAATTCGCAGCCGGGAGCCGGTATCGACGCCGGCTGGAATCTTGATCTCGAGCTTTTTTTCACGCTCGATGCGACCTTCGCCGCGACACCCGCGGCAGATGTCTCTGATCACTTTTCCGGCACCTCGACACGTCGAGCAAGTGCGGCTGACCGAAAAGAAGCCTTGCTGATACCGGACCTGTCCGCTTCCCGCGCATGCGGCACAACGCGTGGGCTGCGAACCTTCTGCCGCACCCGTACCGCGACAGACTTCGCACGCTTCCAGTCTGGGCACCCGAATTTTAGTCTTTAGCCCGGTGGCCGCCTCTTCGAGTGTGAGTTCGATATCGTATCTGAGATCCGACCCGCGACGAGGGCCGGCGCGCCGGGTATTGCGCCCGCCGAAGATGTCACCCATCCCAAACATGTCGAAGAGATCTTCAAAGCCTGGGAATCCCTGTCCGAATCCGGCGGTCGCGCCCGCGCCGACACCCGCATGCCCGTAGCGATTGTAACGATCGCGCAGCTCCGCCTGAGAGAGCACCTGATAGGCTTCGTTCAGCTCCTTGAAGCGTTCCTCCGCCTGGTGGTCTCCGGGATTCTTGTCTGGATGGAATTTGAGTGCCAGGCGCCGGTAAGCCGTTTTCAGCTCTTGATCGTTCGCCTCTCGGCTAACCTCCAGCACCTCGTAGTAGTCGCGTTTGCCGCTCAAGTATGGTCCCTGGTTCTAGTTTGGGTTTCAGTATCCGGTTTCTGGTATGGTTTCCCTCCCCGAACTTACCAGAGGAAGCCGGAAACCAGAGACCAGAAACCAACGAGCAGCGAATTATAGCAAACTCTACGACACCTCGGACACTGGCACCGTATCTTCTTCCTTTTCTTTTTCATCCGCCGGGCCCGATGCCAGACCGGTCGGCCTGAACATTGCGTCGGTTATGAGGCGGGCGGCTCTTTCCAGTTGCTCCAGGGTGTATCGCACCTCGGTCGGGTCCTCTGACGAGAACGTCCCGCGCGCGTGTTCGACGGTGTTTCTCACGAACTCCTGGTCATCGGACGAGAGCATCCATCCGAACTCGCCAAATGAGCGCACGGTGTTCTGTAGCAAGCCTTCCAGCCGGTTTCGCGAGATGATGATCTCTCTCATCCGGCGGTCGCTCTCGACATTGCGACTCGCCTCCTCGATCAGATCGTATATCTCAGAAGCCGACAGCCCTGACGAGGGGGTTATTCTCATAGCCTGTTCGAGGCCGGTCATCTTATCGCGCGCCGAGACGGAAACGATGCCGTCGGCGTCTACCTCAAAAGTGACTTCGACCTGAGGAAGACCGCGCGGGGCTGGCGGAATCCCAACAAGCTCGAAGCGCGCCAGGCTGCGGTTGCCAGATGCGATATCGCGCTCGCCCTGCAGAACGTGCACCTCGACGACTTGCTGATTGTCCGCCACGGTCGTAAAGACGAGGCTCTTTTTTGTTGGGATGGTCGAGTTGCGATCAAGAAGCTTTGTGAAGAGTCCGCCGCGGGTTTCGATTCCCAGCGATAGCGGAATCACATCGAGGAGTATCAGATCCTTTACATCGCCCGCGAGCACACCGACTTGAATAGCCGCGCCTATAGCGACGACTTCGTCGGGGTTGATCTCGATCGAGGGTTCGCGCTCAAAAATGTCCCGCACCCGATGGATGATTATCGGAGAGCGAGTCTGGCCGCCCACCAATAGAACTTTTGTGATCTGCGCAGGGGTGAGCTTGGCGTCAGCGATTGCCTTTTGGCAGGGCTCGATGGTGCGTTCGACCAGGTCGACTACAAGCTCCTCAAACTTTGTTCGGCTGAGCGTCTTGTTGAAGTGTTTCGGACCGGTTGGATCCGCGGCGATGAACGGCAGATTCAATTGAGACTCAGTGGTTGTGGAGAGCTCGCACTTGGCGCGCTCGGCCGCTTCCTTCAGCCGTTGAAGCGCGAGTCGATCAGGACGAAGATCGATCCCGGTTTCCTCTTTAAAGGTCTCGATCATCCAGTCGACTATGCGCTGGTCGAAATCTTCGCCGCCGAGAAACGAATCACCGCAGGTTGAGAGGACTTCGAAAACGCCGTCCGCCATCTCCATTATCGAGATGTCAAACGTGCCGCCGCCAAGATCGTACACCGCGATCCGCTCGTTCTCGCGTTTGCCGAGCCCGTAGGCGAGCGCCGCGGCCGTCGGCTCGTTGATGATGCGTTGAACGGTCAACCCGGCGATCTTCCCTGCGTCCTTTGTAGCTTGTCTCTGAATGTCGTCGAAGTACGCGGGCACGGTTATGATCGCCTCGGTGACTTCGTCGCCGAGAAATTCTTCGGCAGCCAGTTTCAAACGCTGAAGCAGGATCGCAGAAATCTCCGGTGGGGAATAATCCCTTCCGCGCACCCGCACCCGGCAGTCTCCGTTTGCCGCATCGGTGATTTCGTACGAGCAGACCTGGCACGCTCGCTGAACCTCAGCAGAGTCGAACTTGCGACCCATCAACCGCTTGACCGCGTAGATCGTATTCGCCGAGTTTGTTATCGCCTGGCGCTTGGCTATCTGGCCGATCAACCGCTCGCCCTTCTCCGTGAATGCGACTACCGATGGCGTGGTCCGCCCACCTTCCTTGTTTGGAACTATCTGGGTGACGCCACCTTCCAATATCGCCACGCACGAATTCGTCGTGCCGAGGTCAATTCCGATAACTTTGCCCATGAGACGTGCCTCCTATCTGCTATCCACTCAAGACCGAGAAGGTAAAAGAGGTCTGATTATTCGTTAGGGGCTGGGGAATTCCGCTACCGCCTGGAGATCGACTGGTTTGCGATTGCGAGTTGATTAAACTCCAATCGGCAATTTGAAACCCGCGATCACTTTTCGGGGCTGGAGGCTACCTTCACCTTGGACGGACGCAGCAATCGGTCACCAATCTTGTATCCTCGTTGAAACTCCTGAATCACCGTGTTCTCTTTATGTTTGTCGGTCGCTTCCGTCGTCACCGCCTCGTGAACGTGTGGATCAAAAGCATGTCCGACGGCTTCAACTACCTCGAGACCAAGCTTCGATAGAGCGTCCTTGAATTGCTTGTGTATCAACTCGACGCCGTGCAGTAGCGCTTCGGCGTCGCCCTCGCTTGTCTCAAGACTGGACAAAGCCCGCTCGAAGTTGTCGACGACCGGAAGAAATTGCAACAACACGTCATCACGCCCGTGCTGATATACCTCGCTGCGTTCGCGCTCGACTCGCTTCCGGTAATTTTCGAATTCAGCCTGCCGCCTGAGCAGTTTGTCATATAGGGAGGTCTTCTCGGCAATGAGCGCATCGATCTGGGCCTTCAGCTGATTAACGGATCCCTGCTGGGCGGCGGGCGAATCCGCGGGATCTTCGCCTTCCTCTTTCAATTTTGTGACGCCTTTCTGCTGGTCTCCCGGATCGCCCGCTAGTTCCATTTCGGCGGACAACTCAGCTCCCTCGTCTGAGATCGATCCGAGATCATCGCCGTCAATAAAATAGGCTACATCCTCCAACTCGTTCTTCTTGTTTCTCATTTTCGTCGTCTGATTCTTTCCCTTATCGTCGTTTCATTGCCGATGTGTCACAGAGTCCTGGTCGAGGCCTCGCAAAAGCGCGCGCTCGAACAACTTCGCGATATAGTCAACTACCGCGATCAGCCGGTCGTATTCGAGCCTCGTTGGTCCCACTACGCCGATACTCCCAACGGACGCACCTCCCGGATAAACGCACGGTGATGCAATGACTGTGCAGCCCCGCAGATCTTCAAACCGATTCTCACTACCTATGCGCACCGCTACCGCCTCGCGACTCGCGCTTTCGATGCACTCATTCAATATCTTCACGATCCGGCTCTTTTGGTCAAACATCTTGAACAACGCCCGCATGCGCTCGGTGTCCGCGAAATCAGGCTTGGATATGATATTCGCGGCCCCCTCTATAAAAACGTCAGGCTGGTCACCTTCCTGCAGGCTCTGGCTGCACAACAGCACCGCGTTCCGCAGGAACTGATCGTAGAGCGCCTTCTCCTCGCTCATCCTAAGCACTAACTCGTCGCGGATCTCAGCCAGCGTCCAACCGCGAAAGTTCTCGATCAAATAGCGGGAGGTCGCATTCAGCTCGTCTTGCGTGAAATCGCCGTCAATGCGAATCACTCGATCCTGCACGCGGCCCGCGCTCGATACCGTGATGGCCAGAATCCGCGAGTCTGGCAGCCTGACGAATTCGATGTGCTGCAGGATGTCCCGCGAGCTCGAGGGCGACACCACGATGCCAACGTTATCCGACAGCTGCGACAACAGCTGACTCGTGCGCTCCATCAGCAGCTCCGGGTTCGCCAGCGACTGCTCGTCCAGCAACCGCTCATTTATCAGTGCGGCCTCAGCCCGCGAAAGCTTCATCGAGCCTATGAAATTGTCAACGTAAAACCTATAGCCCATGTCGGTGGGCAGCCGTCCCGCGGAAGTATGCGGGTGCGTCAAATAACCTTCGTCTTCAAGCTCCGCGCAGATGTTGCGGATCGTGGCGGACGACAGGTTCTCGCGCGATTGCTTTGCGAGCGCGAACGATCCGACGGGTTGGCCCGTGGCGATGTGATCCTTCACAATCGTCGCGAATATCTCCCGCTTGCGGTCGTCAAACCTGTTACCGCTTCTCTTTACCATGTGTTCTTATCAGAGGGGCACGACCGAATGGAGGTTCGAGGTGAACTTAACATCGGCGCCACACCCTGTCAATAATAATGCCCCGCAAGGGTAGCTCCGCGCAAGCTTCGATATTGAGGTGGATTCAAGACAACCAGATCGAAAGAAAGCGCTCGAATCTCAGCACCTTAGGCGTGGCGATTCGATAGCGTATGCTTGAGCGCAACCTCCGGGCTAGCGTATGCCGGCGGCGATATGAATAGCTTGATGGAGTCAGGCTTCACTTTGTTGACATTTGACGCCGGGACGAGCATCTTACATGGACTCGCTCAAGTAAACGGCTGAGAAGTCTCTCGTTCCCCCAGGAAACAATGGAGAAATCCTTATGACAAAGACTCCAAGCCTTTTCTTTGCAATGACAATATTCCTATTGTGTAGTAATCCGGTGGCCCTTTCACGGTCTCAGTCCCACAGCAATTCAACGCAGTCCATCAACGAGTTACCATTCTGCGCTTTCATTCTTAGAAGCTTGGAGTCCAGTCGCGGGTACGAGGTACACGTTTTGACAGAGCCAGATCAGATCACAGATGGGAATCTGATGCTATTGTCGAAGCAATTTCACGCAGGAATCCTAATCCATCACTCCTTGAAGTCTTTGTTAGCACTGACGTCGACCAACTACGCTCGCTCGTGGTTCACATGAACACTTCAGGAGATTTTAGCGAGAGGCCAGAAAAGAGATATCGGTGGGCATATTACAAGAGAAGTGAAAAGGTGGAGCTTTTTCGCTACAATCCGAATAACCGGGAAGATGGATTGAAGACGGTGATCATTCGAGGAACCGAGTGAGGCACTACATGATCAGTCAACAGCGCGGATTCGGTCCGCTCAAATGGCAATAAAGTGAAGCCTGACCCCTGAATTGACATTAGGAGAGGTGTTTTCTCTAGAGATAATGTGCCGAAAACAATAAAGAGGGACGAGGTATTGACAAGTACCTTCTTATGCGTGGCCCCTCCTTGCGCACAAGCGAGTGACGCTTCAAATTTGTTGCACCGTCCCCCCCCAAGCTTTGCGCATTCACTAGCCGCTGTCCTTGTGCTATATTGCTCCGTCTTCGGGCTCAACTTCAATAGAGCCCAAGGTACTCACGCTCCTAATTTGTGACGGCGCGACACACCACAAACCCAAGGAGGCTCGCTTATGACCGCTCTGAATATTCGCCACCTGTTTCTCTGTTTCATCTTCGCCCTGTTATTTAGCTGCACCACTCTGGCTCAGACCACGGCTTTCACCTATCAAGGCAAACTCGCCGACAACAACGGAAGTGCGCTGAGCGGCAATTTTGACTTTGAGTTCAAACTATTTGACACCGCAATCGTCGGGACGGGCACTCAGCAAGGCGCTACCCTGCAACGTTTGGGTGTCGCGGTGTCTGTCGGCATCTTCACAGTACAACTCGATTTCGGAGTGTGTGCGAGTTGTTTCAATGGCGCCGCGCGGTTTCTCGACATTGGTGTGCGGGTGGCCGGTGGGGGAGTCTTCACCCAGCTTTCGGAGCGCCAACCCATAAGCTCGAACCCTTATGCCATCAGGAGCTTGAACGCGACGGCCGCCGATGGCTTGAGCGGGGCATGTGTGAGTTGTGTGACCAGCGGTCAGATTCAAAGTGTCAGCGGAGGCGTGGTGACGGGGCCTATCCCGGTCGCGAGTGTGCCAGGGGGCAGCACCAGCTATGTGCAGAACACGACCAGTCAGCAAACGGCGAGTAACCTCCACATCAGTGGCAACGGTACGGCAGAAGGCACATTATCAGGCGGGATCGTGAACGCCATAACGCAGTTCAATTTCGCGGGACAGCGGATGTTGAGCGCGCCGGGGCAGGGAAACTTATTTGTCGGGGACTCTGCCGGAGCTAGCAACAGCAACGGCGCCCAGAATGCGTTCGTGGGTCATGAAGCTGGACAACACAGCAACGGCGTCAGCAATGCTTTCTTCGGCAGCGGTGCTGGTTTCAATAACACCAGCGGGAGCTTCAATGCCTTTTTCGGCAGATCAGCCGGACAATCGAACACCACCGGAAGTCGTAATACCTTTATCGGCCTTGGCGCTGATTTCCCGTTCAACGTTACAAATCCAATCGGCGACTACAACACCCTTCTCGGTTTCACTACAAACGTCAACACGGGCGTTGATAATGCCACCGCTATCGGGGCCTTCGCATCCGTCACGCAGAGTGATTCACTGATCCTTGGATCCATCAATGGGGTGAATGGCGCTAGCGCCGATACCAGGGTGGGAATCGGAACGACTGCCCCAAACAAACATTTGCATATCGTTGGCAGCGGTGATCAGCAACTGGGCATTGAGAGCTCGGACACAAACGGACGGTTGTGGACATTGCAATCGTCCAGTGGCGCATCAAACGGCAGATTTGAAATCATTGATCGGACGGCGAATGTCTCGCGGATGTCGATCCTCAGCACGGGCAATGTCGGGGTTGGCACCACCTCACCAGCCGATAAATTGGACGTCAATGGCGATCTGCGCGTCGGCACTGGGACATCTGGCTGTGTCAAAGATTCCGACGGAACGGTCATCGCCGGCGCCTGCTCCTCCGATGCTAGATTGAAACGTGACGTCACGCCATTCCCTAAACTGCTCGACAAACTCAGCCAACTGCAACCGGTGCATTTCTATTGGCGCAGCGAAGCGTTTCCGGCCCGTCACCTTGGCGTGAGGCAATCGTTTGGCTTGGTTGCTCAGGAAGTTGAAAAGGTAATGCCGGAATTGGTTACTGAGGATGAGCAGGGTTTCAAAGCCGTCAATTATTCGAAGTTGCCGCTCTTGAACTTGCAAGCAGTCAAAGAGTTGCAGCAAGCGAATGAGTCTCTCAAACAGAGGCTCGAACAACAGAACTTTCAACTTGAACGGCAGCAGAAGCAGATGGAGGCTCTCAAGCAGGTGGTCTGCCTTGACCATCCTGAGGCCGATGTGTGCAAACACTAAAGGACTGGACTCTGCGGGTATGAGTATGTCGAAACAGCCGGAAAGGGGTCAGGCTTCACTTCGTTGACATTTGATACGAGCCTCAATAGACTCTGCTCCACTATGGCTCGCAAGCCAAGGATCGAAACAGCGCCCAGAGGGGTGCCCGAGGCAACAATCGGCAGCGTATTTTGGCGACGACACTGATTCTGAAGGCGTCGTCGCTATGACCTGAATACACAGCGCAAAGACGTAAAGAACCGCAAAGATCGGCAAAAAGGCACCTAGATCCACTTGAGGCACACCCCGGACCAATCCCGATTGATTTGATAATTCCTTTGGCCCGCAGGACAACCTTGACAACCACCACGCGTTTCTATAGGTTTAACCTTTTCTGTAAAGACGTTTTTGAGGAGCGTAGAACATGAAGAGGACCTTTCAACCCAACAACCGTCGTCGCGCCAAGACGCACGGCTTCCGCGTGCGCATGAGCACAAAAGGCGGGCGACTCGTGCTCAAGCGGCGACGCGCGAAGGGCCGCACGCGGCTCACCCCTGCGCACTACTAAAGGAACGATCAGTAGTCGGTAATCGTTAGTCCCGTTTGAGCCCAGCACCTCTGCCTCTGGCCCCGGGCTACCGGCCACGGACTACGTACAATGACTGAGGTCTCCGAAAAGTTCCCCAAGACTGACAGGATACTGAAGCGCGACGTTTTTCGTCGCGTTTACGAGGAAGGCCGCAAAACACAATTCAGATACTTCACGGCGTTTGTGCTTGCAAAGCAGACCGACGGATCTCGCATCGGTATCACGACGACGCGGAAGATGGGAAACTCCGTTGAACGCAATCGCGCTCGCCGCCTGGTGCGCGAAGCGTTCAGAAGAAACAAATGGCGAGTGCCACAACGAGTTGATATAGTCATAAACGCGAAGCGGTCCCTGGTCGAGGCTGCGTATCGTGATTTTGAGAGCGAGTTCATTACGTTTCTACAGAGGGCGGAGCAGAAGTGAAGGTCGTTCTGATATTTTTTATTCGCGTTTACAGGCTGCTTATCTCGCCGATACTCCCGCCGTCGTGCAGATTCACACCCACTTGTTCTGAGTACGCGCTGCAGGCAATCGAGAAATATGGCGCGCTCCGCGGTATCTATCTGGCGGCGCGGCGGCTCCTTCGGTGCCACCCGTTTCATTCAGGCGGATATGACCCCGTGAGATAGCAAAGGACGGGCGGATACCCGCCTGATGTGATTTGATGGATCGAACTCGTTTGATAATGGCATTGGCCCTCTCGCTGGTCGTGCTGATGTCGTGGCCCCTCATCATGCGCTACATGGCGCCGCCCGTGATAGACGAGCCGCTTCAACTCGAAGAGACACCGCCGCAACGGGCACCGGAGATCCCGCCGCAAGCTCCGGTTACGACAACAAAACAAAAAGCGCCAACATCCCCGGCTACTACTCAGCCTCAGCCTCAGCCTCAGCCTCAACCACAAGCTCAAACTACTCAGGTCACACAGCGCGACATTACCATTAAGTTCGCCGACGGCGGCAGCGACTACTGGCGCGCCACGCTGTCCAATCGCGGCGCGGTCGCCACATCGTGGATACTTTCAAGATACAAAGAGAACGGTGAAGAGCGCGCCATAACCGGAGCCGACAACAATCCCCTGCAACTGATCCCGCAACATATCCCGGAACCGCTGGGCGCGCCGTTGAGCCTTCGAACGCCGTGGTCACCCGATGTCGCACTCAAACTGAATCAGGTCAACTTCCAGATCGAAGGAGTAGATCCGGGCGTAACTGAAGTAACCCTCGGACCGACCGAATCGCGCACAATAACCTTCACGTACAAATCTCCCGAGATCACCGCGACGAAGTCATTCACATTCCACGGTGGCAGCTTCGTGTTTGACGCGACGGCAGAAGTGAAATCCGGCGGCAGTGAACAGCCGGTTGAAATCGTGCTGGGCCCGCGATTCGGAGATCAAAGCGACAGACAAACCGGGAGCTACAGCACCCCGCCTCAATTCGTCGCTTATACACGAGAAGGTAAGCGCCAGCAGATCCTCGGGGCGGCAATAACGCCGCCGTTTGCGAAAGTCACCGCAGTTGATCACGAATCAAATCAGATCGAACTCGATAAACCGCTCGCGGAGGGTGTGGCCCAGGTCAAGCTGACCGCCGACAGAGGTGCGACCTTGATCGGATATGCCCATGTCACAAATCGGGAGGCAAACGGTCAGCGGCTTACGCTCGACTCATTGCCGTCCGGCACATTGAAAGGCGCCGGCATCGCGCAGGGCGTGGACACGCTCCGGCACCTCTACGAATGGGCGGGAGTCGCCGACCATTATTTCGCAATGCTCGCGGTTCCCGATCCGAACCAGGTGATACAGCAGATCAGTCTGACCAACGTCCAGGTTAAGGACGGCGAAACGACGCGCGATTACCCGTCCGCCGGCATCGCGGTCAGCTCGAACGCAAAAACCCATATCTTTGTTGGGCCAAAGGACCGGGTGCTTTTGGCAAACGTGGGACAAGAACTCGGGGCCAACCTCAGCGCATTGATCGATTACGGTCTGTTTTCATTTGCGGTCAAACCGCTTGTGCCCGCGTTGGCGTGGGCGCTCAACGGGTTCCGAAGGCTGTTTGGCAATTACGGGTGGGCCATCGTCGCGGTGACGGTGATGATCAACCTGGCGCTGTCGCCACTCCGGTTTTACAGCTCGAAAAAAATGAAGAAGGCGGCCAAACACCAGCCGCGGATGAAAGAGCTTCAGGATCGAATGAAGAAGCTCAAGGAGAACCCAAAGAAGTACGAACGGGAATTGCAGGAGCTTCAGCAGGAGCAACTCGCTCTCATGAAGGAAGCAAATCCTCTGGGCGGATGCATGCCTCTGCTGCTTCAGATGCCGATCTTCTGGGCGGTGTATTTGTACCTTGGGTCATCGCTGGATGTGCGGCATGCGCCGTGGGTGCTGTGGATACATGATCTGTCCACCTCCGATCCGCTGAAGATACTGCCCATAGTTATGTGCGTTACGATGATCGCTTCGACGAAGCTGACGCCGCAGCCTGCCTCGGCCGACCCGTCGATGAAAATGCAGCGGGTAATGATGACGTGGCTGATGCCTATCATGCTTACCTGGCTGTTCTTCTTTTCGGCGCCCAGCGGGCTGGTTCTCTACTGGATGGTCAGCAACATGGTCGGTGTGTTGATTCAGTTGTGGATCAATCGCAAGACGGCTGACCTTACTGCTGAAGTAGCCGCCGCGCAAGCGGGATCCGGCGGGGGCAAAGGCGGAACGCGGGTAATCGAAAAAGGAAGCACGTCAAAGCGGCCAAAGGATAAGGACGGCAAGCGGAGACCCGAGCGGCGAGGCGGCGCCGAAGAAATAGCATAAACTTTTGTTTGTGCGGAGTATTGATCGATGTCGGAAGAAGATGTCAGTCTGGTTGTCGAGTTCACAAACCGGGTACTTGTCTCATCGGGACTTGATCTCGAGGCCGCCGCGGATCACACCGAAGACGGGTTCAAAGTTCAGGTACGCGGAGGCGACGTCGCGCTACTCCTGGGACACAACGCGGAGTTGCTCGACGCGCTCGAGTATCTTGGCAATCGTGTGCTCGCTCGCACATCCGGCAACGACGAGCGGCTGGTGTTCGATTCAGGCGGATACCGCGCACGGCGCGAAAAGGAATTGCGATTGATGGCCGAGGTCGCCGCAGAGAAAGTGCGGCTATCGCGGATACCATTCAGCTTCGATCCGATGACCCCCAACGAACGACGCATCATCCACCTGGCGCTGGCCAGCGATGCTTCGGTCACGACTGAGAGCCTGGGCAGCGGGGAAAACCGCAAGATCACCATTCGACCCGCAAAATAGGTTTCTGGTTTCTGGTTTCTAGTTTCTGGTTTGGAAGCAACTAGAAACCAGCAACCATAAACTAGAAACCACGCATGTATTCCGACGACACTATCGCAGCAATTTCAACGCCGCCCGGCCGCGGTGGCATAGGAGTAGTGCGGCTCAGCGGACCGGACTCGCTCAAGATTGCAACAGCGTTCGTTCGTCCTGAATCTACGACCGAGGCCGGAACGCCAAACCGCGCGCAATTCGGACGGCTTATGGACCCGGCCACCTCCGAACTCATCGACGAAGTCATCATTACCTATTTCAAAGCGCCACGCTCCTACACTGGAGAGGACGTGGTAGAGCTCAGCTGCCATGGCAGCCCGATCGTGTTGGCGCGCGTCCTACAGCTGACACTTGAGGGAGGAGCGCGCGTCGCCGAGCCGGGTGAGTTCACCTTCCGCGCGTTCTTCAACAAACGTATCGACCTGGCGCAGGCCCAGGCGGTCCGCGATGTGATCGACGCACAGACTCAGTATCAGGCACGAGTCGCGACCAGACAGCTCGAGGGGGAATTGTCTCTGCGTATCACCCCGCTGAAGGACGCGCTCGTCGAAGTGATCGTTCACCTTGAGTCCTCAGTTGAGTTTGTCGAGGATGACATTTCAACCGAGACCGCCTCGACTCTCAAAAACAAGCTAAACGGTGTGATCGATGCGCTCAGCACGATAGCCAACAGCTTCGCCTTCGGACGTTATGTCAAAGAGGGATTCGATCTGGCCATCGTCGGCCGTCCTAACGTCGGGAAATCGTCGGTTTTCAACCGGCTGATCGGCGCGGACCGAGCGATAGTAACCGAGATACCCGGGACCACAAGAGACGCCTTGTATGAGAGCACGTCCATCTCGGGCGTTCCGGTCAGGCTGATCGACACCGCGGGCATTCGCGAGACTAACGATCTAGTAGAAGGTATCGGAATCACTCGAACCCGAAGTGCCATCGCGGATGCGGATATTTCTCTGCTGGTATTAGACGCGTCTTGTCAGTTTCAAAACGAGGATGTGGAGCTGCTCGGGAGCGTACCGAAAGAGCGACGCATTGTCGCGCTCAACAAGATTGATTTGCCCAACCTCCTCGAGTGCGATCAGACAGGAGCAGGTCTCGCGGATTTGATCGACACCTGGGTGACGATTTCCGCGCTGACAGGAAGCGGGTTTGATGAATTGACCGCGAAGATCCTCGAGCTGCTGGCGGGCGACTCCGCAACTGAGCGCGATGACGTAGTGCTTACCGACGCGCGCCAACACGAGGCTGTTCGAAAAGCAATCGAGCTGTTACGCGACGCGATCCAGCTGCTAGACCAGGGTGAGCTAGAGGAAATCATTCTTCTGAGGCTCCGCGGCGGTCTGGTTGCCCTGGGCGAGATCACCGGCGAGACTTTGAACGAAGAAATACTCGGTCAGATATTTTCGACCTTTTGTATTGGAAAATAGAGGTTGTCCGACGACCTTCAGGTCGACAAACTGAAGGCTGTCGGACTAAAGTTTGTCGATATTCAGACCAAGACACCGCCCGGTCATCGTGTATAATGACAATCCGAGTAAAGGTTGATTTATGAGCACTACGCCAACATCTGCTCAATCAGAAGCACTCGACACTCTGCCGGGGATGGTCGTGCGTCTGGGTCCCTTGCAATCGCGACTCACCGATAAAGAGTTCGAGAAGTTCTGCGCGCAGAATCCAGCGCTGCGCATAGAGATGACCGGCGAGGGTGTCATGATCATAATGTTGCCAGTTACACCTGAGGGAAGCAGCCGCAATTTTAAGCTCACGGGGCGTTTCTCATCATGGACAGAAGCTGACGGAACAGGCATCGGGTTTGAGTCCTCAGCCGGTTTCACCCTGCCCAACGGCGCAAAGCGGTCGCCGGATGTTTCCTGGATGCGCAACGAACGGTGGAACGCCCTCACTCCAGAGCAGCGTAATGAATTCAGTCACATATGCCCCGACTTTGTCGTCGAACTGAGGTCGAAGACGGACCGTCTGCGCACTCTGCAAAACAAAATGAAAGAGTACATGGCAAATGGTGCGCAGCTTGGCTGGTTGATAGATCCGATCCGCCATCAAATCCACGTATATCTCGCTGATTCCTCAGTCGAAATCCTGGATCATCCGAAAGTCATCTCCGGCGAGCCTTTGCTGCCGGGTTTCGTTCTGAGGCTCAACGGTATCATCGATTGATTGATCTTCCGCCGGGTGCGAACTCGAAAGATCGGTAGCGTAGACTGTCTAGTCTGCGCGCGATGAATCAGGCGAGAGAAAGGCGGAGAAGGGAGAGTCCGCAGACTGGACAGTCTACGGTACCGTGACGCAGCCCGCAGACTGGCCAAAGCGCCGTATCCGTTTTCAGAGGCGAACGCCCCAATGTTCTGGCCCAACGAACAGACCGCGCCGAAGAGTACCGAAGAGTAGATGTTAGAGATGAGCGCAGAAAGACAGTTTGAGGTAATTGTGATCGGCGCTGGGCACGCCGGCTGCGAGGCTGCTTATATCGCGGCGCGTATCGGCGCGCGAACGGCTCTTGTTACCCTCGACACCAACTCGATCGGGCAGATGAGCTGCAACCCGGCCATAGGCGGAATCGCCAAAGGACACCTTGTTCGTGAAGTCGATGCTCTCGGCGGGATCATGGGTGAAGTCATCGATGCCACCGGAATTCAGTTCCGGTTGCTCAATCGCAGCCGTGGTCCCGCGGTTCAATCTCCCCGCGCGCAGGCCGATCGCAATCTCTACCGGACGGAGATGCGCCGCCGCCTTTCGAACACCGAAAATTTGTCAATCATCGAAGGCGAGGTTGCGGAAATCAACTTCAGTGGCGATCACGTCACCGGCGTGACGCTCGCCGACGGAACAACTATCGCAGGCCATACAGTTGTGCTCACGACCGGCACCTTCCTGAACGGCTTGATTCACGTCGGAAAGAAAACGTTTCAAGCTGGACGGAGCGGCGAGCCGGCCTCGATTAAGCTTGCCAACTGCATTCGCGGGATTGGGTTCAAGACCGGCCGTCTCAAAACCGGTACTCCGCCACGCCTCGACGGGCGCACGATTGATTACTCGAAGTTCGCGCCACAGCCCGGAGACGAGCAGCCTGTGCCGTTCTCATTCAAGACCGATGCGATAAATCGCAGGCAGATTGAATGCTCCATAGGCTACACCAATGAAGAAGTGCACGACGTTATTCGCCGCAACCTCGACAAGTCACCTCTGTACAGCGGGGACATCCAGGGCATAGGTCCGCGCTACTGCCCCTCGATCGAAGACAAGGTCGTTAAGTTCGCCGAAAAGCTCCGACATCAGATATTCCTGGAGCCCGAGGGCTACGACACCTATGAAGTTTATCCCAACGGCATCTCGACAAGCATGGCCGAAGAGGTACAGCACGAGTTCGTCAGGCGTATTCGTGGTCTCGAGAACGTGAAGCTGCTTCGACCGGGCTACGCCGTTGAATACGACTTCGTTGACCCGCGCGAACTGCTGGCTACCCTCGAGACAAAGCAGATCAAAGGCTTGTTTCACGCCGGGCAGATCAATGGAACGTCCGGCTACGAAGAAGCGGCCGGTCAGGGAATCGTCGCGGGATCGAACGCAGCTCTGGCAGCGCTCGGCCGCCCGCCTGTGGTATTCGATCGGGCGGAGAGCTACATCGGGGTGATGATCGACGACCTGGTAACCAAAGGCGCGGATGAGCCCTATCGAATGTTTACCTCGCGAGCCGAGATGCGACTATCGCTACGGTATGACAACGCCGACCAGAGGCTGACCCCGCTCGCACACGAAATCGGTTCGATTGACGACGCCGGCTACGACGCCTTCGAGAAACGCCAGCGAGACGTCGAGAAGGTGAAGGGATACCTGTCGAACGCGAAGGTCACCGATCTTGGCGATCAACTGCTGGATGAGCTTCAACTTGAAGGATCGCCCGACAGCTATCGCGGCCGGAAGCTTGACTATCTTGCGCGGCGCCCGGATTGCAGCGCCGAGAAATTGATCGAGATCGTGACCGCGGCAATCGGCGACCAGACAAAACGGAAAGAGATCGTCGTCGCGCTGAACGATATTCGATACTCAGGCTACCTTAAGGACCAGGACGCGCTGGCTCGCAGACGGGGCCGCTACGAAGACCTGGAGATACCGGGCGGCACCGATTTCTCGAGCATCTCGGGGTTGTCCAACGAGGTTGTTCAGAAGCTCGGCGATGTTCGGCCGCGCACGATCGGGCAGGCCGCCCGCATCCCGGGCATTACTCCGGCTGCGGTTTCGATACTGATGGTCGAAATTTTGCGAAATTGAACGCGCTTACAAAAGCTCGCGTGCCCATTCTCGAGGGTGCGAGTCAGGTTTTCGCCCAACCCTTTTTCGCTGTTGCGATACGCGAGCCGACTGGGTAAAATTATCCCCGGCAGCACAAGAACTGCCATCTCTTCTCCAAGAGAGTGAGCGGAATGGTAGAGGGCGAGACGATGTGCACGGCTCGCCCTCTTTTTTTTCCGTGATTGTCGGACATGCTATTCAAATCGCCGCTGGAAATATCTTCTCGAGGAACCAGACCATGAAAATCAACAAACTTCTGAGTGCGCTGTTTATCGCCCTTTTCGCTACCTCAAGCTTCACTCTGGTGCGCGCCGACGAAGGCATGTGGACCTTCAATAATGTGCCCAGGGCAGAAATAAAGAAAAAGTACGGCTTCGAAGTGACCGACGCCTGGCTCAAGAAAGTACAACTCGCTTCGGTTCGGTTCAATAGCGGCGGCTCGGGCTCGTTCGTATCAGCGGACGGCCTGGTGCTCACCAACCATCACATCGCGTCAGACGTGCTGGCGAAGATCAGCACCGCCGAGAATGACTACAACAAGGACGGGTTCTACGCCCACACACGCGAGCAGGAAGTCAAGGCGCCCGACCTTGAACTGAACCAGTTGATAAGCATCGAAGACGTGACCGAGCGCGTCACCTCTGCCGTCAAGCCGGGCTCCTCTCCCGCTGAGGCTAACGCAGCCCGCCGCTCCGCAGTCGCCAACATCGAAAAAGAATCCACTGAGAAGACAGGGTTACGCAGCGATGTAGTCACGCTCTATCAAGGCGGGCAATACAATCTTTACCGCTACAAAAAATACACAGATGTCCGGCTTGTGTTCGCGCCTGAATTTGCGATCGCGTTTTTCGGCGGCGATCCCGACAACTTCACGTTTCCGCGATACGACCTTGATATGGCGCTCTTCCGGGTCTACGAGAACGACAAGCCCCTCAAAGTGGAGAACTACTTCAAGTGGTCAAAGCGAAGGCGCGAAGGATCGCGAGCTCGTCTTTGTACCCGGCAATCCCGGCTCGACGGCGCGGTTGGATACGGTGGCGCATCTCGAGTATCTTCGGGACTACGGCCTACCGTTTGTAGTCAAGGTCTCAACCGTGAGCACGAGCTATTGGGCCGATATCGGCGCTTGGGGACGAGCAATCACGCCGCGCGCAGGAAGACTTTTTTGGTATCGAGAACAGCCTAAGGCTCTCACAGGCGAACTCGAGGGCCTGCAGGACAAATCTCTCCTCGCAAAAAAAGCGGCCGCCGAAGCAGCTTTGCGCCGCACGGTCGCAGCCGACCCGGCGAAGCAAAAGGAATACGGTGATGCATGGGACAACATCGCCAAAGGCCGCGCCGGTCTTAAGAGTTACTACGGCATTCTCGCTGATTGGAAACGGAGGGGGCTTTAACTCGGATTTGTTCGGCCTCGCGCGTGATCGTTCGTTCGGCTTGCTGCTGAAAGCGCCAAACCGAATGCCGAACGGCTGCCGGAATACACGCGATGCGCGTCGAGCTTCTCTCGAACTAGGCCTCTATTCGCCTGCTCCGATCTTTGATGACTTTGAGAAGGTTAAGCTCGCGGACTCCCTCGCCTTCATGCGAGAGGAGTTAGGCGCGGATGACCCGGCCGTCAAGAGCGCGATTGGAGGCAAGTCACCTGAAGCGCGAGCCGCTGAGTTGATCGACGGGACTAAACTGAAGGACGTCGCTTATCGCAAACAACTCGCTGCCGGTGGCGAAAAAGCGATCGAAGAATCCACCGACCCGATGATCCTGCTCGCGCGTTCTATCGACGAGGAGGCGCGCACGTTACGCAAACGCTACGAGACCGAAGTCCAGGCGAACGAGCGTGCCAACTACGCAAAGGTTTCGCGGGCGCTGTTCGATATCGAGGGCACGAAACTCTACCCGGACGCAACCTTCACGCTGCGGCTCTCATACGGCGCGGTGAAGGGTTACGAGGAGAACGGCAAGCACGTGGCGCCGTTCACCAACTTCGCGGGTCTTTATAAGAGATCCGCCGAACACGGCGACAAGTTTCCATTTGAGCTCCCGCGGCGCTGGATCGAGAAGAAATCGGCGTTGCGCATGAACACACCATTCAACTTCGTTTCGACCAACGACATCATTGGAGGCAACTCTGGGTCGCCGGTCATCAATAAGAACGCCGAGCTGGTCGGATTGATCTTCGACGGCAACATCCAGTCCCTGGTTGGAGACTTCGTCTATGATGAGACCCTGAATCGGGCGGTCTCGGTTGATACACGCGCGATGATGGAAGCGCTGCGCAAGCTCTACGGCGCGACCGAAGCGGCGGATGAGCTGATGAAGTAGCTTGAACCTCTGAAAAAAGGAGAGAAGTTTCATGATGATCTCAAAGGCTGCTGTCCGGCGTTTTGTTATTTCTGCGGCTATTCTAATCGCTTGCTGCGCGGTTGGACTCGCGCAGGATTCCGGACAAGTGCTGCGCGTTTCCGTCGGTTACGGAACACTGAAAAACACTCCGGCTGTAATGGCCAGGCTTACGCCGGAAACCCGCGCGGAAGTCGATCGCCTTGGCGAGATGGCGCGAACGGCGAATGGTGAAGGCAAGTACGGAGATGCGCTCAAGCACCTGTATCACGCGATGGCGTTGATGCGAGGCGCGGAATGGACACCGGCGCGAGCACTTGGGTCCGCGATCATCGTTAAGCTCGATCGGGCAATGCTCGATCCCGGCGACAGGGTCGGTGTTCGGATCAGTCAAATGTATGCCCTGGACGAGAAGTTGAGCGCAAAACTTGCCGGCTCAATTTCGTTGCTCAAGTTGAGGGGCGACGAAACGGTAAAGGACCTGAAGGCCCTTGACTCGATCGACCCTGACATCATCGCACATCCCCTTTCCTCCGAAGTCGTGGTGCCCGACGTCGAAGCCGGAAACTACCGCATCGCGGTTCGTGTCGAGATCCCAGGCGGCGAACCGATCGTCAAATACACGACGGTACACATCGAGCGCGGGCTCGCGACGGATTTCGCAGCGGCCAAGGCCCGCGCGGCGAAGATACTGGAGTCGCTCAAGGCCAGACACAAAGACGCTCTGATCGCGGCGGTCCCTTCCGCCGAGTACCGCATTTCCCTGTTCGAGCTCGCACAAACAGGCGAGATAAACTTCGACAGATTGGATTTCCGCGCCCAGCTTAAGGAAGCAACGACGCTTTTGGATGGCCTCGACGCAGGCACCGATCCATTCGCCGCGCGTCGAGGAGAATTCAAAAAAGCCTATCGCTCGAAAGTCGATAGCACGCTCCAGCCTTATCAAGTGTATGTGCCGGCGGCCTACGACAAGTCAAAGATGTTTCCGCTGGTGATCGCGCTTCACGGGATGGGCGGCGACGAGAACAGCATCTTTCAAGCTTATGCTCAGGGCGCGTTCAAGACCGAAGCCGAGAAGCATGGCTACGTTGTCGCTTGTCCGAAAGGCCGCAAGCCGGCTTCGATGTACATCGGCGATGCCGAGAAGGATGTGATGGACGTGATCGCCGAGATGAGACGCGATTACAACATCGATCCGGATCGGATCTATCTTACCGGCCATTCGATGGGTGGGTATGGCACCTGGTCAGTGGCGATGAACCACCCCGATGTGTTCGCAGCTCTGGCCCCAATCTCCGGTGGCGCCAACAATCCAGCGGCGATGTCCAAGATCGCGCACATACCGCAGCTCGTCGTTCACGGAGACAACGATCCCACGGTTCCGGTCGAAAGATCTCGAGTGATGGTTGCGGAGGGCAAGAAGCTGGGGGCGGAGATCAAGTACATCGAAGTGCCGGGCGGGGACCACGGCAGCGTAGTCGCCCCCAACTTCCCTGCGGTCTTCGAGTGGTTTGATACTCACAAGCGCAAGGCCGGAGCGGCTGCCGCGGCAGCCGGCGGTTCAAAGAATAAGTGATCCGAGGGGCTGGTTTCTAGTTTCTGGTTTGTAGTTTCTGGTTCCGAGTACAGAGTTCCGGGTTCAGAGTTCCGGGTTCAGAGTTCGGGGTTCAGAGTTCAGGATTCCGAGTTCAGGTTCAGGGTTCAGGGGTTCGACCTCTCAGGTTGCCGTACTCCATGGGACAAGCTAAATATTGAACCCGGAACCCTGAACCCTGAACCCTGAACCAAAAACTAGAAACCACAAACTAGAAACCACAAACTACCCCCCATCATCATCAGCGCAGCAAAGATTTCAATCCCGTCCCACAAATTCTGAATTCGCAGGTTCTCATTTGAGCTGTGCTGATTGTTGTCGTGATTGACGATCGGCACTCCCACTTGTGGAGCCTTCGTCGCGACATCGATCGCCCACAACGGTCCGCTCCCACCCATCGTCGGGAGCATCACCGGCCTTTTGCCCGTCGCTTGCTCGACCGCAAAAATTATCTTTCTCACGATCGGCAGACTCATCGACGTGCGCACCGCGGGATACCCTCCAACGCTCACGACCCGCGCGATCAGCGGATGCTTCAACCTAGTTTCGGGATCCGGTTCGCCGCTCACAACGAAGTAACCCTGCTTCTTAATGTGCGCGATCAACCGTTCCACCTGACGGCGCGGCTCGATACCCTTAACCAACCGCAGATCAATTGTGGCGGTGGCCTCGGCAGGAATGATCGTTCGCGATTGTGCGCCGACGTCTTCGCTCCGGAGTCCGTCGATGTTGAGCGATGGTTCGTTGATCAACTCCGCAAGCGATCTGCCCGAGCCGTCGGTCGCAGCCAACCCGTAATCTCGCATCAACTCGGAGTCGGTAGCGGGCATTTCCTTCAGGGCTTTCTTCTCCTCCGCGCCCAGAGGTTCTGCGCCGTCATAGAAGCCTTCGATCAAGACTCGACCGCTGTCGTCTTTCATCCCCGCCAGCAGCTTCGCCAATCTCATTGCCGGATTTGGCGACCAGTTCCCGTAGTGACCGCTGTGCAGCGCGCGGTTGGCGCCGTAAACCGTGATGTTGACGGTCACAATCCCGCGCACGCCAAAATAGAGCTGCTGCCGGCGTGTCTGATGCACCGGTCCATCCGCGCATATCCAAACATCCGCGCCAAGCAACCCGGCATTGCGAGTCACGATGTCTCCCAGATGAGGAGAGCCGGCTTCCTCCTCGCCGTCAAAAAGAAATTTGAGATTCGCAGTCGGATTGTTCTGCGAAGCCTTCAGCCCATCGAGTGCCGCGAGCATCGCGATGATCGGGGCCTTGTCGTCCGAGGCGGATCTCGCATAAAGCCGCCACTCCGGGTCAACTTTCTCCCCGGGTTTCGGAAAAGGTATCACGCGGCCTCCGGCTTCAAGCGGCTTGTCGCGCAGAGTTGGTTTGAATGGATCTCCGGTCCATTTCGACGGTTCCACCGGCTGGCCGTCGTAGTGCGCATAGAAACCGATCGTTTGAGTGGCACCAGGTGTCTTGAGTTCGCCAAAGATTGCCGGCGGACCGTCACCTTCAAGCAGTCTCGTCTGAATGCCGCGACGACGCATCAGCTCGGTGAGCTTCTCCGCGTTGCGTCTGATGTTCACTGAATCCGATGCGACGTTGGGAATCGACAACAGGTCTACAAACTCGCTGATGATTTCGGCTTCGTGCGCGCTTCTATAGCTGCGAACGCTTGTCGCAGGCGCTTGTGCGCCGGCAACAAGCAGGAGCTGGCTCGTTAGCAGAGTGATGATCACACCGGCGCGGGAGAGAACTCGCTTCATCTAAGACTCCTATGCGTTGGATTCGCGGAAGGATATCACCGCTGATTAGGCTTTGCTACTACAAGCCCCTTCGCACTTCAGATTATCGTCTTCGCATTTAGGAACTGGTTCGCACAAGGAACGCTAGGTGACGCAAAGACCCAAAAGGCGTCTCACGTTTGTTTTGCGCCGCTTTCTCGCACTACCATTCTGTAGAGTTCTTCGTATTGAGGAATGATCTTCTCGGTTGTGAATCGCGACACCGCAATCTCACGGCCCCTCCTCCCCAATCGTTCCCGCTCGGAGTCGTCGTTTAGCACTCGTAGTGATGCAGCGGCCATTCCATCCACGTCACCGATCTCAAACAAGTAACCGCATCCCTTGTCCTCGACGAGTTCGGGGATGCCGCCCACCCGCGTCGCGATTACCGGCACTTCGCAAGCCATTGCCTCGAGCGCGGTGAGGCCGAAGGATTCGGACTGGCTCGGCAGCAACAACAAGTCTGCTACCGACAGGTAGCCGCGCACTTGCGATTGAGGCTGCTTGCCGACAAACTCCACCGAATCGGCAACACCCAATCTCGTGGCAAGCGCTTCCGCATCGGCCCGTTCCGGACCGTCGCCGCACATAACCAGCTTCACGCCGGACTGGCGACCAGAGACACTTCCCAGCTTCTTCATAGCGGCGACTATCTCTACGCAATCAGTGATTCGTTTGATGGGTCTAAACGTCGAGACGTGGAGGATGATTTTCTCGCCGTTGGGCGCAAGGGTTTTGCGCACCTCCTCACTGGGCGCGCGGCGATAGTAGTCCGAGTCGATGAAGTTATAGATCACCCTAATGTCGCAGCCCGTGCAGAACACCTCGTGAGTCGCGTCCCGCAGATAGTTTGAAATCGCGGTCACGGCATCGGACTGCTCTATCCCGAATCTCGTGATCGGTAAGAAGGACGGATCACGGCCAACTAGAGTGATGTCAGTTCCGTGGAGGGTCGTCACCACAGGCAGGTACCGTGTCGGCTTGAGCATCTCACGCGCGAGGTACGCGCTTACGGCGTGTGGTATCGCGTAATGCATATGTATCAGATCGAGCTTTTGGGCCGAGGCCACCTCGAAAAGCTTCGATGCGAGCGCATCGGTGTAAGGCGGATATTCAAACAGCGGGTAACTCAACATATCGACCGCGTGAAAATGGATCCGCTCGTGGCCCTTGCCGCCGTCCAATCGCATCGGCGGAGCGTAGCTTATGAAGTGGACCGAGTGCCCGCGCCTGGCGAGCTCCAATCCCAGTTCGGCGCCGACCACGCCGCTCCCGCCGTATGATGGATAGCATGTGATACCTATGTTTAGGGGTTGGGGGTCGGGGGTTAGGGGTTGGGGGGAGGACATATGAGCTTATCCTCGTTTCGCTAGCGCATTGCGTAGCGCATAGAGCTGCTTGGCCAGGGATACCGCTTGCTCAAGACTGGCCGCGATCTCCACTTCAGACAGATACCTCAATCTGCCCGCAATCTCCAATTGCGTTTGAAGCTCGGCTAGTGAGGCCTGGGCGATTGAAATGTGATGAAGGTATTCTTTGCTGTGCTCACGAGTGTGTCCTTCGGCAATGTTGGATGGTATCGATATCGCGCATCGCCGCATCTGGTTTGTTAGGCCGTAGGTTTCCTTCGCAGGAAACTTTTCCGAGAGCCGATAAACAAGCTCAACCAGATCCATCCCGGCCTGCCAAACCCGAAGATCCCGGAAGCTGTTGATCGACATCCAGTTCTCCCTCTACTCCGCACTCTCCAACCCCCAACCCCTAACCCCTAACCCCCAACCCCTAACCCCCAACCCCTAACCCCCAACCCCTATGAATACATATTCATCTTTCTCGATAGCAGTTCGATTGGGTCGTGAACGTTTAGGGCTTCGCGCACGATGAACCCTTCTGCGTGCTCTACCGCGATGAGAGACCCGTAGAATCGTTGACGCGCTTCGACTCTGCGCAGAAATGCTTCAGTGCTCAGGCTCGTCTCCGGTTCTTTGCTGGTGGGGTCGTATAGCTGCGAGCGGTAGCAACTTATCGCGATATGCTTCTGCTCGGCGAAGTCGCTGATGTCAACCAAGAAGGTCGGGGCGACCGTGCGCGGGAACATGAAATGCGCGACTGTCTTAGGGCGAAAGCGCTCCTGGCCCGCCTCGGCATCGTACTTTGCGAGGCCGGCGACGTGAGCGGCCTCGCGCACAATCTGGCAAGTGTGAACGTGATCGGGATGCGGGTCCTCCCAGTAGTGGGTGAAAATCACTCTCGGGCGGTACAGCCGGATCTTGCGCACCATTCTGACGCGCGACTCTTCAGTCAGCCAGATGTGACCATCAGGGAGTTCCAGGTTGTCACGGACCACGAGCTTCAATTCACGCGAAGCGGCTTCGGCCTCGCGAGCCCGAAGCTCTCCCGACCCGCGCGTTCCCATTTCCCCTCGAGCCATGTCCAAAACGCCCACTCGATAGCCGAGAGACGCCAGTTTGAGCAGGGTCCCGCCGCAGGACAACTCGACATCATCGGGGTGGGCTCCTATCGCCAATGCATCAAGCCGCATTTCGTCGCTCATACCTTGCTCCTCTGTGGTCAGGTTACGGGGCGCACGGATGGTCGTCAACCAAACGTGAAGAATCATCCGTGAAACGTGATTCGTGAGACTCGCGGCTTAAGGCATCTTACGCAAGATCACAGGTCGGGAAGGGTGGCTTGCCCCCGCTCTCGCTGAGACATGTCACAATCACGTTTCACGTTTCACTCATCAATTTCTCGCTTCACAAATCGCGGCGCGTCGGTCAGAATCAAATCGACGCAAATTCTCGCTCGACACTATGTGGCCTGATGTATAGAGCAACGTTGAAGGAGGAATGAAATGGCCGATGTAATTCCAGAGGGTTACCTGGATCTTTTTCAAAAAAAGGCATTCGCACACTTAGCAACACTAAACGCCGATGGCACTCCGCAAGTCACACCGGTATGGGTTGATTACGACGGGACGCGCATACTGGTCAACTCGGCGCGCGGCCGGCGCAAGGATAAGAACATGGAGCGCAACCACGCCGTCGCCCTGTCAATACAGGACCCGGACAACCCTTATCGCTATCTCGAGGTGCGCGGTCACGTTGACGAGATAACCGAAGAAGGCGCCGATCAGCACATCGACAAGATGGCGAAGAAATATATGGGGGTCGACAAGTATCCGGGCCGTCAGGCAAACGAGGTGCGAGTGCTTTATAAGATCAAACCGGAACACACCTCGAAGATGGGATAAAGTACCATAGACTTCAGTCTGTGCCGGTGCTCTGGCCGCTGCCCCGAGACAAACTGAAGTCTAGGCCACTTTTCAATAGGCAATCCGCCGCGTCGGGGGCGGTTCGACCAGTCGATCCACGCGCACGCGGGCGTCGACCAGGATTGCCCCCTTCTCGAGGACCTTTACCGGGTTCGCATCCATTTCCTGGATCTGCGGGCATATCTCCAATAGCGCTGAGACCCTTGAGATGATCTCCGCGAGAGCCGCCTCATCGGCCGGGGGCGATCCACGATACCCCCGCAGGAGCGCCGTACCTTTCACTTCATTCATCATCTCGCGGACGTCTGCGTCGGTCAGCGGGTTGATGCGAAAGGCCACGTCGTTCAGCAACTCGACCAGTATTCCACCACTGCCGTACAACACCAGCGGGCCAAAAGTCTTGTCGAGTGTTGCTCCAACTACCACCTCAACACCGCCTGCAACCATCTCCTGGACTATCACCCCCGTGAGATCAGCTCCGAGGCGAGTGGCCATGTCGTCATACGCATGCCGCAACGCCTTCGCATCCTCGAGGTTGAGCGAGACGCCTCCGACTTCTGTCTTGTGAACTATCGCCGGCCCCGTCGCTTTGAGAGCGACGGGATAGCCGATCTTGCCGGCGGCCGTCAACGCATCATCAAGACTCGAAGCCAGCCTGGATTTCGCGACTCGAATCCCGGCCGCGCTAAGCAACTCGCCGATCTCGACCGGGCTCAACCATCCGCCGCCCCGCGACAGCGCCCGGTCAACGATCGCCTTCGCATCGTCGGCGCGCATATCGCTGAATGTTGGCACGGTTCCGGAAGGCTTGCTGCGCCATTCGCCATAGGTAGTAACTTTCGCAAGAGCCGAAGCCGCAGACTCCGGGAATTCGTAACTGGGTATGCTGCGAAGAATGTCGGGCGCACCCTTCGCGCTCATAAAGTTCGCAAGCACGGGCTTGCCCCTGGCCTCCTGGGCCCCTTCTACAATCGCCGCGGCGACCGCCTCGGGATCGGTAATCAACGGCGGGATAAAAATCACAATTAGCGAGTCAACATTTTCATCAGCCAGCAACGCCCGTGTGGCCTTCAGAAAATGTTCCGGGCTGGCAGACGCAAGCATATCAACCGGGTTCGCCACACTGGCACTTGCCGGGAGGAACGATCTGAGCTCCGCAATCGTCGTGTCGTCCAGCATAGGCAGCTCCAGCCCCTGTACTTCACAGGCATCCGCGGCGAGGATCCCGGGACCTCCCGCGTTGGTCAGTATCGCGACGCGGCGTCCCACGGGCACCGGTTGATGCGACAGCAGGTTCGCCACATCGAAGAGTTCCTCGAATGTGTCGGTGCGTATTATCCCAGCCTGACGGAACAACGCCCCGGCAACCGCATCCGTCGTCGCAAGCGCGCCGGTGTGCGACGACGCCGCGCGCGCGCCGGCGCGAGAGCGGCCCGACTTGACCACAACGATGGGTTTGCTGCGAGCGATTCGCTTTGCGATGCGGCCAAACTTTCGAGGATTCCCGAAGCTCTCAAGGTAAAGCAGGATCACATCAGTGCGAGGATCCTCGGCCCAATACTGAATCAGGTCGTTGCTCGAGACGTCCGATTTGTTCCCAACCGATACGAAGGTCGAGATGCCCAGATTCAACCTGCGGGCGTAATCGAGAATCGCGAGTCCGAGCGCGCCGCTCTGAGTAGACATCGCGACACGGCCTTCCGGCGGATACACGGGTGAAAAGGTTCCATTGAGAGCCACAGCCGGATCGGTGTTTATGATGCCCATACAATTGGGACCGATCATCCGAACGCCGGCGTCCCTGACTTTTTCGAGCAGGACGGCTTCTCGCGCCCGGCCGTCGGCGCCGGTCTCCCCAAACCCGGCGCTTATGACTACGATTCCGTGCACGCCTTTCTTTATGCAATCGTCGACTACCGCGGCGGCGTCTTCCGCCGGTACTACAACGATGGCAAGATCAACGTCGCCGGGAATATCGGTGACTCGCGGATAAGCGGTGACCGACCCGACAACCTGAGCGTTTTCATTGACCGGATACACGACTCCCTGAAAACCGGCGGCGACGAGGTTGTGAAAAACTTCCGCGCCTATTCCACCGCGCTTGCGTCCGGCGCCGACAACTGCGATCGACTGGGGCTCGAAGAAGGCTTTCATCGAAGCTCGCGCCGCAGTTTGAGAGCGAAGCGCGACTCTCTCTTCATACTCCGGTGTCGGGGTGATCGGGAAAGCGACCTGAAAGACTCCGCCGTCGAGTCTTCTTTCGACGGCAAAGCCGGTGTGCATGAACACATCCATCATCTTGCGATTGTCGCCAAGTACATAGGCATCAAAAGCCGTGATGCCCTTTTCTCGGGCAATCTCCGCGAGGCGCTCGAGCATGCGGGTGGCGATTCCGCGCCCCTGCAGGGCGTCTTCTATCAGAAAGGCGACTTCAGCGCGGTCGTGAACCTTTTCATCGCGGTAATAACGGGCCACGCCGACAAGCCGCCCTCCGAGCTCTCCGACCAGCGCGAAAGTGTCGTGATAATCGACGGTCGCAAGCACCCTTGCTCTCTCCTCGCTCAGTTCTGGTAGCGGGCTGAAATAACGGAAATAGACGCTGCGCGGAGAGAGACGCGTGTGGAATTCCAGCAGGGCGCTTACGTCGTCGGCTTTGATGGGGCGCAGGTGAAGACTCGATCCATCGCGCAACAAGATGTCCGATTCATAACGAGCCGGATAGTCACTCATCGTGGGTGATCCTTTCGAGGACACAGAGATCTGGACTCTTGATCCAGGAAGCGGTGCAACAAGCATATCCTAACAAGCGGGTCTTAGGGATGGAAATTCAAACGTCTCAGCCCCGCCGCGATGCAATTAGGAATTGAGACTCCGCACAAACGCCCTTCGTGAGTGCACACGGCGTGATTCACGTCATCGATACTGTCATACTTCCAAGGGCATAAGAAGCGTGATCAAAGCTGGCTTAGGGGTGAAGAGTATGCTCTTTGCCCTCTAGGTCGGGTATGCTTGACACCAGTGGACACCGATAAGGTTCAAATGAACAGATCGACTGAGACCGACCAGCAGTGCAGGCGTCGAATCCTGCTAGCAGGAGCAACCGGCTATGTCGGCGGAAGGCTGCTGCCGGCTCTGGAAGATGCCGGATACCACGTTCGCTGTTTGGCCAGACAACCTCAGTCTATTCGTTCGAAGGCCGCAGACACAGAAGTCGTCGCCGGGGACGTACTGGATCGGCAATCGCTTACGGCGGCTTTTGAGGGGATAGACACCGCCTACTACCTTGTGCATTCAATGGCCACCTCGGGAGACTTCGAGAACGAAGACCGCCTGGCCGCTCAAAACTTTGGAGAGGCCGCCAGCGAGGCGGGGGTTCAACGAATCATTTATCTGGGCGGGCTTGGCGATAACAGCGAATCACTTTCGTCGCACCTTCGCAGTCGTCACGAAGTGGGCGATGTGCTCAGGGATTCCGGGGTATTGGTGATTGAGCTGCGCGCTTCGATCGTCATCGGCTCGGGCAGCCTTTCATTCGAGATGATAAGAGCATTGACCGAGCGGCTGCCGGTGATGATATCTCCGCGATGGGTAGCTACGCTTGCGCAGCCCATCGCGATCGAGGACCTGATTGCTTATCTCGCAGCGGCGGCGGCGCTTCCTTTCAATGAGAGTCGTACGTTCGAGATCGGCGGCGAGGACCGCGTCTCTTACGGTGACATCATGCGCGAGTACGCGCGCCAGCGCGGACTCCGGAGACTCTTCATCCCTGTGCCTGTCATCACCCCGCGGCTTTCAAGCTTGTGGCTGGGGCTGGTCACTCCGTTGTACGCGCGAGTCGGCAGGAAGCTCATCGACAGCCTGCGAAATCAAACCATCGTTCAAGACAATTTGGCGCAATACGTTTTCAGCATTCAACCAAGAGGAATCCGAGAGGCAATCGCCCGAGCGCTGCTCAACGAAGACAAGGAACAGGCGCACACGCGTTGGTCAGACGCGCTTTCATCAGCGGGGCCCCTCCGTCCCTGGGCAGGGACTCGTTTCGGCAGCCGTATAGTTGACTCACGCGTTGCCGCGGTTGATCGCTCACCCGCGAGTTCCTTCGCTCCTATCCGGCGAATCGGAGGCAAGACTGGTTGGTACTACGCCAACTTCTTGTGGCGGCTCCGCGGCTATGTGGATCTGTTGTGCGGGGGAGTCGGTATGCGCCGGGGGCGAAGAGACGATGACGTTCCAACGGTCGGCGGGACATTGGACTTCTGGCGAGTCGAAGCATTTGATCCCGATCACAGGCTTCGTTTATTAGCCGAAATGAAACTTCCGGGCAGGGCGTGGCTCGAGTTCGAAGTCGAAGGAACCCGTTCCCACTCAACGATCCGTCAGACGGCGATCTTCGATCCGGTTGGCCTGTGGGGGTTGGTTTATTGGTACGCGCTGTATCCGGTTCACAAGCTGATGTTCGCAGGGATGCTTCGGGGCATCGTCTCCGCGTCTTCGAACGCACCACACATTGTCGAAAGGGATCCTCAGCAATGAGTTCGACTCGTCAGTTGGCAGGGCTGGCCGTTTTCATCGGCGTGTGCTTTGCCGTTGCGGCCGTCGGGTCTGCGCTGACATTGCCATCGATCAAGACCTGGTACGCAACCTTGAACAAACCAACCTGGAACCCGCCGAGTTGGGTGTTTGGCCCGGTTTGGTCGGCGCTCTATTTGATGATGGCAGTAGCCGGGTGGATGGTATGGCGCGAACGCGGTTTCAACGCGGCGTTAGTTCCTATGCTTCTGTTCGCATTGCAACTCGCGTTGAACTGCGCGTGGTCGGGGTTATTCTTTGCGCTTCGGAGACCGTGGCTGGCTTTCGCTGACATAGTGCTGTTGTGGTGCGCGATCGTAGCGACTATGATCTCCTTCGCTCGTGTGTCGCCGCTCGCCGGTCTTTTGCTTGTGCCATACCTGTTATGGACCAGTTTTGCGGGTGTATTAAACGTCAGCATCGCGAAGATGAATGCGTGACTGCGGAGCACTTCTAGCAGGCTGCTGAAAAAGGTTTCGTAGTCCCGCCTTCAGGCGGAATCCTGACGGGGCATTGTCTTGAAACCATCAGAAACGGAGCATTTTAGCGGCTTCGCTCTCCGAAATTCCGCCTGAAGGCGGGACTACGAAACCTTTTTCAGCAGCCTGCTAGGGCGGAATGGTGGTGTGTTAAGCCCGGGAATGCCTTCGAAATCGGGAGGCGAGAACCCTACTGCGGGATCAGCTTATACACCGTGCCTTTGTATACGATGATGGCGCGCTCGGTCGCCGGAAATCCGGTCAGGAATGGTTTCAGACCCGGGCGTTTGTTTAGCACTTCCAGATACACGTTGCTGTCACGAATGAGCGTGACAATTGGCAGATCCTTGTTGGGGTCAAAGTCCTTATCGGTCCAAGCGCCGTCTCTGAGCAGGAACTTCTTGCCGTTCAACTTCCGTTCCTCGGGCCGAACCGCTTCAGTGGCGCTACTGTCCCGCAACGCCCGCCGAAATGCGCGGCCTCTGGTGTTCTCAGAAGAGGCAGGGGAAGAGGGCGCCGGAGGAGGGGCAACGACTTCGGCTCTCTCGGTCTTTTCTTTTGCGCCCACTTCATCGACACGTGCAGCCACCTTAGCTTCGCTTACCGGTTGGGCTGAGTCTTTCTCTGTTTGCTGCTGGCGAGCCTGGTCCGAATTGCTCTTTGCGGCTGGGGATCCGGGCGCCGCGCCAGCTTGCACAGGCGCCTGCGCCAATTGTCCTTCTGCCTTGCGCTGCGCATTCTCTCCAGATTGAGACGCGCTGCCGGCGTCGGATTTCTTTGCCAAGTCAACTGGCGCTGAGAGTCCTGCCACCGAGTCCGACGCGTGCTCCGCAGGAGCATTTTGCGCAAGCGCATTCCTGGTCTTCTTGTCTGTGTTTTCTCGCTGTTTGGAAGTTGCGACAAGCGAAGGAGAGCTTTCTTCTACCTGCGCAGCAGGGGCCGGGACGGGAGGCACCCCTTGAAGCTTGGCGCTGTCGGTCATCTCAGCGAGCGTTTCTGGAGCAGGGTTGCGTGATAAAAGCATCGGCAAGCTTATCGCGAGCACAATCACCGCCGCGGCCGTCATCGCCCATTGTGGCTGGGACAGCACACCAAAAACCCGCCTCACTCCGGAGGACCAGGTGGATCCGGCCAGCTCACGTGTTGGGGAATGAGTGGCTACGGCGTCGGCTTCGGCCAATCGCGCCAGAACAACAACAGCCTTTCGGCAAGCTGGACAGGCCGACAGATGCTCTTCGTAGTGCAAACGGGAAGCGCCAGTCAGACCCCGCTCGATGTAAGCACTGGCCTGATCGGGGTCGAAATCCGCGCATACCTGATGAGGATTGCTGGGCCGCGAAACATAGGCCCGAAGCAGGTTGTCGATCACCCCATCCCTAGTTTGACCAGGAAACTTCATCCTTCACCCTCATCTCCAACCTTAGAACGTCAACGCGCAACACACTTGCGCGGTTTTCTTCAATCATCTGCGGGCAACCGCCCCTCCCGGACTCCGGGCCGGCTGCTCGCTCTTGCGATCCGCCGGAACAGACTCCAAAAGGTAGTCCCCCACGGTTATGTCCAGCTGTTCACCGGCAAGCTCGATGGCCTCCGCTACCTCGCGCCGATTGAAGCGATGGTCGCGCGCCAGCCCCTTCTCGACCAGCTTACGAATCCGTTTCTGAACCTTGGTGAGCCACCGGCTGATCGTCGCTTCGTGCACGTCAAACAACTGCCCGATCTCGCGCAGGGTCATCTCGTCGTAGTAGTAATAAGCCAGCAGCAGCCGCTCGCGGGCATCGAGATCCGCAATCGCTTGTTGCAGTGAAGCGACCACCCCATCGCGATAACGATCGCGCACATAATCCAGGTCCGTTGTGGTTCGGCGCTCAGGTTTCTCAGCAGCGAGAGCAAGCCGATCCATGTCCTCGGGCTCTTCGGTCTGCACCAACCGGCTCGACTGCCGGTGATGATCGGCGGACAACTGAAAAACCACCGCTCGAAGCCAGCCACGAAGCGAGCCCCGACCCGAGTAGAATGCAAACTTGCTGACCCGTGTGCCGCCGGATTCGCGCAGCCCGTATAACTCGGCGAAGGTCGAATCCGCCAGTTGCTCGGCCGCGCCGGCGTCCTGGGTCATCGTGCGCGCGACGCTGACCATGTAGCCGCGGTAGTCGCGAAAAAAATCTTCCCACGCCGCGTCATCGCCTTTTGCGCAGGCGGTCGCCAGACACAGATCATCGGCATTGAGCGACGTAAGAAACTCGCCCACTGCGTTCCGCGACTCGGCGGTCGGTCCTGGATTGCCAGAGGCCTCATCCAGAGCGTCCGCCAGATATTTTTTTGCAGAGGTATGCACAGCAGCAGTCACCTCCGCGTCGCTGACCGAGTAACGTTGCTGGATGCGCGCAAGGAGTTCTTTGATTTCAATTTGAAACGCTTGCTGGAACTCATCAACCGTCATGGGTGTCCCTGGCGCTCTTTGAGATCAACGCTGACATCGAGTCACTTCGAGGCAGGGGCATGCTAGCACAAAGAGAGTGGCTTTGCGCAACGATTTGACTCCCAGTCTTTAGAGAAAAGATCAAGGCGGGGTCAGGCTTCACTTTGTTGCCTTTTGAGAAGACCGAACCCTCGATTTGAGCGCCCTGCGAAGCTTGACCAGATCGGAGCTCTCCGCTCCGCGCGACCGCGCTGCGTCAACTCGCTTTGTTACGGCAGATGCTCCCATCCCGAGCGCCTCAGCCAGCACTCGATTCGTTATCCCTGCTTCCCTTCCTAACACGATCACCGCTTCCTTCACTGCTACCGTCCTCCGGTTCTTGCTCTTGCTGCAGATTTCCAGCCGGCTCAACCCGCTGGAGGTCTCTGCTGCGATCAACAGATCGTCAATGCTCGCGCGTTCGGGCGCCCGCCGCACGGACAGGTGATCTCCGATCCGGTGTCTTATCTCTTTCAAGAACTCTTCGCTGTCCCAGCAGACGACCCTCTGCGGCGCGATAGTATTGGACCTGGCTCTGCTCAGCCAGGCTCGACTCCAAAAACTGAATGTAGGTTTCGACCGCGCGCTTCCTGCTGCCGCCGAAATGCCGCAGCACAGGCTCGGCGTCCACCAGTCCTGTCCTCTCCAAACCAAGATAGGCTCTATGACCGGAGTATTGATAGTCCTCCGGGTGTTTCACCATTCGGGCACGCACCGGATTCAGGTGGATGTATCGCACCAGCTCGCCAAGATAGCGATCAGTCTGGCAGAGAATCGGCTCATTGCCTGCTGCCCAACCACGTCGATCTTCTTATCGAGATATCCTGCGTGCTGGATGGTGCCGGGCTTGCAATTCGGCAATTCGACCAACAATCTTAATCTGATCTCAAATTCAGCGCTGATTGACAAGAATTGCCGAATTGCAAGCCCGGCACCGTCGCCTTGGTTCTCCGCAATAAACAAGTCGATCAGATGATTGAAAAAAGTCAGCATCCGCCGGTGACGGTAGCGCCACCTCGGCGACTACGCCGCCAACCTCATTGCTACGGACAAGCCGGCCTTTGTGCAGAGGCTCACGAGGTAGTCGAGCGAGAGCTTGTCCACCTTATTGCGAGCGATCTCGGAGATGCGGGGCTGCACCACACCGAGAAGCTTCGCTGCCTCCGCTTGTGTAAGACTTTCGCGAGCCATCCATTGTCGCAGAGCCTCAGCGAGCTGACAGCGCAGCAGCATGACCGCCGCCTCGTGTGGCGGAAATCCCAGGTCGAGGAACACATTGCTGCTGCCCCGATTGATGCGCTTGGTAGGCTTCTTCATGGTCTATCTCCGATCGAATTGTAACGCCTCGCTGCGAGCTGGATGTCGGCCTGCCGGGTTTTCCGTGTTGTCTTCTGGAAGGCGTGCAACACGAAGACGGCGCGCTCGAACTTTGTCACGTAGATCACCCGGAACGCGCCGGCGTCGTCTCGTACGCGGATTTCATAGGCGCCCGGCCCGACGCCCGGCAGCGGCTTGAAATCCGAGGGTTCGCGCCCGACTTGGACCATAAACAGCTCGTATCCGGCTCGCCGACGTGCAGACTCTGGGAATGCTGCCAAGTCCCGGCGCGCGGTCCCAACGAAGTACGTCGCCTTCATCGCCGGAGATTATACGAACATTCGTATCAAGGTGCAACACGGATGGCTGCTTCCGGTCGAACGACGCGCTTCAGCGGGGCCGAGAACGGCATTGGCACAGCGATAGTAGATTCCCTTCGCGGCCTCCGCTGGAACCGGTGGTTAGGTTGCGACACGAAGTCGCGTGAGTGGCTGTTGTGACTGTTGTTTGAAGTACACAACAACTTAAGAATTCGTGCGGGGCGGCTGAGACGGGACCTTCCTCAGCCTCGATCTGAGCCCCGCACAATTCTGGGTTGAACTAAGCCGGGACTCAAAGGGCTCTTGGACTTTGATCAGGAAGCTGCCGATTGAGCGACTCGCTGGGATCCGGTTACTTTGCGCCGACTGCTGTTGCCTTTGCCCAACTTTCCGCTACCAAGACTCGTCGGCCTTTTGCACGGTTGTCAACGACGCAAGTCGGGGGTCACAAGTCGGGGGTCAGGCTTCACTTTGTTGCCATTTGAGACAACCGAACCCTCGCTTTGAGCGCCCTGCGAAGCTTGACCAGATCGGAACTTTCCGCCCCGCGCGACCGCGCTGCGTCTACTCGCTTTGTTACGGCAGATGCTCCTATCCCGAGCGCCTCAGCCAGCACTCGATTCGTTATCCCTGCTTCCCTTCCTAACACGATCACCGCTTCCTTCACCGCTACCGTCCTCCGGTTCTTGCTCTTGCTGCAGATTTCCAGCCGGCTCAACCCGCTGGAAGTCTCCGCCGCGATCAACAGATCGTCAATGCTCGCGCGTTCGGGCGCCCGCCGCCCGGAACGCTGATCTCCGATCCGGTGTCTTATCTCTTCTAAGAACTCTTCGCTTCCCAGCAGACGGCCCTCAGCGGCGCGATAGTATTGGTCCTGGCTCTGCTCAGCCAGGCTCGACTCCACAAACTGAATGTAGCTTTCGACCGCGCGCTTTCTGCTGCCGCCGAAATGCCGCAACACAGGCTCGGTGTCCACCAGCCCTGTCTTGTCCAAACCAAGATAGGCTCTATGACCGGAGTATTGATAGTCCTCCGGGCGTTTCACTATTCTGGCACGCACCGGATTCAGGTGGATGTATCGCACAAGCTCGCCAAGATAGCGATCAGTCTGGCAGAGAATCGACTTATAGCGGCCTTCAAAGAGATGGCCGATCTTCTTGTACCTACGGTTATGGTATTGACTGTAGGTGGTTAGAACTCGCTGCATGATCTGGCTGAGAGGATCGTCCTGCATCTCGATCAGAAGATGAACGTGGTTGGGCATCAGGCAATAAGCATAGAGAAAGAAGGGAAGTTTGGCCTTTTGGCTCTCGAGAGTGGCGGTGAACTTGATGTAGTCATCGTGGGATCTGAAGATCTTTCGGCGATTATTGCCGCGAGCGATGACGTGATAGAGACCGCCGCTGATTTCTATTCTCGGCTTGCGAGGCATGGTGGAGCAGAGTCTACTGCTACTGGAATCAAATGTCAATGAAGTGAAGCCTGACCCCTCCCCGACGCTGTTTCTGCAGAAATCACGGGCGCGAAGCCGGCGACGAGACTTGCAGCCATTAATCGGAGGAGCTGCGGCGGATCAGATCGAGTCGGTTGAGACGGAACGTTGTCAATTGATGTCGATCAGATCGCAGACGAGTCGAGAAATCCGAGGGCGCCACAAAAAACCTGTCCAGAGACTGAGCAGCATCGGATAGGAGAAAACCTCGGGCGCATCAGGAGAGGTGTTGTCTTTAGAGATAATGTGCCGAAAAACAATTAATAGGGACGAGGTATTGACAAGTACCTTCTGATGCGTGACCCGTCTCGACGCTGTTTCGACTTCATGGACTCTGGCGCAATTGGGGGTGCGCGAGAACTTGACGCGTACCAACCGAACGATTTGTATTGCGCGTTCGCGACGTCGCGTTGTATTTTCGAACTAGCACCCTCCTTTCAGGAGAAGTGTAGGGCAAGACGGGTTTCGGCCTACCAAAGCGTGAGCTCGTCTTGCCTGATTCTATGCTGACGCCCGCTTCGGCTCAGAGTCGCGAGAACTTTGTTATCGTTGGAATGTGAAAGGCTTCGAGCGCAAACCGTCGGGGTTTACGACCACAAATGTAAAGTCTTGGCCGCGTGGAAAGGCTTTTTTCCCTCGATCCACAATGATCTCCGTGCCGGGATTGTCAGCACTCCGATTAGCAATGCCGAGATCGACGCCATCGAGCACCACGTGCGCACCGTTCAGAAAGTTCTCGCCAGTAATGATTGTGCGTTGGCTTGTGACCGCGATACCGCTAACCACAGGCGCCGTTTCCAAGTCCAGCATAAGGAAGCGGTTGGTGAAGTCTGAAGCGACGAGACGATGCAGCGGCTCCAGCAATTTGACAGACACCAGTCCATTGGGATTGACGAGAACATCCCTTACAATCTCTCCATTGGACGTGTCTATTGTAAACAACCGTCCATTTCCCGATGGAATGAATGCGAGTGCGCCGGTTGCGGACACCTCGATATTGCAATAAGCGGATAACCCGTTTCGGCTCACACTGTCAGAACTGCGCTTTGGAAGCCTCACCTGAGCAACGCGTGTCAGAGATCCATCCGCGCCTAAAGCTATGACATCAATCTCGCGATGCATGACCTTCTTCGCAGAGGGCTCGCCTCCCGCTGTAAACCTAAACTCAATAGTCAGCGGGGCGAGGAGCAAGCCTTTACCCTGATGAAATGTTATTGCGTTTGAAACAGGAAACAACGACTCGCTCAGAAAGAGCTCACGGGCCGCTTTCTGCTCCAGATCGTAGGCGACGTAAGAGTTAATGCCGCCGGGGTTCACTTCATCAGGAGCATAACCGCCGTAGGCGAGCAGAAAACGTCCATCTTTGCTTACTCCCTGTCCGACTACAACTGGAGAGGCTATCGGGGGGTTGAGTGTGGACGCAAGATCGAGCGTATCGAACCCCGGTCCAAATATGAACGCGGTCTTGTCAGCGAGGGCCAACACTCTGCCGTTTGCTTCGTCAAAGAACACCGATGTGTCGGGTGAGTTAAAGGACAGGTCGGCTGACGAGATCTCCACCCCGTCGTCGGCGCGGATTAATGCAAGATGTCGGGTCACGGCGGATGTTGAACTCTTCTCAACAGCCGGCTCTCTCAGCTTCAAGTCCGCTGCTGATAAGTGTCCGAAAAGCGCGCGTCTTGAAGGAGGTCCCGCGATTGCGAGTTGATCTGCGGCGTTCGCTTTTGCGACTGTCTGGCCCGACAAGTAGTATACCCAACAAATCCTAGACCCGGCAGCATTAACTGCCAGATCTGAGTAAGCAGAAAAAAAAGCATTGGAGGGAAAGGAAAGTGACCAAAGTCTCCGCACTCGCCCGTTGTTTTCGGACTGGAGAGCGATAAGCCTTTGTTCGCCATTGGAGTGCTGGCCGAACAGGAGGACGAGTCCGCTCTGCTCGTGAACTTTCAGAGATACCCGTGGGATCGACGTCGGACTCTGACTGGCTCCGAAATCGGGCTCCAGGTCCAGGTCTTCGATTATCCGAGCTTGGGGCACACTGAACGAGAACAGCCTGTGCTTGAAAGGTGACTCTAAGAGGACGAGGTTGAAACCGACCTGGCCGCCGAAGGCAAATCCGGCGACTTCAGGAAAGACCGACAGAAATGCGCCCCCTATAGGGAATGCTAATTCCGAGTTTTGCGCCAACACCGCCCACGTTGTGGGTGCGCATGTATTATGCTCTGCAGCGCATAATTGATGCGCGCCGACACACGTGCTTAGCGTGTGCGCGAACACCAGCAAAACGATGACCCTCGCCTTATGCTTCATCGTATCTCCTCCGGTAGCCACCTCGCCAGGTGGCGACAAATCGCCACCCGGCGTGATGAGGTGAACGTTGCGTTTAAGAACCGTCGTCTGCTGCCTCCACCAGCGTTTCCATAACGTCCAGGTCGGTGCCGCTGACGTAATTATTCGGGTCGATAGTTAGCGTGGCGGTCTTTCTCATTGGGTTGATACCGCTCCCGCCACCGCCGACTACATCTTCCTGATATTTCAGCTTGAGACCGAATCCTACAACGGCGGAGCCGTTTATTGGCGTTACGTCCCACACCATCTGGCAGGTCGGAAACGGGAACGCCGACACCGCTTCGACCTCGTTGATGTTGAACGACAATGGCGGCCGGAAGGCGCACTTGTCTAGTCCCTGCGTAGTACAGTAGAAGTCGTAGTCACATAGCATTGTGTGCCTGCTGGTATTGAGTGTCAGCACAAGCCGCCAAGGACCGTTGCCAACACGCCTCGCTACCGCCCCGCTCAATATCTGCCCCTAGATGTTGAGTGAGCTAAGTGGCCGGCACTCCTGGAACAAGCCGGCGGCTGGCGCTGATTCTATAACGCCAGGAAGCACTATCGTCGCTATAAAGCTCCCAAAAAGCAACGCAGCTAGAACTGCATTGCGTGACGCGCGAAATCCATAGGTGTTCTTTACCATGACGCACTCCTTTCTAAGAGTTGTGTTGTGTGCAAGACAGACTTCGGCCTACCAATGCGTGAATCTGTCTTGCCTGTTACTCTTCGCTGCGCGAGGGAGAGGCTCAACGCCAGATTGCTCATTCCCACTAGTTGGAGGCTAATTCGATGCAATAGTGTCCTAAAGCGAAATCGCAAACCTCCCTAATGCCACTGCTAGAGGGTCTGCCCGAACAATGGACGCATTCATTCGGCCGAGTGTTTAAGCGACCTTTTAGCGAGGTCATCGATCGCTTAACCCTTGAATGTGCGTGAGTCACTTCATGGACCCAACCTCCTTACTAACAAAAGCAGTATAGAAATCCTATCGACAAGAAATCTGTGACTACGATCACGTGTGATTGTGATCGCAGGCACAACGTTGCGAGTTTCGAGGAGGAGAGGCAGCCTCTCAAGAGTCCTTGAGCATCTAGAAAGCTGACCCCGCAGCACGGCTTAGAGCTTCATGTACTCTTGTTACAAATCCTTTACCTCCGGGGCGTATTGTGGCTTAGGCAATACCGGTTGGATAATGTTTCCTGCAGCAATGTCACATTTCGGGAAGCTCTGAACGCGATTGTCAGGGCCAATGGAAAGGGGGCGGGGGCGTACTCGGAACGGCATTGCAACGGACGAGGCGAGATCCGTATTAACTTCATAGTTCAGTAGAATTCTACAGAATGGCCCGCCAACCGAGGCCTGATTGAAGAAACGCTCAACTCCCAATCTGGAAGGAGTTATAGAGGCGGCCGCAATGCGTCTCGCTTGACGCAAGGGGAGATCTGCAGCCGCAGAAAGAGGCGCGCGATTGTGACTGCAAAGGAAGCAATGATATTTGTGGCGCACGAGCAGGGAGCAAGTCAACACAGCGGTTGCCAAGGTGATGGGGGCAGACAGCTCGCTAGTGAGCAGGAGGTTGGACTCGGCCAAGAGCAGGATGACAGACTCAAGCGAACTGCAGAACTTTGTGAAGCTAATCAGGAGGTTGATCAGAGAGGCGGAACTTAAGAATTGAGTTCAGGATCGCAAATCGCAGTCAGAATCGCAAATCGCAGGCCTGGCACCTTGGAGCTCATGATCGCTTGGTTGGTGAGAGCGAGAATCGAAAGGAACTGAGCAAGAAGGAAAAAAAGGGCTCTACTGGAGGTGGTTGGGCATCAGGCAATAAGCGTAGAGAAAGAAAGGAAGCTTGGCCTTTTGAAGCTCGAGAGTGCTGGTGAACTTTAGGTAGTCATTGGATCTGAAGATCTTTCGGCGAATATTGCCGCGAGTGATGATGTGATAGAGTCCGCCGCCGATTTCTATCCTTGGCTTGCGAGGCATGGCGGAGCAGAGTCTACTTATACATCCCGCGCGCCTGCCCCGTTCATTACGCATGACTTACAACCTCGCTGTTAAAAACTCGCATCAAATGGCAACGAAGTGGAGCCTGACCCCTCCCGACGCTGTTTCGACTGACCCGATGCCCGAGGTGGTCCCACGCTGATGCGAAACCCCTCCCGACGCTGTTTCGATACTATCTTTGTGACACGCTGATTCTGGTGGTCGTACTTGTACTGCGCAACCACCCTTAGCGCTGTTTCCAATAGGTTCTTACAGCCCGGAACCTATTCTCCTCATTTCATAATTGGTTAGTTTGTCGTCGCGATCAAAATAGAAGATGATGTACAAGTCCCACGACTTGAGGAGAGTGGATTTGACGTTCTTTACCCTTCCGAGTACATACCGCTTTGTCTCAGGTTTAGCGTGAGCCGCGGACGGTGTAAAGACTGGCTCCTCGTCTTCCTGCAAGCCAAATTGCTCGATGCCTTGACTCTCTAGGAATGTGACAATATTGGATGCGCTGGACCCGATCGGAAGGTTGTCGCGAATTAGAGCCTTAAGCCGTTCTTCTGGAGCATTATTGGTTCCACAGCTCACCACTAGTGCGACAATGAGGATCACAGAAGATCGGCCTCGATTCATTATGGGACGTCCTCTCCTACTCCGAACTTGGGCCATTTGTTTCAAATCAGATGTAATCGGATGTCACTAATTCGGTAAACTGGGGTCAAACTCGAGAACTATTCCCCAACCGCTCAGCGCACCGCCATCAGGATACAGATACCCGATATCATCATACGTGACGCTTAGACCTGCCATATAAAGCACCGTGTAAGCGAATGCATTGCTATTCGTGCTCCGACTACGATAGGGAATGTGACTCAAGTTCGTTCGTATGGCTGTTCGAGAGAAACTATCGTCATAGAAGTCGCAGCTCCCATCCTTCCATAGTGTCAGCATTCTCTTGTGGATGGGCTCCCAATCTGGCACTCCGGGTCTATATAGACCGAACACGGCTTGAATCTGATCATCCGGGCCTGGTCCAGCTCGATAATACTGTGTCAGACCTAGGGACATGTCGTCATACCTAGTCGCGGTTAATATCAGTGCGTGATAGAGTCCGGGTATTCCCTTTACGCGCTGCAAGACAATTGAGATCTCACATCGGAGCGGCTTTGGCGATGCCGGCGCAGGCTCGCCTTCTTCCGGTCCGCCGCAATGTTCTGGACTGCAGCAAGGGTCGACTTCTGGATAGCTCGCAAGTAGCCCCAGAGGGTCGACGTTGTGGATCGGATCATTCTCCACATAACTGTACCGATTCCAACTCTGCGGGTTCACCAAATAGCTATTCGCCTGATACGGGTCGGCGGACCCGAATCGCCCCACACTCTGCGAATACTGCCGGTTCACCGCATAGTCTGTGCCGCTCTCAGTTTCAGACTCGTAGCTCGTGAAGTGATGCTTCTCCTGCGTGCCGCTCTCCCCGAATTCGCTGCCAAACGGGAGGTGACCTTGCCGCCCCAACACGTTCCCGCTCGAATCGAGCACAAGTCTTGTGCTCCAAACGTCGCTTACATAGTACCTCGTCGTCCAGGATCCCGTGCCACTCGTTCGGTACCTTGTCTGGATCATTTTGCCGCGAGCATAAATGTAATCCACTCGCGCTGATTTCTGCTGATAAGGTGGGCTCGTCGTATAAGCCGTCGTCGCGTCGTGCTCACCGATCACCTGCCCGCCTTCCCAGATGTAATGAGTCCAACTTGATCCCACTATCTTCGTGACACGCCGATTCTGGTGGTCGTGCTTGTACTGCGCAGTTGCCCCGCTATCGACGCTCACAAGCCGATTCGCGGCATCGTATGTGTAGCTGTGTACACCATCGTTGGTGACATTGCCGGCAGCGTCGAAAACGTAATTCGACGGCGTGCCGTTGTTGGTCACTGCCGTTATTCGGTTTGTTGGCGCGCCGCCCGACTGCTCGAGCTGAACGCTTTGAATTAACGTCGGAGGTGTCTTACCGCCGGGCAGCCCGTCATACACCGCCGTCCGGTTCCCCCATCGGTCATAAGAGAATAGCCTCTGGGCACTCGATCCGTTAGTGGTCTGATCTGAGGTGACGAGTCTCTTCTGCAGGTCGTAGGAGTAGCTCACGCTCTCGGCCGTCCCGTTGATCGTTCCGGTCAGCGAAACCATTTGATGAGTGTTGCCGGCGGTCGAGGTCACTCCGCTCTGCCCAGCCGATGCCTGATAGTTGTAGGTCAGGTTCATCAACTGATTGGCACCCTTCGCCGCTGTCTGAGACACGAGTTGCGACCTGTTGCCGTCAAAGGTGTAGCCTTGAACCACTCCGTTACCCAGAGTCGCGCCAGTCATTCGCGATTCGATGTTGTAGGTGACTCCAGTCAAGTAGCCCGATGTATCACCGGGATTGTAAGTCAACGACTGCATGCGCCCCTTGTCGTCGTGGTTAACCGAGACCTGCTGATTGGATGGATAGATCATCTTCGTAAGTTGGCTTGCGCCGTTGTACTCATAGCTGGTCGTGTAGGTCTTCTGGCTGTAACCGGCCGGGTCCAGCAGGTATCTTGTGATCGACGCGGGCCTGAGGTCGCCGTCAAAGGTGTAGTTCTCCGTATACGCGTATCCGACACCGTTTGCGTTGAACATGTTGATGTTTGAAATCGCGCCCCAACTTGTGTAGCCGATCAACACATCACCTGTTGCCGCCACAGAGCTGGGCACCGTTGGGCGCACCGAGCCTGAGTCGTTCCCGCCAACGCCCGTGTACCAGGTCTGAGTCACTCGGTGCAACGCGTCAAAAGCATAATGCGTTTCGACTCCTCGCGCATCAGTCTTTTTCTTGACCGAGCTGAACTCGGTGTACGCATAAGCCGAAGACCAGAAGGTTTCCGTCCCGTCATTGATGGTGGCGGTCTGTTCAGGGATTCTCTCGAACAACAATCTGCCCATCGCGTCGTACTTAAAGGCTCGGAGCTGCCCGCCCTGATTCACCTGTGACAGCTTGTCGAGGAGATTGTACGAGTATGTTGTTTCCTGATTCAACGAGCCGGTGGTGACATCCTGCTCGGTGACTTTGATCAAGCGCCCGAGCCCGTCGCTTTCGCGTTTGATCTTGCGGTTCACCTGATCGGTCGCGGTGACCGTAGCGCCGCTGTAGTCGCTCCGAACTGTGTTCCCGCCCGGGAGCGTGGTTATCACCGCCTTGTTGACGAGATCGTATTGAATCGTCGTTGCGGGTCCCGGTGTCCCTCCTGCAGTGAATTGATTGGTCCGGCTGACGACCCTCCCCATATTGTCATACGCCGTGTTCACCTGTGCGTTGTTCCGGTCAACCGAGGTAATAACGCGCCCCCACCCGTCATAGGTTTGAGACGTTGTCAGGGTCCTGTTGATCGGCTCCCCCCACTGATCAGTGCCATCCGTGTACGACACGCTCGACGAGGATGACAGGTTCCCGTAGTTGTATCCCGCGCTGGCCGTCGCCCCCGTTGGTAGCAAGACGCTGCTCGGGTTCAACGCCGCATCATAACCGAAGGTGGTCACCAATCCCCCGGCATCTGTCGCGCTGGTGGGCAAACTCGTGTTGAAGTCGTAATCGGTCGAAGGAAAATCGCAATATCGCAAGCCCGGCACCGATCGCACCACAGTTCCCCTCCAGGCTGCGTGCAATCTCCTCCTCGCCGGCTTTCACTCGTGGATCGCGATACGCTGCCAGTTCATGGGGATCGCGCTCGCCAGCAAGGATCGCTTTGACGATTGTCTCCCCCGTTAGCCCGCTCAGATCGCTGATCACGTTCGCTAACTGCACGTTCATTTGTGTCAGCACCTTCTGCATTCGCTGGATGTGACGCCCGGCGGCTCGAATCAGATCATTACGCTGTCGCCAGTAATTCCTCATCATCCGGATCTCCTGCGTCGGGCGAAACGAGTTCCGTAGCAATCCATACGTGTGCAGCTTCATCACCCATTGACTCTCCTGCACATCGGTCTTCTTACCAGGCAGGTTCTTGGTGTCTCGGGCATTTACCAGGTACACCTCAACACCAGCCTCCTCCAGAATGTCATACACTGGAATCCAGTACACCCCGGTACTCTGCAGGGCCACTGTCCGAATCCCACATTGCTTTAACCAAGCCGCCATCGCTTTCAATTCCGCTGTCGTGCATCCGAATCGCCGCACCGATTCGTTGTCACGTTGCGGCGGAACGGCCACGTAGTGTGCTTCATTACCGATGTCGATGCCAGCCGCATCCAGATGGACGACTTCCAGACTGGTGTCGGCGCTTTGAATCTTCCGAGCCAACTCCCTTCGCTCTTTGCGGTTCATTGTCTGCTGGTTGCTTGCTACCCTTCGCTTCGGTTGTTGAGTGCGCTTCACCATACCTTAGTCCTCGTTGGTTGGGATCAACGCGGCTCGACCCGGTCGGCGAAACTCTAACAATCTCTCCAGCGGGGTCATGCTCTCCCTTTGCACGGGACAAAGCCGCCACCATGCGCGCAATCGCCAACACCCGGAGCCACGCTGACGCTCGGGCAGGAACGCTCCAGAGAAGAAACGGCCTTAGCTGTCGATCCGCGTTGTCGATCAAATGGTATTTCGTGAGCTGAAGGAAAGCTAGTCACAGCGCGACTACAGGAGTTTCTGGCCCTCGCAACCACCCTTTAGGTGGACCCACGCTGATGCGTGACCCCTCCCGACGCTGTTTCGTAAGACAGCTAAACGACTTGAAGGTCGGATGCCACATAACCATGACGTGATAGAGTCCGCCCCCGATTTCTATCCTTGGCTTGCGAGGCATGGTGGAGCAGAGTCTACAGATACTCGCATCAAATGTCAACAAAGTGAAGCCTGACCCTCCCGACGCTGGTTTTCGACCATGCCTCTTTCATCCTAAAGGGATTGCCGCCTAAAACTGAGACGCGGCAGCTTCAGCCTTCGACCTCGAAGACTACATCTTGCTGCGCCGAACGGTTCGACTTTGGGTCCTTAAGACGCGGCAGCTTCAGCCTTCGACCTCGAAGACTACATCTTGCTGCGCCGAACGGTTCGACTTTGGGTCCTTAACCGTGACTTTCAGTTCGTATACTCCCGGCTTTAGGTCAAGATTGATTTGACCTCCAAGGTCAAAGCCTTTCTTGCCTACACGCACGAGTCGTTCGGTAACTGGTTGCCATTCGCTACGATAGATGGAGTGGCCTCCCTGAGCGAGTTCGGATTGTATCAACAGTCCCAGCTCTTCCAGCTTTCGCCGGGAGCTCTCGTAGACCGTAAGCTGGTACGCCAAGGACGCGCCCTGCTTGAAGAAGGCTATCCCCTTTCGCACACCCGGCATCAGCAGTTCAGTGGCGTCAGTGCGACCCGGCTGTTTCCCATCTCCCGAGGCGCCAACTGTCGTCAATAGGATGCTGCTTGCGGCTAATCTAACGCGGCCGAGGTTCGGTACTTCGACCCATGCGTTAGCCGTACCAACTCGCTTGCTTCCGTTCTCGCGAACCCCGACCCGGGCCTGGTAAATCCCCGGCTTGAGCGAGAGCCTTTTCAAATAGCGATAACCGTTCTTTTTTCCCTCCGCGAGCTGTTCAGGGGTCAACGAGCCCTGAACCTTGTCGGTGATCACCTGGGTGGACTTGCCGGCCTGGTCAAAGATTACGGTAGTTACTTCGCAATCAATCGACTGCCGGCCAGCCCGTTGGCCGTAGTCCAGTGTTGTTCCGTCGATGAAGACTTCGACGGTGACTTGAGCGTTGTCGACATCGCGCTCAATATAGTAAGCGGTCGCTGTGACTTCGATACCCGTTTGGGAAAGCGGCGCGGTGAGCGCCTTCATCACCGCCTGCTGCGGAGTTTGCTTCTCAAGCTCTGCTTCGCGCTTCGGCCCGAAGTAGCCCTTCGGCGCTCGCACGCTGAATTCAGGATGGGTTCTTACCCTCACCGTAAGGCGGCGATATCCAGTGTTATTCGTCTCGACTGGCGGATAGTAGGCGAGCGTGTAATATACGCTGTTTTCGGCAAGCGCTCTTTTCATCGAGTCACCCATGTCGTTGCTACTGAAGAACGCGTTACCGCCCGTGTCTTTGCCGAGCGCATTGATGGCGCCCTGAGCCTCTTTGACTGAATCGGATAGATACTTATAGACCAATGGAGAAATAACAACCTTACTCGAAGGGTCGTTGATTGTCAGATCGGTGTCCAACCCCTTAGGATCGATCGAGTAAACGAGAATGCCCGATCGGACCGCACTGCCCGTTGTCCTGTTCAAGTCGCCATGGGCGTTGCCCGCAGTGTCCTGGAGGGAAAACCCATCGGATAAAAAAAACAGTATGCGCTGGCCGGGCATCTTGGCCATTTGATCCATTGCCGCCTCAAGCGTCCGAAGTGATGCAGTGCGCCATCGGGCCGCTTCGCTCAGAATGCTGCGGGCACGCAGCTGAATATCGCTTTGAGTCGCACGGACGTTCCCGTCGGGAATCGAGCCCTCCTCGCCGCGGAGGATTTCCTTCGCGGCATTTGTAGGTCCGTGAATGTCGTCCGGGTTAGGATCAGTAGACACCAAGTACGCCAGATAGGGGCCGAACTTGCTTCTTTGGACTCCCCACGCCCTCAGTCTCTCTACTGCGTAGAGGAGGATTCGCCGATCGTCCGTGAACTGATTGACTAGGCCCATCGGCCCGCCGCTCGAAATCACCGCAACCAGATCGTCGTCTCTGACTTGCTCTTCTATGAACTTGCTCAGCGTCTGTTTAGCGCGCAAGAAACTCTCATTGGACAGATGGAGCGTATCTACGAAGAATACAACGGTGCGCTTTGGCTGGGACGCCGAAGCGTGTCGTTTTACATCGGTTTCTGTTCTCGTTGGCGTCTCGAGCGTTGCGCGCCCGGTTGCCAATCTTTCAAGCGCGAAGAAAGCTACCTGCTGCTCGCGACCGTTCTCGAGGACTGTGAAATCTTCTTTCTTAAGGTAATCGACTATCCTGCCATCCTGATCAGTGACGACAGTTCTGATTTCGATCAGGTCTGTTTTGAGGCGAAGCGGCCGCTCCTGCTCAGCGGGTCTCTGCGCCGCAATTCGTAGAGGCGGATTAGCCTGAAAGGCCTGTGAGAGAATCACCAAGCAAATCAGAGTGACCATATTCTAGAGTCTCTAGTGCGCTATCGGTAAGCGAGTCTGGCTGGTTTTGTTTTAAGCGTACACAGTTGTGTTAGCTCTGCCGCTCCCTTAACTGCGAATAAACTCGTCGCCACTTTCCGTGTCACAGAGTCATAGTAGGATCGGATCGCGAGCTTTCAGAATTCTACAGCTTTGTTGCAAAAAGGCTACTTGGTTTTCCTGGCACCGTTACAGTTGGGCACCCAGGGGTAAAGCTCGCAGCACTCCGGGTAGACCGAACTATCGCACCAGCACTCACACGCTGAAAAGTTACAGGAAGTCTCGGGCAGGCATGAATAGGGCTGTTACAGCAAGTAGGCTCCATTGGAGATGCGTTTACCGGTCCGGGTTGGTTGAGGACGCTTGGCAATGTGACCAAGCTGACTACAGCTACGAAACAGCAGAACCTGCGAAATCTCTTGGTAATCATAGTTAGTTTCCTCCGGACCGCAACCCTACTACACTGGGCCGCTTGAGTCAATTAATTACGAACTTACTTCAATACGAACTTACTTACTTACCGAGACTCCTGGGACTCGACGCGTCCGTGTTGAGCCGGCCGGGGGGGAGGGCCAAGCTGAATGAGTCTCAAGCGGCGAGGCCGTTAGTGAAGCGGCTGCGAGAGTCGCTGCCAGGGAACAAGTGAGGATTTCGGCGCTTGAATGACATTTGCACGCCTGATCCCCGTCGCCCGACCCCTAAAAATTAGGTTGGCGTTCGGACCCGTACTCATCATCATGCAGGTCTCAGCCTGCGCCAAACCAACCACTTCTGCGGTGCCGGGCTTGCAATTGTGCAATTCTCAACCTCATCAGGCTGTGCGACCATCCGAGCTAGAACCGGGTCGGGTGGATGTACCGACCAGTTTTCCCAGACAAATATCAATATTTCATACCTGCCCCCTCGTCTGCTTCCTTAGCAAGATCAAGGCTGGGCGCCTGCCTCTATGAGTTGTTGTTTCGAATCCTCGTAACCATCTCTAATAGCCAAAACCAGCACAGACTGACCTCGATTGTTGCGCGCGTTTACGTCCGCCCCGGCTTGGATCAAAGTTTGAACAGCGTCCGGTGCGGCAAATTGCATCGCGCACCGAAGGGGATGGGTCAGGCCTCACTTTGTTGCCATTTGAGACAACCGAACCCTCGCTTTGAGCGCCCTGCGAAGCTTGACCAGATCGGAACTTTCCGCCCCGCGCGACCGCGCTGCGTCTACTCGCTTTGTTACGGCAGATGCTCCTATCCCGAGCGCCTCAGCCAGCACTCGATTCGTTATCCCTGCTTCCGTTCCTAACACGATCACCGCTTCCTTCACCGCTACCGTCCTCCGGTTCTTGCTCTTGCTGCAGATTTCCAGCCGGCTCAACCCGCTGGAAGTCTCCGCCGCGATCAACAGATCGTCAATGCTCGCGCGTTCGGGCGCCCGCCGCCCGGAACGCTGATCTCCGATCCGGTGTCTTATCTCTTCTAAGAACTCTTCGCTTCCCAGCAGACGGCCCTCAGCGGCGCGATAGTATTGGTCCTGGCTCTGCTCAGCCAGGCTCGACTCCACAAACTGAATGTAGCTTTCGACCGCGCGCTTTCTGCTGCCGCCGAAATGCCGCAACACAGGCTCGGTGTCCACCAGCCCTGTCTTGTCCAAACCAAGATAGGCTCTATGACCGGAGTATTGATAGTCCTCCGGGCGTTTCACTATTCTGGCACGCACCGGATTCAGGTGGATGTATCGCACAAGCTCGCCAAGATAGCGATCAGTCTGGCAGAGAATCGACTTATAGCGGCCTTCAAAGAGATGGCCGATCTTCTTGTACCTACGGTTATGGTATTGACTGTAGGTGGTTAGAACTCGCTGCATGATCTGGCTGAGAGGATCGTCCTGCATCTCGATCAGAAGATGAACGTGGTTGGGCATCAGGCAATAAGCATAGAGAAAGAAGGGAAGTTTGGCCTTTTGGCTCTCGAGAGTGGCGGTGAACTTGATGTAGTCATCGTGGGATCTGAAGATCTTTCGGCGATTATTGCCGCGAGCGATGACGTGATAGAGTCCGCCGCTGATTTCTATTCTCGGCTTGCGAGGCATGGTGGAGCAGAGTCTACTGATACCTGCATCAAATGTCAACGAAGTGAAGCCTGACCCCTCCCCGACGCTGTTTCTGCACCCACTGGACTACGCGGTATTGCCCGGTCGCTTCCAACGAAGTGAAGCCTGATCCTCTTCCGACGCTGTTTCTGTAAGCCGTCGGTTATGCGTTGGATCTTCCGGTTCACCTGATCGATTGCGGTTACGATGTTCCCGTCATACGTTGTCTGGACGGTCTGGCTGTCAGGGAGCGTAATCTGGCGGTTGTTACCGCGGGAGATCACGTGATAGAGGCCGCCTTCGATCTCGATGCGTGGTTTGCGGTAACGCCTGATGGTCAAATGTCAACGAAGTCAAGCCGGACCCCTCTCGACGCTGTTTGAGACGAACAGTATTGTAGACGAGAATAGACAGTCGAATGATTCGATTCTCCGGAGAAATTACGTCGTGACGTGCCGATGATCTACCGACTATTAGACCTGAATGACAACTTGCACGTAGTTTAGAGGTTGGTCGTCTGTCTTCAATGATTCCTTAATAGCTTCAGCGAGACCCACGCAAACTGGTCGCCGTAATCGCCCTCTCCCAGCTTATCAATGACACCGTAATTGTCCGTTTTCGTGTCAACGACGATCTGGTGCTTCTCCCAAGCTAGCCACATCGGCCTCGTCCACGCCCCGGCAAGTAGGAACCGTCCATCGGGACTCCAGCCACCTAGTCCCTTAACTCGTTTTCCTTTAACTAGGTGTACGGTTGAACCATCCGCAAACGAATGGATCAATAACTGATCTTTGTCTACGTACGCGAGCCGTGCGCCGTCCGGTGACACCCGCGGGAAACGACCCGGTCCGGCAAACACTGTTTTTCCACTTGTTACCTCCAAGACCTGTATCTGTTGGGGTGTGCCTAATGCCGCAAGTGTTCCTTCGCCGGAAACACTAATAACCTCTATGTTATTTCCCGACTCAACGTTATTATCAACCCTGAACTGAGTGACGAAAGGCGTCAGCTTCTTTAGGTTGATTCCATTCCGCCATCTGATTCCAAGAAGTTCTCTTTGTTGGCCGTGAATCGGATCAAGCGGCCGGACAATCGCCACGATGACGTCTCCATTTGCAGATATGCCAATCGTGCCGGCTGCTACTAGTCCATCGATCCAAACCGCTTGTTCGCCATTTTTGAGACTCTTTACCGTAACGAGAGGAATCGCTTCGTTATTGTAAGGATACGGTGCAAAGCACCAAGCAATCGCTTCTCCGTCAGGCGCCACCGCAAGCGTGCCACAGGAAACGTACGTGTCGGGAATTCGATGCGTGGTTGGCTTTGAAAGAATAAGACCACGATATGGAGGCGCTATCGTCACCCCTAGCATTTGCTCCATCGCCCTAACGGACTCAATGACCCCTTTATTAGAAGCGCCAGCCATCACAGTCGCTCCAATTAAAATTACGACGGTCATCGCGGGCTTCCAGGATACACCTAGTTGCATACCTTTAGAGCTGCTCGTCATTCTATCCCCGGTAATTTGCGTCCCCAACCCCACATAAAGGGCATGTGGTACCAAGATTGGTCCGGTAGATTCTGCAACATAAATCGAAGAACGGAAGTACTGTTAGCCCCGAGTATGGCACTATACTTCAAGTGGGCAGCCTTGACTATATCGGCAGCGTGTTGTAGCCATTTTATCCAGTCACAGACCTCCGGTCCGGTTTTCACTCCGTCAAGGCGATCACGCAATGGATCGTCATATTTGATATGTGCATCCACGCCGTTTGACGTATCCAACGCACTAAGCACTTTGTTTTTCCTGTCGTGCCAGCCCTCAAAAAAGTACTGAATCCCAAGCTGATCCGTGAACACGATATATCCATGTCGATTTCCTGGTATCTTAATCCCGCCCCCGAATTCGGTTACGCGATTGTAGACTGCTATCGTACAGCTCGGTGGCGGCTGGATCGGGCCGCCGCCTCCGCCGCCGCCTAGGATTGGCAGGAACCAACCTTCATCGCAGTCTCCAATCGTACCAAATGGAATTCCATCAATGAAAATATCCACGCATGGGTCAGCCCAGGGAGACCCAGCAGCAATCCTGACGGGTCGGTGAAATTTATGGGGATTATTGAGGGTATAGCTATACCGGTTCCAACTCTTGGGAATAGCTTCCTGTCCATTATTCTCAGGATCGGGACGGTTGAATCTCCCGATGCTCTGGGAATACTGCCTATTCACCGCATAATCACTCCCACTTTCAGTGTCTCGTTCATATGAGGTG
>CAVTUR010000014.1:0-103657 GCA_963737945.1 Blastocatellia bacterium | reverse complement strand
TCCGAGGCTCCCGCTCGGCTGAAGCTCGGTGCATACTCATTCGTCCGCCAACGAGTTTTGACCCTCGGACCATCGCAAGCGCTTGGCTTGCTGATTCCGAGTAGGTCGGAAGACTCTTGTACGTCAACCAAAGCTCGCGTTTGGTCACGCGCCTGGGCTCAGATGCAGGATGCTTGGTTTTTTCTTCGTCGCTCATTTGATTGCTCCAGGCATCACGGGCTAGTCCGTCTTCACTTCGAGCGAGCACACCTCAGTCGATAGCTATCCCTCTCACAGTAGTAATTCACCTCAGTGAACAGTCCGATTCGGATTCAAGGTCATTCGCGAGGTACCACCAACTACTTAGGAGTAGCTCTCTTGCTTGCTCCCCTTTCTCGGCTGTTGACCTAAGCGACGGGGTCGCCCCCGCCGCTCGGCTCCAAAACCGGACGTGAATCTTTCGATTCATCCGGCTCCTCGACAACTCAGCGTTTGTTATACGTACCTATTCTTTCCATATGTTTTCTCGGGCAGTTTTCGTGTCGTGACAGTGTCAATGTTGAAGATTGAAGATTGTGGCTCTGAATCAGTCCCTCCCCAATTTCTTCAGGGAGAATGTGATCCACTTCCAGAACGTCTACATCCTTGAAGAACTGTCCACATTCCCGGCATCTGCCCCGTTGTCTCTTCAGGAGTGTTGCCACTCTCAGAGGAACTTCCGGGTGTCTGCCTAGTCGTCTTGTCCAATACAACCAATCGCCGTCGTCAGGGCTGCGGCGCCCTTGAACCTTGATATGCCTCCTAATAGGAGTCGTCTCGTGTTCATACAACCGGTGATCACCTTTTGAGTGTTTGGAATCTCCAGTCTTTGCGCTTGGTGATTTTCCTCGGCGCTCGGGAGAAGTGACCCGGGTATGTTTTCCAAGAATAGTCCACTGAGTTTCGCTAATCAGAAGTAACCCGCCGATCATTCGCAGACCACCCAAGAGAACTTCCCAGAGTGCGATCTGATGGCTGAAGGTCCAAGAAAGGTCCAGGAGCTAACCTTTTTAGAAGAACGTGGTGATGATGAATCACCATGCCGGACGCCCGGAAGAGACCTTGCCGTATTTGCCGCCGATGGTTCCGCCCGGATCCGCGAATCGGATCGCGTCAGCGTGCTTGCGAAAACCGGATTGCCAGGCAGCCCGCCGAGGAAGACACAAGCCTGGCGGGATCGGAATCCCGACTATTTCATTGCCCGCCGGATACAGGAACGCGGCAGTCAGGACCAGCCAGAGCCGCTGCGTTTGCCGCCGCCATTGACGACTTCCCTGGGACATCGCGCAAGACCAGTTCGGGGTCCAAGGCGCTGATTTCATTGGGGTTTTCGGCACAGTCCTACTTCGGGCCGCGCAAGACCAGTTCAGGGCTTATCCGGTTGATCCACAGGGCTTGCGGACACACTTCCCCGGGGACGCAAGACCAGATCCGGCCTGTCATAGGAGAGCCGGTACGGGTAGGGATCAGCAATGAAATTGGAATTTCACCAACTCGACCGGCGATATGAGCATCTGCGGGTGCGCAGTCCGGAACGGCAGCGCCGGCTGCTGGCCTCGCTGGCGGCATCAGGACAGCAAACGCCGATCGTCGTGGTGGCCCTGCCAATCAGCCGGACCGTATCGGGTCATCGACGGCTACAAGCGCATCGCCGCGCTGGAGCAACTGGGCCGCGACACGGTCGAAGCCGTCGTCTGGCCGATGAGCGAAGCCGATGCGCTGGTGCTGGACCGTTCGATGCGGTTTTCCGAACCCGAGACGGCGCTGGAACAAGGCTGGCTGCTGGCCGAACTGGAACACCGTTTCGGTTACAGCCTGGAGGATCTGGCACGGCGCTTTGATCGCAGCGTGAGTTGGGTCTCGCGCCGGTTGGCGCTGGTGGAACTGCTTCCCGAAAGTGTTCAGCAGCACGTCCGCAACGGCAAGATCTCCGCCCATGTCGCCATGAAGTTTCTCGCGCCGGTGGCGCGCGCCGATCCTGGAGCTGCCAGCGTATGGCCGATGCTTTTTCCAACACCGCTTCAGCAGCCGTCAAGCCGGTGAACTCTACGCGGCATGGCGGAATGCATCCGCTTCGATACGCGAACGGATTCTGGATTATCCCGAACTGTTTCTAAAAGCGCACCAGCAGATTTATCCGCAAGCGCGATCTCCATCCGATGAGCTGATGCGGGATCTGGCGATGGTGCTTGCGATCTCCAGCCGCGCCAGCCGGCGCTGGGCGCGGGCCGCCCTGGATGAATCCGAGCAGTTCCAAGACGCACGGGGAAAGATCGAATGCGCCGCGCGGGATCAGCCCCATCTGGCCGAACGCATTGAAAGAGAGCAACCCCATGTTGAGCCAAAGTCAACGGACCGCGATTCTGGAACTCACTCTCAGGGAGTGTCCACACGCCAGATCGCCCGGGTTCTGAACCTGTCGCGTCGACTGTGCGCAAAGTCCTGCGGTCGAAATCATCCGAGTTGCCGGTGCTGGTCCGCGCCCGAGAAAGCCGAAGCCTACCGCAGCAGATCCTGGAGCTGCTGGCCGAGTTGCAAGGGCAACCTGGTCCGGGTCCATGAGGAATTGACGCCGGTGGAGCGGATCTCCTATCAGGCGCTGACGGCTTTCTGCCGCCGTCATGGAATTGGGCAGGAACCCAATGTGCCCGCCGGCCGCTATCACTTCGACCCGGGCGAAGAAATTCAACACGACACTTCGCCGCACGATGCCGACATCGGCGGAAAGAAGCGCAACGTCCAAACCGCCTCGGCGGTGCTGTGTTACTCACGGATGCTGTTCTTCCAGTGCTATCCCGACCTTCCAGCGCTTCGACTGCAAAGTCTTTCTGACCGAAGCGCTGCGATACTTCGGCGGTCGCAAAACGCGTGATGATCGACAACACGCATGTCGTCGTCCTGCGCGGAACCGGGCGCGGGATGATCCCAGTACCCGAGATGGCAGCCTTTGCCGAACGCTTCGGCTTCCGCTTCGCGGCCCACGAGCTGTGGCGACGCGAACCGCTCGGCCCGGGTCGAACGGCCGTTTCATTTTATCGAGAATAACTTTCTTCGCCGGACGCACCTTCTCCAGCTGGGAGGATCTCAATCCGCAGGCCCGCCAATGGTGCGACCGGGTCAACTGCACCTACAAGAAACATATCCGCGCCGTCCCGCGCGAGTTGTTTGCTCTCGAGCAGACGCATCTGAAGCCGCTGCCGGTCTGGATCCCGGAAGTCTACCGGCTGCACGAACGCATCGTCGATGTCGAAGGCTACGTTGCGCTCCATTCCAGCCGCTACTCGGTTCCCGTCGTCTGGATCGGCCGCCGCGTCGAAGTCCGCGAAACCAAAGACAAGATCGAGATCCAACTCGATGCCCGCCACATCGTCACCCACAAACGTGTGCCTCGAAGCAACCTCCAGCGCATCACTCTGGCCGAACACCGGCCGCCGCGCGGCCAAGGCATCAAGCGCAGCGATCCGCATCCGGAAGAACAGGCGATTCTCAAAACCGCTCCCGGAACTGGCCGTCTATCTGGCCGCGCTCAAACAGCGCGGCGGCACCGTTGTCTGACCTTGGCCCTGCGCCAACTGCTGCGCATGGTCCGCGAGTATCCGCGCGAAGCGCTGCTCTGCGGCGGTCGAAGAAGCCGCCCGTTATGGTCTCTACGATCTGGACCGGCTCGAACGCATGATCCTGCGCCGCATTGCCCGCGATTACTTCCTGCTCGAGGAATGGAAAGGAACACACGATGAAGATGAATGAAGAACTCGAACAACTGCTGAAGAATCTCAAGCTCCGCCGCATTCTCGACATCTACGACGAACAGCTGCGCGCCGCCGAAAAAGAAGGACGTCTCCTATACCGAGTTTGTGCCGCGTCTGCTGCGCGCCCAATGGCACGCCCGCCAGGAGCACGCTCTGGAGTGGCGCATCCGAAGCGCCAATCTGCCCGAACGCTGGTCGCTGGACACATTTCCCTTCGCCCGCCAGCCCGGCGTCAACCGCAAGCAGATCCGCGCCTTTGCCGAACTCGACTTCGTCACCAAGGCGAGAACATTGTCTTCATCGGCCCCACCGGCGTCGGCAAAACCGGACTCGCATCCGGATTCTGCTCAAGGCCATCGAAAACGGCTACCGCTGCCAGTTCGTCCGCGCTCAGGATCTATTCGATGAAATGTATGCCTCACTGGCCGACCGCTCCACCCGTCAGCTTTTGAAACGCCTGGCCCGCCTCGACGTCCTTCAAATCGATGAGTTCGGCTACTTCAACCTCAAACCCGAGCAGTCCAACATTTTCTTCAAGCTCATGGAGGAGCGCTATCGCCGCCACCCACCATCATCACCAGCAATCTCGACTATGACGAGTGGCACAACTTCCTGGGCAACCGTCCCATGGTCGAAGCCCTGCTGAGCCGGCTGCGCCATTACTGTCACACCGTCCACATCAAAGGCCCGTCGTTACGCGATCCTCAAGGCTGAAAGAGAATCGGTTCACGTCAGGACCCGAAGGTGGAAGATAATCCAATCAGCCGCGAGGAGTATGTCCGCAATGTCTTGGTCGCTTACTGCAAAACGCCTGGAACGACAGGTTGCTGTCGCCGTGCAGACCTGTTGCTGGCGACTCATCTTTTCGAACAGGGTGTGCCGCTGATCGCTGTCGAAAACGCCTTTCTTCTCGCCGCCGCCCGCCGCCTCTTCTCGTCCTCCAACGACACGCTCCTCTACGATTCGCTCCCTTGCCTACTTCTCCCAGTCATCCATGAAGTCCTTGACTCCCACCTCAGCCAAGAATACTTCCTCTATCTACGCCTCAAGCTCCAACCCTTCGTACAAACAGCCCCTGCCCACTCCACTCACAACGGCCGATAACCTCTCGCGCGCGGCGTGGTTCACACCTGCGGCGTGGATGATGTTGCCTATACCTCACTGTCTTTCTTGTTCCTAATCCTGTTCCTGGCACTGGTAACTTCTACCGAGCGATCCTGGCCCACTTCTCCCGAGCGCCGACGTGCGGGCGTGGTTTTGTAATGATGTCGCGCTGTGATTGTGCCGGCAAGTTCATCTACGTTCGCGCGCGGGCAGCCACGTTACCATTTCACAGCCAGCGCACTCGTCGGCCAAATTGTCCAGAATTGCGGATAATCTACTTTGCGGACAATCTACTTTTTTCGAATCGAGACGATTGTGCGAGAGTCTTTCGGCATACAAGCTTAGGGTTTAGTCATCCCATTGAGTCAGAAGCTCTCTTCTTATATCCTGTTGCTGTGCATTTCAGTTCCAGAACACCAATGCCCCCGCTCGACACTTGCGTCGAGTGTCATTTGGCTGCTGAGTGATGCACCGGCCCATTCCAAGGAGCGGATTGCCCCGAGCGGTACCATTGACCTGGTGATCAATCTTCACCAGAACGAACTTCGGATTTACGATGCCGCGAAACCGGAGCGATGCAAACGCTTTTCAGGAGCTGTCGTTTCCGGGACTCATAGCGGACCTTTCGTGATAGATCCGCGGGAACGCGTTTCCGTCATCGGCGTGCGTTTCAGACCAGGCGGCGCGTTTCCCTTTCTTGGAACCCCAGCAACCGAACTCGCAGATGCACATGTTGACCTGGAGGCGCTTTGGGGGATCTCGGCCATAGACATTCGCGAGCGGCTGTGCGTAGCCAAAACGCCGGCAGAGCGGTTTGATCTGTTGGAGAAAGCGCTGGTGGCGCATCTGTTCCGGCCGTTGGAGCGTCATTGCGCCGTGCGATTCGCGCTCGACGCGTTCGGTCGAGCCGACTCGGGCATGGCTGTTCGAGATGTCGCCCGGGATGCCGGCCTCAGTCAACGCCGCTTCATTCAGTTGTTCGCGCGCGAGGTCGGCATGTCGCCCAAGATGTTTTGTCGCGTCCGGCGTTTTCGGCAAGCGCTCGAAACGGTGCGACACACCGCCGTGCCGAATTGGGCGCAGGTGGCGGCGGATTGTGACTATTACGACCAATCGCATCTGATTCACGACTTTCGACTCTTCTCGAATCTGAGCCCTACGGAATATGTTCGTCAACGAAGTGAATGCGCGATGCAAAATCACGCGACGCTGATCGAGTAGGTCAATTTTTTCCAATACGGAACTCATCCGCTGTTAGATAATGGGCGAAAGTTGAAATTCTATGAAACGAACCTTCGCTCTTATTCTCGCCGCCCTGTTTGGAGCCGCCCTGTTCGGGGGGCTTGTGTATGCCGCGCTGGTGGCCGCGCATGTTTCGGAGCCAGCCGCCACCACGGTTAACGGGCTGACCCCCCGGCGACTCTGGGCCACTACGGCCTCTTTGCTGGCGCTGGCCGGCGTGGTCATCGGTGGGCTGGCGCTGGCCCGTTCCGCCGGTCGTATCGGCACCGGTAACCCGAGACTGGGGGCTATCGTTGCCCTGGTGGCGGGGCCGATCGCCGTGGTCAACGGCGGGCTGAATTTGGCCCTCGCCCAGGGTGGCCCCGGCACCGGCAACGGAGTAGTCGGTGGCGCGGTGGCCCTGGTGCTGGGGCTGATCGCCGTGGCGCTCGGTGGGCTGGCGCTGGCCCGATCCCGCCGCACCGGCTGACCCGGCCTATTCATGGTCTCCGACATCGAAACCGAAGCGAAGCGACTTCGCGCTGCCGGCGTGAAGTTCCGTCGCGACGACATCGTAAGCGGGCCGGGGGGTTCTCAGATTTGGGTTGTTGATCCCTCCGGCAATCTCATCGAAGTGTTCCAGCCAAAAGAATGACGCATTGTTGGAGCTATAGAGGCATTCAGTTTGAACTTGCCAGCAGCCCTGGGTTAGGGCGACAGAAGACTAACAGCGCACGCCGTGGCGACGAAGCCGCTGCCGCCCACTGCGTGGGCTCACGGTTACCTTCGCGCGCCTGACCCAGGGCTCGCGGACTCGCCCTGGGCTACACGCTATCACCCACTGCGTGGGTTGAAGTGTACCAACCGGGTGTGCCCGAAAATCTGACGCACTCCCGCGGAGTGCAACCCCGCGTCGCACGTGGTGCTCCATAAAACGCCGATCCGGAGTTTACGTCACGAAGTCCCACTCTTAATCACTCCCCACGCAAATGCACTCGCTTTCGAACCATCCGAAAAACGCAGCATAGCGCGAGCCCGAAAGCAAAGGCGTCGCTGCACCGCGAGGCGCAGTACGACGACAAGCAGTTCGTGCACGAGCACCGCGACGCCACGCCACTGCCCGAAAGCAAAGGCGTCGCTGCACCACGCGGCAGTACGACGACAAGCAATTCGTGCACGAGCACCGCGACCGCCACGCCACTCACGTGGGGCCGCGCCTTCCCGTACAAGCTTCTGGTCAGCCGGCACGGGATGGAACCTCGTCGGGCCGCGGCACCTTCGTGATTCCCTTCAGGACGGCCCAGCATTCCGCCGTTCGGACCCGTCGTGGGAGATCTAGCGTTTTTATCGATTATCAATATTTCACTTGACGATTATCAATAAATAGTATATTGATATTCGATATAGGAAAGGTGGTGAATCATGTCAAGCCAAGCCTCGTCATCCGCCGCGCTCCCGGTCGCGCACGTCGTGCTGCGGATCCTCATCGTCCTGAACTGGCTGGGGGGCGCCGCGATCCTCGCCCTGCTGGTTGTTATGCCGAACGAACGATGGATCATGGCCGCTTTCAAACTCTCTCCTTCGCCTGAGGCAGAGCGGCTGGTCATGGGCCTGCGCGCGATCGCGGTACTCGGCCTCGCCGCGATCCCGCTGCACTACGTCGTCTTAAAACGGCTGCTCGCGATCGTGGAGACGGTTCGCGCGGGCGACCCGTTCGTCAACGCCAACGCGTACCGGTTGCAGGCGATCGCCTGGGTGCTGCTCGCGCTGAACCTCCTCAGCATTGTGATCGGCGCGATCGCCTGGACCGTTTCCACTCCGGCGAATCCGCTCCATCTTAAACGCCGGCTTTTCAATCAGCGGCTGGCTCGCCGTGCTGCTCACGTTCCTGCTGGCCCGCGTGTTCGCGGAAGGCGCGCTCATGCGCGAAGACCTCGAAGGGACGGTGTGACATGGCGATCACCGTCAAGCTCGACGACCTACTCCACGATCGGCGGATGACGCTGACCGAGCTCGCGGACCGGATCGGAATGGCGCTGGCCAACCTCTCGATCCTCAAGACCGGCAAGGCGCGCGCGATCCGCTTCTCCACGCTCGATGCGATTTGCGAGGCGCTCTCTTGCCAGCCTGGCGACATTCTCCGGTTTGAGCCGGAGCAAGCAGAACGTGAGCGACCGGCAGCGGCCAGCAAACGGAGCGCAAGCCGATGAACGCCTGCTGAACGCGCACGCATGCACGTAGCGAGAGGCATGCACAAATCTAACCAGGAGAACATCAAATGAAACGCAATGTTATGTTAACCACCGCGTCCCTCCTCTCGATCCTCTTCGGCACGTTTCACCTGGCGGACGACATCGACCGCGGGATGTCACCGGGAGGGCTTCCAAACCTCTACGCGGTGGTCATCTGCGTCGTCTGGTTGTACGGAACGCTGGTGCTCGCCGAGCGGCGATCGGGGTATGTCATCATCCTCGTCGCGTCGCTCCTGTTGCTGGGCGTCCCGGTCATCCACATGAGAGGGGTGGGGGTCGGCTTCGGGACCATCCGCAGCGGGGGGTTCTTCTTCATCTGGACGCTGCTCGCGATGGGCGTGACCTCGCTCTTCTCGGTCATCCTCTCGGTGCGCGGACTGTGGAGCCTGCGACGGGGCCAGCCCCGGTAGTCCAACAACACGAACACGGAAACGCCCGTCGCAATGGCGCAGATATTGAGCATGTGCCGCACAATAGCATTCAGTAACCAGAGGATCGGTACATCCAAAGTACACGAATAGGCCGGCATCCCGTCTCTGCTCGGCAATTCTCGGCGGAGGTGATCGGCGGGGATAGTCTTGAACCGAAACTGGGGGCAAGAATCTCACCTGTACAGAAACCAAGTCATCAAAGATCGCTCAATCTAAGTTCCCAATCCCCGATCACGAATGATCGTTTCTAGGGAACGGGTCGCACCCTCCACTTCGTTCCACCCAGCGGTTGACATACGAGGCCTGCACTCCTCGATTTTTGGACGATTGCGTGAGAATATACACGGCGGTCACTACATGAGTCTTCGAAGATATCTTGTCATACCCGCCGTGATTTTGTTGCTGGCTACCGCGCATATTTGCTCGGCTCAGCAGTTGACGCTTACGCCCTACAAAGCGAGCGGCATTTACAAGGTCGGCGACAAGGTCGGGTGGACGGTTACTGTGCCGCAGGGCGCGAATCCAGCCGGTGAATATACCTATACGATCAAAAAAGACAATTGGGCAGTTATCAAGACCGGCAAGCTCGATTTTTCCGGTGGACCCGCCACGATCGAAGCGATGTTGGATGAGCCCGCTATGGTCTATGTCGACATCTCGCCCCCTGCAGGCGTATCGAGCAGCGGAGGGTCCGGCAGAGACCGCAGCGGGCAAGGTATTGCTGTCGCTGCGGCAGTCGCGCCGGAAAAGTTGCGGCCGTCGGCTGCTCGTCCCCCCGACTTTGACAGATTCTGGAACTCAAAAATCAAGATGCTTCGGAAGATTCCGGATAATGTGATCCTGACTCCCTCGGACAGCGGAAACCCGGACATCGAGTATGCCACCATAAGGATGGACCATATCAACGGCACGCACGTTTATGGACAACTCGCCAAGCCAAAGAGGCCGGGCAAGTTTCCGGCGCTGGTTATCTTCCAATGGGCGAGCCCGCCTTACCCGCTACAAAAACAGTGGGTCACCGATCGTGCCGCCGAAGGTTGGCTCACGCTGAACATTGAGCCTCACGATGTGCTGCCGGATCAGCCGCAGTCTTACTATGACGCGCTCCCCGAGACTCTTAAGAAGTACAACGAGATCGGCCGTGACGACAGGGATGCGAATTACTTCCTTCAGATGTATCTGGCTGACTACCGGGCAGTCGAATATATGGCCGGCAGACCCGACTGGGATGGCAAGACGCTTGTCGTAATTGGAACGAGTATGGGCGGTCAGCAGAGTCTCTGCGTGGCGGGGCTCAATCCGAAGATAACGCACGTCATTGTCAACGAACCCTCGGGTTGTGACTCGAACGGGGCACTGCATGGCCGGGCATCGGGTTATCCAAATTGGCCTTCGGATAATCCGAAGGTGATGAAGACCGCGCTCTATTTCGACGCGGTCAATTTCGCGTCCCGCATAAAGGCCACCGCTCTGGTTGCCATGGGCTTCATCGACACCGTTGCTCCGCCGGTGGGGATCTGGATAGCGCTCAACCAAATTCAAGGACGCAAGGAAGCCGTTCCGATGGTCGATTCTCCGCACAACCATCTCGCAACGCCTGCCCAGCAGCATCCGTACACGAGCCGCTCGGCGGAATGGCTCAGGACACTTGTTCGTGGTGGCGTGATAAAACCCAACCAGGAACTAACTCGTCCGCAAGCGGCGCGGCGGGCGAGCTCAGACCGGGTGCCCGGGCAACAGTCCGCAGTCCCGGCTGCCGGCGAGCCAATTCCCCGGACCGATCGGAACTCTCAGATCGCGCACGCAGAGTTGTTAGGGAAAGCCAGGAAGGGCCGCATTGACGTCTATTTTGAAGGTGACTCAATCACCAGACGATGGGGTACGAGCGATAAACAATACAAAGACTTCCTGGCGAATTGGCGCGAGAATTTCTTCGGCTGGAACGCCGCCGATTTTGGCTGGGGCGGCGATACAGTATCAACGACAGGCTGGTCGATAAAGACGGCAGGTTTCTCGACGGCATGGCCAGTCCGGACGGACTGCACCTGGACGTCAAGGGATATCAGACGTGGGCGGACGCATTGAAACCTATTCTCACCGAATTTCTGGGTCCGCCGGCTAAAGAGGATCACGCACCGGCGCCTACCGGAGATCCCAGCATAGAAGCCGATCCGCCACGCCCGTCGGCAACAGGCTCGAGGAAACGGCCGGCGGCGCGATTGGTGTAAACACGCTCTATTTCTTTGGAGCTCTTTTTGAATTCCCGATTCTCGGTCGCGAATCCCCGTTGCCGCCAGGCTTTACAGGATCCTGATACCATCGTTCTCCCGAGCGATACTCCGATTCGATCCGGCCAAGCCTATCCAGCGAGCGTTTTGGCTGGATATGAGCGCTGGCGGCGATAACGGCATTCACGAGCGCCATCGGAGCCACATACGAACCGGTGAAAGAAGGGCTGTTGGTGGACGCGACCAGATAGGCGTCACAGTGCATCGCGATGGGAGTGACGTTGCCGTCGGTAATTCCGAAAGTCGGTACGCCCCGCTCGTGAGCCCTCAGCACCGATTCTACCGTCTCCCGCAGGCACCGCCCAAAGCTGATTGCTATTAGCAGGTCCTTTCGAGTTAACACGTCTATTTTGTGTTGTAAATTACCAGCGCTCCCGATCGGTGCGTCGGCGTTGAATCCGAGCGGCGTCAAACCGTAGGCAAGAAACCATGCCAGCGAGGCCGCGAGATCCACTCCCACAACCAGAATGCGCCGAGAGCGATGGATCAGCTTAGCCAGATCCACGACGCGATCCGCGTCGAGGCTGGATCTGAGCACGCTCAGATTTTCGGTGTCCCTGTCCACGCAGTGTCGAACCTGATCGGGCACGCTTCGTTTCTCGCGAGTGGCAGCCTTGAGGACCGTGTAAGGAGTGATTTGGGTCACGAAATGTTTGCGCAGATCCGCGGCGAAGTCGGCAAAGCGCTCGTAACCCAGGGCCTGGACTGTGCGAACGATAGTTGCGGCATCCACGCTGTAGCGCTTGGCCATTTCGCGCGACGACAGAAAGAAGGCTTCTTCGTGATTGTCCAGGATCGCTCTGATCAGTTGACGCCGGCTACGGCTCAGCTGCGATTGTGCGAAGCGAACTTCGAGGGGCGTAGGCGCGGTTTTTCGGTGATTGCCGTCTTTGAGAGCTACCTTAGTCCTGGCTGCCATTTTCTCCTCCCGGTCTGGCGTTGCTGGTTGCGCTGCGGTTAGTGGCTTTGTTTGATCGGATCAACCGTCCTCTGTTCGACCGCCGGAATGTTATCATGCCCGACGTTTTCCCGGACCAAAAAAACGCAACAATCGTTGTAGATTCGTTGACACGCTGCAACGATAGGTGTTATACACCGGCTTCGTGAAGGCCTCAGCGCAAGCTTTTTCCGGATAACGGGTGGCGGATTACGATTATTCGGTGGAGCATCGCCGGTGCGTTCGGATTCTCTCTGAGGCCTTTGGCACTGAGGCTTCGAGTAACTTTCCCAAAAAGGAGGCAGAAGTCATGAACAAGAAAAGGATTGTCATACCATCGGTCTACGATTTGATAGAAGAAGGCGGGCGGTCCGCACTCGGGAGGTGCTGCTCGTTGCTTCCGGTCCTGGCTGTGTTCTTGTTCTACCTCCTGTCCTCAAGCGCGCTGGCCCAGACCACCACCTCTACCATCCAGGGAACCGTTAGGGATAAGAACGGCGCGGTGATCGCCGGAGCGGCTGTCAAGGCGATCGAGACGACCCGCGCGTCGGAACGCAGTACCACCACCGACGCGGAAGGATTCTATCGGCTCAGCGCTCTATCCGCGGGAGCCTACACCCTTACGGTTTCAGGGACAGGCTTTGGCACAAGCGAGTCGAATATCGAGTTGACGCTCAATCGCAGTGTGACATTGGATGTCACGCTGGAAGTCGGTGGTGTCGGAGCGGTAGTCGATGTCCATGCGGATTCGCTGCCGCTGTTGGAGCGGAATGCTTCCGCCACCGGCGCGACCATCACGCCGCGAAAGATCACCGAATACCCGGTCAACGGTCGCAACTACCTCGACCTGCTGCAGCTGGTTCCCGGCATTGCAATCAACCGGCAAGCCAACGTTGGCAGTGATAACGCCAATCCGGTGCTAGGCGAGCGGAGCGGCAATAACAATTTCTTGATTGACGGCCAGCCAAACAAAGACACCGTTAACGGCGGGGCGGCTGCGGAGTTCAATCAAGAGACGATCGCCGAGTTTCAGGTGCTGACCACTGGCTACAAGGCCGAGTTCGGGCAGGCATCAGGCGCGACGGTCAACGTCATCACCAAGAGCGGCGGAAATGGTTATCACGGCGTCGGATCGATATTTCACCGAAACAACGGCTTCGACGGCAATAACTCCCTGGACCAGACGCGGACTCAAGCGCCCTTCCTGCACCGTTTCGATTACAGTCTCGCGGTCGGCGGGCCCATTGTTAAAGACAGAGTTTTCTTTTTCGGCTCATCGGAGCGGATCACCGAGGATCGCCGGCTGGATTTCGTGTTCCCGGTTACCGGAAGCGCCGTGGTCGATAAACTTCTCCGGGACCAGGAGAACCCGTTCGATAATCTGAACCGCGACTTCGAGACGAGGAATTTCTTGAAGTTTAACGAGCAGCTCGGGCGTCATCAATTGACCGAAGAGATGAATTATACCAACGAAGTAGTCAGGGAATTCCTGCCGCTCTCAGCGGCGGGCAGTTTGCCGTCACGGCGAAATGATTCCGGCGCGCGCCATCTGCTACTCGCGTTTGGCGACACGGCACTGCTGGGCGAACAGAGCAGTCCGTGGATAGTGACGCTCCGAGGCGCCTATCGCGGTGAGCCTTCCGATACTCGACCCTCTCACCCGGAGGCTGGGGCGGGGACCACATTCAACCCGTTCACCGTTCAGAATTGTTCTGGCTGCATTATTGGGGGCAATCTGCCTACGGTTGGTTTTGGCAATTTCTTTACGGCTTCAAATCTGAACCAAAAATATGGCTCATTTACAGCCAACGCCAATAAGCTCTTTGGCCGCCATGATCTGAAATTCGGATGGAATTTCCTGCGGACGCAAGTTGACGGTGTCGAGTCGCAGCTCTTGCAGAGTCAAGTCTTTGCCACGGTCGATGACTTTGCGACGTTCGGACCCACCAACAGCGGCATTTCTTTACTAGGGGCGACTACAGCGCTTACGCCCGCAGACAACGAGATTCATCTGCGAAATAATTATAACGGGCTGTTCATGCAGGATGATTGGAAGATCCGCCATAATCTCACTTTGAACCTCGGCCTGCGCTGGGACTACGACTCTGAATTCGTCAGCAAGACGAATTTTTCGCCGCGTCTGGGGGTCGCCTGGGCGGTGACGCCGAAGACCGTCGTGCGCGCGAACTTCGGTGTCTTTTACGACCAGTTCCGGCTGGGGCTGGCGCGCGACGTTCCTGCGTTCGGCGGCGCCGATCAGAGATTCTCACAGTTGCTGCTATTCCCGCGAGGGTTCTATGGATCCCCGTCTTTTGTTTCCAGCATTGCCCTCCTTAGCGGCCTCCCAGGGGGATGCTTTTCGAATAGCCTGACCGACGCCCAGATCACAGCCGCCGGGTTGACGTGTCCGCTGGTGCCATCATTACCATTTATCGGAGTGGATAGGCTCAACCGCGTGGTCGCGCCCGGACATGCTCCCATCCCAGCCAACGCGGTGATTAATGTCAGCAACATCCAGGCGCTGTCGGGGCTGGCGCCGGATCAGTATGCGGCGCAGGCAAGCGCAGCCATCGGTCAAGCGCCAGGATACTTTGTCTTCGGTCCGTTCGGGGTATTGGAGAATCCTGTTATCCCTCCGCGGCTCCTTCCCACCACTATTGACAGCTCCTTCAAGACTCCACATACGCTAGGCTTCAGCGTCGGCGTGCAGCGTGAGATTGGGAAGGATATGGTGGTCGAGTTGGATTACTACCATCGGGACATCCGTGATCTTCTGGGAGTCAGAAAAAGCAATCTCGCCTTCCAGTCGCGGGTTGTCGGTCGCACCTTTTTACCGCCATTCACTACAGGAGAAATCCAAACATTTGGCCCCTTCTATGAAGGCACGTACGATGCGCTGATCGTCAACTTCAATAAACGCCTCAGCCGTCGCTTCCTGCTGGGCGCTAACTATACCTTTGCCAACGCCACCGACAACTCGCGTGGCATTAATTCGCTGCCTTCAGATAGCTTCATCGGAACAGTACCGGTAGTTACCCAAGGCTCGAACAGCAACCAAAACGGTTCGTTCATCGCGACAAATGGCAATTTTGTAGCACAGGCGGGAACATTTCTCAATGGCCCCGACCTTGATAAGGGACCGTCCGATTTGGCGGTGGATCATATCTTCCAGGTCAACGGGCTGGTGGAGCTTCCGTGGCGGATTCAGGTCAGCGGCATCATCCGGGCGCAGAGCGGCTTTCATTTCAGCCGAACTCCCACGAAGATTACTGACCCAGACGGTGACGGGGGGTTCCTCGCCATTGATCTTGGGCCGGACGCTGGGCGGAATGCTTTCACCGCGCCTCCCTTCGTCAATCTCGATATGCGCTTCGCAAAACGGTTCGCCCTGGGCGAGCGGGTCAAGGTGCAACTCCTGTTCGAGTTTTTCAATCTGTTGAACCGGCAGAACCCAGCCGCCGTGGGAACCCGACTAAACGTCGCGGCACAGCCTTTCGGCGATGCTACATCGGTCCTGCCCGGACGAGAAGGACAGATTGGATTCAGAATCGAGTTCTAGTGGAGTGTAACGAAGACTTCGCTAGTCGCATGTAAGGGCGGTCCTCCGTGACCGCCCCTCTCTCCGCAGCGGATTACACAGGCCAAAGAGGGCGGCGCCGGAGGACCGCCCTTACTGAGACTAGTGAATTCCTAGTTACATCCCTGTTAGTCAAAACGTTGAATCATTGGATCTAACAGCGAACCTCGAAGGACCCGTTCATGAATACGCGATATTTTCTCTTTGCTCTGCTACTGCTTTGCTTTCTCGTCCCGGTCAGGGCTACGGCTCAAGGAACGCGGCTGCTTCGTCAACCGACCGTGAGCCGCGACCAGGTGGCTTTCGAATACGGCGGTGATTTATGGATCGTTTCGCGAAGTGGTGGGCAGGCGCGCCGGCTTACTTCAACGCCTGGCGTTGAAGCCGACCCGCATTTCTCACCTGACGGCGCTCAAATCGCCTTCAGTTCAACCGTAGCCGGAAACACCGATGTATATGTGATGCCGGCAGCCGGCGGTGATCCAAAGCGGTTGACCTGGCATCCGGGAATCGATGTCGTTCGCGGCTGGTCTCCCGATGGCAAACGCGTGATCTTCGCATCGGATCGCGACTCGGCGCCTCACGCGCACTTTCGGTTATGGTCGATCGACCAGCAGGGCGGAATGTCTGAGGCGATGCCCATGCCGCGCGCTTATACTGGCGTCTATTCTCCTGATGGAAAGCGATTCGCTTACGAAGAATTCTCAGTCGCCATGTTTCCCGGATGGTCCGAGAACCAGGCAAGTCAATGGCGTCACTATCGCGGTGGCCGCACACATCCGATTCGTGTGATGAATCTCTCGGATTATTCAGTCGAGGCTTTGCCGTGGACCAACAGCAATGACACCGACCCGATGTGGGTTGGCAACACAGTCTACTTTCTGTCAGACCGCAATCACACGGTAAATCTTTATGCCTATCGAGTAGATACAAAGGCAATCGCTCAATTGACTCGCTACGATGACTTCGACATCAAGAGCGCGTCGGGTGGACCGGACGCTGTCGTCTACGAGCAAGCCGGATACGTTTATCTGGTCGAAAGAAAATCCGGCCAGCCTAAACGTCTGTCCATCGAAGTGAGCGGTGATTTTCCGTGGGCGCGTCAGCAGTTCAAGAGAGTGGCGGCGATGATTCGGAACGCGGCGCTCTCGCCAACCGGTGTGCGCGCGGCGTTCGAGGCTCGTGGCGAGATCTTCACGGTTGCCGCCGAGAAGGGCGACATGCGGAACCTGACTCAAAGTTCAGGCGCTCACGATCGAGAGCCCGCCTGGTCGCCGGATGGCTCTCAACTCGCGTGGTTTTCAGACGCGAGCGGCGAATATCAACTAATGTTCGGCGATCCGACCGGCGTCGCGAAACCTCGAGCCGTGCAGTTGCCATCGCCAGCCTTCTTCTCATCGCTCGCATGGTCGCCAGATGGAAAACAACTGTTGTTTCAGGACAACCATTTGAATCTCTGGACGCTGGAGGCCGCAAGCGGACGCACAACGAAAATTGATACCGATGCGTTCTACGATCCGCCGCATCAACCCGACGCGGTGTGGTCGCCGGATTCAAAGTGGATCGCCTACTCGAAGGTTCTCGACGAGCCATATGCGCGCGGTGTTCATTTACTCTGTAGCCGAAGGCAAGGCGACTCAACTCACAGATGGTTTGTCGGACGCTATCTCGCCCAATTTCGATGCAGGCGGCAAGTATCTCTACTTTCTCGCGAGCACTGATTATGGGCCCGGAGTGGCTGGCTCGAGATGAGTTCGATTGACCGCCCGGTTCGTCGCGCCATTTATTTACCGTTCTGAATGCCAGCGAGTCCTCGCCTCTATTGCCCGAGACCGGAGACGAACCGCATCGCGATGAATCGGCGCCACGCGCGAAACCTGGAAGGAGCGCCCGCAGCGGTTCGGTGTGACGTATCGACTTTACGGAATCGAGCCAGCGAATCCTCGCCCTTAATATTCAGCCGCTGGTGACTACGTAACTCTCGTCAGCCGGTTCGGCGGGAGTGTTCTCTATACGGAACCGATCGCAAGGACTGCCGGACGCCTTGCGCCTGCAGCAATATCAACTTAAGGAACGCACGGCCGCGCCTTTTCTCGAAGGCATCCGCTCATATTCACTTTCTAACGATAAGAAAAAGCTGCTGTATCAAGCCGCTCGGGGGAACCTATGGGGAATCGTTCCGCTCGATCGCCCGGTCCCCCAAGGTCGGCGATGGAGCAATCAATGTTGCCCAACTCGAGACGCTGGTCGATCCGCGAGCTGAGTGGGCAGCAAATCTTTCGGGAAACGCTGGCGCATCCAGCGCGAATATTTCTACGATCGCGAAATGCACGGGAACGATTGGCAGGCGATCTATGAAAAGTATCAAACCGCTCCTGCCTTATGTTGAGCCATCGCGCCGATTTGGGATACTTGATTGCCACGGTGGGGGGTGAGCTGACTGTCGGGCACTCGTACCTTACCGGCGCGGATGACTTGCCGGTGAGGATCCGGTTCCGTCGGCTTGTTGGGTGCGGACTTCGCAGTTGAGAACGGTCATTATCGAATCAAAGAATCTACACTGGCGAAAACTGGAATCCTGATCTGCAAGCGCCCCTGAGCGCACCGGGTATCCAAGTGTCCGAAGGCGACTATCTGCTCGAGGTCAATGGCCGCGCGCTCATCCGCCTTACGAATCTCTACAGTCTCTTTGAAGGCACTGCAGGACGGCAGACGCTCATTCGCGTCAATAAGACTCCTTCGATGGAAGGCTCGCGGGTGATGACCGTTGTGCCGGTCCCGAGCGAACAGGGTCTTCGCACTCGCGACTGGATCGAGGCTAACCGCCGCCAGGTCGACGAATTATCCGGCGGACGTCTCGCATATGTGTGGCTGCCAAACACTGGAGGACCCGGCTACACCTATTTCACTCGGTATTATTATCACAACAAGACAAAGGACGGCGCGATCATTGACGAGCGCTACAATCAAGGCGGGCAGGTAGCCGACTACATCGTCAATGAGCTTGATCGAAAGCTCATGGGTTACTTCGCGCAACGCGACGGGCAGCCGTCGACTTCGCCGATCGCTGGAATCTACGGACCGAAAGTGATGATCATCAACGAGTCTGCCGGCTCGGGCGGTGACGCGCTGCCATATATTTCCATGCTGCGGAAGATTGGGCCGCTGGTTGGCACGCGGACTTGGGGTGGCCTTGTCGGCACGCTCGGCATTCCACCGACGATCGACGGAGGCGGGATCACTGCGCCAAGCCTCGCGTTCTATGATCTCGCGGTAAGTGGGCGGTAGAGAATGAAGGTGTCGCGCCGGATATCGAAGTGGAGTACACCCCGGCTGAAGTGATCAAGGGACACGATCCACAGCTTGAACGGGCGGTGCAGGAAGCACTGAAGCTGCTGGAGCAAAATCCAGTGGTAACGAGCCGCGGCCGGCGCCAATCGATCGCGTGTCACCGATTAGGATGCTGAGGTTGAACTAATCTCTGTGCGTCCTCGGTGTTCTCTGTGTCTCCGTGTTGAATTTTCTGAACGATCGTTAACCTCAGAGACACAGAGAACGCCGATGGTACACAGAAAAAAACGAGACATCACTTTGCTGTCGATGCGCGGTTTGCGCCTCCTGGATTCGTCTCAATTGCGCACGGATGCATAGCATCATATCAACCATCGCGAGCAATTGTTTCGCGCCTGCGCGTAGTGCTGGTCTGCTTCGCAACCGTCGCGTCCCTCAACGCCCAGCAAGCACGATCCGCTCTTCAACCGCACCGCGGCCATGATCCCGATGCGTGATGGAGTGCGTCTCTACACACAGATATATGCGCCGAGTCGTGCCGGCGAACAGCTCCCGATCTTGCTGCTCAGGACTCCCTACGGAATCGGCAACTCAGTTCGGCGCACATGGCGGCTCGCTTGCCAGAGCTGACGGCGGACGGCTACATCATCGTCGTGCAAGACATCCGCGGGCGATTCAAATCTGAAGGGAGAGTTTGTCATGCTCCGGCAGCCGCGCGATCCCAAAGACAAAAAGGCAATCGACGAAAGCACCGACACCTATGACACGATCGAGTGGCTGCTAAAGAACGTGCCAAACAATAACGGGCGCGTCGGGATCGCCGGCACCAGCTACGGCGCATGGCTAAGCGTGATGGGGATGCTCGAACCGCATCCGGCCCTCAAAGCCGCGGTCACTCAGGCGTCACCGGCGGATATGTGGATCGGCGACGACTTCCATCACAACGGCGCATTCCGGCTGAGCTATGGTTTCGAGTATGCGTACATGATGGAATCCTCGAAAGAGATCTCGAATGTTAGGGCGGTCATCGATCAGCTATGACGCGTATGAGTGGTATCTGGACCTCGGGCCGCTGTCGAATGCCGACGCGAAGTACTTCCACAACCGGCTCCCAACCTGGAACGACTTCGTGAACCATCCTGACTACGATGCGTTCTGGAAACGGCAAGGTTTCGCGCCGTGGCTTAACCGCGTGACCGTGCCAACGCTGAATGTGGCGGGCTGGTGGGACCAGGAAGATTTCTACGGCCCACTAAAGATCTATGAGCTGCTCGAGCGGCACGATTCGGCGAACATGAACTTCCTTGTTGTCGGCCCCTGGAATCATGGCGGCTGGTCGAGAGGCGACGGGCAGAAACTCGGTCCCATCGATTTCGGCAGTAAGACCGCGGAGTACTATCGGAAGAACGTGCTGGCGCGCTTTCTGGCATATCACCTGAAGGGAAAGGGCTCGCTCGATCTGCCTGAGGCGCTGACATTCAGGACGGGCGCAAACGAGTGGGTGCGGCATGATGCGTGGCCGCCGAAACGCAATGCCGTTGCTCGGCAACTCTACTTTCAAGCAGACGGGAAGCTGTCGTTCGACCCGCCACCCAGGACTGCTCCGGAAGCATTCGATAGTTATGTCTCGGACCCCGCGAACCCGGTTCCCTATCGTCAGCGACCGATTGAAGTGCGCTCGGGATGGACGACCTGGCTGGTCGAAGACCAGCGATTCGTGGATCATCGCCCAGACGTGCTCACCTGGACCACCGAACCGCTTAAGGATGACGTCGTCGTATCGGGAAAAGTTGTGGCGCAACCTCTTTGCTTCGACCTCCGGCACCGACAGCGACTGGATCGTGAAAGTCATCGACGTTTATCCCGAAAATATCGGCCCGATCCGAAGCTTGGCGGCTATCAACTGATGATCGCGGGCGACGTATTCCGAGGGCGCTATCGCAACGGCTTTGAAAAGCCCGAACCGATCGTCGCCAACGCAGTGACGCAGTTACGAGATTGGTTTCCCTGCCAATGATCACGTCTTCCTGAAGGGTCACCGGATCATGGTGCAGGTGCAAAGCACGTGGTTTCCGGTGATCGACCGCAACCCCCAGCGTTTCGTGCCGAACATCTTTTTGGCGAAAGAATCCGACTTCCAGAGAGCGACCCAGCGAGTGTTCCGCTCGGGCCGGCATGCTTCATACATCGCGATGCCGGTCATAGAATCAGCGCGGTAGTAGTTGTTTTAGCTGAGTAGAGATCGACGCGTTATAGCTACTTTATCTCTTGCATCCACGGTGTTCTTTGTGTCTCTATGTTGAATCCTCAAACGATTGGTTACCACTGATACAGAGAACACGGAGGACACATAGAGAAGAACTGAAAACAAAACTTGAATAAACTGAAACAACATATTCGGCGAAGCACACTTGTCTGCGACAGTGGTTCCTGGTCGCCATCAGCATAGTGGCAATATTCCTGGCTGCTTCCAGACCGGCTGTCTCACAAACCATCAATGTTGATCGCGTCGTAGCGGAGCTCGAACCTGAAATTCAGCGCGCCATGATTGCAGGTAACATTCCTTCGGCGTCAATCGCGCTGATCGCCGGTGATCAGGTGATCTGGACCGGTGCTTACGGCTACTCGAATCTGTGGGCCCGCACACCCGCGACGCCGAGCACGGTCTACCTGATCGGTTCGACCTTCAAGGCGATGTCCACCATCGCGCTGCTCCAGCAAATGGAGCAGGGTAAATTCAAGCTTGATGATCGGGTCAACGATTATCTGACCGAATTCAAGATTCAGAATGAAGATCCTCAGCATCCGGTGACCTTTCGGCATTTGCTGACTCACACATCGGGTCTCCCTGGCGCCTTTGGTGCGTACCCGGTGTGGGGCGACACCGCACCACCGCCGCTCGAAGAGTATCTGAGTAAATCGCTCAAAGTCGCCAAACCCCCGTTGACTTCCGTCGTCTACTCGAATCTGGCCTATACGTTGGTCGCCTATCTCGTGCAGAAGTTTTCGGGTGTTCCCTATAAGCAATATATTCAGGAGCACATCTTCACGCCGCTTGAAATGACAAGCACCGCGTTTGAACCGACCCCGGCGATGGATGAGCGATTGGCTGTCCCTTACACGGTAGACGAAAAGACTGGAGGCCAGACGGCGACCGTGCGTCTCAAGGCGGCAGTCTGGCCGGCGGGAATTGTGTATGGAACCGTGTTGAACCAGGCCAACTGGTTGATCACCAACCTCAACCGCGGGGTCTTCAAGGGCAAACGGATTATCGGCGAACAGACTATGGAGCAGATGTTCACGCGCCAATATGATCAGTTTAAGGGGCGGATCGAAGGGATCTGGGGGAATGAAACCGCCGGGTTTGGGCTAACGTGGTGGGTTCAGATGCGCGAAGGCGATCGTTACATCGCACACAGCGGTAGTGTGCCTGGGTATACGGCCTTTTTGCTGGGCAATCTTGATCACAAACTGGGCTTCGCAATAATGACCAACGGCAATAGCGCGCACCCTCATCTTTTCAAGTTGGCCGACCGTGCGATCGATCTGCTCAAGAAATACACCAGCACTGAGAAACAAGCCGGGGCGATTCTGCCAGGCGGCAGTAGAAATGCTCATCACCGGACTACTCCAGGCAGGTAGCACAGGACAGAATAATGAAAAAAATAACGGCATTGATCGCGGTTACGCTGATTCTGGCATCGTCGATGTGGGGACAAGTTCCAAATGCGACAAAGATTCGGAGTAATCAGGGAACCGATCAACAGCCGGCTGAGAAACCTCCTGCCGGTACCCACGAGTTGACCGCTCAGGATCTGGAAGCATTTCTCGACGGCATGATGCCCCTCCAGCTGGAACGCGATGACATCGCGGGAGCGACGGTCGCGGTTGTCAAGGACGGGAAACTGTTGTTCGCCAAAGGGTATGGTTATTCCAATTACAAAGACAAAAAGCCTGTCTCGGCTGAGGAGACACTGTTTCGACCGGGTTCGGTCTCCAAGCTGTTTACCTGGACGGCGGTTATGCAACTGGTTGAACAGGGCAAGCTCGATCTCGAACGCGACGTAAACGACTACATTGATTTCAAGATCCCGGAGGCATTCGGGAAGCCGATCACTCTGAAGAACATAATGACCCACACGCCCGGATTTGAGGAGCAGGTAAAAGACCTGCTCAGGACGGGTTCTGAAACCCCTGATCTCGGAGGTTACCTGAAGACCCACATTCCATCGCGAATATTTCCACCGGGAACGGTCCCCGCTTATTCAAACTACGGTGCCGCGTTGGCCGGGTATATAGTCGAGCGCGTTTCCGGCACGCCGTTCGATCAATATATCGAAGAGAACATTTTCAAGCCGCTGGGAATGACTCACTCCACTTTTGATCAACCCTTGCCACCGGCTCTGGCGCCGTTCATGTCAAACGGTTACCAGTTGGCTTCTGAGGGGCCGAAGCCTTTTGAGGTGGTGGTTCCTGCGCCCGCGGGAAGCCTCAGCAGCAGCGCCGCTGATATGGCTCGATTCATGATCGCGCATCTGCAGGACGGAGAATTGGGCGGGGCACGAATACTTCGCACCGAGACGGCGCGAATGATGCACAGCAGGCTGTTCGCTCTGGACGACGCTGCCAACGCGATGTGTTATGGCTTCTACGAAGAATCCCGTAACGGCCACCGGATCATCGGACATGGCGGAGACACGAGCTATTTCCATAGCGACCTGCACCTGATTACAGATGCGGGCGTTGGATTCTTTGTGTCGCACAACAGTCTGGGGCGCGGAAACCCTCTGCCCCGAACGATGATATGGGAGGCGCTCCTGGATCGTTACTTCCCTTACACGCCTTCCTCCCAGCCGGCGTTGGCAAGCGCGAAAGCAGACGACAGCGCGGTCAGCGGCACATATATGCCGAGCCGCAGGAGTGAGGCTTCGTTTATGAAGGCGACGGCACTCCTGGGAGAATTTACAGTCTCGCCGGCCGAAGGCGATACGATTGAGATCGCGCAGCTAACAGGCGGGAACGGGAAACCGAAACGATTTCGGGAAGTCGCTCCGATGACATTTCTCGAGCAGGACGGGCAGGACAAGCTGATCTTCAAACCGGATCAGAGCGGTCGCATGCAACTGATCCTGGGCTACCCGTTTTTCATCGGTCAACGAGTCGGGCTAGCCGAGAACAACAAGGTACTCTTACCGGTGGTTGGTATTTCGCTGTTGATCATGCTTCTCACCCTTTTGTTGTGGCCGATCGGGTGGTTTGTCAGGAGACACTACAAGCACAAGCTGGAGCAGACGCGGTGGGAACGGCGGCTGCGTCTGGGCGTGCGCGCTGTTTTCGCGCTGGACCTGGTCTTCATTCTGGCTATGGTAGGTGTTGTGGCTTACGGGTCGTCGCATCTCGAAGTCTTTAGTGATAGCGGGGACTTGTGGTTCCACCTGATTCAGGTGATCGGCGTTTTAGGTGCGATTGGGACGTTGGTGGTTCTCTGGAACGCGATCCAGGCGTGGGGAAATCGGGAGAAGAGAATCTGGGGCAAGCTGCAAGCCACGCTTTTTGTGCTTGCCTGTCTCGGCTTCCTTTGGTTTGCCTTTGCGGGAAATTTACTTCATTTCGCCTCGCACTATTGAGATCGCGTATAGCGGCGTGAAGCAGAATTATGGCTCCTGAACTTGACTCTTCCAACTTCATGGCGGCGCGCGCGTTTGTTGCGGGTCGACAGGATGAGATCGTTGGATCGATCTGCCGTCTGGTAGAAATAGAGTCTCCATCGGGCGATCTTCAAGGCAGCCGGGCAGCCGTCGCCCTGCTTGAGAACGTGGCGCGTACAATCCCGTCTGTAAGCTCTATTGAGAGAATCGAGAGCCCGGATTTTGGCGAACACCTTCGGATTCGCGCCTTCGGCGATGCCCCCGGGAGCGCTGTCGCGACGTTGATACTTGGTCATACGGACACCGTCCACCCGCGCGGCACATTGAATGCGCAGCACGGCCTTCGCCTTGAAGGAGACCGTTTGTACGGTCCGGGCATTTTCGACATGAAAGCTTCCTGCGTGATCGTCCTGGAGGCTATTCGCAGTTTGACTTCCCTTGGTCTCACTCCGCAGCGCCCTGTGACTTTGCTCCTCACTTGTGATGAGGAGATCGGAAGCGCGACCGGTCGCCCGCTGGTCGAACACGAAGCGCAGCGTGCGGCGCAGGTACTGGTGCTCGAGCCGCCCGCACCCGGCGGGTGCGTAAAGACTGCGCGTAAAGGAGTCGGGGTATGGACGGTGGCGGCTCAAGGTGTTGCGTCGCATGCAGGTCTGAATCCTGAAGCTGGAGCCAGCGCAATTCTCGAGCTGGCTCGACAAACGCAACGTCTGCATTCGCTAAACGATCCGGCTCGCGGGACGAGCTTTAACGTAGGTCTGGTCCGTGGAGGGACGCGCGGCAATGTGGTTGCGGCGCAGGCGGAGATGGAGGTAGACGTCCGCTTTGGTGCAATGGAGGAAGCGCGCCGCGTCCAGGACCTTATGAGTACCCTCGCGCCCTTTGACGAGCGTGTTCGGCTCGCCATAAGAGGGGGAATCAACCGTGCCCCGCTTGAACGCACGGCGGGAGTGGTGAAACTGTTTCACCACGCGCGCGAAATCGCCGCCCGACTCGGCTTTGAACTGGAAGAAAGGGCGGTGGGCGGGGCGTCCGACGGCAACTTTGCCGCGGCCCTTAATGTGCCAGTGCTCGACGGACTTGGGGTAGACGGCGACGGCGCGCACGCGGCTCACGAGCATATCCGGGTTACGGACATCGCACCCCGCACCGCACTAGTCGCGGGTCTAATCGCCACCCTCTAGCTCGATATGTTCAATCCGCGCCTCGTCGCACTATCAGGAACCTTACTGAGATGAATCTACAGCTAGACCGCTTGGAACTCAGAGAGATCGAGTTGCCCCTCAAATGGCCGTTCGAGACGAGTTTTGGGCGGACCACCCGCCGGCGCATCTTGATCGTCAGGGTATTCGATAAGAACGGGGCTTCAGGGTACGGGGAGTGTGTGGCCGGCGAAAACCCCTTCTTCAATCACGAAACCATCGACACTGCCTGGTTAATTACGGTCAAGTCGGTCGCCCCTCTCCTGGCCGCGGCGCGGATCGAGAGCGCCGCACAGGTGAGCGCGGCCCTTGACCAGATCCGGGAAAACCGAATGGCAAAGGCAGGTGTTGAAGCGGCCATCTGGGACCTGGAGGCAAAGATTGCTCAGACGCCCCTGTGGCGGCACATAAACGGGACACGGGCTGAAATCACCTGCGGGGTTTCGATCGGCCTCCAGAGTTCGACCGAGGCACTGCTCGACAAGGTCAGCCGCGAGGTCGACAGCGGTTATCAGAGAATCAAAATCAAAATCAAACCGGGGCAGGATGTTCAACTGGTGGAAGCCATCCGCAAACAGTTTCCAGCCATTACGCTCTCGGTTGACGCAAACTCTGCCTATCGGATCGAGACGGATGTCCCGTTGCTCAAGCAGCTTGATGATTACAATCTGTTGATGATCGAGCAGCCGCTTGCGCCAGGCGATCTTGTCGATCATGGGAAGTTGCAGCGCGAACTGCGAACGTCTCTCTGTCTGGATGAGTCAATCGTCTCTCTCAGAAGCGCGCGACACGCGCACGAGTTGGGGGCGTGCCGGATCATCAACATCAAACTTGGGCGCGTGGGTGGATACAGCGAAGCGAAGGCCATCCAGTCTTTCGCGCAAGATCATGACATGCCCGTGTGGTGCGGAGGGATGCTCGAAGCAGGCATCGGGCGCGCGCACAATATCGCACTGTCAACGCTGCCTGGGTTCACCTTGCCCGGCGATGTCTCCGCCTCGGCAAGATATTGGGAGGAGGACATAATCGATCCGCCGGTCACCGTGAGCTCGGTCGGGACGATCAAAGCGCCAACCGGCCACGGCATCGGTTATGGGGTCAATGAAACTCGCATCGAGTCCCTGACGGTTCGGAGGGAGACCGTTCATCTGACTCAATAAACTCAGACCCCACAAGACAGGGAGTTGTCCCGCCATCTCAGCGGATCCGCAAAAGAATACACATCCAGAGCTTTGCTGTTACGACGCCCCGGCGGCCAACAAGGGCTCTTTGGCGTTGACCAATGGCACGTTGACCAGATGCTCGCTCAAGAACCATATTTGAAGCTCATTGGTGCGAAGCATGGCTCACAGTTCCGTACGACTGGATTTCGCGCGCCTGTTGATGAAGACACGGTTGGGCGCTGACAACCCGGGTGTTGTTCGCAACTGGACGATAGTAGCGCCGAGGCGGCTATTGGCACGATTTGATCGTCGTCACCGTGCAGGATCAAAGTGGGTACATCGAATTTCTTGAGATCTTCCGTCAGATCGGTCTCGGAGAATGCCTTGATGCAGAAGTAAGCGCCCGGGAAACCACACATCATCCCCTCCGAGATCTTCGCACCGAGCCCGCGGTCGTCGGCGTATGTGTCCATGTCGTTGCCGTTCAACGGCTGGCTCGATCGACCGTGGCCGCGGCGGTCGTGAGCGATGCACCGGCACGATGATGTTATCAGGAGACCAGCTGAGCGATGCTTGTGGGTGCTAAGGCGATGCGAGGATGATAGAAGAAGGTTAGAGGCGCGCAAGATGAGAATTGGCATTAATGGAACCGGGGTGGCTGGGCCGACGCTGGCCTACTGGTTGCGGAGAGCCGGGTACGAGCCCGTGCTGTTTGAGAAGGCGCCGGCGCTTCGGACCGGAGGCTATCTAATCGATTTTTGGGGTCTCGGCTACGAGATTGCAGAGCGAATGGGTATCGTCCAAGCCTTGCGCGAACGCTGTTATTTGATCGAGCGGATGCAAATGGTCGACGCCGGCGGCCGCGATGAGGCATCGTTGGACGTGACGCCGATGCGCGAGTTGTTAAAGGGCCGGTTCATCAGCCTCGCGAGGGCCGATCTGGCGGCCGCTCTCTTTGGCGCCTGCGAGGGCATTCCGGCCCATTTTGGAGTGTGTATCACGGGGATCGAGCAAGTCGGCGAAGGAGTGATCGCCACGCTCTCCGACGGACGGAAAGAGCGCTTTGATCTGGTGATCGGTGCTGACGGGCTGCATTCGCAAGTACGAGAGCTGGAATTCGGCCCCGAAGCACAGTTTGAGACATTCCTGGATTGCTATGTCGCGGCGTTTCGTTTCTCTGGCTATCCACACCGCGACGAGTTGACATATGTCTCCCACACTGTCCCCAAGCGTCAAGTGGCGAGGGTGTCGCTGCGCAACGACGAGACGTTGGTATTGCTCGTGTGCCGTGCCGAACTGATCGACGGCGGCCCTCCGCCGGAGCAGCACAAAGCGGCGCTCCGGCGCGCGTTTGGCGATATGGGCTGGGAGGTGCCGGAAATTCTGAATGGAATGGACGAGGCGGACGATATCTATTTTGATCGGGTTAGCCAGATCCACCTACCGTGCTGGTACTCGGGGCGCATCGGTTTGCTCGGGGACGCCGCGGCGTGTCCATCACTCCTTGCCGGGGAAGGTACCGGGCTTGCGATGATCGAGGCGTATGTGCTCGCCGGAGAACTTTGCCGAGCTGATGGCGATTTCGCACAAGCCTTTGCTGCGTACGACGCGCGGCTGCGCTCGTTCGTAACCGCCAAGCAAAAGGGGGCGGAATGGTTCCGTGGTTTCTTTGCCCCGCAGACCACGCTCGGACTCAAGGTGCGCAACCTTGCCGTCAACGCCCTCTCCATCCCGTTTTTCGCGAAGTGGTTGCTGGGACGGTCGCTAAACGACGATCTCGAGCTGCCGCACTATCAGGTCGATTGAGCGAGTTATCGGCGTACGATGTTACGACACGCGTGCCGAGATGCCGTCACGTACCTGGGCGAGTGATGCCAAGCTTGCGAATGCGTGTGTTGAGAGTAGTTCGTTTCATACCCAGTCTCACGGCGGCGCCAGCAGGGCCGGCTATCACCCAATTCGTTTCTTGCAGAACGCTCAGGATGTGTTTGCGTTCAATCGCTTCGAGCGTCGTCGCCCCGCTCAGATCAACTTCCGATCCATCTGATTGCTTCAACCCCTCAATCGGCACGTCCAGGACAGGACCGCGCGAAAGCGTTACCGCTCGCTCAATCAGGTTCTGGAGTTCCCTGATGTTACCTGGCCAGTGATAACCGCAGAGGGCAGCCATGGTCTCGCTGGGGATTCTCTCGATAGACTTTTTCATCCGCAGCGTGAATCTCTGGGTGAAGAAGTTGACTAACATCGGAATGTCTTCGGCACGCTCTCGCAACGGCGGCAACGTAATTGGAACGACGTTCAAGCGATAGAAAAGATCGCTGCGGAACCGCTTTTCGGCGACCATTTCGGCGAGGTTGACATTGGTGGCGGCTACGACCCGGACATCCACTTTTATGGTTCGCGAGCTGCCCAACCGTTCCAGTTCCTGTTCCTGCAGCACACGGAGCAATTTAGGCTGCAACTCGAGAGGGATGTCTTCGACTTCATCGAGAAAGATTGTCCCTCGGTGCGCAAGCTCGAAGCGGCCAATTCGTCGTTCGATCGCGCCGGTAAATGCGCCTTTTTCATTACCGAACATTTCGCTCTCGAGCAATCCAGTTGGAATCGCCCCGCAATTTACCCTTACCAGAGTTCGTTCGCGTCGAGCGCTCAAGTTGTGGAGGGCGCGCGCAATCAGTTCTTTCCCCGTGCCGGTTTCACCGTAGATCAGCACCGTTGAGTCCGTCGCGGCGACGGTCTCGACTTCCTTCAAGACTCGCTTGAGCGATTTGCTCTTGCCGATAATTTCCTCGAAGTTGTGCTCAGTCCGAATCTCTTCTTCGAGGTAGAGTTTTTCCTCCGTCAGCTTGTTGGCAAGATCAGCGATCTGCATGAAGCCGAGAGCATTCTCAACGGCGATGGCGATCTGGTTTGCGACAGGCTGGAGAATCTCAGCTTCCGACTGTAGGAATGTCGGTTCGGTCTTACTCGCGACGACCAGCGCGCCCAGCGGCCGGCCGTGCGCGATCAGCGGTACAATACATCCTGACTGAAATCCTTCATCAAGACCGCGGCGGGCGAATTCTGAATCCATCTGCTCGATATCAGCTCTGGTGACCAGCACAGTCTCGCGTTTTGTAATAGCCAACCCCGACGGGGCCTCTTCAAGCCGGACGGTTACGCCTTCCTGAAGCAGCCCCCTGCTCTCGGGGAAATCAAGCGCGTGGATCTGTAGCGTGTTGTTTTCCGAATCGTAGAGAGCAAGACTCGCATATCCGAGCGGCATCACTCGACGAAGACACGCTGCAACCGTCGTTAGAAGTTCGCGCAGGTCCAGGGTAGAGACAACAGCGCTGCCGACATCCAACAGCAGCTGCAACTGGTCGCGTTCCCGGGCAAGCTGGCGGTGCGCCGACTGAGCCTCCTGAAAAGTGAGAGCATTCTCGACAGCAACGGCGATCTGGGAAACAACCAGTTGCGCAAAGTCGAGGTCAAGTTGATCGTAAGCGCAGGGTTTGTCGCTCCAAAAGACCAAGACCCCGAGTCGGTTGCGAGCGGTTGTCAACGGGAAACAACAGAGTGACTTCACGGGAAAATCGCGAAGCAACCCCAAAAACGGGAAGCGGGTTTCCTGATCTACGTCCGCGGTGACAAAAGGCCGCTGGTTCCGCCAAACCCATCCCGAGATTGAACCCTCGATCGGCAGCTCGCGCAGAATCTCGCGCATTGCGGGTTCACTCGTCTCGAGGATGTGCAAACGGAGGACGTGTTTTGTTTCATCGTGCATCACGATGCCGAGGTTGTGACACTCGAGCACGTCGTTCAAACGGTGCGACAGATCGTGTAACAGCTCGGGCAGGTTACGGTGAAGCGCGACGGCTTTTGACAACTCGAGCAGCGTTAGATACTGCCGGGGATCCAAACCAGGGGATGCGGCGTGAGCGACGCCTTTGGTCATTTCGCTACCTACCCTTGGAGTTGAGATTCGACTTTGCGCCCTAAGTCGATTGAACACACACGAAAACGTATTGAGTCCACTCAATCAGCCTGCGACAAATCAACACCAGGCTGAATACTACTATTGCCAGTTTAGGCTCATGTGCGATTGTGTGCCAGTCGCCGATTCGAGGGTGTTCTTCGACTCAATCGTTACTGGGGTTCAGAATACCGGCGTGATTGCAGGTTTTACCGTTGATTTTCGTGATGTGATCAAGGACGCGGGTCTTTAGATTAACGTCGTGAGCGGGCTGGTCCTGAGACGTGATAAAGAGATCCCCTCAGCTTTCACCTGGCTCTGGCGGGCTTCAGAGTACGGCCTTAGCCGGCTGATCCGGACTCATGCCCGATCGAAGATCCCACAGAAGCCGATACCCTGAACACCCGCCATCGAGTCCGCCAGACTATTACAACGCGGCCTGACGTTTTTCCTTCTTTGTTGCCGGTTGATAGAGCCCCGGCGTCGTCCGGAACGCGATGTTGAGCCGGTTCCACCCGTTGATCGCCACAACCCCGAGCGTGAGATTTGCCAGTTCCTCATCTTTGAAATACCGGTGGGCGTCCTCGAAGATGTCGTCGGACACATGGCCGTCTGTAATGTTAGTAACTGCTTCGGCCCATGACAACGCTGCGCGTTCGCGCTCGCTGTAGTAAGGTGATTCGCGCCACGCATCCAGACCGTAGAGGCGCTGCTCGGTTTCTCCGGCGGCGCGCAGATCTTTCCAATGCATGTCAATGCAGTAAGCGCACCCGTTGATCTGTGAAACGCGCAGCTTGATCAGATCAAGGAGTTTAGTGTCGACGCCGCTCTGCTGTAGATAAGCTTCCAGCCCCAGCATCGCGTTAAACGCGCCGGGGTTGACGGCCGTAGTGTTGATTCTTGTTTTCATGATTTGCTCCTTTCGTTATTTCGATTAACAAGTGACCAAAGAATCGCGCACAATCGTCACCTGACAATCAATAAGCGATTCCAACAGTCTGCCTCACGGTTGCGGGGTTGGTTCAGTGAGGCAAGCATCTCGAACCCTATGTCGGCGCGCGAAATCAGAAAGCCGCCCCGCAGGTTCTGTCCCAGCGCCGTTCTGTAAAGTGGCGCCCGTCCCGTTTGAGCTCTTTTCCAATCTGGAACCTGGCTAGCAGCACCGTCACCCTGGTTTGAAAGTTCTCGCTCCACTCAGCGCTTCATGACGGCAATAGCCTTGCCAGACCGGAACCAGCGTTAATCGCCGCCCCGGGTAGAGAAGTCCAATATCGTTGTTACTTGGATCAAGGGGTGTGTGACGTTATTTGGTCAGGTGGCGCAATTCAGTCACATCCGCGGGCGAGAAGATTCGGTCTACCCGGTCGGGATTCTGGGGATGTGGAAGGAGTGGGGCGCGCAACAGGAATTAGTTTCGATCTAACCGCGGTGGCGGTTTTTGCACGCTGAAAACTGGAAGTTCGTCACGAATTACACGATTGAACCACCATTACCGATTCACCAGCCCGGACAACCGCCAGGCGAGCTGATTATTGAAAGCAGGAATGAAGGCCAGCAATTTCAACAAGGCGTTGCGCAGCGGCCTGAGGCCTCGCCCGATTGTGGCGAGTCGGGTCAGCCGATCCGTGAAAGCCACGACTTCTTCGGCAATTGGACGTCGGTTTAAGGCGTACGAATACAACTGCTCCCTGTCGCCTCGGGCGAGAGCGGCGACGAGAGCGGCGCCCAACTCCATTGCGTCTTGTATGCCGGTATTCATCCCTTGTCCGCCTGCCGGGCTGTGCACATGCGCTGCATCGCCGGCGAGGAGAATTCGTCCGGCTCGATATGTATCCACGACGCGATGATGGACTCGGAACCGTGAGCCCCAGATCACCTCGTCTACTATTAACCTGTTTCGTTGTGGGCCGCGTTGGTCAAGCAACCGTTGAACGTAATTGATGTCGGGATGCTCGGGCGCCGTGTCGACTGTTGCAACGATGCGGTGAACTCGATCCGGAAGTGGGGCAACGACAGCCATGCCCGCCGGCGAAAACCACAGAATTACTATGGAATGAAGAAATTGTTCCTACCTAATACGGGTCTTGAGGAAGAATGATCCGAAAAAAGTCGTTTCCAGGCTCCGAAAAATTCTCGTAAGGGGTGTTTCATCAGCTGCTCGGGCCTGTTCGTCACACCTCAGGCCTCCTTTGTCCCAAATTTGTTCTTTGCCCGGTGTGTATGTCGTAGACTCCCATAAAGTTGAGCGCCCTAAAGTGCCAGGTCCGGCCCGTCGAGTGAGAGCCACCGATCGAGAGCCGGGCGATTTCCACAATGTGCTTTTGGCGGAGAGCACTTCCTTTGCGGACTGATTAGTCAGATGTGGGGGAAACGGTCATGCAAGTAGTAAGTTTCAGCAACCATGCAGTCGCGACGGTTTCCAGTGACGTGTCAATCTACGATCCAACTTCTGGGGACTGCGATCTAGAACCGAGAGGACAAAGCCTGATCGGAGTCAGCAGGTGGACCCAGAATGCCCAGGCGCTTGTGGCGGTGCACGCTGCTCACAACGCTCCGGTTATTCTGGAAGGTGAACACGGAACAGGAAAGAGACTCCTCGCCAGGTTGATTCACCGGCTCAGCTCACGACACGGACGGCCGTTCGTCTCGCTTGCTATCGGGTCAACAAGCGACGAAGTGGCGCACGCCGCATTGTTCGGTTCTGCGACCGACAAAGGGCTCGCGGAACTGGCGGCAGGAGGAACGCTCTACCTAAAAGGCTTTACGGACCTCTCGCCCTCGCTGACCAACGATATTGTCCGGCTTGCGGAAGGGCGACGTTTTGAATACAACGGAGGAAGGCCGGTTCGTATCCTTCTTGGCCGGGTTGTTAATAACGGGTTTGGCCGTTCGCGAGAAACCGCCAACCCGACCTGCATCGGTTTGGACTACGAGAGAATACAGATCCCGCCCTTGCGAGACAGACCCGACGATATCGAGGCGTTGGCGGTGCACTTCATAAGGGAGCGGTGCGAGCAAACAGGGAAAGAGTTGAGGATGATTTCCTCCGAAGCCTTGAACGCGTTGCGCGACTACGACTGGCCCCGAAACGTAACTGAGCTGAGAACCCTGGTGATTCAAATGGTCAAGCAGTTGAGCCCGCCTTCGATCGATGTTGCACTCCTGCCAGCCTACCTGGCCGGCCCCTACGGGGCGAGATGCTCCCTCCCTGACTCGGGGCTCGATCTCGATAACGAAGTAAAACGAGTGGAAGTAGATCTGATCTGCGCTGCGCTTAGACAAAGCCGTGGACTGCAAAACAAAGCAGCTCAGTTGCTCCGGCTCAAGCCAACGACTCTGTTCATGAAGATCCGGCGGCACGGGATCGACGTTGGAGCCTTCAGGTGAAGAGTTCAGCGGGTGTTCACCGGCTTCTCAGTCACCGTGCGGGCCGCGCCCTGATAGAAGCCGAATGACCAATAGCAGCCCGCGATCAAATACATCGGCGAGATCAACAGGAATGCCAGGAACGTCCGTGCGTCGGTTTTTGCGAGCCATGCGGCCGCCCGAGCCAATCTGACAAAAGGCATCAGCGCGATCAATGCGCGGCGGCGGAGCAATACATCGCCCGGTAGTCCACCCCGCCTCCGAGCCTCTGCTGACCATCTGCCGAGGCTGACTTGATAAGACAAGACTCGCCGCCAGCCCGTTCGGTTCAGGTGAGTAACTTCGATCTCAGGATCAAAAAGAATGCCCCCGCCTGATTTGTGAACCTTCCAGTTGAACAGAACATCTTCAGCGAGCCACATTTCTTCATCGAAATAACCGTGGCGCTCGAGTGTCTCGCGCCGATAGGCGACATTTGCCGTGGGAACCGTCTTCTCAAGCCGCATCGGCGCACTCGGGATGAACTCCTTGAACTCGAGCAGATATCCGGTCCACCCGCTCAGACTGGTGGGCGTACCGTTGCGGAGCGAGCCTCCGACCGCGGCGTATTCCGCCTCGCTATGACGCGCGATCATACGTTCAATCAAATCGGGTTTGGCGATGCAGTCTGAATCTATCATCAGGCAGAATTTAGCCAGTGTGGATCGTGCCCCCACGTTTCGCGCGGCTCCGGCAAAAGTGCGATGGCCGAGATGGATGAGGCGGACCGAGGGGAATTCGCGCGCAACGATTTGTGGCGTTTGATCCACGGAACTATCGACGACAATAACGTTGTAGTAGACCGACGTCCTCTGAGCGAGTATCGCATCGAGGCAGCGGCGAATTGTCTGCTCAGAGTTGTAGCAGGGGACGATGACGGAGACGGTAGGCTCGGTTGAAGACATCACTTAGGTCTTAGATATATCTTTCGAAACGGCGTTAGGCAAGATTGACAGCCGAGTGTTGCTCAAATAGGTTCTTTGCGAGATGGGCGTTCAAGTTGCCGTCATAATCGTAAGTTACAATACCAGAGAGCTGTTACTCGAATGCCTGGCGTCAGTGTTTGACAGCGTGCAAGACCGGAGCATCGAGCTGGTGATCGTTGACAACGCGTCTGAAGACGGCAGCCCCGAAGCGGTTCGCCAGGCGTACGCTCACATCCGCCTGATTCAGAACTCGAAAAACCTCGGATTCGGCGCGGCTTGCAATCAGGGAATCCGGGTCACAAGCTCAAACTTCATCTTGTTGCTTAACAGCGATGCGCGCCTTACCGCGCAAGCATTCAAGGCTCTCTGCGACTGCCTGGAACAAAATGAATGCTGTGCTGTTGCGGGCTGCGCGTTGATTGATGCTGCCGGCGCCGAAATGATCAACACCAGGAATTTTCTCACGCCGCTGAATCAGGCTTTCGAGCTGACCGGGATCAAAGCCGGATTGCGTTTCCTGGAACGGACGCGACGGCCAAACCTCGATCGGAACCTTCGCGATTGCACGGTTGATTGGATAGATGCCGCATGTTTGATGCTGAGGCGCGCCGCACTCGATGATACCGGGAGTTTCGATGAACGGTTCTTCATGTATTCGGAGGAGGAAGACCTGTGCTTCAGACTCAGACAACGAGGATGGGTGGTGTGCTTTTGCGGCGCGGGGACCGCCGTCCATCACGGCGGAGGGTCGAGCATTCTTCACAAGATCGAGATGTTGCGTCACTTCTATATGAGCCAGATGGCCTTTCTCACAAAGCATCGAAGCCGGCGCTCAACCCTTTTCTACGCGGTCTTCATGAAGACGGTCCTGGTTCTCAAATGCTGGTTGGGCCGCGATTCTGATCGGCGGAAGGCAGCAAAGGAACAGTTGACGGCCTTGAATGAAGCGCGCGCGACTCGACATCACCAGACCTGACATAGCGACTACCAGAAACGATCCGAACTGAGCCAGTCGTTATGACGCAGTCGGCGCCCGATCGGCGGACAGGTATTGCCGCATGATATCTTCGATCACATCACCAGGCTGCTGGCGAGTCGAATTGGCGGTGGAGTTCTTGCGGATGTTCTCAGAAAGCAATGGGCCGAGATTGTCGCTGAAGTACCTTACGATTTGGCCGGCAAGCTGCTTCGGGGTCTCCGGGTGAAAACAGCAACCCGTTAACCCCGTCGATCACGGTTTCGGAAAGCCCACCAGTCCTCGAGGCGATGACGGGAAGCCCGTTTGACAAGGAGATGCGGGCTACACCGCTTTGACTCGCACTGGTATATGGCAGGACGAGGACATCGGCCCTTTCGAAGATAGCGGCGACTTCCTCATTGGGAACGTAACGATTGTCAATAAGAACGTGGCTCTCGATACGACGGCGGCGAATGAGCTCCATATATTTATCGATCGAATCATAAAATTCGCCGACGACGATGAGGTTGCACTCGACTCTTGAGAGTACTCCTGGCAGCGCTTCCAGCAGCACATCCAGCCCTTTGTAATTGCGCACCTTTCCGAAAAACAGAATCGTGCGCCCGCTGCGGCTGTTGTGGCTCGGGCCCGAGAATTCCTGCAGCGCGGGAAGAGGAGAGACAGTCACCGCCATCCCGGGTACGATGGCGAGCAAGTCTTCCCGGTCGTTTGTCGAATGGGTGATGACGTGATCGGCAGCCGAGAGAGCAAATCGGATAAGCAGGCCATCCACCAACGTGCGCTCGTGTGGAACGACGTTGTGGCATTCGATGACGCACTTCACGCCTCGCTTTTTGAACCATCTCGCGAGCGTTCCGACGAGAGGGCCAAAAAATGGCTGCCACCACTCGAATAAGATCACATCTGGGGAGAAGCCCCGTACTTGTCGATATGCGTTCAGCCAGGTCGCCGGATTCAGGGGGCTCAGAATCGGCAGCGCGCACGCGTCCAGCTTCAAGCGGCTTGTATCAAGTTCCGAGGTGCCGGGGAAGAATATACGAGGATAGAGTTTGCGGAAGGAGATTACTTGCACGATGTGACCGCGACTAGTCAGTTCTTGCCTGAGCCAATAGACGTGATGGGGGATGCCGCCTCTCAACGGGTAGGCCGGCCCGATAATGCTGATTCTCATTCAGCCGTCTTACCCCGACTGATTCCGATCGCGCGCTCGTCAGCGCCAAGACCCGGACTGTCCGGGTCGCTCGATTCGACCACGGAGAAATCGCTCTCCCGTCTGTATGAAAATGCGATCATTTCCGCAAGTAGCCCAAACACGATCAATTGAACCCCCACTATCGCAAGAAACGTCCCGATTAACAAAAGCGGGCGATTGCTGAGCCATTGGTCAAAAAGAACACGCACGGTAATCAGGTACAGATCTATCGCTGAGCCGATCCCCGTCAGGAGAAGTCCCACGAGACCGAAGAAGTGGAGCGGTTTGTTTGTGTATCTTGTCATGAGGATGACGGTCAGCAGGCTGAAGAATCCACCGAGCACTCGCTCCATCCCGTAGCGTGAACTGCCATGCTCACGCCTCGCATGATTTATCTTCACTTCACCCAGACGAAACCCTCTATAGCTCGCCAACACAGGAATGTACCGATGGCGCTCGCCGTAGACCATCACCTCGTCCAGCACTTCTCTTCTATAGCACTTGAATCCACAGTTGATGTCGTGCAGCCGGACTCCGGTCAACAGCGAGGTCACCCGATTATAGATCTTTGAGCCAACGCGGCGGGTGAGCTTGTCGCGGCGATGATGCCGCCATCCTGAAACCAGATCATAGCCTCGTTCGAGTTGCTCTAGAAGCAGAGGCAATTGCTCCGGAATATCCTGAAGGTCGGCGTCCATCGTGGCAATGATATCGTAGCGCGACGCCTGAAAGCCGGCGGCGAGCGCGGCCGATTTCCCAAAGTTTCTTCGAAAGCGAAGGAACCTCACCGATGGATAGACCGATTGAAACTCTCTCAGTTTTTCGACGGAGCCATCGGTGCTGCCGTCGTCGATGAAAATGATCTCGTAGGTTCGCTCGAGGGGAGCCAGCACTGCGGTCAGCCTGCGACAAAGCTCATCGAGAGACGGGCGCTCATTGTACAAAGCGATAACTACGGAAATCGACGTCACACTCATACTACGTTGATCCGCTCGCCCTTTCGACCGGGCCATCTCGCGACGATTGATCGAATAATCACGTGCTAAGATATAGCGAAAGGAACTTGATTACAAACCGATCCGGTGATTCCGAAGAAAGGAACTTTTCAACGGGGGACCGGCTCGAATAGTATGATCGGACTCAAACGGCTCGCGACGAACTAATGCGAAAGAATGAAAAGAACCGCCACCACCGCGCATAAGAACAAAGCGAAGGCGCGAACCGCCGTTGCAGCACCAAAGCGCAGACTCATCGGGCGCTGGAACCAGGATTCCATTCTTGTTGCCGCTGTTTTGGTTGCCGTTGTGTTTGCGTGTTATTGGAACAGCCTCGGAAACGGATTTGTTTTTGACGACGAATTCCTCGTTCCCGCGTATGGCCGTGTGCGGAGCTTTTCCAGCCTGATTCAGATATTGCTCGACTCGTACAGACCTGTCAGGAACGCCTCCTATGCAATTGACTTTTTCGTATGGGGCTTGCATCCGTTTGGATTTCATCTGACTAATGTACTAATCCATGCCGGGAGCACTGTTTTGGTCTTCTTCCTGGTCCGGCGTCTCACCGTAAAGCCGAGCATCGCCTTTATTGCGGCGCTGATCTTTGCCGTTCATCCGATTCAAACGGACTCAGTGTCCTACGTCTCCGGCAGGCGAGACGTACTATTCGCGTTCTTTTACCTGGCGGCTTTTCACGCCTACCTCAGTTATCGAGCGAGCAGGTCGCGCAAAGCATTCGCAATCTTCCTGGGTCTCTGGGTCTTGAGTCTGATGTCCAAGGAGATGGCAGTTAGCCTCCCCCTGGTGATCTTTATCTGGAACTTCTGTGACCAGTGGGTAGAGGGCGGCGGTTCATGGCTGCCGCGGGCCAGTCGAGCAACGGGAAGAGCATTCGGAAAGGACAAGTGGCTTTACACATTTCTGATTGTGGCATCTTTGGGATTCGGCGTTTACGCGATCTTCGTTCTGCGCGCCAGCGGACGCGCGGGTGGCTCAGGGATGGAGTATTGGGGAGGAAGCCTCTACGCTACCTTGCTCACAGTCATACGAGTACACGCCTGGTATCTGAAGCAGCTAGTCTACCCGACTCCGATTGCCCAGTACTTTGGTGCGTTCGATATCTCCACCTCGCTGTTGGAGTGGCGAGTAGTTGTGTCTTTCATTGTGGTCGCCGGCATGCTAGTCGGGGGCGCTGCTTTGCTCAACAAGAACCGATTGATGGCATTCGCGATATTTTCTTACTTTGCGGCGTTGCTCCCGGTCAGCCAGATCATACCTCACCACGAACTGCTTGCCGATCACTATCTCTACCTGCCAATTGTGAGCTTTGGTCTTCTGGTGGCGTTGTTTGTGAACGTGGTGGCTCAGAGAGGCAGGCAGCCAGGGCAGATTGTCTACGGGCTGACGGGCGTCTTTATTTTTGTGCTTGCGGGGATGACGGTGAATCGCAACCGGGATTGGAAAGACGAGCTATCGGTTTGGGAGGCGAATTATCGATCGGTTCCCAATTCACCTCGCGCCTCATACAACCTCGGCGGCCTATATATGGCGAGGAATCCAGAAAGGGCTGAAGCCCTGCTGAAGGAGTCGATTTCCAGCGATCCAACGTTCGAAGCCGCCTACCTTGCGCTTGCAAAACTATACGTGTCACGCAAGAGAATCCCCGAGGCCGAACAGATGATAGATGAGGGTCTTGGTTTGATCGGTACCAGGACCGGATCATTCGTACTCCGGAATCCGTCTCTTTTGAGATCGCAGTTTACAACGACGCTTGCGGCGGCAAGATGGGAAGAGGGAGACCACGAGACCGCCGAGCAGCTTCTGCGGAATGCAGTCGCACTCTATCCTTCAAACCTGAGCCCTTACGACGCGCTGGCGAACCTGTATCACAACCAGGATCGACTAAAGGAGGAGGAGGTTCTGAGGCAAGCAGTTAACGCCAATCCTTCAGCGTTCGAGGCGCGCGCGCGTTTGGCAGCTTTGGAAATCGAGGGCAAGAGATATGACGAGGCCCTGGCGACGCTCCGGGAGATGCTCGTTCTTGGCCCGACGGCGAGCGAGTGTGAGAAGGCCCGCCCCTATCTTGCCGCGGTGAAGTCAGGGATTCCGAACTCGATGGATCAGAGGTCGTTGTCGGACACACTGGAGCTTGTTCTGGGCCAGTGTGCCGCGCGATGAGTGCCACCCGAACCAGCCAATCGTGAAAGCGGGAATCGTTGACAGCATGCAGGTGAGGAACTAGACTCAAAGGTCTTTTGACCAACGCAATCCTCGTCAGAGAGCGCTCCGCCGCAAGAACCCTATGAGCTTGCCAGCTACCGATATCACCAACGCGCCCGCTCTTGTGGAAGCGGGTACCGGGCAAGCGCCTGCACCCGAGGCGCCGTACGATTTGCCGGACAAGCCGTTGGTTACGATCGAGGCCCGAAAGTCCTGGGTACCGCTGAATCTTCGCGATCTGTGGGCTTGTCGTGAACTGCTCTATTTTCTGATGTGGCGCGATATCAAGGTGCGCTACAAACAGACGGTCCTGGGCGCTGCCTGGGCGATCATCCAGCCGCTGGTAACGATGATCATTTTTACCTACTTCTTTGGCAAGCTGGCGAAGGTGCCGACAAATGGGGTGCCGTACCCGATATTCTTTTACACGGGGTTGTTGCTTTGGACCTTCCTGGCAAACGGCGTAAACAGCGGCGCGAACAGTCTGATCGGCAATAGCAACTTGATCACCAAGGTCTACTTTCCCAGACTGATCATACCCTCTGCCGCCGTAGGTGCCGGCTTGCTTGATTTCGCGATCGCGTCTGTTCTGCTCATCATTTTGCTCGTTTACTACGGCTTTCCCGTGAACTGGGGTTATTTGATGCTCCTGCCGCTCGTCGCGCTCACGACTCTGCTCGCGCTTGGTGTGGGCATCTGGTTTTCGGCGCTGAACGTGAAGTACCGGGACGTGCGGTATGCGCTGCCATTTCTGATCCAGGTGTGGTTGTTCGTATCGCCGATCATCTATCCCTCGAGTCTCGTGCCCGAAGAATGGCGGTGGGTTCTTTCGTTGAACCCGCTTACGGGCATAATCGAATCGTTTCGGGCGGCGTTGTTTGGGCGGGAATTCATATGGATGCCGTTAGCCTATTCTTGCGCGTTCGCCCTGGTAATGCTGGTGTTCGGGTCATACTCGTTCCGGCGTATCGAGCGGAGCTTCGCGGAGTTAATCTGATACCCGGCGCGTACACGTCGCGTCTAACCGGGCACCGAGACAGAAGATGAAACCGATCATCAAGGTTGAAGCAATCAGCAAGCGATTTCGCATCCAGCCGCGCGAAGCGCCGTCTGTTCGCTATACCACACTGCGCGAATCGCTGGTCAAGGTAATGCGTTCGCCGTTCGCTCGCCGTCCGACCAAAGGAGTGAGCGATGACACGGTTTGGGCGCTTATAGATACCAGCTTCGAGGTGATGCCCGGAGAGGTGCTGGGTGTTATCGGCCCGAACGGCGCCGGCAAGTCTACGTTGTTGAAAGTGCTTTCGCGCATCATCGAGCCGACGAGCGGGCGGGTCGAACTCTACGGCAGAGTCGCAAGCCTACTCGAGGTCGGAACTGGGTTTCATCCCGATTTAAGCGGACGAGAGAACGTATACTTGAACGGGGCGATCCTTGGGATGAAGCGCCGCGAGATCGATACGAAGTTTGACGAGATAGTGGCATTCGCAGAGGTGGAGAAGTTCATCGATACCGCTGTCAAGCACTACTCGAGCGGAATGTATCTGCGGCTGGCGTTCGCAGTAGCGGCGCATCTGGATCCGGAAATACTGATCATCGATGAAGTGCTGGCGGTCGGTGACGCAAGTTTTCAGAAGAAGTGTCTTGGGAAGATGGACGATGTGACTCGAAGTGGACGAACGGTATTGCTCGTAACCCATGGACTAGGAATGGTGACCCAGCATTGCAAACGCGCGCTTCTACTAAATGGCGGCCGGATCATAAAGGGGGGCAGCGCTAAGGAAGTGGTCGATCATTACAATGCCATGTGTGGGTTGGCGCCAGCCTAGACAGTGGTGCAGTCCTCAGCCGGCAACTTCAGGCCATAACAACGCGAAGCTGCCACAAACGACAAAGTATTGACAACGCGATAGTGCTATGTTTGAATCGTCATACTGAAGCTCGCTAAAGCCCCTCAAAGATGGTCCGTGCATTAGCCAGGATCCACTGGTTCAACCTTACTGAACTTGCGGGCGGCAGTCGAAGGTTTGCGACTGAAGCGTACCTGGCGGATTTCGGGCCCCCAGATCGGTTGATAGTCAATATCCGAGATCAAGCAGACTGTCCGTGACGAGAGGCGATGCTTGCAAGTTGGCTCCTTTCTACCACGTCAAAAATAGAGCCGCGGTTTGCATGTGGGAACGCGTCGAGTCCTTTAGCTGTGCCCAAGCTTGTGAGTTTGTGTGAAGGCACGCGACGGCTGGTCTTCGAGTGGAGGCAAGAATGGAACGCGTTCTGAAACTCGCCCGCGTCAAGTCTTTAATCCTGGTCGTCTCTATCCTGGCTGTAGCGCAGTCGGCGCTCGCCACAACTGCTATCATGCCAAGCGACGACGAAATGATCGTTGCTTCACGCGCCATCGTTCGGGGCAAAGTACTCTCAGTAGAGGTGGGTCTCGACGGACAGAATCTGGTCTTTACATACATCACACTTAAGGTGAAGGAGGTGCTCAAGGGTCAGATCACCGAACGGAGGATCGTGATCAAAGAGCCCGGAGGGGAGTTAGGGAACCGGGGAAGCATCGTCTTTGGAACGCCTCAATTTGCGCGCGGCGATAGGGTTCTGCTTTACCTCGACACCTGGCGAGACGGAAGCTTTCGCGTTCACGAGATGTTTCTCGGCAGGTTTTCAATTGTTCAGGAGCCAGGGCGCGATGAGCTAACGGTTACTCGAAACATGCCGGAACGCGGCGTTAGCATTCTCGGACAATCGGCCAGGGGGTCGATAACCAACTCGATGGAGTTGAACGCTTACACGGATATGGTGCGCACACGGCTTGCGGCGAACCTGGAGCAGTCCCGTGAATTCGAAACGCAGGCTTACGGCGACACTCCGATGCTCGCGCAGCCAATTGAATACAAGGAACCGGACGGAGGGGACATCTCGCCGCAATTCCATCTGTGGAACCCTCCGATCAGATGGTTCCAACCTGACTCGGGCCAGTCGGTCGTGTTCAAGACAAACCCCGAGGGTGCGCCCACACCGCAATCAGTCGCCGATGCAGCGGCGGCCATGGGTGCGTGGTCTACAGTGCCGGGATGCTCGCTTCGGGTCACTGATGGCGGCACCACTTCCGGATGTGGTCTGTTCGGCCTGGACGGCGAGAATACAATCTCATTCAACAACTGCGACGGCTACTTCTCGGGGACCGGGACCTGTAGCTCTGGAATACTCGCGGTCGCAAGCATAGCAAGTTACGACCCTTCTCAAACGAGAGTTGTGAATGGCGTCTCGTTCGCCAAAGCTCTCGAGTCAAACATCACATTCAATCCTTTTTCAGCGTGTAATTTTGGCGATCACTGCAATGTTCAGGAGATCACCACGCACGAGATGGGGCACGCATTGGGGCTGCACCATTCCTGGCAATCCTCGTTTGGCGGAACTCCCACCCCTACCGAACAAATTGCCACTATGTACTGGATCGCTCACTTTGACGGGCGATGCGCGTCCTTAAAGACCGACGACATCAACGGCATCACCTTCATCTATCCGAGTTCGGGCGGCGGCCCGGGACCACTGACAATCGTCACTTCAGCGCTCTCGGGCGGAACCGTCGGGACGGTATACAGCCAGTCGATAAGCGCTTCGGGGGGCACCTTGCCCTACACGTGGAGCCTTGTCTCAGGTCTGGGCACGCTGCCACCAGGCTTGAGCTTGAGCACCGGCGGGGTCATTGCGGGGACACCCACAACGGCAGGAACATACAATTTTACGGTGCGGGTGACCGACAACGTCGCGGCCACCGCGCAAAAAGCCTTGTCAATCGTTGTTGCAGCGTCAGGGGGTGGAGGCGCCCTGAATTCGCAGTTCGTATCACAAAGCGTTCCCACTTCTCTGCAACCGGGTCAGGGATTCAGCGTGAATATGAAGTTTCTAAACACGGGAACTCAAACGTGGAGCGGCACTGCGTTCTATTTTGCGTCGCAGAACCCGCCGCTGAACCAAACCTGGGGAGGAAACGGTGTATCTCTATTTGGATTCTCCGCGGCGCCGGGGGAAGTGCTTGACGTCAACTTCACGGCGACGGCTCCCTCGATACCCGGGACGTACAACTTCCAGTGGCAGATGTATGAAAACGGTGGCGTCGGCTTTTTTGGGCAGGTGTCGACAAACGTCGTAGTGAACGTGGGGGTCCAAACCAACTATCAAGGATCGCATGATGGGGCGGGCTGCGACACGATCTCCGGATGGGCCTGGGATGCAAACAACCCTGGTGGCACGGTGAATGTCGACATCTATGATGGGAGCAACTTGATCGCCACTGTCCCGGCCAACATGTACCGGGAGGACTTGCTAAATGCGGTTAGCAGCCCCTCTCACGGGTTCAGCTATACTACCCCCGCGGCTTTAAAGAACGGGGCCGGTCATATTGTTAACGTCAAGTTTTCGGGAACCAATACGCTGCTCTCCAATAGCGCGCGAACGGTCCAATGTACCCTGCCATCTAATTTTCAGGGTCGTCACGATGGACAAGGCTGCAACGCGATCGAGGGCTGGGCCTGGAACTCGAATGACCCGAACGGCACAGTAAATGTTGACATCTACGACGGCACAACGTTGATAAGCACGATAGCGGCCACGTTGTACCGGCAGGATCTGGCCGACGCGTTTGGAAGCCCCTATCACGGGTTCATATACCATACGCCAGCCAACCTCAAAGACGGCCAGAGTCATACGATAACGGTCAAGTTTGGAGCTACCAGCACCACTCTCACGTGGAATACCCCACAAGCATTCACCTGCGGCGGCGCCACGCCCAGTTTGCATGGCAACCACGATGTCGCCAACTGCAACACGATTTCGGGTTATGCCTGGGATTCGAACGACGATCTCAGCACGGTTAATGTTGCGATCTTTAGCGACGGCAATCTATTGGTGGTAGTGCCAGCTCAACAGGCTTATCCGGGAATAGGTAATGGCTATCACGGGTTTGTTTACGCCGTTCCCGCCAGTTTAAAGAACGGAGTGACACACTCAATCACAGTCAAGTTTTCAGGAACCAGTACAAACTTGACCGGCAGTCCCAAGGCCATATTGTGTACCGGCGGTCCTTAGATCGGCAGGAGCCAGGAAGCATGAGCAATGGAGTCAATAGGCTCTTCACCGTTGCCCCCAGGGCGCTTTTGGTTTTTCTTGCCGTCCTGGTTGCGTCTTCGATTATTGCAATGGCATCTCTTGCGGGGAAGGCTTCTGCATCGCCCGAAGGTGTATCCGGTTCAAGTTTACCAGGCCCTTTGCGAAATCTGACGTTGATGAGATCCCTGCAAGCGCCAGATGGGGTCTGGCAGTTCGTAGATGAGGACTCGATCGTTTCCAGCGGCGGCGAGCGACAGATCATCCCGCAGGTGTATCGAACGGCCCGGGTTAATGAGGACGCCCTCAGGCGGGTTCTTGCAACCGCTCCGCTGGAGTTTACGCAAGAGGCGAAGATCAACGACGCAACACTGTCAGTGCCCACTCCCGACGGCACTTTCTGGCGATTCCGCATCGTAGAGTCGCCGATTATGGAGACCACGCTTGCAGAGCAGTACCCTGAAATCAAGACATATCGGGGGCAGGGGATTGACCAGCCGTCGGCTACTGCTCGGTTTGATGTCACCCCTGCCGGTTTCCACGGGCTGATCCTTTCAGAGCGCGGCACGATCTATGTGGACCCGTATGCCAAGGGTGATACGACAAATTACATTATCTATTTCAAGAGCGACTATAGAAACGATGCAAAGGCGGCCTTCAGCTGTTATTTCTCTGAAGATGAAAAAGCGCCGCAGAGCCTTAGCCACCTCGGTTCTCCCGAGGTGGTGAATGGAACAATCCTACGAACGTATCGTCTGGCATTGGCGGCAACGGGGGAATACACCGCCTTTACGGGTGGGACAGTTGCTACAGCCCTTGCCGCAATGACGACTACCGTAAATCGCGTTGACGGAATTTACGAGCGCGAAGTAGCAGCCCGAATGGTGTTAGTTGCAAATGAAAACTTGATTATTTACACAAATGCCGGGACAGACCCTTACACCAATAGTAGTGGAACAACGATGTTGGGGCAGAATCAAACGAATCTCGACGCCGTTATTGGATCCGCAAACTATGACATTGGTCACGTCCTTAGCACGGGTGGCGGCGGTGTTGCGAGTCTTGGCGTTGTCTGTTCTCCGTCATCCAAAGCCCGGGGAGTTACCGGCAGCTCCAGCCCTGTAGGGGACGGGTTCGATGTCGACTATGTGGCGCACGAGATGGGACACCAATTTGGCGGATTCCACACTTTTAACGGGACGGTTTCAAACTGCGGCGGAGGCAACAGATCGTCGTCTGCTGCGTATGAAACCGGGAGCGGCTCAACGATTATGGCGTATGCGGGAATCTGCGGATCTCAGGATCTTCAGCCGCATAGCGACGACTATTTTCATGTGAAGAGCCTGGAACAAATCGCCGCTTTCATCGGAGGAACTTCCTGTGATGTTGAGACAAGCACGGGCAACAGCGTCCCTGCGGTCACAGTCGGGGGTAGCGTGACGATTCCGAAGGGCACGCCGTTTACTCTGACTGCCGCGGGAAGCGATCCGAATGGAGATGCCCTGACTTATTGCTGGGAAGAATACGATCTGGGTCCCTCATCTCCGCCGGACACTGATGCTGATGGAATTGCTCGGCCAATCTTCCGTTCCTTCAACCCGGCCTCCAGCACTTCACGCACATTCCCTAAGATGTCGGACGTGTTGAACAATACGTCGACGTTTGGCGAAGCACTGCCGGCGATAAGTCGAACGATGAGTTTTCAAGTTACGATTCGAGACAATCGTTCCGGCGGCGGCGGTATCAACACCGCGACAAAGCAAGTCATCGTAAACGCAAGCGCGGGCCCTTTTCTTGTGAGCCAGCCCAATACAACCGTGATCTGGGCTGGCGGAACTCAACAGACGGTCACCTGGGATGTGGCAAATACGTCATCTGCCCCGGTCAATGCCGCTAATGTGAATATTTCTCTCTCCACCGACGGCGGAAATACGTTTCCGGTCGTCCTTGCGGCAAGTACGCCGAATGACGGGAATGAGGTTGTTACGGTTCCCAACACCCCGACCACTTCGGCTCGCGTGAAGGTCGCTGCGGTCGCAAACGTTTTCTTTGACACTTCGAACGCGAACTTCACCATCACGCCATCCGCACCTCCGGCGTACCAGGGTTTCCTCGACGCAGCCGGGTGTGGAATCATCACCGGCTGGGCCTGGGACGCCAATTCTCCCAGCGCTTTGATCAACGTTGATATATTCGACGGCACCGCGCTGGTCACCACTATCCCTGCGACTCTTTTCCGCGAAGACATAGTCAACGCCGGGATCGGGAACGGTTTTCATGGTTTTAGCTTTACCGTTCCCGCGAGTTTGAAGGATGGTCAGCCTCACACGATTCATACTTATTTTGCAGGCACGACCACGGAGCTCGGTAGCTCACCACGGGTCGTCAACTGCAACAACGTCGCTCCAGCCTACCAGGGATACCACGATGGAGCCGGCTGCAATACCATCAGCGGATGGGCTTGGAACATCAATGATCCTGACAATCCTATCAACGTAGACATCTACGACGGCGGTGCTTTGTTGGCGACGGTACCAGCCGTTCAGTTCCGTCCTGATCTGGTGGCTGCGGGAATTGGGAATGGGTTCCACGGATTCGCCCTCACGCTTCCCTTGAGTCTCAAGGATGGTCAATTCCACTCCATACGTGTCAAGTTCCCAGGGACAAACACCGATCTGGGTAACACTCCGCGCACGATCGGTTGCAATGGGGCGAGCCCTGTGTTGCAAGGTTACCACGATGCGGCTGATTGCAATGTGCTCTCAGGATGGGCGTGGGATCGCAACGATCCAGACAGCCCGATCAATGTAGCTATCTTCTCGGATGGCCACTTAATCTCAACGGTGCTGGCGATACAGTTCCGGCAGGATCTTGCTAATGCGGGTATAGGGAACGGATATCATGCGTTTAGCTTCAACACGCCGGCCGCGTTAAAGGATGGACAGCCGCATTCGATCCTGGTGAGGTTTTCGGGATCAGTCACAAGTTTGTCAAACAGTCCGCGAACGATTACATGCCCGCCGTAGCAACAGAGTCGCTGACGCACGCCTCAGCCGATCTATGCGTACGACTTGTACGTTGCCTCGGACGAAGCAACAATGCTTGAATAGCATGTCCGGGTACGAGTAATGCGTCCGAAATAACCACGAGGTGATTCAATGCGTCCGCTGCACTCTGTGATGCTATGCGTGCTGTTTCTATTGTCGATCAGTTTTGTGGCGCCGATGAGTCACATAGTTGGTAGCGGAACCGCGAGCCCAACTACCGCAGCGCATCGGGACGAACAACCTGACGTAGTAACGATCGCGCTTCAGCCGGTGCTTTCCGGATTGTCGAGCCCAGTCTTTGTCACCAACGCACACGACGGTAGCAATCGCCTCTTCATCGTCGAGCAAGCGGGCCAAGTCAGAGTCCGTCAACCCGGATCAAGCACGACTACGGTATTTCTGGATATCACCGCAAGCGTTTTGTCGGGCGGGGAACGCGGTCTGCTCGGTCTGGCGTTCCATCCCCAGTACGCAACCAACCGGCGTTTTTTTGTTTACTACACGCGTCAGACGGATGGCGCGATAGTCATCGCCGAATATCACACCTCCGCAGGAGATCCCAACGTCGCAGATACAACTGAAACACCCATTTTGAGCATTCCTCACCCGGGTCAATCCAATCACAACGGCGGAATGCTAGCGTTTGGCCCCGACGCGTTTTTGTATATCGGGACCGGGGATGGAGGCAGTTCCAATGATCCTCCAAACAACGGACAGAACATCAATGCGCTGCTTGGCAAGATACTGCGAATCGACATAGACCATGCGAACGGGAGCGTGCCTTATTCGTCACCGGGATCGAATCCTTTCTTTGGCGCAACTCCGGGGGCTGACGAGATATACGCATATGGCCAACGTAACCCGTGGCGTTACTCGTTTGATCGCGCGACCGGTCAGCTTTTTCTTGGCGACGTAGGTCAGGGGGCGCGGGAAGAGATAGACATCGTCACGCTCGGCGGAAACTACGGCTGGAGAATCATGGAGGGCAGTATTTGTAATCCGAACCTCAGCGGAGGCGTGTGTACTCCCCCGTCCGGACACATACCCCCGATAGCCGAATATTCACACTCGGGCGGGCGTTGCTCGATCACCGGCGGCTACGTCTATCGCGGCGCGCAAGCGAGCCTGCCAACGGGCGCGTACGTGTTCGCGGATTACTGTACCGGCGAGATATTCATGATGCAGAACGGGCTGAACACGTCGCCTTTGCTGCTTGATACTACGCGGAACATCTCGTCTTTTGGCGAAGACGAATCCGGGGAGATTTATGTGGTGGGGATTGGAGGGACGATCGATCGAATAACGAACCCGAATCCCCCTCAATCTCAGGGCTTTCTGGATGCGGCAGGGTGCGGAATAATTACCGGCTGGGCGTGGATGGTTAGCATGCCTGACACCGCCATCGACGTCGATATCTTTGACGGTGCATCGCTCATCGCCACAATCCCTGCCAGTCTCTTTCGCGAGGACATAGTCAATGCCGGAATAGGAAACGGCTTTCACGGTTTCAGCTTTACAGTCCCCGCCAATCTCAAGGATGGACAACCCCACTTGATTCACGCATTCTTTGGCGGCACAAATATCGAGCTGAGCAACTCGCCGCGTACTATTAACTGCAGCGGTATCAATCCTTCATATCAGGGCTTCCACGATGGAGCCGGATGCAACACCATAAGCGGATGGGCCTGGGATCAGAACGATCCAAACAACCCGATCAACGTGGATATCTACGATGGGGCTACTCTTCTAGCCACGGCGCCTTCCGTTCTCTACAGGCCAGATCTGGCGAACGCGGGGATCGGCAATGGATTTCACGGTTTCAGTTTTACGGTTCCCGCGGAGCTCAAGGACGGGCAGTTGCACTCCATAAGAATCAGGTTTCCCGGCACGAGTGTAGACCTGGGGAACACGCCTCGAACGATAGGATGCAGTGGGGCGCCCGCGGTGTATCAAGGCTACCATGATGGTGCCGGCTGCAGCGTCATAAACGGCTGGGCATGGGACCGGAACGATCCAGAGAGTCCGATCAACGTTGCGGTCTTCGCAGACGGCCAGTTGATCGGAACCGTCTTGGCCATACAGTTCCGGCAGGATTTGGCGAATGCCGGGATAGGGAACGGGTATCACGCATTTAGTTTAAACACGCCTGCCAGTCTGAAAGATGGACAGCCGCATTCGATCCTGGTGAGGTACTCAGGGTCGGCGACGAGCTTAACGAACAGTCCCAAAGGGATAACCTGCGCGCCATGAGAGGGCCGGAAGCTCTCCGGTTTGAGCCGGCTGGAGGCGGCCGGTGTCCGGGTTACTTCGCGGCGACCTCTATGTTTCTCGCGCCGCTTAGCGCGCTCTTTGCGCCTTTTGAATTGTAGGAATCGGCGGTGATTTTGTGCGGTCCTGGCGCGACGTTGGCGAGTGATACGGTCGCTTCCCATCCGGAGCGTCTCCAGTCCGGCCGGCCAGACACCTTGACCACATCAGCTCTCTCCTTCCCGAGCGTCGCCTGTGCGACAACATTGTTGTCGATCAGCACATCGAGTCTCTTCACCGGCGCGCCCTCGGTTACGTCGGCGGCCCAACCGCTCACAAGCAGGCTGCCGCCGGTTTTGGCTTCGCCCTGAACGTCATCAATGTAGCCCGAAGGGACTGCGGCATTTGTGGTGGCCTGCGGTGCCGGCGTGCTCGTCGCGGTGCCGCTCGCGTTCTTGTTGGACTGGGCGCTTGGATTTGTGTTCTGAGGTGACTCAGTCGTGGAACAACCGGAGAGAAACAGGCCTGCAAGAAAAATAAGCACGGCTATTCGCGAAAGGCCTAAGTAAACCTTCATCATCTTCTCCTCATGTTGACGTCGGTCAGATGTAGCGCAGACTGTCTAGTCTGCGTTACTGCTGCCGCAGACTCGACAGTCTGCGATACTTTCAGCGCAGACTAGACAGTCTGCGCTACGATTGTCAGTATTCCGGAATCACAAAAAGAAGCCGGATTATAACATTGATAGAGTCTGTGAAAAACCGAACTTCAACTTCTTACGCGCCGGTTTGGCTCGTGTGATACGATGGCTGGCGCCGCAACATAGGACTCTATGCACGATATTAACCCTCTCGATCACCCGGTGTGTTTCGCTCGGCCCCTGAGGATTGCAACGTCAGCGTGGATACCTCATGTGCCGTTTGCAATGTTCCTCATCGACATCTTGCGACCCGGGATCGTTGTAGAGTTGGGAACCCATACGGGAGTCTCATATTGCGCTTTCTGCCAGGCTGTACTAGAGCTGGGATTGGACGCGCGATGTTATGCTGTTGACACATGGGAAGGCGATGCGCACAGCTTTTTCTATGGGCCTGAGGTACTGGCGGACTTGAGAGCTCACCACGACCCGCTGTACGGCAGCTTCTCGCAGTTGTTGCAAGGCACCTTCAACGAGGCCTCGACCTATTTTGCCGAAGGATCGATCGACCTGCTGCACGTAGATGGTTATCACACCTATGAAGCGGTCAGGAATGATTTCGCAAACTGGCTGCCGAAGATGAGCAGTCGCGGAGTGATGCTCTTCCACGATATAGAGGTTCGAGAACGCGACTTTGGCGTATGGAGGCTCTGGCAGGAACTCAAAGAAAACTATCCCAACTTCGAGCTTGTGCACGGACATGGGTTGGGCCTATTAGCAGTCGGAGAACGACCGCCTGAACCACTACAGCAATTGTTACGAGCTCCAGAGTCGACTCTGGTTCCCCTGAGAGAGTTCTTTTATCAACTTGGATTGCGGCTGGAGAAGGATCAGGCGTCGCAGAGCCAATCGAACGAGATCAAAGAGCACGCGCGCGCAAAGGAGTCTCTGACTCAGCAACTGGCAGAGAGAGAACAAATCGCGCGGGCACTCTCTGCCGAGATGGATGAGCGCGGGCGAGCGGTTTCGGAGCTGGCCACAAGATTTAGCGAAAGCGAACAGACAACGCAGAGACTTTCGAGGGAGCTGGCGGAAAGCGAACAAGCATTGAGGGAAAGCGAACTTGCGGCTGCCGATCTAGCGACTCAGGTGGCGAAAAAAGAAAGAGCGCTTAAGGACAGCCACCGGGTGGCAGAAGAGCGATCCGCTCAATTGGCGAAGAATGAACAGGATCTCGTCGAGAAAACCCTTGTTCTCAGTGCGAGAGAGCGCACGCTAAAAGAATTGAGAGCTGAATCGCAAAACAATGAAAAGGCAATTGAATCTCTCAAACTGCAATTGGACAAGAAAGAGCAGGCGCTGACTTCACGCATCGCTGAGAAGGAGCAGGAATTACTGGCGCTGTCCCGCCAGACGTCGCAGATGGATGAGCGACTCAACACCATAACTTCCTCGTTCGGGTGGCGCCTCTTGAGCCGTTACGGCCGCATAAAATACAGATACCTCCTGCCGGTTTACCGAATGCTTGGACTCATGCGCGCGCCAACGCCGCAAAGCGATTCCCTGAGAGTTTGTCTCGACACCCGAATCCCGGAAGAGTTGGTGGTAGGCAAGGGCACGGCGATATCGGTAGCCGGCTGGTGCTATCACCCGACCTACAAGATCAAGAAATTACAATTTGTCGCGCGCGGTACCGCTCATCCGATGAAAGCATTTGGTATGGGCAGGCGCGATGTCCTGGAATCGCAATTCCCGGATCTGGACCCAACGGGTCACAGCTTTAGGAGCGGGTTCTGGTCCCTACTGGCGTTTTCCGCCGTAGAGCAGACAACCCAGGTTGAACTCCAAATCGAGGCAACCCTCTCCAATGGCGAAGTGATTTTGGAGCGGGTCGCAAGTATGACCCTGCAACCCGAAGCAATCCCTGACAGACGACTGGCTCCGGAGGACTCCGCTGAGCAGGCAAGCGAACCGCTCGTTGCGATCTGTATGACGTCGTATAACCCGCCTCTCAAACTGTTCGCGCGACAGATTCAGTCGATTATCGACCAGACTCATTCGCACTGGGTCTGCATTATCAGCGACGACGGCTCGCGACCTGAGATTTACAACGAGATGCTGCGCATTGTAGGCAGGGATCGGCGTTTTCACCTCTCCGCCGGCCCGTCGAGACTGGGATTCTATCGCAACTTTGAAAGGTGTTTATCGTTTGTGCCGGAAGCTGCCGAGTTCGTCGCCTTGTCCGACCACGATGATTGTTGGTACCCGGATAAGATCGAAGTGCTCTTGTCCCGGTTCGACGAGAATACGACCCTGGTCTACAGTGATATGAACATAGTTGACGAAAGCGGGGATCGTATCGCCGACACTTATTGGACTACGCGACCAAACAATTATGAGAACTTTGCTTCACTGATCCTGGCCAATACGATCACCGGCGCGGCGTCGATATTTGCCAGGAAGTTGATGGATTACGTTCTCCCGTTCCCTGAACCGATAGGTGAGGCTTATCACGATCACTGGATCGGTTGTGTTGCTCTTGCTACGGGAGAAGTGAAGTACGTCGATCGGGCTTTGTACGACTATGTTCAACACTCATCGAATGTGCTGGGCCACTACGTGCCCTCCAGGGACAAACTCCTGAAGAAACTCACAGGGTTTCTGACGAACATCGGCCAGACCCGAGAGATGGTTCAGAAGAACCTGGCGAACTGGCGGGCGATATACTTTTGCGATCTTATGAGGGTGCAACTCATATCACGGGTCTTGGAGTTGCGATGCGACGCACACCTGACCAGCTATAGGAAACGAACTCTTCGCCGCATTTCCCTTGTCGACGAATCTCTCATTGCGTTTGCCTGGCTGTGGATTCGGAGCTTTCGCAACTTTGGACGGGTGAGCGAGACTCTTGGAGCGGAGAATGCCCTGTGGAGGGCGGCCCTTTGGAAGAAACACTGGGCGCTGAAATCGCGGCTAAAATCGCACGCATTCACCGCAGAACGGGTGGGCGCCACGCCACGTCACAAGGAACTCTTTCGGGAGTTCCCCTGACCAGGCGTCGGGCTCGGAAACGGCCGGCGTGGCGGCGGGGTCCGGCGTCGTTCCCAATTGGGTCGAGATCATTCAACAGAAGATCGCACCGTTGCAGTTGCTGATATCGCGCTGGCGCTACCCGCCGGATCAATCTCTTGATCCCGACGGTTGATCTAAATACTTCTTCGGCGGATACATCTGCAAATTCAACCTTGCTCGCGAACTCGCCGAATCCGGATTGAATGTTCGAATCGTCATAGTTGATTATTGCGAGTACCTGCCCGCACTGTGGAGGCAGCAGCTCAAGGCCTTCCAGGGACTCGAGAAGCTCTTCGATTATGTGGAAACGGCTTATGCATTCGAGAGGGGAACACCGCTGGAGGTGAGCGCGGATGACGTGTTTATCGCGACTACGTGGTGGACTGCCCATATCGCTCACGCGGCCACGAGAGATTTAGGGCGGAAGAGATTCCTGTACCTGATTCAGGAGTATGAGCCATTTACTTTCCCGATGGGCACCCTCGCTTCACTTGCAGATCAGAGTTACTCATTCCCTCACTATGCGATCTTCTCGACCGACCTGTTGCAAGATTATTTCAGACTGAATAAGTGAGGGGTCTACTCCGATGGGTGCGCGACGGGTGACAGAGACTCTGTCTCTTTTCAAAACGCGATAACATCTGTAGGTGAGATCACCCGCGAAGACTTATAGGGCAGATCGTCCAGGAGACTCCTCCTCTATGCGCGACCTGAGGCTCACGCTGCGCGCAACATGTTCGAGATGGCCGTTTTGGCTCTTTCGCAGGCGGTCAAGGCCGGATATTTCAAAGGCGAATGGGAGTTTTATGGGATCGGCACGGTGGAGGCTGCGGCCAGAATAAAAATCTCCGACGGCGTCAACATGCAGGTGCTCCCGCGCCAGAGCCAGGACGATTATCGAGAGGTGCTGCGATCTCACGATCTGGGTCTGAGCTTGATGTATACGCCTCATCCGAGCCTTGTGCCGATCGAAATGGCCTCGGCTGGGATGCTGGTGGTGACGAATACATATGCAAACAAGACCCAGGATAGGTTAAGAGCGATCTCTCAGAACATCATAGCGGTTGAGCCGACAATAGAAGGCGTCATGCTTGGACTGAGGCAGGCGGCTGCAACCATCGAGGACTACGACAAGCGAGTCAGAGGTTCCCGGGTACAATGGAGCTCGGATTGGGATACCACGTTCTCCGATGGCGTGATGACGCGAATCCTACACTTCATCGATGCCGCCCGCCGCGGAGCACGATCGGCGGAGGCTTAGCCGCTCTCAAGCCCGGTTCGACCACTCCCGTGAAAGTGTCAAAACAGTCCCGTCGATGTCTTGAAGGCGTCATCATAGGGGCTGCGATCAATTCGTTCAACTCTTTCTCTACGGGCAGTTGATGTTCCTCGGCGAATTCGACAACGCCGTCGTAGTGCCCGAAAACCTCACCAGCATCGAATGCGGCTGCCCGTCCTTCAAGCCCGCTGGGACGGCGAAAACAAACCCGTGGAAGCCATTCCCTATTCCCGGATAAGCCTGTTGAGCCGGGACGACTACTAACAGGTTGCCGTCGGCATAGATCGCCACGATAAGCGTCCCCTGATCGTCGTTCACGTCCCAGGCATAACCTGAAATCGTGTTGCAGTCTGCGATATCGTGGTTGCCTTGAAAATCGGGAGTGCTGCCGCTGCAGGTAAAGGTCCGCGGAGTATCCCACGTGAGATTCGTATTCGTTCCTCCAAACTTAACCGTTATCACGTGAGGCTGACCGTCTTTGAGGCTGGCGGGCGGATGGAATATGAACCCGTGGTACGGGCTCCCAAACACGTCAGCCAGATCCTGCCGGTACAACGTCGCTGCGACCGTTCCTATCAAGTTTGCGCCATCATATATATCGACATTTACCGTGCCGAAAGGATCATGTGAATCCCACGCCCAGCCTTCAATCGCGTCGCACCCCTGTCCGTCGTGTCGGCCCTGAAGGATGGCCGCGCTGGTACACTGGATCGGTCTCGTGCTGTTGGGCAGCAAGGTATTGGTACCTGAAAACTTGACGTTGATAAAATGGACAGCTCCATCCTGCAACGCCGCGGGAGTTGAATAGCTGAACCCGTGGGAGGGGCTTCCGATCGCGTTGAGTAAGTCCTCTCGATACATATTGGCGGGGATTGTAGCGATGAACGCATTGCCGTCGTAGATATCAACACTCACAGTGCTGCTTGGGTCGTTCTGGTCCCAGGCCCATCCCGAGATCGTGTTACATCCGGCCCCATCGTGCGAACCTTGATACTGAGGCGGCATGCCGGCTGCGCAGTTCCTGGAAATAGACAGCAGGTAATCGCCTGTACCAGTCGATCCAGTCGAGCTCGTGCCGATAAAGACCTTGGCATAGTAAACGCCTGAAGTTCTGGCTCGCCAAACGAGACCCTCCGCTGGAGAGTTGGGCGTCACTGCCGTAAGCGAGCCTGCGCCCGTTGTCGTCGAAGAGGTCGATTGGAAATCGTTGACCGAAAGGAGCTCGGTTCCCGCTGAATCGAGCAAGGCGAGCGCCGCATTTACCGGCGTTGCGTCGCGCAACGGATCGCAATCGAGACTCAGAAAAATCAAATCTCCTGCATTGGCTGTGAAGACGAAATGATCAATGTCAGTCGAAGGAGCCGGACCGGCCAGCGAGCCGCTGAAATAGTTGTTGGCTGCCGAATTGGCAGTCCCTATGGTGTTGTTCCCTTCGGTCTCAGCGGTCGCTGAAGCGCTTGGTGGTTGGACGACGGCGTAGAGGCGATACGGCTCCGCAGCCACGGCGCCGTGCTGGTCGACGCGAATGAATGAAGCGGCACCGGTCAGGGGGGTGCCCGCCACGTTCGGAGCGAGCGATCCAAATGGCGGGTCGTTGTTGGAATCGTCGTATTCCAGCGTATCCGTAGACGTCGTCACTCGCAGATCAAAGTCCGTAGAGTTCCCGGCCACGCCGTCAATCATTGCGAACAGACGCGACCCGGCGGCTGGAGTGCCAACCGAATAAAAATCTGCGTCGGTTCCCGGATTGATGGAACCTTCGATGCCGCATGTAAGCGTGTTAGCGGTTGCCGGCGTATTGTTTGGCTCGGTCTCACGCACGCACAGATTGACCTCAATCGTAAAGCTGCTGCCGGCCGTCGGCACGTTTTCATCCACTATGGCAAAGACCTGTTGCCCGGAGGAAAGCGCGACACAATTCACTTCTTCGGAGGCGCTGGCGGACTGCCGATTGGCCGCCGCCAGGCACGTGCCCACCGTCACAGGCGGCGCTCCCGCGGGACAGGTTGAGGCCAGATACAGGATCAGATTATGGCTCGTGTCAAAGTTCGTCACCTTGAAGGAGTAGTTGCCGGCGGCCGGTGCGGTGAATGAATAGACTACATCACCGCCCGGCGCCGTAGACTGTGTTTGCCCCACGCCTGTGAAACAAGCAGCGCCGGAGAGCTGATAGTCGTTTGCCGCGACAGCGGTGGTTCCGTTTACCGGTGCGTCGAGTGTGATTGCTGCTGCGCCCGCACAGGTATCGTTGACCGGCGGAAGGACCTGGCTGACGCGCAGTTGAACAGCCGTTTGGCCTGCGGCGGGAGGTGGCGTATCAAACTGCCACACAACGATGTAGTACTGCGTGCCACCCGTGAGCTGCGTAGTGATGACGGCCTGCAAACTTCCAGTCACGCAGAAGTCATCGTCGCATCCATCGCTCGGGCCGGCGGTTGGGATTTCTGTGAACGCCCCGCCGCAACCTCCCGCGGAGGTGTAGATCGCCATCACTGGATCAGTAACTGTCGTGCTCGTGCCATCAAACGTACAGGTTGAAATCGTGTAACGCGCCGTCGTCGACGGTGTGAACGTGTACCAAATGCTGCGCGAGATGTTGTTTTGGCATGAGGGCACCGGCGGGTCCCCTGCCGTCGTCGCATCGGTAATGTCGGCGGTGACCGCCGTCAGGTAGGGGAACGGCCCGGCTGGCGGAATCACTTCGGCCCCGCCGCATAGATCATTGCTCGGCGCAAGGAGCGGTGTGGTGCGTGGCGGCGCGGCGGCGGCGGCGGCAATGCGCTTGTTCAGTAGTTGAGTCTTGAGATCAGCGACATCAGTCGACCGTCGTGCCACAGAAAGCGAATACCGATCCAACAACTCTTGCTGGTCTTTCGTAATCTCCTTGCTCAGGATGTAATGATCGAACAAGGCGCGCGAGATAACCACATCGGCTTCCAGATCGGTGAGCGTGATGCCTTCGCCAAACTTGCGCAGAATGATGCCTTCTTCTTCGGAGAACGGCGCTCCCGATTTGAACTGAGCGAAGAGCTCTTGCAAGGCCGCCTGACGCGAGCTGTCTTGGGTCTTTTCGCTCGTAGCGTGCGACGTGGTTGCCGCTCGGCCGATCGGAAGCCCCGCCAATACCAAACCGCAAGTCAGCACACACAGTATTAGTAAAATAGTGACTCTCGTCCGCTTAGCTAAACGCATTCACTCCCCTCCCCCTGAGTTGTCGCTCAGAAATCAGATCGGACACCAACAGGATATCGCCGGTTCTCGGGCGCGCTGTCGTAGTCTACAATCTCGTCGACGATTTGAGAAGCCGCGCCCCGGCCTGCCTGCCCCTCCGCTGTGAAGGCCTTCATCGAAGCCGTCCGTCCGTAAGCCGAACTAGGTTAGCTGGTGGACGGGTAGCGGCTGCGTCTGCCGGTGCCCCGCCCAGGTGCGCGTCAGATTTTCGCGTACACCCCGCCCAGTCTTCTATTGCTCCGCTTCGAGGAATGTATATACTCACCATGCCAGGCTGACCTGCTGCTCCCACAGTGAACAGGAGATTTCGACGCCTTGGGTTAGCCTTATCCAAGTGAAATCAAACTCGGACCCCCTCCCTGCGCGATGACCAGGCACCAACTTGTCCGGCAAGACGGTCGAACGAAGCAAAGTTACGGTGTTTGAATGGCCAGGCACCGATGAACCTACTTCGGCACACAGGAGGAACTGCGCAATGACTATGAATAATCTCAGAATGAGCTTCGCACTGATAATACTTGTTTGCGGATCTGCGGTATCTCAGACCCAGCGTGACAGCGGAAAGGTCACGATGTACCGGGACCTCATCCGCTTCGCCGCGGGGCAGGAGGCCGATCAGGTGCGCCTGGAGATAAGAACCTCGCGAGGCGAGAAAATATTTGACAGCGAGTTGGTCGCCGGAAACTCCGTTGATTGGTTCATCCGAGATGAGCAAGGGCGCCTTGTTTCGAGCGGCCCCTATTCGTACTCACTAACTACCAAAGACAAGACAGGCACTCTTGCAAGTCAGGAAGGAAATCTCGTTGTCGAAACTGAAAGCGACGGACTGCTGGATGCGCCACCGCTCGGTGTGGTGCGCAGTCCCCATCAGAAAGGGGACGGTGCGCATCCTTACCGACGGAATATTTGACGTGAATGCTACCGGCGGATCATACAATATCAACGCTCTCCGAATGGGGGTAGGCACTGCTAGTCCTCTGGTCCGTCTCCATGTAGGCGCTGGGTCGGCAGCGCCCGTCACGGCCGGGGCGACTCTGTTGCTAGAGGAGGGCCAAGCCACATCGATGGTAATGAAGAGCACATCGGGCGGAGAGATGTTCTTCTATCAGGATCAGAATAATGGACTATTCGGCACGGCGTCGACACATCCGGTTGGGATAAGAACGAACAACACAAACAGAGTGTGGATTTCGGCCAGCGGCAACGTTGGCATAGGCGACAATTTCATGACGCCCGGATCGAGGCTTAGCGTGACCGGCGTAATCGAATCCACGACTGGAGGATTCAAGTTCCCAGATGGGACATCGCAAACTACAGCGGCGACCGGTGGAGGGGGGACCCTTGTACACGGACCGACATTGACCGGCAACGGAACGGGCGGGTCACCGTTGAATGTAGCTGCTCCTCTTGACCTGACAGGATCATCTCCAGGCGGGATTGTGAACGGGAGAAATACGGGCAACGGTTATGGTGGGTATGGCAGCGCGGCGACCGGCTTTGGGTTGTACGGCGAGATCCTTTCGACTTCAGGGACCGGAGTATACGGCAAGGCCCCTGACTACGGCGTAGCTGGTCTCTCTACGGCCGGCACGCCTGGATTTTCTGCCGGCGTTTATGGCGAAGGAACCGGGCCACAAGGCACCGGAGTGTTTGGCGGCGGTCTGGTTTTTGGAGTCGCGGGCGTAACCCGAAGCGAGAATGGTTATGGTGTTTACGGCGAGGGGATCATCGGAAGCGGGGGCACCGGCGTCAACGGCATGGGTCTTACCTACGGTGTGCAGGGTACCGGCGGGATGCGAGGAGTGTTTGGCCACGGAGATACAGGCGTTTATGGCGACTCGACGGTTACTAACGGAAAGGGGGTCATAGGTGTGGCCAACAGCGGAGCGACCGCTTACGGCGTCTGGGGTAAAAGCACCGGAGGGTTTGCAGGGTTCTTCGATGGAAATGTTCAGGTTGTCGGCACGCTCTCAAAATCAGCAGGCGCCTTTAAGATAGATCATCCACTTGACCCCGAGAACATGTACTCTCTCTCATTCATTTGTGGAGTCGCCAGACATGATGAACATCTACAACGGAAACGTCACGCTGGACGAAAACGGGGAAGCGATCGTGAAACTACCGGAGTGGTTTGATTCGCTCAACAAAGAGTTTCGCTATCAGCTGACTTGCATCGGCGGCTTCGCGCAGGTTTACGTCGCGGAAGAGATTGCTGACAACAGCTTCAGGATCGGGGGTGGAAGAGCGGGTCTGAAAGTATCGTGGCAGGTCACCGGCGTTCGCAAAGACCCGTACGCCGAACTGCACCGAATAAAAGTGGAGGAACAAAAACCGGAGAAAGAGCGGGGCTACTACTTGCATCCGGACGCCTATGGGCAATCCGAAGAGAAGAGCATTGAGCAGGCGCGCCGCCAGGGGACTGAGAAGAAGGCGCGCTCGAGTCAACAGTGACCGCGCGCAAGATTCTGCGTGCTTTGCAAATGAAACAGGTCTCTTCTAGTATCATCCCGGAGGAGATAGCTATGCGGATCGGATTGACCGTTAGACTCACGGTACTGATCTCCGCAATCCTGGTCATGGGCGCTGACGCCGGTCAGCAACAAACGCGCGTCAGTCCCGCTGAGCCCGCAGTAGAAGTTTCTTTTAGTTTGACTCGGCTTCCCGAGAACCCCAAACAGTACAGTCTGGTTGTATCCGACTCGAACGAACGCGTTGTGTCCGGCAACTTCTCCATCGACCAGTTACAGGTACTCCGAGAAATAATGGTTGAGGCTGCGAAGTTCGCCAGAACCGGAGATGCGGCAGGTACCAGGAATGCGATTACAACTCGCTTTGCTGATCAGCAAGAGAAGTCATTCATAGTCGATGTACAAAAGCTCGGCCCCGAGAGCGATCTGTTTTTGACTCTCGACACTGAAGGTGGCCGTTTGACATCGGAAGCCGGACACCTCAGTCGGAGCTTGAGGCGCGACAGCGGCTTCTTCTTCGATCTCTTATCTCGTCTGGAGTCAATCCTCCCAAAGCAACCTGCGTCGCCCGCAAAGTGAGCTCTTCGCGCCCCTTCACGTTAGGCGAAAACGTTGCGGCCCGATGAAGTCGAAGGATATCGAACCAATGCACCCCTTCCTGTCCGCCGTTTAGAGGAGCGGACATGAAGGTCGTCGCGATTTTCTTGAGCGCATCACCTTCTAGGTATTAAGGTCAGCGCACTTCCATCCGATGTGTTGTTTATAAACCAGTTTTGCTGATCCGTGAAAAGGCTTCCGCCGTTCGCGAGAGCCCCTGTAGCGTAGTTCGCGATTGTACACTCACCGATGCGCCCAACACCGCCACCGTTCGCTTGAACGCCTACGCTTGCGGCAGGCTTGTCCACGTTTGAGATCTTGGTTCCAACGATAGTCGCATCCGCGGCTAACCCTCCATTGCCAATAAGCACTCCAAAGGTGTTATTAGTGAAGGCTGAGTTGCGTATCTGAGTTCTCGTTCCATTGCCTGAGTTTACGGCAGCCGAGCATCTTTCGATGCGGACGTTGTCTATTGAAACAAGCGCGGGGCCAACGGTGGTTTGGACGCTGATTCCAGTGTTGGCGCAATTTGCGATGGTTGTATCCTTGACGTGCAACTCGCTGGCGGAAGCGAGGCTAAAAGCGTCAATGCCGTGAGTGCCGAATCCGAAAATCTCGCAGTTGCTCACCTCGAGACTCTTGCCAGCAAGAAATCTTATTCCGTTGATTCCCGGGCTGGTACTCTGAAGGGTTCCGTTGATGGAGAGGTGTCGAAGAATCACTATAGCGTTCGCCGGGGCATTTACGATGATACCGTTTGCTCCCGAAGCGAGGACTGAACCCCATCCCGACCCGGTGCCGCCGTCTATCGTGATCGCTTTTGTGATGGTTAATGCGCCGAAGCCCCCAGGGTCAAGGACACTAATCTCACCACCCGTCGCGGTTTTCGAGATTGCCCCGGCGAACGTCTTACAAGGCGCTGTGCGAGAGCATGGGTTCGCGTCGTCCCCAACACCCGATACCCAGGTCCTTGTCGCCTGCGCCTGGGCGAGCGAGTTGAACCACATGCAGACGGCAAATGCCGTCACTATCTTGAGTGTGAATCGTAGCTTGGTCATGGTTTTCTCCTTGGTTTACCAGCGGTCGATATAGTCGAAGGTTGAGGGCTGGTTTTCTCTCATTGGTCGCGACTCCCGGACCTAATATGACGGAGTTTAAGACCTATGCTCATCCGGAATGTTGGCACGTGTGAACCTCAAAAGAGTCATTGGCTCCTCGAAACGTTAGTCAAGCCGCAATGCGAAGCAGCTTCATTGATTTCTGTCGACGCTAAGTGGTAGCCTCTCGAGGAACTGCGAGGCCCACTTCGTGCGCCCGGACGCCGTGGCACCTTTGGGCGACTCAGTCGGTGGCCCGAGCATCGGATCCGGGGAGATGATTGTTCGTTCCATAACAATGACCTCTGTAAGGCAGGACTCGTGATGCTAAGAAGTCTGAAAACAGGAGTGCTCATTCTAGCAGTTCTAGTGGCAGCGATGGTATTTAATTCCTCCGGACTTGCGTCGCGCGAGTCGGTTGCTGGTCTTTCCCGGCTGGCGGAAGCGAGCCCGGAAACCAGTCGGGGCGTGTTGAGCCAAAAGACCATCGACCCCGCCGCCTGGGGAAGCAGCCACGCCGGAATGCCGGTTCCCGATTTTGTCCACGGTGACGAGTGTCTCTTTTGTCATCGAAATGACATCGGTCCAACCTGGCAGAAAAACGCGCACGGGGTCACCGTTCGCCAGGGCGAGGACGCACCCGAATGGCGCGATGTCTTCAAGGGGCAGCCGACGCTGACCGCGATAGCGCCTCAGGTTGAATACTTTCTCGGGAGCCGACACCGGCTCCGCTTCCTCAAGAAAGAGGGTTACGGCAAGTTTGCGATCCTAAATACACAGGCTCAGCTTGGCAGCGACCGCCAGGTCCAAAAGTGGATCGACGCAGAGAAACCTGCCTGGGACAAGGACCGTTTCGCCAACCGTTGCGCCGGTTGCCACTCGACCGCGGTGGACACCGCCACCAAAGCGTTTTCAGCTTTCGGACTGGATTGCTACACGTGTCACGGAGCGGTCGACTTGAATCATACCAATGATATTTCGTTGGTCTTTCTTTCCAAGAAACAAAGAAGTGACGCGAGAGTCATCACCTCCGCCTGCGCCCAGTGTCATCTGCGAATGGGTAAGTCGCGGTCAACCGGTCTGCCCTATCCGAATAACTTTGTTGCGGGTGACAATCTGTTCAAGGACTACGAAGTTGATTTCGCGAAGGCCGACGATGAGAGCCTAAACCCCGGCGACAGGCACATACTGCGCAACGTTCGCGACGTGGCGGTTGGTGGTTCGGAGTTTCCAACCTGCATAAGCTGTCACGATGTGCACAAGAGTTCCAGCGTCAAACACAGACGAGCTCCCCGGACGGCCATTTGCAACGACTGCCATAACGCTGAAGGACCAATAAAGGGGAACAAGGCTTATTCGGTAAGCAGCACGTTGTGCGAATACTGAGGGGCGGAAAGGGAGGATGGAGGATAGAGGATGGAGGATCGAGGATAGCGAGCCCTAAGGTTCATCCTCGATCTTCCATCCTCTATCTTCCATCCTCCATCCTCCATCCTCGATCCTCTATCCTCCATCCTCAGGCCGTGCGCACCCGATCTCGATAGCGGATACATTGTTCGAGAACCGCGCGATACTCATCCACATCCACGTCCCGTTCGGAACAGAGAATCATGAAGTCCCCGTCATCCCGAAAGTTCCCATCCCACTCAATCAACTGCTCATCGGTCATGGTCTGTGAGTATTGCCGTATCTTTTCATCGGGCATACGGTCAAAGTAGGCGCGAAGGTTGACGCTCGTTTCGTCCATCGGCCGGTCCGAAGGCTCTTGTTCGAAGTTCCAGATTGGCTGTTCCATACTCTACGTTATTCCTTGGTCGCCTGACCTTCGATGAGTTCGATTCGAATCTTGTCGGGCCCTTCGATAAAAGCGTACTTTATCTTGCCGCCTGCAACGCTCTTGATTTCATCGGTCACTTTAACGCCAGCCTTGCGCAGGTTCTCGAGCGACTCGGCTAGATTGTCTACGCTGAACCCAACATGATCGACAACTCTCCCTTTGGTTGAAGACATCTCCTTCTGATTCTTCCAGTGCTCGGGGTAGGCTTTCCGGGTATACGCAGCCGGATAAATGATCATATTCACGTTGTCCATCATAAGCGACGCGCTTGGACCAATCGGAACATCTCGGTAAATCCGTTGTTGCGAGCTGCCGCCTCTCCGAATCGCACCAAGGTACTTAACGTACCACTCGCCTGCCGCAACCGGGTCTTCGCTGAACATATGCAGGTGACCGAAGCGGTGGTGGCCGGCGGTATTCAATTCTATGAGTGCGTGATCCGGGCCTTCTACGTACGCATAGAAGAATCGGCCGGTCGCGCCGGCGGGGCCGCCGCCGATGTCGCTGATATCAGTCAACGGGGTGAAGAACTTCGTGCCGCTGTCGAGCTGTTTCTGATAGGTCGCTTTCATGTCTTCGGCGCCCCATCCGAAATGCCAGATAGCTGAGGTCAACTCCCACGGCGGAGGGGTGCTGACTTTGCTAAACAACAGCCACGATTTCTGCGCCCAAACCGCATCCAGCAACCCTGCGAAACGTCCTTTCTCGCAGTCAAACTTGCTGGTGTAGAAGTTGATCGCCGCAGCGGGGTCTGTCGTATTCAGATGCAGGTGGTGAAAGTGGGCGGCGGCAATCGGTGGAGGGGGCTCCTGAGGTTTGGCCTGGTCAAACCCTCGGGCTTTGGGACTGACTCCCAGCAGAAGCATTATCACGCCCAGAAGCGAGATCCCGAAGACTCTGAGGCGCCCCTCTCTGCCTTGGAGGATTTTGTTGATCATAGGGTTTGCGATCCTTAACGAATGGCGTCGGCGGTGATACCCGCCGCGCGGGTTGAAACACGCGACCCGCCGATTTCGCTCAATCGACGGGTCACGTGCGGTCATCTTTGAAAGATACTGAGCGAACACATCTCAGTCGTCGGATCGCACCCAGCCGTAGGCCGCGTTACTTCGCTGCCCGCCGCCATCCACGTACGCAATCTTCATCTTCTCGAGCGCATCCGAGGACAGCGCTTTTCGTTTGGCTTTCACATCAACTTTGTAGAGCTTTGCGGCGTTTAGCCCGAAGATCTTTGCCTTGTCTTCCTTGGTGATCTTCTTGTAGCCGAACTTCTCGCACATCTCGTCGCTGATCTGGAAGCGTTTGAGGGCGTCGATCCCCCACTGCGGCGAGCCCCACCACAGACAGTCTGTGCCCCAAATTACATGGTCGGAGCCGTAGTATTTGATGTTTTTGCCCAGACCGTGCTGGCACATGACAGGGTCGGTCACCGCCAGCGTGTTGAAGAAGCTGCCGACCTCGCAATAGACGTTGGTCATTTGCGGATTACGCTTCTTTATACCCATCAGTACGCTGTGCCATAGGAAATCGCCGGTCGTCGGATCGTACTCGTTGCTCTCTTTCCAGTTGGGTTCGTTCGAGCCGTGCTTGATGGCCGAGTGGTAAACCACGAAGTTGAAATCCGGGTTGCGCAGGGCCGCCTTCTCGACGTCCTTCGGGTTCGCAAGGTGGCCGAGCGTACGCGACTGGTACGAATAACCCTTGTGAGTGCTGACCAGTTTGATGCCGCGCTTGCGGGATTCCTCGATGAACCACTGCGAGTTGTCGTCATCAAGTTGGAAGCCGTTACCGGACTGTCCCGGATCCGTATGGCAATACCACTTCCACGAACTGATCCCGTAGACCTGGATCTCGCGTTCCATTTGCTCGAGACAGGCTGCTTTGTCCATCTTGTTGCCGACTTTGTCCCAGTAATGGTTTGGCGCGAGGTTGCCCTGGTTGACCGCGCGTTGCGATCCGGCCAGGTCGTTGATCGTCTTTCGCGCTTCGTACATCACCCAGCTCGGCAGAACCTTGCCCGCTGGTCCTGGCGTGCGCGCGGCGCCTTCGAGCACCTTGCCTTCCTTGTCGCGAAGGTTTTCTTTGTTTGGCACGCCGGAAATAACTACCAGGGAGGTTTCGCTGTCGAAGAACATCTCCTTGACGAAATTCTTGAAGCCGTAGGATTCGGCATCGTTTTTCAGATCGAAGCCCATGTTCTTGACGAAATCCATCGTCCGGAAGCCGTTCGGCCCGCCTAGCGCCAGGCCGTTTGTGAAGTGCGATTGGCAGTCCATGATGAAGTACTCGCTCTTGGGCCACTTCTCATCGTAGGCCGCCGGTTCCCACGTCTCCGCTTCGTCAACTTCCCAAACCTTGCCGTAGACCTTGTTTGAGGCGAGAAAGCAGGTTGCAAGCCCCATCGAGCTAGCCATAAATGTGCGTCGCGAAAGACCGAGCTTTTTGGCTCGTTCATCGCCCATCTGGCCGATCAGGAACTCGACCTGTTTTTGTTGGGGGTTCTGCCGACGAGGAATGAACTCCTCATTTGACACCACCTGCGTGGGCATCGGCGAGTCCACCCCCTTTTTAGCATCTCTAAGCGCTTTTGGAATCCACATAGTTCCTTCCTTTCAAAGATGAATGTACCGTAGACTGCCGAGTCTGCGGGCTGAGTCCACTGAGTGTACGCTACCTGCACACCGGCGCAGACTGGACAGTCTACGCTACTTGCACACCGGCGCAGACTGGACAGTCTACGCTACTTGCACACTGGCCCAGACTGGACAGTCTACGCTACTGCCGTTTATCACTTCACGCTGGCTCGCTCGACCAGATTCCCCTTATCGAGAACATAGTCGAACCAACCGATCATCATTTCTTCCCAGGTCTGATCCCCCCATCGAACTTCCTTCGTGGGATCAGGATTGTACTTATTCTTAGCCGAGTTGTCGAAGTGCGCGACGCAATCGAGCCTGGCTCCCTTTGGCAAGAACAGGGGATCTTTGAACTGATACAGAAGCTGCCAGTTGAAATCATACTTCGGTACGCGCAACACCACTTCGGATCGGCCGTCGGGATAAACCGCCGTATAGGTAAAATCTTTGCCGCGAACATGCATGTGCGGCATCAGGTCAATGATCCGTACGTCTTCGGGGGCGGTCCAGCTTGAACGCACTTCGTAGTTGCCGTCACCCGGCGGGATGACGAATCTGGCGTTCGTTGCGGTGCCGGTCAACGCGATCTTGTTCACGGGTGTCTTTGAAAAAATTAACCCGATGTATGAGCGATCGGTCGTTGCCTCCCCGTTCGGCGTGTAATGCATCTGAAACGTCAGTTTGGACCCTTTCTTGATCAGCCTTGCGGTTCCCGGCGGGAAGACCTTTGGCTGCTCGCCTGGCGCGAACCCGCAAAGCTTGTAGCCTCTGCCGCCGCGCCCTTCGCCCGACAGTTCATTCTGCGCGCCGGGCTCCTGAACAAAGACAATAATGTGGTGAACGACTTTTCGATTACCCGCTCGAATCTCCGCGGCCTGTACCCACTTGTCTTCGTCGAAGTTGGTTTGAACAGTAAGATACTTGTAAGGAATCACTCCCTCAGCGGGTATGGCCATCTCGTGATCGAGAGATATGACGGCGTCGGGCTTGCCGATGGTCCATCCCTGCTCGAACTTCGGCGGGGCAGGAAGGTCCTCGTCGTTGCCCCGGGGCGCGCCCGCATCGACCCAGGTCGCGATGGTCTCTACCTCCTGTTGAGTGAGCCGCCGGTCGTTCTTGAAATGGGTGTTCTCCGGCGAGGCAAGCCAGGGCGGCATCGAACGGTCGAGGACCTTCTGCTTGATAGCCTTCGCCCAGGGCCGCGTCTCGTCGTAGGTGATCAGGGCCATCGGAGCGACCTCGCCGGTTCGATGGCACTCGACGCAACGCTTGTAGAGAATCGGTGCGACATCCTTTGTGAATGTCACCCTGGCATTCGACCGTCCGCTCGCAGCCACTCCGATCACGATCAGGGAGCAAAGGACAATTGCGAGCACAAGCAAAATCAACAAGCGGTTTCTCATAGGTCCTCCCGAGTGCGATTAATGCTTAACGAGCTACTCATTGCGCCGCTGAAACCAGTAACGCTCCTCCTGGAGACCGCATTCCCCAAGATGATTAGTCCACTGTGAATGAATATGATTTGTGGGGAGTCTATCGTATTGGCTGGCGGGTTGCAAACCGATGCGCGGCCTCATTATGCGCGGCCTCCGGTCCATGTGACCGCCTTGGTAACCCGCACACCGGGCGGTGGTAGCGTAGACTGTCTAGTCTGCGCCAAGCATGAACTGTCCAGTCTACGCTACCTGCATACGGGCGGTGGTAGCGTAGACTGTCTAGTCTGCGCCAATCTTCAAGAAAGTGCCTCCCGAGCAATATATTGACGGGGGCCCGTCAAAATATTATTTGACCACAAGGTATGTTTCGGAATAGTATCACTCGCGTTTGGCAGGACGGGTTCGCGCCTCGATGGATTAGTTTGGTCATTGGGATTACTCGGGGCGGAGCCGGTTTCGGTGGGCCGGGGCACCTTAAGTAAGCCAGTGGGATTAGGACGATCTGAGCAGGTTTCATAGAGCTTCACAGTCTTTCTTAAGTTCTCCTTTAGCGGCTAACGAGGGTGCGCTTGCAGGGGTTTGAACCACCCAGGGAAAACCAACCTGCAGGCGTTCCCTCTTTTTTTTCAGTATTGCCGCGCTCGCCGGAACCTGGCGGGGCCAGCGAAACAGATGCTTACGATCGCCAGCCCCGCTCCTCCGCTATCGCTAGTCGGATCCTAGCCCGCCTCGCTGGAATGCTGAGTCGTCGCGTGCGCCTTACAAAACCGACGGTGAATACGGAGGCGCCGAGCCCCACAAAGAGCCATGTAATCGGACCGATACTTGAACCAGCACCGGCCGAATCGTCTTGCTCCCCTGGTGTCTGGCTGGTAATACCTGCCGGGGATCGAAGCGCCGAGTCGAAGTCCTCCGCGAGCCACGTTCGTCGCGCTCCTTTAGCATGCACTCCTTTGAGAGAGCCTTCCTGCAGCCGTGTGCCCGGAAGCACGGTTCCGTGCGGGCCGAGTTCGACCAGCACGCTGCTCGTCATTCCGTTGTATGCCCCTGTGAGCGCAAGCACCCACGTCCCCTCGGACGGCCATTCCTGTTTGATCGCGTAGACTCCTGATCCGATCGAACGTAACTCGATCGGCAGCGACTTGCGGCTCCCGTCGACGTACCCTTCGGCCGAGGCCGAAAGTCTTGCGTCCGCTGGTTGATGGCAGCCGAAGGTGCGTGCGATCAGCACAACGCCTTTGAGTTGAGGATCCGTTGATCCGGTGGGCGTCTCAACGGAGATCTGGAAACCTCCTGCGAGCGCAGGCGATGCAATGGCCAGCAGCAGAGCGCAGCTGAGCGACGCGAGTGTTATCAAAATTCGAATCGACTTCCGATTCAGTTCCTTCGTGAATGATTTTTCTGACATTGTAGACTCCTTCCTTTGGACTCTGACCAGGTGCTAGTGAACTCCGATACGTGAAAAGGTTTATCGGCAATTCGCTGGTTAGACGGGCTCAGTTTCGGTTTTCTTCCATCATGTGACCGGTGTCCTCGATTTCGCCTATACTCTCCCGTGGCGCCACGACCAGCATAAAAGCGCGATCGGAACAAAGATGGAGATTAGCCTGAGCAGATCCTCACTGAGGCCATGGAAGCCTGGAGACGAAGAGTCATTGGTACGGCATGCTAACAGTCGGGTGATTTGGCGTAACCTGCGGGATGCGTTCCCGCACCCGTATACACAGTCGGACGCGAGACGCTGGATAAAGATGGCTAACCCGACACAGCCAATAACCAATTTTGCGATCGTCGTCGATGGCGAAGCAGCGGGCGGGATTGGGTTGGCGTTGAAGGATGACGTGTTCCGGCGATCGGCCGAGATCGGCTATTGGTTGGGGGAACAGTACTGGGGGCGAGGAATTGTAACTGAAGCGGTGCGCGCCGTGACCGACTACGCATTCGCGTCTTTCGATCTTTGCCGGGTCTTTGCCGGCGTGTTCGAATGGAACCCGGCATCAATGCGAGTGCTGGAAAAGGCCGGGTATGAGTTTGAATCTCGGGTCAAGAAGAGCGTCACCAAAGACGGCGAGACTATCGACGAGTTGATCTACGCAATAGTCCGCCTATGAAGGCTGCAGTGGGTTGGTTTTGAGACCTGTCAAACGAGGCGCCCTGTTTTCCTGGTTTATTTGAGCTTTTCGAGTAACGCACGGCCCTTCGTTCTCAACTCCGCCATTTCAATCGGACTCCTCGCCGGATCATTCACGCTCAACACGCTTTCGACGAGCTTCCTTGCTTCGTCGTTTCTGCTTTTCTTCTCGTAGATCTCGGCCAGCGTTACTTTGAGTTCGGCGTTGTCCGGCCCTACTCTCAAGCCTTCTTCAAGCCTTTCGATTCCCCGCCGCTCATTGCCGCCGAGAAATCGCGGCAGATTCAGATCGATCTGACCAAGCGCTGAATAGATCGCGCCGCCTTCATAAGCCGGGTTGATCGCAAGCGCGGCTTCAAACTCCTTGCGAATCGTCTTCACCAGGCCCAGGCTCTGGAGCGCGCCTTTCAGGTCAGCGTATTCCCCTTCGTTGGCGGCATACCAGAAATGACCTTCAACTCGTTTGTCATCCAGTGCCACCGCCTTCTTCGCGGCCTCGACTCCAGCTTGAAACAGCTTGGTCTTCTTTGTCTGATCTTTCTCGCGGTCGCCTGAGTAATACCTGAACCTCGCCAGCCGCCACCATGCTTCGAAGTTTGACGGTTCGCGTGCGGCGAGCTGTTCCATCAACAACACCGCTTGCCTCAGGTTTTCGGCGTTATCGCGCTGGGTGTACAGATCGTCTGCCCGCGTGATCGGGTCGGCCTTTTGTGCGGACCCATGCTCAGTAAAGACCGGCAAGAGTATGAGCATCAAGATCAGAATCAGATTTGTCATGGTTCAGATTCTCAATTCGATTCTCGATTTGTCAGTATCACTTTTCCGCCGCTCCTGGCCAACGGATAAAGCGGACCGTCGACCGCACGAGATAACTCGTCAAGCCTGGATGCATCGGTGAACAGAAAAATGCGTCCCGAACTACCCCACAGTTTTGAGAGACTCGTTGTCGTCCAGAAAGATCCGCGGCGCGTCCTCAAAATAGGATCCATATTCCAGGTTTGCGGAGCGGCCGTTCAGAATATAAACCATCTTACGGGTGTAAAAGTTTATCGACGACCCGCCCTCGTATTCTCCATTAATCACGATGAGGTCGCCTTGCTTGTACTCTCGGTCGATTGCCTCGGCCAGCGCACGGGATGAGAGATAAGGCTCGAAAGCAGCAAGGCTAATGTGAGCAAACAAGAAGAATGCCGCCATCATAAGCGCAATTGAAACATTCGATGCCAGATGTCTGCCTCTGCGCCGTAGAAAGAGCGCTCCGACAGTTCCAAGCAGGAACGTGAACGCGGTTCCGACTACTGGAACCCGTAGCTTGGCAAGCGTCTCCCCCGTCAGATCGAGCACATGCCCAAGCGACAACGCGTAAGCCTCTGGGTTGCGTGTCAGCGTCGCCGCGATATCGCCTTCGACAGCGATGTGTCTTGTTGTCCAAAAAGCGGCCACCCCGCCCGCGAACACAAGCAGCCCGAAACAAGCCAACGCGATCTGCGTCGAGTTCAGCAGCCACTCTCTGCTTCCTGCTCGACGCCTGGCCTCCGAATTCGCCACGGCGCAACCGATCAGAAGCGCGAACGCCGGATACGCGGGCATAGTGTAGTACTCCTGCGTAGTTGAAAAGCAGAAGAACAGGATAACCAGCAACGCCCACACTACAAGAAACAGGGTAATTCGGTTCTCGCGAGTCAGGTTCCTCACTCGCCGCGGAACGTCTCTGATCGCTAGCGGAAGGAAGAAGCTCCAGGGGAAAAGCCAAACGAAATGCAAACCTAGAAACAGCGGAAGCGGGACAGTGTCGTAGTCCGCCGGATAGCGCTTGCCGATGTAACGCAGCAGGTGCTCGTTCATGAAGTAGAACCAGAAAAACCCACGGCCCTGGCTTGGTGTAGGCGTGCCCACCATCAGGCTCCCGGGATTGGCGAGGCCGGCGGCTATGTGCCACGGCGCCGCAATCGCAAGAAAGAGCAGCGAGCCGGTAAACAGCTTGAGTTGCGCAAGCCTGCGGACTTCTCCGGTGATCAGCAGGTAGGCGAAAATGATGATCGCCGGGAACGCAGCTCCAACCAGCCCCTTGGTCAGGACCGCCAGCGCCCCAAAACAATATATGCCGTAGGCGAAACGCGATCGCTTTGGATCTTCCATCGCACGGAGAAAGCAGTAGAAGGCCATCGTTATCAGCAGGGTTAACATTACGTCGGGCCAAAGAACTCGCGTGAACAGGAAGATCCCGACGCACGAACCGATGCACAACGCGGAGTAGAAGCCCGCCTTTCCGCCGAAAGCGAAATTGCCCACGAACATCGTCGCCAGGATCAGCCCCAGCGTGGCAAGTGCGATCGGCAGCCGGGATGCGAATTCGCTCACGCCAAAGAGCTTGTATGAAAGGGCGATTGACCAATACATCAGCGGGGCTTTCTCGAGATAGCGAATCCTGTTTGCGTGGAGCGTTATCCAGTCGCCCGATTCCGCCGTTTCGCGGGCTGCCTCGGCGTGAACGGTGTCAGCGTCATCGAGCAGCGCTGGTGGATAGCCGCTATTCGCAAGATAGATGATGCCCCAGAGGGCGACCAGCGCGAGCACTTGATTTCGGTTTCTCATCGATCAACTTGTTATAACAAGCGCTTTCGGTTTGCTCCAACCGCTTTCGCCGACTGAGAGGGTTCAATACGCTCGATTGCTGATGTATTGTCAGTCGCGTTCTGAACAATCCGACCCGGGCTGCGAGGACGTAGTATCCACGTTGACCCTGGGAGCCTTTGACTCCACGAAACCGTCTGAGGGTCATTTCCGTAGTCAAATGACGGCGAATGAGGTAGTATTGACGAGGGTTTGAAGCAGCAGAATAGTTATTAGAGGAAAGAAACCGAATCATGCAGTGGATCAGTAAACCCCGCCGAATCAAGGGAATTCTCCCGCTATTTGCTATCATTCTTTTGTTGCCTTTCTTAATCAGTGCCCAGGCCCGGCAAATCCGCAGCGCCATAATCCGGGTAACGGCCTTTGATGAGTCTGATCAGCCCGTCTCGGGCGTGTTGGTCGAGGTCAAGAAAGGTGGATCAGTCGTAGGGACGACGACGACCAACGAGAAAGGCAGCGCCGAGTTCACCACGCTTGCGCCTGGAGCCTACGAGGTTGTGGTCTCCAAAGATACCTTCGAACCGTTGACTCAGAGCGAAGTCTTAGTGACCCTCGGGACGCCTGTCGAAGTCAAATTCACCATGATTCCAAAAATCCAGCTAAAGGATGTTGTGGTTAATGTTCAGGCAGGCTCGGAGACCCCGATCGAGAAGGGCGCTTCGCCGGCGGACGAGCTCAGGCGCTCAGAAATCAAAAACATTCCGGGCAAGCCGGCTACCGTAAAAGATACGCTGCCGCTCATCCCCGGTGTGGTTCGCTCCACCGAGGGGGAGATAAAGATATCAGGAACCGGGGAGCATCGGAGCGCCCTTGTCGTCAACTCGGCAGACGTCACTGATCCCGCGACAGGACAATTCGGAGTGACCGTTCCGGTAGACAGCGTTGAAACGATCGAGGTTTTCAAGACGCCTTACCTGGCTCAGTTTGGGCGGTTCACCGCAGGAGTTATATCGGTCGAAACCAGGCGTGGCGGGGAGAAGTGGAACTTTGAGCTCAACGACCCGCTGCCGGAGTTTCGCATTCGCAGCGGTCATCTTCGCGGGCTGCGTGAAGCGTCGCCCCGTGTTACCTTTAACGGCCCGCTGATTGCCGACAAATTCTTTCTATCTGAGGGACTCGAATACGACCTCCAAAAGCGGCCGGATCGAACGCTGCCGTTTCCGCACAACGAGAGCAAGCAGGCATCGGTGAATTCGTTTACGCAACTCGATTACATTTTGTCGCCGGTGAACACGCTGACCGGGACCTTCCACGTCGCGCCGCGCCAGATGGAATTCGTCAACCTGAATTTCTTCGACCCGCAGCCTGTCACGCCCACTTTCAGCGCTCATGATTACACCGGGACCCTGATTGACCGCTGGACGATCGGAAACAACCTGCTCGAAAGCACCATTGCGGTAAAACATTTCAGCGGCGAGGTCTGGGGTCAGGGTAGCGAGGACATGATCCTTGCCCCAACGGGTAATTCGGGAAACTACTTCAGTGAGCAGAGCCGCCGAGCGTCGCGCGCCGAGTGGCTTGAGACTTATTCCCTTTCCCCGGTCAACGGGTTTGGCGCGCACAACTTGAAGTTCGGATCGACGATCGCGCGCACCGGTAACCGTGGCGACTTCGACGCGCGGCCGGTTCTAATCCAGGATACCCAGGGACGGCTAGTGAAGCGCATCGACTGGGTGGGCGGTCAGTCGTTCGATCGCACCGATATGGAGACCGCGTTCTTTGCCCAGGATCACTGGGTCATCACTCTCCAGGTTTGCGATGGATATCGGGACCCGATTCGAGAGTCAGGGAATCACCGAGAGTATTCGCGTGGCCCCGCGGGTTGGGCTTGCGTGGACCCCGTTTGCCCATCAACAAACGACGATCCGAGGCGGCTTTGGTTTGTTCTACGACCGTGTGCCGCTAAGCGTGTTCGCCTTCAATCGCTATCCCGAGCAGGTCATTACTACCTTCGGTCCCGACGGTGAGATCATCGATGGCCCGCGCCATTTCATCAACATCACCGACCGCGCCGAAACAAGGTTTCCGCTGCTTTTCAGCAAGGATGTCTCAGGAAACTTCGCTCCATACAGTGAAACCTGGAACGTTGAAGTCGAACATCCGGTAACCAGGAATCTACGCATCCGTGCCAATTATCTTCAGAGCAATTCGTTCGGCACAGTTATCTTTACGCCAGAGGTTGTTCAGGGCCAGGATGCGCTTGTGCTCGGAGGCGGCGGCAAGTCCGGATACCACCAGCTCGAGCTGACCGCCCGTCTGATGCTGGCGAATGACCAGCAGATGTTCTTCTCTTACGTTCATAGCCGATCCCGCGGCGACCTGAACGAATTTAACAACTATCTGGGTAATTTCCCGTTTCCAGTGGTGAGGGCAAACTCGTTTACGAATCTATCCGGAGACTTGCCGAACCGGTTTCTCGCATGGGGAATGGTGCGTCTTCCCTGGCAGATGCGAATCGCGCCGATAGTTGAGTGGCGCAACGGTTTCCCGTATGCGTCTGTCGATGTCGCACAGAACTATGTTGGGACTCCGAATCAGACTCGTTTTAGGAACTTCTTCTCGCTCGACTCACGAGTGTCAAAGGATTTCAAGCTGAGCGATAAGTACACCGTGCGCTTCTCGGTGAGCGGGTTCAACGTCACCAATCACTTCAACCCACTTCAGGTGCACGCCAACATAGCAGACCCGGCGTACGGCGTGTTTTTCGCTAGCCACAAGCCGCGGTTCAGACTCGATTTCGATGTGATCTTCTAACAGGGAATATCTTTACTTGGCGAGCCCTCACCTGCTAGACTCAACCCGTTCTGTGGCAACCCGAGAGTTGCTATTTGGTTTGTTTTTCGGGAGCGTCTTGTCTTAGCTCGGAGAGCGTTTGATTCTGCTTTTCACCCTCTTCCCGCAAGGTCTTGGAAGTTCCTTTTAGCCAACTTCAGGAGAATTATGGGCAAACGAATGTACGTAGGGAACCTGTCGTATCAGACGACAGAAACGGATCTGACAAGCCTGTTCGAACAAGTCGGACCGGTTGAGTCGGTTAACATAATCACGGACCGTGACACCGGCCGTTCAAAGGGCTTCGGCTTTGTGGAGATGAGCAACGAGGATGCTGAAAAGGCAATCGCGCAGTTCAACGGGACGGAAATGAATGGCCGAGCGCTTACGGTCAATGAAGCGCGCCCGCGCGAGGAGCGTTCGGGTGGCGGCGGCCGAGGCGGCTACGGCGGTGGTCGTGGCGGCGGCGGTGGTGGTCGTGGCGGCGGCGGCGGTGGTCGTGGCGGCGGCGGCTACGGAAACCGCTACTGATAGTCTTCGTTTGGGGAGGCCGGGTTGATACGCTCTCCCTGGCTTCCTCAAACGATACTACAGGAGTAATTAAAGGTTGGTTAACGGGTCGTTTTCTGCCTTACGATTGAGGTGTAGTGCCTCCGTCTGTGGTGGAATCAGAAACGGAGAACCGAGGGGGTTGGATGGCTGTTCGTCTTTTTGTTGGGAACCTTCCGTACAGCGCCACTGAGGCTGCACTGCGCGAGCATTTTTCGGCGATCGGCCCGCTTTCATACATCTACCTACCGCTGGATCGCGAGACGGGCAAGCCGCGTGGCTTTGCGTTCGTGGAGTTCAGCGAGCGCGCGCAGGCCGACGAAGCGATTCGCAAATTCAACAATCAACTTTTCATGGGGCGGCCGATAGCGGTCAACGAAGCTCGCGAGCGTGAAGACCGCCCGCAAGGAGCCCCTTCGCGCCCATATACTCCAAATCGGGAGTTGCCCGAGTTGCCGGGTAGCACCGAACGTCCTTCCGCCGGCAGAAGCTTCGGACCCGATGCGGCACCTCGCCGAACTTTCCGCAAACCCGGCGGTCGAGGCGGCAAGGGAGATCGCGCGCCAAAGCAACCTATACGCGAGCGACCCGGAGGCCGCTTCTTCGGTGAGGATGCCGACGAGAGCGTCGAGGACGATCTGATGGACGACAATTTCGCTAGCCGCGTCGACGAGGGCGATCTTGAAGGGGAGGAGTCCGCCGACCGCGTTGAGGATTCTGAAAACGAATAGAATGGTCTTTTGGTCGATACTCGTGACCAAACGTGAAACCGAGATGGGCGATACGCAAGGAGAGATCAATGGCGAAGAAATCACGGCCGACTTTTCAAAAGCGCGAAAAGGAAAAGGCTCGTCAGCAAAAACAGAAGGAAAAAGAGCAGAGGCGAATGGACTCAAAGGAGCGCCCTCGAGCCCCGCGAATCGATGGGGAAGATCCGGATATCGCAGGCATTCGTCCCGGCCCCCAAGCCTTGCCCGAACAGTGGGAGTATTCCAACAGCAACGAACCGATCCCTCCGCCTACGCGAACCCCCGACGCGCCGAAACCCTGACACTCCGACACCACGCTTAACCACGTCCCTCGTGACCAGGGACGTCCATATCCCGCGCTGAATGAGCGGTCTTTGGGGGTGCGTCGCGAGAACAGCTCATTCGGTTTCCGTAGCGTTGATAGCCGACCGGCTGCTGATTCTATCGATCGGACGTGCTAAAATGCCGCCAACGCAATTCCGAACGAAGCAGCGTCGATGCGAGATCGTTGCCGCCATTCGCACTTCGAGGTAGGAGGCCATGGCTAACCGAATCGAGTTCAACCTGAACGCGGCTGGGCACACAGTCGATATCGATGGCGATACCTCGCTGCTCGAAGTCCTCCGCGATAGCTGCGGCCTGATCTCGCCAAAAGACGGCTGCAGTCCGCAGGGGCAATGCGGATGTTGCACGGTGATAGTCGATGGAAAAGCGGTGGTTTCGTGCGCTGTCCCTGCCCAAAGTGTTGCCGGAAAGTCCGTTCTGACACTTGAGGGCTTCAGCGAGCGTGAGCGTGATACCTTCGCCGACAGCTTTATTGCCGCGGGCGGTTTGCAATGCGGCTTCTGCACGCCGGGCATCGTGGTTCGAGCCAAGAACCTGATCGATAAAACTCCGGACCCGAGCGACGATCAGATCAATCGCATATTGAGCATGCATCACTGCCGGTGCACCGGCTATGTGAAGATCGTTGACTCAATCAAGCTTGCGGCGAAGGCGCTGCGCGGCGAGACCGAGATCGAGTCCGACGGCCAAACTGGACGCATCGGAACAAGCTTGCCGCGCTACGAGGCTCGCGAGCTTGCACTGGGTGACCGTCCCTATATCGATGACATGAGTTTCCCCGGGATGCTTCACGGCGCCGTGCTCCTGTCCGAGCACCCGCGAGCGCTCGTCAAACGCATTGATACCAGCGGTGCGAGGGAGATTCCCGGCGTAGTCGCCGTGATTACCGCCGCGGATGTTCCTGGTCAGAGATATCAGGGTCTGATCTACAACGACTGGCCCATGTTTGTCGCCGAGGGCGAAGAGACACGCTATGTGGGCGATGTGATCGCCGCAGTGGCAGCCGTGGACAGACGCACAGCACGAAGGGCGTGTCAGGCGATCGCAGTCGACTATGAAGTGCGCGAGCCAGTCACCAACCCTGACGACGCGCTGCATCCAGAAGCGCCGCGGATTCACAAGAAAGGCAACCTGCTCAGCAGGTCCGAGATCAAGCGCGGTGACCTCGACGAGGCGTTGAAGAACGCGGCGCACGTCGCGACTCACACTTTCCAGACTCAATTCATCGAGCACATGTTTCTCGAGCCGGAGGCGTCCATAGCGATGCCCGAGGGCGAAGGTCTGCGCGTCTATACGCAGGGACAGGGAGTGTTTGACGATCGGAGACAGATTGCGTCGTTCCTTGGCATGCCCGAAAGCGAGGTCTTTGTCGCGCTGGTAACCAACGGCGGTGCATTCGGCGGCAAGGAGGACATGAGCATTCAAGCTCAAACCGCGCTGCTCGCAAAAGTGACCGGCAGCCCCGTAAAGCTCACTCTGAGCCGCGAAGAGAGCCTTCGGCTTCATCCAAAACGCCATCCAATAAAGATGACCTACACGGTTGGCTGCGACGCTGATGGGCGGCTCACGGCCGTCAAGGCCGACATGATCGGTGACAAAGGCGCCTACGCGTCGGTGGGCTCAAAAGTCCTCGAGCGGGCAGCCGGTCACTGCACCGGGCCCTACAAAGTCGACAACGTCCACGTTGTCTCGCTTGCGGTGTATACCAACAACCCCCCTTGCGGAGCGATGCGCGGGTTCGGCGCCAATCAAGCCGCCTTCGCAATCGACTCGATGGTCGACATCCTCGCCGAGAAGGTTGGCATAGACGGATGGGAGATACGTTACCTCAATGCGCTGGACAGGGGCGACACCTTTTGCACCGGCCAGCAGATGGAGTCGAGCGTGGGGCTCAAGAAGACTCTCGAGGCCGTCAAGGACATCTATAAGAGCGCGAAGTACGCAGGCATCGCCTGCGGCATCAAGAACGTCGGCATCGGCAACGGCATGCCGGAGTATGGGCGTGCGATGCTCGAGGTTCGCGATGACGGGACCGTCGGCATATATACCGGCTTCACGGAGATGGGACAGGGGCTGTTTACGGTATTGCAGCAGACTGCTTGCGAAGAGACCGGGCTTCAGCCGAGCGTGTTCAACTTTGTGTCGGCCGACACCAAATACGCATTGGATTGCGGGCAGACGACCGGCTCCCGGGGCACCTTTCTCGGCTGTCGCGGCGTGCAAGAAGCCGCGCGTAAACTCAGGGCGGATCTCGATCAGAAAAAGACGCTGAGAGACCTTGCGGGCCAGAACTACTACGGCGAGGTGTTGATCGACGATACGGTCTCGCTTGAAGCAAGAGTTGAAAGGCCAAAGACACATTTCGCCTACGGCTTCGCGACTCAGGTTGTGATTCTGGATGATGACGGCCGGGTCAAAAAGGTCGTCGCGGCGCACGACGTCGGTAAGGTGTTGAATCCCTCGCAACTCGAGGGCCAGATAGAAGGGTCCATACACATGGGTTTGGGATACGCGCTGACCGAAGAGTTCAGAGTTGAGAACGGCATACCACAAACGATGACCGTGAACTCTCAAGGTCTGCTGCGCGCGCGCCATATGCCTGAAGTGGAGTTGATTATGATCGAGGAGAACCACCCTGAGGGGCCTTATGGTGCAAAGGGTGTTGGAGAGATAGGACTCGTGCCCACCGCGCCGGCGGTTGCCGGTGCGCTGTACAAGTTCGACGGCATTCGCCGATTTACGCTTCCGATGAAGGATTCACCCGCGGCTCGATTCATCCGCGGCCGCGGCACCAAGTAATCTGGCCTGTGCTGCTCGAACGCACCAGAATCCAACCTCCGCTCGGTGTCCGCGTGCCCCGCACGGGTAATCTGCTCTGTTCGCTCCCAACAAAAACCGTTGACCTATCAATCAACCGGATCATAATGGCTTCAAGTCCAAGTAATCTTGGCTTCTACCCCCGGAGAAGAATATCTCCCTTATGATCCGAGGCGCTGATGAGAAACTCCGGCGGGCTAATTCGCAGTTCAGCGCCGTTGAACACCGGCAAGCTGATTAGCGCTTACTACCTTGAGATAGAACACCTGCTTGAGCGAGTCGAAGGCTCGAACAGTCACTATCAGACGCTGGGCGTGGAGCGCGCGGCTAACAACGAAGAAGTGATCCTGGCTTATCAGAATGCGGTCACGGTCCTCCATCCGTCTTACCACAAAGTCAGAAACACCGTGCCAGATGAGATGTTGGTCAGGGTTGACCAGGCATTCAAGAAAGTTTCAGAAGCGTTCTCGGTGCTAACCAACTCCAGGGAGCGGAACCAATACGAGAGGCAGAGCCGAAGTCCGCGCGCCTACTCTACAATACCGCTCGACCTGCCCAAACGGCAGCCTGCGTCCCAGATACAGGCTCCGAAGCCCCAGGCACAGGCTCCGAAGCCCCAGGCACAGGCTCCGAAGCCCCAGGCCGAGGCTCCGAAGCCCCAGGCCGAGGCTCCGAAGCCAAAACACGCCGAGGTCCGCGGCAACGCACCGGCGAATTCCCAAGCGGTTCAAATCAGCATCGCGCCCGAGATGCGACCGGTGTTTACAAGGGCATCGGCTAACAAAGTCACCACCGAACGTCGGCGTTGTGAGCGGTTCAAACTAACCGTCCCGGTGCTGATCGCAGGCTACGACCGCGAAGGCGGAAAATGGCAGGAAGTGACAAAGACAATTGATGTCAGCCGTCTGGGTGTCGCAGTTCGAATGAGAAGGTGCGTGAAGCACGGGCTTGTCGTTCACGTTACTTTGCCGCTGCCAACAAAACTGCGCAGCCACGGATTTTCCGAAGCGGGCTACAATATGTACGCGATTGTGCGAAGAGTTGAGCCGCTCATCGATGGGATGCGAGTTGCCGGGCTCGAGTTCATCGGCGCCAACCCGCCCTCCGATTACTTGTACAAACCGTGGGCAACCTTTCGAACTCAGAAGTGGACCAGCATCGATCGCCGCCAGGAGCCGCGCGAGGAACGCGCCGAACCTGTCGCGGTGGAATACCTCGACGAGTCAATGCAACGCATCACACGAGAAGCGGGTGTAACCGAAAATGTCAGCACCAGTGGCGCTCGCGTATGCGTCCGTGCTGCGCCGCCCGAATTTGAGTTTGTGAGAATCAGCAGCACCAGGCACAAGTTCAATAGTCTGGCTATTGTGCGCAATCAATGGTCCGGCACTGACGGCTTCGAGCGCCTTTGCCTGCGGTTTGTAGATAAGAAATGGCCGATGTAGCATTTGTTTGGTTTCTAGTTTCTGGTTCAGTTGAATAAGAAGCCACAACCCGAAACCAGAAACCAGAAACTAGAACTAGAAACCCGAAACCAGAAACTCCTCGTTCGCCTCTCGTTCCTCTTTCAATATGTCTTTGGCGTAAGTAGAATCGCTCAACGGAGCCTCTACATGCGCGCGGATCGCAAACGAGAGGATGGATGCTGCGCGCATCAAGGGTTCAACGCTTTGGATCTCGATAAACGCTGCGCGAGGGAGCTGAGCCATGGAAACTGCCGATAGCGAGATTGAACACGACGTGAGACGCATGAATAGTGAGTGGGTGGCGGCATTGGTCCAGGGCGACGGTGCGACGCTAGCCCGAATAATGGCCGCTGACTGCACCTTTACCTATCCGCTCGAAGGTGACGGCACCGAACAGTTCGTCGCAGACGTTGAATCCGGCGAGCTTTCGGTGGAGTCCATGACCCGCGACAATGTTGAGGTGCGCGTCTTCGGACAAACTGCGGTACTGACGGGACTCGACACGACTAAGTGGACCTACAAGGGTCACGACATATCGGGCTATTACCGGACTATCCACGTGTACGCAGAGCGAGACGGTCGGTGGCAACTAGTGGCAATTCAGGCGTGCCCCATAGCGCAGTGAACCGCTCGCAACGTTTCGGGGCGCAGGGAAAGGTCAGGGCGCTATCTTGCAGCCTGACAACCAAAGATCCGACTGCGCCCGGTTGCGACACCGCGACGCTTCCCAATGACTCATGAGCGAATCAACACTGATAAGAAACGCGACCATCGTAACGATCGGCGACCAGAACCGTATCTTTGAGGGCGACGTGTTCATAGAACACGGTCGCATCGCTGCGCTCGGCGAGTCACTCGCTGGCCGTGAGTACAAAGGCGCCGAAGTGATTGAAGCTCGAGGTCGGGTATTGCTGCCCGGTTTCGTGCAAACTCACGTCCACCTTTGCCAAACGCTGTTCCGCGGGGCGGCCGATGACCTCTCACTGCTCGACTGGCTTACAAAGCGAATCTGGCCGATGGAAGCGGCGCACACCGCTGACTCCGTTTACGCATCCGCCCGCCTCGGCATAGCCGAGTTGATTCGCGGCGGGACCACCTGCGCGCTGACGATGGAAACGGTCAACCATACCGAGGCAGTGTTCGCCGCGGTTGAGGAGATTGGTTTTCGCGCCACCGTGGGCAAGTGCATGATGGACAAGGGCACCGACGTGCCGGCAGCGCTGCGGGAGCAGACCGACACATCGATTGCGCAATCGATCGAGCTGCTGGAACGGTGGCACGGCGCCGCCGAGGGCAGGATCCGTTACTGCTTTGCACCCCGCTTCGCGGTCAGCTGTACGCGCGAGTTGTTGGAACGGGTGGCCGAGCTATCACGCGAACGTAGGGTGATGGTTCATACTCACGCATCCGAGAATAAAGACGAAATCGGAATGGTTGAGCGCGAGACCGGCCATCGTAACATCGAGTACCTGAACGAATGCGGGCTCGCGGCCCCCCATGTCGTTCTCGCGCACTGCGTTCATCTGAACAACAGCGAGATGGAGATCCTGAGTCGAACAGGAACGCACGTCGCGCACTGTCCTTCGTCAAACCTCAAACTCGGATCGGGTTTTGCGCCAATAGTGGAGATGCTCAATCGGGGGATCTCGGTGTCACTCGGAGCGGACGGCGCGCCGTGCAACAACCGCCTCGATATGTTTACCGAGATGCGCACGGCCGCACTCATCCAAAAGGCGCTTCACGGCGCAGAGGCACTACCCGCGCTCACGATGCTGCGTATGGCGACGATCGATGGAGCCCGTGCGCTGGGTCTGGGCAAAGAGATCGGCAGCATTGAAGTGGGCAAGCGTGCAGATCTGATGCTGCTGAATCTGGAGGCGCTGCACACGACTCCTCACCCCGATCCGGTTTCTGCGATCGTCTACGCGGCGGAAGTGAGCGATGTGAAAACGGTGATGATCGACGGACGTGTCCTTATGCACGAAGGCGAAATGACCACAGTCGATCAACAAGCGGTGATGCATGCGGCCAGGGTACAAGCTGAGCTGTTACAAAAAGCCGTAAGCTAGCGGTCAACAACCCGCGGTTCGTTCGGTGTGCTTCCTTCCGATAGTTTCCCGCCGCTTCCTGTAGTCCGATGCCTCGTCTGGTGGTAGAATACGCCTTCCCAAACCGCTCGAGTACAGTGGAGAAAACAGGAGGTTCACATGAAAATGAGAAAGCTCGGATTTGCCGCTGCGCTCGTAGTGATCGGGGCGGCGGTGCTCTATGGACAGACGGGACAATCCGCTGCGACATCAGGCTATCTGACGCCGCCAAAGGTCATAGTCGATATCCTCGACGCGCCGCCGACGCCGAGCGTTATCGTTTCGCCCGACCATCACACGGTCGCGTTGCTCGATCGGCGCAGTATGCCTACCGTCGCCGAGCTGGCGCAGCCGATACACCGGATCGCCGGTGCGCGCATCAACCCGAAAACAAACGGGCGCCAGCAGCGCGGCGGAAACGTTATCGCCATCACCTTGCGATCGATCGCCGACGGAACTGAAAAGAAAGTCACGGTGCCACCCAACGCCAACATCGGCGGCGTGAGTTTCTCGCCCGATGCCAAACATCTCTCATTCACCAACACCAAAGAGAACGGAATCGAGCTTTGGGTGGCCGATACGACAACGGGCCGTTCACGGCTTGTGAGCGGGACCGATCGACTGAACGCAGCGGGCGGGGATCCGGTCGATTGGCTTAAGGACGGAGTGACAATGCTGGTTCAACTGGTGCCCTCAGGCCGTGGTCCCGCTCCGGTCGAGCCGCTGGCGCCGACCGGGCCAAACATCCGTGAGAACTACGGCAAAGCGGCGCCCACACCCACCTTCGAGGACCTGATCAAGACCAATTTTGATGAGGTGCTGTTCGAATACTATTTCACCAGCCAACTCGCCACCATCGACAGCGTCACCGGGAAGAAGACCCTGGTCGGCCGGCCCGGTATCCTCGAAAACGTGACACCATCGCCCAGTGGGGACTACATACTCGTGTCGCGAATCAAGCGGCCTTTTTCCCGGCTTTTGCCGATGAACGGCTTCCCCAAAGACGTCGAAATATGGACCCGCCGCGGCGAGCTAGCCAGAAAGATCGCCGACCTGCCTTCGGGCGAGAACACCCCGATCAACGGGGTGGAGACTGGCCCGCGGGGCGTTCGCTGGCGTCCCGATCAGCCGGCGACCATCACCTGGGCCGAAGCGCTTGACGGAGGGGATCTCAAGAACAAGGTTCCGTTCCGCGACAAGGTCCTCGCACTTACCGCGCCCTTTTCGGGTGCTCCTTCCGAGATCGCCAAAACCGAATGGCGGTTTGGGGGTCTTTCCTACACTGAGAAGGGCATCGCGCTTCTGAGCGAATCGGACCGCGCGACGCGGCACGTACGAACCTGGATTCTCGAAGCTGGCGCCGAGCCTCGCAAGCTCTGGGACCGCAGGCAACAAGACGCGTACAACAATCCGGGCAACCCGGTCGTCAAGAGGGACGGCGGTGGCGGCGGACGCGGTGGGTTCGGCGGCGGATTTGGCGGCGGCGGTGGGTTGATCCTGCAGCGCGGCGACTCGATCTATCTGACGGGAACCGGTGCGTCGAAGGACGGCGACAGGCCGTTTATCGATCGGCTCGATCTGAAGACGCTCAAAACCGAGCGACTGTTCCGGTGTGCTGAAAGGACATACGAGGCGATTATCACGCCGCTCGATGACGACGCAAAGACCCTGCTGACTGAGTACGAGACCGCGACCGACCCGCCCAACTACTACGTGCGCGATCTCGCCGCCGGCACGAAGCGCGCCATCACACAGTTCAAGGATCCAGCGCCTCAACTTGCCGGGGTCAAGAAGGAGTTCATTACATATGCTCGAAAGGACGGCGTAAAGCTATCGGCCACTTTGTATCTGCCGCCGGGCTACAAGCAGGGCGAGCGTCTGCCGCTGCTCATGTGGGCTTACCCGCGCGAGTTCACCGACACGGACACAGCCAGCCAGATCTCCGGCTCCCCGTATCGGTTCACTCGGGTTAGTGGTATATCCCACCTGTTTTTGTTGACCCAGGGTTACGCGGTTCTTGACGGCCCAACCATGCCGATCGTTGGTCCGGGCGAGACGGCGAACGACACCTATGTCGAGCAGCTTGTCGCAAGCGCCCAGGCGGCGGTCGATAAGGTGGTGGAGATGGGAGTCGCCGACCGCGATCGCATTGGCGTCGGGGGGCACAGCTACGGCGCGTTCATGACGGCGAACCTCCTCGCGCACTCAGATCTGTTTCGCGCGGGGATCGCGAGGAGCGGGGCATACAATCGAACGCTGACCCCGTTTGGTTTCCAAGCCGAGCGGCGCACTTTCTGGGAGGTCCCCGAGATCTACGGCAAGATGTCGCCGTTCTACTATGCCGACAAGATCAAGGAGCCGATTCTGTTGATGCACGGCGAAGCGGACGACAACTCGGGCACATTCCCGATCCAGTCCGAGCGGTTCTACATGGCGTTGAAAGGTCACGGCGCTACGGTGCGATACGTGACGCTTCCATTCGAGCCTCATGGTTACATCGGGAGAGAGTCGACGCTTCACACGCTCGCAGAGATGATCAACTGGATGGACAAGTATGTGAAGAACGCCGGGCCGAGAGAGAACGCGGCCGCGGTAAAGAAGTAGCAGCGGTGTGATTCAATTGACTAAATAATCCGAGACAGCGGCCGAGTTGCGATCACGCGACTCGGTCGCCGTCCGTGCGAGGTTGCGCTTATGAAACTGTGTGTCGCCCTCGTGGTTACGTTTTTGCTGTCCTCCGTAGCCTTGTCCATCACTTCCGCCGGGGTTCAGTCCGACACACCATCGCAAGCTGAACGAGGTGCCTCGATTGAAGGACGGGTTACCTTCCGCGGGAATCCCGTACCGGGCGTGATGGTTGTAACGCGATCCTGGCCTCCCGCCGGGGCTGATGTGCAAGCGACAGGCAAGACCGACTCGAACGGCGAGTATCAGATAACAAACCTGCGGCCGGGCCGTTACTCCGTCTTGGTGCGCGCCTTCTCGATGATCCCGATCGAGGAAACAGGGCGATATGGCAGCCAGATAACCCTTGAGGGGGGCGAAACTCGTAAGAACGTCGATTTTAAGTTGATGCGAGGTGGCGCGATAGAAGGGCGAGTCTCAGAGGCCAATGGTCGTCCAATCGTCGAGGTACGGATCAGTGTCCTCGCTTTGACACCGGACGGCTGGCGGCCTCACTACGGCGAATCAACAACTATGCGCACAGACGACCGGGGCATCTACCGCGTTTACGGGCTGCCGCCAGGCCGCTACAAGATCAGTGTAGGGGCAGGTGCCGGGAGTTCGTATCAGAGACTGGACGAGGGGCAATCGTATTACCCGCTCACCTACCACCCCGGTGTGACGGAAGATTCGAAGGCGGGCATCGTAGAGATTATCGAGGGTGGTGAGGTCTCCGACGCCGATATCGTTGTGGGAGCGCGGGCCAGAACCTTCGAGGCGTCGGGGCGCCTGGTCGATGCGGAAACAGGACAACCGCAGCCAGGTATCAACTGGGGCTACGGCGGGAATGCTATGTCGACGTTCGGAAGGAAGAGCGATTCAAACGGCGGGTTCAAAATCACCGGTCTGATGCCCGGTCGCTATTCGGTTTTCGCCGGCTGCGAGGGCGACTATTACATGGACAAGATCGAGTTTGATCTTACCGATCACGATGTCACCGGTTTGGAAATAAGGAGGCACCGCGGCGCCAGCATTAGCGGGAAGGTCGTGGTTGATGGTGTGAGTGATCCGGCATTGCTCGCCAAGCTCAAGAGAGTGTCATTGAACGCGGGAGGCGTTGGTTCAAACATAGACCCCGATGGTTCATACTATTTCTGCGGTCTCCGTCCCGGCAGAGCTAAGGTCTCAGCCTTCTCGTGGCCGAATTCCGGTTTTTGGTTGCTTCGGGTGGAACGCGACGGGATCGATCTCCGCGATGGGATCGACGTTTCCGCGGGTGATCACGTGACGGATGTGCGTATAGTGCTGGCCTACGCGAGCGGAGTGATTCGCGGACAGGTGACTGTGTCGGGATCTGGCTTGCCGCAGGGCGTGCGGTTGCAGATTCAAGCACATCGCCTCGGCGGCGACGGCGACACCAACCCCGTCTTTGCGGAGAGCGATGAGCTCGGGCGCTTTGTGATCTTAGGATTGATTTCTGGCGAGTACGAGCTGTCTGCCGGATCGAGCTTTATCTCCGCTGCCGGACAGCGCAATACCGCAGCTACAGCCTGTAAGACAGATAGTAACCGTGACCAACGGAATCGAGTCGGCTGTCACAATGGTTTTACAAGAGGCTCAGAAGCCGAAATTGCAATAGTCGCCCACGTCCGCCCGTGAGAGCTCTTACCTTGGGGGGTTGGGACGATCTCTTACCCTGATCACGAACTTGAGCCCAAACCAGGTGTCATTGATTGCGCATACCTTGACATCGACAAGGCCTGAACCGAGACCTATCTCCCTGACGACTCCGTCTGACAAATCGGTAGCGACCCCTGAAGCCTTCTTGGGCCAGGCTACCCACAGCATACCGGCGGGGTTGAGCGCGCTTGCCAGCCTCGAGAATTCCGCATCAGCAGGAGGGGGGATCAGGCGTGAAATTTCATCGTCAGCCCCATTTTCCCCACACAAATGTCAATATTTTCACGCCTGATAATCATCCGGAAGGTTTCGAAGAGCCGAGGCGCTGAGTCGGGAAAAATAAGTAGGTTTGCAATCGCCTCGCATTGATCCCCCGCCGCCGATCGTCCGCTCAGGTGAACACGATCGCCCGGAACACCGGCAGCAGATTGATCAGTCTCTGTCGAACGGATGAGCCCAGGTCGCGAGCCTGAGAGGGGATGGTTAAGAACCAAAGGACCTGTACTGACAAGTCAGATGGACACGGCCTGGAACCGATTGTTTTTCTGGGGCCAACGAGGCCAGGGGCAGAGAGCAGATTGCGAGATCGACTCTCGAAAGCCTTGATCCAGATGCGTGACTGGTGCGCGTCCGGGGGACGCGACACAAACAGCGAGACTTGCAGTTTTTATCGGAGGAGCTGCGGCGAACCAGATCAAGTCAGTTGAGATCGAATGCGGTCGCATTGATGTTGATCAGGTCGCGGATGTCGACAGATCGGTGCCGGGCTTGCGATTTTGCGATTCTCCGGCGGCAAACCAGCTAATGGCTATGTGGTGTCCGACGAAGCTTGCGTTGTGCAGCTAAACGACTTGTAGGCCGGACGCCACATAACCTCGAAGACAACATAAATGGCAGATCTTCCTGTACCTACGATTATGGTATTGACTGTAGGTGGTTAGAAGTCGCTGCATGATTTGGCTGAGGGGATCGTCCTGCATCTCGATAAGAAGATGGAGGTGGTTGGGCATCAGGCAATAAGCGTAGAGAAAGAAGGGAAGTTTGGCCTTTTGGCGCTCGAAAGTGCTGGAGAACTTGATGTAGTCATCACGGGATCTGAAGATCTTTCGGCGACCATTGCCGCGAGAGACGATGTGATAGAACCCGCCACCGATTTCTATCCTTGCTTGCGAGGCATAGTGGAGCAAAGTCTGCTGATACTCGCATTCAAATGTCAAGGAAGTGAAGCCTGACCCCGCGAGCGAAGCGAGCCAGATTTCCGTTCGCCTCTGATCACCTCGTCCGAAGCTGGAACGGTACGGCGACCCGCTTGCTTGTTTACGTTGGTCAGGGGTTTTGGCTGGCTCAGAAGCGACTGTCAAAAGGGCGGTTCGGGTAGTCGGGCCCCGAGCCCTATTGAAGATCAGTCTAATTCTTCGGTCGTCCCCTTCCAAGGAAAAACCCATATTTCATATCGCCCCGGGAACCGACAAACGCGCCGTCTTTGATGGCCGGGAGGAATACGACCTGGCGTGCCGCTTGAATTGCATTCTCATCCAATCCATACGCCAATCCCTCAATGATCTGGATATCAGCCACTGATCCATCGGCTCTGAACTCACGACAACACCACGGTTCCCTGTACCCCTCTCCGCCGGGCCAATTCGGGGTAGGTCGTTCTTCCAGAGATCAGCGTCTGAACGGGCCTATCTTTCAGCGGAATCCGATATCCCTTCTGTTGTCCCTCTAACATCAGAAGAAAGAACCTCGTTTTCGACCGCTCATCACTCTTCTTCTGAAGGTCGTTGCCTGCCTTTCGAAAGCGTTTCCACCACTCGGATTCTTCAGGAGTGCAAGGCTCGGTGGCTTCAGGGATAAGATTATTATTTCTTATCTGGGCGGTTGACCCTTCTTTGCGCACAACGTTTTCGACTTTTGCCTTTTGGGCTGAAGCGCTACCCGTACTCGCAAAAGTCGAACCCAGACAGAAAACGAGCAATAAAGCTTACTAGAAGCGGTGTTGACAAATGAACAGACCTTTGAATTCTCATGATGCGAGCCTCCCTGTCGAAACATAGTTCGGTGCCAGGCTTGCGATTTGCGATTCTCGCTTTTTATAAGGACCTTGACGCGTAAGCTGTTCCTCTCATTTTGAGGCCGAGAATCGCAATTCGCAGGCCCGGCACCAATTCGGATCTACTCTGCACTCCGACATCGACCTACTCCCTCAAGAACCAGACCCACCCGTTCTATTTACTTCCCGTTGTAAGCCGACGTTTACTCAGATCACTTCATAGCCACGTCAGTGCGGCGCAAGACGCACTTGTTCAGTCCTCAGCTCAGCGCGCCCATCTGTGGCGTCGGGGGGGTACAATTTTCGAACCGGGGTGTCTAATTTTGTACCTCTCTTCAAGATGTGGGTGCGCTAACAAAGCTCTGAGACTTTGGCGAAGCCGACAGGGCATACCAAACTATTAAGTCACGGGATGTGATATCGGGAATAGTACACGCACCGAGTTGTCTTGCTTGCCCACCGAGCCTGTTGCCCGTCGAAGGGAAAACGAGAAGAACAATGGACCGCCTACACGTCTATTTCGTCACGTGCTGTCGGAACCATTGCTCAATCTCATCAATTCCCCACCTAGCCGATTCGATCGAAACAACCAAGTCAACGATCTCGCTGGTCGGAGAGGTTAGCTTCATCCCGTTGCGTTTAAGGAATTCGCTGGCGATCGCTGTCGCGGTCCGTTTGTTCCCTCCGATCCAAGGGTGGTTCCTAATTAGTCCGTAACAGAGTGTCGCTGTCTGACGAATCAGGTCCGCGCCTTCGTACGCTGCGGCTTGTTTGGGCCGTGCGAGTGCTGATTCAACAAGGCTGCGGTCGAAGACGCCATACTGCACTTCGCCCAGGAAGCGCATGAGTAGAATATGGATCAGCACGGCCTCAGCGTAGGAGAGGTATACTGTTTCTTCAGTCGCCAAGCCGCTTCATCTCGTCGAAAGCATCTTTGAATTCTTCGCAGGTGTCGCGAACAGACTGTACTAGTTCCGCAGTCGGTGGAGGTAGAATCTCGACCTCGAGTCGACCCTCTCTTGTACTGAGCACTGCAAAGGATCCTTCGGCAACACCCAGTACCCGAGCAATCTCCGTCGGGACCTCAATTACCCAACCCATATCTGTCTTTTGTGGCGCCAGAGTGCTCATTTGACATTCTTAGTTTCCGAATCGCTTGAGCTAATCATAGCGCAATTGCTCTCGAGATTACAGTGGAGCGGAGACTCAGACTCACATGCTGTGACTCAAATGTTGATAGTTGAAACGAGTACGCCCATTGCGCTGCCCGGTTATAAGAATCAATGCCATTCATTCCTTCTGCCGGACGTAGATATGGCTTGGTTACGCGCGGCGATTTGCACGATCCTCTTCGATCAATCGACGCTGCCGCAAGGTATGTGAGAGATCTCAATGCACTGTTTGATGGGTGGATCGACCTGGAGTTTGCCGCCTACAATCCAGGTGAAAATGCCGTCATTAACCTAGAGAGGCCATAAAGTACCGCCGTGCCGCGAAAATCGAAGCTACGTCGCGCAGCGGGCATCGCTCTACAAGCGAATCGCTCGTGCGAATATCCTGTCCGTGGAGCGGCGGCAGGATGTTCAGGCTATATTTTGGCGATTTGCGCGCAGAAGTGATACGAAAACGAAACGTTCCGGGAAGCCGGTTTGCGGTGCAAATGCGAATGGCCATAAAATCGGAGAATTTCCCGGGCGGGACGTTAACTGCCCCGCCAATTCCGTCGCGTAGTTCGGTGCCAGGCTTGCGATTTGCGATTCTCGCTTTTTACAAACAACCGAATAGCTGAGCTCAAAGTCGAAAGGCAGCTGAAGGGAGGATCATCACCACCAATCACAGTTTCATGATCGGCCAAATCCGCTAGCGGCCGCATTGATCCCGCCGCCTGATTGTCCGCTCAGACCGATGGATGTCAAGGGCTGCGCAAGTCGGGCGGGCGGCATCAATAGAAGCTTCGCGATATTCTATTGCCGCCCGCCCGACCCTTGACATCCATCGGTCTTCGCAAGGACGCCGGCTAAGGGGTCAATGCTCAGAGATCAATGCGAGCGTTGTCAGGCTTAGTGTGTCTTCGTTTTGTCTGTGGCTGTCTATGGATCGGAATCTTCTTGAATAAAATCGAACTTTTCAGTTGACCGTTTCATCAATACGGAATTGCAAATCGCAGGCCTGGCACCGTGACTATCCGCGTACTGCACTCCATAACGCAGTATCCGATACATTAGCCTTGCCAGCTTCGCCGCCATCGCCTTAATCGCAGCAGGTGACCCAAGCCTGCTCTTCAATCGCCGGAACTGTGCCCCTAGATACGTATCGCTCTCTCTTAAGCTGGTGGCCGCCATCTTAAAGGCCACCGTTAGCCGGTTGTTGGTCACTAGCCGGCCTTTGCTGATCACCTTGTCTCCGCTAATTCGGTTATCAGGACACAACCGCAACCAGGAAACGAAGTGGTCCTCCGTAGACCACTTGCTCATGTCCCATCCTGCTTCGCTGAGAATTGTTGTTGCCGTCATTACATCGATTCCATCAACCTGCGTTAGGTCTGTCCCGCTCATTCGGAACAATCCTTCACGCAGATCGAACCGTGGAGCATTCCCCCTTTTCTTCTTGCGCCTCCCCTTCCGCTTCTCTTCAGGCACACTGGCTCCCCCAGTCCGATCTTCGCGCTCCTTCAAGTACCGCTCGAGTCGCGCGTCGCACTCACCCATTTGTCTTTGACAGAACTCATAGCCCTCTTGCTCTTGCTTCAGCACGAACAGCAGATCGTCCTGCCAGTTCCCCTCCAGGCTGCGCGCAATCTCCTCCTCGCTGGCTTTCACTCTTGGATCGCGATACGCAGCCAGTTCATGGGGGTCGTGCTCGCCAGCAAGGATCGCTTTGATGATTGTCTGCCCGGTTAGTCCGCAGTGGTGCATCCGAATCGCCGCACCGGTTGGCTGTCTCGTTGTGGCGGCACGGCCACGTAGTGCGATTCATTGCCTATATCGATACCAGCCGCGTCCGGATGGATTATTTTCAGACTGATGTCGTCGGCTTGAATCTTTCGGGTCAACTCTCTTCGCTCCTTGCGGTTCATTCTCCGCTTGTTGCTTGGTGATACTCGCTTACGTTGTTGAGTGTGCTTCACGACGCGTTATCCTCGGTTTTTAAGATCAACGCAGTTCGACCCGGTCGGCGAAACTTTCACAATCTCTCCAGCGGGGTCGTCCCCTCCCTTTGCAGGGTCAGAGCCGCCACCATGCACACAATCGCCAACACCGGAGCCACGCTTATGCTCGGGCAGGAACGCTCCAGAGAAGAAACGGCCTTAGCTGTCGCTCCGCGTTGTCGATCAAAGATTAGCTGCTTACTTGGATGGGGGCTAGTCACCGGCGACGACCAGGAGTTTCTGGCTCTCGCAACCGCCCAACGGCGGCCGCTCGCTTATGCGTGACCCCTCCCGACGCTTTGAAGAAACTGAATCTCAATGTTGGATTGGAATAATGGCTCAATCTTTGCCCGGTGCGTCCACTTGGTCGGGACGAATCATCTTCTTTGCTCGCAAGTACCAGTATGCAGCTTCGTCAAGGTCGGGGTTTAGACACCACGCTTTATACCAATGCTCAGCAGATGTTTTGTAATTCCTATCTCGCCACGCGAGAAGCGCGAAAACGTGATGATGTTCGGATAGATCCTTAATCATCCAGCGCCCTAGCCTGTAGTACCATCGTTCTTCCATCTTCTTGACCACATAAAAAGCGTAGCGATTGGCGGCTACCTCTTCATATTCTCTATGTCTAGAGTTCTCACCAAGCTTAAAGACATAACCTCTAGTCGCGGCAGGGTGAGGACATCGCTGGAAGAGATAGACCAGTTGAATGACCGAGTTGAAGAACTGGAGACGATCATCGCAGGATTCATCACCTCGAGGCCGGAAAGACTCGAGGCGCTCGACAGATTGCTGTCGCTCGCCGGGGTGTCGCTGGTGGTGGGGGCAGGATTGATGGCGGCGATCGGAGAGGCGAGCAGGTTTAGTTCAAGAAAGAAGCTGGCGTCGTACTTTGGGCTGGTCCCTTCGACTTATCAATCGGGAGATTCCAAGGCCTATCACGGGAGGATAACCAAACGAGGGCGGGCGCAGGCGCGATGGTTGTTGACCGAAGCCGCCGAACACATGGCTAAATCTCCAGGTCCGCTCCGCGCGTTTTATCAGCGAATACATCGCAAACGAGGTCACAACATCGCCGCTTGCTAGAAAGATGGCCGAGTTGGATTTCGGCCGCAGCAGAAAGCGCGCGGATACTCGGGTCAAATGGCAACGAAGTGAAGCCAGACCCCTCTCGACGCTGTTTGACGCCCCCCCTTGCGCTGTTTGATCAAACAACATCGCACCGATCTACAACACGCGACGGTTCCTTCTGGATGATTATCAGGCTCAACTTTGTTGGAAGCGACCGGGCAAGATCGCGTAGTCCAGTGGGTGGGAAGCCCACCTCGGAAAGGCATAGCCAGCCACCGAGTAGCAAGACCTTGGGAAGTGACCAGTAATGATCGCTTCTAAGCGTAGGACAGCAAGCACGCAGGCCGTAAGCCGAAAGGCTGAAGGGATTGAGCCCCGTAAGGAAGCGACACAGGAAGGACGACGCCTTCAACAATGGCGGAAGTCAACACGAGCACAACCGCTAAGGCAAGGAAGTGCTCGCTTCCTCGGGGTCTGAGACCATGGCATGTCTGACATTGTGATTACACGGCAACCCGGGAGGCCCTGCCACTGCTTTCCAGAAACATGTTGGAGAGTATGCCGAACAACCGCAGAAAGGGAGAAAGGCAAAAGAGGCGGCAGGGAGTCGGATCGTCTAATAGTACCTATGAAGGCGGGTAATGCCGCTGGAGGGAAGGAGACGACACATGGTCGAGCAGAGTAGAGAAACACCGGCCGCGCACAGAAGCGGCGAGACCGGTGGCAACGAAACTGCTCCGCATAGCAGTGAAGGCCCGCAAGGAGGGGAAGTTCAAGTTCACCAGTTTGTATCACCTGATGAATGAGGAACTGCTGCTTGAGTGCTTCAGGCGGCTGAGTGGAAACAAAGCCGCTGGGATAGACGAGATGACCAAGGACGAATACGCCGAAAATCTGGAGGCCAACATTGAAGCGTTACTCGGCCGTTTGCACCGGATGGCGTATCGGCCACAGCCAGCGCGAAGGGTTTACATCCCAAAGCCTGGAAGCGACAAACAACGGCCTTTAGGAATCCCGTGTCTTGAAGACAAACTTGTGCAATCGGCGCTGGCGCGGATACTGGGAGCAATCTATGAGGAAGACTTCATAGAAGATTCATATGGATTCCGGCCAGGGCGAAGCTGTCACGATGCGTTCAGAGCATTGAGTCAGGCAGTCGAGTGGGAAGGAACCAACTACATTGTCGAAGCAGACATCAAAGGCTTCTTCGACAATGTAGACCACCAGTGGCTGATGAAGATGCTGGAGCAACGGATAGCAGACAAGCGAGTCCTACGGCTTATAAAGAGATTCCTCAAGAGCGGGGTGATGGAGAGTGGAGAGATGAGAGCAAGCGAGGAGGGTGTGCCGCAGGGCGGCAGCATCTCACCAGTGCTTGCGAATATCTATCTGCACTACGCCCTTGACCTCTGGTTCGAGAAGGTCTACGGGAAAAGCTGCAAGGGAAAGACGCGGCTGATCCGGTATGCCGACGATTTCGTCGTGTGTTTCGTGAGCAAAGAGGACGCGATGAGATTCAAAGCAGAACTAACCGAGCGATTAAAGAAGTTCGGCTTGGAGGTAGAACCGACAAAGACCAAGGTGCTGGAGTTTGGACGGGACGCGGAGAGGCACGCCCGGACAAGAGGAGTGAGACCCGAGACGTTTGATTTTCTGGGATTCACTCATTATTGCAGCCGGACGAAAGACGGGAGACGATTCCGGATGAAACGGGTGACGTCGAGGAAGAAATTTCGGGCGAAGCTCGTAGCAATGAAGGAATGGCTCAAGCAAATTCGAATGAAGCCAACGCAGTGGATCATGCGGGTACTAGGACTGAAGCTCCGTGGGCACTATCAGTACTACGGGGTGACAGACAACTATCAAGGAGTGGCGCGATTTTACTACGAAGTAAGGAAACTCCTTTACAAGTGGTTGAATCGGCGGAGCCAACGGCGGAGCTACACGTGGACAGAATTCGATAATTTGCTAAACGTATTTCCGTTGCCACAACCGCGAGTGGGAGTACATCTTTTCTATAGTCAGCGAATGACCGTCTGAGGAGCCGTGTGCGTTAGTTGCGCAAGCACGGTTCTGAGAGGGGCAGGGGCCAACTGATGTATGGTTGAAATATCGTGGCACCGCCAGGAAACTAGGCGGCAACAGAGAAAACAAACCTCAACCTACAGCATACATTTGAAATCGTTGAACAAATTCGCAGAGGGTCTGATGACAGCAAAGCAATTAATAATGATGGGGGTATTGACAATTACCTTCTGTTGAAACGGTATCGCCCGTGCAGTTGCATCGCACGGGTACGCTTGATGGTCAAATGTCAACGAAGTCAAGCCAGACCCCTCTCGACGCTGTTTTGCCTCCAGAGAAGAAACGGCCTTAGCTGTCGATCCGCGTTGTCGATCAAAGGTACCGCGTCGCCTGCACGAAAGCTAGTCACGCGCTACGGCGCTGCGTGATAGGAGTTTCTGGCCCTCGCAACCGCCGCCTCGCGGTGGCCGACCGCTTATGGGTGACCCCTCCCGCTTGTCAATTGATGTCGATCAGATCGCAGACGGGTCGAGAATCCGAGGGCGCTACGAAAAAACCTATCCAGGAATCGAGCAGCATCGGATAAGAGAAAACCTCGGGCGCATCAGGCGAGGTGTTTTCTCTAGAGATAATGTGTCGAAAACGAAGCAAAGGGGACGAGGTCTTGACAAGTACCTTCTGATGCGTGACCCCTCCGACGCTGTTTTGAGTCATTCATATTATCCAAAAGGGCCGGTGAAGCGCGGTCAGAGGGAGATGCCGCTGAGGGATCTCGACTAGCCAACGACCCAGTTCTAGTACCGACGATGTACCTCGATGGTTCCTTTCGATAGCTCGCCCGAGTACTTCACGGTCGGGACAGAGTGAAAGAGAATTGAGAACGTATCAGCACTGTTATTGGTTCCATCTCTGACCGTAACTGTAAAGTCAATCGCAGGGTAGTAGCGACCCCGGACTTCTTCCTTCCCCATCAGGACGTTGGCCTTAACGCTACCGCCAAACTCCACCTCATTCGCCTCATCGTCAATAACGCCAAAGGACCAAAAACCTGCGCTAAAGCTAATACCAAGTCGTTTGTCCTGATAAGTCAACTGCCCCGCTTTGTCTTTGTCCACGCCGAACTCGAAGCTTATGTTGTTGTTGTCAATCGACCCCTTACCGCTGACCTGGTCGATTGCGCCAAAGGTCAATTGGATTGTAGGGCTGCTCCCAAGAAAACTAATGTCTGCCTCTCTCACATAAACATCGCTTTGCTGCCCATCGTCAACATGAGCATTCCCAGTCGCTTTGAATGTGAAGTGCCTCTTATCAAGTTTCACCTTCGTCGCGTGGACTGCCAAGGCGTCATAATAGAGCCTTATACCGTCATACTCAATGTATCGCTCGTTCTCTTTCCGATCGTAGTATGCGACAAGCACGTGAAGACGCGGTTCCGCTGCATTTGGTAGCGATAGCTCTTCATAGTGCAGGTCTTTGCCGCCACCGTGGACTCTATCAATACCGATGAGTATCAGATTAAGATTGATTATCGTGCCGGTTCCCGGTGTCACCCGGAAGGGAGCCCGGCGATATGGGTAGTACTCGGAAAGATTCGCAGTTATCGTGTAAACGCCGGTCGGCAACTCTATCTCATAGTCCCCGCTTGTATCAGTGACGACCTCCCGCTTCACAGTTGCGCTTTCGACAACGACTTTGGTGTTTTGGACTGCTCGGGAGGCATCCATAACCTTGCCTCTGATTATTCCTGTCGGTTCATGGGTTTGCCGAGCACCTTGAGTCATTGCTACAACGACAAAGCTCATGAGGATTGCAATCGCGCCTGAAAGCGAAGCTAAAATGCCCTCTCTTCTCACCCTCGGTCACCGCCTTTCAAAACTAGGATCTAAGTTCCGCCAAAACATTTGGTCGCGACCTCTTTGGTGAACTCCATGTTACTGCGTGAATCCCCGTGACCAGGTGGCGAAACTCCAGCAACATGCCGCAACTCATGGAGAATCATCACCCCCCGGAGCTGATCCGGAGACAACCCCCCGAAACCCACAAAACTGGATAGTGGAAGATTACTCCTTCTACCCGTACTGAAATCGGTCACTGGTACCATCAGTGTGGAAAACCCTCCACCTGCTCTGAACGTGAAGGTCTTTACTATCTCTCCGTCCAGCGTTTTGAAGTCGTGTGTTATTCCGTCAGCAACTGAACCATTCGGGTATGATGGGAATTGCGTCGTTACGTTCCTTTGGGTACCAGGATCATACCGTGCATAGTCTAAGCTGTACCCGATGCCGTTCTTAATCACAGCATCCAGCATAGCCCTCACTTCGTCGGCCGTTTTGCCGCCAAACAGGGCCAGGCAATCCTTGCTAGGGTTCTTGAGAGCGTCCTTTGCTGCATTGATAGCATCGTCTAGGTCCGCCATCGGGTCAGGTTCCGTTTCGTTACTCGGAGTGTCGGACGGATCAACGGTGAAAAACTCATCCAAATCATCGCCTATTCCAAAACTCTCTGTTAGACCGGACCCACCTACGCAGTTGCGCGAGACGACCTCCCCTGTGTTCTTGTTGTAACAGACTTCACAGCCCCTCCAATCGGTATAACAATCAATTGCGGAAGCGATTAGGCCCAGTCGATCGGTTCTGTTCAAAGGATCTCCCTGCACGTATGCATACCGATTGAGTCCTTGCGGGTTACCGATTGAACCACCTGATGGATCAACTCGATTGAATCTACCCACGCTTTGCAAGTAGTGCCTGTTGACTGCGTAGTCCGTCCCAACCTCTCCATCCCTCTCATAACTTGTGAAGTGATGCCTCTCCTGCGTGCCACTCTCTCCGAAGTCGCCGCCTAAGCCGGGGTGTCACCACCCCGGCTCGGCTACAAAACCGTGCGTGAGGGTTTCCCCTCACACGGCTCCTCAACATTCGGGCGTTTGTCATACGCACCTGTTTGGCGGCGTTACTCTCTCCGCCAATTCCCGTCGCGACAATGCCGATGCAGCAAAACGCAGTTGGTTATTGAGTTTCTTCCCCCCGATGCTCTGGGAACAATGAACTCCTCCACTAACGTCTCTGCCTCTTTAAAGAACAGTCCGCATTCAAGGCATCGGCCCCTCTGTCTCTTTAACAGTCCTGCGACTCGTTTTGAGAGTTCAGGGTGCCGCCCCAGCCTCGCGCCCCAATAGACCCAGTCCCCGTCATAAACACTGCGGCCGCCTTGCACCTTCACGTGTTTCCGCTGTCGCGTCTCATCGTGCCGGCGCAGGGCCAGCGTCGAATTGGTCGGTTGAAATCGCCATCCCAACCCTTGCTTTATCCGCCAGTATTTGTTGACGATCCACCCGTTGCCCTTTCCCGGATGCCGGGATCTGGCCCAGCCACGCAGCATCCCGTACAGCACATGCTGTAGCCCTTCGAAAGTGCCCCTACTATCTCTTACTGCAAAGTAGTTCGTCCAACCTACGACGATTCGGTTCAGCGCTATTATCAGTAACGCTTGTTCCGAATGCCGGTGTTGGCTCAAGGTCTGTCGAAGTCTCTGCACATGACTGTCGCGAGCCTTGCGGCTGGGTTTGATGCGGGATTTGAACCCGAGCAACGACCCCCGGCTATTCTTACCCGACCTTGTTTTTCCTGCTTCGAATTGTCGAATATGAAAACCAAGAAAGTCGAAACCCGGCTTGCCCTCCGCTGTTTCCAGCGTATGGGTGAGCCGGGTCTTTGTTTCGCTCAGTTCCAGTCCCATCGTCTTGAGCCATTCCGAAGCCACCGTCCTGCACTGATTGACGACCGCTTGATCTTCGTGCAACACCACGAAGTCATCCGCGTATCTCACCGTTATTGGAGCCAGACGGTTCCACTTCGGCGGATACGCTTTGGTTATTTCGGTCTCCAATCCGTGTAAGGCGATATTGGCCAATAGCGGCGAAACCGTCGCCCCTTGCGGTGAGCCCGCATCGGAGGGAAACAATCGTCCGCCGTCGAGAATCCCCGCTTTCAGCCACGCCTTTAACTGTCGTCGCAGCGTCGCTCCAGCGTTGATCTTTCGGAGTAGTTCTTCATGATTGATCCGATCGAAACATTTTGCGATGTCGGCATCTAAAACCCATTTGGGTTTGTACCGAATCGCGTTGAAGATTGCTTCGATGGCGTCATGACACGATCTCCCAGGTCGAAACCCATAGCTATTGGCTTCGAACCGCGCTTCCCATTCGGGCTCCAGCGTCGTCTTGATCAACGCCTGAAGCGCACGGTCTTTCATCGTAGGGATACCCAACGGCCGCTGTTCCTGTGATCCGGGTTTGGGAATCCACACCCTTCGCACCGGACTGGAGCGTCCGCTGATTCTCAAGGTTTGCGACAGCCGCAGCCGCTCGGATGGGGTCAATGATCTAACCCCGTCGACGCCCGCCGTCTTTTTGCCTTGATTGTCCTGGGTTACCCTACGCACCGCCAGCAGCCGAGCGGCTTGTGAGGTCATCAAGAGTCTTTGGAGTTTACGAACCTTCCTGACATCATCTCGCTTCGAGGCTTGGTAGATGCGCTTTTGGAGCTTGAATACGTTCCGCTCGACTTCTTTCCACGGTGTCGCATTCCATCCATACATCGGCTGTTCAGCCGTGTTCATAGCATATTTGCTCCGACTTGCTCCCCTACCTTCCCGAATGCCGTATCCACGTCAGCTTATCCGATGGCTTTCCCACCGGCATTTGCTTCTTGGATAATCCCTCCTCCTTCAGGCTTGCGGTTGACACCTGCTCTGGCTAGCCGAGGCTGACCAAAGAACCTGAAAGTGGTTACTCCGTTCCTGTTTCCGTTTGGCGTTGAACTTAGGATCTCGCTGTTCGCCGGGATACTTTAAGGGATGCATTCTGGATCGAGGAGAAAATCGTCCAGCCCCGACAGCCATTTTGAGTGCGCTGTCTTTCTCCGTGTCCATTTTGGACCAAGCCGATAATCCAAGTAGGCTTGCTCCCTTTTACGACGATTCAAACGCGAGTTCGTATTCCTATCCGTGTTCAACTCTGCTGGGCGGGATTGCAGGTTGGATTCAAGCTTACCGCCTTTCGGCCCCGCTTTACGGATTGATGGTCAGTCGCTACCGTAGGGGCCGTGCGTCACCTCTGCATCAGAGGGACAGGAATTTCACCTGTACGGAAAACAAGTTATCAAAGACCAGATTGTGGTCTATGTTCCCAATCCCTGGCCTTGCGGCCATTTCTGGGAAACGGATCGCAGCTCTCCAAACGGGAGGTGAGCCATCCGCCCCGACATGTTTCCGCTCGAATCAAGCACGAGCCTCGTGCTCAACCGGTCACTCAGGAAATACTGCGCCCCTCCGCTTGCAGCCTTTGCGATCATTCGGCTTCCTGAATAGACGTAATCAGTCAACACCGCGCCAGTGCTGCCGTTGTGCTCGGCGAGAACCTTGCTGCCCAACCAGACATAATGCGTCACCGTTGAGCCGATGGTCTTCTTATATCTCCGGTTCTGATGATCGTAGGAATAACTCGCCGTCGAACCGCCGTCCACACTCACAATCCGATTCTCGCTGTCATAGCCGTAGCTGTGAACCTCGTCGTTTGTGACATTCCCAGCCGCGTCATACGTAAAGTTGACCGTCGATTTCTCCCCAGTCACGCTCGCGATCTGATTCGTGGGGATGCCACCGGACCCCTGAAGCGTGATCGATTGGATTTGATTCCCTCCGCTTGTCGCGTCCCACATCCCGGTCCGATTGCCCCAACGGTCGTATGCAAACCGACGCTGCGCAGATGATCCGTTGCTTGTTTGATTCGAAGTGACCAGTCTCTCCAAATTGTCGTAGGTATAGGCCGCGCTCTCAGTGGTACCGTTGATCGTGCTGTTGGTTATCGCCATCAACTGGCCCGCGTTTCCTGCCGTCGAACCCGAGCCCATCTGCCCCGATGCAGCCGAATAACTATAGGTCAAATCCATCCGATTCGTGTAGGGCGAGGCCGTCCCAGCCTTCTGCGATGTCAACTGCATCCGGTTCGTGTCATAGCCGAAGACCTCGGTCACTCCACCACTGACGCCTCCGCCCTGCTGGGTTCCGCCTACGATGTCGCCCGTCCACTGCCCGATGTCGCTATAAGTCACGCCTCTCACGTAGCTCGGCGATGTTCCATTCCCCTGCGGTGGCGGCTCCGCTATCCCGCTCAATCGGCCTCGGGAATCGTGACTTAGATTGATCGCGCGGCTGG
>CAVTUR010000013.1:0-308771 GCA_963737945.1 Blastocatellia bacterium | reverse complement strand
GTCAGCCTCCGCCTATGTATATTTGAATGACGGCGGACCAGTGGTCTTCAAACACCTCGACCTGCCCTACGGGGCGGTCACACGGCCCGCGACGAAAGAGGGAACCTTTCGCCTGTATCAGGGCCTCAAAGAGATTCACGAAGTCGAGAACCTATCCGACCTTCCAAGCGAGTTTCTCCGGGTCGAGTTCAAGACCGAGCCGCTAAACCAAAAGACTCTCCGCGGACGTTTTCAACGAGAAGAGTATCCGGCCGGCGAGAACTTTCAAAAAGTGCAGTTTGAAAACGAACAGATTCGAATCACCCGTTTGGTTTGCGCGCCAGGCAAGGCGATCGAGTTGGCTACAAACGAAACCGAGCCGGCACTGGTAGTTGCGTTGCTGCCATCGAGTTTCAGGATCAAGCAGATCAAGGGCAAGTCGACGACGCTGAGACTCGATATCGGGCAGTCCAAATGGATCCCGGTCGCTCAGCGGCAGAGGTTCGACAACACCGGCAGCAAGCCTGCGGAGGTGCTCCGCTTCGATTTCAAAACAAAACCTCAATCTACAGAAGCGCTCGATGACAAAAAGAACCACGAGCATCCAAAACCGTGAGTAGCAATCACCACCAACAGAGATATCAGATCATCAAACTACGCAAAAGGAGACAGAACAGTGTCAAAGCAAATTGAAGAGGCAGTAAGAGACCGATACGGCTCATTCGCGGAGAGCGCGCTCTCGAGCGAGCATTCCGGCGTGCGGGCCGTCGCCGAAGCATTCGGTTATTCAGCCGAAGAGCTATCATCCATACCCGCCGAGGCTAACATGGGTTTGTCGTGCGGCAACCCGACTGCTTCCGCGAATCTCAGGCCGGGAGAGGTCGTAGTCGATTTGGGCTGCGGAGGCGGACTCGATGTCTTCCTGGCCTCGCCGAAAGTCGGACCCGAGGGCCGGGCGATCGGAATCGATATGACACCGGAAATGATCGAACGCGCACGGAGAAACGCAGCCAAGGGGGATTTCAACAACGTCGAGTTTCACCTTGCAAGCATCGACAAACTACCGCTCGCGGACAACTCTGTTGATTGCGTAATCAGCAACTGCGTCATCAATCTCGCGCCGGACAAACAGGCGGTGTTTCGCGAGATTGCCCGCGTGCTCAAGCCCGGCGGGCGGCTCGCGGTGAGCGACATCGCCCTCAAGAAGGAGCTCCCCGTCGAAGTCTCGAGTGATGTGCTCGCCTACGTTGGTTGTGTTGCGGGCGCTGTCCTGATCGAAGACTACAAGCAGGGCTTGCTTTCAGCGGGCTTTGCGCACACGGAAGTCGTGGACACCAAGCGCGATCTAAACATTTACGACAAGATCGACAATCAACAGGTCTGTTGCGCTCCCGCGAGCGATCTGCCGGTTGCAAGCTCGAGTTGTTGCGCCCCGGCCAAACAGGACGTGGCTACGCAACAGGCCGGTTTCGAACATCTGGCTGAATTGTTGAAACGTTACAATATCAACGACTACGCCGCGAGCGTGAGGGTATACGCGGTCAAGCCTTAGTTGAACGTGAACACGGTCCTTTGCGTCTTTGCGGTCCGGCGTCTTTGCGCGATGTGTGAGTCCCAACTATTGGAAGCCAGAAGGCTCCGCGCAAAGACGCCAAGATCCGCGAAGACGCAACCAAGGACCTTACTTTTTCTTGAAGATAAATATGTACTCGTGCTTGAAGATGTAAAACCCGCCCACCAGCGCCCGGTACCGCCAGAGCTGCTTCTGATCACGCTTTGCGCGCGTCTCTTCGAAGTTCTTAACCACGATGCTCTTTAGCGAGTAGTTTCGTTTGAGCACCTCGCTCATACAATGAAACCCGAGTGGAATCCATTCGCCTTTTGAGTATTTGTCTCCAATAACCAGAGCGAAGTATCTTCCGCGCTCCAGAACCGGGCCGATGTTGTCCAGCACTGCGCCGAACATTGTCAGGAACTCATCGGTGCTCGCCGCATTGGACAGATCCCTGTCGCTTTCCGAAAAGCTAATGATGTCGTGATAGGGCGGATGCATTATCAGAAGCTGGGCCTGCTTGACGCCGACACCCTCCAATTCCGCTTGCGCGTCGATCGTTCGCGCGTCGCCGGTGACGATCTCAGTTCTTATCTGTCGCCCGGTTTTCTGCTTGTGGACCAGTTCCGCTGCGCAATTTGCCACCTCAGGATTCAGCTCGATGCCGACGCCGTTTCGACCGAGCCTCCGGCACTCGATCAGTGTGGTTCCGCTCCCGAGAAAAGGGTCCAGGACCCAGTCGCCCTTCTTGGTGTAACGGAGCATCAATTGATGAGGAATCTGGGGGATGAAATTGCCCCAGTACCAACCGAGATGCGCCCCGGTTGCGTCGCGTTTTGGCAAGACCCAGAGACTGTCGGTGATGATATCGGTGTGCTCTTTCCATCGATTGAGATTGATATCGTTGATCTTTGAGGTTTTGACCTTCTGGACTCCGCGTTCCAGGCGTTTGACGTAGTACCTGGCGCGTTCGATGGTTCGCGCATCAACGATCTGGTCGAGTTCAGCGGCAAGGACGTCTCTTCGCAGAGAAAGGAAATCGCCGTTCGATGGCGCGTCGGCCATTCGCCGAGGCACCGAGGAAGCGATCACCCGCTTCAGCTCTCCAGTCTTGTTTCGAAGCTCGGCGATCTCATCGAGCGAGTTCAATTCGGCCAGCGTCGCAAAGAACTCGTCTTTGTCGAGATGAACAGATCCGTAGCTCGACGGCGCCGATTCAATGTCCTCGTCCAGAGCGTGTCTCATTATGTTTCTTTGCGTCCTTTGCGGGGTCTTTGCGTGCTTTGCGCGAGGAATTCCTTCCGGTCTTCGGCAGTGAACGCTACGGCAGAAGTGCTTCCACAACCGCGGTCACGATCATGTCCGAGAGCGCTTCATACATCGCCTCGCCTTCTTCTCGCGAACCAGCTCGCGGATCGCCAAAGTATGCGTCGGTTCCGCCCGCTTCGGCGAAATTGGTCGCGCCTTCTCTGATCTTCTCCGCGATTGAGATCGGCACGCGTTCCAGAGACTGCCGAATGTCTTCTCGAACAAGCTCGGGCCGCGCAGCCATCACAAGAGATGTCTCATACGATCCGGCGTGACAATCGCCTCGACGGAACTCCTCAGAGAGCGTCGCGGCCCATCGACGCTTTCGTTTATCTGGAAACGCCACCGTGCGGCCGGTTTCCTGTTTCACCGTTTCGATAGCGTCGTTGATCGAGGCGAAGTGTTCGGGTTCGAGGTGGGAATTGGCTATCGCGATCAAACGCGCACCCTGTTCGTAAAGCGACACACAGATGTCGTGGATCAATGCGGCGGCGGTTTCCTTCCTTATCGAAATCGTGCCCGCAAAGTCGGCGCTGAAATCGGTCACGCTGTAAGCGATCGCAGGCAGCACGAGCGTTTCGATGTTCTGGAGATCGAGTTTATCGGCGGCTCGTCGCGACATCTCTTTGGAAATGATGACATCAGTCGCGAGCGGCAAGTGCGGCCCGTGCGCTTCGGTTGAACCAATCGGAAGGATGACCACCAAGCCGCGTTTGAAAGTGTCGCGAGCTTCCGTCCAGGTCAGATCCTGAAAAGCAGTCATTGCCACCCCATGCGTTCGCGGAGTGATGCTATGTGCGCCGTGTGATGCCTGCCGTGCCAGGCGTAGAGGCAAGCGGTTTGCGCGAGGGTGAGGACTCCAATATCCGGATGTCGAAACGTGCGAGCGAACTGGGCCGGCGTCAGCGATTTCAGCAGCAGGACCCAACGATTGTGCAGTGACTCAAGCATCGCGAGCGAAACCTCGATCGGGGCAGTCCGCGAGTCATCAAGCTCGGCCCAGAGGTCTTCGTGGTAAGGCTTAATCGTCGGTTCGTCTTCAGTGAGCGCGAGCTTGAATCGGCAGTAGCTGTTCAAGTGGCTGTCGGGAACGTGGTGCACGACCTGACGAACTGTCCACCCATCCGGCCGATAGGGTGTGTCGAGTTGCTCCCGCGATAGACCGTCAACGGCGGTCCGCAGTATTGCGGGCGCATCGGCAATGTCGTCGATCGCTCGTCGAATGTCCTCATCTGCCGGTGTGCCATCCAACTTGAAACGCCCAATAGGGAATTGCAGATCGGTCACTGTTGTTCCTCACTGATGGTGTAGTTGGTCCTCTGAGGTTCAGAGTGCAAGCTTTAGCTTGCTTCCCGGCCTTATCGCGGATGAATCACGCAAGCTAAAGCTTGTGCTCTGAACCTCTATAAGGATCACGCGCAAGCTAAAGCTTGTACTCTGAACCTCCATAAGAATCACGCGCAAGCTCAAGCTCGTACACTGAACCTGAACGTCTCGTCAGGGCAGCCATCAATCGCCCTGTTGGCGCCACACGTAGCGTCTGCCGTTCCAGTAGATCAACGCGCTGGCGGATTCGCTTTTCTCGACGTGTAACGCGTCGCCTTTCAGCAGCGCCGCAGCAGCTTTTCCAATTTTCCTGGCAGCAGTGGCTTTTGGAGTTACGCTCCAAATATCCATCCAGTCGAAGTTGTCTCCGCCGTTTCCTACTTCGGTTCCAGCGCCGATAAACAAAACCTTGTTGGTAGATGAATGACACACTGCGATGCCGATCTTTCCGCTGCTCTTTTGCTTGACCAGAATCGCGAGGTCGGGCTTGCCGTCCCCGTCGAAATCGCCACTCAGATGAGAAGGTTTCATGTGAGACGAGAATTCGTATTGCCGATCAAGCCCGATCGCTTTGAAGAAACTTGCCGCGCTTTCCTGGGCGGACATTGGTGGATCCTGCCCGACGGAACCCGCTCCGACGCCGGCGAGTAAGACGATACAAAGAAGTGGTTTCATTCGCATTCCGGTCACACGCGGTGTCATTATCTACGGCTTGCTGCTTTCCTCCACATTGGCCTGCGCGGCGTAGACTTGTCCTGTAGCCGACCCTGAAATAGTTATGCGACCATTGATGTTCCCGTCCCTGTAATCGACGAAAAACCCGTTGGGTGAGGCGCTTCCCGTAGCGGTGATACTGGCGCGGCTTTCTTCAATCTCCCTCTTGATCTGAGCGGCCAGGGCTTCCATGAACTCGCTCTCCTTAAACTTGTTCTCTCCTTCGAGGTTGATCGTAAAGCCGGCGGTACTCGTCGATGAACTCTTCACGTGTGTGCCGCCTGGCCCAATCCCGCCGGCGCTCCCTCCCATGCCGCCACCGCCGCCCGGTCCGCGCGTCCTGTCGATGCCTTTGTAGGCAATCGCCTTCACCGACCGGGCGAGCATGAATCGTGAGAGGAAGGCGCTCTGGTGCATGTGCGCAAACATCCCGCATCCCCCGCCAGTCACCGCAGCTGCCGCCATCACAAACACCGTTCGTTTCATCGCGTCCTCACGAGCCATACTTCCAGGCCCATCGCGCCGCCCATTAACGCGTGTCAGGTGTGTTACTGTTTTAGCGCTCTCCTGTCCATCTTGCCGCGCTCGTTCTTTGGAAGCTCATTCCGAAACTCAATCCACCGCGGATACTTGTAACCCGCGAGCCTGCTCTTTACATATTCCTTCAACTCGACCTCAAGCTCGACGCTCTCGGCAAAGCCTTCCGCTACCACCACGAATGCCTTTGGCTTAACAAGCTTGTCGTCGTCGCTCGCGCCAATCACTGCGCACTCGCGGACCGCTTCGTGTTCCTGCAAGCAGTTTTCTATCTCCGTAGGCGAAACAAAGATACCGCCTACCTTCAACATCTCATCCGTTCGCCCGCAGTACCAGTAGTATCCTCGCTCATCCACACGAAACTGATCACCCGTCGTGCACCAGTCACCCGCAAAAGTCGCCTTTGATGCTTCGTGCGCGTGCCAATAACACAACGCCGCTGAATCGCCCTTGATACGAAGCGTGCCCATTTCGCCTGGCGATACTTCGCGCCCGTCGGCGTCTACTATGCTCGCGTTGTAGCCGGGGACGATCCTCCCGAGGCTCCCCGGAAGTACGTCGCCCGGGTAGTTTGTGATGTAGATATGAAACATCTCCGCCGAGCCAATACCGTCGAGTATCTCAACTCCAAACGTATCCACCCAGCGTTGATAGAGCTCGGGTGGGAGCGCCTCGCCTGCCGAGAGACAGAATCGGAGGGATGAGAGATCGTAGCGAGTGCTCGCACCTTCAACCTGCAGCATCGCGTTGATCATCGTCGGGACGCTGGTGAGAATCGTCGGTCGGTGTTTCTGAATCATCTCAAACATCGTCTCGGCTGTCGACCGCTCGGGGAACAGCGCGGTCGCTCCGCCCACCGCGAATGGAAATAGCATGTTTGTCCCGGTCGCGTAGCCGAAAAACAGCTTTGGAACCGAGAGTGTAATGTCGTCTTTGGTAATTCCCAGCACCTGTTTGGCATAGCACTCGGTGTTGTACGGCAAATCGTGTTGAAGATGAACCGCGGCCTTGGGATGACCGGTCGAGCCCGACGTAAAGAGCCATATCGCGATATCGTCCCGCTTTGTTGGCGCGGTCTCGAGGGTGTCAGGGGACTCCATCGTCACCCGGCCGTATGACCGAATCGACGAACGGCCTTCAAGGCTATCGATGCTGCCGGACACTTTTGTCCCGGTGACGATTGTGTGCTTTAGATAGAGCGATGTTGAGGCAGCGGGCGTGAACCGCTCCATCACATCGGCGTGAACGACGGCAACTTTTGCGCGAGTGTAATCGAGATAATACTCATACTCGGCGGTCGGGAGGATCGTGTTGACCATCGTGATCACCGCGCCGATCTTGGCGATCCCGAACCAGGTCGCTACGAACTCGATGGAGTCGGGCAACACGATCAGCACCCGATCTTCCATCTCGATCCCGAACCGTAGCAACGCGTTGCCGACCTCGTTCGACATCTGTTGCACTTCTTTGTAGGTATAACGCTTTGCCCCGCAATAGACCGCGATCTGATCGCCAAGACCTTCCTCGACCCGCGCGTCCAGGAAGTACGTCGCCATATTGAATCGCTCGGGAAACGTGACAGTCATCGATTATCGAAAAACAACCCGACGCGCTTCGTGCTCTCGAATCTTGTCTTCGTGCTGGAGTGTCAGACCAATGTCATCCAACCCTTTGAGCAGGCACTCGCGGCGAAACGGATCCACCTCAAAACTGAACCTCAGACCATCCTCATCGGTCACCCATTGCCGTTCCAGATCGACGGTCAACTCGTAACCAGGGTTCGCGCCGGCACGCTCGAATATTTGCTCGACTTGTTGTTCCGAAAGCACCACCGGCAGCATGCCGTTCTTGAAACAGTTGTTGTAGAAGATGTCCGCGAACGACGGCGCGATGATCGACTGGAATCCGTAGTCGAGCAATGCCCACGGCGCGTGCTCGCGCGAAGAGCCACAGCCGAAGTTGGCGCGAGCAACCAGAATAGTCGACCCTTGAAACCGCGGCTGATTCAGTTCGAACTCGCGAGTTAGTGACCCATCGGGATTGAACCGCCAGTCATAGAAAAGGTACTGCCCGAACCCGGTCCGTTCGATCCGCTTGAGAAACTGCTTGGGGATTATCTGGTCGGTGTCGACGTTGACTCGATCCATCGTCGCAACAACCCCTGTGAGTCTTGAGAATGGTTTCATCTCTTGATTTCCAATTGCCGATTGCCGATTGCCGATTTGCGATAGCCGGTTTGCGATTGCCACTCAACCTCGGGCTACCAAATCGGAAATCGACAATCGAAAATCGGCAATTCATTCACTCCCATTCACGGACATCAACAAAGTGCCCGGCTATCGCCGCTGCCGCCGCCATCCCCGGACTCACCAGATGGGTGCGGCCACCGCGTCCCTGGCGTCCTTCAAAGTTTCGATTCGAGGTCGAGGCGCATCGCTCGCCCGGCTGGAGGATGTCCGGGTTCATGCCAAGACACATGCTGCAACCCGACTCTCTCCAATCAAACCCCGCTTGTCTGAAAATTTGATCGAGCCCCTCCAGCTCAGCTTGCTGCTTGATCTTCTGCGACCCGGGCACGACCATCGCATAAATTCCATTCGCAACCTTCTTCCCCTTGATAACGCTCGCCGCCGCGCGAAGGTCTTCGATCCGGGAGTTGGTGCACGAGCCTATGAACACGCGATCGATGTTGATCTCTTGAATCGCGGTGCCGGGTTCCAGCGCCATATACTCGAGCGCCCGTCTGACAGCCTTGCGTGCGTTCTCGTCGGGCAACGATTCCGGATCGGGAATCGCTCCGGTGACATCGGTTACCATTCCGGGATTTGTTCCCCAACTCACCTGCGGCGCGAGCGATGAAACATCAATCTCGAGCCTTCGGTCAAACGCGGCTCCAGCGTCGGTAGGCAGTGTCTTCCAGTATGCGACCGCGGCCTCAAACGCGTCGCCGCCGGGAGCAAACGCGCGGCCTTTCAAGTAAGCATAAGTTGTTTCGTCGGGAGCGATCATCCCCGCGCGGGCGCCTGCCTCGATAGACATATTGCAAATCGTCATTCGCTCTTCCATGGTCAGACCGCGAATCGTCTCGCCTGCGTATTCGATCACGTGACCGCTCGCCCCGTCGGTTCCGATAGAACGAATCATGAAGAGCACGATGTCCTTTGCGGTAACGCCGCGAGCCAGCTTGCCTTCCACTGACACCAGCAATGTCTTCGGTTTTGATTGTGGCAGGCATTGAGTCGCCAGGACGTGTTCGACCTCGCTGGTGCCGATGCCGAAAGCCAGCGCGCCAAACGCGCCGTGCGTCGCCGTGTGGCTGTCACCACAGACAATCGTCGCCCCGGGTTGAGTCAACCCCAACTCAGGACCAATGACGTGAACGATTCCCTGGTCGGGGCTGTCCAAACCGTAAAGCTCTATTCCAAACTCGCGGCAGTTGTTTTCAAGGGTGTCGATTTGTGTTTTGGCGATTGGGTCCGCGATTGGAAGCGAACGACTCGATGTCGGGACATTATGGTCCGCGGTCGCAAACGTGAGATCGGGACGCCTCACTTTGCGTCCGGCGATCCTCAACCCTTCAAATGCCTGGGGCGAGGTGACCTCATGAACAAGATGGCAGTCGATGTAAAGGATAGCGGGCTTACCCGGTTCCTGATCGACGACGTGGGCATCCCAGATTTTGTCGAATAATGTTTGTGGCATAGGAAGCTAACAGTCTGAACCGAATCGCGGTAGATACTACTCCAATTCGCGCACGGGTGTCCAAACTTCGCGGGGTTGCGCCCTTGTGAGTGAACAACACAGGAGCGCGTTGCCGCAAACGATGCGGGGCCGCAAAGATTGGCCGTCAGCGCTCGGGCTGGTACATATACCTGCCATCGATCTCTGAAGCCATACATTCCGCGACCTTCAAAAAGGCTCGCGCGGCATGAGACAAACTCGCATTTTTGCGATACACCAACCGTAGCTTTCGTTCCATTTGCAGATCTTTCACCGGCACGCGCACAAGCTCGCCTCTTGAGACTTCATCTTCGACGCATATTCCCGGCACCAGAGCGACGCCGCTGCCTCGCGACACGAATAGCTTTATCGCCTCGATCGTCGGTAACTCGACATCCAGATTTAGCGGGGTCTTGTGGCGCCTGAACGCTTCAAGGACCTTTGCCCGATGTGGCGACTGAACATTATGAGCGACAAACGACTCCGCGCCGAGCTGACGTATGCTCACCTGTTTCGACGCCGCCAGCGGATGCTTCGGGTTGACCACAAACGCGAGTTCGTCACGATACACCACGATCGACTTGAGTGACTGTTCTTCGGGGTTGAACGACAGCACCCCGAGTTCGGCCGCGTGCTTGAGCACATCGGCCGGTATGCGGCTGGCCAGCGACCGCAGGACCGTCACCTTGATCATCGGGTACAGCCGCCTGAACTCCTGGAGCGCCGGAAGAAGGTAAAGACAGGTGAATTCGTTTGCGGCGATTGCAAGCTTGCCCTTATGCAGCTCGCGCAGTTCTCTGAGCGCGACGTGCGCCTCGCTTCGCAGATTTAGAAGATTCTGGGCGTATTCGTGAAGCATCTGTCCGGCATCGGTTAAGGTCCCGTCGCGCGACGAGCGGTCAAAGAGCGATTCGCCCACCTCGCGTTCGAGCTTGCGAATCGCCTGACTCACCGCGGGCTGGGTCCGATAGAGCTTCTCGGCCGCACGCGAAAAACTGCCTTCCCGCGCGACCATCACAAACACTTCAAGCTGAAACAAGTCCATTCGTCCTCCTGTAGGTTGTCCCACAAACTTCACGTCCCACAAACTTCACGTCCCACAAACTTCAGTCTGTCGCTAGAGTTTGGACATTTTCTCCGAAGGGGATCCGTCCTCCAGCCCAGGGTTGCTGTACTCGGCTACCCTGGGAAAGGCGGCGGTGCGTTACCCAACCCCACCGGGGTTGTGGCCAAGATTGGCCGCGTACCCAAACGGGATGAGTTTGTCTCGAATCGTCCTCGACTATTGAGTTCATGTGCTTTCGACGTGAGGCCCGGCCGCAACCCCGTTTTGGGGTTGGTGAACTCGTCGCCGTCTTTCCCAGGGTAGCCGAGTACGGCAACCCTGGGCTGGAGGACAGGATCCCCTTCGGGGAAAATGTCCAAAACTCTCGCGACAAACTCAAGATTGCCGGACGTCACTCACTATAAGCAGAACTTGGCCTGCCAACGACCCTGGATTATAGCATAAGCGAGAGGGGCTGCTAGCCCAAGAATTATAACTTTGACTTTGTTTGTTTCAGCCAATACGATTTGGCTCCGGCAGGCCTAAACCCTTGAGGAGATGACTATCAATGGCAGACTCGAAGGTGATCATATTTGACACCACGCTGAGGGATGGGGAACAATCGCCCGGCTGCAGCATGAAGCTGGGAGAGAAGCTCCGATTGGCCCGCCAACTAGACCGGTTGGGCGTTGACGTTATTGAAGCCGGGTTTCCGATCGCGTCCGACGGCGACTTCGAAGCCGTGCAGTCGATCGCCAGAGAAATCCGGCGGCCGACTATCGCCGCCCTCGCCCGCACAACTCGAGAGGACATATTTCGGGCGTGGGGAGCGATTAGCGAAGCCGCCCGTCCCCGCATCCACACCTTTCTGGCCACTTCCGATATTCATCTTGAATACAAACTCCGGATTACACGCGAAGAGGCGATCGCGTTAGCGCGCGAGTCGGTGGGTCTCGCGCGCTCGTTGTGCGATGACGTCGAGTTCTCCCCAGAGGACGCGACCCGCACGGACCTCGATTTCCTTTGCGCGGTCGTCGAGGCGGCCATCGACGCGGGCGCTTCCACGATCAACATACCGGATACCGTCGGCTACACTATGCCGCGCGAGTTCACCAGGATAATCGAGACGATTCGCAGCACCGTCCGCGGCGCCGAGCGGGCCACGATCTCGGTTCACTGTCACAACGACCTTGGCCTTGCAGTCGCTAACACGATCGCAGCCATCGAAGCCGGTGCCCGTCAGGTCGAGTGCACGATCAACGGGATAGGCGAGCGCGCCGGGAATGCCTCGCTAGAAGAAATCGTGATGGCGTTACGCGTTCGAAACGATGTTATGCCGTTTGCCACCGAGGTCGTGACCAGCGAGCTTTATCCGGCGAGCCAGTTGCTGACCGAGCTGACCGGGGTATCGGTCCAGCCTAACAAGGCAATCGTCGGCCGCAACGCTTTCGCCCACGAGGCGGGGATTCACCAGGACGGGGTGATCAAGAACCGGCTCACCTACGAGATCATGACTCCGCAATCGGTCGGGGTGCCTGACAATAAGCTCGTGTTGGGAAAGCACTCAGGCAGGCACGCGCTCGGGCTAAGGTGCGAGCAGTTAGGCTACGAGTTTACGCGGCGCGAGCTGGACCGGGTTTACAAGCGGTTCACCACGCTCGCCGACGAGATCAAGGTTGTTGAGGATCATCACCTGATCCGCATCATAACTGAGGATCTGGAGGCGGCCGCTGCCGCCTGATGATTAGACAACAAGAGACTCATCACCCGTGAGCGGGGTGATGCGGGCCAGCCTTCAGCAATCGCGCCGAGGGTTGGCCCGTTTGAACGTCCGACAAACTGAAGTTTGTCGACAATTGTTGAAATCGCATTTGGATGCCGACGACAAACTGAAGTTTGTCGACGACAAACTGAAGTTTGTCGAACTTAAGGAGTCACCATGACGCTGTACCGTTGGAATTCAGTCGAGCGACAGTTTACCCCTACGTCTGTTCGAAACGATATGCCGCCTGCCGAGCGCGTGCGGCGGTTGAGCATAGGCAAGGGGCAGCGCATGCGCGCCGAGGTGGCGACCGGCGAGTTGTTTATTCGGGTGATCGAGGGTGCGTGGCAAATGCAAATCGCCAACAGCCGGTTGATCGTCGGCCACGATGAAGCGGTCATCATCCCATCCGGATTCAGCCACTCCGCGGTTGCTATCGAAGACAGTATCGCCGTTCAGATGGAGGACGATCAGGAACACCCTGGCTCCTGCTCCCGATGGGCGGTGTAAAGCTCGAAACTCATTTCGCGCCGGTCACAAACTGTTTTATCAGAGGATAGGTTTCATCGGTAGCGTTGGCTATTTGTTCGACAAGGTATTTCAATTCCTGATCGTCCAACAGTCTGACGTGGGTATCCATTCTCAGATAGAGCATGTCCTCAGACAGCGCCAGCTTGATCGAATCAAACTTGTGGTTTAGCTCGAGCAGCTTTGTCGATAGCGCCGGTTCGAGCTTCAGGTCTTTGCGATCTACGAGCTTGACCATAACCAGCAGTACGTCGTCAGCGAGAGCGAGTCTGATTCCAAACTCCTTGAGGTTCTTGCCGGTCCCTGGGACCTCCCACACACCGTCCCCCACTTTTTTGTAGCTGTAGCCCGACCTCTCAAGAAGGGCGGCGATTTCGCCGGGGTTCTTCGATTTGTCCTGGCCACCGGCGGAACACGCGGCAGACGACGGCAACGCTGTAAACAACGCAATCAGAAATGCGATGAGAGTCTTAGTCAGCACAAGCGTCCTCCGGATCGGATGTAATTACTGCAGCTTCGCTGGCAACCAGCCGGATCATATCACAGTGGTCCATTGAGCAGTGGGCGATTACCAATGGAGAACGACCTTTCCGACCGCCTTTCGCGACGCCAAAAACTCCATAGCATCGGCCACCTGCTCCATGTGGAAGCGGCCGCCTATGACCGGCTTCAGACCCCCGGTTTCATAAAGCGCCAGTAATTCATTCCAACCCTGCTCGATCTTCGCCGGGTTGTTGTGGCGATAGGATCCCCAGTGGAGACCGACTACGCTGTAGTTTTTGACGAGCACGTGATTTGAAACGAAGGTCGAGAACTTACCGCTGGTGAACCCGATCAGCACCAGGCGCCCTTCAAAGGCGATGCACTTCGTGCTGCGTTCGCCGATTTCGCCGCCGACAGGATCGTAAATCACATCGGCGCCTCGCCCGTCTGTTTCCCGTTTGACCACCCCGACGAAGTCCTCCGTCTGATAGTTCACCACCACATCCGCGCCGTGATTGCGAACCAGCTCGACTTTCTCATCCGAGCCGACGGTGCCGATAATCTTGCCGGCCCCAAGCGCGCGTGCGATCTGAACCGCCGAAAGCCCCACTCCACCGGCGGCCGAGTGGACCAGCACGGTTTCGCCTTTCTGCAGCGCGCCTCGATACGCCAACCCAAAATATGAAGTCTGATAAACAAGCGGAAAAGACGCTGCTTCGTCGTCACTCATCGATTCCGGTTTTGAGTGAGTGCTGGCTTCATCAGCGATCGCGAATTCAGCGAACCCTCCGGTTGCCACCTGAGCGATGACGTGCTCGCCCCCGGAGAACTTGCTCACGCCAGGCCCGACCCGCTCAACCGTGCCGGCGATCTCGAACCCGGGTGAAAAAGGGAGCGCGGGTTTGAATTGGTACTTCCCGGTGATGACCAACAGATCCGGGAAGTTCAACCCGGCCACCTTGACTCGCACCAGCACCTGTCCCGGACCGGGTTGAGGTTGATCGATCTCGTCAATCACAAGATCGCGCGGGCCGCACCAATCGTGTGCGCGAATGGCTTTCATTTTTTTACAGAGATCTCCTTTGACTTTTTCGAAAAGCTCGGATGCGCGGCCTATGCTAGCGAACAGATTCGCCGCGGTCAAATTGGGGCTGACGCCGAGGCGCGGGGTCAGGCTTGATTTCGTTGACATTTGATTGAGCCCGCTCTCCTAAGATGACGCCCATCTCGCCCCGGCGCAGACAAGCCTGACGGCGCTCCCAGGCGGGCCTTTTGTCTCCCACGTCCATATATTATTATTTCTTTTGCTCGGACGATTCAGAATATTCCGAAGCAGCGAATACAGGGGAGGAAACAATGAGGCGAAATACTCTTAACGCTGTGACGCTGACGCTCGCAGCGGTGCTTCTGTTGAGCGCGCTGCCAACACCGTCTGCTGACGCGCAGACCAGACGGACGCGGCGGCCTGCGGCGAAACCGCTCGTGCCCGCGGGAACCCAACTGAGGGTGCGGATCAACGATACGTTGTCGAGCAAGGAATCGCGCGCGGGTGACCGATTTACCGCCACAGTTGTGAATCCATCCCGTTATGAGGAGGGGAAGATAACCGGCCACATTCGCTCGATAAAGAAATCAGGGCGCGTTAAGGGCCGCACGACGATGAGTTTGGCAATCGACTCGATTCGACTCAGGAATGGACGCACCGGGACTCTGCACGGTGAGGTATTGCGGATATACGATTCCGACTCAGCGAAAAACGTGGATGAGGAAGGCCGCGTTCAATCCGGAAGCCGCGGCAACCAGACGCTCAAGCGAAGCGGCATCGGAGCGATAGCGGGCGCGGTGATCGGAGGTATCGCCGGTGGCGGAAAGGGCGCCGGAATCGGACTGATAGTCGGCGGCGCCGCCGGCGCGGGTTCTATAGCCGTTGGGGGTAGCAAGGAACTGAAGATCGAGCGCGGAACTGAGATGTTGATCAGGGCCAATAGCCGCTAGTGGCCGGTGGTCGGTGGTCGGTGGTCGGTGGCCGGTGGCCGGTGGTCGGTGGTCGGTGGTCGGTGGCCGGGAGCCGGTGGTCGGTGGCCGGTGGCCGGTGGCCGGGAGCCGGTGGTCGGTGGCCGGTGGCCGGTGGCCGGGAGCCGGTGAGCCGGTGGCCGGTGGCCGGTGGCCGGTGACCGGTGGCCGGTGGCCGGTGGCCGGTGGTGCCGGTGGCCGGTGGCCGGTGGCCGGTGGCCGGTGGTCGGTGGCCGGTGCGGCCGGTGGTCGGTGGCCGGTGGCCGGTGGTCGGTGGCCGGTGGTCGGTGGCCGGTGGCCGGGAGCCGGTGGTCGGTGGCCGGGAGCCGGTGGTCGGTGGCCGGTGGCCGGGAGCCGGTGGCCGGTGAGCCGGTGGTCGGTGGCCGGGAGCCGGTGGCCGGTGGCCGGTGGCCGGTGGCCGGGAGCCGGTGGCCGGTGGCCGGTGGCCGGTGGTCGGTGGCCGGTGACCGGTGGCCGGTGGCCGGTGAGCCGGGAGCCGGGAGCCGGTGGTCGGTGGCCGGGAACCGGTGGCCGGTGGCCGGGTGCCAGTTGCGTTCCAGATCACTCCTTCGGATAGACTCGCAGGCTCACACCGACTTTGAATGCGGGCAGAGTCGGGGCATCTGTTATCACGCGCACCTGGTCCTTGTACATGCCGCCGGTTTCGATCGGTGAGGACTCGATCAGAATCTTGTAGATCTTCCCCGCTTCGATGGCTTCCACGCGCGGCGCGAAGTTCTTTGTTCCGCTCTCCACTCGCAGCACGTTTACCGGAGCGGCGACAGAAGTAACCAACAACTCCGTCATCGCTTTCTTGCCTGGCGGCGAAAACATCGCCACCTCCGAGCCCGGCGACAGAAAAATCGGACCGATGTATTTACCCTGCCGCCTTGGGGATCCTTTTACCACGTTGGCAACCATCGTAAAGATGATGGCTGGGCGGTCCGGGTCGTTGGTGTGCAGAGTTGCCGTCTTATTTATCAAACCGGATTGGGATATCGTCTGGACTTCCAGTTCAGCCGTTCCTTCCTTGCCTGGAGGAATGATTCTGTCTGAGCGAGTCACCGTGCAACCACAATCGCCTCTGAAGTCGTTGATCAGCAGCTCCGCGTCTCCAGCATTCTTTATTACAAACACCTGACTGATGATCTCGCCGGTGTAAACATCTCCAAAGGTGAAGCTCGTGAAAGGAACGATTGCCCTTGGCGCAGGGTTCATCGATCCCGACAAAAGCCCGGCGTTCGCAGGTAAAAGCCCCGCCGTGACGGTAGCGATTATGACAGTCACACAAAGAGTCAGCCGCCGAGGTGGCCTGGTTATTTGAGTCTCGAAAACACGCACTTTTTTTGTCCTCTAAGGTTAGACTTTACCGCGCCCCCCAAGCCTAATTCACCTGGCACGAATCGCGCAATGCTCGATGACATGCTCGATGTCAGGCGGCGCGTCGGGATTTGCGCATACGAACCTCGCCGGAGCTGAGTACCCGACGGTGAGGCGTGGAGACAAACGCTCCGGCTATGCGCATAGCCACCTTGCAAGGAGACGCGAGAGAGGCGTTCCAGCGTTGGGGCAAACCTTGAATAAACCCTGTGCTGCTGGTATCGTTCAGACCAGTTTTCGATGAGGATCAACTTAATGTCTCATAGAGTAACCGCGCCTGCTTCGCGAGCCATCCTCGCTCTCTTGTTAACTGGAATGACGGCGGCCGGACAGATACAGTTTGACCGTCCCAAAGCGGCAAAACCCCTGCCTAACCCCTCGATCATCAATGCGACGCGCGATGAAGTAGTTTCGGTGACCAAGCAGATGCTGGAAACGCGAGAGATTCCGCTCGACAAGGAAGATTGCAACAACACGACTGGCGAGTGCGCGGTGCTAACCAAGCCAGTGGTATTTATCAAGGGCATCGCCGCCAAGAGCCAGCTCGAACACTACTGCGAAATGCCGGCGGTTGAGGTGCGGAACTGGGCCAGGGGACGTTACGTGCTTCGCTTTCAGATCACTCCTGCCACGCCGAAAACTTCTCAGGTCGGCGTCTACGCCAAGTTCGAGGGAATGCAGAACGCAGTCACCGGCAGCGAATGGGTGCCGCTCACTTCAAAGGGTGAGCTCGAGAACCTGATGCTGCGATGCATTCAGGATCGCATCCAGGGCGGAGACTGCAAGGACATTTTCAGATAATAGTCTGTATTACCTTAGGCCGATCGCCTTCTATTCTGGCCCCCGGTTAGGTCAGATCGAAGGACCGCCTGCGCCATGAATCGCTCAATTTGACTGAGTGTGTCGCGCTGTATTCCAAGTGTGAAGTTTTGTGTCGAGTCTGTGAATTCAACTGACAAGCGCGCGGATGCGCCCGGATCAGCAAATCGAGCCTCATTGCGACCCCGTTTTGGGGAACCCAACCCGCAATTAATTCAAATTCGGTTTCCGGCTGGAATCGCGTCGACTGACGAAATCAACGTGGTACCGAGTTTGCACACTCAATGCGCGGGTCTGGTGCAATGGTACCCTGCTTAGTGATCCCCAAGCCCCTTTTTACGGCGCCGCGAACCTTGAACAGCGGTTCCACACTAAGTGACGTTAACCAACTGGATCGCGCAGACAATCGACCAAGAGCTATGGGGGGAGAGAATTCGATGACTCTGAGAACGAGATTTAGCCCAAAAAGGAATGCCGCGGAGTATCAATCAGAAGCAGGCTTCTCACTGATCGAGCTGCTCCTCGTGTTTGCGGTGACGGCGATTCTGACCACCATCACGATCATCAATCTCAGCGCGCACAAGCGTGCCTATGCCCCGGACGATGAAGCAACCCAGATCGTAAGCTACTTTCGAGAGGCTCATCAGAGGGCGCTTTCGCAACGCCAGACTCAGCGTGTCACCATTGATCGGAATGATCTGGTTATTCGTCTAATGGACGAAGGTCTACTGCCCGGTGGCGATGAGGTAGAGATTATCAGAGGGAAGCTTAACGGCACGGTCTCGCTGCAACGGCCCACGGTGAATAGTGTTCTGGTCCCTACACCCCCCAGTCCCTATAACTACAATCCGGCCCCGTTTACAAACGGAGTCTGCCAATTCAGATTCCAGGCCGACGGGTCGGTGCTCGACGCGGCGGGAAATTCGATAAGCGCTACATTTTTCTTTACTCCGCTCGACATGAATGAGCAGAGCGCCAACCTGGTGCGCGGGGTCACGCTGTTTGGGCCCAGTGGTTCGACCAGAACCTGGAAATACGACTCCGGCAATAACACGTTTTTTGCGGGGGGATGGTAATGAACAGCACCAAACATCAAGAATCGGGATTCTCCTATATCGACGTTATGATCGCGATCACGATCCTCCTGGTGGGCGTGATGGCTCTGGTATCCGCGATGACCGGTGCGATAGCGATGACCACCAAGAGCCATGACGCGTTGACCGCCAAGCAGATGGCCTCGTCAACGGTAGAATCCATCTATGCGGCGCGCGATCTTCCCTCCGCAGTTGCCCCGCCCCGCGTGGCACTCGGGTGGGCGTCAATTGGAAACGTGGGCAACCCTGATATTCCAGGAGGGATCTTTCTCGCGGGCAAGCAGCCCATATATCCGACGGCTGGAAATGACGGTATCTTTGGAACTGCGGACGACGTCGCCGGTCCCGATGGACAGGTCGGCACTGCGGATGATGGCTCGCCAATACCCCTTCTGCAGCGCGAGATCAAAGTGACCGACATCCTTGATCCCGATAGACCTCCCCCGTCACCCATCACTCTGCGTCAGATCGACGTGACTATCTACTACTCGGTCGGTTCCCTTGCCCATCAGGAAACCTTCACGAGTTACATTGCCAACTACAGACAGAAGCAGGACTGAGGGGGAACTTAAAGATGCGAAACATGCTTATTGGCGCGGCGACAGTAGAAGCCGGCAATCATAGAGAACGACGCGAGGCAGGCTTTACGATGATAGAGATCACCGTAAGCGTGATAATTTTCACAATTGTGATGGGCGCAATCTATGGACTGCTCAATGTGTCGCGGTCGGGCCGGCTCAATGTCAACAACCATGCCGAGGTTCTCCAGAATGCCCGCATCGCGATTAACACGATTAGCCGGGACGCGATTAACGCCGGTGTGGGCTATCCCAACCTGGGGGCCATCGTGCCGGACAATCGGATCAGCGCTCTGATGGGGGGAGCCGCCGATGCCGATACCGACCCCGATGTGTTAACTCCCGTCTTTGCTCAGGACAATCTGCGTGTGATCAACACTCGAAACGAACAGGGTATCGCCGTAGCAACCCCCACCGACCAGGTGACGTTTGTGTTCATCGATGACACGTTTAATGGCGGCGTCGGGCTGCCGATCAGCAATATCCTGAATCAGGGAGCGGAGCTTACGATCGCTCCCGGTTTCCTGAACACTCCCTGCACGCAGGGGGATATCTATATCATTGCCGGCCAGAACGGTTCGGCCCTCGGAGTTTTTCACGACGGAGGTACACCGGCCGGCGCTAACACAAACAAGCTCACTTTTGCCAGCGGCGACGCTCTGGGGCTCGACAACCCGGGGGTCACAAGTCCTGTGGGCAATATTCAGCCGCCTGCCAGCGTGCAGCGGGTCTACTGGGTCTCTTACTTTCTTGTGCAGGAGGCGGGTGATGACCAGGGCACCGGCACTCTGATGCGCCGTGTGTATGGAGGGGCCGGCGGCTGGACCGATCAGCCCCTCGCCTTTGGCGTCGAGAATATGCAGATTCAGTATCTGCTGCTTGACGGTAACGTCGTCGACGCGCCCGCCCTGAATCAAATGGAAGACATCCGCCAGGTGCGCATAAGCGTGAGCGTTCGCAGTCCGGATATTGATCCGGCCACGAATCTGCCGTTTAGAACCACGCTTACGGCGACCTTCAGTACGCGGAACCTTGTTTACGAGAAGATTTGAGCAATGTTGAGAGGATTTTCAACAGGTGAAGTTTCCTGGATCGGCCCAAAAGGAGTATTTATGAAGACTGATAGATGCGGATGGCAAATTGCGAGCGCCGGTTTGCAAGACCAGCGAGGAGGCGCAACACTCACCGCGCTGCTGATACTCGGACTGCTAACGATCTTTACGGCGGCAAGTCTATCGCGAGTTACCACTGAAGCGCTGATAATGGGTAACGACTATTCCAACACCCAGGCCTTCTATGCCTCGCAGGCAAGCCTGGAGCTTATGTCGCGGAACTTCAATAAGATTTTCGACACACAGTTGAGGCCCTCCAACGCTGACCTGGCCAGGATCAGGGCCTCGACCCCTTTGATCGACGGCTTCACCTTCGCTCAGGACATTTTAAGCGGCGCTTCGAGCACCCGCCCGATCGAAGACGGTCCGTTCTCGGGACTGGTGTCGCTGCGAACGCCCTGGGAACTTCAATCGGTTGCCACCTACGCGAACGGGTCTCAGGCGCAGCTCACGCGCACCTTCTACAATCACCAGATTCCCATATTTCAGTTCGGCATTTTCTACAACGACGATATGGAATTGCACCCCGGCCCGAACTTCAACTTCGGTGGTCGGGTTCACGCAAACGGAAATCTCTTCATGATGTCCGGCTCAAATCTCTACTTTCGCTCTCGGGTCACCGCATTCGGAGAGATCGTAAGAGACACCTCGCGGATGGGAGCGCGTTCGGGCGGGGCCAACTGGAGTTGGGGAACGTGGAATGGAGCATCCTGGGACAACGGAAAGGTATGGGTAGCGGATTCGGCCGGTACGTTTCGTGAAGTCCTAAGAGGCAGCGTTGTGCAGGCGACAAATCCCAACACGCAGCCAACCGACCCCGACATGCCAAATTGGGCTCCAAACACAAACTGGGGCCAGGATCTAAAGGTATTCAGCGGGAACTTGCTGGCGAAGCAGCCGGCGCTGCGTCTTCCGCTGCAGATCGGCACAAACGACGACCCAATTGAGATTGTCAAACGCGGGATCGATGGCGAAAGCGCGATTCTCAGGGACTCGCGTTACTACAACAAACCCGGCATTCGGATATCGCTCACCGACAGTCAGAGCCGATTGCCCGGCGGGACAGGTGGCGTTCGTCTCGACGGCAAGGATGACGGACTGGGCGCGGCGAGCGGCAGCACGGCCAATGCTGCTGATGGCACCAAAGGCTACCAGCCAAAAACCATGAATGACGGATACAAGGCCAAGCGGGTGAATGGCCATCGCCTTTATACCGGTGCCAGCTATACCGATGGCGGTATGCCGGCTGATCGCGAGAACTGGATCAAGGTCGAGATTGTGACACTGAACAATGCTCTTCAGCCGGTGGCAAAGGACGTGACCGAGGACTTTCTGAGCCTCGGCATGACGCATAAGGACCCTGGCGGACTCAACATTGGCGATGATCGCGCTATTGTCAAAATTCAGCGATATGAAATGGTAGGCCCGCCTCTTAAGGTGGCCACCGCCAATGTGCAGAGCAACCAACCTATGGTCCGTTGACCCGGCAGCTTCTACCAACCAAGCCGACGCTCGCGACGGCAGTCAAAGGACTGTCTATTCATACAAGACCGGCAGCCACCGCCACTAGCTTCAGCTTTGTGGCTACGAGCCAAGCGTCGATACAGCCCCGAAATCCGGATGTATGGAGAGTCAACCGACTAGGCGCGCCTAGGAGGCTGCTAGAGAAGGAACAGCCTCACGTGACCAACTGACCCCACTGCTGCCGACCCCCTTTGAACAGACAACGAGTTTCGGACGGCATCACATATCGCGTTGTGCCATTCCCGATCAAGATGTACAGCTCTCGCGAGGGGCTCTACAACGAGGACCTGCCTGAGGGAAGCTCCGCTGCGCCCGGTTCCGCCGGCAGCCCGTCCTGGTGGTATCTCTACACCGGCGCCACGGGAGCACCCGGCATCGCGTGGGCGACCAACTCAAAGGTTCCAGTCGTAGGTGTGTTGAGCGTCATCGACATAGATATGGGCAACCTCGACCGCTTCCTGAGCGGCGCGTGGGATGGGCAATTCGTCGGTGGTTTGAAGTCCACCGATGTGCCCGATAACGGCGGGGCCGGTTGTATTGTCTACGTTTCGGATCGTCGCGGGGACCGGGATAACGATGGAGAGTACGATATGGAGGACATCTACGGACCCAACGATGGAGTCATGCAGCCCGGTGAAGACATCAACCAGAACGGCGCTCTCGACGTTGACTACCTGTGGGAGGCAGACCGCTACAATGTTGGCATTGAGACCGATATAGCCGCGGTGATTGATTGGAAGTATTTTCGAAGGGCTGTTCGGGTCATCAACGCCGAGTCGCTTACGCAATACGGGACCGTCAACCGGGGTTACAGCGTCGCCTCGGAGAATGGGTTGTACACCCTGGGCAACTTCAATGCTACGGGAATCGCGGCTGTCGGCACACCGACACAACCCGACCAATACAACGGGAACGAGGTTCCGGCATCCCTTGTCGCAGATGCGGTCACGATTCTCTCAAAGCAGTGGAACGACGCCAAGAGCTTCCGCAATCCATGCGACTTTGGCACGCGCGTGGTCGATGCCGGGGGTGAGACTGCCGTTCGCGCGGCGCTGTTGATGGGCGACACGAGAAGCAGCCTGAGAGTGGCTGGAGTGCCCAATCAAGGGGGAGGGGACGCCGACCTCGCCGGAGGCGTACACAATTTCCCACGGTTCCTCGAAAACTGGGGCGGGAACCGATTCAACTACTGCGGGTCGCTGATCAACCTGTTCAATAGCCGCCAGCACGACGGGGCGCATAAGAACGGAGGCAAGACCTACTCGCCGCCAAGCCGCAACTGGGTCTTCAACACAGCGTTTCTCGATATCAACCGTCTTCCGCCCGGGACGCCGTTCTTCCAATACATCCAGATGACCGGCTTCCGTCAGACCATACGGCAGACTACTTAGCATAGATCACGACTCTAGCGAGCTCCTCCGGTTTAGGGGTAATCTGCGTACCCCTAGAGCGGAGCGAGCTCGTGAGTCTTTTCGGACTTGTCGGCTATTTCTCAGCGGCACCAGGCAGGAGAGAGACCTTCTCCCAACTTCGACTGATCGTCTGTCATCGCAAGCTGAGGACTATCGCCTCATGTAGTCTTTCTCTCCTCAAACTGTGGCATTGCGTGACAGCGACTGTGGCGCGATACTACCATCCCTGTAGCAGTAATCGTCATACCGGTCGACATTTTCAGTCACTTTTAATGCTTGCCCTTCTTAGATTAGGATCCTCGTAGCAGTCAATCACGCTCTCGCATTACCTTTAGGAGTGGTTTCGCAGGTTGGCATATGTCTTGCAGATACGCCATGTGGTTCTTGCGCTGACGCTCCTGCGGAGTCTCGTCAGGAAGGAGGTCATAGTGTTCATCCGTACCAATGATTCGGCACGCGGCTTTACCGTACTGGAACTCTCAGTCGTCGTCCTGATAATCGGTGTGGTCGCCGCCGCTGCCACTCCAAAAATAACCAGCGCCATGCGTGAATACCGTCTCAACATTGCGCTCCGCCAGACAGCGGATCTTATCCAACGAGTAAAGACGCAGGCTGTTTCGGACAACAGAAGATCCTCGCTCATTATCGATACCTCAAACCGAAGAATGGGAATGGTCATTCATGACGTGAACGGGGTGGTAGTTCGCACCGATTACATGCCTCTGCCGCAGAACATCAGTTTCGCCATCCCATCGGGTGTTAGCGCTCCAGTAACCGGCGCTCCTATATCAAGGGCTGTTTCCTTTCCTGGAGTCGACGGATCAACAACGGTCTTCCAACAAGACTTCAACTCACGGGGATTCCCGATGGTCACTGCCGGCGCGATCAATGCAGTCTATTTGAGCAACGGATCCTCATTTCGCGCAATTACAGTAAACAGCGTTTGTGGCATCCGCACTTTCATGTGGGAGCACGATCACTGGACAGACATCCGGCACTGAACACATAGGGGAATGAAGATGAAAGACGAGCAAGGATTCAGCCTGATCGAGGTGGCCATCGCGTCGGTGATTTCGATGGTGAGTCTTGTGTTTCTCGCCAGCCTGTTCACTCTTGCGATAGGGCAAAACCGAATCGTCAGGCAACACACGACCACCACCGCGCTCGCACAGCAAAAGATCGAGGAGTTAATGGCGATCGAGAGGAACGATGCGAGGCTGCTTATTCCCGGAGGTCAGACATCCGTCGGAAGCCTCGCTGAGGCGACAAAAGTTACCAACTATTACAGTTCGATGTGCATCAGCAGCGCGGGCACGCCTTCGACGGATTGCTCCGAGGGAGAAGTCGCGACTTATCGATGCTACTGGAAGATCGAGAACGATCCGGGCGGGCTTGATCGCGCGGTTGTAATCGCCGTTCGAGTAGTTGCTCTACAAGCCGGTCGAGGCGGCAGGGTGAATGGGAACAGCTCGCCAAATGAAGAGACGACCCTCACCACTGTACGTTCATTCTGAAAGAGGAGTAGCGATGAGGACTAGTGGCGAAAGCGGTTTCTCGCTTCTTGAACTAACAGTCGCGGCATTACTGACTGTTGGTCTGATGGGCGCGGTGTTTACTCTGATGAACAAGAATCAAGAGGTTTTTGTGACTGAGGCTAGCGTCGTTGATTTGAACCAGACCCTTCGCACGGCTGTTGACTACGTGACGCGCGATATCCAATCGGCCGGGATGGGACTACCGCGCCCGAACAGCAGCTTTGCGGGTCTATTCTACGCGGACGGCGCCAGCGGCGCTCCCGATCAGTTGCTCATGGTAAACGGTGATCCTTATGCCCCTAACGCCTACATAGATCCGCAGGGCTCCGCCAGCTCCACGTTCACCTTCGCGCTACCATCCGAGGTGACGGTGACCGGCAGCGGTTCGAGCACCCAGTTCACATATGTCGATCAGCACGCAGGACAGACGAAGAATCTGTATGAGGCCTTTTCCTCGGCCGATCCCAGATACTACATCTGTTATGACGACACCAAGGCCGTTGTATTCGCGCTCACAACCAAAGGACAGTTTGTCGGCGGCAAGGCTCAGCTGAGCCATGACACTTCAAACGCCATGAACCGGGCCGGGATATTCGGCACTAGAATAGACCAGTTGTTTGATACTCCGGTGGATGCAGGCGAGCCGAATTATGGCAGTGCTCAGATTTCGGCTCTTGGGGGTCTGGTCGCATACCGAGTCAATACGCAAACGAAAGAGCTCGAGCGCACCGAGGACTTGACGAATTGGTATGCAATTGGGCGGGGAGTCACCAATATCCAGGTCCAGTATCGGACCGTATCAGGCACTGCTGCTGCTCCGATCAACAATATCACCAGCGCTCCCGCGGATCGTACAACCATTCGCGCTGCGATAATCACTATCTCAGCCGAGACGCCTGATCTCCCCCCGGGGAACAAGGGTTATCGGCAGGCCGTTCAGACATTCGAGGTCGCGCCCCGCAATCTCAATCTTCTCCGCAACAACAATCTCAGCGCGAACACAAAAGGCACTTGGGCTTTCTAAAAAGGTGCGTGCATGAAACAAGTTTCGAACAAAGGTACAGGCAGCGAGCGCGGAATGGCGCTAATCACTTCATTGTTAGCAACGACCATGCTGCTTGGTCTCGGTATGGCAGTCGTCCTCTCAGCGACGACCGATACCGTTACCACCAAAGCACAGCGAGTCGGAGAACAGTCATTCTTCGTTGCTGATGCGGGCGTCGGCATAGCACGCCGCGCGCTCGAGCAGGCGCTCTCGGAAGAGATTGAGAAGATTCGAGACGGGACAACCCCTATTTACAGCAACCCGCCGGCATCGGGAGGCCAGTTTCCTGACGTTCAGGTAATCCCACCTCCGGTTGCAAACGGGAGTTGGGTTTCCCAGCCGGCTTTCTATCAGCGAGTCAAAGCTCGCGCCGACGCGCTAACCAGGAATTCCGCTCGCGACGACGAATTTGACCAGCTAAACGGCAGCAATTTTTCGGTGACCTTCAGCCCGCTGACAGGAAGCCTTACACTTGTGAAACAGACGCCAAACCAGGCCACTCAGGTGGTGTTGTTTCACTATGCAATTCAGGTCACGGGCAGAACAACTGCCGGGGGGAGCGCAACCGTCAACGAAACCGGGCGTCTCTCGACGAATATCAATCTAACCTTTGGGCCGCCGTCCGGCAGTTTTCGCAATTTCAGCTTTTCTGGATTCGGGGCATTCTTCGATGTTGGAGATGATCCAAATCACCTGAACTACGTTCTGGTCCCCGGCACGTTTTCCGGCCCGGTGCATACCAATAGTCATTTCGCCTTCTACACCGGTTGGCAATACACATTTCGAAATGTCATCTCGCAAGTCGATTCGAACATTCGGCTCTACTACAATACGTTCGTACCGATCCCAACCACCAGAGACTACGCCGGTAGCATTCACACGAGCGCGGATGGGTATAAGCAAGTCTCGGCGGTCCCGCTTCCAGCAAACAACTTCTCCCAAGAGTACGCGGTCATCAATGGAACCGGCATCACAAATCGGAACGCAGACGGTACGGCCGTTGACCCTCCAGCGGTGATCCCTGTCGACGGTTCAGGCAACCCGCTGGCGGTTCTTGATACCAACGGACATGTAACGACTGCCGCGCTTGCTGCCAACCTGCGGAATGCTCAGAACACTCCGCCAGCCACATCGGGCGGATCGCTCGTCAACGGCGTCTATATTTCGTCATCCGACGGCTCAACCATCAGCGGCGCCGGAATCTACGTTCAGGGCGATGCTGACGATATAAAGCTGTTGGCCGATACCAACGGTGATCAGGTCTATGTAATTACGCAAGGTAGCACGACGACGACCATTCGCGAGAGCTACACGAACAACACCACAACTGTCTCTTCGGGTTCGAGCACCAGAACCTACTCGGGCTTGCCAACCGATAAGTCGGATCCGACTAATCCCAAAAAAGGTGTTTCGCTGTTCGTCAACGGAGGTATAACGAGCTTGCGCGGTGGAAAAGACAGCTCTACGAGCCAGCCCGCGATCGCGTCGAATACGGCGTTGACAATCACTGCCAAGCGAAGCATCAAAGTGACCGGCGATCTCAAATACAAGGACCCGGTTGTCAACTCCGACGGCACACCGGTTTCGAACATCGCCGATGTCAAGAACGTGCTGGGTCTGTTCACCAGTGACGGCAACATCTATCTCGACGCCAAGACGGCATATAGCAACAATCCGGATCTGAGCATCGAGATCGACGCTGCGAACTGCGTATTCAACACCGACACCTCCAACGACAGTCAGGCGCCATCAACCCAACAGGAAGGAGGCATCACTACCTGGTTCGGCAGCGGACATCAGACACCGTCCTCCAGCGCGCGGATCAGGCTCGTGGGCAGCGACGTCGAGAAGAACAACAGCCTCGTAGACTACTACAACGGAGATACGTATTTCGACGTGAGATTCTCCGGCGGGGGTTTCAGGCCGCCCTTCTTTCCGGGCACCACCTACGCGCTGGGGCCGCCTCCGGTCGCCGGCGTGCTTGCGATTTCTTCGGTGGACCAGGCTGCGTCCACAGCCAAATCCTGGTTCCGAGATAACAACTAATCTGATATCGGGCTTCGAGCGAAATATTCGCTCGAAGCCCTCGTTTCCCCTAACCTCAAACCACCGAGACACAGACGCAATTGTGCCCGAATTAGTGTCATTACGCGGCAGCGTAGTGACCGAAGGCCATTCAATTCACGCGGATCGGTGGACAGATCCTGCCATTCAACTCAGGAGACACGAGAATTTTTGCAAAGTACCGCACGGGTCATACCAATTGGCCCTTTTTGTGTTAGCGGTCTGATCCCCCCTGGTTGGACGTAGAGATTACGGCCACTGCCGATCCGGGCGTTCATCAGGTTTGGTGACTTCTGGGACAGAACCCATCCCCACAGTTGAACTCCTTGACCAACAGCTCCTGTCGGCCCTGTTATTGCACTGCTACTCTGCGAATGCGAGTCGAAAGGCTTCCGCGCTTGCATTCTTGAGAGGTGAAAGTCGTGAAGAACCGAGTAAAGCAATTCAACCGATACCAAGGTTTCACCATCCTGGAACTCACCGTCGTCGTCCTAATAATCGGCGTCACCGCCGCTATCTCGACACCAAAGATCATCGGGGCGATGCGTGAATACCGGCTCAATATTGCTCTCCGCCAAACCGCTGACCTTATTCAGCGGGTCAAGACCCAGGCTATATCCGACAACCGAAGAACGTCTCTAGTTATCGATACTCCAAACAGGCGGATGGGAATGATTGTCTATGACGTGAGCGGCACCGTAGTTCGCACTGACTACACACCGCTCCCCCAGAACATCAATTTCGCGACTCCGGCCGGCGTTACCGCTCCGGTGACTGGTGCGCCTACGTCGAGCGCGGTTTCCTTTCCCGCGCAAGACGGTTCGACAACTGTCTTCAAGCAAGATTTCAACTCGCGCGGATTCCCGGTGGTCACCGCGGGCGCGATAAACGCCATATATTTGAGCAATGGACCGTCATTTCGAGCGCTTACCGTGAACTGCGTCTCCGGCATCCGCGCCTTTCAGTGGGAGAACAGCCAATGGACAGACATTCGGCATTGAGCACCGAGGGGATGAATATGAAAGATGAACAAGGATTCACTCTGATCGAGGTCGCTATCGCGTCGGTGATTTCAATGGTGAGTCTGGTGTTTCTGGCCAGCCTGTTTACGCTTGCCATCGGGCAGAACCGAATCATCAGGCAGCACACCACCACCACCGCCCTCGCACAGCAAAAGCTCGAGGAGATGATGGCGATTGAGAAGAATGACCCGAGGCTGATCATCCCGGGAGGTCAAACATCTGTCGGCAGCATTGCCGAGGCTACAAAAGTCGCCAACTACTTCGATTCGCTTTGCGTCGACAGCGCCGGCGCCCCCTCAACGGATTGTTCCGGAGGACAAGTCCCGACCTATCGACGCTACTGGAAGATTGAGAATGATCCGGGCGGGCTCGATCGCGCACTTGTGATCGCCGTGCGCGTAGTCGCTTTACAGGCCGGTCGAGGCGGCAAGACGATTGGTAACAGCTCGCCGAACGAAGAGACGACTGTCTGCACCGTGCGATCATTTTGAGAGGAGTAACTATGAGGACGAACGGCGAAAGCGGTTTCTCGCTACTCGAATTGACCGTCGCGGCGATGCTGACGGTCGGTCTGATGGGTGTCGTATTCACTTTATTGAACAAGAACCAACAGGTGTTTGTCACCGAGTCCAGCGTCACCGATTTGAACCAGAGTCTGCGCACGGCTGTTGACTTTGTAACGCGCGACGTTCAATCGGCGGGCATGGGTCTGCCGCGCCCCAACAGCAGCTTTGCCGGTCTCTTCTACATCGACGGAGCGAGCGGCGCCCCCGATCAGCTTCTCATGGTGAACGGCGATCCTTACGCGCCAAACGCATACATAGATGCGCAGGGCTCCGCCAACTCGACGTTCACCTTCGTGCTGCCGTCTGAGGTGACGGTGACCGGGAGCGGGTCAAGCACGCAATTCACCTACGTCGATCAGCACGCGGGACAAACCAGGAATTTCTACGAGGCCTTTAACGCGGCCAGTCCGAAATACTATCTCTGTTATGACGATATCAAAGCAGTAGTGTTTGCGCTGACAAGCGCCGGACAGTTTGTAGGCGGCAAGGCTCAGTTAAGTCACGGTTCGTCGAATCCGATGAACCGGGCGGGAATATTCGGGACCAGGATAGACCAGTTGTTTAATACCCCGGTCGATGCAGGTGAACCGAACTACGGAAACGCACAGATTTCAGCTCTTGGGGGCCTGGTCGGCTATAGGGTCAACCAGGCGACGAAGGAGCTCGAACGCACCGAGGACGCAACCAATTGGTACGCGATTGCGCGCGGCGTCACCAATATGCAAGTCCAGTATCGGACCGTATCAGGGACGGCGGCTAACCCCATCAACAATGTGACCAGCGCTCCCGTCGATCGTACGACGATTCGCGCCGCAATAATCACCATCTCGGCCGAAACGCCTGATCTGCCTCCCGGAAACAAAGGCTATCGCCAGGCAGTTCAGACATTCGAGATTGCGCCACGCAATCTCAACCTTCTCCGTAATAATAATCTTAGCGCGAATACGAAGGGCTCGTGGGCCTTCTAAGGGGTTTCAATGAAACAGAAGTTGAACAAGGGTAAGGACAACGAGCGCGGCATCGCTCTAATCACGTCGCTGCTGGCGACGACGATGCTGCTGGCTCTCGGTATGGCGGTCGTCCTCTCAGTGACGACCGATACTGTCACGACGAAAGCTCAGCGAGTCGGAGAACAGTCATTCTTTGTAGCCGACGCCGGCGTGGGCATAGCACGGCGCGCGCTCGAGCAGGCGCTCTCGGAGGAAATAGAAAAGATCAGAGATGGGACGACTCCCTTTTATAGCATTCCGCCCGCCTCCGGAGGCCAGTTTCCGGATGTTCAGGTGATCCCCCCACCGGTTGCAAACGGTAGTTGGAGCGCCCAGCCCGCTTTCTACCAAAGAGTAAAGACTCGCGCGGATGAGCTAGTCAGAAATACCGCGCGCGATGACGCATTTGACCAACTCAACGGGAGCAATTTTTCCGTGAGCTTCCGACCGCTGACCGGCAGCATCACCCTTGTGAAACAAACTCCGAACCAGGCGACCCAGGTAGTGCTGTTCCACTACGCAACTCAGGTTACCGGCCGGACGACCGCCGGTGGGAGCGCGACGGTGAACGAAACTGGCCGTCTCTCGACAAATATCAACCTCAGTTATGGCCCGCCTTCGGGCAGCTATCGAGATTTTAGCTTCTCGGGATTCGGCGCATTCTTCGATATCGGAGATGATCCAAACCATCTCAACTATCTTCTGACCCCCGGTACGTTCTCCGGCCCGGTGCATACCAACACCCATTTCGCCTTCTACACGGGCTGGCAATACTCATTTCGCAACCTCATCACACAAGTGGACCCGACCATACGACTCTATTACAACGAGCTTTGTGCCGATTCCGACTCAGCGACTACGCAGGCAGCATTCATCTCAGCCCAGAGGGCTATAAGCAATCCTCAAAAATCCCGCTTCCGAGAAACAACTTCTCGCAGGAGTACGCAGTAATCAATGGAACTGGTATTACAGACAAGAATCCGGACGGTACGGCGGTTGACCCTCCGGCGGTGGTTCCCGTAGACGGGTCGGGGGCGAAATTGGACGTCCTCGATAGCAACGGACACGTGACGGTGGCTGCGCTTGTCGCAAACCTGCGAAGCGCCCAGAACACTCCGCCAACCAAATCCGGCAGTTCGCTTTCAAACGGCGTTTATATTTCGTCGTCAGACGGCTCAACAATCAGCGGCGCCGGGATCTACGTTCAGGGCGACGCGGACGACCTGAAATTATACGGCGACACCAACGGAGATCAGGTCTACGTTATTAAGCAAGGAGCCACCACCACCACCATTCGCGAGAGCTACACAAACAACACGACAACCATCTCGTCGGGGTCCAGCACCAAGACCTATTCGGGCCTGCCGACGGATAAATCGGATCCGACGAATCCGAAAGCGGCTGTTTCGCTATTCATCAACGGCGGCGTATCAAGCCTGCGCGGGGGAACCGAAGGCTCGACCTCAAAGCCTGCTCTCGCTTCAAATACCGCGTTGACGATAACAGCAAAGCGAAGCATGAGGGTCACTGGCGATCTTAAATATGCCGACCCGGTTGTCAACTCAGATGGCACCCCGGTGTCAAATATCGCAAACGTTAAGAACGTGCTGGGTCTGTTCACTAACGACGGAAACATATACCTGGACGCCAAAACAAACTACGTCGCCAACTCAAATCTGAGCCTCGAGATCGACGCCGCCAACTGCGTATTCGACAGCGATGCCACAAATAACAATGACTCCCCAACCGGGCAGGAAGGTGGCGTCACTTCCTGGTCCGGAAGCGGACATCAGTCGCCCACCAGCAGCGCTCGAATCAGACTTGTGGGCAGTGACGTGGAGAGAAACAACAGCCTTGCCGACTACTCAAATGGAGATACCTATTTCGATGTAAGATTCTCAGGCGGCGGGTTCAGACCGCCCTTCTTTCCGGGCACAACTTATGCTCTTGGGCCGCCCCCGGTCGCCGGCGTGCTCGCGGTATCTTCGATCGATCAGGCGGCGTCGACCGCAAAGTCATGGTTTAGAGATAATAACTAATTGCGATCGTACCAGGGCATATAGGCCATCATGAGTTTTCTGTCGACTCTTTTTCGCTCATCATCTCGCACAAGTGAATGGCCGACTGTCGCCGCCGCTATCAGCAGCGGCTTTCAAGATGTGAAGACGCGCTGGTTCAACGAATGTACCGTGACCGTGGACCTGGGCTTGTTCGCAGACAAACAAGTGAAAGCAAAAGTAGTCAACACCGACCTCGCGGGCGCTGCAGCCCTGGCAATTACCGCATATCAGATCTGTTGCGCCGGCACCCTCATTGGCAGGAATGGGTACGTTTCGAAGAGCTCAAGCAAAGACTTCCTCGACTTGCTGTTTTCGCGCGTGTCCGGAGTAGAGAGTCTGCCGAACTCTCGCAGTATCTAACCCGGTATGACGCTTTGAGTAACGACGCATCGACGCAACGACTAAGGTTCGCGGTCGATGTGGCTCGCTATGTTGTCAACGAAGAACCGCCCAGGACTGTGTCGTTGCATGTTGCATCGATCGCGGAGAAGCTGTACACCCAAACCTCCATGGTAATCGCGAAGGCATTCGGAGATTTGGCGCGAGCTCACGCGCTGTCTCGACAGATTACACTGCTCAATAGTCGGGCCCGGCCAAGCCGCTAAGCCACTCATCGCCAATTGTCATCGCGCCTTACTCGCTTTCTCTAATCCGGCTCCGACACCTTCACGAGTTGCTTACCGGTATTCCTCCCCTTCAACATAGCAATGAATGCGCTTGGCGTGTTCTCGATCCCTTCCTCGATATCCTCGTTGTATTTGAGCTTTCCCTCCCGTAACCATTGAGCCATTTGAATGATGCCCTGCGGATACTTATCGAGGAACTGAAAAACAAGAAAGCCTTCCGCCCGCGCCTGCCTTACCAGCAGCGATGTCAGGATCAATCGCGGACCCATCTCCATCTTCTCGAGGTTGTACTGCGAGATTTGCCCGCAGATCGAGATCCTCGCCTTTGTATTGATCAACCTGAATACCGCATCGGTGATCTCACCCCCGACGTTGTCAAAGTACACATCGATTCCCTTAGGACACAGCTCCTTCAGCCTCTCATAGTAGTTGGTCTCGGTTTTGTAGTTGAACGCCCCGTCAAAACCAAGCTCGCCCGTCAGGTAAGCGATCTTTTCATCCGCGCCCGCGGTTCCGACCGCGCGGCAGCCTTTGATCTTCGCGATCTGACCGACCAGCGAGCCAACCGCTCCAGCCGCGCCGGACACGACGACGGTTTCTCCGGGCTGTGGGTTGCCGATCTCCAACAGCCCAAAATACGCAGTCAGCCCCGGCATCCCGAGAACGCCGAGCGCCGTCGATATCGGTGCAATCGCAGGATCGATCTTTCTGACACCCTGGCCATCGGAAACCGCGTATTCCTGCCAGCCAAACATGCCTTCAACGATGTCGCCCCCTTTGAACGCCGGGTTATTTGACCGCTCGACTCGCGCGACAACACCGCCTCCCATCACTCCGCCAATCGGTACGGGTGCGGCGTATGACTTGACGTCGTTCATTCGTCCGCGCATGTAAGGATCGACCGAGAGGTAGATCGAGCGGACAAGGATCTGGCCCTCGCCTGGGTTCGGAACCGGAGATTCGACAAGGTTGAAGTCAGAGTCCTTCGGGAATCCAACGGGCCGTGCAGCAAGTAATATCTGTCGATTCATTGTCGGCATGAGAACTTCCCCCTTCTTGTATGCTCGGGCCGCTGGAGGGCACCGAGGAGATGACCTTCTAGTGAGGTTTGGCTGGACCCGTTTCAAGGCCCCGCGGGAGCGTAAATACTTGCTCGTTCATTCCAGCAGATCCTTCAGAGTCACTGGCGATTTGGATTCAGAAGACTTCAGAAACGCAACCAGGTCGAGAAGCTGCTTCAGGGAATACGCACTAGCATAATCGTTTGGCATGATCGATTGACTCGAGGTTTCAGTTTTGAGCACGTCGGCTTTTTGAACTGTGCGCAGAACCGCGGGCAACTCCGTCGTGTCGTATACCCGAACCGATTCGGCGTCCTCTTCCTTCTTAACCCCGGAGACTTTTTCCCCATTTCGAAGCGTAAGGGTGACGGTAGCATATCGCGAGTCGCTGGTCTCGCGCGGGAATACGATGCTCAAGAACAATTCTCTTGGCGTCTGGTGTTCACTCTTCGAGAGATCCGGACCGATCGGTGTCCCTTGGCCTTGTAAGAAATGACACAAACCACAGCTCTTTGGCTGAGCAGAACCGAAGAACAGAGCCTTGCCAGCCTGAGCACTGCCAATGATCGAGCTGGCTGGCTCCGGCAGCCTGGGCGGAGACGAGGGTTGCAATGCTGGTTTGTTACCTTGGGGGGTTTCGGGTTTCGCAACGACGCCGGTCTTCGGATCAGCCACAATAAACGCAACCACCTTCCATATCTGTTCTTCTGACAGTTCCGATTTGAAGCTGGGCATCGATGTCCCGGGAATCCCGTTTGAGACAGACTTGAACACGTACGCACCTTCGAGGCCCTTGCCGCGGAGCCGAGGCGCCCCTCCGCCCGAGCCGCCGGTGCCGTGACAGTAGGCGTTGCCACAGTTGGTCGCGAATAACCTCGCGCCTTCGCCAATAGATTGCGGGTCCGTACGCCTGCCATTCGCCTGTCCCCCAGGCACGGCTCGATTGGCTGTGGCAACGAATACTGGCACAAAAGGCAGGAGCAGCAGTGCAGTCTTTGAAGCTATTGCTACTCTCATTCTCGGTTTACTTGTTCGGCTGCGGTAATGCAAACACAAACACCGCGGAACCCCCGGGCCAGCCTGCCGCTTCGGGCCAGGTCCTGGGCATCGAGCTGACGAATATCGATCCCAGCCCCGAAGGCACCGCCACATATTGACGGCCGTTGACCGAGTAGGTTATTGGGCCGCCGCGATGGCCCGAGCCGGTGTTGAATGACCAGAGCTGTTTGCCGGTCTTCGCATGAAACGCCATGAAGTGTCCTTCAGCGTCACCGGTAAACAAGACGTCTCCACCTGTGACCAGCAACGATGAGAGAATTGGATACTTGAACGGCGCGCTCCACTTCTTCTGCCCGGTCACCGGATCAAACGCATCGAGATGCGCGCGAATCGGACCGTCAGGCGGCGGCTTCACATCAACATTGCCTGCAACAAACGATCTGCCCTCGCGGGCTTCCTGCGGGTACACGGTAACGTTTGCGCACCACTCGATGCCGTCGTTATACCAGAGCCCGGTGCGCGGGCTATATGCCGAATGATTCCAGCTCCTGCCTCCTCCCCAATTCGGACAAATGAGATTTGGCTTTCCTGCTTCGGGCTCGTTGCGGCCTATCAGCTTGCCCTCTTTGTCGATACTCTTTACCCAGGTGATCGTGTCAACGTAGGGCCAGGCGTTGACGAACTTTCCCGTTTCCCGATTGAGCACCCATACAAAACCGCTCTTGTTCGGATGCACAAGAAGCTTTTCGGTTTTACCGTTACGGGTGACATCGATAAGCACAGACTCATAAGCCGAATCGAAATCCCACGCGTCGTGTGGGATCTCCTGGTAGTACCACTTGAGCTTGCCGGTGTCTGCGTCGATCGCGACGATACAGTTAGTGTAGAGGTTCTCGCCGGGACGCACCGAGTTATTGAAATCAGAGGACGGGTTGCCGATTCCCCAGAAGATCAGGTTCTGCGCCGGATCATACGAGCCAGTGAGCCACGTGGAACCCCCTCCGTACTTCCACATATCCGTCTCAGGCCAGGTCTCGTGTCCGGGTTCTCCAGGTCCGGGTATGGTGTAGAAGCGCCACGCCAGCCTCCCGGTCTTCGCATTGAAGGCACTGATGTAGCCGCGGTGTGCGCTGTCGCCACCCGTGCCACCGACGATGAGTTTATCTTTGACGATAAAAGGAGCGCCGTTGATATTGCAGCCGCATTTCTTGACGTCCTCGACTTCAACGTTCCATACCTCCTTGCCCGTTTTCGCGTCGAGCGCGACAACGTGGTTGTCCATCGTGCCAAAGAAAACCAATCCATACCCCACTGCCACGCCGCGATTGAATTTGCCGTAGGGAGATATCAGGTCGCGGGGGACTTTGTAGTTATAAGTCCAAAGGCGGTCGCCGGTCTCTGCGTTCAGGGCAAAGACACGGTCTTCACTGGCTATGAGGTACATGATTCCATCGACTACGATGGGCGTTGCGTTGAGGCCGCCTTCGACCTTTCCGGTCTGAAATGCCCAAACTGAGACGAGGTTCTTCACATTGTCAGCGCGGATCTGATCAAGAGAGCTGTATCGCCACGCATCATACGCTCCGAAGTAAGTGGCCCAGTTTTGGGGTTCCTTTCGCGCGTTGACGAGGCGTTCACCCGTCAGGTCGCCACTCCCATCCTGCGCACTTGCCGACCCGAGCATTGTGAGCACGACGATAATACTGAGTCCGACTAACTTGACTCGAGTCTGCTGAGGCTCTTTCGAATCGATCATTGAGAACGCTCCTTCATTGATGCTGAAGTCTCAATATCCGACAAACTTCGGTTTGTCGTTGACTGCACAACCGGCAGATGGCGTGGGTTCGCGACAAACTCGGTTTGCCGGACATCGCCGCATTTTCGGAAGCCGGCGAGATACTATCGCAGACGACCGTTTGACAACAAGCGTGCCTTAGAGCCCAGACTAAGCGGCCGAGGATGTTAATTTCATGGCTGTGTCCGACGTTTTCTCAGTAGGTCGGGACGTTCGCTCCTGCGACAAAGCGAGGCGTCCGGTTCCGTGTACCTGGAACCAATGTTTGGTGGCTACTTTCGCCATGAAGCGGCGTTTCTGACTACTAGCCTGTTCCCTGAGGAGACGATGCACCAGGTCAGATTCAAAGACACACTCCTCTTTGCTGCAATGATCCTGGTTTTGTCATGGCAATGTTCTCCTGCCTATGCACAAGACGAACCTTCTTCGCCCGCACCGGAGGCCCTGGACTATCTAAATCGAGCTCTCGACATTATTCAGAGGAGTTCGTTGAAGCGGGAAACCGACTGGAATGAATATCGCCGGCTGACGATTGAGAAGGCCGCCAATGCAAGAACGCCTGCCGATACTTATCCGGCAATCAGAGATGCATTGAAGCGATTGGGCGACAAGCACAGCGGTCTACTCACACCCGAAGATCTGAAGACGCTGGATTCAGGAAGGGCCGGTGGAACGCGTATCGATCTGGGCATCCGCGTGAAGGACCGGGTCATCATCTCAGTTTTTCCAAACAGCTCTGCAAGCCGCGCGGCGGTTGAGGTAGGTGAGAAGATTCTCGCCATTGACGGACACACTGTCAGCGCTGATGGCGACTATTCCAGGATCATCAATGAAGCGAAGAAGATGGCAGCCAAAGGAGTTGAATTGGCGCTGAAGCGACGAAACGCCAGGCCCAGGAACGTTCACCTTGAGTTTGGCGAGTACGACTTCAATCTGCCTTTGAGAGGCAGATTGGTTTCAAAGGACATTGGCTTAATCGAGCTTCCACAATTCGGCGCTAGCATGACTGATATGAAGAGAGCTGGGGAAATCGCAACTCAATTCGCGGAGCGGGTTCAGGCACTGATCCGCGAACTGGATGTGAGACATTTGAAGGGATGGATTATTGATCTCAGGCAAAACAGCGGTGGCAATATGTGGCCTATGCTAGCCGGGATTGGGCCGATTCTGGGAGAAGGTGACCTCGGCGCCTTCGTCTCTGCCGGAGGGTCCAGCACTTGGAGCTATCATGATGGCCAGGCAATGATCAATAAGAATGCAGTAGCAGTAGCCAGGGTCGCCGATCCCTACAAAGTGAAGACTGAGAATCTGCCGGTCGTAGTTTTGACGGATGAGATGACTGCCAGTTCAGGAGAAGCCGTCGTGATAGCTTTTAGGGGCCGGTCTAAGACATACTTCATCGGGATGCCAACCCGGGGTCTGCCGACGGCAAACCAGCCCTTCAAACTCAGTGACGGAGCGATACTCAATCTAACTACTGCCATCGAAGCCGACCGAACTGGGAAAACCTACGACAGCAAGATCCCTCCAGACATCGAAGTCAAAGCGAATTGGGAGTTGTATGGAACCGATAGAGACCCAGCCATCAGAGCCGCAGCTAAGTGGCTCAGGCGTCAAAAGTAATTTCGCAATCGCGACTCTCGCTATCGCCTACATCAGATTATCGCTTGCGCAATAGAATCGCCGCAGCAAATCATCGACGTCCTTCTTCCCGATCGCCTCAAAGACGACGGCCGGAGGCAGGCTCAGACCCTCGGCAAGCTTAAGTGCAGTCTCGACGTTCAGAGTGTTAACCACCGACGACAGAATCTTGGACAGCAAACCTTGATCGAATCCGGTTTGGCGGCAGAAATCAACTTGTCGCATCCCCTTGGTGCGCAGATTTTCGCTTACGAGATCGGCGAGCGGGCTGCGGCGAAAGTCGCCGATTGAACTCGACGTCCCCGCATCCGCTCCTGAAAACTCTAAGATTGGTTTAGACATTAGGCATTCCCTCAACAACCCTTTCCGAATTTCATATTCTCTTCGAGCTCGCGCGCTGCTCAGGATCTCTGAGCCGTCTTTGACGGCATCTGTTTCGTCCTGGACGCAATGGGCAAGCTGCTCATCAAACCGCAGCTACAAACAAAGGAGAGGACTAACGTCCTCCGTGGGTCATGAACGTAACCAGCGATGTCACACCAACCAGGCTCGAGATCTTGGTTATGGTCTTAAACAGGTTGCCGTGCACGATCAGAGTGTCTCCGGAGCGCAGGTAGGCGTTCTCCTCCGGATTCGCTTTGCCGTTCAGAATCTTTTTCACATCCGCGGTGAACACCTGAACTCGTCCGTCCTCGTATTGGCGCAGGATTGAAACGGATGAACTGCCGGTGTCGAGGATCCCGCCGGCCAGCGTAATTGCGTCAAGCACCCGCAGAGGCCTGGTCATAACCATCAGCCCCGGCGTTTTTACGTCGCCCAGCACGCCTATCTTTGCGCTCTGAGCTTCCAGCAACGCAAGGGTAACGCGAGGCTCCTTGATAAACTCGGCCACCGAGTTAGTCAGGTACTCCTGAAGCTGAGGAACGGTCTTCCCGACTACTGATACGTCGCCAAGGAGCGGAAAGTAGACTCGCCCGACGGGCGACACTGTCACTCGCTGTACGGAATCCTCGGGATGCTTGTCGATGTAAATCGCAACGATGTCTCCCGGCCCAAGACGATACGAGTTGTAGAAGCTCCGATAGACTGCGTTTATCTGCGATTGAATTGCGGCTTCATCTGCAGGGCCTGCTGCCTCGGCGGGAGTGACCGGTCGCGTGTCGGAAGTCGCGCCCCTGGTATTATTGAGCGCCGTGCGCGGTCGACTTCCCTCTGCGCTCGCCGACGCGGTTTGCGGCATCGCCTGCCCAGCGACGAGTGCGGCCGCGGAGATAATTGTCAACGAGCTCAATACAAGGCTAACCATTCTCTTCTTCATAGGTACCCCCTCCGTCTTTGCTGTGGCTCGGCCTATCGTCCGCCGCGGCCAAACATTACGATCTTGATGGTCTCAAATATGATAATCGCGTCGAGCAGCAGCGACTGATTTTTTATGTAATAGAGGTCGTATCGAAGCTTCTCAATCGAGTCCTCAACTGAAGCGCCATATGGATACTTGATCTGCGCCCAGCCGGTGAGACCCGGCTTCACGACATGCCGCTGCGAGTAATAGGGAACGATCTCGCCCAACTGTTCGACGAACACCGGTCGCTCCGGGCGCGGGCCCACAAAACTCATGTCGCCGCGAATCACATTGACGAACTGAGGCAACTCGTCGAATCTGAGCCTGCGAATTACGCGCCCGACCCGTGTCACTCGCGGGTCGTCTTCTTCGGCCCAGACCGGACCAGACTTAGCCTCGGCGCCGACTCGCATCGAGCGAAACTTGACTATCTTGAATTTGCGTCCGTTCTTTCCTACGCGCTCCTGCACATAGAACACCGGCCCGCGGGAATCGAGCTTTACCGCCAGCGCGGTCAGTATCATGACTGGCAGCGACAGCACAAAGCCAACCACGGCAAGGCCGACGTTCATAACCCTGCGAACGTGGTACTCGAAATCCGAGAAGCGATTGCCTCGCGAAAAGATCAACCACGAAGGTCGCAGCATCTCGCTCGCGATCTTTCCCGTAAGCCGTTCGTAGTAGCGCGCTGACTCTTCAACTGCTACGCGACCGCTGAGCGATAGGCTCAGCAAGTCTTCAGTTGGGAAGATACCCCGCCGGTCGGAAACGGCCACGACTATCCGATCGACCTGATACTGTTCGACCAGACCACCGATATCAGCAGTAAGCCCTATTACCTTCGGGTTGATCAGACTCTTGCCCACCAATTCCGGTTTGTTGTCTACAAACCCAACTATATGGAACCCCGACGAGCGTCGTTCGAGAGTCGCCCGAGCCAGCTCAATCGCTTGCGCATCCGAGCCAAGTATCAACACACGCTCGCGCACGCCGATTTGTGGATGGCCGGCACTCCAGGCGACTACCAGCCTCCACGCCGGAATAACCGCAAGGATCAGCACCACGTCTACCAAAAACACGCCGCGCCCCAACTCCAGCGAGGGAACAACGTAAAACAGGATCGCAAGCAGGACCGTGGCTACGCTGAGCGCGATGACCAGATTGATGATGACCCGGCGATACCTTCGTGTGGCGGGGAGGTCGTAAAGGTCAAAGAGATAAAAGGCCAATTGGATCACAATCGTCATAATGGCCGCTTTCATCCAGCCTCTCTGGTTGAAGAGCACATCAGGACTCTCTCTTCCGAACCGGATCTGCGTCGCGGTGAGGGCCGCCGCAAACAACAACACGGTTTCTACAATTACCAGGAACAAGCGTCTCATTTCGTTTTCTCCCCAATTGCTCTTGCGAACAACTGCAATGCAGGGACGGGGCCAGCGACTCCAAACTCGCCTTTCAAGCAGTCAACCTCGTTTGTCCAAACAATCGTGTTATGAAGGAACTCTTCCAGCGTCTTCGTTGAGGGAATCCCACACCCCCTTCGGATTCGTTCAGCACCAGGCCCAGCCGGCGTTCCTTTGGTACAAGCTTCCGCGCAGCAGTTACCCTGCTGTGGTGTGTATGGCCCGCGAGCGCAACAAGCACGGCTCCGTCGAGCACCGCTGCGAGACGTTGAGTCTCGGGCGACTCGAGAATGGCGGGCGAGTCAACAATGATCAGGTCAAAACGCTGCGCCAATTCGCCAATTACGGTTTCCAGCCGCGATGGTATTGCATCGGCGGATTGAGACGCCGCCTGCGGTCCTGGCGTCAGCACCGATAGGCCGTTTGGATCTACTCGAACAATTGCTCGCTTGAGCTCGCACGAGCGGTCAACCAGATTCCGCCAGCCCCGCTTTGGATTGAGACCCAGGGTTCGGCCGACAGACAGGGAGGTTGGGTTCGCGTCGATCAACAGCACTCTACGCTCGGTATCCTTAGCCAATGCCAGCGCCAGGACCGTCGCGACCGTGGTCTTGCCTTCGCCCGCATCGGCGCTGGTGATCAGAATCGTTTTCAGCTTTCGCCGTTCCGACAGGTTTATCAGCTTGACAGCCAACGCGCGGTAGCGCTCCACCGCCAGCGGATCCTCACGGGTGAGCCTTGCCACGCGCTTGTCAATCGCGAGATCACGAATATTCAAGACTTCGCAAGGTTCATCGAATGTGCTGACCGGCGCATTGGGTATTCGCCGGTCAGCGACCGCGCGACTCGAGAGGGGGGCAGCGCGCGGCACCAGGTTGGTTGCACCAGAGTGAACTGATTCGACGGCCGCGGGCGTGACCAGGGCGCCGCTTGCGCGCAGGCCGCCTTGAAGCGCAGACGGCGCCTGCGGCGCTGACGATACGTTTATCGGGACTGCCGGCGGACCATCTCCGGAGGGGATCCTCGGCGAGTCCTTGCGATCAGGACGGCCGATCGGATGATCCGCGTCGTGCCACTGCTCGGCTCTCACCAATGCGTTGTAGACTCTTCCCATATCTGACAGACTCGGTCGCGGCGCTCGCTACGAGTTCCTGTAAACGCGCACCCGAGAGAAAAACGTTGGCGAAGCATCCGAATCATCCTCACCCTCGGAGCGAATAACATACTCTCCGTTGATTGCGGCTCCTGCATTCGACTTTGCGATCGCGGGCCCGGCGTCACGGCGAATGTAATGCACGTTTGATGGAACCGGTGCTTCATTCGGCAGTCGATCTCGCTGGATGACGGTCTCGGCAACCGTCCGTGCGGTCATAACCTCGATCGATGCGAGGTCCAGCACTTCAACGACAACGTTGATGATCGCGGTTGTGATCGTGGAGCTGCCCTCAGCGAAACCCGTTAGTAACGCGTTATCGCAAATGTTGTTTATGATTCTTGGTATTCCACCGGAAAAACGATGAACGACTTTGATTGCCTCGGGTTCGAACAGGTTTTCATTTGAGCAGCCGGCGATGCGCAGCCGCCAGCGGATGTACTCGCCGGTCTCGTGCGAAGTCAGCGTCTTGATTGAGCACTTCAAGCTAACGCGCTGTTTGAGCTGACGCAGTTCCGGTTGACCAAGCAAATCGTGAAGCTCAGGCTGCCCGCACAGAACGATCTGGAGCAGCTTCTCTCGATTCGTTTCGAAGTTTGAAAGCAATCGAATTTCTTCAAGGAGGTGATGCGGCAGAAGGTGCGCTTCGTCAACTACCAGTATCGTGCGAAGGCCTTGCGCTTGTCGCGACATCAAAACGTTGCCGAGCAAGCGGAGCATCACAGCCTTGGAGGGCTCAGGGCGCATGCGGAATTCGCCGGCGAGAAGATCGAAGAACTCCGCAGTCGAAAGAATTGGATTGAAGATGTAGGCTGCCAGGACCGAGCGATCGAGCGACTGAAGCATGGAACGCAGGGCTGTCGTCTTACCCGTCCCCACTTCCCCAGTGACGACTACGATGCCCTTGCCGTTCTCAATTCCGTATTGGAGGTTAGCGAAAACTTCGACGAGGCTTTCAGTTCGGAACAGATATTTTGGGTCGGGCGCCAGGCTGAAGGGTATGTCGCGCAGGCCATAAAATTGCTTGTACATGCGTTTCTCTCATTTGAGCTAAATGATAAATGAACCTGCGTTTCTACTTTTGGACCAGCGCGATGATGTCGGTGGCGATGAAGATCCTACTCAGCGCCAATGTTGCCGCGACCGATGTTGTGGCAGCGAGGGCAAGCCAAATCGTAGCACGCCAGCACTCGCGACGGTGTTCGCCGGAGGTTGCCGATCTGGGTATCACGGCCAGCAGCGGAAGGCGCGCATAATACTCAACGTCCCGGGCGTCGTGCAGGGTCTTAAATCGACGCCATTCTAAGAAAAAGGCACACAGGGCTCCAATAGCGAGTCCCAGGAGAGCGGTTATGGATATTAGGATGGGACGGTTTGGCAACACAGGACGCAGGGGTAAATTCGCATGCTCAAGGATCTGAAGCTGACCGAGGGCCGCGCCTTCGGCACGCGGCGGCTTTGCTTCGAAGCTCTCAAGCTGGCTTGTCGCCTCCTGATAGCTCCGTTTCAGACTGAGATACTGCTCGCTCAGTTTCGAAACGAGCGGCCTTCGACGCACGGGCGATGGCTCGCCTCTGGCGGCTTGAACGAGTCCGTCGGCCGATCGGCGCGCCAGTTCGCGCCCCGTAACCTCTAGATCAATATTGAGCCGGTTCCGTTCCGACTCGAGAGCCGCCAACTCGCGGCTTTCCGCCGACTGAGTTACCAGAGCGTTGTCTTGCTGACGAAGTTCCTCGATCTGCCGGTTGATGGCAGCGATCTGATCGCTGATTGCGAGAACTCGTGGGTGTTTCTCAGTCAACTCCTGACGATTGATGAGAGTGTCGCGCTGGCCCTGGAGCTCCGTGCGCTTTGAGATCAATACCGCATAAGTCGGGTTATCGCGTAGCGAAGGGCCTTTTTTTTGCTGCTCGACGATCTGTCGTTGAACTGTGATCCGCCGCTCAACATCGGCAAGTTGTTGGTGAATCTTATACTGCTGGTCCTTCAGACCATCGATTGTCATTTGCCGAGAGCGTATGGCCTCAGGTGAAGGATAGGAACTTTGGGCGGGGGGAGCCGGGCCAGTAGCAGGAAGATCTGAGCGTACACCTATTAGCCATGGATCGCTACGCTCAAGATCTCGCAACTGGGTTGCGAGGTCGGCTGCCCGTTTTCGCACAACATCCGCCGCTGGGAGTGCCGATGACGCCTTGCTAGAGGTTAGGGTCAGGAGTTGATCCGCCATTTCATTTGTCGCCCGGCAAGCTGTCTCCGGATCAGTCGCGCGGTATGAGACGGTAAACACACCGGGCTGGTCGCCACGGCCAGCATAGGGCTGAAGCGAAATGCGCGCGCGAATTTGGGAGATCATCGTCTCGAAGGACTCGCCGCCGGCATCCTTGCTTACAAGCAGCGCGAGATTTTCACGGCTCGTGAGATGGTTACGAAACTCGCGGATCTGGGCCAGTACATTTGGCGCGCCATCAGTGTTTGCTGAGGCGAAGCGCATCCTGGCTGTTGACTCGTATAGGTTTGGTTCTCCCCTTAGCGTTATGACGGCGGCAATAGCGAATGCCAATGCGGGAACCAGGAGGATGAGTTTGCGGCGCCGCACGGCCGAAAAAAAATCGGCGAGGCTTCGCGGTCTTCGCGAGTTCATTCTTTTCACTCTCCAATCTCGCCGGTTCGGCTCTGGGATGTCGAGATCTTCAGAGCTTGCAGGCGCTCTCACCATTACTTAAAGGTAGAATTGTGGTTGCCTTCCAGCCCTGCGAGTGACTCCCTCCCCCAAACCGGTAAGAGCCGTAAGCGCCCGCAAAATCAGATTGTTTCTCGACGGTCCCCGGGCGTAGCGTCGCAATCCAAAAGTGTTGACAATGCTAACTACCTGACCTATAACGGAGTCGCAGCCACCCTATCGCCTTTGTCAGATTTGCTTCTTCATGGACGGTTCCGCCCGTGAGCATGAGGAAGGCGGTCTAGGCGCTGGTGTCCTACCGAGAATCTTAGGTTTCCCTGCCCCTTTTCTAGAAACGTTGCCGAAATGTTGAGATCGCTGGCAGTGTGCGGCTTCCGGTCGTCTCGCCTCCAAATGGCAAGAACAGAAAAGGAACGCCTGTATGTTAGCTCAAGGGTCTTACGCATCCATCCCGGCGACAACGCTCCCATTAGAAAGAAACGACCGCCTCTACTGCCTTGCGGCAGCGCTGGACGAAATCAACGAGGGTGCAGTCTTCTTGAACGCGGAGGGCCAGCTGACCTGGCACAATCGCGCGTTTGACAAGCTGCTTGTTGACAACCGGGAAGGCCATTTATTAGTGGCCGCTGTAATTGAGGCCGCGGCCGACTTCTATCAAGACACGTACGACTCACACGACTTGCCGGGCGAACACACCACAGTGCGGGACATGACCGTAGGCAGAATTGAACATGAGATCTACTGCACGTTAATGCCGAAGGGGATGCTTGGAGCAGAGAGCTACGTGCTCTGCGTAGTGAAGCGATCGGCGTCGCGCTGGTCAAGCTATGAAGAGCATCTCAGACAGACCTGGGGATTAACGGAAAGAGAGGCTCAGGTGGCGGTCGAGTGCCTCAAGGGCAGAAAGAATCTTGAGATCGCCGAGCGGCTCAGAATAAGCGTAGAGACGGTGAATAAGCACCTCGACAAGGTCTATCAGAAGGCAAATGTCCGCGGTCGCGCAGAACTCGCGTCAAGGCTACTCGACAGCGGGTTGTAAGGAGGCACCTCTCGCCTGAAGTCAGCCGAGGATATGGATTGCGCTATTAGTTCCGAACCCACACCAAGACCCCAGAACGCTGCTTCGCCCGCAGATTACCGAAATCTCCAATACGCGGCCCAGGAACGCCGCGGCGCATGACAACGTCTTACCCGACCACGATTAGGGCACGCCTTGACTATGCTTTGGCTTGCAAGGTATATGAACTGGGTCTATCTTAGGACGATGCTTGTCGAGAGATCGCCTTCGACCGTCTTTACTCCGCTAGACGATGGAACAGGTGTGCTCCTTAATCTGGAGACTCTAAACTACTACAGCCTCAATGGAACCGGCGTCGCGGTCTGGCAGGAAATAGAAAACCGCAGTCCCTCGGACGTTGGCCCTTTAGTTACGGCGATCTGCGAGCGATTTGATGTAGACGAGGAAGTCGCCCGTCAGGAGATCCTCGCGTTCGTGACACGACTCGTGGAATTCAAGATGGTCCGCCTTGGATTGGCTGGTTCAACACAATAACCCTTGCCCGAAAGAACGCGGGTTTCGGACTCAAGTAGTCCCGATTGTCCAAGGGGATCGGTTTATCACATTAGGCCAGGAACTGGTGGATTTTTTTTCAGGCCGTTTTCTTAGCGTAAGTATTCGATCTGCGTATGTTAGATGGTAATCGGACGCGTCGCTCGGAATTCTTAATAATTTACTTTAACTTTTTTCTTGCATCCTATTGACGCGTATGATATAACCCGCTCCGTAAACAACACCGCTTTGTGTTCCTGCCATAAAGCGGTTCTGTTTTGGCGGTGCGTTGGGGGTACGGAACATTCAGATAGGGGGCTACTGGATGTTCAAGGGGGCTTGTCATTTAGACGACCCAGCGCACCGCACCATCATATTCTCTGCTACCCTTCCATGTCAAGAACTTTCACCCTACGGCGCTTGGAAAATTGTGTGTATGGCGCTCCCAGTCGATCGCATGAGTCAACCGATCGCGCGATTAACCGGTAGGCAAATAGCCAGATAGGAAAATACGCCCGACAGGACTTGAACCTGTAACCCCCAGATCCGAAGTCTGGTGCTCTATCCAATTGAGCTACGGGCGCGTAGCGCACTAGCCAAGAGATTATCGACAAAGACAGAGTTGTGTCAATTGCCGTCTCGGCAGCGGCTTCTGGACGGAGGGAGTAGATTTAGAAGGGTGCAAGGGAACTGGCCTGGTTCAATGGGCGATAAAGCTCATTGAAGTCTCGCACGCTCCGCTCAAAGACCGATTGAAACGATGAAACGTCCTCAGGGTGCACGGTCAAGTTGACTCCATTTGCGAACGCGAGGTAAGTGTCAAGCGTCCGAAGTTGAGGGGAGACGAGAACGACATACGTGCGACGCCGAATTTGGGGAGTCAGGCTATTGACGTATTGCATCATAGCAGTTCCCCCCTGGCGTTCCGCGTCAAAGGTTGGACTGAGTACGATGACCTCCGCGCGCGACTCGTGCAGGATCTCGATTGCCTCCGGTGCGTAGTCGGCGGAGAACATCTCATAGTGCGACGGTTCGAGCGCCGCACGTAAGATCTCTCTCATAGGGGGATCATCCAGACAAAGGAGCACTCTGCGGCGCTGCCACTTCGTGGCATCCGGAGTTTGAGGTTGCGATTGCCTCAATCCTGCCAGCAATAAGTCTGCAAGAGCACGCAGCGAATCCGGCCGATCGGCCTCTACTGCCGGCATCAGATCCAGCGGGCCGGTGATACCGGGCAGCCTGGGCTCTTCCTTTGGTGGCGGCATGATAGTCACCGATTGCCGGCAACGGGGACAAAGCACGTTGAACGGCTCGGTTGGGAGCCGCATGTCGTCAAAAGTAAGGCTCATCGCGCATTGCGGACAATTCGCTATCATCGGGATCTCTCCTGTTGCTCCTGGTTGCTGGGTCACGCAAACGATCGCTGCCACGAATCGCGGGACCAGCGTATCTTCTTCTATCTGTCAACTCTCTCAACTACGCGCTGTCTTGGTGTATCAGGTACGCGGCCCGGCACGTAGTTCCGCTCCTCGCGACGGCTTACCATGTCGTCAGAGGTGCCGAGTCCCGAGAGCCGCAACAGCAGATTCGAGGGGTTGGTGGCAAAGGCAAGCCCGTCCTCTTGAGTAACCACCTGACTCCGAATCATCCGCTCGATCACCAGATCGAAGTGCTGCATGCCTTCGAGTTCGCCGTCGTTCATCGCCTCAAGCAAGGTCTTGCCTTCGCTCTCTCCCTGCTCAATGTATTCGCGCGAGCGCGGCGTTGCCTTCAGTATCTCTACTGCGGCAACGCGTCCACTCCCATCCGCGCGCGGCAGGAGACGTTGTGAAACAATATAGCGGAATGCCTGGGCAAGCCGAGTTCGAATGACGTGCTCCTCGGACTTTGGATAGATCCCGATTATTCGATTGACGGTGTTGGAAGCATCGGTCGTGTGCAACGTAGACAACACAAGGTGTCCAGTCTCCGAAGCCTCGAGCGCAATTTCCGTAGTCTCAAGATCCCGCATCTCGCCGACCAGGATCACCTTTGGCGCCTGGCGCAAGGCGGCTCTAAGCCCAAGCGCGAACGCAGGCGTATCGGTGCCCAACTCGCGCTGGTTGATCGTTGACTTCTTGTGTTGGTGCAGAAACTCGATCGGGTCCTCGATGGTGACGATGTGATAGCTATGCTCGGTATTGACCTTGTCTATGATGGCCGCGAGCGTCGAGGTCTTGCCCGATCCCGTCGGCCCTGTCAATAACACTATCCCGTTCTTTAATTGCGAAATCTCGCCGAGTTGCGCCGGCAACCCAAGACTCTCGAGGGTTGGGACACTCGTAGGAATAACGCGCATGACAATTGAGATCGAGCCGCGCTGCTTGAAGATATTTACCCGAAAACGCACCTTGCTTGGAATCGCATAGCCGATATCCGCCGAACCGGTTTGTATAAAGCGCCGCGCGGCATCGGTATTCCCCTCCATAAGAGACATCGCTATGACCTCTGTCTGGTACGGGGTGAGGTTTCGGAGCCCTTTCACCTCGACGGGAGTGAGCCTCCCGTTGATCTCGACCTGGGGAGGCCGACCTACGGAGAAGTTCAGATCCGAGATGTTGTCGGCAACCGAAAGCATCTTGTCGAGGACCGGTTGAAGGTCAAAGAAGCTCATCCTTGTCTCCTAAAAACGCGGGCTACGGTGATATGAGGCGTTCGTTCTTGCAGGGTTTCACTACCCGGAATAGGGGCATCCGAGGGTTAGAACCCGCCGGGGTGCGGTTAGTCCAAAAATACGATAAGAATCGGCAAAGGGCAACAGTATTCTAACCCAAAGACGCATGTTAGTATTGACCGCTCATGAAGATACACCCTACGGCAATCGTAAATCCGGCCGCGAGCCTCGGCGTCGCCGTAAGCATCGGACCGTATGCGGTTATCGAAGAGGATACAGTCATAGGGGACCGGAGCGATATCCGCGCGCACGCTGTCATCAAGCGGTACACGACCCTTGGCCCAGACAATACGGTCCACGAAGGCGCAGTTCTCGGCGGTGAACCCCAGGACCTCGGCTTCGACGACTGCAAAAGCTATCTTTGTATCGGCGCAAACAACCGGATCCGTGAAGGCGTGACCATCCATCGAGGCACAACGCCCGAATCCGAGACCACAATAGGGTCAGACTGTTTCATCATGGCAAACGCGCACATCGCGCATAATTGCCACCTTGGACACGGCGTGATCATCGCCAACAATGTTGCCCTCGCCGGTTACGTTGACATCCACGACCGAGTCTTTATTTCCGGCGGCGTTGTCATACACCAGTTCTGCCGTATCGGACGCCTGGCGATGATTGGCGGAAACGCAAAGATCGTTCAGGATTGCTTGCCGTTTGTTATCACTGACGGCGCACCCGGACGCGCTCACGGTTTGAACATCGTCGGTCTTCGAAGGGCTGGTTTCAAGTCCAACGACCTGCACAACCTCAAGGAGGCTTATCGACTGTTGCTGCGATCTGGCCTTTCGCTTGAAGCCGCGCTACGGAGCCTCGAGGAGATTACCGACCCGCTGGTAGCTCTTGTAATAGATTTCGTCCGCAATTCGAGTCGCGGGATATGCCACGAAGGAAGGAAAAAGCAGAGAGCTCAGGGCTAAGAGCCGTGGCGTTGGGGGGCTCATTGCTCTCCGCGTTTCGCTCGTTGGGGCTTTCTCTTCGCGCTCCAGGCATCAGCTTCCAGGCGCAGACTTTCAAGCGCGGACTGCAGTGCCACTTGCTTAACCGACACGTCTTCGCTCGTCGCGTCGTAAGGCACATATATCGGCTCTCCGATGAAAGTGGCCGCCCGGCTAAACGGCACAGGTATCTGGAGACGGTCCCAGCTTGGGAGCTCGATGTAGGACTTAGCCACGATGTGAAACGGGAGTATCGCCTGGCCGGTGTGCCGCGCGAGCGTAACTGCGCCCGCCTTTGCAACATAGGCCGGGCCCCGAGGGCCGTCAATTGTGAACCCGACCTCAATTCCGTTCTCCAAACAACGAGCCATCTCGACCAGCGCACGTCCTCCGCCTCGAGTCGCCGACCCGCGGGCGGCGCCGTATCCCAATCGCTTGATCACCCGCCCGGTATATTCGGCGTCGCGGCTCACGCTTGACATGACAACAATGCCCCGGTTGCGAAAGAACCACGTCGCGCCGATTATGCAAACGTGCCAGGAGGTGAAAATCGGCAGATGCCCGTCAGCCAGAATCCTGTCGAGATGCTCGCGGCCTTGCACCTCCCATCTCAGCGTCGAGCAGATCGCACAAAGCGCCGGGTACATTGTAAGATCCGACACGAGAATTATCAGCTTGTCGCGAGTCCCATAGTCCGAGATATCACAAGGACCATAGACCCGGCGCTTCAGCGCTTCGAGGTCTGTTGAGCCTGATGAACCAGGCGCTTTCACAGGTGACCGCCAACGCGCGCCCCTTTTGCCAGCGGTGGGTCGCCGCAGTCTTCGCGAGGCAAAAGGATCGATGGGAACTGACATCTGTTGACCTGCCGTCCCTACTGATGTTCACGCGCCGACGCTTTTACTTCCGTTTTTGAGCGCCGGGCTTGCCGTTTGATTCTCTGTGTTCAAGATTATAAAAGTCGAGCATCACGTCGGTGTTGCCGTGAAGGTCGCGCTCAAGCCGGTCGAGCGCCACTCGCACCACGTCGCGGTGGTGCACCTTGCGGCGGCTTGGAACGCTGCTGACCTGAATCCAGAGCTTGTGGATTAGATTGACGTCCTCTTCCGTGAGGTGAGGCGCGTGGGCTCCCAGATGAACGACGTGCTCGACTCCGCTGGGTTCGATAACCTTGAAGGCCACCTGCCGGCGAGATTTCTCCGGTAGCCGTTCCCACGCCCGGCCCAGCTCGCGAGCCTGTTCTTGAACGGCCATCTTCGCCGACAGCCCTGCAACCACGGTAGCCGAATCGAGCCGCATGGCGGTCTGTGCCACCGCATCAAAAACGCTCGTTGCCGGAACGATGACTAGTTCGACAGGTTTACCGTGTCTTTCGGCCAGCGCGACTACTTGCGTAAACAACCGCTGCTCGTACTCGGTAAACAAGGTCTCATCGGACAATTCGCGCTCGGCACTGCCCGGACCGGCTATCAGCCGCGTCGTCAACACAACGATGTCCTGCTCATCGGTGTTTGTGCGCTCCAGCACGCGCTCGAGGTGTGACAGCGTGTTGTAATCCCGCACTCCAACCAGAACATTTCCCGGGCGAGCGCCGACCGATTGAAGATCGGCGGTCTCGCTGTGCTGCAACTGGAACTGATCGAGCTTCGAAGCGGTGAGATCGAGCTTGCGCTGGTTAATCCGCTCGGACACTGTAAACGTTACGAAGAACGCAGCCGTGAACAAGATGCCCGATATTGTCGCAACCTGCTTTGTAAGCAGGTTGGTCATTGCAATGGCAACCAGAATCAGCGAGATGGTGATGAGTCCCATCGGAATTTCGACCTTGCCGATACGAATGTTCCCCGGAACCCTCCACTCGCGCTCCTCGGGCCGTCTGAAACGCAACACTACTGTGGCGATCGCGTTGAACGAAAAACTCCAGATAACGCCGAACGCGTAGGCCTCTCCCAAAACGATGGTGTCGCCTCGAGAAGCCACTATGGTGATGATCTGAAGGATCGCAATCAGGTTGATCGTTCGATAGGTAGTTCCGAACCTCCGATGCGGCGCCCGAAACCAGGGAGTCAGCACGCCGTCTTCCGATACGCGGTTTAGCACTCCATTGGAACCGAGAATCGCAGTGTTCACCGCGCCCGACAACATAAGAAATCCGACGATCACCACGAATCCCTGAAACAGCAGCCTCAGCGAGATCGGCCCCACGAAATTCATGGCCAACCCGGAAATCAGGTTTGGAAAATAGCCGGGCCGCTCCGAGTCCGGGATGATCGCAACCGCGAAGAACGACACAAGAGAGGTGAACATCACCGAGAAGATAAATATGACAATGCCCGCGCGCATCAGGTTCTTGAGCTTCGGATGCTCGAGTTCCCGGTTCACCTGGGCCAGCGTCTCTTCGCCGCTCATCGCAAGGACTGAATGGCCGAACGCCACCAGGATGCCAAGCAACCCGATTATGCTGGGGGCACTCTGAACGATTTTGTATCGGTCGCCATCCGGTACGAACCAACGCAAAGGCTGCAACCACCCGAGGGCGTTGTCTTCCCCACCAGAAAAAGAGAGGTTCGACGGAATCGGAGCCGGCGGCAGATGTCCCCCTTTAATTACCAAGGTGAGGCACGCCCACGCAATCATCAACACAACCATCACCGTCGTGACGTACATGATGCGCATTGCGTCGTCACTCGATTCGTGAACTCCCTTTAAGTTCCGCCACCAAAAGTAGAGCGTCGCAAGTATGGCGACAATAGCCGCGAGATAGTTGCCGGTATTTGGCGACGGCGTCCACGGGTAACCGAAGTAAGTCACGGTGCTCGACACCAGCCCCACGATGTACTTTCCGGCGGTCACCCCGGAGATCGGTCCGGTCAAGATAAAATCAAAGATCAATGCCGAGACGCTGAGCTTGGCCATCGTCCCGCCCATTGCCTCCTTCACGACACGGTACACGCCGCCCCGCGTGAACATCGACGACGACTCGACATAGACAATCCGAACGGCGGCGCTGAAGAGCATTACCCCGAGAATGAACCAGGGAGCAGCCTTGCCGACGTATTGCTCCGCGAGACCGCCGGCATAAAACGCAGACGAGCCCAGATCGTTGAGCACGATCGCGGCCGCGCGCCAGAACGAGATGAAGGACAGCATCACCGACGTGGCGACGACGACCCTAACGCGGGTTGGGGTTTTGCGGGATTCCATTCGTTCTTTCTATTGGCTTCGGTCGGAGTCTCCGGACAGCGGCGGTACTGGTAGCGCGTGCATGGTCAAAGGATAGGATAGCTTCGCGCACCCTCTTGTCAAGCTGGACTGACCGACCCTGTGGCTGTCTAAGTTATTTGCAGGCAATTCGCACCGCAGTGCTCTCTTTCCCGCCAGCCAACCGGAAAGAGCGAACCGGCGGGTCTGACCTGCCAGTTCAGTCAGGCATCTCTTCACCCGGAAGTATGAAACCGTACTTGCGCATAGTAAGACGTCCTTCCCCGCTGTTGATGAACTCAGCAAATCGCCGGGCATCGGGCTCCCGTCGCGCGCCCGTGATGACCGCCAGAGCCTGATCCAACGGCTTGTGCAGATCCTCAGGTACCAAAACCCAGCGTCCCTTACTCGACATGCTCAGCGAGAGCGCTGTAATCGCGGCATCCGCGTTTCCCGTTTCGGCATACTGCATAGTCTGCCGAACGTTCTCTCCGTATACGAGCTTGGGTTCTACTGCTTTCCATATGCCAACCGACTCCAGAGCCTCACGAGCGGCTTTCCCATAGGGCGCGTGCTCGGGATTAGCAATCGCAATGCGCGCGACTTCCGGCTTGGCCAGGTCCTCAATCCGTTCAACCTTCAGTGCGCTGTCCGTCCGCATCCAAATCGATATTCTCCCGCGGGCGTAAAGCGCTTTCGTCTCCGGCACTATCAGCCCCTTGCGCTCGAGCTGCTCGATGAATTCAATATTGGCGGCCGCAAAGAGGTCGACTGGAGCTCCGTTCTCAATCTGTTTCGCCAACGTTCCCGTTGAACCAAAGCTAAAGGTCACCATAGTTCCGGTCGCTTGCTCGAACTTTCTGCCCAGTTCTTCAAACGCCGGAGCGAGGTCCGCCGCGGCCGCCACAATGATCTCAGGCTTCGGATCCGCCGGTGCTCCGCGCGAGCATCCGAACGTTACGAATGTGGAGACAAGCAGAATCAAGCCGGTAGCGGCGCGAACGGTGTTATCGTATCGATCCAATTTCATTGGTGCTCAAAGTCTGTAGGGCTTTTGCAATCGGGCTTGAACCTTCGCGTCCAATGAGGCCCGGGTTAATGCCTGAATCAGGCTGTAGTATACTCAGCACGATGCTCGTAGAGAAAATCACCAGCCGCCATAACCCTCTTATAAAGCGTTTCCGCCGCGTCCGTTCAATAGGAGAGCGGCAGCACGTACTCTTAGAGGGCGTTCGATTGATCGAAGACGCGATCAACGCCGGCGCGCGATTCGAGAGCATAGCCTTCACCTCCGATCTGGAATGCAGCGAGCGAGGGGCCGCGTTGCTCGATTCGCTCCGTCTAGTCCAGTGTCGCGGCGCTCTCGTCTCGAAGCAGGTGATGGAAGCAATCGCCGATACCCAAACACCGCAGGGTGTTGCGGCGCTCGTCAGCCGCCCTTATCTCGACCTTGATGACCTCTTCAGCAACAGCCCCGATCTGCTGGTGGTAGCCGACGAATTGCAAGACCCCGGCAATCTCGGCGCCATCATTCGTACCGCGGAGGCCGCCGGAGCCAGCGGATTGATCACGACTCGCTACACCGTTGACCCCTTCAACGACAAGGCCATTCGCGCTTCCATGGGGTCGGCTCTAAGGCTTCCGTTGGTAACCGGCGCGGACCGCTCCGACATAGCTGCGCGGTGCCGCGATCACAAGATAAAAATGATTGCCTCTCGGGCAGCTCCGGTACACGCACAAGGTGTGATCGGGGATGCTGCTCGAACAGAGAGAGTCAAGCGTTCCGCCGAAGTCGATATGACCGTGCCGATAGCGTTGATCGTCGGGCGCGAGGCAACGGGGATTCCAGAGGCGTCGCAGGGAGAAGCCGACGAATTTGTCCACATACCGATGGCCGAAGGAGTCGAATCACTCAACGTTGCGGCCGCCACCGCCATGCTGCTCTATGAAGCAGCGCGACAGCGGGGATTCAGATTCAGTAAGGTGTGATGCGTGATTCAGCCTTGCGATCGCGAATACCCCACCAATCACGACTCACGCTCTCTTCTCAAGACCCGCAACCTAACGCTATAATCCCACCAGCAATGCGGCAGCGAGCTGCGTGAACAAGAATGCCAAAAAGCTCTGACATCATCAACAGCTTTCTGAAGTCTGAGATTGCGCTGGGCTCGCTTCCCGGCGGGCAGTACCTCGTCGGCGAGGACCTTCACATCATTGCGGAAGGGGCGGTTGGCCTGGCAGTAGCCGAGCCAGAACCCATTCCTGCGACCCTCGATACGATCTACGATCTCGCATCGCTGACCAAGCCGCTGGTGACCGCCCTGCTTGTGGTGACATTCGCCGAGCGCGGGGATTTGGATCTAAACGCTCCGCTCGCGCGCTATCTGTCTGAATTCAATCACGAAGGCCAGCGTGACCTAACGTTGACCCAGTTGTTGACTCACACTTCGGGACTTCCCAATTGGCGGCCCCTTTACATTGAGGCACGGGATCGCGCCGGAGTGCCGGCGGCTATTGCGCGCGTTCGTGTTGAATCTCCGCCGCACGCCTCGAGAGAAGTGATCTACAGTGATCTCAACTATGTTCTTCTCGGCTTTGTGCTCGAGCGCTTATTCGGTGACCGGCTGGACGTTTTAGCGAAGCGAGAGATATTTGACCCGCTCGGTCTTCAACGGACTATGTTTAATCCGCCGGCGGAGTTGCTCCGCGAGATCGCAGCGACCGAACACGGTCAGAAATTTGAACTCGCCAACGCGATTGAAGATGCGAAGACGAGGAGTTGGAGCAACTCCGCAACCTTCGCTTTCGCCGTTACCCAGACAGTCGGTTCGCGGGCCCAGTGGCGAACGGGACTGATCTGGGGAGAGGTCCACGACGGCAACGCGAACTTCATGGGCGGCGTAGCCGGGCACGCCGGGCTGTTTTCGACTGCGCGCGAGGTCTTTCAGATCGCGAATCAGTTTCTGCGGGGCAGCCAGCTTCTGAAGCCGGAATCGCTCGAACTGTTTGCGCGAAACCTCACCCCCAGTTGCACGACATCCAGATCCATAGCATGGATACTCGCCGAGACACCGGATTGCTCGGCGGGTCCTGCGCTTCCGCCGACGGCTCTCGGTCACAACGGGTTCACCGGAACAAGCGTATGGATGGACCCCCGCAAGCGGCGGGTGTTCGTTCTTTTGACAAATCGGGTTCATCCAAGGGTTGATGCGATTGACATGAAACAGATTAGGCGGCGATTCAACGCGCTCGCGGTTGAAACGCTGGAACGTGATGCGTGAACCGCAGACTGACAAACTGTGCTCAAGACTTTAGACAGATACATCGATGACAGCCTGCGGGGAGCGGGTCCTCTTGCTCCACTGTGGTCGGCCCTCGGTCGCGACCGCAGATTTACTCTTTTGTTTGCGATGTCGGTGATCGTGCATGTGATCTTCTACGCAGCGCTCATCAAGCTGGATTCGTGGGCGATAATGCAAGCCATCGCCAGCGGCAAGCGTCAGGGTTCCTTAGTGAAGCTGATAGAACTCGCTCCGCCTGCGGGTCGGATACCCCTTCGTACCGCGCCTGAGCCCCTCCAACGCGCCGATATCAACCGTCTTAAGTTCGATCCTGCAACTGCCGACGACGTTCATCTCGTTCAACGGTCTCCGAAGCCAGCCGAACGGCGTGGATCCAGCGGTCACCTGCCTCCGGCTGATCTGATCGAGAAACAGTTGCGAGCCTCAAGCGGATCTGGCGGCCACGAAAGAGCGGGGACCGCAACTGACCAGCCCGCTCCCCCCCGGCCGTCATCCATCCAGGCGAATCGCATCGGTCAACTCGATGAGGCCGTGAACGCTCGCACTCCTCCGGCCCTGACGGCGCCCGTTCCACCGACGCCGTTACCAAAGCAGGACTCCGAAGCGGCCAACGCCGGTGGCGCCGAACCATCTCCCGCCGGCACGCGCCGCGCGAGCAGCTCGGAGTCAAGCGTACTGGGCCTTGAAGAGACTCAGGGCCAATACATGGCATTGGTGCGGGCAAAAATCAGGAAAGCCAACGAAAAGATAATGCCGCGCGAGTGGATCAAGGATGTCCTTCGGGACAAGGCGTCGGCGGACTTTTCACTAATCATCAAGCGCGACGGCCAGATCCTCTCTTCGCGCCTGCTCCGCTCCTCGGGCTATTCAGTGCTTGACGACTACGCCAGACAAGCTATATTTACTGCAAGTCCCTTTGAGGGATTCCCCCAAGTCGCAGGAAACACGATCACTTTTACGGTGACGATCTTTTTTTTCACTCTGTAATCCCGGTATGTACATAGTCAATAGAAGCAGCCGGTCGGAGCGCCGATTGGCGTTCGCCTTGGCAGTCGTCGTCTCGGGCTGCTTTCAAACTGTCTTTCTGCTTGAGGCAAACGCCTTCGCCGCGGTGCGCGCCTGCCAGAAACCATCCGCTTCAAACTCGAATGATCGCGCAGGTCAGAAGAACCATGAGAGCGATGAGAAAAGCCTCTCTCGACCTCGCAGAGCGGAGCCGCAATTCGATGCCATTCGAAATGCACCCGACGACGGGCCAGTCATTAGAGTGGCTCTGATGACTGACATCTCTTCAATCACCGTCACATCTACGACCGGCCTCATAGTGAGGCGCACAACAACTACCCTCGACGAAGGCAAGACTATCTCGAATGGTTCACTGTCTGTAGAAGTGCGTCAGCAGCCTGAGCCGGCAGCTCCACCCCAGCAAAGCGTCGCGGCGTATCGCGTAAGCGTCGGTTCCGCAACGGAATCGCGCAACGCCCGCAAGCTCCTCGATAAGCTCAAGAATAACTTCTTTGAGCCAGTTGCGATGAGTTTCGACGAAAAACAGAAAGAGTACTCTGTCCTGATCGGGAAGTTCGCAAGTCGCAGCGAGGCGTCGCAATTCCTCGAACGTCTGCGTAAGTCCGGCTATGACGCCCTTCGAATCATCAGCGAGTCAAAGCCGAGGGCCACACTTGATTCGGAAGCTCTCACCGACACGAATGCCGGAGACGCGAAATACAAAGCGCAGCACGGCAACAACTCGACTGCTCGTTCGGGCGTCAAGCCGGATCGCCGCCCGATTCAGTTGATCGCGCTGGCGGCGGACAGGATCGCTGCTTCAAGCGATGACACGCTGGTCATCTCACCGGCGGGAAATCCCTCGCGATTTGATCGGAGCAAGCAACCCGCGCTGGCTACTCGAAATGATCCAGGCGGGAGCAAACGGGCCAACCTTCGAGACCAATACGATTCCGACGAGTCCGAGTTCGCGAGGACCGCCGCTCCGGCGTCGCTTCGCATCGGCAAGAACGACTATCGCGGCGAGATCCACGTTGTATTGAATCCCCGCGGTCGGATCAATATCGTGAACGCGCTGCCGCTTGAAGATTATCTTCGCGGTGTGGTGCCGATGGAGTTATCACCAGGTGCCTACCCTGAGATCGAAGCGCTCAAGGCCCAAGCGGTCGCCGCTCGATCCTACGCGCTTGCGCACCTGGGGCAGCATGATGATGAAGGATTCGATCTGGTTGACGATACGCGAGCCCAGGTCTACGGCGGGCTTTCCGCGGAACGCGAGTTAACCAACCGGGCAATCGATGCGACACGCGGAATGGCTGTGGTCTTTCCAAACGAAGAGGGGAAACTTGTTCCAATCGAGGCGCTTTACACCGCGAACTGCGGCGGGCGCACCGAAAACAATGACGAGGTCTTCGGAGGCAGGGCACTTCCTTACCTTCGCGGAGTAGCGTGCTCATCCGACCGCCAGTCGTTCGTGGATCGAGACATCGTGTCCAGCCGAACGCGAGAATCCCTTATCGGGGTTGACGGCCGTTCGATCGCTCGTGAAGTAGGGCTTCTCTCTGTGCTTGGTTTCTCAATACCGCATCGGATAACCGGCAGCTATCTGAGCCACTCCCCCGACGCGGACGAAGTGAGGAGTTGGATAGAGCAGACCTCGCGGCTGACGAAAAGGGCGCGGCCCCCGTTCACGCGCGGTGATGGCACGCGATTGGCTGAGTTCGCCTCCCTTGTCACCGCATCGGTTTACGGTGAGGGGCGGGCAACTACTCTGCTGGCTCCAGCCGACGCCGACTACTTGCTCGGGGGGCTTCGCGTGCAACAAGTGCCGCGCGAGGCGCGCGCAGATGTGGCGATGTTGATAAGAGACGGAATTCTCCGCGTGCCCGCGAGTGCCGAACTGGACGGTCGCGCCCCCATAACTCGCGGACAAGCGATTGAGACCCTGGCTCGCGCGATATCGGCTATACCTCAGCATGCGAATCTGAAATCTCAAACCTTAGATTCCAGGTCGCAAGTTTCAACTTTGAAATTGCAAATTCCCGACTTCATATCTGAAGTCGCGTCGCCCTCTAAGGACGGTCGCTTGATCATCGCGGTGCCAGCCTCGACCAGCGCCTCGCTAGCGCGCGAGAAGGGCTCGCGCTTCACCAGCGTAAACACCAGCGCAGGCAGGCTCTCAAGCCCTAAACCAGATGAAGACAAAGCGAGCGACGCCGGGAGGAAAGAGGCTGCGAACCAGGCGACCGCACCGCGCGAGGGCTCGAAGCAAGACCATCAGGACAACGCGCTGGAGATATCGGACGGCGCGTGGTTGTTTCGAGACCTCGTCGGCGACAAACACCAGGTCGATCGTTTGAGCCTAATTGGAGGCGAGCGCGTAACGTACCATTTGAACTCGAAGGGGCAAGTTGACTTCCTCGAAGCATCGATATCAGATCGCGGCGCATCGAGCGATCGCTTATCGAGCGTGGCTCAATGGCAAGAGCGCATCCCGATCGAGGAACTCCGGCAGAGGCTGAGTCGTGCTCGCATCAACGTAGGGCGGATCGAGAAGATCGAGCCGGTGGCGTTCAGCACTTCAAGCCGAGTAACTGAGGTTGAGTTGACGGGCGATGCCAGTCGCATCCGATTGAGGCGCACTCAGATCCGTGCCGCGCTCGGGCTGAAGGAGCGTCTGTTTGTGGTAGATCCCGAAACCGACGCGAGTGGCCAGGTTGTCGCGTTTGTGTTCACTGGCAGAGGCTGGGGTCATGGGGTCGGAATGTGCCAGACGGGAGCCTACGGACTCGCGAAAGATGGCTATTCGTATACCGCGATCCTCAAGAAGTACTACACGGGCGTGACGATCCACAAGATGTATTGACTGAAGTTGATCCAATCCAAAACGATATCAGGGGCGCAACAGTATTATCATATTTTTGGTTGGTTTTCTGCTTGCGACAAGATAGTGCATAAGATATACTCGCGGCCTTGCCATAGTAAAGGGAATAGGTTACGGCGCAAGGATTGTCGTAAATTCGACACAGGATGCCTTGAGAAACCCTCTAGACAGCATTGACCAGGACTCTATGATGATCGTTGTGCACTCATATCGACAAGCGGCCCGCCAGGCTACCCCGAAACTCTCTGTGCAAATCAGGATGACACGCAGCCCGGCAAGAGCGTTGTTGTTCCTTACCTGACAGAGAGTCTTCTTTTTGATCTGGCCCCCCACGGCCAGCAGTCAGCGCGGGCCGTGGTTTTTGTGTATTCAGTTATTGAGGTCTGTTTTGATGGTTCGTTTGCTGTTCCGTTCCTTCGTAACCATTCTGGTTATGACCGTCTACAGCTTTTCGGCAGGCGCTCATCCGAAGGATCAATCGTCATCCGGTAACCCCGAAGCCGGATATACACTCGTGCTCGTGGACGCCAGTTCAAAGGCGGAGCTGGCAGAAGCACGCGACTTCATCGTATCGCAGGGCGGTACGGTCGCCATCGTCCTCCCGCCACACGCCATAATGGGATGGATCGCTCGGGACGCGGACTCAAGACTACTCGGACGACACGGCATACGATCGATATACCGTTCTCCGGTAGGCACGCCGCCTTCGGGCTTTACTGATCGCGAAACACAAACGGCTATCAACGCCTTTAATGATATCGCATCCGGACGCAGCGCCAGACGCAGGCTGCGCGAGTCCAGCCAAAAGGCCGGACCCGAAGCGGACCGGCCGGGAATGATCGAATGCTCGCTTCCACACCCACCCATCAACAAGGACGAGTTTATTCGCAATCTACGAATGCTTGGCGCTGAGCAGTCAGTGTTAGGCATTCAGTCTACAGTCACGCCTCAATACGCGAACAACAGCGATGTGATGAACGGCACGGTTGCGGTAGCGATCTTCCTGGTCGAGAGCGCCGGCGGAATCGATCCCAACATTTATTCCTGGAGTCAAGCCGATCAGGATCTCGCACATTCGCAAGTTATCGATGGACTCAACTGGTGGGTCGAGCAATCGCGGGCGTTCAATCTCTCTCGGCCGCTACAGTTCACACCCATATTCTTTGACGCCAACAACCCTGCTTGCCAGATACCATATGAACCGGTCTTGCGACCGGGAACCGATGCTGCCGCCTGGGTGAATCAGATAATGGCCAACGTGGGCGCAACGGGGGGAAACGTTTTCGAGCGCGTTGCCGCATTCGACCGGGTGATCAGGGATCAGAATCGCGCCAACTGGGCGTATTCAATGTTTATTGCATACAACCCTTCCCCGGCGCGTTCGTCGTTTACCGACGGGCGTGCGTCCTGGGCCTACATTGGAGGCCCGTACGTCGTTTCGCTGTTCCACAGTTTTGGATGGTCGCTCTCTCGCATCGCCAGCCATGAGACCGGTCACATCTTTTATGCCTGCGATGAGTATTTTCAGCCCGGATATCAAACTTGCAGTTGTACGTGCGCGCCCGAAGTGAGACCTGATGCTCTCAACGGAAACTGTCAGGACATCACGTGCACCCGCGCCTCGACCGAGTGCATGATGCGGCTCAACGAACTGGCACTGTGCCCGTTCACGGTCGCGCAGATTGGATGGACATCGGCAGTGCCAAAGCCTGCGCCATCCGCTCCCTCTGGTCTTGTCGCCAGCGCGACCTCACCCACGCAGGTGAGCCTGGTTTGGCAGGACACATCGGGAGTTGAGGACGGATTTCAGATTGAACGACGCGGCGGCACAAGCGCCGAATTCAGCCAGATCGGTGTTGTTTCAGCCAACGCGATCAGTTATGCCGATGCAAGCGTGTTGCCCAACACCGCTTACGCGTACCGTGTGCGCGCGTTCAACGGCACTGGCACATCCAGCTTTACGAATGAAGCTTCGGTGATCACACCCTTGACTCCCTCGACGCTTGTGATCGGGACAACGGATTTGCCGGATGCGACGATTGGCGTGGCCTACAGCCGAACGTTGACGGCAGTGGGCGGGCGACCGGATTACGCGTGGTTGGTTGAGAGCGGGGTCTTGCCGCCGGGTCTTGCGCTGGCACAAACAGGTTCGATCTCCGGCACGCCCTCAACCGCCGGAACATTCAATTTTGTCTTGAGGGTCAGCGACGCCGGCAACAACTCGGCGACGAAAGCGCTGACTCTGATTGTAAGATCCGCAGCGCCGCTAACGATCACTCTGAACCAACTCCCGCGAGGCTCGGTCGGCACGCCCTACAGCCAGAACATTGGCGCTTCCGGCGGCCAGACTCCGTACACCTGGTCGATTCAGTCAGGGAATCTACCTGACGGCCTCACGTTGAATCAGGGCGGAATCATATCGGGAACGCCGGAGCGGGCGGTAACTACCAGCTTCGTACTCAAGCTCACCGACGCTGTGAACGCAAGCGTCTCGTCAACTCTCTCGCTGACAATCAACCCTGCGGTTCAGCTCCTGTCTATCGCGACACAGTCGCTGGCCGACGGCGTGGTCGGCCAGGACTACACCCAGACGTTAAATGCCGTTGGAGGCAACGCTCCATATCATTGGGAACTGAAGAGTGGAACGCTTCCCGAGGGGCTGTTGCTTTCGGACGCTGGTGTTATCGCGGGCCTGCCGACGACGACTGGCGAGCTTTCATTCGAAGTTCGAGCTATTGATCAGAGCGGCCAGTCGGTCATCGCGTCTCTCTCGATCGACGTCGATCCGCCGCCCGATCTTACTATACTGAGCCCGAGTGCGCTTCCGGTTGCTGCCGTAGGCGTGCCTTATCGGTTTGAGTTCAAAGCTCTGTCGGGAACGGCTCCATATGTCTGGGTGAAGAAGAAGAAGGCCAAGTTCGGAACACTTCCTGACGGCCTTACGCTCTCGCGCGATGGAATCCTATCGGGCACGCCAACAACAGAGGGCTTGTCCAACTTCACTGTGATTTTGAACGACTCAGGCGATAAGCAGGCCAGGAAGCCTCTCACCCTCGAAGTCGGCCCGCCACCCCCTCCACTTGCGATTCGGACCGAGACTCTTCCGCACGCATTGCAAGGTCTTCCGTACAGCGCCGCGCTTGATGCGTCAGGAGGCGTGGGTCCATACACCTGGAGCATAGAAACAGGCACGCTGCCCGACGGGCTGACGATGACTCAGGGTGGGGCAATCTCCGGGCGGGCAACGACGGCAGGTGCGACTTCATTTGTCGTGCGTTTGAGGGACTCGCTTGGCACTTCAAGCACGAAGTCTCTCTTCTTGATCGTTTCCCCGCCGCCACCGCCTCTTGTGGTCCAGACAACCTCGCTGCCCGATACCACCGCCGAGCGGTTCTATTCTCAGACACTTCAGGCAACCGGGGGAGTGGCGCCTTACAGTTGGGGCATCGCAAGCGGTAGCCTCGGGGCCGGATTGAGTCTCTCGGCCGGCGGCGAACTTTCGGGGACACCCGTGTCAGCAGGAACAAGCGTTTTCGTTGTGAGGGTCACCGATTCCGCTGCGCAGTCGGTCACTCGCACCCTGGCAATAACGGTCAGGCCAGCCGATAGCCTTGCGCCGTTTGGTGTGATCGAAGTTCCCGATGTCCGCGCGACGTTGAACGGCACCGCCAGCGGAAGCGGGTGGGCGCTCGACAATGTTGGCATCTCAAGAATTGAAGTGCTCATAGACGGGCAAAACGTCGGGGACGCAATCTACGGGCTCAGCCGTCCGGATATTGCCGCGGTGTGGGGCAACGCTTACCCCAATACCGGCCATTCAGGCTTCAGTTTCGCATTGGATACCACCAGGTTCACCATAGGCGAGCATACGCTGGCGGTACGACTCATGGACGCAGCCGGTAACGCCACGGCGACGGGTACGCGTACCATTATTTTTCAGAACGCGGTTTTCACGATAACGACAACCGATATCCTGAGAGGAACGCGCAACCGGCCGTACGGCATGCAGCTAGCGGCGGCAAACGGAAGACCGCCCTATACGTGGACTCTGTTCTCCGGGTCGCTGCCCTCAGGCCTCTCGATGAACGCGTCGGGACTAATTTCAGGCACGCCCACGGTGTTCGGGCAGTTCCCGTTTGGAGTACGCGTGACGGACTCCATCGGCGCTACAGCTGTCGGAAGTTTTACGTTGACCGTCGTGTCGGATATCGAGCAGCTTCGAGTCATCAGTAATGGCGCTCTTGATGACGGGAGCACCGGGGTAGATTACTCTTATCAGCTGCTATTCGTCGGCGGAGTGCCTCCACGTACCTGGACGCCCGGCACCGGCACGATGCCGCCGGGGCTGTCGCTGAGCAGCAGCGGGGTCATCTCCGGCAAGCCGACGCAAGTCGGAACCTTCACTTTTTCAGTGCGGCTGACCGACTCAGCGCCAACAACGGCCACTTCGCAGCCGCTGCAGATCACCGTCGTTCCGGGCCCGCTGGTGATCGTGACAGCCGGCGACCTGACAAGGGGCACGGTCAGCGCATCGTATTCCTTCACGCTACAAAAACTGGGTGGCGCCTCGCCTTATACCTGGGCACTTGAAAGCGGCGCTTTGCCGGATGGACTATCGTTGAACGCCAACTCGGGAGTGATCTCAGGCACACCTACCGAATTCGGGACATTCTCGTTCACTGTGAGCCTAACCGATTCACAGCCCGTCGGTGTAACATCAGGGACCCTCAGAATAATCGTCGATCCGGCGCCGCTTGTGATCACCAGCACGGGGGATCTCACGGGCGGGAGAGTAAACGTGGATTATACGTTCACGCTTGTGGCGACCGGTGGGAGGACGCCTTACACGTGGGCACTTGCGACCGGAACGCTGCCTCCCGGCCTGACTTTGGACACGGCAACCGGAGTGATCTCCGGCAAGCCCACCGCGACGGGGACCTATGGTTTCACGGTGAAAGTGACTGATGCTACTCCGACTACTTCGTTCTCTGCGCTACTGAGAATAACAGTATCACCCTGAAGGAGGCTGCGACTGCGCCCGGCCTCACCGGAAGTCAGCAGCCCAGTCACCCAGCGCAGCAGAACCCCCTCGGTCTACAATGCCTTCGATGAGTTTCGTCGTTGCCTTTGAGCGATCCGAGCGGAGTGATCTCCCCGCCCCTTTGCGCGGAGCGCTTTCCTAACGGCGACCGCCCACAATGCTTCGCAGTTGCCGTAGCCGGGCATCCAGTTCCTCAGGCGTAATGGTGGCGTATTTGGCCGGCAAGAGCCGGCGGCTGGAGGTCTCAAAGACGGCAAGCAGTTCCATGTATTCCAGCAACTCTGCGTCGCGACTGGGGAAATAGTCGATTGCCGCCCCCAAAAAATGGTCGCACAGCACCGGCGCATCGGCGCCTGCCGACCGTGCCGCTTCATCATTCGCCAGCAACAACACCGCTTCGATATCGGCGTTGCTGTAGCCAACGAGTTTACGGGAAAACCCGTCACGAATCGTCGGCAGATCGACGTCTGTCTTGATCTTGTTCTTGCGGACGAGGGCGATGGCGACAAGTTCAACCTCTTCAGGGGTCTGAGCGTAGAGAAACGGGATCTTTCGATCGAGACGACCGGCGCGTTTTAGATCAACGTCGAGCTTGTCTGGCCGGTTGGTCATCACAAGAAAGAGGATGCGGCCGCGGTTCGAGGTGTCGGACATGAACTCTTTTATGCGCGCGATGACCCGCGATGAAGTGCCGCCGTCGCCTTCGCCATCCGTGTTGCCGAACGCACGGTCGCCTTCGTCTATGATCACGACGACCTGCCCAATGGCGCGGATCACATTCAAGATTTTCTCGAGATTGCCTTCGGTCGCGCCAACCCACTTCGACCGGAAATTCTTTAGCTTGATCGTCGTGAGGCCGCATTCTTTCGCAAACGCTTCGGCGACGAATGTCTTTCCGGTGCCCATTGGCCCGGTGAACAGTATGCCCATCGGCACTCGGCTCTTGCGTCCTTCGCGAATGCTTTCGGCGATGACCATCAAGTCCTTCTTGACCGCATCCATTCCGCCAACAACCTCAAAGCCGTGCACCGGCTCAACGAATTCAATCAGCCCGAAACACTCTCGTTCGAGTATCTCGCGCTTGCGTTGGGCGATCAGCCGATCGGTCTCTTTGCGAGCCAGTTCAAGTGGACCAGGGAGGTTCGCGTCGGGTATGGGCGTGGGAGCAGCCGGCGCGAGCAGTTCTTTTATGTCATCGTGGTTGAGATTACTGGTGAGCGCGGCGAGTTTGTGGGCGCGTCCGGCAGCATCGGGGCCGCCGCCAAGCAGACCGGCGATGAAGGCTTCGCGGTCAGCCGCCTCTTCTTCGACGGCGGGCGGCGGCGTCAATATCGAAGCTATCTGTATGGCTTTGAGACCCGCTGTGATCTCCGCGTACCGCTCGGCGTCTCTTTCTGTCAAACGCACATCCGCCAGCATCGCGGCTTCCCGGCGCGTGTCGTGATCCGGCATCGGTACTTCGACAACCGCGACCTTCGGATTGGAAATCAACTTAGGTGCAAGCTCCGTCAAGTTCTCCGCGATGAGCAGTACGACGTTATCGCCCCGTTCGATCTCTGGCAGGGCCGACCAGCGATGCAGCGTCACGATGGCGGCGCGGTCCGAGTCGCTTTGAAAAGTAGGGTCGCCCGCCGGTGCAATCGCTTCGGCATATTCCATAATTACGGCGGTTTTCGTAGAGCCGACCAGCAGTCGTTCCAGCGCGGCAAACACCCGGTCCTTTTCGCTTGTCAGGATAAGGTCATCGAGAGCGGTTACATCGTTCGCGCGTTTGCTGAAACGCACGCCGGTGGCCACGTTGTAAACGGCGATCGTCTCCTTGGATTCCTTGAGCAGTACATCGGTCAGAAATTCCGTGAGCGCCATCATGCGCTTTTGACAAAGGACAACGTCGTAGACGTTGCCGTGCAGGATAAACATCGAGGCTTCGCCGCGCAAATAGCGGAGTCTCATATCTTCGGCCCAGACGGGCAGCGGCCGTGGCTCACTCATTCGTTCAAGTTCCTCAGTCCCAGCGGATTCAACAGCCGCTCGGTATCGGCTGCAGTTTGTTTGATTGATTCGACGCCGTCGAGCAGTTCATCGAGCTGTCCGGTTAACTCCCGCGGCGACTGCATAGTGACGATCTGATCCGCGATCAACTGAAAAGAGTTTTCGATCAGATCAAGTTGCCCGCGAGCAAGCGTAAGAAAGTGGCGAATCTCTTTCATCTTGTCGAAGCGCTTCATGATAATGGCAAGATTCTTGCGGGCGATTTCTGTTTCCGAGTCCTGAGCGTCGCGCCCCTGAGCAATGCCTTCCCATCGCCGCCGGTCCTTTTCAAGTTCGCTCAGATCGATCGATTTCAGGTAGGTCTCATAGCGTGCGCAGGTGGCAGCCATCTCGAGGAACGATTCTACCAGGCGATCCGTCTTGGTGAGCTCCGTTCGCAACAACTCGCCGGTGAATGATGGATTCTGCGCGGCGAGACCGTTGATCTCCTGTTGGCGAGCGAAGATCGCAATCACGCGCTGACGATCCGCTTCGTCAAAGATCTGCATCTTCTCGGCCAGTTTGCGCTGCTCCTCGGCGAACCGCTCCTTATTGAACTGAGGGTCCCAGAGCAGTCGTTGCAGCAGACTCGAACCCGGTGCATAAACGAGCCACAAAACTTCCAGGCAGGTCACGATCACACCTAGAAACGGGCTCAACGTTAGCCCCGCGGCAGCGAGACCGCCAAGCAGGAGCGAGAGGTTATAGGGATTGGCAAACGCGGCTTTGAGATAGGGCCGTTTCTCATAAATCGCCTGTTTGGCGAACGCTTCGGTCGCGCCAAAGGTATCGCCGCGCAGCTGGGTGGCATTCACGGGCACACTCTCCTTTCGCGCGGCGGTTCGCGGTGTCGTCGTCAACCCCTTCTTTCCGGTTGTGCCCATATCGGAATCGTAAACCGAGTAGCATGAATCGATGAAAATCTTGCTGTCCTATTACGAATTGCTCCGTGGCGAGTAAATCAGATTCAGCAGCTGCGTCTCGACCGCCCGAAACTCCGGCGCTGACTTGAGCGCAATATCGTGAACCGGGAATGCGGGCACATCCACCTGATGCAGAATGCGCGCAGGCCGCGGAGATAGCACGTAGATCCTGTCGGCCAGGTAGACCGCTTCGGACACGTCATGGGTAACAAACAGGATCGTGTTGTCGTCGACCCGTGAGACATCAAGAAGCAAACTCTGCATTCCCCAGCGCGTCTGCGGGTCGAGCGCGCCAAATGGTTCGTCCATTAACACCACGCGTGGATTGTTGACCAGCGTGCGCGCGATCGCCACACGTTGTTTCATCCCTCCGGAGAGGGCCTTCGGATAACGATCGGCGAACTCCGCCAGTCCAACCGATTGCAGAATCTTGTCCGAAACCTTGCGCCGCTCCGGCTTGCTTATCCCCTGGAGTTTGAGGCCATACTCGACGTTCTGGCGGACCGTGAGCCAGCCAAAAGAGGTATACGCTTGAAAGACCATGCCGCGATCACGCCCCACGTCGGTTATCACTTTGCCATCGACGAGCACTTCGCCTTCGGTCGATTCCAACAGACCGGCGACCGCCTTCAGGATTGTTGACTTGCCGCAGCCGGACGGGCCAAGGAATACGATGATCTCGCCCGCCCCCGGCTTATCGTAGACATCGAAGGAGACGTCGCGCACCGCCTCTGTTCGATCGCCCTTCCGATCGACGTAGGACACGCTCAGATTCCGAACGCGCAGTTTTGGCGGCGCGCCGCTCTGATCGAGATCATAGGTACCCTGTGGCCGATGCTTTTGCTCGCCGACGTCGAGCGCGATCGTGCCGGGTTCACCGGATTGGGGAAGCGTTTTTTGACCCCCGTCTTCGGTCATAACAACTCGTGCGTTTAAGTCGCTTCGCGCCAACTGAACAGCATGCTGGAAAGGACGCGGATAAGAAAGTCTGTCAACAGGCCGATGCCGCCGATAACGAGCAATCCGGCAAACGACCACGACGCTTTTTGATGCGTGCGCGCGAGTTCGACCATGTAACCAAGCCCGCGCTCCGGATTGACAGCTTCGGCGAGAATCACATAAGTCCACGCGATGGCGTTCATCACCCGGAAGCTGTCAAAAATGTCCGGCAGCGCGGCAGGCACGAGCACCGTCCTGACCACCTGAAATCTTGTCGCGCCAAGAGTCAAAGCCGTTTGCACCAGCTCTTCCGGCACGAGCCGAATAGACGAGACGACGACCGGCAAGAGATAGACAAAGACGCCGAGAAACAGAAACGCAATCTTCTCCTTCTCGTAAATGCCGAACCATAGAATCAACAGCGGGATGAAGGCAGAGATGGGCATATAGCGCAAAGGGGCCATTATCGGCTCGAACAGACGGTTTACCGGATCGAAGGCGCCCATCAGCACCCCGAGCGGCAGCGCCAGCGCCGAAGCCAGCAGAAATGCCAACGCTATGCGCCGAGTCGAGACCAGGATCGCGGTGCCCAAATCATACTGAACGAAAAGTTGCAACGTGCCGCGAACCACTTCGGTTGGCTTCGGCAAAAAGTCCGGCTGCACCAATCCCCCATACGTTGCGACACACCACGCGCCCAGAACCAGCGTCGGCGCGACAAATGCCAAAGCAAACGCCGTCTTCTTGGGCAGTGGTGAGCGAATCGAAAAGAGGCTGCTTTTATGTCGAGCCATAACTAGCACAGGTGAAGGCCACAGGATGAAGGATGAAAGCCTGCTGCTTCAGAGAAGTCATCGTGCCTTCGGCAACCCCGGCCGCATCCTTCACCCCTGTCTTACTGTGTCGCCAGGATCACCTTGATATCTGTGCGGCGGTTTTGCTGGCGCCCGGCTTCGGTGGCGTTCTCGGCAATTGGATTGCTCGAGCCACGCCCGATAGTTTGGAAGCGCGTCGCCGGAATGTTCGGAAAGTTTTTGACGATATAATTCTTGACCGACAGAGCACGCCGTTCGGATAAGGTCATGTTGGAAGTAGGCGAGCCAGTGCTGTCGGTGTTGCCTTCGACGCGCAGGATGGTGCTGCCGAAGGAGGTCATCGTCTCGCCCAGCTTGTCGAGCAGCAGATACGAGCCAGCCATGATTTCATCTGATCCGGGAGTGAACTGAATCTGAATCTGTTGATGCAAAATAGGGACGTCTTTTTCCGAAGGCGCTTTCGCCACCACCGGAGCCTCCTCGACCTTCTGACCCGGATAATTGGCTGCCAACGCCTGCAAGAATCGCGTGTCGGCCCAACCCGAGGCGTCAACGGTCTTCGTTACCAGGCCCTTCTTGCGCCAGATGACGAACGCCGTGTCGAACAAAGTCTGGTAGTGCGCCTTCGAGCTCGTAAGGCCGTAGAACTGGGCATTGTCGGCGTAAGGCGTGAGCTTCAAACCAGACAACATGCCCGAGACCGTGTCGGTGTCGAGCTTGAGGGCCTTGGCGACTACCTCATACGCAGGATTTGGATCGTTCTTGATCATTTCGATGCCGTCGAGCCATCCTCGTACGAAATCCCGAACCGTCTCCGGCGCCTTATCGATTAGATCCTGCCGCGCGCAAAGCGTGTCGGCGATGATGTTCGTTGCAGCTTGAGTAGAGACCAGTACGTGCGCCTCGGCGCCGCGCGCAGTAACCGCGCCGGAAAGATCCGGCTCCCAGGTCACGGCGGCATCAACCTGTTTCGCCTTGAAAGCGGCGGCGGCGGCGGGCGCGTCTGTCGTGAAGATGATGTTCTTCTCAACGGTTGCTCTATCTTCCGGCGTCAGTCCCGACTGCGCCAACAGGTACAGCAGCAGAAAGTGTGACGGCGTAAACTGCGTGCACGCGACCTTGTGGCCTTTCAAATCTTCTACCGACTTGATTGTAGAGAGCGACACGATGCCGTCGCCTCCCCGCGACCAGTCTTGCATGATTATTGACTTGGCCTGCTGGTTCTGCTCGGCGAGGATAGAGGCTTCGCGCGCCCAGTTGTCCACCGTGTTCCACATGATGTCCACCTGGCCGCTGCGAAACGCAGCAAGCTTCGCCGCCGGGTCTTCCAGCAGCACGAACTTCACGTCCAAGCCGAAGTTCTTTTTGTACAACGAGCCGGCATTTGGCTCCATGCCGTTGTTGAAAACGATACCGGGTGAATGACCGGCCCAGGTGTTGATCCCGACAACGAGAGGGCGACTAAGTCGACCCGTACCAACCGAAACCGAACTAACGCCGGATGAACCCGCGCCTCGCGCCGGATCACCGGGGGCGCCGTTCAACTTGTCGAAGTCCTCTTTTGAGTCGCCGCCGGCGGTGTTTTCACCGCCAGCCCATTGCTTGATGTCATCGCCTTTGTAATGCCAGGTTGCGAAGCCGATAACGGCCACGACCACTACTCCGATAAAAGCTTTTGCAAAGGGAGTCAGTTTCATAGTCACCTCTCGAATCTAGAAGGCTGATAGAGGAAGCCAGTCACCGCAGAGTGCCGTTTCCGCTTTCCGAGTTTCCGCCAACCGCTTTCTCACATCGTCTTGTTGCTTTGAGGGCTCTGTTGTGCGGCCTTCCTGGCTTTCATATCCGCCAATTGCTGCTTGGCCTGCACGTCACCGGTTTGATTGCGGAGCGCCGCGAGCCTTGAGTCGAGCGAGGATTCGGAGAGTTCGGCGCCCAGGTTCGCTTCGGCAATCGTCGTTTTGATATGCTGGCGAACGTTGTCCAGCGCCTTGACTTCGGCATCCACCGACAGGCCGTCGAGTTGTTCCTGCACTTTGATCCGCGCCTGCGCGGACTGCATCTTAGCTAACATCGAATCGCGCTCACCCTGCAACTTCCGGATCTCAGATTGCACGCCTAACAGGGAAGATTTTGCAGAGTTGGCGTCCGCGCGCGCAGTCTCCATCTCCGCTTTGAGTTCCGTGACTTCCGCGGTTAGTTGATTCTTCTTCTGGATCAGGATCAAGGCCAAGTCGTCCTGATTGGTGGAGACGGCGGTGTCGAGCTCGGCTTCGGTCTGGGTCAACTCGGTGGTCGCGCGTTTGTAGCGTTCGTCGAGGTCCTCACGGCGCCGGATAATCCCGGCAGTGGCGGTCTTCAGTTTTGAATACTTGGCCACCATCGAATTGATCGCGTTCTCATACGCGATTTCGGGATGCTCTTTTTCGATGTCCGCAATCCAGAGCGAAAGGAAACCCTTCCAAAGATTAGCTAAACGTTTGAACATAGGTCCTCTTCCCTTTCATTAAACTGCCGGAGTTTCCGTCTGGTCTGACGGCTGATGGAGTTTCTCAGAAGCCTTTACGACACGCGCGACGGCGTCCTGGCCAAAGAACTCCAGCACCTGCTGCACTTCGAGCTTCTTGTCGTTACAAACCTTGATCAGCGTCTGCTGTTCCTCCACACTCTGCTGCATCACAGCGCGAATGTTGTTGATCTCCCCTTCAAACTGCCTGATTCGCGCGTCAGATTCCTGAATCAGCTTGGTGTTTTCACCCGCTCGGTTTCGTACATAACCGTCCAACGCCTGTATTTCTTCGACGCTGGCCTCAATGATCTTTTCAATCGGCACACCGAAGGCTTTTAACGAGGCTTCGACTATCTGTTTCTTCACTGCCGCGTCAGTGCCAGCCGGTAGGCCGTGCAACAACTCGGTGGTTCTTGCCACGCGCTGCCGCTCTTCTTCGCCCACGCCAGCGGACGCGAAAACAGCTTCGAAATCAACCTGGCCGCCTTTAGGGGCCGGCGGGGTCGTCTTAAAGACTCCCTGCGTCGGAGAGGGCGTTGCGTAGCCTCCGAGCTCCGGTGCACCATCTAGTACGTCGGTCTCCGCTTCTGTCGTACCGGTCAGTTCGTTGTCGGCGTCGCGTTCGATAAACCAACCGGCGACGGTTGACCCCCATCCCTTTTTGTCGCTCATAGAACGCTCCCCGAAATTGCCCCAACCATAAGAGTGTTCAGTTGACGGTCACCGTACATAACAATCCCCACCGGACCTAACCGCTCGCTACTGTCGATACGCAGTCTGTATACTGAACCCCGCCTGACTATGAACCCGCATCTCCCCTGTGTCAACGTTGACCAAAACTCCGAATAGTCCTTTATCAAAAACGGATTGCGGATGAAGCCTGCTTCTATCGCAAGTCTTGCCGGCAAGTCAATCCCGACCCGTCTCCTCAATCCTTGTTGATTCTCTAGTTACTCCTTCCAGTAAATGCAGCCAGCATCACCGCGATGGCGTCGATGTCGTCGCGGGGGGCGGGCGGCACGACTCGGCCAGGCGTCTTTGCCGCGGGATCACGCATCGCAGCGGCACGTTCTGCGTTGTAATAATTGTTGAGCATGATCCAGAAGGCTAATCGCTCGCCAGCCGCAGTCGTCAAGTATCCCGACAAGGTGGAGACGTAGCGCAGCGTCCCCGTCTTGGCGTGAACATTGCCGGCGGCCGGTGTTCCCTTCATACGATTCTGTAATGTACCGTCGACGCCTGCAACCGGTAGCGCGTTGCGATACACGTCCGCCCAGCGGCTACGGCTCATGTAGCTCAACAGCGCCACCGTCGCTTGCGGAGTGATTATGTCGCGCCGCGACAGACCCGAGCCCTCCTCCAGTAAGACATCACCCTTCCTCACGCCGACTCGAGCAAGAAAGTCGTTCATTACCTCGATGCTCGTTTCTTCGGTCGTCGAATAGGAATCATCGGTCGCGGGCTGGGAGGTTGCGCCACCGGTTTGGGTAGAGCGATCGCCATTCGCTGCTGTGTTCTCTTTCAATCCCCCAACGCCCGGCCCTTGTTCAGCGTTCGCTCCAACCTGAAGCAGCAGCAACTGAGCATAGAGATTCTGCGATGGCTTGAGCGTCTCGCGCACGATGTCCCCAAGCGGCATAGAATCGACCGACCCCAGGTCTATCAACTTAGCCAGATGAAGCGGCGTCACTTCCCGGTACTTCCAATCGATCACCCGTGTTCGGCCGGTGATCGCAATCCCGCGCTGTGCAAGCGCGTCCCTAAGGAGGCTCACGAACAACCCAGCGGGATTGTGAACCGCAACCGAACTGTAGGAGCCGGCGCTGTCAATCGGCAACTGGCCGGAAACGTAGATCAGATTCTCACCGACCGGTCGATACACAACGACTCGCGATTCAGTTCCTTTGGGCGATGTCTGAGTTCGATTGATCACCGTGACGAACGAGGTCGACGGACCAGTAGTGATGCGGCAGGGAATGCCAGATCGCTCGGCGGGCTTTACGAACAAATCGAGCGCGTTGTCGTCGATCGTCAGCGCCGACACTTCAGCGCCGTAGTAAGCTTGCAGGTCATCCCATTCCCATCCGGATCCAAAGGGTGGTCCCGCGAAGTAGCTTTCATCGCCAACGAGATCCCCTTCAACGCGTCTAACTCCCGCGTTAACCAATCGGGCGATGAGCGGCTCAATCCCCTTCATGTAGTCACCGCCGTTCAGCCGCGCGGCCATGGTGGGATCACCGCGTCCGTAAACGATCAAATCGGCTCTAAGGGTGCCGGACGCATCAGGTCTCGCAGTCGAGTACAGAGAGGTTTTTATCCGATAATCTACACCGAGGCGATCGAGCACCAGCGCCGCAGTGTAGAGCTTTGCATTTGACGCTGGATTGAAGTACTTCTCGGGATTGTGCTCAAAGAGAGTCCGGCCGGTGTCGAGCGAAACTATCTTTATCCCCCAGGCACTTGGAGCAAATCTGGCCTGCGCGATATGTGCAGCGATACGACCTCGGAGTGAATCGATTGTGTCAGGCTGTGGCGTAGTCGCTTGCTGCCGGTCAGACGCGTTCGACCTGCCCTTTGATGGCATCGCCGATACACCCATCCCGCCAGGCAAGAGCGAGCAAACGAGTAAGATAACCAACATCCGATCCGGACGGATCCGTCTCGCTCCAGACGATGTCATCGATCTACCTCCATATCACACGAGCTTAGAGGGTTAGCTGACAAGGTGCAACTCTCAGGTACTGACGGCAACTATCGTCCACATTTGTAGTTTGCCGCTGATTCCTAATGGGTATTTGAGTATCGAGTGGATACTTTGTTGGCGAACTAAGTATACCGTCAGGGTTTTTAGGCGGGATGGCGTGGCGCGATGAAGGCGGTTTTTTATCCGCAATTGGCGATGAGTCAACATATCCCGCTCAGGCACATGGGTTGCACTGGTATTAATGTCATCACCTCGAAAGATGGTTCAACCTTCACCGTTGAACTAGAGGATGTTCCTTTCCTCAATGCACAAGGGCCAGGAATCAAGAATCGTTGTTGCGATGGCCGAGTTCGGTGAGAGTATCGCGATTGCTCAAGATTAGCACCGGGTGCTACAGTGATGGCAGAGTGTTTCGCACGGAGCCTCCCCGGCTCACTACAAGAATTGAAGCGCTCCAATTGAAACAGGTTAGCTGAGAGGCTTTCCTGAACTCTTCTTAACGCGACGTTCAGTGGGCACTAATCAAACCAAGTTCCCTGGAGGGGGTCAGAATCAATATGAACTTTTACAATAGGCGCACAAAACCAACTCGCCAATCACTCATGCCGGTGATAGTCCTCACGGCGGCAATCTTTTTGGCAGTTGTTTTTTCCGCGAGCGCTGAGTTGCAGCGAATCCAATTGCTTCGGGTTGTTAGTGTGGGAACCGAAGCAACCGCTACGATTCTCGGCGCCGCAACAAACCAACGCCTGAGCGGCAATGGGACCGCCGGAACGTTTGGCGTGAATCTGGGTAACTTGCGTGCAAGGGCCATCGCTACAGGGGATGTGAACGGAGACGGCATTGCGGATGTTGTGGTTGGCGCACCCGAGGCAAGCTTTTCCGTCGAGCCGGGCGGGGGCCCGGTCGAGATGCGCACCAGCGCCGGAGTTGCTTACGTCGTCTTCGGGAACCCGTCGTTCTCCGGTCCGATTGATACTGACGCCGGTGAAGCAAATGTCTCGATACTGGGAGCTCTGTCGGGTGACAGGCTCGGGGTCTCAGTGGCGGTGGGTGATGTAAACGGGGACGGGATAGACGACATCATCTTAGGGACACCGGGAGCTGATTTCCCTGGAGCCGCAGACCCACCCGCGGACCCACGTCCTGACACCGGAGCCGTGTTCGTAATTTTCGGCACCGTCACTTTGGGCAATCCATCCACGATCGATCTCGCCACCACGAACGCCGCCAGCGTCGCGATCTTTGGAGTCAACTCGGGCGACCAGTTTGGGGCGTCGGTGGCGGTTGGCAACTTTGGCGGGCTCGTCGCTCAGACGCCCGATCAGCAAGCCGTCAAAGATATCCTCGTTGGCGCTCCTGGACACAATGGACCGGCAGGCGCCCGACCCGGCGCTGGAGCCGCCTACGGACAATTCGGCGGGGAGATCCTCAACCCCGTGGCCGGCGTGACAACCGTTTACGACCTGGCAGCAACACCCGCCAACGTCGTGATACTGGGAAAGACCGGCGATGCAGTCGGCACGTCGGTGGCTACCGGGGATGTGAACGGGGGCGGGGCAGTGGACCTCATCGTGGGCGCGTCGCTTGCCGATAGACCGGCTACTGCTGGCGTGCCTGAGGCCGTCGACACCGGCGCAGTTTTCGCGATCTTCGGTGGCAGCAATCTTACACCCGCGGAGGGTACTTCAAAGTCATTCGATCTTGATTCCAGTGAGCAAAACATAACGCTCTATGGTGCGGACGACTCAGATCATCTGGGGGCGTCGGTCGCCACCGGCGATGTCACCGGCGACGGCACAACCGATCTGTTAGCCGGAGCGCCAGACGCTGATGGCCCCAGTGGAGACCGAACCAGCGCCGGTGAGGCCTATGTTGTAAAAGGAGGCGCCTCCCTAAACCCGGATGTTGGCTCGGAGAAGCGAGTAGACTTATTCAGCGGCGGCGCAACCGTTACCATGTTCGGAGCACAGTCGGGGGATCGTCTCGGCTCAACCGTGGCGGCTGGGAACTACAACACCGCCGATAACTCTGACAACATACCAGACCTCATCGCCGGGGCGCCGGGAGCAAACGGCAGGAGCGGACTAGTTGCAATCGTTTTCGGCGGGCCGAACCTATTGCTGGTGCCCACGCGAGACCTACTGCTCGGGCAGGACAATCTGCGCATACTCGGACAGTCAGGAGCAAATAACGATCTGTCCGGCAAGACCCTGAGGATAAGACAGACGCTCGCAAGCGGAGATCCCTCGAGCACACCTTTTCTTGAAAGCCTAACAGCCAGCCTGAACGGCGATGCTCCGTTTGTAAGCGATGATACCAAGACACAATTCGCGGTGGGGACGCTCACCCACGCCACGGCGGCGACGACAGCCATTTTGGGCGACTCGACCGCGACAGGCGATCTGGAACTCGCACCAAACCCTTCAATGGGTTTGGATGGCGCCACGGGCTCGATGTCGGTGCCCAACAGCGCAACTCTTAAGCCTGGACTTGGCGGGTGGACGGTTGAGTTTTGGATCCAGCGCAATGGCGATGGACTCGGAGATCTCCCGGTAGTGATCGGTTCGCGTCCCTGGACCTCCGCGACAGACAAAGGCTGGTCCGTATCACTCGCGTCGGGAAGTTCCTTCAAACTCGCGGCGCATTTTGCCGATGGCGCCGCGGGGTTCGACGTGGGGGCAGCTCAGAGCGCAACAGGTGTTACGTCCGGTACCTGGCAGCATTGGGCAGTGGTTTTCGACCGCTCGATGAGTCGCGTTGACTTTTACAAGAACGGACTGCTGGACAATACCGTCGAGGGAGTTACCTTTCCACCCGGCGCGGTCGATCAAGGGGACGATGTGCTGGTCGGAAGGGACCCAGTCACCTCAAGGGTGCTGCAGGCAAACCTGGATGACATCCGCGTCTGGAATGTCGCGCGCACCGCGCAGCAGATCCTGGACAACTTTAACGACGATCTACAAGGCAATGAGGGGGGGCTTCAAGCGTACTGGACATTCAATGCGGGTAATGGAAACGATTCAACCGCGAACGCAAACAACGGTACGCTGAGCCCAGGATCCAGTATACTGAACCCCGGCGACCACCTGTTCCTCAATGGGAACCGCGTCAGTAGCTTCACCTTCCCCGCCGCGACGACGGCCGGCACGTCAACGATATCGTGGGTCCAGGCCGCGGCCGCGGGAACGAGCATCAAGATCGAGACAAGCCTCGACGATGGCGCGACTTTTCAAACCGCGCTGAATGGGGGTGCGATTCCGAGCATAGCCGTGGGAGATGAACTGGGATGGGCGATTGCAACGGCCGACGTCAACAACAATCAAGGTGGAGAGCTAATCGTCGGCGCTCCATTCGCAAACGCAACAACCGGAACGGGCACTCGATCTCAGGCGGGTGTTGTCTACATCTTGCCCTCCACGGCGGTGATCAATCAGTCGCCGACGGTCACAGTAACCGCGCCTGACGGCGAAGAGACCCTTCAGGTGGGTCAACCTTTTGACATCACCTGGACCGCGTCCGACCCTAATGGTGACGCGACGATTAAGAGGTTCGATGTCAGGCTCTCCACTGATGGAGGCGCAAACTTCAACTTCACCCTGGCGCCGAACGTCGGGGGCAACGACCGCAAGTTCACCTGGACCGTGCCAGCTGGATCCAATACTGTGCAGGGCCGTATTCGTGTGATCGCCACCGACAACCAGGGGGCAACAGCGCAGGACGACAGCAATGCGAACTTCACCATAACCGACGCCGGTGTAACGGCCTCGTTGACGAGCCCCAACGGAGGAGAGGTTTTGAGATTTGGGCAGCAGTTTACGATCACGTGGACCGTTGCCGCGGATGTTGAGGCCTCGGTCAAGGGGTTCGATCTATCGCTTTCTACGGACGGCGGGCTGACCTTCCCAATAAAGATAGCGCCCTCGGGTGATCCCGCCCAACCGGCGCTAGGTCCGCTTGTGCGAAGCTTCCTCTGGGATCCTGTTCCCTCCGTTTGCATTAGCAGCGCGAAGGTAGCGGTGGTAACAACCACCGTCTCGAATCTTCGAACCTTTGATACGAGCGACACGCCTTTCTTCATAGCGGAAGAGGGGCCGACGATTGACACCACCAACATGTTCCTCATAGAAAACTACAAGTTGTTCCTGACCACGGCGGCGCCGCCTGGAGGAACCGAGATTCTCTTCTCAGTGGGAACACTGGTTCAGATCTCCGCTGACGCTGAGGGCACCCAATTCTTCAGCTTCTCGAAGCCAAACGGCAAGATCAAGAAGCAAGGTGGAAAGTACCTGAGCAAGGGAATAATCAACGGGCTGGAACTCGGCGATTTCTTCCCGGACGGAGCGACGCGCCTCATTCGGATAACCAAACCGACCTGCGGCATCACGCTTCTCAAGGTGACCCGCTCGGGCGAGATGTTATCGGTGGCGGATCCCGGCGAGGCGGCGCCGCTTCTGCGCCAGCAAGTCTGGCCTTAAGGACAAAGAATAACACCCAGGTGTCGGGGCCTGCGTTGTTGACGCAGGCCCCTTTTTCTTGGGCCGCCTACCCAAGCCGGCCGGCGAGCTCACGGGCAAAGTAGGTGAGAATGACATCCGCGCCGGCTCGCTTGATGGAAACCAGCGATTCCAGGGCCACCCGCTCTCCATCGATCCAGCCAAGTTTCGCGGCTGCTTTGATCATTGCGTATTCGCCGGACACTTGATAGGCAGCAATCGGCAGATCGAAGCGCTCACGGACTGCTCGTATGATATCCAGGTACGGCAGCGCTGGCTTGACCATCAACATGTCGGCGCCTTGCTGGTAATCGAGCTCAGCCTCACGCATCGCCTCGCGCGCATTGGCAGGGTCCATCTGGTAGCCACGGCGGTCGCCGAATTGTGGAGCTGATTGCGCCGCCTCGCGAAACGGACCGTAAAAGCCCGACGCGTACTTCACCGCATAGGACATGATCGGTATGTGCTCGAAGCCGGCTTCATCCAGCGCTTCCCGAATCGCGACAACGAACCCATCCATCATGTTCGAAGGCGCTATGATGTCAGCGCCCGCTTCGGCTTGCGAGACCGCTGTGCGAGCCAGCAGATCGAGAGTCGGGTCGTTGAGGACCTCGCCGTCTTCGATCACTCCACAGTGACCGTGATCGGTGTACTCGCACAAACAGTTGTCGGCAACGATAAGCGTATCCTTCACCTCGCGCTTCAACGCTCGAATCGCTCGCTGGGTGATTCCTGTTTCCGCATACGCCTGTGTGCCGCTCGCGTCCTTCTTGTCGGGCACGCCAAAGAGGATCACCGATCGCACGCCAACACTGCGCGCCCCTTCAACTTCCTTAACAAGCTCGTCGATCGAAAGATTGTAAGCACCGGGCATTGAACCTATTTCACGGCGCACACCTTCGCCTTCGCAAACAAACAAAGGATAAACCAAATCATCGGGTGACAGTCTGGTTTCGCGGACGAGTGCGCGGATCGCTGCGGTGCGGCGAAGCCTTCGCGGGCGTTCGATCAGATTCATATCCTGGACCCCTGGTGTCTATGATTCTGTGCCGAATTCACCGTTTTCGTCGAGGAAGAACGACTTGGCGCAATCCAGCGAGCAAAACTTCTGCCCGTAGCGCCCGACCGCGCATCTCTCACACACCAGCTTGAAGCACACTACGCACTTCAGTATTCTCAGAACGCCGGAAGTCTCCTTGCACTGTGAACAGTCGGCCATGGCAACCTGGAGTATATCAAAACCCCTTTGATCCAGTAGAGTAATTTCGTCTTCCGCCGCCCGCGGGCACTGTGAAGCAGGACTTATTGAAAGTGACTCGAGTCACTGGTCGAGCGGCGAACACGACGCAAAGAACCCTGCCTAGTCGCTCGAAGCACCGATCTTCCATTCGTGCTCATCAAGTCCTTCTGGCGGCGCACCGCTCGTCTCGTGGTCTCCCGTAGCCTCATCGCGCATGCGGTGTTCGTACGCGGCACGAATGTAGGAAACGAAGAGCGGATGCGGATCCAGCGGTTTGGATTTGAACTCCGGATGAAACTGGCAGCCAAGAAACCACGGGTGATCCGGAAGCTCGACTATTTCTATGAACTTTCCATCGGGCGACTTGCCGGAGAACACCAGACCGTGGCGGACAAGCTCATCTTCGTAGCGCGGGTTGAACTCGTAGCGGTGTCGATGGCGCTCACTGATAGCCGATGTTCCATAGATGCGTTGGGCCAGCGAGCCAGGCTGGAGGTTGCAGGGATATGCGCCGAGTCTCATAGTCCCGCCCATTGCCTCAACTCCGATCAGATCACGCAGCTTGAAGATCACCGGATGAGGAGTGTCGTCATCGAATTCCGTGGAGTCAGCGCCTTCAAGCCCGCACATGTTGCGTGCAAACTCGACGGTCGCGCATTGCATGCCTAAACAAATGCCAAAGTAGGGCGTTCGTTCGCGACGCGCGTAGTTGATCGCGCGCAGCATCCCCGAAATGCCTCGCTTGCCGAACCCGCCGGGGACGAGTATCGCGTCAAAATCGCGCAATCGCTCTTCCCAATTAGGATCATCCATCAGATCTTCTGACTCAATCCAGCGGACTTGCACACCCACTCGATTGGCGACGCCGCCGTGAACCAGGGCTTCGTGCAAGCTTTTGTACGAATCTTCAAGTTCGACGTACTTACCGACTATCCCGATACTCACGGTCGCTTCTGGTTTCTTGATGGTCTCGACGAGTTCGGACCATCTGCGCAAATCGCGTTCGGCCGCCTGCAGACTCAGCTTCCTGACGATCATGTCGTCGAGCCCCTGGCGGGCAAACATCAGCGGCACATCGTAGATGGTTCCCACGTCCTGAGCGGTGATTACCTCCTCTTCGCGCACGTTGCAGAACAGCGCAATCTTCTCCTTCATGTCCTTGGGGAGCGGGCGATCACAACGGCACAATAGTAGATCAGGCTGAATACCTATCTCGCGCAGTTCCTTGACCGAGTGCTGTGTCGGCTTCGATTTCAGCTCGCCGGATGCAGCGATGTAAGGCACAAGAGTGAGGTGAATAAAGAGAGCGTTCCCTCGGCCGACCTCGTTGCCCATCTGACGGATGCTTTCAAGGAACGGCAGCGATTCGATGTCGCCTACGGTTCCGCCCACTTCTACGATCACCACGTCGGGCCCGTCGGCAACCGTACGTATCGCATCCTTGATTTCATTCGTGATGTGCGGAATCACCTGAATTGTCTTGCCGAGATAATCTCCACGCCTCTCTTTGTTAATAACCGAAAGATAGATCCGTCCCGTCGTCCAGTTGTTCGCCTGGGAGAGCTCGGGCATGAGTAAACCGTTCGTAGTGACCGAGGTCCAGATCCGTCTCGGCGCCGTCGTCGGTAACAAAGACCTCACCGTGCTGAAACGGCGACATCGTTCCCGGATCGACATTGATGTAAGGATCAAGTTTTTGAAGGGTAACCTTCAAACCGCGTGCTTCGAGCAAACATCCTATAGACGCGGCGGCCAGTCCTTTCCCAAGACTTGAAACCACTCCGCCGGTGACGAAGATGAACTTGGTCATGATGGGTTCTCCTCCATAAGACGTCTTACTCGTTTGTAGTCCTGCAGCGTGTCAACACCTATCGACCGATGCTCGACACCAACCACTCGAATCCCGAATCCGTTCTCGAGAGCGCGAAGCTGTTCCAATGCTTCGAGTCGTTCAAGCGGCGACGGCTCCATTTGGGCGAACTGTCGCAGGAACCCGGCGCGATAGGCATACACACCCGAATGCTTGCGAAAGTTGGACAGCAGCGAAGTATCGGCCCGCAACGATGCCTCAAGCGTCATCTCCACGGCAAGTCTAAAGTAAGGAATCGGGGAGCGCGAGAAGTAAAGAGCGAAACCGTGCGAATCCGCAACAACTTTTACGACGCTCGGGCTGAACACGTCTTCGACTGTGGTTATCGGCTCCGAGGTGGTGCAAACCTGAATCCGGTCGTCCTCAATGAGCGGTGCGATCGCGGCGTCGATCGTGGAGGGTTCAATGAGGGGTTCATCTCCCTGAACGTTGACGATGAACTCGGCGTCGAGCAGCGCAGCGACTTCCGCAACCCGATCAGTGCCCGACGCAAGACCGGATGAAGTCATTACCGCTTCGCCGCCGTGCGTCACAACCGTCTCCACGATCCGCTCGTCATCAGTCGCAACGATCACCCGTGAAATCAATCGCGCACGTGACGATCTCTCAACGACGTGCATTATCATCGGCAATCCTGCCAACGGGAGGAGGGGTTTACCCGGCAATCTAGTCGAGGAGTACCGCGCAGGGATAATCGCTACCGCTTGCCCCTTCACGGGCTCTCAGCCTATAGCATAGCTTCGAGCATTGTCAAACGGCTGAGCAAGAATGGGACCTACTTTGACAAGACTATTTACATGCACTATGGTTCTAGAGAACCGAGCGTAGCCAGCTCCCTTCTCAGCGTCTCTGGGATCCCTCCAGACCACCTGAAGTAGACGCCTAACAAGACGGACTACCGGTTGCTGCCGGTGCGGACGACTGGTTTTGCTGTGGTCGGAGCGATCTTTGGAGCGCGATGCTGGCAGGAACTACGAGAGTTTTGATACGATAAGCGCGCGCCGCAGGTATTGCACTCGCTTTCGCGGTTCTGTTGCGCCAGACGGAGAGTTCAGAAATGATAATCTGTGAGTTTTGTTTGCAGTACACGAAGACCGGCGAATGCACATTCGGCCTGAGGATACCGAAGCGAATGGGTTGCCGCGAGTTTGATCCGGGCATCGACAAGTTCTGCTCGGATCCAAATGATTTCGTGAACCCGGGCCAGATCATTCAGATGGCCACGTTCTTTGGAATCAAAGGGACGGAACTGAAAAAGGTCAAGGTGATCGCAGCCAAAGCAGGAACTACCCAGGTGGAGGTTGCGGCTCCACAGACCGATGCTCTTGCCGCCAACGAATCCTAGGCGCGCGGAAAAACCTGCGCGCCACCACGTCTCACTTCTCGACTTCAACTATCGTGAAATCCGATTTTTGAAGGACATATCCAAAAAAGAGTTCTCTGCTTATGTTCTGAGCTTCATCGCTGGCGGAGCTTCGCGTGTTACACAACTCGGCGAGCTGCAACAACACATTTTTGGCCGCGCCTCGAAGCGCAAGCTTCTTGGTAAACAGCTCGGCTGCAAGTCCCTCGGCTACGTCCTTGGCCTTGCGCGCTCCCGAGGCCTTTAGCTGCTCACACAACAATTCAACTTTGGCGCGATCATAGTTTTCGTTGAAAGGCACGCCGGCTTTGGATGTACCAAGGTGAAGGTGACGTTCTTTGGGAAGACCTGCCTGTTTATCAATCCGTTGAAATATCTCATCCAGCTTGTCATCGAGGATCGACCGCCTGTACTTGGTCAAGCCGCGTCCGGACCACAGAATGGCGTACTCTTCGTTGGTTATGGCCGTTACCACTCCGGTGCCGTAACGCACCGACACCTCTGAGTCCTTATAGGCCAGCACGTCGCCCATTTTCATTTTCATGTTCCCTCCAACACGGACAGCATTTTGTTAACAGGATCGAATTAGCTCAACGATAAACCTCGGCAAGCCGACTCCGCACCTCGATTGCCAACTCAAGTTCGCCCTTCTCAGCCTTAATTCTCGAGTCATCGCCGAGCCGTTCTGCGCGAGCAAGCCTCGCCTCGCTATTTTTGACCCTCTCTCTCGTATGGCGCGCAATCTCGCCCTTGAGAACTTTGTCATTCAGCAACGCGAGCCCGGGGATATCCAACTCCGGTCCCGCCAACGGCCCGTCCTTGTCTGCCGCGGCAACCCGATAGGCCCGCAGAACCCCTCTGACGATCATGGCTAGAGGCATCGATTCTCCGGCGCGCTCGGCGCTTGCCTTTATTCGCTTTGAGGATTCGCTGACAAGCGTGCACAGCAGGAATCGGTTTACCTGATCACCCGCGTCTCTCTCGCTTCGAGACGTATCGGCCGCTTCACCACGCAATTGTTTCTCCGACGCCCTGGGCGCCCGCGCGCGATTCGATACATCAACTCTTGAACTGCTATTGCTCAAAATGTATTGCCTCCTATGAAGGGTTCTGTCTCGATGGTCCTCACGAGCGGTTCGACTATGGTCTACTTGCGACGTCTCAATCCCCGGCATGCCCTGAGTCGAGATACGAACTGTCCACTCTCTATCCGCGCATTGACATCCTCAGGGCTACGATCTAAGCACCTTAATACCTAAGTACGTCAGCCTGATATTGGTCATTCTGTACGGGGTGCTATTTGCTCCCTTGGTTACGAGATCGCCGCTGATCAGACCCTGCTTCTTCATCAACATCAGGCAGTCAAGCACATCCGCGTCGCCCGAGAGATCCTTCAGGTGACCATTATGCACGGGCAGAATGCCCTGACTCAGATGGCTGTCTATCTCCACCAAAATGGTCTGAAGTAGTCGCTGATCGAGGGTGCTCATTTATCTTTCCGCTGATCACTGATTGCTCAAAGGGGAAGCGCCGGTCAGCCGCCCTTCTGCCGCGTCGCGCTTCCTTACCGATGTGTCTTTCGTCGAACGTACATCGCTCGCAAGTCTCAAAGTCTTGAGCGCAGCGATCACGTACCATCCGAAGTCAATCTGCCACCACCTCCGTCCGAATCGCGCCGCGTTTGCATCCGAGTGGTGATTTCTATGCCAGTTTTCGCCCCACGCCCCGAGTTGCAATGGCCCAAGCCACCATATGTTCCTACTCGAGTCCACTCCTTCGGGCAGCCCCGGTGTCATGTGGAGCAAACTGTTTACGAACATCTGAAAGTGCAGGGAATAGACAAGGCGGATTGCACCAATCCAGAAAAAGGCTTGCCATCCCAGAACAAGCCAAAGGCAAACCGAGAGAGCGATGATGGGGATCTGCACGCGTTGCCAGATCCTGTACCTGGGCTTGTCCATATCCGGACACCACCGGCTGACCTCGGAACCGGACCATTGGTAGACCCATCTGATGTGAGCCCACCAGAAGCCGCCGTGCCGGGGGCTGGACACATCTTCAGCGGTATCAGCTTTGGCGTGGTGATGGCGATGATTCGCCACCCACGATATCGGCTCACCCGAAGCATTGAAGATGGTGAAGAAGATCAGTATGTTTTCGACAACGCGGTTCAGCCGCAACGACCTATGCGAAAGCGATCGGTGATAACACACCGATGTTCCAACGCCACCGATCGAAGCCACAGCCAGAGCTGCAACCAGCACTCGCCAATCCGGAAGCGGGAACAAGATCAATCCGATCACCGCGAGCACGTGGACAGAAATTATGTAAAAGAGGACGGGGCCGTTGCCCTCGGAGTACTGCCACCAGGGTCGAGTCCAGGGTTGCTCATCTGTCAGTTGTGTTGATTTCACCATCTTTCCTGTCCTTGATAAAGCTGATCATCATCCCTCCGCCGCCTTTCGCGCGGAAATAAGGCTTCGTGCTAACCTCGCCAACAACGAGTCAAAACTGACGGCAACGTTGTGAAGACCAGACCAAGGCGGATGCGGTGAGAGATCGCAGGCTGTCATCGCGGTGATCGACTGGCGCTGGCATCGGAGGCTCCACTAAGTGGTATTTTCGCGGGGTCCCGCCGGCTACCACCTGGACCGACCGGCTTTCTACACCATTTGCAGATAAGCTCCAGACTATACGTCGCGGACCCGACGGTCAACCGAACAACCGGAAGCGGTCTGCCGGCTATCTAGCTTCGGTGTCGGAAAGTTACACGTCCCTTGGTCAGATCGTAGGGTGACAACTCGACGGTCACCCTGTCCCCCGCCAGGACTCGGATGTAATGCTTGCGCATCTTCCCGGACAAGTGGGCCAATACCTCGTGTCCCTCGCCTATCTTCACTTTGAATGTAGTGTTCCCCATACACTCGACTACAGTTCCATCAACCGGGATCATATCTTCTTTTGGAATGATGTCACCTCGTTCCCACGTAGAGCGCAGGCGGCCAGCCTGCGCTCTTCGTGTATTTGGACTCCGAAGTCAATAACTTCCGTTCTTGAAACAACAATCCATTAGCGCGATGCCCGACTGGCCCTGAAGGAGCGAGTGGACGACGAGCGCAATCGCCCGATCTCGGTCGTCAATCTAACCTGCTCTTCGGACCTGCCATCGGTAAAGCCCGTCAGCCTTGAACGCTCGAGCCTGATTCCAGCGATCCGCTCGATCGACGCCAGAGCGGATTCCTCTTCGGGGCTCACCAGCGTCAGAGCCGCGCCGTCCCGACCAGCCCGCGCCGTTCGTCCGACACGGTGTATGTAGTCGTCGGCCGTCGCAGGCACTTCGTAATTGACAACAAACGAGATGTCGTCCACATCAATGCCGCGTGCCGCAACATCGGTCGCTACGAGTACTCGAACCCTCCCGGACTTAAAGCTTGCCAATGCAGTGTTGCGCTGAGACTGAGTGCGATCCGAGTGCAGCGTCACAACGTCGTGCTTGTTGGCAGTCAGTATCCGCGCAACCCTGTCTGCTCCGCGTCGAGTCTGAGTAAAGACCAGGAACGTTTCCCCCTCATGCTGTCTTAGCAGGGCAAGCAGCATCGGCGTTTTGGCATGCGACAACACCGCGAAAGCTTTCTGGGTAAGAGTCGCAACGGTGTTAGCCGAGCGGGCCGCTTCAACCCTGGCGTAGTTCGACAACAACTCCTGCGCGAGCCTTTCAACCTCTCTCGAAAGCGTCGCCGACAATAACATTGTCTGACGCTTTTTGGGAAGGTGCTTGACGATTCGCCGTACCTGCGGCAGAAAGCCCATATCGAGCATTCGATCTGCTTCGTCAAGCACGAGCACCTCGATCCCCTTTAGCGGAACCGAGCCTCGCTCGATCAAATCGTTCAAGCGTCCGGGCGTGGCAACCAAAATGTCAACGCCTGTGCGCAGCGCCCTGATTTGCCTGGGGAGGCTCTCGCCGCCCACTATTGCGACAGTGCGAAGCCCGGCCGTGCGACCGTAGATCTTGGCATTCGCTTCAATCTGAAGAGCAAGCTCCCGTGTCGGTGCAAGCACAAGGGCGCGCGTCGGGCCGGGACCACCCAGCCTCTGAATGATCGGGAGGAGAAAGGCCAGCGTCTTGCCGGACCCCGTCTCTGCCGAACCCATAATGTCTCGTCCCGCAAGTGCGTGCGGTATTGTCTTGGTTTGGATTTCCGTTGGATCGGTGATGCCTTGTATTCCTACTGCATCTGCAAGCGGGGCGCTCAGGCCGAGCTTGCCAAAACTATTTAAACTCATGAATCTCTCTTTCGGTTCACTCTTCCGCGATTGTTGTTTGCATTCACGGTAGCAGTGGTTCTTGAAAATGTGTTGGCTGAAGGGTTACAGATTGATTGGAGTGCTTTAATAACTAATTCCGTGCAATCATATCCGAGCAGCTCGAGGATTGGAAAAGGGGATGGACAGGTTGCATCTTCCGCTGACCCCGTCCATCACTCTTCATCGTACCTGATGAAAGGGACCTAATAGCGTCCGCCGCCGTAACCCCCTCGTCCGCCGCCGCCACCACCGGGGCGTCCGCCGCCGTAGCCGCCGCCACCGCCGCGATTGCCTGATCGCTCTTCTCGCGGTCGCGCTTCATTGACCGTAAGCGTTCGGCCATTCACCTCTGTTCCATTGAGCTGGGTGATGGCCTTATCTGCATCCTCATTGCCCATTTCGACAAACGCAAAGCCCTTCGAGCGACCGGTGTCCCGGTCCGTAATAACATTAACTGAATCAACCTGCCCAACCTGTTCAAACAAGGTGGTGAGATCGCCCTCCGTCGTTTGATACGACAGATTTCCTACGTAGATCTTCTTACTCATAGTTCTCCTAAAACTGGTTATGAGGAACTTCCGAGGCTTTGCGGAAAAGAGGATGAGAAAGCAGAGTCAAACACTCTCCGAACAGTCAGCGGGAGGCTCCCAAAACAAAATTCAACAGCAGCATTCAATCTGCTGAACTAACGTTCGGATAGTAACAGACAAATGCTGATAAGTCGAGGCTTATTTCGCCTTCCGCAAGTTCCTGCAAACCGCATGCGGGTTGCCGTGTCGTGAGTGTCTAGTCAAAGGGGTCGCGGAATGGGTCTTCGGCGTTCGTCCCGTTGCAGCTTCGAGTTGACAAACCCGGCTGCTGGGCATTAGAACGAAAGCGCTTTGAACGCGCTGTTCAAACACAGTCACAAAATTATCCCGGATGGTGAACCATGAAATCATTTGTCAAATTAGGTTGGCTGGCGATTGCAATCGCCGCCTTGCTCGTTGCTTGCACTCCACAAAAGGAGGAGCCCAAGGTGTCTGAGCCAAAAGCGCCCGCCAGCCCCTTGGCCTCCAAGATACGCCAGTTTGCTCCGACTGATCTAACGGCAGACATCTCTCATCTCTCTGAGAACGATCGCGAGGCGCTCGATAAACTCATTGAAGCGGCTAAACTGCTCGATCCGCTCTTCCTGCGTCAGGTCTGGAGCGGGAACGAGGCGCTACAGAAAAAGCTTGAAGCGGACACGAGCCCCGAGGGTCGGGAGCGCCTTCACTACTTTGTGATAAACAAAGGTCCGTGGTCCCGGCACGAAAAGAATGAGCCGTTCATCGACGGCGTGCCGCGCGAAAAGCCGCCGCAAGCCGGCTTCTACCCCGACGACATGACAAAGGATGAATTCAACACCTGGGTAAGCGGTCTCTCCGAACAAGACAAGAAACAGGCGACAGGTTTCTTCACCGTCATAAGGCGAGGCCCGGATGGGAAACTCAAGATCGTTCCTTATCACGAAGAATACCGCGAGTTCCTGGAACCGGCCGCGAAACTCCTCAAGGAAGCGGCTGAGCTCACCACCAATGCGACGCTCAAGAATTTTCTTACAAAGCGCGCGGACGCCTTCTCATCCGACAATTACTACGCAAGCGACGTAGCCTGGATGGACCTGGATGCGCCGATCGAGGTCACCATCGGACCTTACGAGACCTACGAAGACGAACTGTTCGGATACAAGGCCGCGTTTGAAGCGTTTATTACGCTGCGCGACGAGGCCGAGTCTGCGAAGCTGGTCAAGTTTAGCGGCTATCTCCAGGACCTCGAAAACAATCTTCCGATCGATCCGCGCTATCGCAATCCGAAGCTCGGCGCCGCCTCCCCGATTCGAGTTGTCGATAATGTCTTCTCTTCAGCCGATGGAAACCGGGGCGTGCAAACCGCCGCATACAACCTCCCCAACGATGAGCAGGTAGTAAAAGAAAAAGGCTCGAAACGGGTCATGCTCAAAAACGTTCAGGAAGCAAAATTCAAGCAGGTGCTGGTGCCCATCTCAAAGGTGGTTGTGGATCCAGCGCAGCAATCTCAGATCTCGTTCGACGCGTTCTTTACACACATACTCGCCCATGAGCTCATGCACGGCCTTGGCCCCCACAACATCAGGGTTGCCGGGCGAGACACAAACGTTAGAAAAGAGTTGAAGGAGCAGTACTCGGCCATCGAGGAAGCAAAGGCCGACATTACGGGTCTGTGGGCGTTGCAATACCTGATCGACAAGGGCGCAGTGGACCCGGCGATGGAGCGGGATCTCTACACGACTTATCTGGCCAGCTCGTTTAGATCGGTTCGCTTTGGCATAAACGAAGCACACGGCAAAGGACAGGCGCTTCAGTTCAACTACTTGCTCGACGAAGGCGCGATCAAAGTGGACGAAGCCGCAGGTACGTTCAGCGTCGATACTTCGAAGATCAAGGACGCGGTGCGCAAACTGACAAGCGAGATTCTGACGATCGAGGCCGAAGGCTCTTACGAAAAAGCCAAAGCCCTGCTCGACAAGTATGGCGTGATCAGACCGGTCATGCAAAAGGCACTGGACAGTCTTGGCGGCGTACCAGTCGACATAGAGCCCAACTTCGTTCTCGCAAAGGGCAAATAGCCCTCGCGCGACAGTTCACCGCAGAGTCTCCCCAGCCTCTGCGGTGAACCGTTTCGTTGCAGCCAACCGCCTTGCTCGAGGAGGACTTTTCATCAATGAAAAGAGCCTGGATACTCGCTACTCTTCTTAGCTGTGCAATCCTCACACCGGCGGCAGTTCAGACAACAAAGACGAAAGGGATTCTGCTTGGGGACCTTACCTGGGTAGAGGCGGAGAAGGTACTCACGCGCGATACGGTTGTTGTCATACCTATCGGCGCCGCGTCGAAAGAACACGGCCCGCATCTCAGGCTCAAGAACGACTGGATCCTCGCCGAGTACTTGAAGAACCGCGTCCTGAAGGCGTCGGATGTTGTGATGGCGCCGACCGTGCCTTATCACTACTATCCGGCGTTCGGCGAGTACCCCGGCTCGACAACGCTCCGGATGGAAACGGCACGCGATCTGATGGTTGACATCTGCCGGAGCCTCGCCCGTTATGGACCGCGCCGGTTCTACGCTTTGAACACCGGGGTCTCGACCCTTCGGGCGCTAAAGCCCGCCGCCGAGCAACTCGCGGCCGAAGGGATCACCTTTCACTACACCGACATCCTCAAGATCACCGGGCCGGTTGAAAAGGCTGTGGGCAAGCAGGAAGGCGGAACCCACGCAGACGAGATCGAAACGTCGATGATCTTGTACATGGACCCGGCTTCGGTCGATATGAAGAAGGCGGTGAAGGATTATCACCCCTCCGGCAAGGGTGGGCTGACGCGCGATCCCAAAGGCGAAGGCACTTATTCACCGACAGGAATCTGGGGCGATCCGACGCTTGCGACGAGAGAGAAAGGACGCATCGTCACCGAGGCTCTCGTTGACGGAATTCTCAAAGAGATAGAAGCGCTTCGCCGCGCGCAGATTCAGTGATCGAGTGGTTACAATGGCGTCCATCGCAAACGACCAGCACGGCTACACAGAACCGACCCGTTCCATCAGAGACCTGGACGTCTTGTGGATCACCGCCGGGCTCGGGTGCGACGGTGAGACAATCGCGATGACCGCCGCAATGCAACCGAGCATCGAAGACGTGGTTCTCGGCGCCATTCCCGGACTCCCGAGAATAAAGCTCCACAACCCAGTCCTGGCGTTTGAGGCGGGTGACGCCTTTCTCAAGCCGTTTCATCTCGCCGCGGAAGGCAAATTGGAACCCTTCATCCTTGTGATCGAAGGCTCGATTCCAAACGAACACAACAAGAGTGAAGGTTATTGGGCGTCGCTTGGCAACGACCCTGAGACCGGAGAGCCGATCAAAACCTGCGATTGGATAGATCGTTTGGCGCCCAATGCCTGGGCAGTGATGGCGGTAGGGACCTGCGCGACATACGGCGGGATTCACGCGATGGAGGGGAATCCCACCGGTGCGATGGGGCTCGCGGATTACCTCGGGTGGAGATGGAAATCGAAGGCCGGCATTCCGATCGTCTGCGTGCCTGGGTGTCCCACGTTGCCGGACAATCTGATGGAGACGCTGCTCTACTTGCTTTACCAGGCCGCCGGCCGATCGCCGATGATCCCCCTGGATGAAGCACTGCGGCCGACGTGGCTTTTTGGTCAGACCGTACACGAAGGATGCGATCGCGGCGGCTACTACGAGCAGGGTGAATTCACTGAAGAGTATGGATCGCGTCTATGCATAGTAAAGCTTGGGTGCTGGGGGCCGGTGGTTCAGTGCAACGCTGGTAAGCGCGGTTGGGTGAATGGAGTTGGCGGGTGCCCCAACGTAGGCGGTATTTGTATAGGATGCACGATGCCCGGTTTCCCCGATAAGTTTATGCCGTTTATGGATCAGCCGCCGGGCTCGCTGTTGTCGTCGCACGCGGTAATGACATACGGCAAAGCAATACACGCGCTTCGCAAGTTCACTCAAGCGTCGCTCAACAAGGAACCTGCCTGGCGGCGCAAAAGTCCTTAAGCGACAACGGTCGAACCTGCTGAACCGTCTCCTCGAGGGAATTTGACCGGGCGTTGATCTAGTCGGTGTTTCCGATGATGGAAGGGAGCGAAAATTTACGTCGTCCTGAGAGTGAACAAAGCGATCTCCAGCAGGCCGAGGACATTCTCCTCGAACTCGCGAGCGTTTTCTTTCAGTCAACACCCGCGATCCAGCGAGCGTCCGATTATCCTCCAAGCCCGGTTGAAACCGAATCGCTCGCTCCAAACGTCGAGGCGCGCTACCGGACACTCGTAGAACAAATCCCCGCAGTCGTATTCATGGCATATCTCGATCGCGGCATTGGCGAAGCCTACGTCAGTCCGCAGATTGAAGCGATGCTTGGCTTCACCCAGGAAGAATGGCTAAATGATCCGGTTCGCTGGTACCAGCAGATTCACCCCGAAGACAAAAGCCGATGGAGCCTGGAAGCCTCGCAAATGTTTCTTTCAGGTGAGCCTTTGCGATCCGTATATCGAGTGATGGCTCGCGACGGCCAGGTCATCTGGTTTCATTGTGAAGCCAAGATGGTTCGAAGCAAGGACGGCCGCCCCTGGTTCATTCATGGGGTCGCGTTCGATGTCACCGAGCTAAAACGGGCCGAACAAGCGCTAAAGAAGAATGAAGAGATGTTGCGAGGGCTCTTCGAATTCGCTCCCGATACGGTGCTGGTCGCTAATAAGAGCGGGCTCGTTATCCGCGTCAACGCACAGGTGCAGCAAATGTTCGGATACACCGCTGATGAACTAATGGGCAAGCCAATCGAGACATTGATTCCCGAGAGGCTCAGTCAACAGCATACTCGCCATCGCTCCGACTACCTTGAGGAACCGCACGCTCGACCAATGGGAGCGGGGCTGGAGCTATACGGCAAACGCAAAGATGGAAGCGAGTTTCCAGTGGACATCATGTTAAGCCCAATGGAATCCGGTGAAGGCTCCATCGTCATCGCGGTCATCAGAGACATCACCAGGCGCAAGCAGGCAGAAGAAGCAATACGGGAGTATGCAGAACGACTGGGGGTGCTCTCGCGCCGTCTGATGGAGGTACAGGAGATGGAACGGCGCAGTATTGCCAGGGAGCTGCATGACGAAATCAGCCAGGCGCTGACGGGTCTCAAACTGACCCTGGAAATGGCCGCGAGGCTGCCGCCGAGTGATGTCGGTCCCAGCCTCACTCGTGCGCACACCCTGGTGAACGATCTTATGGCTCACGCGCGGAAGATGTCGCTTGACCTGAGGCCCCCGATGCTCGACGACCTCGGTCTGACGCCCGCGCTATTGTGGCATATCGAACATTACACCGCGCAGACGCAGGTAAGGGTGAACCTCAAGCACAGCGGTATCGAGGGACGCCGGTTCGAGCCGGAAGTCGAGACCGCCGCTTACCGCATTGTTCAAGAGGCGCTTACTAACGTCGCCAGGCACGCACAGGTGGAGGAAGCAACCGTGAGGATCTGGACGCAGCAGCTCATGCTCACGGTACAGATCGAAGACAACGGACGAGGCTTTGACGTTGAAAAGGTTGTTGGCACCAGCGGGCTGGCGGGAATGCGTGAGCGCACAAGACTGCTGGACGGCCAACTGCTAGTCGAGTCGCACCTCGGCGGCGGCACACGCCTGACCGCGGGGCTGAGCATACGGAGCAATCCCGACTCAGGGTCACGAAAGAACACCTGGTGATGCCCGTTTGGATCGCGCTGTCACCCGCGTCAGGTGCTTTGTTGCCCGGTTATTCCGCGAGCGGGCCTGTAAGGAGCAAAAACGTATGACAACAATCGTGCTGGCTGATGATCATCATATCGTTCGACAGGGCTTGCGCGCTTTGCTGGAAGTCGAGGCCGATTTCAATATCGTAGCCGAGGCTGGGGATGGCCTTGAAGCGCTTCAACTCGTCGAACAACTCAGTCCCAATGTTCTCGTCCTCGATCTCATGATGCCCGGGTTGAACGGTCTGGAAGTTACACGTCAGCTCAGCAAGCACTCGCCCAGGACCAGCATCGTAATCCTATCAATGTACGCCAACGAGGCGTATGTCCTGGAGGCTCTTGCCAACGGCGCAGCGGCATACGTCCTAAAGGACTCGCATTCGGCTGATCTTGTTCACGCTGTGCGAGAGGCGGCTTCCGGCAGGCGTTACCTGAGTCCGCCACTATCCGACCGGGCCATCGAGGTCTACCAGGCAAAGGCAAAGGCCGCCACCCTCGATCGATACGAGACACTGACCACCCGGGAACGAGAAGTCCTGCAACTCATTGCCGAAGGTCACACCAACACCGACATCGCCTCCAGGCTCGGGATCAGTGCACGGACCGTTGAGACCCATCGCTCAAACCTGATGCACAAACTTGTCCTTCACACTCAGGCGGACGTCATTCGATACGCACTGCGCCGCGGGATCATCCCCATGGAGACCTGACCACCAGAGACGATGATTTTCCGCGGAAACAAAAAATACGGGATCTTTACGCGCTAATTCCGTATCTCTACGAATAGACACTCCCGTGCCAACCAAACGATAATTCCAGCCTGCGCGGCAACAACCCGAATGCGAGAACCGGAACGGTGGACGGGCTTGTATTTCCCGGGTGGGCCAGTGTCACTGATGTTTAGGAGCGGGACTCGTGCCGCATATCAAAGCAGTAAAGACTGCACCTGATTGACCATCTTTAGCGGTTGGGAATAAATGGAATGACGAAAGGACGGCGGCGATTTCGGATAAGCATGGCTCTGTCGCTGTCACGACTAACTCGAAGGTCCGGAACAAACAGAGGTTTACCGGACAGACAATAAGGAGGAACCAAGATGGCGGCGGAAACTGCTCCATACGGAAGAGTGACTCAGAAGGCCCCGGCGGTCAAAGAAATTCACATAGTCTGGCTGACTGCCGGTTTGGGCTGCGATGGCGATTCGGTTGCCATTACCGGTGCGAGCCAGCCCAGCGTCGAAGATGTTGTTCTTGGGGCCATCCCCGGGCTTCCGAAAGTGCACCTCCACAACCCGGTGCTCGCGTACGAGAATGGCGCGGAGTTCCTGGAGTACTGGTACAAAGCCGAGCGAGGGGAGATCGACCCATTTGTTCTCGTTGTTGAGGGCTCGATTCCCAACGAGAAGATCAAGAGCGAAGGCTATTGGGCCGCTTTTGGAACCGATCCGGCCACCGGGCAACCAATTACCACAAACGAGTGGATCGACCGTCTCGCCCCAAAGGCGCTGGCGCTCGTAGCGATCGGGACTTGCGCCACCTACGGGGGGATACACGCAATGTCGGGGAATCCCACCGGGTGCATGGGCCTCGCTGACTATCTCGGATGGGAGTGGCGTTCCAAGGCGGGGCTTCCGATAGTAAATGTCCCGGGTTGCCCGGTTCAGCCCGACAACTTCATGGAGACGCTTCTCTATTTGCTTTATCAAGCCGCGGGGCTTGCGCCGATGATTCCGCTCGACGATCAGCTCCGGCCGCTATGGCTTTTCGGGCAAACCGTTCACGAGGGCTGCGACCGCGCCGGCTATTACGAGCAAGGTGACTTTGCGACAACCTATGGTTCGCCCAAGTGCATAGTGAAGCTTGGTTGCTGGGGACCGGTAGTGAACTGCAACGTGCCAAAGCGAGGCTGGCAGGGCGGAGTTGGGGGCTGCCCGAACGTCGGCGGAATCTGCATCGGATGCACGATGCCGGGATTTCCCGACAAGTTCATGCCATTTATGGATGAGCCGCCGGGCGGGAAGCTCTCCTCGGGAGCCGTAGGCATCTACGGCAAGGCCATCAGCGCGCTGCGCAAGATGACCAACTCGACACTAAACAAAGAACCGAAATGGCGTCACGCGCGCGGTGAGTTGACAACCGGCTACCACCCCAGCAGCTATTCATAGAGGGAGCCGCTGTCCGACAAACTTCAGTTTGTCGGGGATGGCCGAGCGCGCCTCAGGAACAGAGCGACAAATTGAGGTTTGTCGAACAATTCATCGGACACTTCAAAGGAGCGACCAAAAGATGAGCACAACTACAAAGCCGGCTTCGAAGACGCCAACCGCTTCAAAGAAACTGGTCGAAATGAACTGGGATCCGATCACCCGAATCGTCGGAAGCCTCGGCATCTACACAAAGATCGATTTCGAGAACCGCCAGGTCGCTGAGTGTCACAGCACGTCTTCGATCTTCCGCGGCTACAGCATCTTTATGAAGGGCAAGGACCCGCGCGATGCGCACTTCATCACCAGTCGAATCTGTGGCATCTGCGGCGACAACCACGCGACCTGCGCTACCTACGCCCAGAACATGGCGTTTGGAGTCAGGCCTCCGGCGATAGCCGAATGGATCGTCAACCTCGGCGAAGCAGCCGAGTACATGTTCGATCACAACATCTTTCAGGACAATCTGGTGGGGGTAGATTTCTGCGAGCAGATGGTTAGAGAAACAAACCCGGGCGTCTGGGAAAAGGCCAAGACAACCGCGGCGCCTCACGCCGCGGATCACGGCTACCGCACAATCGCCGAAATCATGACCGCGCTCAACCCCTTCACAGGAGAGTTCTATCGCGAGACGCTGCAAGTCAGCCGTTACACCCGGGAGATGTTCTGCCTCATGGAAGGAAAGCACGTCCACCCGTCAACTCTCTACCCCGGCGGCGTGGGAACCGTCCCTACCATTCAACTGTTTACCGACTATCTCGTCCGTCTGATGAGGTATGTCGAGTTCATGAAGAAAGTCGTCCCGCTGCACGACGATCTGTTCGACTTCTTCTACGAAGCGCTGCCGGGTTATGAGGAAGTAGGCCGTAGGCGAGTGCTGCTCGGGTGCTGGGGGTCGTTCAACGATCCGTCTGTTTGTGACTACACCTATAAGAACATGACCAACTGGGGCCAGAACATGTTCGTCACGCCCGGCGTGGTCGTTGATGGTGAGCTGGTAACAACCGACCTGGTCAAGATCAACCTCGGCATCCGCATATTGCTGGGGAGCTCTTATTATGACGACTGGGACAACTCCGAGACCTTTGTCGACAAAGATCCGCTCGGCAACCCGGTCGATCAACGGCATCCGTGGAATCAGACCACTACGCCTCGTCCGCAGAAGCGAGACTTTAGCGACAAGTACACGTGGGTTATGTCGCCGCGCTGGTACGATGAGCGGACCGGTGACTATCTCGCGCTGGACACCGGCGGTGGACCGATTGCGCGGTTCTGGGCCACGGCGTTGGCGGGCAAGGTCGATATCGGGTATGTCAAGGCAACCGGCAGCAGCGTGAAGATCTACCTGCCAAAGACGGCCCTGAAACCCGAGGTCGAGTTCGAATGGAAGATTCCAAAGTGGAGCAACGCAATCGAGCGGGATCGCGCGCGGACTTACTTTCAGGCTTACTCAGCGGCGGCGGCTTTGTACTTCGTCGAGCAAGCCCTCGGTGAGTTGCACGCGGGCCGAACCAAGACCTGGAATGACTTCAAAGTTCCTGAGGAAGCGATCGGCTGCGGATTCCACGAAGCGGTGCGAGGCGTGCTCTCGCATCACGTAGTGATTCGCGACGGCAAGATCGCCAACTATCACCCGTATCCCCCGACACCGTGGAACGCGAACCCGCGTGACAGCTTCGGCACTCCGGGTCCTTACGAAGATGCCGTTCAGAACACTCCCATCTTTGAAGAGAACGGGCCGGACAAGTTCAAAGGCATTGATATCATGCGAGCGGTGAGAAGCTTTGACCCCTGCTTGCCCTGCGGCGTTCACATGTATCTCGGCAACGGTAAAGTCCTCGAGACTCACCATTCGCCAATGTTCGGGTTGGCGGGAAAGTGATCACTACACCGGTAGGGGCGGGCAGGGTGGCCTACATGGCCATTGAAGCTCTGGCTCCAATGACAGGCGCCGATTGATTGACAACTTCATGAGCGACGAGCAAGACTGCCTACGCTTCTTAGCTCGTCACTCATTGATTTCTTATGATTGAAGAAAAAGATTTCCAGCAGCGGATGAAGCGGATCGAAGATCTGGTCAGCAAGATTGAATCCCTGGCCGATCCGGTTGCGCGCGCAAACGCAAACGAGCTCGTACAGTCGCTTATGGAGCTTCACGGCGCTGGTATCGAGCGCATTATGGAGATAACCGCGGACGCCGGAGAGCCGGGGATGACAATCATCGACCGGCTCGGAGACGACAAGCTTGTCTCAAGCCTGCTCCTGCTTTACGGGCTGCACCCGCTTGATCTCGAAACGCGGCTGATGCAGGCGCTTGATAAGGTTCGCCCGTACTTGAAGTCAAACGGCGCCAATGTCGCGTTGCGTGGGATCGATGACGGGGTGGTTCGGCTCACCCTCGAGGGAGGCAGTCACGGGTGCGGTTCATCAACCCAGACCCTGAAGCTTGCGATAGAAGAAGCAATCTATGAAGCAGCTCCGGACATAACCGAGCTTCGGGTCGAGGGAGTGATTCAAGACCAATCGGGATCCGGGCTCGTTCAGCTTGGTTCGTCGGTGAGGCATCAGCGAGAGATGCTACCGGCCTGGGAAGACGCGGCCGAGCTCAAATCGCTTGAAACACGATGAGTTCAACAAACCCACCAGGACCAGGGGGCTCGATTGCGATGCTGCGCCGTTTTGTCCGGCAACGGGCTCCGGTCGAACGATGCGACCTTTGTGCAGCCGAACTGCCGGCAGAACATCAACACCTGCTCGAACCGGCGACGCGAAAACTGCAATGCGCTTGCGAAGCCTGCTCGGTACTTTTTAGCGGTCAGACAGACGCGAAATATCGGCGTGTGCCGCGGCGCATTCGCTACCTGACGACCTTCCGGATGAGCGACGCCCAGTGGGACGGGTTGATGGTGCCGATAAACATGGCCTTTTTTTTCTACAGCAGCCCGCAGCAAAGAGTAGTCGCTCTGTACCCGAGTCCGGCGGGTCCCACTGAGTCTTTGCTTCCCCTCGAATCATGGCAGGACATCGTCGAGGAGAATCCCATTCTGAACGGAATGCAGTCCGACGTAGAAGCGTTGTTGGTCAGCCGGGTGGACCGCTCACACGGGCGCTCGAGTGCTGAATACTACCTGGCGCCCATCGACGAGTGCTTCAAGCTCGTTGGTTTGATTCGCACACATTGGCGTGGGCTTTCCGGCGGCGCGGAGGTGTGGGAAGAGATCGCGCGCTTTTTTGAATCCCTCAAACAACGATCGGTCGGTGGCAGCGAGGCCCAACGTGCCTGATTTGAACTTTCAGATCGAAGGCGCCGAACCAGTACCATACTCGGCGTCGCCGCTGCTGGCGTTCAAGTTGCGCGTCAACAACTCACCTGGGGACGAGGTCATTCATTCTGTTGCGCTGCGATGCCAGGTCATGATCGAGGTCGCCCGGAGGCGCTATAGCCCCGAGGAGCAGGAACGGTTGTTCGAGCTCTTTGGCGAGCCGGATCGCTGGAACCAGACGCTCCGCACCATGCTATGGACCCACACGAGCGTGGTGATGCCGACATTCACCGGCGCCGGTTTGGTGGATCTTCCGGTGCCGTGCACATTCGATTTCAACATTGCCGGGACGAAGTACTTCTCGGGGCTGGAAGAGGGAGAGATCCCGCTCGAGTTTCTGTTCAGCGGGACCGTTTTCTACGAATCCGACGAAGGCGCAATGCAGGTGGCTCAGATCTCTTGGGAGAAGGAAGCGAAGTATCGGCTGCCAGCTCGGGTGTGGCAGGAGATGATGAACCATTACTATCCAAACACCGCTTGGCTTTGTTTGAGGAAAGACGTTTTTGACCGGCTGTACCGGCACAAGGTTAAAAGCGGTTTTACAAGCTGGGAGCAAGCGCTCGAGAGTGTGCTCCCCGAGATCGAGAAGAGCGCAAAGAAATGAACCTGGAACTCGTAGACAGGATCGCCAGGGCCGTTCTGTATGAAGGGTACATGCTGTACCCCTATCGCGCATCCGCGGTAAAGAACCGGCAGCGTTGGAATTTTGGAGCTGTTTATCCCGCGGCGTTCAGCCTCGCAAGCGGCGGCACTGACCCGTGCGTGATGCAGACTCAATGCCTGGTGGCCGGCGATGAGCTTGCCTCAGTCGATGTAAGGGTAAAGTTTCTCCATCTGCTTGCCCGCGAGGTGTATGAAGGCGGCGGGGATGGAGAACTGAGGAGGGAGAACGGAGGACCGGTATTTGAGGATCGCGCCGACTCTCAATCTCCGATTCTCGATCCCCGCTTCCGTCTCGTCGAATCGCTCGAAGCAGGGGACGATCTCTATCAAACCTGGCAGGAAGCGGTCGAGCGTGAGGCAGTCGCTAACGCGCTAAGCGTAAGCGAACTCTGTGATAGAACGAAACGGGTTTCATTCGGCTTCGCCGCCATCTCAGAAACGGCGCCGATTCGCGATGACCAGGGCAGAACAGCGGGAGCGATCGTTCGACGACAGGACTCTATCGAGGGCGCATTTGATGTTTCGGCGGAACGCCTCGGCGACAGTCTGTTCAAGATCACCGTGCGGATACTGAACACGACGATTATGGAGGTTGGAGAATCGAGGAACCGCGAAAGAGCGTTAATGTCAGCGCTTGTGTCGACACACACGGTCCTTGGTGTTCGAAGCGGGGAGTTCGTATCGCTGTTGGACCACCGAGAGGATCTGCGTGATTCGGTATCCACTTGCGTGAACATCGGAACGTATCCGGTGCTCGTCGGTGAGGACGGAGCGCGCGATCTGATGCTTTCGTCGCCGATCATACTTTACGACTATCCGCAGATCGCACCGGAAAGCGCAGGCGATCTATTCGACTCTACCGAGATAGACGAGATATTGACGCTACGCATTATGACGCTGACCGATGAAGAGAAGCGCGAGATGCGGAGTGTGGACGATCGCGCGCGGCGGATCCTTGAGAGGACCGAGACAATGCCGCCAGAGCAATTGATGAAGCTTCACGGGGCGGTCCGCGGGCTTCGGCCGGTGACAAAGAATGCGGACTGAGAAATTCGCACTCGAGTTGGGAGAACGCGCACCTTCAACATGCGCTAAGGCAGTGATGCCGGCAGATAGGCAGCGATCCGATGGACGAATTGGTTTTCCAACTGCTTGAGGACAAGACACCGCTCGATCGAGTTCAAATCCTCGGAGTTGAACTCAAACCGGGTGATCGAATACGGCTTCGGCCGCGGAGCGGCGGTGACATCATGGATCTCGCGCTCGATGGCAAGAGCGCGACGATTGAATCGATCGAGCAGGACTACGAGAACAATATTCACCTTGCGGTCGTCGTTGACGATGACCCCGGCAAGGACATGGGCATGCTCACGACAGCCCGGCCACCGATTCTTCTTCTCACCGAGCGAGGTGGAGCCATTGGCGGGCGGTCTTAGTACTGGAACGATTGAATGACACAACCGTCAATACTCATCGCGGGTGTCGGAAACATATTCATGGGTGACGACGCGTTTGGCGTCGAGGTGGCAAGACGGTTGCTGGATCGCAAAATGCCGGACGGGGTTCGTGTTGTCGACTTCGGCATACGCGGCTTCGATCTGGCATACGCTCTGATGGACGGCGAGGATGTCACGATTCTGGTCGATGCCACCCGGAGAGGCGGAGATCCCGGCACTATCTACACGATCGAGCCGGATCTGAATCAATTAGAGCGTCTGAGCGTGGATCAAGCAGCGGTCGAGACGCACGGTATGGATCCTATGAAGGTCCTTGCCATGGTTCGATCGATGGGCGGAGCTCTGAAACGCATTCTCGTAGTTGGTTGCGAACCGGAGACTCTTGGACCTGAAGAAGGACTCATGGGACTGAGCGAGCAGGTCAGGGCGGCAGTCGATGAGGCAGTGCCAATCATCGAGTCGCTGGTCGCCAAGGTCCGTGAGGGGCACCTCGAGAGTGTGGCGCCCTGAGTTTCATCAACAATCCTTGGGGAGAATGAAAACAGCTACAGACAGGGCTGCACATAATATTCTGAAGAGGAGATCTGGGATGGAAAACAACAGTTCGAATGATTCATACGATGCCAAAGGCACGCTGTTTCTGTTCGGAGGCCTCGCTTTGCTGGTTGTTGGAGCAGGCTTTATTGTGTCGCATCCGGCTGTTCGCAAGCTGCTCGGGCAGGCTGGCGCAGGCGATATGCTCGAAGCGGTGGCTCCCGATTTGGAGCGGTATCTGAAACTCAGGGCGATGTAACGCAGCCCTTTGAGTTGGCACAAGGCTCACGTCCGGGAGTTCGCTCGCGTTGTGCCGGGTGAGATTAAGAGCCGGTTCTGAGTCCGGTCTTAAGGCCCAGCATCGATCGCGCACACATTTCGGGCAGGCTAAAGCCTGTACTCTGAACCGGGAACCGGAAGGAGCAAACATGCATGAGATGACGCTAGCCGAGAGCATCTTACGAGAGGTGCTCGGCGCGGCTGACGACAAGCGGGTCATACGTATCGAGGTCATCGTGGAATGTGTCGAGCTGGAAGACGGCGAGATCATAAGAAGACCGGAAGTCCCGGCCGGTGAGATCCTCAAGGATCATGCCGCACACGGCGGTCAGTATGTCCATTGAGCCCGGAGTCTTTCGATATCAAATAAACCCTGCCCGAAGCCGGTTTATCGTTCGAGCCGTTGCAGGCGGGATGCTTTCTGCTCTCGGTCACAATCCAACAATCGCGATTCGCGACTTTTCGGGCGAGGCTCATTTCGCCTCCGGAGATCTTGATAAAGCGTCGCTTAGGATTTCGATCAACGCGGACTCGCTTACAGTCACCGATGATGTGAGCGACAAAGACCGTCACGAGATCGAACGCCAGATGCGCGAGGACGTTCTTGACACGGAGACATATCCCGAGATCGTTTTCGAAAGCGCCGGCGTCACCGGCGACAAGATCTTTGAAGGCCAGTATCGTATTACGATCAAAGGCAAGCTATCACTGCACGGAGTGACCCGCGACTGCGTAGTCGCCGGACAATTGATTGCGTCCGAAGACAGCCTGCGTGCAAACGGAGAATTTACACTACGACAGACTGACTACCGGATCAAACTGGTGTCTGCGGCTGGCGGCACGATCAAGCTCAAGGATGAGCTCAAGCTCTCATTCGATATCGTTGCAGCAAGGGAAGCCGCCTGAGGCTCAGAATCGATGCACGAACTATCAATCGCGCTGAGCATTGTTGAGCTTGCCGAGGGCGAGGCCGCAAGACAAGGGGGAGGCAAAGTGTGCGCCGTGCACCTAAAGCTGGGACAGCTGTCGGGTGTGGTAAAAGACTCTCTGCTGTTTTCTTATGAGCTCGCCTGCCAGGGCACGAGCCTGGAAGGCTCGCGTCTTGTTATTGAGGAGATCGCCGCCGCTGCATATTGCCCGACCTGCGAGGCGGACCGGACCCTCGATTCTGTCCAGCGCTTCTGCTGCCCTATATGCGGCAACCTGACACCCGAACTCCTTCGTGGCAAGGAACTAGAGGTTGTCGCCATGGAGATTAGCGATGAGCACGCAACCGCGATTGGTCGAGGTTAGACAAAAGGTCCTGAAGCAAAACGATCTGCTGGCCCGCGAGCTCCGCGGCCGATTCCGTGATGCCGGGGTGCGTGTGATCAGCCTGGTCTCGAGCCCCGGAGCCGGCAAGACGACCTTCCTCGAAAAGACGCTCTCCTCACTTCGTGTTCGTCATCGCGTGGCCGCGGTTGTTGGGGACCTCGCAACTGAGAACGACGCCGCACGGCTGGCTCGCAGCCGGGCCCCGGTCAAGCAGATCATCACCGGCACGGTCTGCCATCTCGATGCTCAGATGATCGGTAATGCGATCGACGGATGGAACCTCGATGACCTGGACTTCCTGTTCATCGAAAACGTTGGCAACCTGGTTTGCCCGTCAAGCTACGATCTGGGGGAGAGCCTGCGGCTGGTCCTCTTTTCGGTGACTGAGGGTGAGGACAAACCCTTGAAGTATCCCACGATCTTCAACACCGCGGATGTTGCGGTAATAACAAAGATAGACTTGAGCGCGGCGGTCGAATTCGATCTGCAAGCTGCTGAGAAAAGCATTGAATCGGTGCGGCCGGGCATGAAGACGATTAAAGTCTCAGCGAAGACCGGCGAAGGCATGGATGAGTGCATGAGATTTCTGGAGTCGCACCCCTATGCACAGTGACGCGACAACGGTCACCGGCGAGAATCCTGACAGATCCGGCTTTGCGACAGCGCGGGTGCAAATACTCGTGCGCGGGATTGTGCAGGGGGTGGGGTTTCGCCCCTTCGTGTTCTCGCAAGCCAGCCGGCATTCGCTCAAGGGGAGGGTTCTCAACAACACAAGCGGCGTACTCATAGATGTCGAAGGTGTACCCGCCGACATCGAGCACTTCGTCGATCAGATCAAATCCAACCCGCCCCCCCGATCGGTTGTCGAAGCAGTCGAGTGCTCAGACCGTCTGCCATTCGCCTACTACGAGACCTTTCAAATAATCGAAAGCGATCCAGCCGGTCGCCGAGTCGTATCGATTTCCGCCGATATTGCGACCTGTGGGGACTGTTTGCGTGAAATGTTCGATCCGAACAACAGACGCCATCGCTACGCCTTTATCAATTGCACAAACTGCGGCCCACGCTTCACGATCGTAGAGGGCGTTCCTTATGACCGGGGACAAACTACGATGCGAGCGTTTACGATGTGCGATGAATGCCGCGATGAATACCGGAACCCACTCGACCGGCGCTTTCACGCCGAGCCGATCGCGTGTCCCTGGTGCGGCCCGCAACTCTCGCTTGTAGATTCGAACGAGCAACCCATTGCAGGGGCCTCTGACGCAGTACATCAAGTGCAGGCGTTGCTGCTTGCCGGCAAGATTGTGGCCATCAAGGGTATCGGAGGGTTTCACCTCGCGTGCGACGCACGCAACGCGGATGCGATCTCGCAACTCAGACAAAGAAAGTATCGCGAAGACAAACCTTTCGCGATCATGGCGGGCTCGATCGAAGAGGTGAAGCGGCACTGCAGCCTCTCGCACGAGGAGGAGCGCTTACTTTTCTCCGAACGCCGTCCGATCGTGCTGCTCGAACGACGCGAGGGCTCGCACATCCCGGGATCCGTCGCACCCGGGGTCAACACGCTCGGGTTTATGCTTCCATATGCCCCGCTGCATCATCTCCTTCTCGAGGGACTCGGCCGCCCGCTGGTAATGACAAGCGCAAATATCTCAGACGAACCAATCTGCTATCAGGACGGCGATGCGCTAAGCAGGCTTGCCACGATCGCCGATTATTTTTTGTTAAATGACCGCCGGATTCATATTCGATCGGATGACTCGGTGGCACGCGTGCACGGCGGCCGCGAAATGATCTTGCGGCGCTCGCGAGGATACGCGCCGGCGCCCATCAAAACTGCGTTCAGGTTCGAGCGACAGATTCTGGCTTGCGGAGCGGAACTAAAGAACACGTTCTGTCTGACTCACGAAGACAACGCCTTTGTGAGTCATCACATTGGCGATCTCGAAAACCTGGAAACCCTCGGAGCGTTCACCAGCGGCATCGATCATTTTTCACGGTTGTTCAACATCAATCCTGAAGTAGTAGCTTACGATCTTCATCCGGAATACCTCTCGACCAAGTATGCGCTCTCGCTTGACGACAGCCTGGTCAGGATTGGAGTTCAGCACCATCACGCTCACATCGCGAGTTGCATGACAGACAACGGGATCGAAGGAGATGTGATCGGAATCGCGATGGATGGACTTGGATTTGGCTCCGATGGCCGGTTGTGGGGCGGTGAGGTTTTTGTCGCAAATTTCGTCGAGGCCCGTCGCATCGCTCATCTCGATTATATTCCGATGCCAGGCGGCGCGAAGGCGATCCGCGAGCCGTGGCGAATGGCTGCGGTCTATCTGCATCGGGCTCTGGGCGATGACTTCCTTAAACTCGACATACCTTACGTGCGGGAGCTTGAACACCACCGGCTGACTACGGTTCAAAGGATGGCGGCGACCGGGACGAACAGTCCCGAGACTTCCAGCATTGGGAGGCTTTTCGATGCGATCGCCGCGCTGGTTCGAGTTCGGGATTTCGTCAACTACGAAGGCCAGGCGGCAATCGAGTTGGAAGCGATCGCCGACCGTGAATCCACGACCGGATATGAGTTTGAGACGAACGCAGACGGAAGCGTCTTTAAGGCAGAACCGGTCATTCGCAGTGCAGTTGATGATTTGCTCAACGGTGTTTCACCAGGAACGGTTTCGGCGAGATTTCACATCGCAGTCGCCAGACTGATCGCCTTGCAAGCGCGTCGGACCAGGGACGAGTATCGGCTCAATCGCGTGGCGCTATCGGGCGGCGTTTTTCAGAACATGTTTCTCCTGGGAAAGACGAGTGCCGTGCTTTCTCGTGACGGCTTTGAGGTTTTCACTCATAGCCGTGTTCCGCCAAACGACGGCGGCGTCTCGTTGGGTCAGGCCGCCATCGCGAATGCCCAAATAGCTTCGGGGAGGAGATGAGATGTGCCTTGCAATACCAGGCAAGATAGTTGAGATAGTCGACATCGACAACCAGATAGCCAAGGTCGATGTTGGCGGCGTTAAGCGCAACGTGAATATTGGCATGCTTGAAAGCGCTGACGCGCGAGTGGGCGACTACGTCCTGGTTCACGTTGGTTTCGCGATGACCAAAATCGACGCGCAGGAAGCAGAAGAGACCCTTCGGCTCCTGCGCGAACTGGGCTCTTACGAGGAGGAATTCGACCAGTTCAAGAGTTCGTTGGAATAAGCATCGGTTTGTTAGGTCAGATACAAAGATGACAAAGGCTGCCGACGATTTCTCACACGCGTTTTATCCGTTCCTGCACGACGACACTGCCAAGTCTCAGGAGCTGATGGACGAGCTGCGCTTCTCATTGATGGAGAAAGCGAGAGAGAGCGTCGAAGTCAAGACCACGTTTTTTGAAACCAACAAAGACAGAATTCTTGATGCTTCTCTGGCTTTGGCAAAAGCGTTTCATCAGGGCCGGAAGCTGCTGGTCTGCGGTAACGGCGGATCGTCCACCGACGCGCAGCACATCGCCGTCGAGTTCATGCACCCGATTACCGTGGGCCGCAGAGCGTTGCCGGCGATTTGCCTCACGAATGATATGGCTATGGTAACCGCGGTCGCCAATGACGTCGGATTCCAGGACGTGTTCTCACGCCAGATAATCGCTCTGGGCGGAGCAGGAGACGTCCTGCTCGGAATATCGACCAGCGGCAACTCCGAGAATCTGGTTCACGCCTTTGAAACAGCTCGCAGAATGAAACTGACCACGATCGGGTTTGCGGGAGATGACGGCGGAAAAATGATTGAAATGAGCGGCCGCGGCTTGCTGGATTTCTGTCTCACGGTTCCAACCTCGAGCATTCATCGAATTCAGGAAACCCACGTCACTCTCTATCACATCATGTGGGACATGGTTCATACGTTTTTGCAAAGCAAGTCTCTGCTCGAGGAGTGAGCACCCGGGTCTCACCGCTGAGGTTGAAGATGCCGGGCCAACCGGCGCGAACTTTCGACGGAAGGCGAGACTACGCACCAAAATGGAGGGCATCGGGATGAAGTTTGTCGACGAATACAGGGAAGGCGCGCTGGCGCGCAGCCTCGCCGAACAAATTGCCGCGCTGACTCAGAAGCCGCTCAAGCTGATGGAAGTCTGCGGCGGTCACACACACACCATCTTCAAATACGGCATTGAAGATCTGCTTCCGCCGAACATCGAGATGATCCACGGGCCAGGCTGCCCGGTTTGTGTGATCCCACTGGGTCGCGTTGACGATTCAATCTCGATCGCGTTGAAGCCCGGAGTCATCTTTACTACGTTTGGCGACATGATGCGCGTGCCCGGATCGAAGACCAGCCTGCTTGATGCGAAAGCCTCCGGCGCCGACGTGCGGATGGTCTACTCGCCGCTCGACGCTCTGAAGATCGCCAAAAAGAACCCCGACCGGCGAGTCGTGTTTCTGGCGCTGGGGTTCGAGACTACCGCGCCGTCTACCGCTCTGACGGTCCTACAGGCGGCTAAAGACAACGTTGGGAACTTCAGCGTCTTTTGCAATCACATAACGATCGTTCCAGCGTTAAAGGCAATGCTCGACTCGCCAGATTTGCGGCTGGATGGATTCGTCGGTCCCGGACACGTGAGCACCATCATAGGCACGCGTCCGTACGAATTTGTTTGTGAGGAATACGGAAAGCCGTTGGTCTGCTCCGGGTTCGAGCCGCTCGACATTTTGCAATCCGTCTACATGATAGTGAAACAGGCTGTGGAAGGACGGGCCGAGATTGAGAATCAATACAAGCGGGCGGTATCTCGCGACGGCAACCAGAAAGCGCTCGAAGCTATCTTCGAGGTCTTCGAGCCGCGCGATTACTTCGAGTGGCGGGGACTGGGCTCAATCCCGCGCAGCGGGATGAAGCTCCGCCAGAAGTATGCGGCGTTTGATGCAGAGCTCGAGTTCGCCGTCCCCGGTTTGCGCATAGCGGACCCGAAAGCGTGCCAATGCGGCGAGATACTCAAGGGTGTAAAAAAGCCCTGGGAGTGCAAAGTGTTCGGCACCGCTTGCACCCCTGAGACCCCGATCGGGTCGTGCATGGTTTCTTCGGAGGGCGCGTGCGCGGCCTACTATAACTTCGGCAGGCTATCCAAGATCGCGGAGAGGTCGGGCATGGGGGCGGTGCGGTGATGTCTCCAGCTTACTGCACGAAGTTTGGGATTCGCCCGCAACTCAAAACGCAATCCGAATCCAACCTACAGGTGGTTCAAACTATATGGTAACCAAGTTTTCACCATCACCGCTGTTCGAACGGGTCGAGCGGGCCCGGCGCAAAAAACGAAAGATCAAAGACACCCAGATTACGCTCGCGCACGGCAGCGGAGGCAAGGCAATGCACGAGCTGGTCGAAGGCCTCTTTCTCGAATACCTCGGGAATCCGCTACTGGACAAGCTCGAAGACCAGGCGGTTTTTGAAATCAGCGATGCGGATGGCCGGGATCGGCTCGGCAGCACCAGGCTCGCCTTTACCACCGACTCATATGTAGTCGACCCGATCTTTTTCCCCGGAGGGGACATCGGCAAGCTCGCCGTCCACGGCACGGTCAACGATCTCGCAATGAGCGGCGCCCGGCCACTCTACCTTTCCGTCGGATTTATCCTCGAAGAGGGCCTCCCGATCGACGATCTGAAACGGATACTCGCCTCCATGCGAGACGCGGCCAGCGATGCGGGTGTTCAGATTGTCACCGGGGACACCAAGGTCGTCCAGAAAGGAAGCGCCGATCGGGTATTTATCAACACATCGGGCATCGGAATCATAGAGTCGCCGGTGCGATTGTCGGCCTCACGCGCGGCGGTCGGCGACAAGGTTATCGTTAGCGGATCAATCGGCGATCACGGGACGACGATTATGATCACGCGCGGCGAGCTTGAACTCGAGACCGATATCGAGAGCGACTCGGCTCCGCTAAATCATCTGGTATCCGAGATGCTGCAGGAGGCTGCGCAACTCGGAAGCGTCGAATCCATTCATACTCTGCGCGATCCGACTCGCGGCGGCGTGGCGACCACGCTGAATGAGATATCTCTTGCATCCGAAGTGCATATCAGGATTTTGGAGGAAAAGATCCCCGTCAGGGACGAAGTGCACGGCGCGTGTGAGATTCTGGGGCTCGATCCTCTTTACGTCGCGAACGAGGGCAAGCTGATAGCAATCGTCGCCGGCGGCATCGCCGATTCACTGGTGGCGCGGATGCGCGAGAACCCGATCAGTCGGCAGGCGTGCGTGATTGGAGAGGTGCTGGCCGAACCCGAAGGAATCGTCTCGATGGTGACCGGCTTTGGCGGCACGCGCATCGTCGATATGCTCGCGGGCGAGCAACTGCCAAGAATCTGCTGAGCGCCCCTGTCTGTGAGAGCTCGCGCGACTAAGGGGAGCAAAGCCACCTAGACACATTTTAACCGCAGGAGAGCGCAGGGTTATCTGCGCCACTCCGCGTCGTCTGCGGTTGAGTTTTTTAGCTCCCGGCGTGCCGCGATGCCGGATTTGCCCTGCCTTTACTGCTCTCTTCCGCAACAGTGATGACGGTTACCGCAATGATACTGCATTGACAAACCGTAACCACAGGCACTACAAACGGGCTAGTCGATAAGTCTCTTGCAAACCAATGATGCTATCTTCAGGGACACGGCTCGGCCCGTATGAAATAGTTGCTCCGCTTGGCGCGGGCGGAATGGGTGAGGTTTACCGCGCCAAAGACACGAGGCTTGATCGTACAGTCGCGATCAAGATCCTGCCTTCTCACCTTGCTGGGAATCCTGAGCTACAACAGCGATTCGAGCGAGAAGCTCGCGCCGTATCGAGCCTGTCACATTCGAATATTTGTGCTCTTTACGATGTAGGGGTCGAAGGAGCCATCAGCTATCTGGTGATGGAATACATCGAGGGCGAATCTCTCGCGGATCGCCTCTCCAAAGGCCCTCTGCCATTGGATCAGGTCCTGCGATACGCGATCCAAACCGCCGACGCCCTGGACAGGGCGCACCGCCAGGGAATAGTCCATCGCGATCTCAAACCCGGCAACATCATGCTCACCAAATCGGGGGCGAAACTGCTGGACTTCGGACTCGCCAAGTTTCAAGACAATAACTCAGGCTCTGTCTTCTCCGGGGCATCCAATGTCCTGACCGAGCGAGTGAGTCTTACTGGAGAGGGCGCCATCCTCGGCACGTTTCAGTACATGGCTCCCGAGCAGTTAGAGGGTCAAGAGGCGGATGCTCGCACCGACATCTTTGCATTTGGAGCGGTCGTCTATGAGATGGCGACCGGGAAGAAGGCGTTCACGGGAAAGAGCCAGGCAAGTTTGATAGGAGCGATCCTACGCGATGAGCCGCCTACGATTTTGACCAGTCAGTCGATGACACCGCCTGCTCTCGATCGGGTGGTGAAGACTTGCCTGGCGAAAGACCCGGATGATCGATGGCAGTCCGCTCGCGATCTCACACAGGAGCTGAGATGGATCGCGGAAGGCGGCTCGCAAGCGGGCCTGCAAGGTTCTCCCGCAACTCAATCCAGAAGCCGCGAGCGCACCGCCTGGATCGTAGCCGCTGTGCTTCTCGCCGCCTCGGTGATGTTGGCGATACCGTATGTATTTCACCGCGCTCCAGTAGAGCCTGCCGCCATTCGTTTCAATATCGCGCCTCCTGAGAAGGGCGCCTTCGGCGATTCGTCGGCTATTTCACCCGACGGGCGATTGCTTGCGTTCACCACCAGGGAAGCTGATGGAAAAGTGAGCCTCTGGATTCGCCCTCTGGACAGCGTCACGCCAAAAGCACTCGATGGAACAGAGGGCGCTGAATTTCCCTTCTGGTCACCGGACAGCCGGTTCATAGGGTTTTTCGCCCAAAACAAACTAAAGAAGATTGACGTATCCGGCGGTCGTCCTCAATCCATTTGCGATGTAACATCTAATCCCCGAGGAGGAGCGTGGAACAGTGAAGGCACAATAATCTTCACACCTGATTTCTCGACCCCGATGTACAAGGTGTCTTCGGCCGGTGGAACGCCCTCACCCATAACCGAATTCGATCCTTCACGCAAAGACACTTCTCATCGGTGGCCCTTTTTTCTTCCCGATGGACGCCGCTTCTTGTATCTGTCCCGAACCGCCGGTGTAGAGGGCAAAGCGGTCTTTGTAGGATCGCTCGATTCAAAGGAGAGAAGACTTCTCTTCGACTGCGAATCACGTGCGATTTTTGCTTCGGCTGACAACGTAAATGGCAGTGGCCAGCCGTCCTTGCTTTTCATCCGCGACAAAACGTTGATGGCCCAATCGTTTGATGAGCGCAATCTGAAGCTTTCCGGGGACGCCTACCCGGTGGCCGAAGAAATAGAACTGTATGGCGAATCTGGCCCAACGGGTTATGGAGCTTTTTCCGTTTCGGCTGATGGAATATTGGCTTACCGAGCCGGGGTCAGTGCGATTGTCCAACTTACCTGGGTTGACCGGGCCAATAAGCAACTGACTCCTATTGGCGTCCCGGGTTTTTTGTCTGAGCCTTGTCTTTCACCGGACGAAAAACGAGTTGTATTGGGCAAAGCAGACTCGCAGCCAAACTCATTAGATATATGGTTGTTTGACCTGTCGCGCGGCACAACTACACGATTCACATTCAATCCTTCGGAGGAGGTCTGCCCCCTTTGGTCGCCGGATGGAACTCGCATAGTGTTCTCTTCAAATCGCAGCAGTCAACAAGATCTGTATCAGAAGAATTCATCGGGGACCGGCGGTGAAGAGCCCCTGCTGCACACGGGTAATGATGTGTATGCGGATGACTGGTCACTGGACGGGCGATACATTGTTTATGAGTCAAACGATCCGAACACAAAGTTCGATCTTTGGATATTGCCGATGACCGGCGATCGCAAGCCTTACCCGTTCCTTCACTCAGAGTTCAATGAAACGCACGCACAGTTTTCTCCTGACGGTCGGTGGGTGGCCTATGTCTCAGACGAGTCCGGGCGCCCCGAAGTATACGTGCAGAGTTTTGCCGCGTCGGGTGGCAAGTGGCAAGTTTCAACAAATGGCGGCGATCAGCCGGAGTGGCGTCGCGATGGTAGGGAGCTCTTCTACTTGTCGTCAGCCAAAACCTTGATGTCAGTACCAGTAACATCGGGAGACGCCTTCGAAGCCGGCATTCCCGTCGAACTCTTTGAACTATTCGTCGCCGCAAAGTCCAGCACTGGAGAGAGGAATGACTACGTGGTTGCGGGAAATGGCCAGAAGTTTCTCGTTTGCAGCTTTGTAGACAGAGAGAGCTCACGGCCGATCACAGTAGTGTCAAACTGGATGCGGGCGCTGAAGAACAAGTGATATCAATCGATCGATGATGGGCCCGCTGAACATTACGCCAGGGAATCAAGACCGTGGACGCGGTTCCACTGACACGGTCACCGTCAGACTCCGTGAGCGGTAAACACGGTTGCGGCGTTGGATAGCTACCCGGATAGACGTCGATCACCTTGACTACGAAGTCTGAGTCGGTGCCAGACATCGAGACCTGAAGATTCACTGTGAAATGTCCGACAAACTTCAGTTTGTCGTCGACAAACTTCAGTTTGTCGCGTCGCGTTGTCGGCGTTGAGTCGCGCAATGACCAACGACAACTCGGTTTTCGTACAACCACGTTCAGTATCGCGGCAGAAATCCCGTACGACGCACTCTTCCATACCGTGTTTGCTGAGTCAATGCAGGACGGTTGGCGCAAGGCTTGCCAACCCCGCGATGCTTTGGCAATATGCGCTGCTAACTCTCAAGGAGAACAAGAATGATCAGACATCGATTTGTGACGGTAGCATTCCTGCTTGTGACGCTTGGAACACCTCTGGCGGCTTTAGCGCAAGGCCGCCCGGACCCGGCGACACTGATCGCGGCGCAGCGTGAAGCGATGGCGCCGCTTGCGTTCATGGACGGGGTCTGGAGAGGTCCCGCATGGACCATCCTGCCCTCCGGCGAAAAACACTCGATAACCCAGACCGAACGAATCGGACCCTTCCTGGACGGGTCGATTAAGGTCATCGAAGGCCGAGGGTACGACGCGGATGGCAAGGTCACATTCAACGCATTCGGTACTATTTCCTACAACCCCGCCACTCACGCTTATTCCTTTCACTCTTATGCGCAAGGCAGCGCCGGCGACTTCGTGCTTAAGCCCACGCCCGATGGCTACGTTTGGGAGATCCCTGCAGGACCGATGACGATCCGATATACCTGTGTAGTCAAGGACGGCGCCTGGCGCGAGGTCGGCGACCGGATCACACCGGGCAAGGAGCCGGTTCGATTCTTCGAGATGAATCTCAAGCGCGTGGGCGATACTACCTGGCCGGCTGCCGGCGCGATCAGTCCGAAGTGAAAATGATGCTATCGGCGGCCGCACGACTCGGCACGGGTGGAATGGCTAATGTGTACCGTGCGAAGGATACGAGCCTGGGATTGTGGACAAAGAGACGCCCGCGGCTATCACGGCAGTGGCCAACCGGATGCGCGGGCTGAAAAGCAAGTGATAAAAATGGACGTCGAGCGGATGCTGGGTTCGCGGGATTGACTGGAAGTTAATCACAGGCGTGCACGCGCTTCTACCGAAATGGTGACCGATGAACTCAGACTAGGTGAGCGGTAGACACGCTGCGTTGCTTTTTGGAAATCCGACGCCGTCGCTTTTGGGATGTCCACGAACTTTTGCGGATTGCGATCGACCAGCGGAAACCAACTGCTCTGGATCTGCACCATGATCTTATGCCCCTTACGAAACGTATGGTACACATCCGGTAGATCGTAACTGATCTGCGTCGGCTTGCCGGGGATCATCGCTTCGGGACGCTCGAAGCCGTTTCGGAATTTTCCGCGAAAAGGTTCGCCTCGCACCAACTGCTGATACCCACCCATCTTCACTGCGTTAGCAGGCACCGGCTGATTCGGCGGTGGTTGCGGCGTTGGATAAGTACCCGGATAGACGTCGATCACCTTTGCTATGAAATCTGAGTCCGTGCCGGTCGTCGAGACCTGGAGATTCACTTTGATCGGACCGGCAACGGTCACGTCCTCTTCAAGCGGCTCTGTCTCGTAAACCAGGACATCCGTTCGCGACGCCGCAAAACGCTGGTCCTCGGTCATATAGTCTCGCGTCATTCCGCTGGCGACGTATCCGACATATGGCACAGGCTTGTTCGGATCGCTCACGTATTCATCAAAGATGCTCGGACCCTCTTCCGCCGGCGCCTCGCTGTTCAAGTGTCCATCCGCGTGAAAGTAGAGCGTCTTCGGTTGCAGGCCCTTCGGCGGCCAGGAATCGAGTTTTCGCCATTCGTTGAGCCCTGTCAAAAACATCCACGCCTCGGGCAGCTCCATCGGCTTGTCTTTCAAGTAGTGCATGAAAAACGGAAATTGAATCTGCTCTCGAAAGAATGCTGCTGTCTTTACATTGAAATTCAGATTGCCCAACCTGTCGCCGTCGCCGCGCGCCCAGCAGCCGTGACACCAGGGTCCCATCACCAGCGCGTTTGTCGTGTTCGGATTGTGCGCCTCCACCGCGCGATAGATGTGAAGAGGTCCCATAGGGTCTTCAGCATCGAACCAACCGCCTACGTTGAGAACAGCCGGGGTGACGTTGTTCATGAATTTCCACAATGACCGGGGCTGCCAGAACTCATCGTAGTTCGGATGGTCGACGACCTCCTGCCAGTAAGCCGCTTCGCCGTTGAAGTATTTCCTGCTGACCTCGGCGAGCGGACCCATCTTCAAGAAGAACTCGTAAGCGTCCGGGGTTCCGAAATCAAAACCAACGCGTTGCTTTGGGACCGTTGGGTCGCCCCTGCGCGGAGTGAAAAAGCCGTAGAATCCAAAATTCGCTCCAAGCATGAACGCGCCGTTGTGATAGACGTCGTCGCCCATGTAGTAGTCGGCCGTGGGAGCTTGTGGCGAGGCGGCCTTGAGCGCGGGATGCGCATCCATCAGGCTTGCCGCAACGTGAAACCCCGGTTGCGATATGCCAATCATGCCGACTCTGCCGTTGTTGTTCGGGATGTTCTTGAGCAGCCATTCGATCGTGTCGTAAGTGTCGGTGCTCTCGTCGACATCCTTGTTGCTGCGTTTGTTAGGTTGATAGGGACGCGCTTGCAGAAACTCACGTTCGGACATATACCGGCCCCGCGCATCTTCGAAGACGAATATGAAGCCTTCTTTGTCAAAATGCTCCGATGGCCCCAGCGAATTTCGGTAGTTATCAACCCCATAAGGAGCGATGCTGTACGGCGTGCGTGTCAACAGGAACGGGTATTTTTGCGATGTGTCTTTTGGCACATAGACCGCCGCGTAGAGCCTGGCTCCATCGCGCATCGGAATCTGATACTCATATTTTGTGTAACGCTCGGACACTGTCGGCGAGTCGTGGGGCGCATCTTGAGCGGCAAGCTCAAGTGGCAAAGCTATGGTCAGGAGAATGAGTGCAGCAAAGCGGGGACTGTTGGGCATCGAGAGCCTCCTCTGAGGAATATCCAAACAAAACTTCAGTTGTCGCGTCGCGTTGAAGTCGTTGAGTCGCGCAATCGACCAACGACAACTCGGTCTTGGTACAACCACGTTCAGTATCGCGGCCAAAATGCCGCACGACGCACTCTTCCACACTGTGTTTGCTGAGTCAATGCAGGACTGTTGGTTGGTACGCGGCTTGTCAACCCCGCGTTGCTTTGGCAATATGCGCTGCTAACTCTCAAGGAGAACAAAAATGATCAGACATCGATTTGTGACGGCAGCATTCCTGCTGGTGACGCTCGGAACAGAGCTGGCGGCGTTAGCGCAAGGCCGCCCGGACCCGGCGACACTTATCGCGGCGCAGCGGGAGGCAATGGCCCCGCTCGCATTTATGGACGGTATGTGGAGGGGTTCGGCGTGGACTATCCTACCTTCCGGCGAAAAACACACCGCCACTCAGACGGAAAGGATCGGGCCTTTCCTGGACGGGTCGATCAAGGTCATCGAGGGTCGAGGCTACGACGCGGATGGCAAGGTCACCTTCAACGCATTCGGCACTATTTCTTACAACCCGGCCACGCGTGCTTACACTATGCACTCCTATGCGCAAGGACAAGTCGGCGACTTCGCCCTCAAGATCACGTCCGATGGCTACATCTGGGAGATCCCCGCAGGGCCGGTGACGATTCGCTACACGGCGGTAATCAAGGACGGCGCATGGAAGGAAGTGGGAGATCGGATTACAGCGGGCCATGAACCGATCCGAATCCTCGAGATGAATCTAAAAAGAGTGGGTGATACAACCTGGCCGGCCGCCGGAGCTGTCAGCCCGAAGTGAAAATAATGCTATCCGCAGGCGCACGACTCGGCCCTTACGAAAGAATAGTGACTGGAAGCTAATCACAGGCGCCCCTGAGAGAGTTCAGAACTCGGAGGCGGGCCACTACCGTTACCGGCGACGAGCAAGACGATAAACGCACATATGCCGGCACGGACTCGAGATCCGCATGGCGACGTTTCCAGAGCGGGCTGATTCTAACGTACCCGGTGGCGTCAAACAATTCGGTATACATCCTCCGAGTGACTTGACGCTCAGAGTAGCCGCAGCACCGCAGACTCGAGGGGTTCGTTTTGGCGCGCCGCCGATGCTCACGCAGTCTGCGGTGCGAATCACCTTGCTCAATTTCACTGTGCGCTTTTGGAAATGGCCAGATTTACGTCGCGGAGGACGCCCGGCGAAGTCGGCATGTTGACTGTAACTGACGGGCTTGCATATCCCCTAGTTGTGGTAGCACGTGTTTCCGTCTTTCCGGAGGCGATGTTACGCAGTATGTACGATCCAGTACTATCGGTTATAGCTTCTGCCTGCCCGATTCTGACATAGGCGCCTGCTATCGGAGTGTCATTTTCCGCGCTGAATTTTCCGTCGCCGTCGAAGTCCATGTAGACCGTGCCGAAAACTGTACCTTCAGCAGCGACCGGAGGGGTTAGAAGATCGCTTCGAAAGGGGGAGAGCGCCAGGTTTACACCGCGGAGTAGACTCGGCCCGGCAGGAAGGTCGATCCTGGTTAGCGGGCTCGCATAGCCGGTGGTTGTGGTGGCCTGTATTTCTCCTTTCCCGGCAACAATGTTTCGCAGCAGATATGACCCTTCCCTATCCGAGATTGCTTCCGATTTGCCGATCCGGACATACGCTCCCGGTATGATTGTGTCATTGCCCGGGCTGAATTTCCCGTCGCCGTCAAAATCCATATAGACAGTTCCCGAGACTGCACGCTGAGCAGCAAGAGGTAGATCCAAATATACGCCTTGCAAGGGGTTGACAGTGATGGGCCATGTCGTTTGCGCGGGCACGCGAAAGTTTGCCGGCAGGGTGGCAGCGTCGATTGCTAAGAGGTATTTGCCGGGCGCGAGATTTCGAAACTCATACAGACCGTCACCGTCAACGGTCTGAACCAGCGGCTTGTTATCCGCCACTGCTTCAGCGAGACGGAGGATTATCTTTACTCCGGGGAGTCCCGGAGCCTCTCCTGCGGCCTGTTCTCCCGTAAGCAGCAGGTCATTAAAAACACGGCCCGCAGCAAAGCCGCCACTCGTCAACCCGAAGGCCAGGTTTACGGTATGTCGCGCCCAAAGGGGGACGTGCTGCTGTGTCGGGCTGCTCGCGCGCAACGACACGCCGAGAGCTTCAGAGGTCAGCTCGACCTCGAAGTCGGCAGGTGCCAACGAGCCGAAGTCAAAGTTGCCGCGCGAATCAGTAACTGCACTCCTCTTATCATCCAATCGAACCGTCATTCCGACGATTCCGATCTCCCCGGGATCTTCCTTGCCGTTGCCGTTCAGGTCACCAAACACGCGGCCTTGAATATGCCCGCGATCCAGCCCCAGCAATCTTGAGAATTGATAGCCGCCGCCACTGGCCGTTCCAAAGCGGTGAACATAACCCGCCGTAAGCGATGTGCGCGTGCCGGTCCCGCCGAACGCAAAACCACGCGCCAAACTGACCTGCACTGAATTAGCCGCGTCCAAACGGAAGGTTGCGCTAAGTGAAGCGAGGACAGTGCGCTGTTCGGTCGCTATGAATCTGCCAGAACTATATACCATCTCGCCGTTGAAGTTCAGACGCGAGAATGTTGACTGAACGCGGAAGCCACCCTCGGTATTGCGTGTCAGCGGCAGGTCAACCCCATTAGAAAAAGAGGGAGCAAGTCACGATACGTCAGCAGAAACCGCACCGGATCCGCGACGAATGCAGCCCGAAATTCCACCGGGAGAATACCGGGATTGCGGATTATTAGGCTCTCGAGCGAAGGAGTATTGTTCCTGTAGTTGATGAAACCTGCAATTGAACCATGCGACCAGGCATATCGCAGTTGCTCACGAACGCCGACGCCGCGATCAACCCGCGAGTTAGTCTTCGCTTCCTGGCTCAGGATCAGGCGAGCTTCTATCTGGTTTGCCCAACGACGCGCGATGCGCTGGTCGTACTTGAGAACGGCGGTGCGTGTTTGCAGGTTGAAGAGAAAAGTGCCAAGCGTGGAGGCAGCCGCATCGACCACCTGTTGATTGATGCTAAGACCCAGCGCTGCACTGGAGGTTGGCCTGAAGTTTGCGCTGGCAAGAAGTGTCTCGCTGTTTAATGGAATGCGATTGGCGCCTGCGAGAGGAATAGTTGTTGAGCGATAGTAACCCGCCGATGCACTGAAGCGCGGGGCCGGTTGCCAATTCAAATTGAAGGATGAATTCTGACGCGCACCGGACTGTGCGCCGATGGCAGTCAACGGAGACCTACGGTCGAGCTTAGAGAGTTCGCCAAGAAAGTTGAACGTCCCGCGCCGCAGATCCAGTCTCGCGCGCCAGGAAAGCCCCCCGTTGGCATAAGCCGCTTCGCCCTCGAGAGTGGTTCGCTCATCAGGGTGATAGCGCGCGTCTGTGTGAAAAACGAGACCACCTTTCGGAATGGCAGCATTGGGTAAGATCGCGAGGGTGCGGCTCGGCGCGATGAAAAAGAATCCTGAGCGAACGCGCAAAGCCTTGCTCTGGAGGATGGGAATGATTGCGCCGGCGACGCGACCTTCCCCTTGATTAAAGAGCGTCAACCGCGGGCTGGCGTTACCTGCGAAGAGTTCAAGACCGCGCCATCGTGATTCGCGGGTCGAAACGAAATGCGGGCCTCGCACCAGATACCCGCTGAAACCGAGCTGCGATATCTCCAACGCGCTATCCAGAATATCGAGCTTGAATTGAGGTGAATCCAACCCGAGCTTTAGACGACTGGCGCCAAAGGCGGCGATCGGCACTAGCGTAAAGGTGCGTTCGCCGCCGAAGAGTCGAAACATGTCGCCGCTCATCCGCAAGGTGCGTTTGTCTGCCAGCTTCTGACGGTAATCAAAGCCCTCTCTCACGAGGGATGGGGCTCCGTTGAGCCCGGCGGTGAAATAGAGGCTATTGGAACCGGAGATAGTCCCCGGTCGCTCGACTCGGTTCTGTTTGTTTCCCGTGCGGCTGACCATCGGAGGCGGTTCAACATCAAGTGCATACGTGACGCGGCTGCTCTTACCGGAAATAATCAGTATGGTGTCACCCTTCATCAAACCCTTGATGACGACACTTCGATCACCTTTGATTTCAGCAGTGGCGATGGCTGGGTCAAGGACTATTACCGACGTGATTTGCTCACCAAATGCCACTTCGCGCTTGACTTGGGCTATGAGCTTTATTCGCTGTGCGAGGTTGCGTGACGGAGCTAGCGCGGGAGCCTCTTGCGACTCTGTTTGTGTGATTTCCGGGCGAGTGCCGGCAGAGGTAAATGGCGACGCAAGGGTTTGTGTTTGTGTGAAAGATAAGGCAGCAATAACGGCCAGTACAAAGACGCTCGCGCACAGGGCTCGGATGCATGGCCCGGAGATCGTTTGAGGTATCGTTAGCCGCTCTCTCATTGTTGCCAGATGTGCCTTACTAAGGAGGGCGGGATTTACGTGAATATCATGGGGTTCCCGTGATGGCCGCCGCAGTCGGGTTCATTGAGCTACCTCAAATGGGAGTTCATAAACCAGCGTGGCTGGCGTCATCCCCGCGCGTGCATAGCTGAGTGTTACGACGGCGGTGTAACGGCCGGGGGCAAGCTCGCCGGCCCATTCGGTCTTGAAGAAATCGCGTTGACCTGGCATGTATCGCTTCTCTTCGATCTCTCCCTGTCCGGCGAGTTTTCCCGATGCATCCAAAACCGCAAAGACTCCGTGCACGCGAGCGTGCGCGGTGCTCCGATTTCGCACATCGAGACTCATCTTCAACGGAGAGGACGCGGTCGGCGGCAAGATTTGACCGGCCATGACCTCAACGTTGTACTCAGTGGTGTCTGCGGCGGTGAGCAGCAAAAGACCCTGAAATCGTATCTTGATGTTGGCTTGAGCTGTGCCAGGAGCCCCCGGTGGAGGAGCATCTGCATTTTCAGTCTCGAATGTCGGCGCTGTGTAATAGCCTCCCTGCGCTCCCAGGGGCACCGTGATAACGGCATTAACGCTACCCGAGCTATGCGGTTCGATGATGAATTGAGTGGGCGTAAACTGCACCCAGGATGAAGCCGAGCGCGGTAGCGTTCCGGCTCGCCCGATCATTCGTTGATTGTTTTCGTCATACCAGTAGTCAGTCACCGAACAAGTCACGCGGAGACGGGTTCCGGTGCCGTTCGTAAGTGTGAAGGTGTTGGTATAAATGGCGCCGCGCTTTACGGTCGCATCCATTATCGCCGGTGTCAGTCCGAGCGATTGCGCCTGAACCGAATAAGCGGCGCTCAGTATGGCTCCCACGAAGGCACTGGCGAACACGAGTAGTACTTTTTGCATCTTTTTTCTAATTCCTAAAAGCGGATCGCTCGCCGTTGCGATGCCCGAAGTTTTTCCCGTACTCGTTGGGTTAAACTTCCTGACATCGCGCCAGCGAGCGATCCGATCTGTCGAAGGGATCTGGTTAGGGAACAGTAATGGTGTAGACCAGGTTCATCGAGCGGGCGCCCGCATATTCGTCCCACCGTTGCCGTTGGGCGCCCATACTCCAACATAACGATCAAAGGCTGCGCCGTTGACCACAGCCGCGCTGATCAGCGTTGCTGAGGCGACGGCGGGAAGAACAGCCACTGAGGCCGCGTCTGCACCTTCTCGAGCTGCAAGCTTCGATGCAGCGTCATCAGATGCGTCCTGACCAACAGTGACGGTAGCAGTTGCACCCGCAAAGCCAGAGTAACTCGGAGTTAGAGTGATTGGCGTCGTATACATATAGCCTGTCGTACCCACCGCAGTCTTGGTAATGTTGGTGCCGGGAGTACAGAGACCTAATCCATTGACATTACCAAAGGCCAGAGTATAGACGCCGAGCGAACCGCCCACGGTTGACCCCGCAGTTGCGGTTGTGATGTCTAAGCTGAGCGCGGTCTGAAAAGTTGCCGACACAGCCAGATTGGAAGTAGTCGTTGCCGCACCGTTCACCGGGCCTTGCGCTGAAGCTGTTCCCGCACAAAGAAGCACTGCTGCCAGAAGAGATCCAAATTTAAGATGCTTTATGTAGTTCATGATTTATCTTCTCCATTGCTCGATTCTGTCGTACTCTCAACCTAAAATACTTAGGCCTGTCAGCACCGAGAGGGGGCTCATCCTTAGATTAATCCATCGGGGGACACTATCTGTTTTGTTCTGACATTAGAGTTTAATCAAGCGTATGCTAGTGCACCCGCCGTGCCACTCGGTTCTTTGGCCGAACCACACTTGTGCTTTGAAGATCCTTTGATTTCGTCGGAATTTGGGGAAGGTGACGCCACTTTTCAGCAAATGTTAGCGTCGCCGTATGGACGACATGGCCCCAATGCGAACCAGGTAACGGTACACATCTCTTAGTTCCCGTCCGCTCTGTTGCGACATAACGGACCGGCAAGCCAGGGATCATACCTCTGGGTCCACTTCGGTTAAGCTTGGAAAACACTCGACAAAGAGGCCGCAGGGAACGCTGAGGAGCTACCAAAACTTCGCGCTTACTAGCAGTTCGCCTATCATCTAAGGAATTCAACACACGCGTACTGCGAACGAGCACCTCTCGATCGGGATCGAGACTGGAGGCGCGCAATGGCACTGCCAATTGTTAGCCCACGCGCTTTGCCTTATCGCTCCAGTACTTGTCTCGCAGTAGGTTCTTCTGGATCTTGCCGGTTGCGGTGCGTGGGAGCACTTCGATGAACTGAATCCGCTTGGGGCACTTGAAGTGAGCCAGGTGAGCACGGCAGAACTCGATCAACTCGTCTTCGCTAGCCTGGGCATCGGGCTTGAGCACTACCAGAGCACAAACGGTCTCGCCCCAACGTTCGTCGGGCGCCGCGATCACCGCGGCTTCGAGCACCGCGGGGTGCCTATAGAGAAACCCCTCCACTTCGATCGATGAGATATTCTCACCGCCGGAGATGATCAGGTCCTTCTTGCGATCGACGACCTCGATGTACCCCTCGCCGTCGAGCAACGCCATATCGCCGGTGTGAAACCATCCATCCACGATCACCGCATCGGTGGCCTCCGGCTGACGCCAGTAACCTTTCATCACCACGTTCGCGCGAGTGATCACTTCGCCGACTTCGCCGCTGTCCGGTGTCACATCGCGGCCTTCGTCATCCACGACCCGGATGTCGACGCCGATCATCGGGTAGCCGGTCTTTGCCTGGATGCGAGACTTCTGATCCGCAGGCCAATCGTCCATGTGAGGTTTGATCTTGCTGACAGTCAGGAAGGGCGCGGTCTCAGTGAGCCCGTAAATCTGGATCACTTGCCAACCGAACTTTTCCTGTGCGCCCTGGATCGTCGCAAGCGGAGGAGCCGAGCCCGCCGTCCCGACTCGCATGCCTCGCGGCAGATCCTGGAGCGCGGCGGCATCAAGCGGATGATTCAACGCCATGTTGATCATCGTCGGTGGCATGCAGGCGAAGGTCACGCGCTCCCGGGCGACCAGTTCAAAGAAAGCCGCGGGCTCGAACTTCTTGATGATCACGTGAGTCCCGCCCATACCGGTGACGGCATATCCCACGCCCCAGCCGTTGCAGTGAAACTGTGCAAGTGTGTGCAAATAAATGTCGCGTTCGTGAATCCCAAACTCGCAGATCGAGTTCACCGCGTTGATGTACAGGTTGCGGTGCGTGAGCATCACGCCCTTGGGACGTCCGGTGGTTCCCGATGTATAAAGCAGCGCGGATGTTTCGTTTTCATCGATCTCCGCTGGCGCGGGCTCCTCACTTGACGCGGCGGCAATGACCGACTCGTAGTCGAGCCAGCCTTCTTCTCTGACTTTCGACCCGTCGCTCGCAAGGACGAAGCGTTCGACGGTCGGGAGCTTATCGCGAATGGATGCGATCAAGTGCGTGAGACCCTCTTCTACGATGAGCACCTTTGCGCCGCCGTGATTGAGAATGTACTCAAAGTCATCGGGAACGAGGCGAAAGTTCAGCGGCATCAAGATCGACCCGAGCAGTGGAGTTCCGAAAAAGGCTTCCAGAATGCGATGACAGTTCTGCGAGAGTATCGCGACGCGGTCGCCTTTCTCGACGCCGAAGCCCCGCATCAGGTTGACCCACCGGTTCACCCGCTCACCGAACTGGCGATAAGTGAGCCGGGTATCGCCGCAGACTATTGCTTCTCTGGTTGAATGGGCGACTAGTGCGCGCTTGAGAAAGTCGTACTCATTGAGCGGAACAATCACAAAGAGGCCTCCTTAAGCGACAGCGTTGCGCAAGGTCAAGCCGGGTGAGCATATCACAGGAGATTTTCTCTTGCCAAAAACGCGGGTTGGGAATAGCTAAGCAGGAACACCGCGAGGTCGATCGGTGTCTAAGACTCCAGAGCCATGTTGCATTTATTTACATCACTCAAAGACTCACCGCGAAGTCGACGCGGCGCCTGGTACGTTGATTCGGTTGCAGCATTCGGGCATGATTCGCCCCGTGAAATCAGACTTCAACTTCCATCACGATATCCGGGTTCGCTTCGCCGACACTGATCTGCAAGCCATCGTTTTCAATGCCAACTATCTGACCTACTATGACGTGGCGTGGACTGAGTACTTTCGAGCTGTCGGATTCGAATGGAAGGATCTGCTTGCTCTGGGAGTCGACACGGTTTTGGCTCGCACCTCGATGGAATTCAAATCGCCCGCCCGCTTCGACGAAATTCTCGAGGTTCACACCCGCGTCTCGAAGATAGGCACTACCAGCCTTACATTTGATTTCGCGATTTACCCGCAGGGCGAAGACCGCTTGATAAATTCAGCAAGCTCGCTCTATGTGTGCGTCGATCCGAAAACGCTTAAGTCAACTCCCGTGCCTGATTGTCTCCGCAAGGGCATAATAGCCTTGGAGGGAGAGAGCGTCGACACCGGCGGCAGCCTAACGCCAACCTAGAGTGCGCGCTCGAAGGCAGCGAATATGCCTCCACCATAGTTGATCACTCGGAGGTATTCGCAATGCAATGCCGACTGCAATCTGAACCATTCAACTGAAAGTGAGCACCCAAAATGAATTCATCTGCGCGTAAGATAGAACACATCATCGATCCCCAACCTGTGGTTGAAGGCGCCGGGGTGAGGCTCAAGAGAAGTATCGGCACCCGGACGCTGGATTACCTCGATCCGTTTCTGTTGCTGGATCATTTCGCGTCCACCGATCCGGCTGACTACGAGGCGGGCTTCCCGCTCCATCCTCATCGGGGAATCGAAACCGTCACCTACATGCTGCGAGGCGGTGTCGACCATCGCGACAGCATCGGCAATTCCGGAAGCATCGGACCCGGAGACATCCAGTGGATGACCGCCGGGGGCGGGATCATGCACGAAGAGATGCCACAGGTCCGGCCCGAAGGCATCGACGGATTTCAACTGTGGGTCAACCTCCCTGCCCGGCTCAAGATGACTCGGCCGCGATACCAGGGCGTCCTTGCCAGCGAGATTCCCGAGGTTGAGACCGACGCCGGAACCAGAATCAAAGTGATCACCGGAACGGTCAACGGGGTGAACGGTCCGGTTAGCGGCATAGCGGCCGACCCCGTCTATCTCGACGTGTCCGTTCCGGCAAACACATCTTTTACGCAGCAGATCGCCCGAGGCCACTCGGCGTTCGCTTATGTGTTTGAAGGTAAGGGTGCGTTTGAAGACCAAACGATCTCGCACACCAGGCTAGTCGTTTTTGGCGACGGCGACTATATCAAGGTAGCAACCGCTGAGGACCCCGTTCGCTTCCTGCTGGTTTCCGGAAAGCCGCTAAACGAGCCAATCGCCCGATACGGCCCGTTCGTTATGAACACGAGAGCAGAGATCGAGCAGGCACTCCGAGACCTGAGACAAGGCACCTTTGTTTGGTCCGACCCAATGTAGCGCAGACTGTCCAGTCTGCGGTGGGATCGGTCTGTCTGGGCCGCTCGACACTGCACTGGACTGTTTGCGCGGGATCCGTCCATCTTGGCGAGCGGCGCAGACTGGACAGTCTACGCTACATTTATGGCAAATATCTTCACACAGCCTTGTGATGAGGGTGCGATAAGATCGAACCCCCCGGCTGCGCGCTGCCCGAGAGCCGCCGAACCGTGGATATTGGCCGCGACGATCCTGGGATCGAGCATGGCCTTTATCGACGGCACTGTGGTCAATGTTGCGCTGCCCGCGCTCCAAGCGAACCTCAACGCGACCGTCCGGGACGTGCTCTGGATAGTGGAGGCATATGCACTCTGTCTGGCCGCCCTGATTCTTGTCGGAGGCTCGATGGGGGACCGGTTTGGCAGGCGGCGTATATTTTGTGCGGGTGCCGCCCTCTTCGCTCTGGCGTCGATCTGGTGCGGGGTGGCGCCGGGGGTCGGTCAACTAATCATCGCGCGCGCAGTGCAAGGTGTCGGCGGGGCTCTGCTTATCCCGGGGAGCCTTGCCATGATAAGCGCCTCATTCCCTGAGGAAAGGCGTGGAACCGCGATCGGCACGTGGTCGGGTTTCACTGCGATCACAGCGGCGATTGGACCGGTCCTGGGGGGTTGGCTCATCGAGCATGTTTGATGGCGTGCCGCCTTCTTCATAAACGCTCCGCTCGCACTCGTTGTGTTGGGGATCTCGTATTGGCAAGTGCCCGAAAGCCGGGGCGACGAGGGAGTCGAGCGGTTGGACTGGTTGGGCGCCGCACTCGCCACGATTGGTTTTGGGGCCGTTGTGTACGGGCTGATTGAGTCGTCACGCCTGGGCTTCGCTCATCCCCTGGTGCTCGTTGCGCTCGGCGGAGGTGGTGCCGTGCTTGGGCTCTTCGTCCTGGTCGAAGCCCGCTCGCGGAACCCCATGCTGCCACTCACTCTGTTTCGTTCCCGGAATTTCGCTGGAGCGAATCTACTCACCCTGTTTCTGTACACGGCGCTGACCGGTGCTATGTTTTTTCTTCCACTCAACCTGATCCAGGTGCAAGGATATTCGGCAACCAAGGCCGGCGCCGGGCTGCTCCCGTTTATTCTGATAATGTTTATTCTCTCCCGGTGGTCCGGCGGATTGGTAAAGAGGTACGGCGCTAAGCTGCCGCTTGTGGCCGGACCAATTGTCGCGGCATCAGGATACGTGCTGTTTATTGTCCCGGGGGTCGGAGCGGGTTATTGGACATCATTCTTCCCTGCGGTGGCGGTGCTCGGGTTGGGAATGGCACTAAGCGTCGCGCCGCTAACAACAACGGTCATGAACGCCGTGGAGAGCAATCGCGCCGGTGTGGCATCTGGTGTCAACAACGCAGTGTCGCGCGCGGCTGGACTGTTTGGGATAGCGATTCTTGGCATCGTGATGCTGAACGCCTACAGCGCCAGGCTTGATCGGCGACTGTCATCGTTGTCGATCACAGTTGAAGCCCGAAGCTCTATCGTCGAGCAACGCGCGAAGCTGGGGGCGACCGACGTGCCCTCGAACGTAAACAACGAAACGCGTGTTGAGCTGAGAAAGGCGATAGATGACTCGTTTGTCTTTGGCTTTCGCATTGTCATGGCGACCGCGGTGGTGCTCGCGTTGGCGAGCGCACTCAGCGCGGTTGTCATGCTGCAAGACAAGAAGGTCAGGAGTGACGAGGTCGCGTCTTAGCCAGAAACGGGCAGCAGAGCCGCTCGCGCTTGTAGGCTGGTCCGGTAGGACGACAAACTTCAGTCTGTCGATATCGCCGGTAGAACAACAAACTGAAGTTTGTCGGACATTCACGCTGTCGGACATTCACGCTCGACAGGGCGCAGTTTCATGGGCTAACATTCTACCTCGGTTTTGATCATCGATCCTCTGGGTCGATTCCGTGCACATCGCTTTGGTCTGCTTTAGGACAAGCTCTGGAAATCCCGGCGGCCGATGGCATAACGAAGACTTGTTCGGTTGACGGGTTATGCCTGGGCACGATCAGTCAGGGCTTACGGGGCTAACGTTTCCCACCGTGCTGGAGCCTACATAACAAATGAGTCGACAATCACAGTCACAGGTGTGACTAGCGAATCGGTTTTTGGTTCGCGTTGTCTGTGAGTGAGAACCGTGTCTGGAGTAAATATCGGTATTATCGGCGGCGGAATCGGCGGAGTCGCTGCGGCAGTGGCCCTTCATCGACTTGGCATCGATGCCGTGGTCTATGAGAGGGCGCCCGGCCTTCGCGAAGCCGGGGTGGGGATGATGCTTTGGCCGAACGCCACCCGAGTGTTGCGCGAACTGGGACTGCTGGACCAGGTCCTGGCGCGCAGCGGTCCAAACACTCGTTTCCTGGTGCGAGCGCGCGGCGGTGAGGTGCTGATGAACATCGCGCTGGGACACTTTGATGTCCCCGCTATCTGCGCTCGTAGAGCCGATCTCCTCGCTGTCCTCATCGCCGCACTACCACCCGAGAGTATTCGCTTAGGGAGCGAGCTCCAACATCTGGATCAGGTCGGAGATAAGGTACGCATCAAGTTTGCGGACGGTGTTGTGAAGGAACATGACGCAGTTATCGGCGCCGACGGCATTCGGTCTCGGGTGCGCTCGGAGCTGTTTGGGGCCTCGGATCCGATTTATCGAGGCTATGTGGTCTGGCGCGGCATGGCGCCGTATGACGGCGATGCGGGAGGGTCTGGCGCCAATAGCGAGACGTGGGGAGCCGGACACCGCTTTGGGATCCTCAACACTGGTCGCGGCAATTCCACCTGGTATGCGACTGCGAATGTGCCTTCAAACCATACTGACGCCCCCGGTGGTCGGAAACGCGAGTTGCTGCGGGCGTTCGATGGCTGGCACGCTCCGATCCCCGCATTAATCGAGGCGACCGATGAGGCAGCTATTCTGAAGAACGGCGCTTACGATCTTGCCCCCCTGCGCCGCTGGGGTGATCGGCTGGTTACGCTGCTCGGGGATGCTGCGCATCCATGCACGCCGAATCTTGGACAAGGTGGGGGCCTCGCGCTTGAAGACGCGCTGGTGCTCGCCAAGTGCTGCGCAAAGGGCGCGTCCCTGCGGGGCAGCGCTGCGGAACTACGAATCGCTGCGTTGTCATCGCACCGCCCACATCCAGCAACGGGCTCGGCTGATGGGCCAGGTTGGACAGTGGGAGAACCGTATCTTTGTGGCCACGCGCCAGGCGGTTACGAGCGTGCTTCCCGCCCGGTTCTTCGAACATAATTTGAGAAGAGTGTATTCGTATCAGACCTAGCACGCTCCTGAAAAAGGTTTCGTAGTCCCGCCTTCAGGCGGAATCCTGACTTGGAATTGTCTTTTGAGACCATCAGAAACTGAGCGTTTTAGGGGCTTCGCTCTTCGAGATTCCGCCTTCCTCCTCTCTCCCCCATTTCACCACGAAAACTGCAACGACAGACGCGCAGCGTCACGTTACGAATTGTTCCGCCTATTGCGACGATTCCTTCCATCGAGCGTGACCTCCTTGTTCAAACGTCCCAGACTTTTCACCATGACTCAACTATAGCCTTCGCGATCAACCAAGCGCGTCCTGGTTGCGTCAGAGTGGACAGCATGGCTAGCAGTGAGACAACCAGTAGCAGCGTATGTCGGTTGTTGGCAGATCAAAGCACGTGATCAGGCTACAGACGGCAGGTCAACGATAGTGAGGGAGAGAATCGAACAGCGTCCGGAAGCGCTCAGAGTGGGCAGCGGGTCTGTTCCAAGGTTCAAGGTGAGAAGTGCTGTCGCATGCATCCAGAGGCGCGGTTGTATCACTTGATGCAGTATGAGTTCCTGGAGATCTACCCGATTAACCCGAAACCCTCGCAAAGTACCGCGAGGCATCAGTCTCAACAACGCAAGCTGTCAGCCACGCAGCTTGATCTCGAGCTGTGATAATGCACAGAATCGATGCGACGATGGATGCGGAGGACAACAAACCAGGCTGCTACGGAGCTGGTAGAGAACGCGACGTGTGAGGTTCTGTACAATCTCAAGAGCCTGCTCAAAAGCTATTATCCGCAGGCTTTAGACTCGCAGGCGGTCTCAACACCAAGATGGCCTGTGATTTCCTGTCTAACTGGCCGACTGTCGCACAGCTCAAGACCGCCGAACCCTGCAGTGCGAGAGTTTATGAAGCTCTCATCGCAGAGAGGTAATTGAAAAACGGTTGAAGATAGTTAGCAGCATCCACCCACTGATTACGGATGAAGCGATAATTGAGCCTTCGACAATGATGGCAGCGCAGTTGTGGGCAACTCCGTTGCTTGGCGCCATGAGGATGTGATGAACGGATCTCAAAGATATTGCTGACATCCGTTCTGAGATTCCAGAGCTTCCGCCCGGCAGGTTTAGCCCCTCGTTGACTGTAGCCTTTGGGACTAGCTGATCGCTACATCCGCCTCCGACATCAGCGATCTCGGCATAGCTCCAGTACCACAAGGGCAATCCAAGTGGGTGCACAGACGCTACGCCTGCCCAAGGTCCTCAAAAAACTTCACGAGTACGCCGCGCATCGATCACTGGTCCGTCTGGCGAAGGCCACGATCAGCAGGAAAGTTGCAAACGTCATCACGCGACCATCAGAGCGCTGGCCTTCAAGATGTATCTGTATCGGTGTTGGCAAGATCAAACCAAACGACGCATTATCACAGGCACGACCCAACGAGGCTCACCTTAGCGGCGAGCCTGACACTTAACAAGGTCGGTCAAAGCGACGCTTACAGACACTCATGAAGGCGGGACTACGAAACCTTTTTCAGCAGCCTGCCAGGCCCGACTTGGTGACGGCAGTCCGATCTGAAGGTCGGCAGAACCTTTGTCATCGCTGTTCCGGCGTCCAGGAGAGGAACCCACCGAATGAGCCCATCGACGCAGTTCGAGGTTGATGTCAATCACATCCGTCAGCATTACGATCGCCTGTCATTTTTGTATCGGATGTTCTGGGGAGAACATCTTCATCACGGCTACTGGGATGGCGACGAAACCGTCCCGCAAGCCCAGATTCAGTTGATGGAGCGGCTGGCGGAGCGGGCCGGCATCTCCCGAGGCGCCAGCGTGCTGGACATCGGGTGCGGGCTTGGCGGCTCCGCGTTTTGGCTGGCGGAGCAATTCGATTGTCAGGTAACCGGCATCACAATCAGCCCGGTTCAAGCCAAAATGGCCACCAGGAAAGCGAAAGACAGGGGGCTGACTGATCGCGTCAAATTCCAGGTGAGCGACGCAAATCAGTGGGAGCCCGAACCCGCGAGCGTGGATCTGGTCTGGATTATGGAAAGCAGTGAGCACTTCGAAAACAAGAAGCAATTCTTTGAACGCTGTGCTTTGGCCTTGAAGCCCGGAGGCGTGCTGGCGGTCTGCGCCTGGCTCCGCCGGGATGGTCCCATGCCCGAAAGTGAACAGAAGTTGGTAGCGACGATTGCAGAGGCAATGCTTAGCGCAAGCCTGGACACTCTTAGCGACTACCAGAAGTGGATGAGGGACGCGGGTTTGACCGTAACCGCGGCCGAAGACATCACCCGCCATGTCGAACAAACCTGGGCGCATTGCAGTCGCATCGCCGAGCGTCGCATCGTGAAGCTCCTGGTGGGTTTTACAGGAGCCCCTACCCGGCGCTTTGTAAAGTCCTTTCCTCTAATGAAACAGGCCTATGCTCAGGGAGCAATGGCCTTCGGACTTTTCGCCGCAAAGAAACCTTGCTAGCCGAACCCTGTCCGAGTTCCCCGCTCCGTAACAAACAAGAAAGAACCGCGGAAAGCAGTGGCCGCTTGTTGCTCGTTGCTCGCCAGCGTCAGCCAGCGCCTTGCCTGGGATCGCGATTCTGGAGATAGTAGTACTGTAAGCAACCACTCCGGCATCACCTCGTTCGAACCCAGAAAGACCGGGCTGGTGCTACGGCGATCCGGTGTTCCTTGCAGTGCGATGTCGAGTTTGTTTATCGGACGTAACCGTGAGTGACTGACATCGGAGGTACTTATGCCTGATTCAACGTCGAATACCAACGCTGCGGCGATAGATGCATGGCCCAGCCTCTCGGTGAGCGAATGGCAAGACACCTATGCCACGCTGCACATGTGGACGCAAATAGTCGGAAAGATTCGCCTCACCCTGGCTCCGTTGGAGAACCATTGGTGGAATTCAGCGCTGTATGTCACTTCGCGAGGTCTGACGACATCACCCATTCCTTACGGCCTCCGGACGTTCCAGGTGGACTTTGACTTCATCGATCATCGACTGCTGATTCACACCAGCGATGGCGCAATCAAGTCACTGGCCCTGGAGCCGCGGTCAGTCGCTGATTTCTTCGGCGACTTGATGGATACACTGCGGTCGCTGGGAATAGAAGTGCACATTCATGCGAAACCGGATGAAGTCGCCGAGCCGATTCTCTTTGCCGAGGATCGCAAACACGCGTCTTACGATGCAGAGTTCGCCAATCGGTTTTGGCGCATCCTGGTACAGACGGACAGGGTGTTCAAGCAGTTCAGATCGCGCTTTATCGGAAAATGCAGCCCGGTGCATTTTTTCTGGGGAAGCTTTGATCTTGCCGTCACGCGATTCTCGGGACGCCGCGCGCCGGAGCGCCCCGGAGCTGACGCCGTAACTCGAGAAGCCTACTCGCACGAAGTGATCAGCCACGGGTTCTGGCCCGGAGGCGGCGCGATCGAGCACCCGGTCTTTTATTCTTACACCGCGCCGGCGCCGGTGGGTTTGGACAAGGAGCCAATTCACCCAGGTCAGTACAGCTCGGAAATGTCGGAATTCATCCTTCCTTATGACTATGTCCGCCAGGCCGCGTCACCGGACGAGTCATTGCTCGAATTCATGCAGAGCACCTATGAAGCGGGCGCCCGGCTGGCAGGCTGGGATCGAGCCGCGCTGGAAAGAAACAAATAACAAATCAATGTGCGAGCGTGGTAGGTCGTCGACGGCCGATCTGCGAGATTCGCCAAAAGAGCTGCGGATAGATGAGAGCCCCTGCCACTGTTTTCAGCGTTCTTCTTATTCTGGGCATTCTGCTGGATGCTTTCGAGACGGTGGTACTGCCTCGCCGGGTAACAAGACGCATCCGCTTCGCGCGATTGTTCTATCGGGTAACGTGGATACCCTCCTCGGCATTGGTTCGGAGAATCGCATCGAACAGCCGGCGAGAGACTTATCTTGGCTTCTTCGGACCGCTCTCGTTGATCCTGCTTCTGTGTGTTTGGGCGGTGGGGCTGATTCTTGGATTCGCAGCTCTGCACTGGTCGATGGGGTCTCCCCTCAATGGTGTCGGAGCGCGCGCGAGCTTTGCCACCTATGCGTACTTCAGCGGGACGACCTTCTTCACATTGGGCTACGGGGATGTGACACCTCAAGCGCAACTGGGGCGCGCGCTGGCGGTCATCGAGGGCGGGGTGGGGTTTGGTTTTCTTGCACTGATCATTGGCTACTTACCGGTAATTTATCAGGCATTCTCGCGTCGCGAGGCGAGTATTTCCCTCCTTGATGCCCGGGCAGGTTCGCCGCCGACCGCCGCCGAGATGCTTCGCCGTCACGGCCAGAACATTCGAGAACTAGACGATCTCTTGCGTGACTGGGAACGCTGGGCGGCCGACTTGTTGGAGAGCCATCTCTCTTACCCTGTTCTCTGTTACTACCGATCTCAGCACAATAACCAGTCGTGGTTGACTGCGCTGACCGCGGTTCTGGATGCAAGCGCATTGGTCATGGTCGGGATGGAAGGGGCCACGAAACGTCAAGCGCAGCTCACATTCGCGATGGCGCGCCACGCGGTCGTTGATCTAGCGCAAATCTTCAACACTGCCCCTCGCGAGCCGCTACCGGACCGCTTGCCGCCGGATGAACTACGGCGGTTGCGGGCGGTCCTCGCGGCGGCGGGCGTCAAGCTTGCGGACGGCGATGCCGCCGATCGGCGGTTGAACGAGCTGCGCCGAATGTACGAGCCCTTCGTGAGTCCGCTGGCTGATTTCCTGTTCATACCGCTGCCATCCTGGGTTCCGGCGGACGGGTCTTTCGATAACTGGCAGACAAGCCGGTGGGGCCGGATATCCGGACTTCCCCAGACGCCCTGCTCACCATCAACGGAAGAGGAAGAGCACTTCTAGTCGAGTTGAGGGAAGACGTGGCAGCGATGACTAGCTGAGCGTCGAAGCCTCAGATTCCACGATCGAGCGGGTCCTGGCCAGGTCTTCTTCGCCGGCCAGCATGAGCAGCCTGTCGCCCAGTTCGATTACCGTTCCGCCGTTGGGCACGATGAACTCGTTGCCTCTGCCGATCAACACGATCAACGCGCCCTTTGGAAGACCCGCTCCTACGATCTGCTTCCCGACAATGGACGAGCCGTTTGGAACCTCGACATCGACCAAATCGCTCTTGATACCCGCGGTGCGCTCGAGCTCCAAAGGGTGGACTTTCTCGCGGCTTGGAGCTTCGAGTTTGAGCCATCGTGCGACGAGCGGAATCGAAGTCCCCTGAAGCAGAGTCGAAGTGAGAACGATGAAGAAAACGAGATCGAAGATCATCCCCGCTTTTGACATGCCCGCCAGAAGCGGAAACGTCGCAAAAACGATCGGAACCGCGCCTCGCAACCCAACCCACGAAATCATCAACTTCTCGTTGAGCCTCATATCGCTGAACGCAAGCGTAATCAGAACGCTGACAGGACGCGCAACAAGCATCAAGAACAATGATGCCAACAGACCCAGTCCTACGATCGGGACGAGGTGGGAAGGAAAAACCAGCAACCCCAAAGCCAGAAACATCGCGATCTGCATCAACCAGGCGATCCCATCGTGAAAACGCCTCACACTTCGTTTGTGAATAAAGCCGTTCTTGCTCATTACCAACCCGGCGATATAGACGGCAAGAAACCCATTTCCTCCCAGTCCCGCGGTTGCGCCATAGGTAAGGAGAATCAGCGAGAGGGTCAACACCGGGTAGAGGCCCTCAAACTCCAGCACGAGGCGATTGATGATGAGGTGATTAGCTTCCCTATCGCACAACCCAGGGCGGCGCCCACGGCCATTTGTTGAACGAACATCGGGACAAGACTGGAACCAGCGGGCTTCCGGCTGAGTCGATCATACCGTATAAGCCCGGTCGTCAGAAACACAGCCATCGGATCATTGCTGCCGGATTCCAGTTCCAGCAGCGGCCGCACGTGACCCTTCAGACCCAGGCCTCGGGCACGCAGCACTGAAAAAACGGCGGCAGCATCGGTGGCTGAGACAATCGCTCCCAGCAAAACACCCTCGATCAAGGAAAAGCCCAACACAGCCCTGGCAAACAGTCCGACCAGCATGGCGGTGAGAAGCACGCCGGCCGTTGATAGAGCGAGCCCCTTCCAGAGGACCGGTCGAACGCTTGACCACTCGGTATCGAGTCCGCCTGAGAATAAGATGAGCGCAAGAGCTACTATGCCGAGCGACTGTGCCAGATGCGCGTTATCGAAGTAGATGCCGCCCGGTCCGTCCGAGCCAGCCAGCATCCCGATAACAAGGAACAGCAACAGCGCAGGAATGCCCAGCTTGGCCGATGCTTTACTCGCCAACACACCAAGAAGCAGCAGGATTGAAGCGGCAACCAGGATGTCGTCAACAGAAGTCATTACCCTTTCTCTTTGAACCTGTGACCGCAACTTCTGCACGTGTGAAACTGACCCGGACGCTTTTGCGCATAGGTTGCGACCTTCTTGCAGTGCGGGCACTTCTTTCTGGTCTTTTCGACAGCGTCGACAATCATCTTCGTCCAGATTGGATTCACTTCGATCTCCCTGCCGGCTCGCGCAGCACGCGAAGGTCGCCGGGCAAACAATCTATTGTTCGTCGCGAGGCTTCTCGCCTCCTACACCAAGGTTACCACCCTGGCCCGTCCCGGTCATATATCGTTCGAGTTCTGCCTGACCCAGATGACCAAACCGATCGCGGGAGCAATTAATACCAATTTTGACGATTGACTTCTGAACTCATAAGACCGAAACGCCAAAGCATTGAGTTTCCGGCCTCGCGGATCCACACAGAACGGATTGATACGAGCGCTGTAGCTATGGCGCGCCGCCTCGGATCGCGGCAACTGGCGGGTGGATCGTAATTATTGACAAAGCACATAGGCCGACTTAGACTGGCAGCGTATAAGACAGTTGTTTTGAAGTCACCGATAAAGGCACACCAGGAGTGATCCTGGGTCGCAAAGCTAAGGCCTTTGAGATTTGTTATTTTGCGATTTTCGATTTGGACTATTTTGGGTTGAGACGCAACTTGCCTCAATCCAAATCAAAAATAGAAAATAGAAAATCAAAAATAGAAAATCTAAAGGATGTCTGGCTGCCGAAGTGAGGTTGAAGAGGTCCCCTCCCAGTTTTCAACTCCGCTTCATTTCAGTCCCCGTTTCGGTACTCTGCGTCTGTCTGTTAGTACGCCGATCGACGGTGCGGGTTGTAAAGTGGAGGGTAAATGAAAACCGCCAGCCTGATGATCCTGGCTCTCCTGGCACTCACTGTTAGCGACGCCCGAGCCCAGGAAACAAGCATCTCCTTGAATGTCGAAGACGCAACCGTGGAGCGCCAGCGAACGCCGTCGCTGGTCATTCATGAGGTCATTGCGCCGCCCGCTATGAGCAAAAGCGGTCCGGACGTAGCGCTCAAGTCTCAGGGCGCGCCAGGAAAAAACGTGGCGTCCAAATCAAACGCCGCGGGCGCGCCCTCAGTGGTTCCAGCCTCAAAGCCGATCGTCTTTCCCACGTCTTTGACATCCTTCGACAGCGAGATGGCGACGACGGGAAACGCCAAGTATGACCAACTAATCGCGGTGTCAGCCGCCCGCAACGGCGTCGATCCCGATCTCATGGTCGCGGTAATGCGTCAGGAGTCGGGTTTCAATTCGCGTGCGCTCTCGTACAAAGGGGCTTCCGGGCTTATGCAATTGATGCCCGGGACGGCGCGCCGCTTCGGAGTGAGCAACATCTTCGACGCGGCACAAAACATCGAAGGCGGCGCAAGGTACCTTCGCTTCTTGCTGGACTCGTTCAACGGCGACGTCAAGCTGGTTCTTGCCGGCTACAATGCGGGTGAGAATGCCGTGGTCAATTCGGGCTACAAGATCCCGCGATATAAGGAGACACAGAACTATGTTCGCAGCATCTCGGCTCGCTACGATGCGACCAGGAACCGGGTGGCGAACACGAAGCGAAGTTCTGCTCCAGTGGCCCCAAGCGTTGAGACTTTTGCCAAAGGGCGTCTCTCGAATAACTACTAAGCAATCGGATGATCTCATTCATAGTTCCAGCCAACAATGAAGAGGCGGTGATCGGCCGATCACTCGAGGCGTTGAACCGGGCGGCACGGAGCATCGGCGAGCCTTACGAAGTTGTGGTTGCGGATGACGCCTCGTCTGATCAAACCGCGTCGATAGCGGAGAGCAACGGCGCACGGGTTGTCAGTGTCAATCTTCGCCAGATCGCAGCAACCCGCAATGCCGGCGCACACGCAGCCACCGGGGACAAGCTGATCTTCGTCGACGCCGACACCGTAGTAACCGCCGAAGTCGTGCGAGCCGCCATCGACGCGATGTACCAGGGCGCTGCCGGCGGCGGATGCGCGGTTCTTTTCGACGGACAGATTCCCCGTTACGCCGAGCTGGTTTCTCCGATCATGATCCGAATCTTCAGGGCGACCGGGTTTGCGTGCGGATGCTTTCTCTTTTGCACGCGTCGAGCATTCGATGCGGTGGGCGGATTCGACGAAACCCTGTTTGCGTCGGAGGAGATCAGAATGAGCCGGGAATTGAAGCGCCAGGGCCGCTTTGTTGTTCTTCGAGAATCGGTGACGTCCTCCGGGAGAAAGCTGAGGATGTACTCTGGACGGGAGGTGCTGCGGCTGATTGGCGGCATCTTGCTGGCAGGCCCAAAGGCGCTCCGAAAACGCGACGGGCTTGAGCTATGGTACGGCGGCCGTCGCGAGGACCCCGAGATGGCCGGTGATTGGCAGTCTTCCCCTTAAACTAGTAACTGACTCGCCCTCTTGTTTGTTGTATACTGCACCCGATGCCGCCACTGGACGCGGCAGTCCCCAGGAACACTTCCCAAAAACGGTCCGATATGCGGTGGCAGCGAAGACAGTACAAGATAATAGTCAGCGGCGTTGTCTTCGCGCTGGTGTTCTGTCTGACAGTTCGTCCCGTCCTGAACGCTGCCGATCCTGAATCATCCTTGTCACGAAATCCGGGCTCGCTCGCCGACAAGCTATTTCGATACGCAAACGATCTTGGGCACGCACTTCACGAACGGCCGCTCGAAGAGCGGGCCGCCTCCGACTACCGTCGGGCGCTGGATGCCTACGGGCAGGTCATCCGCCTCAATACTGACAATTATTTCTCTGCGGAATCACTAACGCGCAGGGCCGAGCTTCTTCGCGAGATGGCTGACGCAACGGGCGATTCGGCGCTCTATCAGCAAGCCATCGAGGCATATCGCAGCGTAGTCACCGAGCATACACATAGCGCGTTTGTTGGCGAAGCGCTCACCGGCATCGCTCAGATCTACGAAGAAAACCTGCAGGATCTGGACGGGGCGGCGGGCGCTTACAGAGAGTTGATTTCGTACTTCCCGTCCTCGGTGCTGTCTCGAGAAGCGCGCGCGGTGCTGTCCAGGTTTGAGGCGGAGCTCAAACACCGGCCTGTTGATGTAGTGATTGCCTCCCCCGGCGAAGATCGGGCAATCGGGACACCAAAGCTGACAAATGTTCGCAACTTCAGCGGTCCGGACTATGCTCGCGTAGTGGTGGATCTGTCGGATCAGGCTCGCTACTCGGAGCGGCGTACGGGAAATCGGCTGAGCCTTCAGCTCGAAGGCGCCGCCGTTTCATCATCGCTTTTCGGCCGTCGCTTCATTGTTGGCAACGGAAGCCTTCTCAAGCGGATCGTTGTTTCCGATGGCTCGGCGGTCGCGCAAGGCGCCGTGCAAATCGAAATGGAAGTCGGCTCGCTCTTCAGTTTTTCGACGTTTCGGCTTTCGGAGCCTGATCGCATCGTGATCGATCTCCATGCTGCCGGCTCCATCGCCCGGACTGCGGCTCGCGAGAGCGCATCCGGTTCACCAACACCGCCCGAATCGAACGTGAGACCGGTCACCGCAAAGGCCGAGATCAGCGATGCTAAACCGCGACCAAATCTGAACGCCGGGGATAGAAATGCCCTGAAGTCGCTTCCGGAGATCACTGATCCGATTTTGCCGACTGGCCCGGCCAACCCAGCGGCTGCTGCTGCAGCGACACTGGCCGCGAAGGTAGACTCAAAAGCGGCTGAATCTCCCATCAAGCGCATAGTGATCGACCCCGGACACGGCGGTCACGACACCGGCACCATAAGCGCAAACGGTATGCGTGAAAAGGACCTGGTGCTCGACGTGGGCCGGCGGTTGAGGGCCTACATCAAGAACAACTATCCCGATGTTGAAGTGATAATGACGCGGGACTCGGATCGTTTCGTTGCGCTCGAAGAGAGAACGGCCATTGCAAACTCGCGTCACGCGGATCTTTTTATTTCAGTCCACGCCAACGCGAGTCCATCGCGCGCCGCCTCGGGTGTCGAAACCTTCTTTCTAAGTCCGGATCGCGCGCCCGCTGAAGACATGCAGGCTGCCGCGCGTGAGAACGCCCGCATCGCCAGCAACAACGCGGCTGAGAAACCGGAGCCGATGTTCGCAAGCGTGACGGTCGGAAATCGGGTAGCCGAATCTCGCGAGCTTGCTCGGTATATTCAGGCGGGACTCGTGCGGGGCATCGGCGCGCAGTCACCACGCACGGCAATGAACCGCGGAGTCAAGCATGCACCCTTTGTCGTGCTGTTGGGCGCGGCTATGCCGAGCGTGCTTGCTGAAGTTTCGTTTCTTTCGAATCCCAAGGATGAAGCGTTGCTTCAAACCAGTCAGTTCCGCGAACGAGTTGCCGCTTCCTTGTTTGCGGGTTTGAATGCCTACCTAAAGAAGAATCGCACAGCCGCGCCCGCGAGCAAGTGACCCGCGATTCGCTTGCCGACCAGGGCGGGGCCGCAGTCCTTAACTATACTTCTAATGAGTCTCAAGACATCAAATGAGTTTCAAGACCTCCAATGAGTTTCAAAGTCAGGAAGGGTGGCTTGCCCCCGCTGGCCTCAAGCAGCTAGCCTCTGTCGCAACCCTATAGGCCGCTGACTAAACCCAGCGGGGCAAGTCCTGTGAAACCCGTTGGTTTTCTAATGCGCGAGAGAAGCGGCTACGTCGCAGACTGATTGTTGCTTCGCGCCCTTCCTACATCTCTCAAACTGACATACCCAACTATCAATCCATTCGAGTCCAATACGACCGCGCGGCCGAGGCGGTTGTTTGACAGCATCGACTGAGCCTCGGGGATCGTCGCGTTCGCATCGATAAACATAGAATTGTCCACCGGGCGCATCACTTCGCGAGCTTCGAGATGCGGCCATTCCTCACGCGGCACGCGCTTCAGCTCTTCGAGCAGCAGCATCCCGTGTAGCCTCCGCTCCAGGACGACCGGGAAGCTCGTATGATGATTATTATTGAGCACCTTGCTTATGAAGTCGGTGACCTTCATGGTTGGCGGAATCTGCACCACGTCGCGATTCATCACGTCCTCAACCGTCCCTCGTTTGACTCTCCACACCCCTCGGCTGCGGCCCTCAGTGGTGCCCAGCATCAACCCGATCATCAATCCGATGATCATCATCCACAAGCCGGTTATTCCGTAGTCGGGAACCATGATGAACGAGTAGATACCCGCCGCGACAAGCGTGATCGCGATCATAAGCCCGGATCGAATCGCAAGCTGCGTCGCCGTCCTGAAGTTCTTGTTGTAGCGCCAAAGGAGCGCTCTCAGCACGCGGCCTCCGTCCAGCGGCAAGCCCGGCAGGATGTTGAAGCCCGCTAGAAACCAGTTGACCAGACCCAGATGCCGCAGCACTTGCCCGATTGCGCGGTGCGTCGTGCCGCCAACCAGCAACTGAGTTGCGAGGAAGAAGACGGTGCCGATCACAAAGCTTGCGGCAGGTCCAACCACAGCGATCTTAAACTCCGACGAGGGCTGCGCCGGCTGTCCGTTTAGCGCCGCGAGCCCGCCAAACATGTACAATGTTATGCTTCCTGTTCCGAGTCCTTCAGCCCTCGCCATCGTCGCGTGAGCAAGTTCATGAACAAGCACGGACGCGAACAACAGCATAGTAGTCAGGAATCCGAGCGCCCAATACTGAACAACTGACAAACCCGGCGCCTCGCGCGGCAGAAGGCCCGAAGCGATCGCCCACGCATAGAATGGAAATACCGGCAGCCAGCTATAGTGTGCGTAGATCGGTATGCCGAAGACGCGGCCCAGGTAGAAGGGTTTCGGGTTGAGTGTCATCAGTGTGTGAGACTGCTTCCTCTTGATCGGCTCGCGAAAAAGTCTACCTTGAGCCAACCAGTGGAACAAGGAGCTACGGGTCAGAGGTCACGCCGGGCCGAGGACCGGAGAAGAGCTTCCATCTTCTATTTTCCACTAACGGAGTCTATCGAATTAACCAAATGACAAACAGAAAACACGGGCTCCGCTCCCTCATAGACCGGGCCGCGATCAATACCCTATAATCTAGCCTCGCTACTGATTGGTTTTCTACATGGAACTTTTCCTCATACGGCACGCGATCGCCCAACCGCTCGGCAAGGAAAACGAATTCTCGGACGAGAAGCGAGCGATAACCGTCGAGGGTCGCTCGCGGATGCGCGATGTTCTTAAGGGTCTCGCAAAACTCGGTGTCCAGCTTGATCTGATCATTACCAGTCCGTTTGCGCGCGCGGTTGAGACGGCCGAAATCGTCGCCACTGTCATGGGCCTCAGCAAGAAAGAGATCGAACAGAGTGGCAACCTCGCACCCGGCGCTTCTCCCGAAGATTTGTTTGCAGAGATCAAGGGCCATGCCGGCGTTGAGGCAATCGCTTTGATCGGTCATCAGCCTGACCTTGGCGGTTTGATTGAGAGGATCATTCAAAGCGACGCTGGCGCTCTTTCAATTCAGTTGAAGAAGGGTGGTGTCTGCTGTCTGAACGTCACCGAAACAGTTCCAACGCTTCGCGGCGACCTGATATGGCTGTTGACGCCCCGGCAACTGCGCAAAGTTGCAAAGGGCTGACCGGATCTACAAATTCGGACTATCGCCGAGTGACTGCGACTAACTGGGGGTTCATCATTGTATGTCCTGGCAATCATCGCGGGTCTGACCACCAGCATCATCGTGTGGTTCCTCGCATCCCATTGGATCGCGGCATGGATTGACTGGGTTGAGGATCGCCGGCCGGATCTGATCGGCTCGAAGCAGTTGCGAGCTGGTGAAGCAGTGGCGTGCGGCGCGCTGGTTCTGGCTACATTTGCGCTCGCTTTCTGGATTGTACGCCTGCTTTGGGTTCAGATCGGCAGATAAGCGCGCCGCCACCCGCAACATCGGTCGTCGCCCGCGCCCCTTATTACCTGGAGGCCCCGAGCCTCACACCCGGTCGTTGTCAACTGACCACCGACCACCGGCCACCGGCCACCGGCCACCGACCACCGACCACCGGCCACCGACCACCGGCCACCGGTTACACCACTTCGCTCTCGCGGAAAGACGCGATGGCAGTCTCATCAAAACCCAATTCCGACAGCACTTCTTCGGTGTGTTGACCAAGGGTCGGCGGGGCAAGCCGATAATTGACCGGAGTGGCTGACAGGTTTACGGGATTGCCCATGGACTTGACTGGCCCGATCAGAGGATGTTCCAACTCCACAATAAAGTGACGCGCTCGATGCTGCGGGTGAGCCAACGTCTCCGCAATCGTATTTATTGGGCCGCTTGGAATGCCTATCTCTTTTAGTCTTTCCAGCCAGTGGTCGGCGCATTGGGTCGAGAATAGTTGATCCAAAAGGGGGACCAGCGCGGCTCGATTCTTATTTCGCTGTGCGTTTGTAGCAAAGCGCGGATCTTCTTTCAGATGGGCAAAGCCCAATCCATCACAAAACAGTTGCCACAATCGTTCGGTGCCAACCGCAAGGATGACATATTTGTCCCTGGCCTTAAAAACTTGATAAGGAACGATATTGGGATGGGAGTTTCCAACTCGCCGCGGGTTCTTGCCTCCATTCAATAGCGAAGATGCCAGCGTGGTTAGCCATGCGGACTGACTCTCCATCATCGACATATCCAGAAACTGTCCCTCGCCCGTCCTCTCGCGCGTCAGCAGTGCTGCGAGGATCCCGATGGTCGAGTACATACCCGTGGTGATATCGGCAATGGGGATGGGATAGCGCATCGGTTCATTATCCGGGTCTCCGGTGACGCTCATCAGACCCGCTTCTCCCTGGACCACGAGATCGTACCCTGGAGTTTCGGCGTAGGGCCCGGTGTCGCCGTAGCCGCTGATCAAACAGTAGATAAGCCGGGGATTCAACGTCTGTAGGGTTTTCAGATCAACTCCGGCGCGCCGACGAGAAGACTCCTTCGGAATGTTGCACACGAAGACATCCGTCGTAGCGATGAGCTTGTGTAAGATTTCCTGTCCCGCCGCGGATCTAATGTCGAGGGTCAGGCTGCGCTTGTTGCGATTGATGCTCAGGAAATAGGTGCTCTCGCCGTCGACAAACGGTGGTCCCCAGCCCCGGCTTTGGTCTCCGGAGCCGGGCGTTTCGATCTTTATTACATCCGCATTCAGGTCGCCGAGAAGCATCGTGCAGAAGGGTCCAGCCAACGCCTGGGTTAGATCGACCACTCGAATGTTCTCCAAAACGCTCGCCATCGTCACCTCGTGTCAAAGCCCGAGCATGATGATGCACGGGGCCCGGGTTGTCAAAAAACCCAAAGCGCGGGTCCAACGGCCGAATTGACTTCGGCTCGAGCCGTCGCTAGATTTCTCGACTGAACCGCGCCGGGAAATCGGAGGATAGATGTCAATAAAGTCAGACCGTTGGATCAAGCGGATGAGCCGCGCGCAGAATCTTATTAATCCGTTTGAAGAGAGACTCATCCGAATGGTGGATGATACTCGCCGTATAATAAGCTGCGGGCTGTCGAGTTACGGGTACGACTGCCGTTTGGCGCGGGACGAGTTCAAGGTATTCTCGCCGGTGACCGGCACCGAGATCGATCCAAAGAACTTCGACCCAAACAGCTTGCTTGACGTTCCCATTCGCCGGGCCGAAGACGGCTCGGACTATTGGCTTCTTCCGCCGCATTCATACGCGCTTGGAGTGACGATCGAGCGATTCCAGATTCCTCGTAACGTGACCGCCCTGGCGATCGGCAAGAGCACATACGCGCGATGCGGGTTAATTGCCAACACGACTCCGCTCGAGGCCAACTGGTGCGGGCGGCTCGTGGTCGAACTCTACAACGCTGCGAACCTGCCGGTCAGGCTCTATGCGGAAGAAGGCTTTATTCAGATATTGTTTTTCGAATCAGATGAGGAATGCGAAACGAGCTACAGCGATAGGGGTGGGAAATATCAGGATCAGCAAGGGCTGACGCTCGCGAAGCTGTGAGGGCGTTACCGACTACAGCTGCTGATTGTCCGATCCGCCGGTGCTGCCGAAACCGCCAGCTCCACGCGACGTTGCATCGAGTTCATTGACCCGGACAGTAACCGCTTCGACCACCCTCTGAATAACAAGCTGAGCTATTCGATCTCCACGTTTGATGTGAAACGCCTCGTGCTTGTCGGTGTTAATCATCACGATGGCCAACTCGCCACGGTATCCGGAATCAACAAGCCCGGGCGAGTTCACAAGGGAGATTCCGTGACGCGACGCGAGCCCGCTTCTGGGTAGAACGAATCCGGCGTAGCCTGGAGGTATGGCCACAGCGATGCCGGTCGGAACCATCGCCCGCTCGCCCGGTTCAAGCACATAATCAACGCGGCTCGGCAGATCCAATCCTGCATCCCCCTCGTGCTGATAGCGAGGCATAGGCAGGCCTTCGTCGAGTAGTTTGACCTGAAGCTCTAGCACAATTTCCTCTCGAGCGCCTTGCAGGTAAATGCGTACTGATTCTTATCGTCCACCGGATGAAAGGTAGTTTGTGTCTCCGTCCAGGCGTCACGCTGCAGATCTGGAAACAACGTATCGGCATCTATCTCAGCGTGAACCTGAGTCAAGTACACTCGATCAGCGACGTCGAGCGCATGGGAATAAATCTCGGCGCCTCCAATCACGAAGACTTCGGTTTCGCCGCGTTCTCGCGCAAGCGCCAGCGCTGCCTGAACCGATCCAGCCACTAGACAATCGTCAGCCTTGAAGCCGGCGTTCCGCGTGATCACAATCATCTGCCTTCCCGGGAGCGCCTTGCCGATCGATTCGAATGTCTTGCGACCGACGATCAGGTGATGTCCCATCGTCAGCTCGCGAAATCTCTTCAGATCCGAGGGCAAGCGCCATGGGAGCTTTCCATCCTTGCCGATGCCGCGCTTCTCATCCATCGCCACTATCAAAGAGATGATCACACCGCCACCTCAGCTTTGATGTGTGGATGCGCCTCGTAACCCACGAGCTCAAAGTCGCCGTAGTCAAAGTCAAATATCGATCGCACGGATCGATTGATTAGCATTTGCGGAAGCGCGAGTGGCGGGCGACTGAGTTGAAGCTGCGCCTGGTCGATATGGTTGGAATACAAATGCGCGTCCCCCAGGGTGAGCACAAACTCGCCGGGTTCAAGATTGCACACCTGGGCTACCATCATCGTAAGCAGCGAATACGACGCGATGTTGAAAGGGAGCCCCAGAAAAATGTCAGCGGATCGTTGATAGAGCTGGCACGACAGCTTTCCATTGGCAACATAGAACTGAAACAGCAGATGGCAGGGCGGCAACGCCATCCTGGGAATCTCACCCACGTTCCAGGCACTCACGATCAATCGTCGAGAGTCGGGATTGGTGTTGATCTGGTCAATTACCTCACTGATCTGATCGATCGCGCGCCCGTCGCCGGACTTCCACGATCTCCACTGAGCGCCATAGACCGGTCCCAGATCTCCGTTCTCGCCTGCCCACTCGTTCCAGATATTGACCCCGTGCCCTCGAAGGTAGTCGATGTTTGTGTCGCCACGCAGAAACCACAGAAGCTCATAGACGATCGACTTGATGTGAAGCTTCTTTGTTGTCAAAAGCGGGAAGCCCTTGCTCAGATCGAACCTCATTTGGTGGCCGAAGACAGATAACGTTCCGGTCCCGGTGCGATCTTGCTTCGCCACGCCGTCCTCGAGTACATGCTCTATCAAATCCAGGTATTGCTTCATCGCCTATTCCCCTAAACGCGATGTGTATTCTACGGGCAGCGGCGAGCTTTCACAAAGCGGACGGAGTTGATGTCAACGCTAAACTCTCAAAACAAAGTGAGTGCGAACAGCGCTGCTTTCAACGCCCCGCCACGCAACATGCTCGCTTTGACAGAGCTAAATCGCGACCGTTAGAATTCAACCTCACTGTCAGTCAAAGCAATCTTGAGGAGGATTAGATGTCAGAGACCGAAACCATGTTTCACGCCGTTGAGAAGGAAGGCGTGGTTACCGCGATTTGGGAGATGCAGGGAAGAAAACACCTGCGCACGATTGATCCGCGCAGTGAGGAAGGACGACGCATTCTCGGCTCGCATACCGTCGATGAGTCAGCCGAGCACCACGAGGCCGAACCCGCCGGTGAAACCGCACCGCCAAGTGACGCCCAGCAGTGATCGTCACCCCAGCCAGCCGGTTCCTTGCGAGAGATGATACTTTCGCCAGGCGCTGGTGGTGATGGTTCGCCAATCAATCCAGGAACACCATGTCCAGCGCACTCGGGATCAGGCCGCCCTCACTCGCAAGCTGATAGTAGAGCCGGAGCCCCTCGAGGCTCTCCTCATCAAGATCGTAGCTTATGGATTCGCTCAGGTAACTGAACAGATCGTCGCGAGGTAATCCGAGGCGCTCACTGTAAAGGTCTGCCAGCCTATCGGAGTGCGCCGTGCCTTCCACCTTGGCGGCCAGAAAATCGATCGTCTTTTCGTCAGCACTGCCGTGCCCAAACATCCTTTCTGAATCAGCGCGAATCGCCCAAAAGGCAAACACGAAAGGGAGCCCTGTATGCTTGCGCCATTCTTCAGCAAGGTCGTAAACATAAAGCTCTGACCGATCAATCAACATCGCCGGATCTCCGATGATCAATGCGGCATCATCGGACTCGAGCATTTCTTCGAGCTTTGGTGGAGACTTTCTGTAAGACACCCGAAGGTCATAGAAACGTCCAAGAAGTATCTGAATCAGCGCTGCCGATGTCCGAGAAGAAGTGTCGAGCGCGACGGACCGTACCTGGGTGATCGGCACTCGCGACGCCAACAGCACGCTTCTCACACTTCCCTTTGAGGCAACGCAAGCCCCCGGCGCGATCTTGAGTCCGGGGATCCGTTGATACTCGATCACCGGAATCAAAGCTGCGTCCGCGCGGCCCTCCGCAAGCAACTCAGCGCAGCGGGCGGGCGCCTCGTCCGAGAGAAACACGCAGCGGTCTTTCTGTGTCCCGTAGACAAAGCTATAACAGAGCGGCGCAGCGTTGAGGTAACTCGAGGCTGCGATGGAGGGCGGGGTGTTCTTCATGTGTTGTTTGGTCGGGGGATCTATGGGTCCTATTCGACCTATAGACCTATCCTATCGAAGCGGCATCTTCACCCCGCACTCGGGACAGAATTTCGGCGCCGCTTCCGGTTGAAATCCACAGCCCGGGCAAGTCAGCTTAATTTGCAGCGGTGCACCGCAGTCCGGGCAGAACTTGCTACCAGTGGTCTTGGCGCCGCACGAAGGGCAGGCGAGGGTTGCGCTCGGAGCGCTCGCTCCGACGGTCATATCCGCGGCGGACGCGTAGTCGGTCTCGCGCGCCTTGCTGTAAAGCTGCTCCTGAGCAGCCTGATTCATGGCCTGAGCTTTGTGCGCGGCGAAGTCTTCTTCGAAGTCGGGAGCACACGCTTCGCACAAACCGGCCTTCGCGTTCCAACACACATCAGGGCAGACCCACTTCCCGCAGCGAGTGCATTGCTTGAAATAGACCTTGCCTTCCTCGACAGCCTTCTCAAAGGCGCTGTCATGCGCTTTCCCGCCGATGGCCCGTTGAACCTCATAAGCGCTGTTTCCTGCACTCGACAGGATGCCGCCAAAGATGTCGCCGGCAGCGCGCAAGAGCCCGCCGGCGGTGCCCGTCAGAGAAGGCTGAAAGCGAGACATGTATCCGTTTCCGCACTTGTCGCAGTGGAACTTGAACTGATACCCACGATCGGTTGAGAGATCCTCGTGGTTCGCGGTGAATCTTATCAATGCCATACTGCTCTCCTGACTGGATGTCCGACAACTCTCAGTTTGCAGATCACCTATCCACCGGCAATGGCACAAACCGAGGCTTATCAAGCCCGCCTCCGACCGACCCCTGGCTCCTTCCGCGACGCGGAACCGGCGCCCAAGGTTTTCAACACAATCTGTGGAAAAGCCTGTTGAAAACCCCTCGGTTGGGAGCGCAACCTTCTGAAATTCGCGGACTTTTAGCACTTTGCACACATTTTGTTCAAACTTGTTAAGTGCTGCAAACCCCAATTATTCATTCAATTGCAGTAACCGCACCCTGGTTTATTGGGATTTACTAATGTGTTTTGGGTCTGCATTGGGAATTTGCTGAAAAGCTGTGCAAAACTCAGCAGGATTTTAGGTCCTTCGATCGCCCGTTTCTCGGGGTTTGCTGAGAAAAGCTCCGACAAACTGATGTTGTCAGACGATGTCTTAGTCAAAGTCCTCTTCGAGCCTCTGCGCGATTCGCTCCCGAAACTCATGAGCCGACTGCAAGACTTTCCTGGGCTTCGAGCCCTCGGCTGGCCCGATGAATCCCTGTCGCTCCATCGAGTCCAGAATCTTAGCCGCACGTCCGTAGCCGATCGAAAGCCTGCGTTGCAGGACCGAGGTGGAGGCCCGGCCCATGTCCGTCACAATGGCGAGTGCTTGATCAAACAGCTCGTCCTGTTCACCCTCGAATCCATCGGCCTCCAGGGTTTCCTGTTCGCTCAGCGTGACTTCCTCGTCGTAGTCGGGTTCGGCCTGGTTTCTGATGTGATCGGTTATGCGCTTGATCTCGGCTTCACTGGCGTATGAGCCGTGCACTCGAATCAAACGCGACGACGCAGGCGGCAGGAACAACATGTCACCCTGTCCGAGCAGGGCCTCGGCTCCGTTGGAATCGATGATCGTGCGCGAGTCAACCTTTGACGACACTCGGAAGGCCATCCGGCAGGGAATGTTTGCCTTGATCACCCCGGTTATGATGTCGACCGAAGGCCGCTGAGTCGCGAGGACCAGATGGAGACCTACTGCTCGCGCCATCTGCGCCAGCCGGGCAATCGACGTTTCAACCTCGCTGCGCGCAATCATCATCAGATCCGCCAACTCGTCGATCGCGATTACGATGTAGGGAAGAGGCTTCAGCGGCTCCGCCGGATCGTCAAACAGCGTTGGCGAAGTCATTTCATACACCTGCCGGTTGTACTGTTCGATGTTGCGTACTCCCAACGCCGCGAGCTTGCGGTACCGCGCTTCCATCTCATTCACCGCCCACTTCAACGCATTCGACGCGCGCTTGGGATCGGTGACAATCGGCGTCAGCAGATGCGGGATTCCTTCGTAGAGTCCAAGCTCGACGCGTTTCGGATCGACCATTATCAACTTCACTTCCTCTGGCGACGCCTTGTAGAGGATTGAGCAGATGATCGCGTTGAGCGTGACGGATTTGCCAGCCCCTGTCGCGCCGGCGATCAACAGGTGAGGCATCTTCGCAAGATCGGCGATGTACTCTTCACCGTTGATCGTCTTGCCCAGAGCAATCGCAAGCTTGGATGTAGACTGCTGAAACTTTGACGACTCGATTACGTCGCGGAGAAATATCTTTTCGCGTTGCGCGTTTGGCGCTTCGATTCCGACCGTAGACTTCCCGGCTACTCGATCGATGCGGATCGATTCGGCCTTGAGCGCCAGACAAAGATCATCGGCGAGCCCCACCACGCGGCTATACTTTATTCCGGGATCAGGTTTGAACTCGAAGGTCGTAACGACCGGGCCCGGGTTTATGCGGTGAATGTGCCCGGTCACCGAGAACTCTTTGCACTTCTCGGCGAGAATCGTGGCGCGCTCACGCAACTCCTCCTCGGCCTGCTCGAAGTGGCCTATGGGTGTTTCGATCAAATCAATGGTTGGGAGCTTGTAGACATAACCCGCCCGCGTTTCGACAGAGGTCTTGCGACGCGTCTGCTTTGCGTCCTTTGAATCGCTTTCGGCCTTTTCGGTGGCTGCGGTTCGAACGATTGAAGCGGTAGAAATCATTTCAGCCACCGCCGGGTCCATTGTGATCTCGGCGGCAAGCGGCGAGTGCCCAGACTTCATCTGTTCGACTCTGACGGCGTGCTCCTGCACGCGTTCTCTCATCTGCAACCGCGTCGCCGGAACAGCAGGGGCGGCTTCGACGGTCTCAGTAGAAGCCATCCGGACGGCGGCGCCGCCTGACATGCCACTGGAAGCGATGACAATCTCGGGCCGCGCGGTCGACGCAGCAATCGTCTCGACGATGGGTCCCGATGCCGACGGTTGTTGCTGCTCTTTGAGCCGCCGAGCCTCTTCAACCCGCAGCTTGCGCTCCTCGCGTTCTCGCGCCTGCTCGATCTGCCTCAACCGATCGCGTTCGGCTCGCTCCTCATCTTTGACCCTCTGCTCTTCTGCTTTCTCTGCGCGGCGCTGAGTTGCCACCAACTCGCGTTGCTCGGCGCGCGCCGCCCACCATGCGCTGAGGCGGCTAAACACCGTTGGCTTCGTCTGGTGAAGCTCGGCGCGAGCCTCTCGAATTGAGTGCACCCAACCACCAATTCGTGCGAGCGATATCTCCATCGTCAGCATCAGCGTTAACACGGATGCCGCCGCCAGCACGATGGCCGCACCGGTGGTGCTGAGCAGGCCGGCGAGCCCTGTTTCAATTATCTGGCCTATGGCGCCGCCGTTCGAGCGGTAGAAGCCGATTTTGATTTCAGGAAAGAGCGCCAGAAACCCTGAGAATGCGATCAGCAACAAGGTGGCTCCAAAGGCCTTGCGCGCGGGAAACCCGGGATTCTTCGTCGAGAAGGCTCGTATTGCGACGAGCACCAACAGCACGGGGATCAAGAACGAGGTGAGTCCAAACCACTGCAGGAACGCGTCACTGATGAAAGCGCCGACAACTCCAATCAGGTTCTGAGGTTCACGCTGCGGGCCAACCGAATTAAAACTTGGATCACGAGCATCGTAGGTGAAGAGACTCAGAACCAGAAGGATGGCAGCAACCACCAATACGACAGCCAGCACTTCGTTGGCAAGCGACTTTTTGCTGGAAGGCTTTGTCCGGGATTTGGTACTCATTCCGGTGCTCCGTAGAACATTACCAGAATTCCTAAAAATCGCCAGCGCAAAGAGACTGGCTCTCACCCTCTCACTATGAGGCTGTAAGCTGAAATGAATCCAAAAACGCCGCCGCTATTTGCTCGTAGTCATTCCCGAGCCCATCGTTCGACGGGGCTTATCCTGTGGTAGCCCAAGAGAGAGCAAACACGATTTCTCAAAGCGAGAGATCTAAGGCGATTGCCGTTGCCGTTCTATGTCGGGACCCCGTCACGGGCGTTCTCGCCGCGCGCAGATTTGCTCTTTAGCACCAGATACTGCTTTATGAACTCGTCCAAATCGCCGTCAAGCACTGCATCGACATCCGAAGTCTCGTGCTTCGTGCGCACGTCTTTCGCCAGTCGATACGGATGCATGACATAGTTTCGGATCTGCGATCCAAACGAGATATCGCGCTTGGTCTCCTCGAGCTGGGCCGTCTCCGCACGCTTCTTCTCCAACTCGAGTTCATACAGACGCGACTTCAAAATGTGCATTGCGACTTCTCGATTCTGATGTTGCGATCGCTGATTCTGACAGGTCACCACGATGCCCGACGGGAGGTGGGTGATCCGCACGGCCGAGTCGGTGACATTTACGTGCTGGCCCCCGGCGCCGGACGAGCGATAAGTGTCTACACGCAGGTCTTTCTCATTCACCTCGATCTCGATGTCGTCGTCGATCTCCGGATAAACGAACACCGAAGCGAAGCTGGTCTCGCGGCTCGAGCCTGCATTGAACGGGCTGAGGCGGACAAGTCGATGCACGCCCGCTTCTGCCGAAAGCAACCCGTAAGCGTACTCCCCGGCAACGGTGAACGTCGCGCCTTTTATCCCGGCTTCCTTGCCTGGCTGCTCGTCTACAAGATCCGTCTTGAATCCACGGCGTTCGGCCCAGCGGAGATACATCCTCAGCAGGATCCCCGCCCAATCCTGAGCGTCGGTCCCGCCTGCGCCGGCGTTTATGGTTACTATCGCGTCGCGTGCGTCGTTTGGGCCGGACAGCAGCATCTCGGTCTCGGCTTCTTCAACATCGCGTTCGAGCCGTTCGATGACTGTTTGCAATTCATTGAGGGATGCTTGATCTTCAGCCGCGAATTCGAAAAGGACGACCCCATCCTCAACCGCGCGTTGGAATTGACTGGCTTTGTCGATTGCTGCCTGCAGCCTGCTACGCTGCCTCAGGATCTTTTGAGCGTGGTCCTGGTCGTTCCAGAAGTCTGCCTTGCCGATTTCGGCTTCCGACTTTTGCAGTTCGGCCGCTTTTCGTTGCGGGTCAAAGAAACCTCCGCAGCTCCGCCGTGCGAGCCGCCAGGTCTTCGTACTTTTGTCGCAGTTCTTCGATCATCATTTGGTCCTTGTCGAGCGGCGGCGAGTTTCTTTGCGCCGCCCCTTTGGCGGTTCGCTATCCTGTCTTACTGCCCCAGAGCGGGAATTCTATCACGCCCGGCGAACGACTAGCTAGAAACGTCCGATCGCTGCGCGCTGAGTTGCAAGCATCTATCAATTTTTCTTCTCTGACCGTACCGGCACGAGTGACGCCGAGAACAGCAGAAGACTCACAACAGCACATACTATGACAAACACGTCGCCTCGCCGTGAATAGAAAGTCATCTCGCTCGACCGTGCTTCTTCGAGGGACTTGATCTTCCACACGCGAGTCGCGCTCTCGAGCAACCCGGTTTCCCCGCTCACGATTCCGTAGGAACTGACTCGAGCCGACAACCCCGAGTTCGTCACTCTGACAAGATCGATGCCGTTCTCGACCGCACGAAACACCGCTTCCGCCAGCATCTGTCTCGGCATCGACGAAGCGCCAAACCACAACTCGTTTGAAATTTGCACCAGCGCCGTCGCACCTCCGATACGCATCCGCCTCGAGAGGTCAGGCCGCGTCGCTTCAAAACAAATCGACACCCCGAACCGCGCGCCTGCAGCATCGATCAGCTTTAGCTCCCGGCCCGGGGCAGTGTCCGCTACAAGAGCCGGAATGCGATCCATGAACGGAATCCAACCGCGCGCCGGAACAAACTCGCCAAACGGGACAAGCGCCATCTTGTCGTACTCGGCCAGCTTCTCGCCTGAAGGGGAAACCATTATCGCGCTGTTGTATTGAGTGCCTCTCGCTTGATCCCCCAGCGAACCGGAAGGGAACCCCCAACTGTTCATCAACAGGTAGACCCGATTCCGGCGGGTGAATTCCGCAAGCCGCTGGCGCAGCGATTCATCGCGATCGTATTCGAAGGTCATCGGCGACTCAGGCCAAATCACCACGATCGCATCTCCGTCGCTCGCCGTGGTGGTGGCTACACCAGGCGTGTCCGCGTTCCGGTTGGCGTTTGTTGAACTCGAGGCCTCGTCCCTGGACTCCTGAACCGCGCGTTCGGATGCCGAGATCAACCGCAACGTCATCTCATTCACAAAGTTTGGGTCATCCCACGACCCGTCGATCGGTATGTCTGGCTGGATGGCCGCGACCGAGATCGAACCTGTTTGTTCACTGGTGGGCCTCAGCGATTCGCCGTAGAGGACCGAAGCGATCGCGATCGCGCCAGCCACGGTGAGCACAACGATTCCGCGCCGCTTCTCGAGGTAGACGACTGCAAACACCAGAGCTGTGCTTGCAACCACCATGATCGCGCTCACCAGATAAACGCCGCCCCATCGCGCCGCTTGAACCACCGCAGGCTGAAACGCCTGTGAGTAGCCGAGCGCGTTCCAACCGACCCCGCTTACTTCGAGACGCGCCCACTCGCATCCGGCCCAAATGACGGGTGCCGCAAGCATCGCATATCCACCAAAGCGTTTGACCGCTGCGGCGAGCACAGCCCCGAACAACCCGGTGAACACGCCGAGCGTGGCGGAGAATACGATAAGTATGATGAAGCACAACCACATCGGGATCCCGCCGTAGTTGTGCATCGAATGCATCACCCACTGCGAGGATCCTGCGTAGAAAACCGTGCCTGTGACGCTTCCCAGCAGTAACGACCGCCAGACCCGACGCTCGCGCACAACCGCCATTATCAACGGCGCGGTCCCGACCCAACCCAGCGACCAAAGATTCCATTCGGGAAACGCGAACACCAGAAGGACGCCCGAAAAAATTGCAAGTGCCAGGTTACTGATGAACGGCGCGGATTGTTGATAAGGAAGTACCTTCGCGAGCCGGAACCGCGCCGCAAGAAAATCCTCGCGAGAGTAAACCGTAGGAACTGCTTCTTCGGAGTGCCGAACGCGAAAAAGCGTAGAAGGGGGTGTGCCCAAAACCTGAGATGGAGGATGGAGGATGGAGGATCGAAGATTGAAGATCGAGAATCGAAACAGCGGGCGTGGATTCATCGGTTCCTTACAAGTGGCGGAGGGCTGTTGACGCACCGTTTAATGCCAATCAATATCCTGATTGATGATCCTCAATCCTCGACCCTCACTTCTCCGCGATCTCGTTCACAATCTCCGCCATGAAGGAACTACGCACCAGGGGGCCTGAAAACATCGCGCGAAACCCCAGTTGCTCGCCAAATTCCTTGTACTCGTTGAATACATCGGGATGAACGTACTCCTGAACCGGCAGATGCGCGCGCGTTGGCTGCAAATACTGACCGATTGTCACCACATCCACCGCATGCCCGCGCAAGTCTTCAAGCAACCGATTGACCTCATCGCGGCGCTCACCGAGCCCCACCATAAAGCCCGACTTCGTGAGCGCCGAAGGGGCGTAACGCCGAGCTTCGTGTAGCACGTCGAGCGATTGCTGGTAGTCAGCTTGCGGTCTCACCCTCTCATATAACCTCGGCACGGTTTCGATGTTGTGGTTGAAAGTGTCCGGAGCGGCGTCGAGCACCGTGTGAAGCGCTCGGCGGTCCCCTTTGAAGTCTGGGGTGAGCACTTCAATCTTAATGCCGGGAATTCGCCGGCGTAACGCACGAATGGTGTTCGCGAAATGCCCTGCGCCTCCATCCGGCAGTTCATCACGATTCACAGACGTGACCACGACGTACCTCAACTTGAGATGAGCGGCCGCTTCGGCGACTTGCTCTGGCTCATCGCTCAACGACTCCAACGACAACCCGCGTCCGGTTTTGACCGAGCAGAATCCACAACTCCGGGAGCAGACGTCCCCGAGGATCATAAAGGTCGCCGCGCCTCGCGCGAAGCAGTCGTTGCGATTTGGGCAGCGTGCTTCTTCGCAGACCGTATGCAAGCCGCGAGTGCGCAGCATTTTTTTCAGCTCGTGATCGGCTTCGACGTTGCGAATCGGCTTGCGAAGCCACTCCGGCAAGCGCTTCCCCGTCTCCCGTCTCAGTCCTTCAACTTGAATAAGCATATGATTGGTTTCGCGCCGATGCTCGGGGCTCCGCGTGCCTTAAGGGTTTGGCCTCCAGGGATTGATCATGATGCCTTTGCGTTCGTTCGAGAGCATCGTCGCCACTTTCTCGGCATCGGCCTTATCATACGGGCCAATGTTGACCCGGTAGAGCGTATCCTGAGTGCCGGGCATCTGTACAAAGGCGGACCGGTAATTGAGCTTCTGGAGCTCGGCTTCGAGCTGTTTTGCCTTTTCCAGAGTCCCAAAAGACGCGATGAAAACTACATATTGGTTTGCGTTGTCCGGAGACTGGCCGGGTGTGTTGGTGTTGGTCGAGGCCGGTTTTACCGCGGTTCCCGGCTGAGCGCCGTGGGCGGTCGAACCTGATTGATTTGTGCTGGTAGCCGAGGTTTGTTTTACGACGTAGAGACCCGCCCAAAAGGCGCCCAGCAACAGCCCAACCCCGATGATGAAGATAGCTATGACCTGTTTGTTGCTCATCATTAATACCTGGTTTCCGGTTTGTGGTTACTAGTTTCTTGTTTCTGGTTTCTGGTTTCTAGTTTCTGGTGCGCCCGTCCTCAACCAGGACAAGGCAACCGGGTCGCGGAACCAGAAACCAAAAACTAGAAACCAGAAACTACTCTTTCGTTGGCGCGACAAGCTCCGTCTTTGTCGCGTTCACGTTAAAAAAGGCTTTGATCATATCGAGCGGGATCGGAAACACGACGGTGGTGTTCTGCTCGGCCCCGATCTCCGTGAGCGTTTGAAGATAACGCAGCTGGACCGCGACGGGCTCGACTGCGATCACTCGCGCCGCCGCGAGCAGTCTCTCGGACGCTTGATACTCACCATCCGCGTGTATGATCTTGGCTCGCTTTTCTCGTTCGGCCTCCGCTTGCCTAGACATCGCCCGCCGCATCTCCTGCGGGAGGTCCACGGCTTTGATCTCGACCTGAGACACCTTGATGCCCCATGGATCGGTGTGCTTGTCCAGGATTTCCTGAAGCCGAGCGTTGAGCTTATCGCGCTCCGACAGCAAATCGTCCAACTCCGCTTCGCCCAACACCGATCGCAACGTAGTTTGGGAAAGCTGCGAAGTGGCGTAGAGGTAGTTCTCAACTTCGACGACGGCAAGAAGCGGGTTGATCACCCGAAAATAAACAACCGCGTTGACCGACACCGTTACGTTGTCGCGGGTGATCACATCCTGTGGCGGTACGTCGAGCACAACGGTTCGAAGGCTTATGCGAACGATGCGGTCGATCGGCCTGAAGACCAATATGATACCGGGCCCTTTTGGCTCCGGCAGCAACCGCCCGAGACGAAAGATCACACCGCGCTCATATTCGGGCAGAATGTTGATCACGCTGAGGATGTATATCAGGGCGATCGCCACGGCGATGATCGGGAGTGTTAGTAGTTCCGGCATTGAAGTCTCCTATTCTAGTTGCTAGTGCCCCTGAGCGAAAGACGGTGAAGGCCTCGCGCTACTTGCGTCAAGCCTCCTCACCACGTTTAGATATCTACTGCTGTGATAAACGGGTCTTGTCCCCGGGCGACTACGCTGCCGCGCAAGCGAGTTCCTCGGCACGCGGCAAAGGACCGAACTGTTGAAACACGCCGACGTAATCTATCGGGACCCAGTCTCGGCAATACGGCCGCACGAGATTCGATGGATGACGAACATTCACTTTCGATCAATTGTTACTCATCTACTGCAGAAGCCTTCCTCGGGATGACAGCCGCGTGCTGGTCGGCTTCGACATCGAGTGTGAGCCCCTCCATCCCGGTCACCCGCACCGGCTCGCCCGCCGCAAGGCTCATCCGCGAGCGCGCACGCCACAACTCGCCTCGCACAAAGATCGTACCCTGGGGAGCGATTGCCGTCTGGGCTCTTCCAGTAAGCCCGATCATCCCGGATGCGCCGGTAGTCACCTTCGAGCGCCGCGCGCGAATCGCAATCCTCAGAATAAACGTAAATATCACTCCAAAGGGAATCACCACTGCCAGCACCAGCTTAAGCGGCAGCCGCAACTCGGGGTTTGGAACGTCGATCAGCATCATCGAACCCACGACCGCGGCGACGATTCCGCCTATGCCGAGAATGCCGTAACCCGCTACCTTTGCTTCCAACACAAACAAACCGATCGCAACGCCGATCAACAGCAGACCAGTCAGATTTATCGGCAGCATGTGAAAGCCGTAAAGGGCAAGCACCACCGACAATATCCCTACGACGCCGGGCACTACGGCGCCTGGATGCTGGAACTCAAAATAGACGCACAACGCACCCAGCGCGAAGAGAACAAACGCCACGCGCGGATCCGCAAGCGCCATCAGCAATCGCTGGCGGGCGGTCGGAGTGACTCTCGTGAGCCGCTCGCCCGTCAATTCCAAGATCATCTGGCTCCCATCGATTCGCGTGATCGTTCGCCCTTCCAACTGCGCCAGCAAATCCTGCTCATCGCGAGCGACTATCTCGATCAAGTGTTTATCCAGCGCCTCGCGCTCGGTAAAGGATTTGCTCTCACGAATGGCGGACTCGGCCGTCACGGGATCGCGCCCTCGTTTCTCGGCGTGGCTGCGAAGAAACGCCGCCGCATCGTTGACGACCTTCTCGGACATGGTCTTTTCCAGGTCCCCGCCGTCGGCCATCACCGGATGAGCGGCGCCGGTAGCGGTGCCGGGCGCCATTGCCGCAACATCCGCGGCCATCAGGATGATGAAACCGGCGGAGGCGGCTCGAACGCCGCTCGGCGCAACGTATACCACGATGGGAACGCGAGAGCTGTCCATTCGCGAGATGATCTCACGCATAGAGGTATCAAGCCCGCCCGGAGTGTTTAGAGTGATGATCAGGCAAGAAGCGCCTTCGCGCTCGGCGCGGGCGATCGCGGACATGATGACTTCGGCGCTTGCGGGATTGATTTGATCGTCTATCCTGAGCTCAAGGACATCTGCTCGAGCGTTTGCGGCAGAGGCAAGCGCCACGAGCAGCAGCGCAGCGGTGACCATTGTTTGTCTAAGCGCGTTCATAGCATTGCGCTCGATTGGGAAACTGGATGACTCCGATTGCAGTCTAACACAACCGAAACGCGTGCGCTCAGGATCGACGCCGCATTGCCCGATGGAGAGTCACGTTGGGACCTCTGGGGCGAACGTCCGGCCTCTGCGAATGCCACGTCAAGGCTCAAGTGAAGGCTCGTAGCTGGTGATGAACTCCAGGAACTTAGATACCTCGATTATGTCCTTCCCTATAAACCGTATGCTGTGTGCATCCGTGCGCTGGACGATCGACAAATAGCTTAGTAACTCGGACGGACGATAAGCCTTGAAGCGCACATCAAGCTGTACCGGTTCTTTTACCTTGTAGGGCTTGAACTCTTTGATTCGCGCGATGGCTTTTTTGGTCTTCTCGCGAATCAGCTCGTAAGCCATCTCCGGCGTCAGGGTCTTCGCAGCGTGAAAGCTCACCGCCCACTTCACTACCGCGCCTTCGATGTTTCCCAGAAGGTCGGTGGCCTCTTTCACGATCACGTCGTCGCCGGTGATCATGATGACCGGAACGTTGAATCGCCCGGCGATCGCTGCGTTGATTCCTGCTTCAGGCATCGAGGTCCCGTTCAACCTGACGTCGGCGAGCCGCGCGCTCGAAATAGTGTGAGCCCGCACGCCGGCCATGTTGGTTGTGCTCGCGTGGTAGCCGATAAAAATCGCGCCGTCAAAAGTCTCATCGATGCCCTCCATCATCATCAGCGGGCGAGGCCACGAGCGGACAATGGTCACGTTTTTCGGCAGCTTCTCTATCAGGAGGTTCTCGCCGTTGCCGTGCGAATCGCTGATGACGATCTCCGTTGCGCCGGCCTCGAACGCGGCTTCCGTCGCCGCTTTCACCTCTTCGGTCATGAATTCGCGAAATCGATTGTACTCGAAGCCCTGAGGCCCGAGCTGATCGCCGGTCACAACGCCGACGACACCTTCCATATCGGCCGAAATGTAAATTTTCAGCTTTCTGGTCTGCGCTGGAGTGTAAGCCGCGGCGGTCAAGAGTACGATGGTCATTACTGCGCTCCAGAGTTTCGCTTTCATTCGTAGTCGTCCTCCTCAAGAATCTCCGCATCAATCAAATGTGCTACAAGCTGAGTTGTGACTCAATCTCACGAATCCGCGTCACCAGCTTAAGCAACTCGGCGTCACTCACCGGCTCTCCGCGCGCGATCTCTTCGCATCGCGAGAGCAAGCGAGTCAGGTCCTGCTCATCAAGCTTCGCACGTCGCGCAGCTGCTGCAGCCAGTCTACCGTTTTCGATCTTAGAGGGTACCCCGCTGAAACGGCAGAGCCGCTTGCGAAACTCAGAGTAGATGTTCTCCATCGCAAGGTCGCTCGCCTCCGCCAGCCGTGTGATGTTTGCCATCGACGAAACGAACTCGAGGTTAGTGGTGCGTCGCTCCTGGCGCAGCGGAATGGGCCGCCCAAACCTGCGGCCGTAGCTATAGACCACCAATGCGGCGATCAGCCCGGCCTGCGCCATCATCCATGGAACAGGCGTGCCGCGAAAGTATGCCAACAGCCCCCCGCTTGCCGACGACGCGCCGTAGCCGTGATGGAATTCGTCGAAGGCGATCCCTCCAGCCGGGCGCCCTTCCAATAGATTGAGCGTCAGAATAACATTGTCGGCTTCCGAAATGCCGTTGTTGGCAACTACGTATTGATCGGTCAGTAACACGACTCGCCCTTTGCCAACCCGCGCGTCCGCTAGAACGGCACCTTGATCGTCTCCGATATGATACGTGACCGAGCGGCTGTCTACGCGGACTCGCGTTGCGAATTCAGAAAGCCCCACGCGCCGAACGCCGCGAGAAAAAGAGGTTGGCTGCAGCGGACGAACCGCTGCCTTTGACTGCGCCTCCTCCGTATGCGCCGCTCCATCGCCGACGGGCACCTCAATCTCCCGGTCGATGATGATCAGCAGCCCCCCCGCCTCCACCCATCTGTTCAACGCGCTGAACTCGTCTTCATCGGGCTGATGAGCTTTGGGCGGCGCTATTATGATCAACGTTCCCTGCTCACCACCCTTTAGCTCGGTGAACGGCTTCTCGAAGCGAGTCACGTTGTAGCCGTTTTCCTTGAGCAAAGTGTAGAACGCGAGCGTTCCGTACGGGATCGAGCGGTAGGACGAGCGATCTCCGGTGAGTTCGTCTTCTTCGGTAGCGCGTGTGTCAACGAAGAACAGAAAGTTGAGCACTATCAGAACGGCAAACAAACCGACGACCAAAAGGATAGCTCTCGCGTTTCGTCGCATGTGGGTTCCGGCTTCGGGTTTGTGGTTTCTTGTTTCTGGTTTCTGGTTTCACTTCTCCAGTTTGTGACCCGGTCGCTTGATGCTTTAACCAGAAACTACAAACCAAAAACGAGAAACCATCTTTACTTCACAATGAAAAGCTGATGAGGCACGTCTTCGAGCAGCCAGGTATTTCCGGCGCGCATCAGAACAAACACCGCCGTGCCGGCCTGGTCTCTGCCTTCGGCCTTGACCTTTAATCCGACATCGAGTGCCACTCGATTGGCATCGACTGTATCGACGTGCAGGATTTCCGTTGCCCAGGATGCGGGTCTTGAAACCGTCAGCCCCTGAACAAACCGCTTCAGGTTGGCCTTTACAACCAGCGCAAAGAGCTTGTCAGACTCCGGCTGCCTGATCACAGCATCGAGCTGGGTGATGAAAGCCCGCACCGACTCGTCGGCTTGTGTTGCCGTGCCGGCGGCCCGGTCCGCCTGTATCAACCCTTCACGCGCCGCAAGCTGAGCCGTTGTGTCATCGGCTTCGACGACGGCCGCGCGAAAATGGCGCGCGGCTTCAGCCGATTGGTTGCGCGCCATAGCCACCTTACCCAGGGTTATCCGAGCCCACGCCAACGCTGGTCCGGCCGGCGGGTCGATCTTGATCGCGGCGTTTGCTTCGCCGGCGGCCTCGTCCATCTTCTTTTGAGCCTCAAGTGCCCTGGCAAGCCAAGCGTGCAACACTGCGTTTCGCGGCTCGGCGCGCACAGCTTGTCGCAGCATCGTCTCGGCCTCAGCGTACTGCGATTTGTTGAATGCGCCGATGCTGGAATTCAAGAGCGTCTGCGCCGAGGTGCGCGTAGTCTTGAAGTCTCCGTCCCGCGCGTCGTTGTCGTAGTTGGATTGGATGACAAATTTCTCCGGGTCCACCTCGACCGAAACGATTTTCTCCGCAGTTTGTATCTCGGCTGATGCGAGGCTCTCGGAGGGGACCATCACCGGAGTTACGATTTGCTTACCTGAGGCGGTAATTGCGAGCACGTTGACGCTCACGTCTCCGGTGCCAAGGTTGCGGAGGTTTATGCCCTGGACTCCCGGTTTGCTTGCAGGCAGCGGCGAGCCGATGATGATGTCCGGTTCGATGATCGAATCGACCCATTGCTGAAACACTTTTTCTACTTCGGGTGGTCCTCCCTTTGCGAGAGTGGCCCTCAGGTCCTCAGTTGTTACGATTTTTGTCTGCGCGCCGGACACAAGACCTTTGATCGCGGAAATAAGCTTGTCGCGGCCCGCAGTTTCGGCGATCAGTCTGTACACCAACGGCCCCTTGCTGAACACCGCAGCCGAGTAATTAGGCAGCAGAAGGGTCTGAACGCCTAGCTCGGCGTCTCGGCCCGACTGCGCAATCGGGGTGTAGCTCCATCGCATGCTTGCGAACAGATCGCGCGCGCCATCCTTGCCAAAGCGATCCTCGAAATATAGCGCAGCCAGATAACGCGGGAGTGAATCGCTCAGAAACGCCGCGCTGCGGGCCTTCACCACCGTACGGCTCTCCTGCGATGACCGAGGCTGCCCGCGAAGCCTGACTCGCCCGTCGATCCACATTCGCGCGATGGCGTCGGCGAGCACCTCGATGACGCTGGAACTCAGAGTGTCGCGGCGGAACACTTGCTCGTTTAACACCAGCACGCCTGCCTCAGAAATGTTGCCCGCGCGAGCTGAAGAGATTATTCGGAAGGTTGCGCCGGTGGGCGGCGCCCCGAGCGTTCGGGTAAGAAAGTCGATCACCCGCCCCGACTCATCGCCCAGACGTGCGACAATCGCTCGTGAGTCCGCGGCCTTCGCGTCCGTCGGGACCGCGACTATGCCCGGCTGAACAAATATTTCAACCTTGACGCCGCCTCGATCCGAGATGACCGGTTGATCGAAGCTCCCGGCGACGACCATAGGAATTGAATTGAGCTGTTGTTCAAAAATCGAGTTTTGACCGTCATTCTTTAGCGTACCCGATGAAAGCGCTCGAAGGTTGGTCGATGCCGACGCCGCACTCACCGTCAAGGTGAATGGCGCAGTCGTCGAACCATAAAGAGTACTGGTATACATCGTTGAAGGCATCGGCACCCATATCGCGCCGGGCGCCAGCAGAACCTCTCCGGGATAGATGTGAATCAGCGGCGTCGACTCGGACGCCTCAATGCGATAGCTCACTTCGACCGTAGCCTTGCCGCCTGCCTCAATCGATGACTGAGGGGTGATGATGATCTGATTCAGAGTGGTAACCCGCCGATCGTCGGAGGTATCGACCCGGGCCGACGCTCCGTTGACCGAAGCGGCACTAACCTTAGCCAGCTTTGTGAGACTGAGATAGAGCTTTGCCTTGGGTGACTGTGCGAGGTTTGAGATCGACAATGTCGCGCGCACATCAACCGCGCTGGCCGCGGTGTCTATCCTGGCGTTGATGTTGTAACGATCAACTTCTACTTCCTGCGCCGCGACGCCGAGAGCGAGGAAACCAATTACGAATAGAGCCCGCAAGATTCTTTTTAGCATCGGGAAACGACCTTTTTATTACTTCTATGACTTCTGACACATAGAGTTTCAAGTAGGATTCGCAGTTCCTGGTTGCGATTTCGTTGAACCCGCGAAAAACCGGAAACCAGAAGCTTGAACCCGGAGATCCCAATTCGTTACTGCTCGTCGTGGGCGAGCTCGTGAATTGCCTTGAGCTTCTCGAGCAGGCGCTCGAGCCGCTCGAGCGGCAAACTGTTCGGCCCATCCGAGAGCGCGGCCTCCGGGTTGTCGTGCACTTCCATGAAGACCCCGTCCACTCCGCAGGCAACACCCGCGCGCGCCATGTACTCGATGAACTGCGAGTCGCCGCCGGTGCTGGTCCCCAAACCGCCTGGGCGCTGCAAACTGTGAGTCACGTCGTACACAACCGGATAGCCAAAGCCGCGCATGATCGGCAAGCCGCGGAAGTCCACCACCAGATTATTGTAGCCGAAGCTCGTCCCGCGCTCGGTGATCATCACTCGCTGGTTGCCCTGTGATGTCGCCTTATCGATCGCATTCTTCATGTCGTTAGGAGCAAGGAACTGCCCCTTCTTAATGTTGACCACGCGGCCCGACTTTGCGACTTCGACGATCAGATCAGTCTGTCTCGATAGGAACGCAGGAATCTGGAGCACGTCGGCGACCTCGGCAGCGGCGCGGATCTGCGAAAGTTCGTGAACATCGGTCAGCACCGCTACGCCGGCATCATTTCGCACACGGCCGAGTACCCGGAGTGCCTCATCAATTCCGGGTCCCCGAAATGCATTGATTGATGTGCGATTCGCCTTGTCGTAGGACGCCTTGAAAATGTAAGGAACACCGACGCGTTCAGCGATTGAGCGAATCGCGTGGCCATTTTGAGCGCGTGCGACTCGCTTTCGACGACACACGGGCCGGCAATCAGAAACAACTCCCCGCCGCCAGCTTCGATGTCTCCAACCTGGAATGGTTTGACTGCGATACGCATAGATGAATGGTCATTCTACACGGCGCCGGTTGTAATTTGAAAGAGACAGCGCTTTACCATTGACCAACCCGGCTGGGGGTTGAGCCCGATCCTCTTAGTGACGGGAGGGGTGGCAGCCGTGTTATAGTCATCAGCGAGGCAGGCCATATGTACGACGAGCTAGAACAGAAGATGCGGGAGATAATCTGGAGGAGATGGACGTCAGGCGAGTATCCAACACTCAACGAGCTCCATCCGAACATCTACACCGGTGAGATTTATGATGAGCTCATTGAATCAGGTGTAGGTATTCCCAATGGAGCGATGGAACAAGTGCTGAAGTTCTGGATGTCACAGGGCTATATCAGAACAAAAGCGACAGGGGCTGGGCCGGGCGACAAGCAATGTCATGGGAGCATGAAGATCGTCGCGGTATACGAGTCCCTGTGAGCGTTCTGATTTTGAGTATCCGACAAGCTGAATTTTGTCGGACCGTCAGGAACCGACCGGGACGAGATCTACAAGTCTTCAGGAAAGCTCGGCGAGTGCTGCCCACCGATCAACGTCTCTCTCCAAATCCCGATTGAGCGATTGCAACTCGGTATATGCCGACTCAACCGCCACGAAATCGCTCGACGACGACGACAACACATGTTCGAGCTCAGCTTTTCTCGCCTCCGAAATGTCGATTCTTGTTTCCAGTTCCTCGAACTCGCGTCGCTCCTTATATGAGAGCTTGCGCCCCGACCCGGATGCTCCGGCTGAGGGTGCCGGCTTTGGTTCACTCGTCTTCGCTTCGACCGTTTCAATCGACTCTGCTTCTCTAGCTTCGAGAAAGGCGCTGTAGTTGCCGGGATACTCCCTCACTCTCCCGTGTCCTTCGAAGCGAAAAATGCTTTCTACGGTGCGATCCAGGAAATAGCGATCATGGCTGACTACGACCAGGCATCCGGCGAAGGAATCGAGATACTCTTCAAGCCGAACAAGCGTCTGAATGTCGAGATCATTGGTCGGCTCGTCCAGCATCAGGAGATTCGGAGCGCTCATCAACACTCGCAGCAGGTACAAACGGCGTCGCTCGCCTCCTGAAAGACGCGAGATCAGGTCGTATTGCATCGGTGGCGGAAAGAGAAACTTCTCAAGCATCTGGCTCGCGGTGATCTGCTGACCGTCCGCGGTTTCGACTCTCTCGGCGACCTCGCGTATGTAGTCTATGACCTTCTGAGAGCCGTTCAGTTCCCGGTTGTCCTGATCGTAGTAGCCTATGACGATCGTCTCTCCTCTGTCGACGCGGCCTGCATCCGGCTCGATGCGTCCAACGATCAAGTCGAGCAGAGTTGTCTTTCCGGAACCGCTTGGGCCGATGACCCCGATGCGATCATTGCGTTTTAGGGTGTAGGTGAACCCTTCGATCAACGTCTTGTCGTCATAAGATTTTGATATTCCCTCGAGCTCGAGGATCTTCTTGCCCATCCGGCTGAACCCTATCGAGATGTCCAGCTCGGCTTTGGTTGCCCGGGCTGGTTGTTTCTGGAGATCCTGAGCGCGTTGAACGCGAGCTTTTTGTTTTGTTGAGCGAGCCTTTGCGCCGCGCCGAAGCCAGGCCAATTCTCGCCTGATCAAGGCTTCGCGCTTCTCACCGGCGGCGGCGTCCTGAGCATCCTGCTCCTCTTTCTTTTCGAGATAGTAGGCATAGTTACCGGCAAAGCTTTGCACGCGACTTCGATCTATTTCGAGTACGCGATTGGTGACCCTATCGAGAAAATAGCGATCGTGAGTGACCAGCAGAAGCGCGCCTGCATATCTACTCAGATATGTCTCAAACCAGGCGATAGTATCGGCATCCAGGTGATTGGTCGGCTCATCCAGGATCAAGAGGTGAGGCCGCGACACCAGAGCGTGGGCCAGCGCAACCCGCTTGCGTTCGCCGCCCGACAGGGTGCCCATCGGGGCAGCAGTATCGCTGATGCCGAGTTGAGTCAGTACGGTCTGCGCGTTTGTCTCGAGGTTCCAGGCGCCTGCCGCTTCGAGTTGATGCGCGAGGGTTGCAACTCGGTCGAGGATTCGTTCATCACCCGATCGCAGCGATAAATCATGACAGGCCATCTCGTAATCTCTCAGCAACCGCATCGCTTCGTCACTGGCAGAGAAGACCGCATCGAGCACCGTCTGTTCCGGGTCGAACGGGGGGTTCTGCGGCAGATACGCCACGACGAGCTCATTGGCGATGATCGCGCGGCCTTTCTGAGGTTGTTCGCGTCCTGCGATTATTCGAAGGAGGGTGGATTTCCCTGAGCCGTTCAATCCAATCAGTCCGACTTTGTCGCTATCGTCGACGCCGAATGTGACGCCGTCAAACAGACACCTGGGGCCGTAACTCATGCCGATGTCTTCCAGGGAGATGATAGTCATTGCGCTTGATCGGGCTAGCTCTTAGGCTCGTCGATAGATTTCGCTGCTGTTTCGTCCAAGGCGTTAAGCACCTCCTGAACCCTCCCGACGTCGCCGCTGACGAGGCGCACTTTGATTCCGTGGGGGTGAAAGGGAGAATTCGTGAGGATGTCCTTGACTCTGCCTCGCGTTAATCTGCCTGAGCCTTGATCCTTCTTCAGAACGATATCCACCTCGACTCCAGGACGTACGCTGTTTCGGTGTTGTCCATTCATTGGAACTTTAAGGATAGCATCTCTCGAGGTGACAAATCCTAAGGACTTCTGAGTGGCGAGCTGCTCGAACAGCGAGCCCTCCCCTGAAGAGACCACCGGGACACAGAGAGAATGGCAGGGTTCCGGTCTGGTTCTTTGTAGCAGGAGGCTCCGGCGCGGGGAGTTGTTGAATTGTGGTTCCGCGGGTCTTTGCGGCTTTGCGCGATACATCTTAATGAGAAACCGGTTCGCGCAAAACGCAAAGGCCCGCCAGATCCAGCGCCTCAGTACTCGAGCTTGCCTTCGTACATCATGTCTTTGATCTTGAAGCGGCGATCGACCCTGTACGTATCCGACAGAGGCGCGACAAAGTGAATCTCCTCACTCTCCGGGGTGATAAACGGATTGCCGTCTACGAGACGCTGAAAGATGAATCGCGCGCCGAATCCATCCGCGCGCGCCGGCTGAAACTCGTGAAGAAAGATCCGCTTCCCGCCTTTGATCTCGAGATAGCTACTGTTCTTCAGCTCGGCGTTGTTCCTGCGCAAGAGCGCCGCCGCCTGCTGGGCATTGGCACCTGCCTCCGTGGCGTCGGACGAAACCGAGACGACGATGTATTCCAGGAACTCGCCGGAAGCGAATTGTTTCAACTGCTCCGCAAGGTCTTCCTTCACTCCATCCTTTTGCTTCAACTCGATCATGCGGCTGAGCGCCTCGCGTATTGGCTTGGATGAGAGGAACCGTACACGGAAGTACAAATGGACCGCCTGCGGAGGGGCGACAGACGTTTGGTTTCCGACGCCCTGTCTGCCGGTCTGCGGTCCACGGTAGAGTTCCATCGGAGTATCGAAGGATTGCGTCTTCCCCCACGGCGAATCGTTGAGCAGCTTCATCGAGTCTTTTTCCGTCCATTCGGTCTGCGGTTTCTTGTTCCACTGGGCCGGAGCGGTGAGTGAAAACAGCAAGACCAGAACCGGTATGCCCGGTAGCAATATTCGTCTCGAGAGTTTCATACCTTTTCCTCCGTAGCTTATTTCAGCCGGACTGCCGGGTTGCGTGCCGGCAACAACTCCGACTGAAGGTTGATATTTGCACTATATCGGCACGGGTTCAGAATCGTAGCACAATGCCCGCGGAAATGAGCGCATTGTGCTGGCGATCGCTCAACGCTCGAACGTTCAGGGGCGGAAGCTCGGCATAGAAATCTCGCACTTCGCCCCTGATACTCAGAATAGAAAAAACTTTTACGTCCAAGCCAAAACCAAAGTCGAAAACAGCATTGGTCCCGGAACTTCGATTGAGGTTTGGCTGATTGGCGATGGTCGCATCGCTTTCGTTGAAGTGCGCCAAACCCACTCCCACCGTCGCGAACGGCGAATACTTCCCGCTCGGCAGCAGCTTGAGTTTTATCCCTGGGGTGAAGAAGATCGATGAATAGCTGTCCGGGGAAAGCGCGTTTGTGGTTTTGACCTTTGTCCGCGGCGTGCCGGCGAGCGGGATCTCGAAATAGAGCGCGGCCAGATGGGCATCGAGCAGCCGCTGCGCATAGTTGATTTCGTAGCTGAACCCGGTTCCAAAACTCAAAAACCCCGGCTGCGGCAGATCGAATCCCCGCTCTCCAATCTTCAATCCCCCGGAAGTGAAAGCGATTTCATGGCGTTGGCCAAAGGCCGATTGCCCGATCAACAACACCACCGTCAGGATCAGTATTACTCTCCCTTTCATCATCATCCATCCTCGCCAAAAAAATCGATAAGCACTCGGTTCACCTCACCTGCCATCTCGGTAAAAAACACATGGCCCGCTTCCCCAAACTCAATCAACCGTGCGCCCGGGATGCGTTCGGCAATAAGGCGAGAATTTGCGGGATCGACCAGCGTGTCTTCCGTACCCGTTAGCACAAGAGTCGCGTGAGTTATTTTCCCGAGCCGGTCAATGGTGTCGTGCTGCATCACGGCACCGAGCTGAAGCAGATAGGACGATTTAGGTTGGTTGTTGCGGGCCATCACTTCAAGAGTCTCATCGACAAGGTCCGCGCGCTCCTCGATGGTTTTCGTCGCAAATAATAGCCGAACCGAGTGCCTGAGCGCATCGGCTCGCGGCATATCTCGCGACTCGTTGAAAAGGCGGACCGCCCATTCAGGTGAACGCGCAGCTGTACGCGGGCCCGCATGAGTACAGGCGAGCGCCAGCCTCCGCACCCTGGCGGGGTGACGCAACGCCAGCTCTTGCGCGACCATGCCGCCAAGCGAAACGCCAAACACATGCGTGTTGGCGACACCGAGCGCGTCCAGCAGCGCAGCGGTGTCGTCGGCCATATCGGCAATCGTGAAGGGCTCCTGAGGTTGATCGGAACGACCGACGCAGCGGTTATCAAACGAAATGACCCGGAAGTGGGGTGACAGCCCCTCAACTTGAGCCTTGAATCCATGGCACGTGCTGCCCAGACCGCGAATCAACAGCAACGGCTCGCCTTCGCCGTGAAGTTCGTAGTAGGTGTTGAGTCGAGCTGTTCGGATTGTCGGCAAACTCGTATCCCGCTGAGTGGTGGGTTTCCATTTCTAACACGATCGAAACCCGAGTTATGATAGCTCGGGCTTCGGCGTCAGTACAACTTTGAATGGGATAGCTTAGTGGATTTGAGCGGGTTCGCGGCTCTGCATTGTGAGAGCAGCCGTCGAGCTTGTCGGACGGAGCTCACGATGCTTTGGATTCCAACTTCCGAAGCCGCCGGGTGATATCCTCGATGTCCGCTTCCGCGTGCAATCTGAGGCGATCTATTCTGTCGCACAGCTTGTCGGATAGCTGGAGGAGTCCTCTCTTCATCTCCTCCGACATTTCGGCGAATCGAGAATCTACGACGGCGAAATCGCGTGCGAGTCTTGATTCTAACGCCTCAAATCGAGTGTTGACGCTCGATTCTAAAGACTCAAATCGAGTGTTGACATTCGATTCTAAAGACTCAAATCGAGTGTTGACATTCGATTCTAAAGACTCAAATCGAGTGTTGACATTCGATTCTAAAGACTCAAATCGAGTGTTGACATTCGATTCTAAAGACTCAAATCGAGTGTTGACATTCGATTCTAAAGACTCAAATCGAGTGTTGACACTCGATTCTAACGCCTCAAATCGAGTGTTGACGCCCAATTCTAAAGCATCGAATCTAGAGTTGAGGTTCTCTTGTCCCTCTCGTACCTCGCGGAGGAGTCTGAATACTGCCGTAATCGTCGGCTGGGTGGTGTTGACCTCTGAATCCTCATTCAAGTCGTGCGTTGAGTCGTCGCTGCTCATGTTTCCTGCTCCTGAAAACAGTTTACGCTCGCTATGCGAGCTAACCCAGGATCGTGAACCAATAGTGCCATATCCCCTGAGCAGGAGCAAGGATCTTCATGTTATTTCATGTCGCTATAGCTCCGGAGATTGCCGCTTTCGTGTAACCCGGCCCGGCGTAAAACCGTCCTTATCATTCGCCAACCTTATCAATTCTGGACTATGCTAGCAGATCGCCGCGATCATTCGTCGTTCAGAGTCCAAGCTTTAGCTTGCTGATTTCGCGCAACCTGAAGGTTGCACCCTGAACCGCACAACCATCGTGCCGCCTGCTAGACAAAAGGAGACCCTATGAAAAGACTCTACGCTCTCGCGTTCTTGCTTGCGCTAAGCGCGCCGCTAACCGCGGTGGGTCGTGAGGCCAGGCTCGTTCGCTACCCGCACTACAATCACGGTCGTATCGCTTTCACCTACCTGGCCGATATCTGGACCGCCGACGAAGACGGCAAGAACATCAAACGCATAACGGCAAATAAGGCGCGCGATGTCTATCCCCGCTTCTCTCCCGATGGAAAGTTGATTGCCTTCTCTTCGGACCGCAACGGAAACTTCGATGTATTCATCGTCCCAAGCGAAGGCGGGACGGCCAAACAACTCACGTTTCATTCCGCCGATGACACAGTTCTGGGATGGACCCCGGACTCGCGCGCGGTCTTATTTGCTTCGAGCCGCGGCGACGACTTCATGGGGAAACTCTTCACCGTGTCGATCGACGGCGGAATGGAGCGCAATGCCGGCGCCGATATGGGAGTGAACGCATGCTACTCGCCAGACGGCAAGAAGCTCGCTATCAATCGAAAGGGACAGGTTTACTGGCGCAAGTATTATAGAGGAGCGATGAACAGCGATGTTACGGTGATGGACATCGCGGCCAAGAAGTTCACCGATCTTACCGCGGACTTTGACGGATTGGATTCGTGGCCGATGTGGAGCACCGATGGATTCATCTACTTCGTGAGTGATCGCGAAGGCAACGGTCTCACCAACATCTGGCGAGTCCCCGAAGCCGGAGGTAAGGCCGACCGCGTGACTTCATTCAAGACCGGCGACGTGCGGTTTCCCGCGATCAGCGCCGACGGCAAAGTGATAGTCTTCGAGCACGACTTCGGTGTGTGGAAACTCGATGTCGCCAGCCGCAAGGCAACACCGGTCAAACTCGACATCGCCGCCGAAACCCAGGAGAACCTCGCGGAAGTTCGGGATTTCAACTCACAGGCCGATGATTACGATGTTGCGCCGTCCGGGCACCGCATAGTCGTCTCGATTCACGGCGAGATATTTACAGCGCCCACCGAGGAAGGCGACTTGCATCAAATCACCGACAGCCCCTCCCGCGACAAGGAACCGCTCTATTCGCCCGACGGCAAGTCGATTGCCTTTATCAGTGATCGCAGCGGGCGTGAAGAGCTCTACATCATTCCGGCCGACGGAACGGCCGAACCGCAGAAGGTCACCGACTTCGACACGCTAAAGTTTTCGTTCGCCTGGTCACCTAACTCAAAAGAGATAGCGTTTACCGGGTCTGATGCAAAGCTTCGCAAGTACGCGATCGACTCGAAGCAGACAATCGAACTCTCCTCCTCGAAGTACGGCAACTTCGGAGCGCCAGTCTGGTCGCCCGACGGCAAATGGATCGCCTATTCGAAACCCGACTACGTCCGAACTTCGGATATCTATCTAATCCCATCCTCCGGAGGCGAGGAGCGCAAGGTTACCTTTGATTCGTTTAACGAAGGCAATCCGCAATTCACTCACGACGGCAAGAAGCTCTTCTTCGTTCGCGCAGACGCCGGACTTGGTGGAGGCGATCAGCGTTCCTCTCAGATTTACTCCGTCGACCTGGAACGCGAGGAACACGATCCCGCGGACCCCGAGGACCGTCCTGAGGGCGGCGACCTGCAGGATCAAACCAACGACGCCGTTACACGCCGTGTGGCGGCAGCTCAGCGCAACGCTCCCCCGAAGGACGTCAACATCGACTGGGCCGGCCTAAAGCGGCGAACCGAGCAGGTGACTCGAATGCCGTTCGCGGTCTTCGATTATGCGGTCGGTGCCGACAATCGCACGATCGTGTTTGTCACTACCGAGCCCGCAGGCACCCGAAATACGCCGGTGATTTACTCAATCCAGGCGGATGGCCGGCGATTGACCCGCATCGCCGCTGGCGAACCGCCCACCGGCGGGGGCGGCGGGGGCGGCCGCGGCGGGGGCGGCGGTTTCGGGGGAGGCATAAACAACCTGATGATCTCCCGCGACGGTCGCACGCTCTTCTTTCGAGAAGCGAGCTCGGTTTACACTGTAGCGCTCGCGGCCGCCGCAGGCCCAGGCGCCCAGGCGGCCGGCGGCGGATCTGGGGGTCGTGAAAGCGCAAGGCGCCGAGTCAACTTCACCGCCCGAGTGAAGATCGACAAGTCCACCGAGTGGGCCGAGATGTTCGACGACGCCTGGCGAACCATGAAGTATCGATTCTACGACGCCGCGATGCACGGTAAGGATTGGGACGCCGCGCGGGCGAAGTATCAGCCCCTCGTCGAATTCGTCGGCGATCGGCAGGAGCTTCTCAACATCATTAATGAGATGATCGGCGAGCTGAACGCTTCGCACACCGGCGCCGCTGGACCACGTGGCCGGGAAGCCGGCGACGTATCAACCGCTCAGCTTGGCCTGGAGCTTCAGGCCGATGACTCGGCGGGCCGATACAAGGTGACTCACGTCTACGAAGGAGGTCCCGCGGACAAAGACTGGGTTAAGGTCAGCGACGGCGATTATCTGATCGCGATCAACGGCAAACCCGTCAAGGCCGGCGACAATTACTGGGAGATGCTTAATCACCGGCTCAATCGCAAACTCGAAGTCACCTTCAACAACAAGCCTTCCGAAGAAGGCGCGTGGAAGAGCCGAATCGAGCCGGTCAACCAGGGCGCTTACTCGCAGCTTCGCTACGAGCGCTGGGTGAAGACCCGCCGTGAGCTGGTCGATAAGCTCTCAAACGGTCGAGTCGGTTATCTGCACATTCAATCGATGAATCAGCCATCGTTGCGGCGTTTCGAAAAGGAGCTTCGGGAGAACCGCAACAAAGAAGCGGTGGTCATCGATGAGCGGTGGAACGGCGGCGGCAACATCGAACAAGAGCTGCTGGCGATCCTGGTGCAGCGCGAGTATCAGATCTGGGAACCGCGCGGCACTGAGCCGACCGGCCGTCCTTTCGCGGGGTTCTTCGGAGCAAAAGTCGTTGTGCAAAACTGGCGGTCCGCCTCGAACTCAGAGATGTTCCCCGCAGGGTTCCGCGCTCTGGGTTTAGGAAAAGTGATCGGCACTCCAACGATGGGCGCGGTGATCGGAACGGGGAGCTACTCGCTGATCGACGGCTCGACGGTTCGGACTCCCGGGGTTGGGGTGTATATCGCCGACAAAAACCGGACGAACCTGGAGAACTACGGGGTAAAGCCGGACATCTTCGTCGAGAACTCTCCGGAGGACAATCTTGCAGGCCGTGATCGGCAAATCGAAGTGGCAGTGCAGGAACTGTTGAAGGAGATTGGCTCGAAGGCTCAGCAAGCAAAAAAGGAGTAGGAATCCAACTGAACGCGGCGGGTCGTGAGCCTGGCAACACGACCCGCCGCTTCAGACTCCACAGCACAATGCGCCGCTAACGCAGCTTCTCGTAGATGTCACGAAGCGCGAGACTACATCCGATCGAGCAATGATCATGCGGACCTCTCAATCCGCTTGCTGACATTGCACCTTAGGAAGATGTGATCCGCTCGGTAGACAATCTACCCTCCGCTAATCTTGCGCCGCATGGTGCGGGGGTCACGCCGGGCTTGAAAAATCATCAAGGTATCGACATTCTTAGTGGTCCAAAACTGTTTGCTCGAATACTCGGAGAATGACGGCAGGAGATTATGAAGAAAAAAGAACACCGCAAAGCGAAACCTGGTCGTCGAACATGGAACTCGATCGCCGAACATTCGTGAAGATGCTGCCAGCCGCCGGCGTGGCCGGTCTCGCTGCCGCTCATCTCGATGTCTCGCTTGCACAAGCGGGGCAACAACCCCAACGTGCTCAACCCGAGCAGCATGTTACCAAAGAAATGCTCCACGACGCCGAGCAGTTGATCGGCGTCGAGATGAACGACGCGCAGGAAACCATGGCGCTTCGAGGCATCAATCAGAATCTCTCCGCCTACGAGACCCTCCGCAAGATCGATGTGCCTCTGGACACCGAACCAGCTACCGCATTTCATCCCGCGCTCCCCGGTAAGAAATTTGACTGGAAGCCAGTCAAGTTCAAACTGACCAAACAGGAGATCCCCAAATATGACTCCCTGGAAGACGTCGCGTTCTTCACAACAACGCAACTCGCGGAGCTTGTGCGCACGAAGCGAGTCTCGTCCGTCGACCTCACCAAAATGTACCTCGCTCGCTTGAAGCGCTTCGGCCCAAAGCTGCTCTGTGTCGTCACGCTCACCGAAGAGCTCGCTCTAAAGCAGGCGACGGAAGCCGACCGGGAGATCAAGGCCGGCAAGTATCGCGGTCCTCTTCACGGTATTCCTTGTGGCGTCAAAGATCTGTTCGCGACCAAAGGCATCAAGACGACCTGGGGGGCCGAGCCCTATCGCGACCAGATGATCAATTACGATTCTACGGTCGTCGAGCGATTACGCGATGCGGGTGCGGTGCTGGTCGCCAAGCTCTCGATGGGAGCGCTGGCGCAGGGTGGGCGCTGGTTCGAAGGCATGACTCGCAACCCGTGGCAGGTAGAAGAAGACCGGATTGGCTCGAGCGGTTCATCCGCGGGGCCCGCTTCTGCAACGGCCGCGGGACTGGTCGGGTTCTCAATCGGAACCGAGACGCTCGGCTCGATCGTCTCACCGTCATCGCGCTGCGGTCTGGTGGGTCTGAGACCGACCTACGGCCGGGTGAGCCGTTATGGTGCGATGGGTTTGAGCTGGACGATGGACAAGATCGGTCCGATCTGTCGCGGTGTCGAGGACTGCGCCACTGTGCTATCGAGCATCTATGGTCCCGATCGGCGAGACATTACCGTTGGCGACGCGCCTTTCAACTGGGATCCCGATGTTCCGCTTTCGAAGATGCGCATCGGCTATGTGAAAACCGAGTTCGAAGGAGGCTCCAACGAAAAGCAAAAAGAGCTGTACAAAGAGGCGCTCGACGCCTTGAAGACCGCGGGCGCCAAACTCGAGCCCATCGAGCTGCCTCAGTTCTCAACCGGCGCTTTGCGCATCATCCTCGTTGCCGAAGCAGCCGCAGCATTTGATGACATCACCCGCGACGGGCGCGTCAATGAACTCTCGGGGCAGGCGCCCGGGGATTGGCCCAACACATTCCGCACATCGCGCTTTATTCCGGCAGTCGAGTACATTCGCGCACAACGAGCGAGAACTCTGCTGATGCACGAGATGGACAAGCTCATGTCCAGATGGGATGTATTCGTCTCACCCGCTCCGGGTAGCGGGAGCCTGCTTGTAACAAATCTGACCGGTCATCCTCAAGTGTGTGTGCCGTGCGGGTTCATCGACGGCCTGCCGCGCTCGATAATGTTCACCGGTGGCTTGTATGACGAAGGCTCGCCGTTACGAGTAGCGCTGGCGTACGAAGGCGCGACTAAGTGGCACACGATGCGCCCAAAGATGGATTGGGCATAAATCCATCTCACGATTGGACGATCAGCTGACCAGCCTCGCGTTCAGCGTTATCTTCGTCGCCGCGAGCGCCTTGGAGACCGGGCAATTTTTCTTCGCACCCTCGGCCTGTTCGAGAAAAGCAGCCTCGTCAATCCCGGGCACCTCTGCCGTCGTATCCAACTCGATCAAGGTGATCGCGAACCCTCCCTCCACCGGTCCAAAGTGAACCTTTGCCGTGGTGGCGATGCGCGTGGGTGAAAGACCGGCCTTTGACAATCCCGCGGACAAGGCCATCGAGAAGCATCCGGCGTGAGCCGCACCGATCAACTCTTCCGGATTGGTGCCGGTGCCCTCTTCGAACCTTGAAGCGAACGAATAAGCTCCTTCGAACGCACCGCTCCCGAGCCTTACTGTTCCCTTTCCTTCCCTGAGCGTTCCTTCCCAAACTGCGCTGCCATTGCGTGTTGCCATAGCTAGAGCCTCCAATGGAATGTCCGACAAACTTCAGTTTGTCGCGGCGTTGTGTTCGCGACAAACTGAAGTTTGTCGGACCTCTGCGCCGAACTACGAACATACACGCGCCGCTCCTTGTTTTCAACAATTGGCGGAAACAACCGTGCCGAACGACTAAACAATGTAGAGAGCAAAATCAATTCGGGAGGTAAGGAAAAATGGAAGTCAACGTTTCGTGGTATCAGGTGAAGGACATGAACGCCGCCAAGAAATTCTACGGCGAAGTGTTGGGTCTCAAGAAGACCTTCGAGATGGAGGGCTGGTGCGAGTTCAGCCACGCGGATGGCAGCGCCTCGATCGGACTGAATCAACTTCGCGAAGGCGACGACGAACGCGGTGCAACAGTTGTACTTCGAGTTGACGATCTGGCTCGCGCACAAAAGGAACTCACCGCAAAAGGCGTCGAGTTTGAAGGCGAAGTCCACGAAGTGCCCGGTGCGGTCCGCATCGCAACTTTTCGCGATCCCGCCGGCAACCGCTTGCAGCTTTGCCAGGTCTTGATGCAACAGTGAAGCGTGCCGTGACGCCGGGAGTGATCCGGGGTGAATGACGAGTCATAGAAAAACGGCTCTGCCTGGGCTCACAGGTTGAGAAGGCTGGCTTGCCCCGCTCTTGCTGAGAATTGTCCCACCAGGATACGCGGGGTCAAGCCACCTTCTTCCCAACCTGTAGTCCCACGGGGGGCGATTTTACTTACTTATCACTTCACGGCACACTTTCTTCTTGTCGACTCTGATTGTTGCCGTTTATTCTGACTGACAATGTTAGACCAGCTTCCAATCGAGCAAGAAACCCAACTTGTCGAGCGCGCGCTCAGTGGAGACGAAGGCGCCTTCGGCGAACTCGTCGAGCCGTTGCGCAAGCCGCTGTTCGCGTACGTCTACCGAATGGTCACCCTACGGCAGGACGCCGAAGACCTGTTACAGGACGTGCTGATTCGGGTGCTCCAGAACCTGCCCAGCTTTCGCGGCGAGGCTCGATTCAAAACGTGGCTCTTTGGCATCGCCACCCATGTCTGCATGGACCATCTTCGAGCGAAGAATCGGTGGCGCGTCGAGGCTCAACTCTACGGTCAGCACGAAACCGAAAGCGACGAGAACGAGATCGCCAAACTCGCTTCATTGATGCACTCACCCGATTTCGTGTTCGAGATGCGCGAGCACATCGCGTTTTGCTTTTCTTGCATAAGCCGTACGCTGGAGCCCGTCGAGCAAGCAGCGATCATGCTTCGTGAAGTATTGGGCTTTTCGAATCAGGAGGCGGCAACAATGCTCGAGGTCTCCGAGCCGGTGTTTCGCCATCGGCTGTCATCGGCAAGATCAAAAATGATCGGGAGCTACGACGGCCTCTGCCAGTTGATAAACAAGACCGGCGTTTGCTGGCAATGCAAAGGCCTTCAGGAATTCGCCGGCCCCGGTCATAACGGACAAGAGCTGGTTCAGATCGAAGTTGTTCCTGGCGTTGAGGTCTCGCCAGAGAGTCTGTTCGACGCTCGGTTGAATATTGTTCGTGACTCCGGTTTCCCCGAGAGCAAGACAAGCAAGATGCACGATTTGTTTCTTGAAGGGCTCACCCGCCGGGAAGAGGAGAAACCACAGAGCGGGTGCTAACGACGATCGCCATTCAGGTCTATCAACAACTCCGGACCCGCGGTTTTCGGAGCGCTAAAATACCACCAGTTTTTCTCAGCCGACCACTTGTGCCGGGCTGCTGCAGCGCTTCCCCACAGGCACTCGCTGGCTGGCCTGACCGCCTTCATCATGCGCTCGTCAGCACGGCGGACACGTTCTTTCAGCCCGGCAGCCACGTGGTCAAGCGCCATTACCTCCGATATCAACTGCCTGCCATCGAGGTCGTTCAGGTAATCATCGAGACCAAACTCGTAACCTTGAACTACAGAGTTGACCGTATTCTCCCAGGCGCCAACCAGTCCCTCCAACCCACTCTTGACGACATGCTGGGCGCACCCTTTGCGGCGAAGATATTCACGTACCGGGTCCGACATAGCTAATCCCTTCGCTTTAGCTGGCGGCGAAAATAGGCCTCGCCATCGTTTGGCCTGAAGCACGTGTGAATGATGCCATCGCGATCAAAGGCGATAAACGTACCGTTTTCTCGGTCGAACCGGGTTATCACGCCATCGGTCCGGGCCGCCTCGACGATCGATGATGCCAACGCGTGATCCCGTAGGGCCTGCGCCGCGCGAAGATACTCTTCGATCGAGATATTCCCAAACTCACCGCCGTGTTTACGATAATGCTCCAAAAGCCTCTCGCGGGACGCGAAACCAACCGAGGGGGCCAGCTGAGCCGTTGAAGCTTGAGCTGAAGTGCTCGCGGTACCGTTTGACCCCTCCCGTGTTACCCGGTGTGTTGAGCATCCGGCCAGGCATGATGCCAGCGAGAGACCCAGCAGAAGGTATGAGACAGTACTCTTTATCATTCGCGCGAATATCATCACTATCATTCTTGTTTGACTGCGACGATTCTGATGCGCCGATAATCCGCAAACCAGCTCCCATCTCGAAAAAGCTGCGATTTGAGTTCACGCTCGACCTCGGCAATCACGTTCTCACGTTTGCCCTCGGGAAGCGATTCGACGACGTTGTCGGCGAAAGTAAAAAGCCAGTTCCTCAAGCCTTTTTCGCCCTCGTCTAGTTTTGTAGGCCGATCAAAGTGCGTCGCAAACGTCACTCTAAATCGCTGGGCCTCGAGCAACGTCGCGTACTCACCAATCGCCGGATAGTAACGAGCAAAGGGTTCGGCGTTGATGGTCTCACCCGCCGCGTCCACAGCTTCAGCAAGCGCGGTTCGAATCGCGTGAATGTTTCCTTTGCCGCCAAATTCCGCGACGAATCGGCCGCCAGGTTTCAACGCGTCCCAGATGCGGCGGGCAACGGCCGGCTGATCTTTCATCCAGTGAATCGCGGCGTTGGAGAACACCGCGTCGAATGGTTGCTCAAAGGAAAACTCAGCAGCGTCGGCGATCTCGAACCGCAGACCGGGATAGAGTCTCCGGGCCTCTTCGATCATCGACTGCGACTTGTCCAGACCGATCACCTCGGCGCCCGCAGTAGCAATCTGATTAGTCAAATGACCCGTTCCGCATCCGAGGTCAAGAATACGCTCACCAGGCTGAGGCTCGAGCAGGTCGACGACGCCTCGGCCGTGCTTCCACACAAACGCGTTCTTGCCGTCGTAGAGGGCTGTGTTCCAGGTTTTTTCAGTCTGTTTCTGATCTTCGTTCATCTTTTAGCTTTCATCGCCCACGCCGCGGGCAACAAGGGCGCGCCGAGAGCGGCCCTCACAAGAACGCGCCGTGGTCTTCAACCACTTTGGCTTGCGCCAATTGTTTGTCGTGAAACTTAGAGAGCGTGACGAGTGCGGTCGCTGCTCCAACGAGAGCCATTGCCATATCCTTCTGCGTATCAAACACATCGCCCTGCGTGCCAAGAAACGCGTCGCCTGCCGAGCCGGTCAACGCGGACACGACCCACTCGATTAGCTCGTACAGCGCGCTGACTGCAAGACACATCGAGACGACAAACACGATCAACCACCACCCGCGCTTCAAGACTCTCAGCCTCAACAGCACTTCTCGCGCGATCATTGCCGGCACAAAGCCTTGCGCAAAGTGGCCGAGTCTATCGTAATGATTGCGACTCAACCCAAACTGATCGCGAATCCAGTTGCCGAACGGAACCTCTGCGTAGGTATAGTGCCCGCCTATCATCAGGATGACCATATGTACGGCAATCAGGATGTAGACCAGCGTAGTAAATCTGAAACGTCGGTAGGTCGCCGCCAGAATCACCGCGCCGACTATCGCCGGGAATACTTCGAGCATCCACGTGAAGTAGTCGTGCGGTCGAATCGCTGACCAGATGAAAACCTGCCACAGCGAGCCAAAGGAAGCGCAGGCTCCAGCTCTGGTCGCTTCGTTCTTTGGCAAGGCCTCGCGTCATTGGGCCGGTCTGCGTTCGATAAAGCTCACGATGTGACCCGCAAGTTCCTCGCCTTTCTCTTCCTGGAGGAAATGACCGGCGCCTTCGATTACGATTTCCGGCTCGTCCTTCGCCGACGGGATCAGCTTGCGGAAAAAGCGGTCGCCTCCTCGTGTCACCGGATCGCCGTCCGAGAACATCACCAGCACCGGCTTCGTCCAGTGCGACAGCGCCTCTTGAGCTTCGCGCATCTCCGCCGCGCCGGCTTGATCGGGTTCGACCGGCACCAGTCCCGGAAACATCTGCGCCCCCGCCTTGTAAGTGGCGTCGGGGAACGGCGCGTCGTATGCCGCAACGATCTCATCGGTGATCGATTCGCGATTCACCGCGCTGCGCCGCACGATCGTTCCACAGGGGATGTCGGGAGTGCTCATCGCATATGCGCGCCACTTGAGAAAGCCTTCGGTCGCGGGAATGTCGCCGGTTGGAAGGCCGGTGTTCATGATGACCAGCCGCGCGAAACGGTCGTCCATCTGAGTCGCCACTCGAAGCCCAAGCAACCCGCCCCAATCCTGGACCACGGCGGTGATACCTCGAAGATCAAGCTTCTCGATAAACGCAGCGAGCGCGGCGCGGTGCATCTCGTAGGTGTACTCAATCGGATCGGAGAACTTATCCGAACGCCCGAACCCGATAAAGTCCATGGCGATCACTCGATGACCCTTCGCCAGGATGGGAATCATCTTCCGATAGAGATACGCCCAGGTAGGCTCGCCGTGCAGACACAAAATCGTCTCTCCAGCGCCCTCATCGATGTAATGAATACGGGCGCCGTTTATCTCTACGTAGTGCGGCGCGAATGGAAAGTCGGGTATGCCTGAGAATCGCTCATCGGGCGTGCGTAGTAACGGCATTTGGTCACCTCCGTAGTCAACAACCCCGGCTCGATAGGTTCTGCGTTTGGCCTCTTACGCGTGGCAATCATAGCCTAGACCCAGTTTGGGCGTGAACAGCGTCCGCCGTAAAGGCTGAACTACAAACTACAATCCGCCCGCGCATTCAAGCACCTGGCCGGAAACATAGTCCGATAACGGAGACGCGAAGAACAGAATCGCGCCCGCCGCCTCTTGAGGCGTGCCCGCCCGGCCCATTGGAATCATTGGGGTCGTGCGATCCAATCGCTCGACAGGGATCCCGATCGCGATTGCTGCTTCGCCGCGGTGAATAGTCTCGCCCTTTTCCTTCGCTTGCGTGAGCCGGGTCTCGATTCGACCAAACGCGACACAATTTACTTGAATGTTGAACTGCCCCCACTCCTTCGCGAGCATCTTGGTCAATCCGATCACCCCGGCTTTGCCCGATGAGTAGTTAGCCTGACCTGGATTTCCGCGCGTGCCCGAAGTCGAGCTGATGTTTACGATCTTGCGAGCCAGCGCCGCTCCGTGTTCGCCCTTCTCACGTTTTGCGGTTTCACGCAGGAATGTCGAAGCAGCACGGATGATCCGAAACGGCGCGGTAAGGTGAACGGCCAGAATCGCCTCCCATTGCTCGTCGGTCATCTTGTGAATCACCGCATCCCAGGTGTAGCCGGCGTTATTGACGATGATGTCTATGCCGCCGAACTTCTCGATAGCTGCATTCACAATCACGTCTGGAAACGCGGGATCGGTGACATCGCCCGGGACGCTTATGGCGTGGCCGCCTGCGGCGACGATCGCTCCAACAGCTTCTTCTGCTGGCAGTGGATCAATATCGCTCAAAACAACGCGCGCGCCGTTTCGAGCAAAGAGTTCCGCAGTGGCACGCCCGATCCCGCGCCCGGCGCCAGTGATGATTGCAGTTTTGTCTTCAAGTAGTCCGATCACATGTCCTCCGTAGGATTTAGGATTTAGGATTTAGGATTTAAGGTCTTAGATTGCAGGCTTCGTCGTGAGACCAGCCAGCATCCTGCCAACTTCATTCGCCTGGCCAGTCACCAGTACTTTCTCTTCTGAGGAGCCGTATCCGAGGCGATCTTTTGATACCTCGAGTTGGGTTCCTGGTATCCTGGCTAGCTGCCCGCACCCTAAATCCCAAATCCTAAATCCTAAATCCTAAATCCTATTTCATCCTATTTCTTGAATATTGCCTTAGGGATCATCGCGTGCACTCCCTTGTTGCCATCTACAAGTTGGGTGATCTCAAAATCCGCCGCGACGCTTGCGAGCATGTAGGCATCCTCACGTGAGAGATGTTTTTCTTTGACCAGAAAATCGATCATCTCGCGCAGCGCCGCTTTCGTCGCTTCGGTCAGATCCTCGTGAATGCCCATCGTTATGAAATGCGAAGGCGTTTCCGCGCGCGGCCACGTCAAATGCATATCCTTGCGCACAATCAATTGAAACGTTCCGATAAGCGAAGTCTCCAGCGCCGTGATATCCACCTCGCCGTTACCCTGTCCCGCATGACCGTCGCCAGCCAGAAACAGCGCGCCCCGCGCGTGAACCGGGATAAAAAGCGTCGTGCCCGCGATCAGTTCTTTGTTATCCAGATTCCCAGCGTGAATCCATGGTGGCGCGCTGCTTATCCTGCCAGAGACATCGGGAGGTGCAACACCCATGCTTCCAAAGAACGGCTTCAACGGTATCTCGATCCCATCGGAGAATCGCGCGACCATCCGCTTTTCGTCCAGCGGGATGATCTTGATTCTCGCGAACGGGAAATCCTCCGGGAGAAAGCCCCTGCCGGGACTGAACGCGTTGTACGCATAAGGTATCGCGAGCTTGATCGCTTTGATTCTCACCTCGAGCACATCCCCGGGTTCGGCGCCCTCGACGAAGATCGGCCCCGTCAGTATGTGGCCGCCCGGACCCTTGTTTGTGACCTCCCTGGTTATGTCGCGAAGCGATTGTTCGACCTGTTCGGGTGGGACACCGGCGGACTCAAGACGCGCGGGGCTCGATGTGATAAGGGTTTGAATCTCGACGGTGTCGCCGGATTTGATTCGCAGCACCGGGGGAGTGCTGGCATCGTAATATCCCCACGCGACGGTCTTGGGTGTAGGCTTGAGTTGGTGTTGGCCTAAGACGGCAACCACGGTCAAACATAGGATGGTAAATAACAGCGTTCCAATTCGCAGCATGACAATTCTCCGGGGTAGCGCAAATGCGCCAGGGCACGCAAAGCGGCAAACGAATCGCGAGTCTAGCACACCGACAACGACGCGTAGAAGTCTCGGCCATTGAAAGGCGTCCGGTCGGGCCGCAGGTCGGGCTGAGGGCTGGCCAGTAACCGCTAACAGCGTTATTATCTGAGGCATACCAAGGTCGTAAGCTGATCTGACAAACTGAACCTACCGGAGGTCGTTATGCCAAAGACCGTTCGTGACATCATCAAAGATCGCAAAGAGGTCTACTGCCTCTCAAACCAGACGACGGCGGCTGAGGCCGCGCGCTTCCTGAAAAGCCATGGAATTCGCGCCACCGGCGTTTGCAACCTGTCGGGAAAGATCGTAGGTGTCGTTTCGCAGAGTGACATATCCGACAAGGTGGTCGCCGAGAATTTTCGCCCGTCAGAGGTGAGCGTACAATCAATCGCCAGCTCGAACCTCATAAAGGTGACCTCTGAGATAGAGATCGACGTTGCACTGCAGACCTTGCAGGAGCACGGTTTGTATCACCTGATCGTCGAAGACTCCGAGGGCAACTTTTTGGGGATGGTCTCGATGCGAGATTGCGTGGCGATGAAAGGCCAGGAAGAGAAGGAACGCGCGGAGATGTTAAAGGATTACGCGTTCCCGAGCTATTGAACGATGTCCGCTAGACCAGTCCACCCCTGCTTAGTTGTTGAACGGTTTGGGTTCGAACGGACGGTGGCGATTGCGGAACTGGCGATGACCGAGTCGTGTGAACCAGCGTTTTTCAAAATCAGGGAGAACGGGAAGCCATGATCGAATTCAGAGCGGAACAATCCGCGGTCACCTATCGCTGGACATTCGATAGCATTCTCGCCGGGCTGCCTACACCAGGAACTAAGTCGTTCTCAACTCTCTGCCGAGAGTTGGGACCCTACGGTATTTCAGCGGCGAGCATCTCCGTGGAATCTCCAACCGCGTTTCTCTCGGATCTCGTTTATCGGGTGGGGCTGCTCGAAGGGCGTGTTGCGCTCCGCATTTCATACAGCGGGTTTGAGATGTTTGCCGACTCCCTACAGCAAGGAGACGACGAATTACTCGTCAAGCTCGTGGAGTCAGTATTTGGCATCATTGAAGAAGTCGACCCCAGGGCTAGTTTTGGGAAACCGGAGGTTGCTTTGACTTCTCATCTCACCCTGCTAACGACGAATGTGGATGGTTTTATGCGCAGACAACTGCCTCTCGTCGAGAGTCAATTGAACCTGACCCCTGAAGCGTTTGCGATGGCGTCAAACCTAAGGACGCCGAAGACGAGCGAGACGCTCGCGTGGTTGTAATGAGATCTGAGCGCTTCAAGAACGCCGTGTTCATCAACTTTTTGCTGACGTACAAGACTCCAGTGACCGCGGCCGAAGTCAAAAAGAGGATTAGCGACGAGTTTGAACGAATGCTCACTCTGCTGGACCTAAAGCCGTGGGAGACGTCGGAATGAAGGAGCTAGGGATGGAGAACGATTTGTTAAAATCAATGCTAGGCGGGCCTCAGAAAGCAACAATGCCTTCACGCCGCGCTGCTTTCGCATCGACAACTATCTTCCTAGGGCTTCCGCCCGAATTACAGGGTGCGTTCAGCCTGGGACCGGCGATTGTCACTGAACCCGCTTGGGGCGACCGGTTTTCGGCCAGCATAGCTCTATTTCCAAGATCGAACCGAATTGTGGTTAACGAACACGGCGTTTTCATACCTCGGGATGTTCTCGGGAAGGATGTCGTAGTCGAATCCGAAAGAGAACTGCTTCATGGCGGAGGGGTTCGCGTTGTCATATCTGCTCAACCTCGTAACAGACAGGTCGAGCCTCCTCGTAGGGTTGAAGTGATCGACTGCTCGCGCGAACTGTTATGGGTGAAGGAGCATCGCGACGAATACGTTGGCGAGTGGGTGGCTCTCGATGGAGATCGCCTTCTCGCTAACGGACCCGGTGCACGAGAAGTGTACGATAAGGCTCGTCGCCTCGGAGTTCGGGTCCCGACCGTGCTGAGGATTGAACCTTCAGACGATTTGCCTTTTGGAGGATGGTGAGCGTGACACACAGCCTCACCTTTCGGACCTCACACGTGTACGATCCAGCAGCGTCAGGAATAACGGTGCCGGTGGAGCTACAGGTTGGCGATAGACATGTGCGAATACCTGATGCGAAGTTAGACACAGGCGCTGCGAATTGCATATTCAAACCAGAATATGGCGAGTTGTTAGGCCTGCATATCGAGTCGGGTGAGCGCCGGGTGTTCGGAACGGCGCAAGGACCTTTCACCGCGTTTGGACATCAAGTGTCTCTTTCCGCTCTCGGGTTTGAGTTCATTGTGACTGCGTACTTTGCCGATTCCCAATATCCGCGCAATGTGCTTGGAAGGTACGGATGGCTACAGCAAATTCGAATCGGCATCATCGACTATGACGGCAAGCTGTTTGTAAGCGAATATGATGACGAAACCTGACTCATTCATGTCGTAGCGCGGTGATCGGATCCAGGTTGGCAGCCTTGATCGCGGGCCATAAACCAAACACTATCCCCACCGTCACCGAACCAAAGAACCCAAACGCCGCGGCCCACAACGGTATCGCCATTGTGAGCGCCGGAACCAGCGCCGAGACCACGACCCCAAGCAGCCAGCCAAAAAACAAACCTGCCAGCCCGCCGATCCCGGTCAGAGTCACCGCTTCTGTCAGGAACTGCCACACAATATCCGATCGGCGCGCGCCAACCGCCTTGCGAATGCCAATCTCTCTGGTGCGCTCGGTGACAGCTACCAACATGATGTTCATCACGCCGACACCGCCCACCATAAACGCGATCGAGGAAATGATTATCATCACCCCGAACACAGCGCCCACTATGTCATCAAACGTGCTGATGAACGAGTCGGGGGTGCCGATCTCAAAATCGTTGTCCTTGTCGATCGAGACATTGCGTCTTCGCCGAAGCACCTGTTCTATTCCCGCAATACCCGCCTTCATTTCGCCCTCGCGCATCCGCACGATTATGAAGTGGTCATCCTTGGACGGGTACATCTTGTGAAAGGTCCAGTACGGGATAAAGATGTCGTTGTCTTCCTGATTCTCAGAACCGAACGGGCCTGCCTTCTGCTTTTTGACAGTGCCGACCACGGTGAAGTCCTGGCCGCCAACGTTGATCGTCTTGCCAATCGGGTCCTCCGCCGGAAAGAGCGCCTCGACGACGTTGAATGCGAGCACGCACACGGAAGCCTTGTGCAGGTTTTCGGAGTCGTTGAAAAAACGGCCTTCGGAGATTGGGACATTCATCACCAATTCGGCCACCGGAAAGTTGCCAATCAACTGGGTTCGATTCATCGCCCGATCTCTATAGCGAACCTCGGGAGGAGGAGGGGGAGGCGTGCCGGGCAGCGGTATCGCATAAGGAATGCCCGCGTAGACATACTCGGCCTGAGGAACTTCTCGTTCGATCGTGAGCGCGTCTTCGAGCGAAAGCGGCTTGCGATTGAGAACCTCCGCGGAGGGCTTGCTGGTCATGATGAACGGGTAGCGCCAAAGGTAGACGTTGCGCGTCCCGAAGCTCTCGGCGTTGTCCAGCACCGACTGGCGAAACCCGTTCAACACCGCGGCCATCGCCACGATGACCAGCACTCCGATGAACACACCCAGAATGGTCAGCGCCGCGCGGAACTTATGCGCGACCAGCGTCTCCATCGCCAAGGCAGTGTTTTCTTTTATGCCTGACCAGTTCATGAGTGAACTGAACTCTCCCATTCTTGATAGTTCATCGCCACTCCGGGTCACGTTTCACGCATCACGTTTCATTCTGATCTCAGCGCTTCGATAGGATCCAGCTTTCCGGCGCGGCGCGCTGGATAGATCCCAAAAAAGACCCCGATTATCGTCGAGAGCGTCAGAGCTACAACCGGAGCCCACAACGGAAACGACGACGGCAGCGGCGTGAATCGCGCAAGAGTCCACGAGATGCACCACGCGAAGATGATCCCTCCGATGCCTCCCGCGCAGCACATAACCACCGACTCGACCAGAAACTGATTCACCACATCCTGTTGCCGCGCGCCAACCGCTTTTCGAATCCCTATCTCCTTTGTTCGCTCGACCACCGAAACCAGCATGATGTTCATTATGACGATGCCGCCAACAACCAGCGATATCCCTACTACGAACAAAGAGACCGAAAAAATTACGCTAGTGAGGCTGTTGAACAACTCGTTCACGCCTTCCGATGTGATCAACCCGAAATCATCCTCCTCGTGATAATCCAGATGATGCAACGTGCGCATCACCAGCCGAGCCTGGTCCTGCGCCTGTTGCATCTGTCCCTCGCCACCCCTGATCGAGATGTTCACCGTCCGACGCGAACCGTAGATTTTCTGAAACGTCGAAAGTGGTATCTTGGCAAAATTATCGCGCGAGAATCCGAAGACCGATCCCTTCTTCTCGGCAACCCCGATAACCGTGTACGAGTGATCGTCGATACGCATGGTCTTGCCCAGGGGATCGACGCCCAAAAACAGCTTCTCCGCGACATCGGCGCCGATAAACGCCACAAATCGCGAGTGCTCCTCGTCCCACTCCTGGAGCACGCGCCCGGTCTCGACCCCGAAGCCTTCTATCTCCACGATGTTCGGCGAGATGCCTGACATATCGATGTCATTGAGCGACTGCCTTTCGTAGCGTACATCTACCTGCTTGTGCACCTCGACTCCAACCAATTCGCACGCAGGGCACCCGCGAACGATCGCATCGGCCGCGTCGGCGCGAACGTCCGGATTGCGGCGAATCATCTCGAAGAACTTGTCCAGGTTTGTCGTGATCGGGAACTGAGTGATCACGAAGGTATTGGGCCCAAAGTTAGAGACCTTCTGTTTCCAGTATTGATCCAGCCCCTGGATGATGGAAATCACAGATATTATTGAAGTGATCCCTATGATGATGCCCAGCAGAGTTAAGAACGACCGCAGCTTGTTCGCGCGCAGAGAGTCTATCGCCACCCCGGCATAGTCCAGAAAGCCGGCGTGTCCGCCCTGTTCCTGACTTGCCGACGTGGCTCGTTTCGCTGATAGGTGGAGCCGTCCTGGTCGACATAAAATCTTATTTGGTTATAGCCGCCGGTTTCCTTGCGGTCAATGCTTTGGCCCCGCAAACCGTTGCCTTTGCAATCCTAGCCGGGTTGTGCGATTGTACCGAACACCCGAAAACCAATGATTGTCCGACAGACTTCAGTTTGTCGTATTTCCGCGTGTCGACAAACTGAAGTTTGTCGGACAATCAGATTCGGACAACCAAATCATGACGATAGAGAATCGATTTGGGTTCCGCTGAACGGAACTGAGCACCTGATGAGCATAGTCGAGGGATTAAAGAAAAGCGTCCGGGAAAGCCCTGAGAAGATTGCCTCAATCTGCGGTACCACCCGCCTCACATTTCAACAAGTGGACGAAAGAGTCAACCGCCTCTCGAGCGCTCTTGCGGAACTCGGAGTCGCGCGAGGTGATCGCGTAGCCATCCTCTCGCTCAATTGCCATCGCTTTCTTGAGCTCTATTACGGCGTCCCGCAACTGGGCGCAATCGTGGTGCCGATCAACTTCCGTCTCACTTCTCCCGAAATCAAGTACATCGTGGATCATTCAGGCGCAAAGATTATAGCCGTTGATCCGGCGCTGACCCAGCTCATTGAAGCCGTGCGCACGCAACTCGAATCGGTCGAGCATTTCATCTTGATGAGCGATCAATCCCGCGAAGGCTATCTCGCTTACGAAGACTTACTCGCGAACGGCTCACCCACCCTATACGCCCCCGAGGTAAGCGATGACGAGTTGCTTGGATTGTTCTACACGTCGGGCACCACCGCGGAACCAAAGGGCGTGATGCTGACCCATAAGAACATGCTATCGAACATCGCGCACTCGGAAGGCGTTTACAACTACCTCCCTGACGACGTCTACTTGCACGCCGCGCCGATGTTTCACCTGGCTGATGGCGCCGCCGTCTTCTCGCACACGTCTCGCGGGGCAACCCAGGTGTTCATCCCGCGATTCGACCCGAAACAGGTCCTGGAAACAATCGCGCGCGAACAAGTCTCGCTAATCCTGCTTGTGCCTACGATGCTCAACTTCCTGCTCCAGCACCCGGATCTGGATTCATATGATTTGTCGTCGCTGCGTCACCTGACCTACGGAGCATCTCCAATCGCACCGGATCTGCTGCGCAGGGCGATGAAGATTTTGAACTGTCAGTTTGGACAGGGTTACGGGCTGACCGAAGCGTCGCCGCTTCTGACCGTGCTCATGCCGGAGGATCACCTCGTCACTGATGAGAAGAGCGAGAGACGTCTGGCATCGTGCGGCAAGCCCGTGCGGGGCGTCGATGTGCGAGTCACAAAAGAAGACGGCTCCGAAGTGAAGCCCGGCGAAGTCGGCGAGATCATCGCTCGAGGCCCAAACATAATGCTCGGCTACTGGAAACGGCCCGAAGACACCGAAGACGTGTTACGCGAGGGCTGGCTTCATACCGGTGATCTTGCGACCGTCGATGAAGAGGGATACATCTACCTGGTCGATCGCAAGAAAGACATGATCGTGACCGGCGGCGAGAACGTTTACTCGACCGAAGTGGAAGCGGTGTTGTACGCGCACCCGGCCGTAAAAGAAGCGGCAGTCATTTCTATTCCCGATCCCGATTGGGGAGAAGCCGTACACGCGTGCGTTGCTTTGCGGGACGGAAAACAGGTGACGGCTGACGAACTCGCGGAGTTCTGCCGGGAACGTTTGGCGAACTACAAGGTGCCTCGTTCGATCGAGTTTATTGAAGGCGAATTGCCAAAGGGCGGCACTGGAAAGATACTAAAGAAGCAACTCCGCGAGCGGTTTTGGAAGGATCGAGCGCGGAGAATAGGTTGAGCCAGCACCGCCGTCGAAATCATTGTCAGGGATACTGATCAACGGAGAACAAATAAATGAACCTTACGCTTACGCCCATCAGATTCAAACAGCGCGCCGAAACATATTTTCCAAACAAGATCGGGATCGTAGACGGCGAAATCAGAATGACCTATCGCGAGTTCGGTCAGCGAGCCAATCGCCTCTCAAACGCACTCATCGACATCGGCATCAAGCGGGGCGAACGCGTTGCATGGCTGGGCTACAACAGCCACGAGTTGCTCGAAGCTTACTACGGCGTCGTGCAAATGGGAGCCGTGCTGTTGCCGCTTAACATACGGCTCACGCCTGCGGAGATCGCATTCATTTTGGATGACTCGGATTCAGTCGCGGTGTTTTACAACCGCGATTTACAGCCGATTGTTGACGGGGTTCGCAATCAGGCGCCCGGCGTCAAGCAGTACATTCCTCTTGAACCAAACGGCGACGGCCACGACTACGACACCCTGACTTCCGCTGCCGGAGCCGATTTTACGCCCCCCTCGGACATCAAAGATGACGATCTCGCCGAGCTGTTCTACACATCGGGCACGACTGCTAACCCCAAAGGCGTGATGATGACCCATCGCAATCTTTATTTGCACGCCTTGCAGGTCATCGCCGGGCTCGCGGTCGACGACACCGTCATCCAGCTTCACACCATCCCGCTGTTCCACGTGAATGGATGGGGCACTCCGCACACGCTTGCGTGCATGGGCGCGCGACACATCCTGGTTAAGAAGTTCGATCCTACTGAAGTGCTAGAGATGATTCAGAAGGAGCGCGTGACAAACTTCGCGATGGTGCCTACGATGGCAAACGCGTTAATCCATCACCCGTCGCTTGGAGAATATGACTTATCCAGCCTCGACTATATCGCGATCGGCGGCGCAGCCTCGCCCGTCGATTTGATCCGGCAGGTTGAGGAGAAACTCGGCTGCCGAGCTTATGGAGGGTATGGCTTGACCGAGACGGTGCCGGTGTTGACTCAGTCATTCATCAAGGATCATTTGAAGGACGAACCCGATGAAGAGCGGTGGAAGCGCCAGGCGATGGCAGGCTTCCCGATGCCCGGCGTTGAGATCGACATCTTCGATCCGGATGACAAGCCGCTGCCGCACGACGGAACGAGCGCCGGCGAAGTAGTCGTACGCGCCGATAACGTGATGGCCGGCTACTGGAAGCTGCCCGAAGAAACGGCAAATGTGATGCGCAACGGATGGTTTCACACCGGCGACATGGCCACCGTTGACGAGCACGGCTACTTCCTGATCGTCGATCGCAAAAAAGACATCATCATCTCGGGCGGTGAGAACATCGCTTCGATCGAAGTAGAGAAGGCTGTCTACTCGCATCCCGCGGTTTTCGAATGCGCGGTGGTGGCCGTGCCGGATGATCGGTGGGGTGAAGTCCCGAAGGCACTGGTCGTCGTAAAACCCGGCGAGTCGTTGTGCGAGCAGGAAGTGATCGATCACTGCCGCACCAGGCTGCCGGGGTTCAAGGTACCCAAGTCGGTGGAGTTCTTCGATGCGCTTCCCAAAGGAGGCACCGGGAAGATATTGAAGAAGGAGCTGCGGGAGAAGTACTGGAGCGGGCACGATAAGCGCGTGCATTAGGTGGAATCAGTCCGCAGAGAACGCCGAGACGCGTAGAGGAAATATCACCTGCACCCTCAGGTATGAGCGTCTCTGTCGCACATCCGCGTCTTCTGCGGTTTGATTCGCTTTCAAACGGCCGAACTCTGAAATCTGAGTTCTCATTTGGAGGAAACATGGCTGAGACAAAGATAATTGTTATCTATCCGCGCCCGACGGACGTGGATGCGTTCGAGAAACTTTACATTCAGGAGCATGTTCCGCTGGCTGTAGAAAAGATCAAAGGCATGACGAAGTTTGCGGCGACCAAGGTGGTCGGCACTCCGGACGGCAGCACGCCGCCTTTTTACCGGATCGCCGAGTTGTATTTTCCCTCGATGGAGGCGCTCCAGACCTGCGCGGCTTCGCCGGGGATGCAGGAAGCCGCGGCGCACGCTTTTGCGATTTCCAGTGGAGGTCCACCGATCGTTTTGGTAGCCGAACAGGAAACAACCACGTTCTAGGGACGCGCGAGCTGGATTTTCGTGCGTACTCACCTCGCGTTCAGCAAGGAGTCTCTTGATGTTCAAAAAGGTCTTGCTCGCTCTACTCGTCGTGTCGTTGGTGGCGCCTCTTACAACGGCGGTTCAACTCAAACCGCCGGTCGTTAGCGGCACACGCTATGCGCGATTGGTCATCCGCAACGCAACGATCGTCGATGGCAACGGCACGCCCGCGTCCGGCCCCAGAGACATCGTTATCGAGGGCAATACCATTACCGAGATAGTCTCGCTCGATCCGGTTGCGCTTCGCGAAGGCAAAGCTAAGCGGCCGGCGGGCGATGTCGAAATCGACGCTACCGGCAAGTATGTGCTGCCAGGCTTGATCAACGCGCACGGGCACATTCAGGACGAACGTGGCGGCAACCCGCAGCCCGTCGACTATTGTCTGAAGCTGTGGTTGGCCTGCGGGATCACCACAGTCCGCGACGTCGGAAGCGATAGCGTTAAGTCGCTCGCACTGCGAGAGAAAAGCGCGAAAGGCGAAGTCGTCGCCCCGCGATTGTTCATCTACCCGATGTTTGGGAACAAGCACAACGCCGAAGAAGCTCGCGCTCGAGTTCGTGAGATAAAACAGATGGGCGCGGACGGGATAAAGATCCTTGGCGTCGATCGCGATATCATGGCTGCCCTGCTGGATGAGGCTCACAAGCTCGGGCTTCGAGTCGCTCATCATGCCGGCGTCGAAGAGACAACCGCGTGGGATGACATCAAGTACGGGACCACCTCGATCGAACACTGGTACGGCATCCCCGACGCGGCGATTGAGAGCGGCCGCCAGAATTTTCCGTCGAGCTACAATTATGCAAACGAAGTCGATCGCTTTCGTTATGCGGGCCGTCTCTGGCGCGAAGCCAATCCCGAGCGGCTGACCAAAGTGCTCGAAGCGATGGTTGCGGCTAATGTAGCGTGGGACCCGACGCTTGATATCTACGAAGCGAGCCGCGATCTTCAGCGCGCGCAGACCCAGCCGTGGTTTGCGGAGTATCTGCACCCGACTCTCGAAGAATACTTCAAACCGAATCCCGCCAATCACGGTTCGTACTTCATAGGCTGGTCGTCAACGGATGAAACTTTCTGGAAAGAGAACTATCGAATCTGGATGGCGGCGCTCCGCGAGTTCGATCGTCTTGGCGGAACCATCGGAGCAGGTGAAGACTCGGGATTCATCTATCAGATGTACGGCTTCGGTCTGATCCGGACGTTGGAGCTGCATCAGGAAGCGGGCTTTCATCCTTTGAAAATCATCCAGCAGGCGACTGGTAACAACGCCAAGATTCTCGGCCAGGAAGAGAGACTCGGCCGAGTGAGGGCGGGCTATTTAGCCGACCTGATCGTGGTCAACGGAAACCCGCTCGAAAATCTGAAGGTGCTCTATCCGACTGGCGTCGATGAGATCAAAGACGGCAAGACCGTACACACCGGCGGCGTCGAATGGACGATCAAGGATGGTATTCCGTATCACGGCCCGACTTTGATGAAAGAGATCAAGGAGATGGTAGCGAAGGCTCGTGCGGAGCGTGGGGCTAAAGCAACTCGACAATAGTCTTGCCACCGCTGGGTTTCTAAGTCAGAGAGGTTTTCAGAGTCAGAGAGGTTTTCAGAGTAAGAGAGGGTTTCAGAGTCAGAGAGGTTTCAGAGTCAGAGAGGTTTTCAGAGTCAGAGAGGTTTTCAGAGTCAGAGAGGTTTCAGAGTCAGAGAGGTTTCAGAGTCAGAGAGGTTTTCAGAGTCAGAGAGGTTTTCAGAGTCAGAGGTGTTCAGAGTAAGAGAGGTTTTCAGAGTCAGAGAGGGTTTCAGAGTCAGAGAGGTTTTCAGAGTCAGAGAGGTTTTCAGAGTCAGAGAGGGTTTCAGAGTCAGAGAGGGTTTCAGAGTCAGAGAGGTTTTCAGAGTCAGAGAGGGTTTCAGAGTCAGAGAGGTTTTCAGAGTCAGAGAGGTTTTCAGAGTCAGAAAGGTTTTCAGAGTCAGAGAGGTTTTCAGAGTCAGAGAGGTTTTCAGAGTCAGAGAGGTTTTCAGAGTCAGAGAGGTTTTCAGAGTCAGAAAGGTGTTCAGAGTAAGAGAGGGTTTCAGAGTCAGGAAGGGTGGCTTGCCCCCGCTTTCCTTCGGCACAATCCCCAAGTTTCAGAGTTGAGAGATGAGAGTTTCAGAGTGAGAGTTTCAGAGTGAGAGTTTCAGAGTGAGAGTTTCAGAGTAAGAAAGAGTTTCAAAGTCAGGAAGGGTGGCTTGCCCCCGCCGGCCTTCGGCACAATCCCCAAGTTCAGAGCAAGTTCCGACTGCTTAGTTTATTCAGAATTCCCTGTCCCAGCGACACTTCTCATGTCATCATCTCGCCGTGGCTCGCAAATGGTCCAACCGCAATCTACCCGGCGCGTTACATTTCTTGACCGGCAACATTGTTCGCCGTCTCCCGGTGTTTGAACAGACAGCATGCTGCGTTGCCTTTATTGAGATTCTCGCACAGCTTAGGCAGGAGTGGCCCTTCAAGCTGATTGCATACGTGTTGATGCCCGATCATATCCACGTGATCGTCAATCCAAGGGATGGTCGCATTCGCGAATTGGCCGGAACACTGAAGAGTCTAGCTGCCCACCGCATCATAGATGAGGCGAAAGCCCTGTCGTTCTTGAGGGAGAGACCGGATGCTGACGGTTCGGTCAATCAGGTCTGGCAAGAGAGTTTCAAGACTCTCCCACTCTGGAGCGAATGGCCCACCCGGCAGAAGATAAACTACATTCACAACAATCCGCTACGGTCCGGTCTGGTAGCAACTGCAGCCGACTATCGCTGGTCAAGTTTCCGTTCGTTCTACCTTGGTGAGTCTAATCCGATCAGGGTAGATAAAGAGTGGTGGTGGCCGGATGACGTAAAGAAGCTCGCGAAAGCCGCGGCTGATTGGTCATCAGAATTGGCAAGAGAAAAGCGGCAAAAGTAAGCATCCACTCAGCGAGCGCAAGCCACCCTTCCTGACTTTGAAACTATTCCTTACCCTGAAACTTGGGGATTGTCTTGAGGGTGGCGGGGGCAAGCCACCCTTCCCGACTCTGAAACTTGGGGATTGTCTTGAGGGTGGCGGGGGCAAGCCACCCTTCCCGACTCTGAAACCCTTTCTTACTCTAAAACCCTTCCATATCTGAAACTCTTCCTCACTCTGAAACTCTTCCTCACTCTGAAACTCTTCCTCACTCTGAAACTCTTCCTCACTCTGAAACATGGAATTGCCAACGGCCGGCGGGGGCAAGCCACCCTTCCTCACTCTGAAACTTATCCAGAGTGCTGTTTCATTTGGTATCCCCAAAGCGGACGTGCCACCATTTCCGGCTGGACACTGATTCACTTCTGCGACACGATCAACTGCTGAACCACCTGCGGTAGCTCGTGAATCTCGCTCTTTGAAAAGCCCGCATTCTTGAACATCCGATCAAACTCGGCGAACGTGTAAGCGTCCCCGCTCGGTGTGCCTGCAAGCATCACCAGGCTGAATCCCGCCACGCCCAGGGGCGAGACGCGATCATCGTTAGGGACAAATTCGAGCGTTACTGCTCGGCCACCGTCCGCCAACGCCGCGTGAACTTTTCTCAACAGCTTCTCGTTGGTCGGCGGATCGAAGTGGTGAAGGAAATTCGTCAGGAGCACCACATCGTAGCCCTCGCCGTAGTCCACATCGAACGCGCTTCCAGCGATCGTCCTGTAACGATCCGCAACGCCCGCGGCTTTCGCGTCTCTACTCCCAGTTCAAGCACATTCGCCCAATCAACCGCGACTATTTCGGCATTTGGGTTTCGCGTGGCGAAGGCTAAACCGAATGCGCCGTGGCTCGACGCTATGTCGAGAACCTTGATCTTGCGATTCGCATCCGGGTCTATGAGCTGCGCCATCGCCGCCGCCGGAGGACGCATCATTGGCGCCATCGCACGAGCAAACTTGATCCACACCGGATGCTCGGGCGCGAGCGTGCCCTCATCTGGCGTGGCTGTCCCGCCATTGCGTACGGCGTCAGTAAGGTGTTTAAAGCTCTCGATGATGTGATCCGACATTATGAATTCGACCGCGCTTCCCATATAGGCGGGCGATCGCCGGTCCAGAAACACCGCCGAGTCCTGGGTTAGTCCGTAGTTGTCTCCCTCTTTCGTCAGAAACCCGTCCATAGCCAGGTAGTCGCAGAGGATTCGGGCACCACGCTCCGAGGCCTGGCATCGCTCGGCGATCTGCGAAGCAGTGTGATTGCCCTCACCGATCGCGGTAAATAACTCGAGATCGATCGCGGCCTTCATCGCGTTGCTGCGTTGATAGGCTGAGATTGATTCGAAGAAAAGCGTTGGTGTTGGTTGCTGTGCTTGAGCTGTCATTGATAGGAGGTTCTCCTTTCGAGATGAATCTTGAGCGCAATTAGCTTAACTTCGGATCTCTTTGGTTCAAATCCTTGACCGGCAGAGGAGCTCTAATTAACACCTCACTTTGCGTTGAGGTGTCGGGAATAGTCCGCAATCGGCCGAAGTCAGATGTCTCTTTGCTTATGAACCGCCGGGAGGCCGGTAACCCGGTCGCGCGCGGATCACCACGTTCTTACGCTTGGTTCGAACCTGGATCTTGCGATAGCTTCCATCCTTTGCCGAGTTCGTAGGGTAATAGCCAACCGCGTATTGCGTGCGCAACTCCGCCGCGATTCGGGCAAACGCAGCGGGAAGCGAGCACAGCGTCTCAGGAAAAGACAAATTGCCACGATTTCGCGGCCAGCTCGCTGAGATAGTGGTCCGCGAGCGCGTACATAGCATCAAGGTCCCGACTCAACGAGTCACCGCGGCCGGGACTCCGCGGATCAGAACTGCGGCCGTCAGGCGTACGATCCTGCGGAAATCGGCTATCAGGAAGGCGATCGTCCGGTATGCGACCACCTGGGTTCGGGTGTTTCGCGGATAGGGGGCCCGGGCGGAGAACCCATCGGCAGAAATCCGAGGATCGCGAGGTCGCAGGTCCGTCAAGCGGCGGAAGCTGGGGGCGATCGCCACGGGGACAGTTGTCGGCGTCGTGCCGACTGGCGGGCGTTTGATGATCCCGCTCTGGTTTCTTAACATCGCCTCCGTCTCGGCGCGCGTGTTGTAGCGAATCGGGTATACGATGACTCCGGATTCCTCAACCCTCGTTTATGTTGTCAGGGTAACGCGCGATGTCGCTGGTCCTGTCTGCGCCGTCGGTAAACAGCACGATTGCCTTGCGGCCTTGAATCGGCCGGAGTTCCCGCAGCGCCAGCGCAACCGCGTCGTACAGCTTGGTGCCCTGGCCGGGTTGCGTTCGATCAACTGCGCGGGCAAGTTCTGCTCGATCATTGGTGAACTTGCACAGATCCCGAACCTGGTCATCGAACGAGATGACCTTTCTTAACCGGTCGGCTGGTTTGAGTTGCTCGATAAAAGCGATCGCGGCGCGTTTGATTTGACCGAGCTTCTCCTGTGTGCTCGCGCTGGTGTCCAGCATCAGCACTACGTGAAACGGTTCGTTGACGGTCGCAAAGAAGACAATCTCCTGTTTGGTTCCGTCCTCGTGGAGCGTGAAATCCTCGCGGCTCATATCGGGAATGTACTTTCCGTCGCGATCGATCGCGATCACAGGAACAGTCACAAGAGTCGCTTCGAGCTTTATGGATTGATCGTGTTGGTCGTGCTGTTCCTGGTTGTCGCTCTGGGGTTCGGGCGCTGCGGGTCGAGTTTTTTTTCGCCGGTTCGCTTTGCGGGGGTTTGCTCGTCCCCTCACCAAAGCAGAGCGTCAGCAAGGATCAGTATGAGTGCGGCGATGCGAGCTTACGATTTTGACTGGTGACGGTCTAGATAACGGCATATACGGCTCCAGCGTGCGGGTTGACCAGAAGCGACGGCTTTGGTGATCGTTTCACCTCGAGGTCGTTCAGTCAAGAGCGCTTCCCCTGACGCCACATACCCCAATAGGTATGAGGTTTGTCTTGATCCGTTCTCGTTTATTGAGTTCATGCGCTCTCGACGTGAGGCCCTGCCGCAACCCCGTTGGGGTTGGGAGACTTTGCCGCCGACACTCCCAGGGTAGCCGATTACAGCAACTCTGGGCTGGAGGACGGATCCCCTTCGGGGAGATGTCCGAACTCCAGGTCCCCAACGGAAGGTTGGGTGTGTTTCCAGACTCTTTCGCACAGTCTCGTGAGACGTCGGTATGACGACTGCGCTTCACGATGCGAAGCTAACCACAGCGCACCGTTACTTCGCTTTGAGCTTCTTTCTCAGCCGCCACATCGTCCGTGGCATCATCACCCAGGAGGAACGCGGCAGCCGCGACAGAGATTCGCGGAGCACTCACAGCTCGGCATCGTCGAGCCTGATCTGACAAGTCCATACGGACAATCGCTCATTGACTTGCTGAAGCTTCGCCGGATCTTCAACCGATGGCGCCAGCCCCGCGCCCGGCTGGGCCGCCGCCATCAACTCGAACATCCCGCATTCAATCATCGCCTCGCGGAGATGATTGTTTCAGATGCCGCACGAGTTGCTGCTTGCGGATCGAGTTGGCCCCCGCAGAGCAGCTCTTCCATGCTCTTCAACAACAGGACAGGCTTCTTCGCACGATTCAGCATCGGGCACCGGCGCCGCGTCGCCACCCTGAAGCGCGAACAGCAAGAGACTGAGTATCCATGGTGCGTCAGTTTTGTTGCGAGTCGATCCTCCAAGTTCTCACTTAAGTCTTCCCAGGGAATCGACTTGGGAACCGAAATCAAGTGATCGCCAGTTCTATTCCCTGACCCAGCGATCGCGCCGCTGCGTACTCCAGGTGGAGTACTCGTCGATATCGATTCGCGCTTTCGACGACGAGTGAATGATAAGCGGACTCATAGTCAGGATTCCACCCTTCGCAACAAGACATTCGACAAACCCGCGCTCTTGCACCAACCTGCCAATCTCAGCGCCGGCGAGTACCCCAGACGTCCGGAGTACCGGACGAACCCCGCAAAGGACCGTTTTCCGTCGTGGCTGCGTCGAGGTGGAGTCTCAGAGCCACGACGCGGGAGGCCCACGCAGGTGCGAGCGCGCAGGCAACACCGGCTTTTTCCGACCACGGTCCCATCCGGGCACGTCAAAGCGCGCTTGCAACGGCAGGGCCCGATCCTGGTGCCATACAACCAGCCAATTAGCCTGTCCTGACTTCTCAAACAATGTAGCTCGGAACGGAAAGGGCGCGCTTCCGAGTTCGCATCGCGCCAGGTCCAGAAGGCGCGGATCTCTTGCGACACGGGCCACGTCCGGCACGCTCATAAGCTGTCGCGCACCCGCTCGGCTTTTGCCCACACGATCGTTCGCGAGAATCGAGACGAGCGCCTCGCATTCCTCCGCCGAAAGAACGTTCTCATCGATTCTATAGCCCGGATTTTGTCCTTGGCATGCAGTCATCGCTTAGGTTGCACGCAACTCATCTCAAATTAGCTACTGTAACAAGGGTGCCCCTGGCGGATATCGGCGATCGCATGGCACCTCATCAGTTCTGCGGCCAGCGTCAGCGCATTCCCACCGAAAATCCGTTGGTGACCCGCGAGGTCCGCTGCTCGGCGGCGCGATTCACATCCATCGTCTCCACGCCGCGCTCGAACGTTCCACCTAGTATGATTCCGTCGCGCCTGGGGAACATGTAAAGCCCTTGGCCTACCATCGCATAATCGACTTCGGGTTGAGGAATCGGTACATGAAGCTGGCCCTTGATAGGCATAAGCTCGCGGTCGCCAAACAAATCGCGAGCGCCCAGACCCGTGCAGTTCAGGACAACTGGCTCCGACAATGTTGAAAGCTGGCTGGGCTCTGCAAATGTCACTCAACGGGTACGCCCGCCGGCCGTGTAGAAATCACGCACCAACGTGTTCAGGTAGATCGACGGCTCGATAAACATTGTGTTAAGCACTCGGACATACTTTGCTGGGAACGGGTGCTCGGAAGGCCCGAGTTTACGCGACGCCGGGAACAGATCGTGCAGCATCTCGTGATCCCAATTCTCTCCGTAGTCAGCGTCACTCAATGAGTATTGCTCTCGCCAGCGTACTGCGTATTCGTCTCCGGCCAACAATTGAAACGAGCGATGCGCGAAACGCGCGGCTCGTTCAAACTGCGAGTCCCACGCCGGCGTTCAGTTGTCTTCATCGATGACGGACGTAGGAGACCAGCTCGCGCCGGCAATATTGGAAGTGGTCTCCGGAGGCATGTCCCTTCGTGTAAATGGTGACGTCAAAACCACGCCGCTGTGGGTTCGCGCGCTTGAAAGACCGATAACCCCGCAGCCGATGACCGCCGCCGGCCCAGTTCGGCCCGATTCGGAAACCAGATCAGCCGCAAGTTTCGCTGTTCCCCACGAGAGCGTGACGCCCCCGCCGCCGTGACCGTAGTTGTGAACCAGCAGCTTGTCCCCGAGCGATTCGGCTCGCACGACGAAACCGGAAGGACGGAACGGCCGCAAGCCCACAACGGTTCGAATCACTCGATCGCGAGCGACATTCACCGGTGCGAAGTGTCTGGCTTTGCGTCCAAGGCCGACGGGCGGGTCGACAACATAAGGCCGGACCTTTCGCACACAGGCCGAGTTGAGCACGACCCCACCGGCGAGCAATCCCACAGCTCGGAGCGCCTCTCTTCGGCTGATTCGCTTCATATCCATTAATGCCAATCAGAATCGGTCTTCTCGATGCTTAAGAAAGACCGAAAAGCGCCTTAAAGTTCTGCGAAGTGGCCCTGGCCCAATTCCTCAACCCCAACGCCCCGTAGCTCGCCGACGGCGCGCGCAGTCTCAACGACATAAGCCGGTTCATTGCGTCGCCCGCGATACGGCACCGGCGCTAGAAACGGCGCATCGGTCTCAATCAGTATCTTGTCCATTGGCAGACTGCGCGCAGTCTCGCGAAGGTCTTCAGACTTTTTGAAAGTAACGACTCCCGAAAAGAAATCAAGAAGCCACGCTCTACCGCCGCTTCGGCGAACGCACGTGTGCCGGTGAAGCAATGAATGACTCCGCCCAGTCTCGAGTCTTTCCATTCTTCATCGAGGATCGCAAGGGTATCGGCTTCGGCCTCGCGAGTGTGAATCGAGATTGGAAGCCCGCGCTCGCGCGCAATTCGCAACTGTTTTCTGAATCCTTCGCGTTGCGCTTCGCGAGGAGAATTGTCGTAGTGATAGTCCAGCCCTATCTCGCCCCAGGCGATCACCTTTGGATGCTTCGACAGATCCCGGAGTTTCGCGTATAGCTCGTCGTCGAGCAATCGGGCTTCGTGCGGATGGACGCCGACGGTTGTGTAAATGAATGGATATTCTTCCGCGAGCCGAAAAGCGGCGGCGTGTGAGTCGCCGGCCACTTCGCCGTCACCGACGCAAACGATGATCTCGACCCCGGCATCGAGGGCCCGTTGAATGACGGCTTCGCGATCGGCGTCAAACTCGTTCATTCAATGTGTGCGTGCGAGTCGATGTACATTGGAAATGGATGATAACACAGGGGTCGCGCGTCGCAGGAAAGAGGATCCCTGCAATCGCACCGTTTCTCGCTTTGACGGATTCAATCCACTGCTGCTTTCGTGTATTATGTGGCCACCATGAACAGACTCAACCTCACTTTCGGACTCATCGCGCCGGTCTTGCTTGCCGGACTCGGCCTGAGCGCTCCGCCGGCCGGTCAGCCGCAGGCTCATGGATCGACCACCCGTGTGTATGTCGCTAATTCCAAGGGAGACGACGTCACGGTAATCGATCCCGCCACGATGAAAGTCATCGCATCGATCAGGATCGGCGCCAACCCGCACGGCCTTGTTGCCTCGCCCGATCGGCGCACGCTCTATGTCAGCGTAGAAGGGACCGACGAACTGGCGGCGGTAGACATCGCGACAAATCAGGTGACTCGCCGCGTAAAAGTGGGGCGCGCTCCGAACGAAGTGTCGATCACTCGCGATGGCCGTCAGGTGTTCGTGCCGCTCCGCAGCGATGCGGCGATCGACGTGGTAGACACAGCCTCGATGAAGGTCATCGACCACCTGAAGGCACCTGAGTGGCCGCACAACACTTATGTGTCGGCAAACGGGCGGCATCTCTATCTCGGCACGATGACCGGTTCGCGAATCACGATCTATGACACCGATACGCACAAGCAGATTGATGAGATCGCGCCGGGCGACTGGGTAAGGCCAATTGCGCTTTGCCGAGATGAGAAGCTCGCTTATGTTGCGCTCTCAAAGCTGCACGGGTTCGCGGTGGTGGATCTAAAACAAGGAAAGACGATTCGACGAGTCGAACTGCCTTCGCTGCCACCCGGGACCGAGATACCGCCCTACGACACCCTCACCCACGGTCTCGCGCTGACTCCCAACGAACGCGAGTTGTACGTGACCAGCATGGCCGGCAAAGCGATTTATGCTTTCTCTGTTCCTGAGTTGAAGCGGCTGGCGAAGATTGACGTCGGCCGTTATCCGAACTGGATCACGATAAATCCGGATGGCCGCCTGGTCTGGGTCAGCAACCAACTGGACGACACGGTTTCGGCGATCGACACCAAGACCAGGAAAGTCGTGGCTACGATTCCGGTCGGCCACGAACCTAAGCGATTGCTCGCGGTCGACATCAACCCTGGCGCCAATGATCGATCCCCCAATCCGCCCCAAGCCGAATCGAGGGATTCGAGGCATGATGAATGATGAGTCGTGCTGACCTTAGCTGGTTGAACCCGCATGAACCTTGCCACGTTATTGTCTTCTCGCGAGGTAGTTGCCGTGAAGGACGAAACAAGCGGGTCGAGAACGCCCTTATCAGTCCGCCTCTGATGGGGCATCGGACACTGCTTCAGTGTGGCTGGTTGCGCGATGCCTCCCCAACCGAAGACGCTGCTTACGATCGGCACCAGCCTATGTCCGGTGATGATGTTTAGGAAGAACATCTCGTGCTCTTTTTCTACCCCGGCCATCGCCAACAAGTCGGCTTCGAACTCTTTCATGCCCAGCGCTCCGGCGTGGGATGCGGCGACCTGGTATTCGATCACGTTCCCGCTTTCAAGCCTTCCAGCGAAATACATCGGGAGAAACCAGCCGATCACATGACACGCCGCGCCGATCGTTCGCCCTATCATCCACAACTTCGCCTCACGTAGTTTTAGCGGCGCGCTGTCAAGCGCGGCCAGCATCTCGCCTACGCGCTTGCGATGCATCCATTCTTCGCTTTCGATCTTCTGAATCGCGGCGCGCTCGTCCCGGTTCTTTACTGATTTCCAATGGCCTCGATAGGCGAATCCGGCGGCGAGTTCGCCCGAATACGCCCCCTGAAGAATGTGAACGAGCAGTCGGCGGTGGTCTTCGTGATCCATTCTGCCTCCAACGCAAGTGTAACCGCCAATGCGGATCCGCGCGAACCCGAGCGCGCATTTGATTGCCAGAGAAGAAAGCTGCGCCGATAATGATCGACGATCTCTGGCGCCCGCAGCCGGGCTGGACCCTGCCGCTAAAGAAACAACCGCGGGCCGGTTAATAGAAGATCGAAAGCAGAATCGAAAAAGGAGAACATGCATGTCGAAACGAATGCTCGTTAAGGCTCTGGTGATGCTCAAAGCGAGTCTGGCGAAACCGACCGCCACGGCTGCGATTCTGTGCTTAGCGACGATGTCCGTTCCGGCGCGGGTCCGGACAAGCCCGTTGCAAGATCGCAAAATCGAGATGGGCACCTTCTACCTGTGCCTTCTCGTGAAAGGACCGAAATTCAATCAGGCCAAGTCGCCCGAGAACGAAGCACTTACCCAAGCGCATATCAACCACATCCTCAGTCTGATCGAATCGGGGAGCGCGGCGATCGCAGGCCCGCTCGGCGATGACGATCGAATCCGCGGGTTGCTGGTGCTGACCTCGGCTTCAGCGGAGGAAGCGCGATCAATTGCGGAGGCCGACCCGGCGGTTAAGTCTGGCCACCTGGCTGTCGAAGTCCTGAAGTGGTTCGCCGCCAGCGAACGTGAATGAAGAAGCCGGACGCACCGCTCTGATATGATCACTTACTATTTCGCCCTGTTGAAAGCGGGACCAAAACGGTCCCCGGTAAGAGTCCAGAAGCAGCCGCGCTTCAGGCGGCGCATATGGCGAACATCAAGGCGATGGCGGCGGCGGGAAAGCGGTCATCGCCGGCCCCTTCATAAACGGCAGCGATACGCCGGGGTGTTTGTGTTCAAGGTTAGCTCGCTGGACGAAGCGAAGGCGCTTGCCGAAGCCGATCCCGCGGTCAAGGCCGGGGACCTGGCGTTCGAGATTCATCCGTGGTGGTTCCCTCGCGGTTCGCTGCCGTGAAAAAAGATGGACAGCGGCTAGAGCGCCGGCGAACTTTCGCGGTCGCCGTGTTCGAGCGTCCGGCAAGGGCGATCCGAGGTCAACCGCTGGCCAGCGCAAGCCTGGTAAACGCGCCGCCTCCCTGAGATTGACCGACATCTCGAACGTGGGAACGACGAGCGCGTTTGCCGAACCTCTCAGCACTTTGGCGCAGGGGATGATCCCGACACGAGCGCCGGTTGCTGCTATATACCCAGGCCACCGAGCTTACCGGTGACACGGCGGACCGTTGCGGATCAGCTCGGCCTTCGGTGACGCCGTGCCCATCCGCGAGAGTCGAATCAGAACCGAGGCCGGAAAGAGGCAGCCAGGCGCAAAGTAAGTACGCGGGCCGTCGCCTTTCCGCAACCAGGAATCGATTGTCGTATCGGCCAGACAGAAACTCACTTTGCGTCCGGTACGAATCGGGTCATCGGGCGGCGGGTTCTGATGATGACCGCGAAATTCGTGTCGCCGCGTCCGAATCGGCAGTGAATCCAGGTGATTCCCGAACGAATCGCCGCCCCAAGAATTTCGACAATTCGATATGGAAGCATTTTTATCGACGGTCAACATCCGCCGCCGCCTCCCTTGTACACCACTTGCCAATCTACCGCCTTTCTCTTATAGATCGCGTATTCCCATGCTTCAGAACCTGACACCTGGGTGATCACCTCACCAATGCCATCTCCATCCAAATCAACCTCATCAACAAAATCCTCTCCCTTCTCGAGGCCTTCATCGTATCTTTGGAGCGCGATTCTGTAGTTTCCTCGGTGCTTTCCTACTATCAGAAAAAGAATGTATGCCTTTTGGTCAAGCTCTATCCTGAAGCTACCTACTAATTCAGGATTACTATCGTGATCCAAGTCAACTGCGGTCAAGTTGGTCACTGTTATGCTGTTTATTAGCGACGCTGGCACACCCCTTTGACGGTAGGTTCTCTTGGCTAGTTCGAGAACCGTTGAGCGCTCAGCTGGTGTGGGAGCACGACGCGAGCTTTCAGGAGATCCGATTGAATCAGAATCCGTAGCCAAAGCTCTGACCCAGCCGCCTATCTTCTGCGTGGTCTGAAGCCGCACGTTGGCCGCCAACGAAATGCACGCCAGACTTGTCCGTTTGATAACAGCAGCCGTCCCAACTTTGCCGCCGCCAAACAGGAGATGGTATGCGTGCCCCGGACGATAGTACTCAGCCGCAAACTTTGAGGATTGCGGTGTATCTTTGAAACGACCGGCTTCTTGTTCTATTCCTTCAGGCGGCTTTACAAAGCGCCCTCGATCAATGATGACAATCGGGTCAATCTTAATTCCATCGCCTCCAGATACGGCAAAGATCACCGTGCGAGAGTTCGTCGGCCGTTTGCTAATCTGAGCGCTGTTGCCCGACGGTGCATCTATGAAGAGTAAGAGAAGAATCAGAAGAATGGAGATGACTCCTACAAAAGCGCATAGCTGTTACCCCCGCATCGGAATCGCCCACCCGCAGCTTCGACACGCCTTGTAGGTACGCTTCTCGCTCTGCGAGCCGCTCTCCACTCGTACGGTGAAGCGGAAGATGGAGTAGTGTGATCCGTTCGTGCAAGCGTCTCCAGCAATCCGTTTCGGCTCTTCATCGCCACCGATGCCCTGATACCCGCACTGGTCTCGAAGACCTCTCAACAGGCTCAGGGGGTCGCTAAGCTTCGTAGTCATGCCCTCAGTTTGGAGATTGTCATCCCCTTCCCGTCTTCGTCCCGGAGACCGAGGTTGAGGCTGGGGCCGCGACAATTCGAAATCCGAGGTCGTTGACGCGCTCCTTTGCGTCATTGGCGCCTCGCTGGGTGGAACGGCACGAGAAGGCGCTGACAAACCAGGACCCGCCTTGTCGACCCTAAGATCCGCGCGGCCTCCTTTCCATACGACGCCTTCGGCAGGAGCGCCAGCGTAGTCTGAGTGATAGCGATCGATGCACCATTCCGAGACATTGCCGCGGATGTCCAGGAGACGAAACCAATTGGAAATCCCAGGTGCCAACTGCAGCGTTTGCTCCCAGCTGATCCCCTTACCCGCCTTGTACCTCTCCCGTCGTAGTTCGCCAGCTCCGGAGTGATCGTTTCTCCGAACGAAAAGGGGGTGGTGGTCCCTCCGCGGCACGCATACTCCCACTCTGCCTCGCTCGGAAGGCGATATGTCTTGCGGGTAGCTTTGGACAGACGCGCACAGAATTCCATCGCGTCGTACCACGAGACCTGCTCCACGGGCCGATTGTCGCCTTTGAAATACGAGGGATCAGGATTCATGTCCCGGCTTACCCTGGGTAAACTCGCCACCGACTTCCACTGCGCCTGCGTCACTTCGTTCTTACCCATGGCAAACCTCGAGACTTTGACTCGGTGGACTGGTTTCTCGGGGGTATAGCCACTTGAGCCCATCCTGAATGACCCTTCGGGGATGAGAACCATATCGAGACTGACTCCGTTTATGTTCTCTACATAATACCGTGCGAACCCTTTCCGGCGAGCCGTAATCGCGCCGCTTGGATCCACCGCCGTGGTCTCAAACTCGTAGGGCGCGAGGGAAGATCCTCCGGGTTCGCTCGATACCTCCGCATCGGTGGGTGGTTTCATCTCAGCCTGTTTTGCGATGGCCGTTGAATCGACTGCGGCCCTTGTCTTCGGCTTACCCTGTCTGGATCTGTTCGGCGGAGTAGAGTCGGCGTTTGGGTATGTCAAGACGCCGACCAGGCTTTCATTCATAGGGTACTTTGGGTCCTTACCGTAGTGAAAGTTGACGAAGAACCAGCGCCCGTCTTTAAACGATAGCTCCGGCGCCACATCAGGCTTGGTGCGCCGCGGGCCAGCCGCGTAAGGCCATATTCCATAGACGTCGGCTAGGAAAGTGGCGCCTTTGCGCGCGACCTTGCGCACAGAATAGCGCGGCGCCCAATCCTGGCCGTTGACAAACGGATCGAGTCGAGCCCCTCGCCCTCCTCGCCATTGTCGACTTGCGTATCCTTCAACAGCCGAAAGAGCTCAGGACTGAATGCATCGCGCTTGTATCTGAGTGTTTCTTCGAGCGTGCGAATCTTGTCCTTTCCGACGACATACCAATTATAGAAGGCTTGCACGAAGTTTCGGCATGATTGGATGTCCTGGGAGCCTGCCTCTTGTGCGTGGAACCAGCTGGACGCCGCCAGAAAGAAGCATAGACCCAGGCTGACAACCTTCGTGGAGATTCTCATCGACTCACCTTTTCTGGTGCGGGGCGCTTTAAGAGGCTCGCTCAGTTCTGTTTCTCGGCGTTGTCGACGAATTCGCTGATGACTTCGGACTGGGATCAAGGTCGAACTCCTTTCGAGAGCTGCCAATCTCGCGCTATTTCACTTGAGGACGGCTTGCTTTCGTCCGCTTCTTTGATCCGGGTTGGCTATTCCTCGCAGGAGTCTTCTTCACCCACTTATAGACTCCGTCGACGAGTTTCAATTCCTGGTCGTTGTCGTCCTGAACCTCGGAAGCTCTCAGCGGACCATTGGCGGTTACGCGTGAGAGTATCACCGGGTAGTAAACGTAGAACGTTCCCCCGATCGCTTTCTCCGACTTGTAGAGTAAAACATCTTCAACGCCATCACCGTTGAAGTCGCCGAAGGCCTTGATCTCCAGTTCGATTCTTGCAGCGTCCGGCTCCTCGACGTCTATCCAGTTCGCACCTTTATTCAGCAGCTTCGGTTCAGGCTTGAACTTTTTCCACGATTGCCCCTTTCGCCTTGCCTCATCAGCCCTCTCTTCGAGTTCGCCAACGGGAGCGAACGACAGAGACGGTGGGAGCAGATCGAGCGCAGCCTCATTGAGCTTGAAGTTCTTAATATAACTGACGCGCGATGGTTTCGCGGCAAGAATCAGCAGCGTCGCGTCGCACTGATCCTTGAAATATGATTCCGTAGCCCTTTCGTAACCATTGGCATCGTTCCTCCACCCGTTCTTTTTTGCGCGAGCATAGTCGGCGCACGTGCGAATCTCGCGCTCCCGTCCGGTATGCTCGTAGATCTTTTGCGTCGCCGGGCGGTTCACAGGCCGCGTGAGCTTCGCCTGAAGCGACTGACGAGAGGGCGGACCCACCTCCCTTGGCCATCGGACAGGATATCGGGCTTGCGGCGACTGCGGGGGAATCGTGACAAGAATGAGCAAGAGCGGGATCATGGATTTCCTCCGGAGAATTGTTGTTTAGCATTCACAACTTACTTTGCAGATTTCGGCTTGCGTATTCTGTGAACAACCAGTTTTTTCAAGTCCCCAATTTGCTTTTGCTGCAATTTGATTTGATGTTGCAGTTGTTCTATTTCGGTTTGTTGTTCCTTGAGGGCATTGACCAACACGGTTGTGACTTGCCCGTACTTGACGCCTTCGATCTCGCCCTTGTCGTTGGTTTTTTCAAGTTTCCAATTTGTTTTTGCTGCAATTTGATTTGATCTTGCAGTTGTTCGATTTCGGTTTGTTGTTCTTTGAGGGCATTGACCAGCACGGTTGTGACTTGCCCGTACTTGACGCCTTCGATCTCGCCCTTGTCGTTGCGGGTGGTGAGAAGCGGTTCGATTTTTTCAACTTCTTCCGCGGCAAAGCCGACATCTTTGATTCCGCCGTCTTTCCATGTGAAAGAAATTGGCCGCAGACGGTTGACGATATTTAGCCCACCGCCGAAAGGCTCCACATCTTTCTTGTAACGGAGGCTCGATGAGCAGGTTGAAATCTGATTCGAGGCGTTGCGACAAAGCTGAGTTGCGCCAGCCCCGCCTAGATTGATGACGCGCACGTTTCCGGTTTTGTCGACGGTCATGGCGGCAGGGCCATTATTGACAAAGAAATGAAGTGGATGATTTGACTTGGTGCCCAGATAGCCACCGACGCCCGACCCGCCGACGTAAGAACCGACGGTGATGACGCCGTCAGTGTGAATGAAGCCGTAGCTGTCGGTCGCGGTTTTGACCGTTAGCTTCTCCGTCGGAGCGGTTGTGCCGATCCCAACCTTGGTATCGCGCGTTGAGTCGTTCACCCCGTTGATACTCCCCAGAACCAGAGAATTGCTTTGAGAGACAGATGCTTCTGCGCCGATGGCCGTTGCGTTGATGAGGTTAGGTTCTTCAGGGGCCGCTTGCGCACCGATCATTGTGTTATTGAAACCATCTTTATTTCTCGTACCGGCCAGAATTCCGAAGAAAGCGTTGGAATTGCCAGTGGTGTTCGCCAAGCCGGCACCCCATCCAACGAAGGTGTTTTGACTTCCGGTCTCGTTCTTAAGCCCGGCAACCGCGCCGAAGAAGGAGTTGTTGCTGGATAACGCCGCCACAGGGCCTGTGGCGAATCCGAAGAACGCATTTTCGATTCCGCTGTTCCCAACGCCAGCGCGCGATCCGAAATAGGAGTTCTGGCCGCCGCCGCCCGCCGCGCCGGCGTTTGAACCGAAGGCTGCGTTCTCATCACCAATCGTGACTCCTTGACCGGCGCCCTTGCCGAAGAAGGTGTTTTGATTTCCCGTGGTGTTCTGATTGCCCGCGGAATGGCCGAAGAAGGTATTAAAACTGCCTGTCGTGTTCTCGAAGCCGGCAGCGCTTCCAAAGAAGGCGTTCTGACTGCCCGTCGTGGCCTGATTGCCTGCGTTGAAACCGAAGAAACTGTTGTCCGCGCCCGTTGTGTTCACATTCCCTGTGCCCGCTCCCGCGAACAGATTGGATCCTGGCGCGCTCAACACGCGACTGCCGCCGATGTTGTACTGCGTTGCGGCGCTGACGACATCTGCCGACAGAGTGCCGCCCGCCGCGCCATCGCCTGAGATATTGAAGTTGCTCGCGGCTTGTTGACTTGTCGTGTTCTGAACATAGGCGCCGCTTCCCGCGGGCACGCTCGCCACTGGAATCGGGCCGGTGACCACCGATCCCGAGACGCCGCCCACCTGCGCGCTGGTCACACAGTTTACGCAGACCGATGAAAGCGCATCGGCCACAGATGAGTTCAGGCTGCGCACGGAGTACGGCGTAGATGTCAGAGGCTGACGTGGCGAAAGGAGCGTGTAATGGTCAGGGCTTCCTGCGGGTCTAACGCCTATCTCGAGAAAGCGCGGAGGTCCGCTGAACGGCCCCGCCCCGAAATCGAGTTGCACGGTGAAGATCCCGGCGGCTGCCGTCACAGAAGGGTTTGTGATGGTTGGTCCCTGCTGGACGCCCGTGCCAACGGTCGCAGTATCAAACAGCTTGAACTGCATATCGAAGTCGCCGCTGGCGGGATTGCCGGCGTCAGTCAATGTGCCTTGATAGGTGAAGACTGTGGTTTGGGCGCCGGCGATCGTCGAGCCCAAGACGAGTGAGACTATGGCCAGCAGGATCGAAGCATATCGGTGGACAATCGCAGTATTCACCGCAAACTCCTTTCTCAAGTCGAGCAACTCGCAGCCGATTCCCGTCCCTCAGATTCATTGCAGCCGCGCGGTGAAGCTCACTGAGCGCTGATGCTCGCTGCCGGACGAATCGCCGTCCTCGTCGTGGCCGATGACGAGTCCGTCCACGAGCGAGAACTCTTTCATGGGCCGAGGACTCGATTCCTGATAACCTCCAGGATGAAACATCACCCAAAATCCGTGGGCTTCTATTGCATACTCGAGTCCACGGATCTCGCCCGCGTACAGTTTGGTCTGACTCTGCATTTCATCCGCGAGTGCGTCTCGTGGAATGGGCTTGTCGGTAACCAGCACGATGAGACTCTCCCTGCCAAAGCGCGTCGAGCGATCTGCATACGCATACTTGAGACTCACTGTTTCTCCATTGACTGTGAATGTCCCGCTGGCCTCACCCTCGTGCGGTGTGAACTCACTTCCTCGCCCTTGCCCTGCTGCCTCCTCTCTGGCGCGAACCGCACTCGACTCAGACCCGGCCAGCTTTGGAGAGCAGCCGGTGAGCGCCAGCAGAACCACCAGGGTCGATAACAGCCTCAGATTTGACCCTGCCGATGGCATCGCTCACTGGGCTCGCTGGCGGGGCGGGTGAAGTACCGTCGACCAATGCGTTTTAATGCAGATCATCATGCCGATCATCGCCTTTGCGAATCTCTTTATTCAGCCTTCTCACCGCCGCCGCCCTTTGTTAGAATTCGCGAGAATTCGAATAGACTACTCGCGATCCTCAGACGGTTTTTCTAATGCGTTAACCGGCGCAACTATTGACGAAGCTGATCAAAAAGTCTTTAAGATTGCGCCTAATGTTTCCTAAGAGTTCTTAAGGCGATGTCGCTCAAGCAAAAAGAGCGGTTTTATCGGTTCGCGGGCTTTACGCTTGACGCAACCAGACGTCTCTTGCTGCGCGACGACAAGCCCGTGACTCTCAATCCGAAGGCGTTCGATTTGCTGATTGTGCTAATCGAGAATCGCGGCAGGGTGATCACCAAAGATGAACTGCTTGAGCAAGTATGGCCCAATCAGATTGTTGAAGAAGGAAATCTGACCGTACACATGTCCGCGGTGCGAAAGGCGCTCCGCGATCGCAGGGCTGAGCCGCATTGCGTGGTGACGATCCCGGGACGCGGCTACAAGTTCATTGCCGATGTCGCTGAATCTGTCGACCGGCTGACAATCGAACAACAAACGCATTCGCCCATTATCGCGGAGCAAGCGGAAGACGGCGCCAGCCAACCTCCCGCCGTCGCGCCCGCGCCTTTGCAGCAGCCCATCCTTCCGATCCTTGCCAAAGGCCGTCGTCGTTTCGTCGTGCTGACCGCGACCGCAGTGTTACTAGTAATCGCCGCGCCCCTGTCCTATTGGCTCTACAATTGGAGTCGGGAGAGCTCCGGTGTGCGCAGGGGCGGGCAGGGAATGGCGAGCAAACAGTTGACCGCCGTCGGCAACGTGGCGTTTGCAACGCTTTCACCTGACGGAAAATATTTCGCTTATGTAGCGCTGCTCCAGGACAGCAAGCAAAGCCTATGGCTTGGGCACGTAAATGGCGGCAATGCAGTGCAGCTTCGTCCGCCCGAAGACGTCTCTTACGGCTCCCTCTTCTTCTCTCCCGACGGAGGCCGCGTCTACTATCAACTACGAGGCGCGCTTTTTCAGATGCCTGTGCTGGGCGGCGCTTCACAAAAAGTGCTGGACCGCGTCGCAGTCCACTTATCGCTCGCGCCTGACGGCAGGCGCGTGGCTTTTGTCCGAAGCGACGACGATAGAAAGTCATCAGCGATCGTCATCGCCAATATGGAGGCGGGCGGAGAAGAACGCGTGTTGGCGACGCTGCCGTTGCGACAGGGATTTTCAAGCTGGGGACCGGCGTGGTCGCCCGACGGGTCGATGCTGGCGATCGGAGCGGCGAGTCAGACGAACCCAAATCGATTCGTTTTGATCAGCGTGCAAGTGGCGAACGGCGCCATGCGGCAGCTCAACGCCCAGGCGTGGGACCAAATAAGCAACCTGGCGTGGCTGAATGACGGAAGCGGCGTCGTTTTTCACGCGCTGGGGGCGCAGTCGGATTTTCACATCTGGCTGCTGGGTTATCCGCAAGGGAAATCTGCGCTGCATCACAAACGACTTGAGCCGCTACGGCCGCGATTCGGTGAGCTTGTCGGACGACGGCAATTCTCTGCTCTCGGTGCGAGACGAAATCAGCACGAGCATCTGGGTTGGGCCGGCGGCCGACATGAAGCAGGCGCGTCAAATCACGACCGGTTCGTTCGGCAAATTAGATGGAAGCGCCGGACTCGCCTGGACCCCTGAAGGCAGGATCGTTTATGAGACGTTTTTCAACAACAGCTATTCGCTTTGGATGATGAATGCTGACGGCGGCGACGCGAAACAGGTGACCTCGTCCGGCTTTATGGACACGTTTCCGTCAGCAACGAGAGACGGGAGTTACGTGGTGTTTCAATCGAATCGCGGTGGGGCTACGGAAATCTGGCGGGTGAATTCGGACGGCGGCGATTTGCGGAGATTGACGACCGGCGGGGGCAACTCTCACCCGGATGTGACGCCCGACGGCAAGTGGATCCTGTACACCGCCAGCGACGACGGAATAAATGAGATTTGGAAAATGTCGATTGATGGAGGCGGGCGGGCGCGCTTGCTCGGCAGAGGATCAGATTGGGTCAAGGTCTCGCCCGACGGGAAACTCTTCGCGTGCGCCTACTCGGAGACTCCCGGCTCGCCGCAAACACAGCTTGCCGTCTTCTCGATAGAGGGCGGGCCGCCCCTCTATCAATTCGAGACGCCTCGTGAGGGAAAACTCAGCAACGGCCTGCACTGGTCGCCGGACGGCGCCGCAGTGATCTACAGAGACTTCAGCACGGGCCTCTGGCGACAACCGCTCACAGGAGGCGCGCCTCAGAAGATGCCGGATATGCCGGAGAAAAAAATCTTCTCCTTCGATTGGTCGATCGACGGCAAGCAGCTCTCCATCTCGTATGGCGAGGAAGTGCGTGACGTCGTTTTGATCAGCAGTTTTCGCTAGAGCTTGACGAGCGATGCGCCGTGAGCGCGCCCGCCCGCTGGTGTAATGTCCATCTCGATTCGAGCCGCGGCCTTTGCGAACCACGACCTTGATTGGTGAACGCGTCGATTTGAGCTGACGCGATACTAGCGGCCAAGGCGAGCAGATCAACAGCAGACGCGAGTCGCCTCTCGAAACTCTTCAAACACATTGCTCTACCTCCTGGTCGCATTCACTCGACGCCTCCATAGGGAGCGCAGATGTCTGGTCTTAACTGAATCGCTGCGGATCGCCCCGCCTCGGCTAAGCGCCACTTGGTTACAGCCGGCGGTGTTCGGATGCTCCAGCCAGACAAGTCTCTTCAAATTGTCAATTTGACGCTGCTGTCCTTCGAGTGTTCGCTGCTGTTCGGCGATTTGCTGTTGTTGTTCATTGACGGCGTTGACCAGGACGGCGGCAATCTGTCGGTACTTCACGCCTTCGATTTCACCTTTTTCATTGCGCGTAGTAAGAAGCGGTTCGGCTTTCTCAACTTCTTCCGCCGCAAAGCCGACATCGCGCATTCCGCCGTCTTTCCAGTTAAACGCAATCGCACGCAGCTGACGAACGATGTCTAACCCGCCCATGAAAGTCTGCACGTTGCTTTTGTAGCGCAAGGAAGATGAACAAGCCGAGATGACATTTGAATTGTTGCGGCATAAAGCGGTGCTGCCGGCAGAGCCAAGATTCACGAAGCCGATAGTGTTGTCGACAACGAGATTGTTAGAGACATGGAGAGAGGCCCCGGTGATAACCGTATCGGATGGTGTTCCTATTTCAATTGTATTGCTGGCGCCGACGACTACACCCGCGCCGATGGCTGTCGCGTGATGGAGATTGCTAAAGAGGACATCCGCGCCGGCACCAATGACTGTATTACTATCACCGGTGGTGTTGGTAATGCCCGCCTGCCTGCCGAAAAACGAATTGTGGTCGCCGGTCGTGGTCGAATCGCCCGCCTGAGAGCCAAACATACTGTTAGCGAAGCCCGTAGTCGTAGCAAAACCTACATTGGCGCCGAAGAAGGAATTATTACTCCCGGTCGCCGCTTGCCCGGCTTGAAATCCAAAGTACGAATTGCTGCCTGCCGTCGTATTCGCATAACCGGCGAAGCGTCCGAAAAAGGAGTTGAAATTCCCCGTTGTGGTCGACACGCCCGCATTGGATCCGAAGAACGAATTGTCGTCACCCGTTGTGTGAAATCCTGCTTTCCAACCGAAAAAGGCGTTTTCTTCACCGGCGCCTATGGTAGAACCGGCATCTCGTCCGAATGCGGAGTTACTGGAACCGGTCGTGTTGCCTTCGCCCGCGTTGCAACCGAAGAAAGCGTTGCTGGAGCCGGTGGTGTTGCTGTCGCCGGAGTGGGCTCCGAAGAATGAGTTCTGGCCTCCGGTGCTCACCAACCCGGAACTATACCCAAAGAATGAATTGCCCCCGCCCCCCGTGTTGGCCCGCCCGGCAAAGGCGCCGAAGAATGAGTTGATGTCACCGATCGTGTTCGACGTGCCCGCATCGCGTCCGAAAAAGGCGTTGGAGTCTCCATTACTGTTCGCTCCCGCGCTTCTGCCGAAAAACGTATTGCTGCCGCCGGTGGTGTTCAGAAACCCCGCGTAATGACCGACAAACGTATTGCTCGCGCCCGTGGTGTTGCCTGCACCTGCCTCGGTACCAACCAGGGTATTTTCCGCGCCTGATGTGTTTGTCGAGCCAGCGTTGTAACCGAAGAAAGAGTTGTTTGAAGCTGTAGTCGCCCCGCCGGCGACGGCGCCGGCGCCGAAAAAGGCATTGAAGCTACCAGTCTGGTTCGATCCGCCCGTGCCTGAACCGAAGAACGAGTTTTGGGCACCGGTTATGTTCGATACACCTGCGTTGTTTCCGAAGAAGGAATTACCAATGGCCGTGGTGTTCGACGCCCCGGCGAAGTTTCCGAAGAACGAATTGCCGCCAGCCCTGTTGACGAAACCGGAGCGATAACCGAAAAAAGCATTGCTTGCGCCCGTAGTATTCGCCGCGCCGGCTTCGGCGCCAAAAAAAGCGTTGTTTGAGCCAGTCGTGTTTGCCGCGCCGGCGCCGACTCCGCCGAAGATGTTACTCGTTCCAGCCACGCTCAGGACGCGCAAACCGCCGAGGTTGAATTGCGTCGTCGCTTGAGAATGTTCGCGCCAAAGCTTCCAGCGATATTCAAACTACCCGGCACTTGAACGGTTACGGCGCCCGTTCCGAGAACCATCGTGTTGCTGGTTGTGACAACCGCGTTTGCACCGATAGCTGTGGCATTGGTTATCGCTGACGCGCCGTTTGAGTTGAAGCCTATGAAGGTGTTGTTGCTCTCGGTTATGTTTGACAGCCCCGCGCTTCTGCCCAAAAAGGTATTGCCTGCTCCGCTTGTGTTATTGAGACCTGCGCTTGTTCCAAAAAACGAATTGTCGTTTGCGTTGTTGTTGCGCCCGGCGTTCGCGCCGAAAAATGAGTTGGCGCGGGTCGTCGTGTTGAATTGTCCGGCAGTGTTGCCAAAGAAGGCATTGCTGTCGCCGGTTGTGTTTGAGCTTCCGGCGCTCGCTCCGAAGAGAGAATTGCCGCCGCCCGTGGTGTTTGCGAAGCCCGACCCGCCCCCGAAAAACGAATTCTGGCTTGCTGTGTTGTTGGAGCCCGCTCCGCTGCCGAAGAAAGAATTGAAGGTCGCGTTCGTATTCAAGCGTCCGGCAAGCGCGCCGAAGTAGGTATTATTAAAGCCCGTTGTGTTTTGTTCGCCTGAACAGGTGCCGAAGAAAGAGTTGCTGGACCCTGTCGTGTTATCTCGTCCGGCGCCAAAGCCTGCGAAAAAGTTGAAACTCCCGGTTGCGCTCAAGGCGCGCGAGCCGTTGATGTTGTATTGAGTCGCGGCGTTGACCGCGTTTGCTGTGAGCGTGCCGCCCGCCGTGCCGTCTCCCGAGATATTGAAGTTCGAGGATACCTGTTGTGTCATGGCGTTTTGAACATAGTTGCCGCTCCCCGCCGGCACGCTCGAAACAGGAATCGGCCCGCTGACCGCCGATCCCGAGACGCTCCCCACCTGAGTGCTGGTAACGCATCCGACACAGGCCGATGAAAGCACATCAGCTACTGATGCGTTCAAGCTGCGGACAGAGTATGGACTCGATGTCACCGGCTGCCTGGGTGAGAGCGCGGTGTACGGATCAAGGCTTCCCGGCCGGACGCACGCCTATCTCGAGATAGCGTGGCGGTCCGCCAAACGCCCCCACTCCGAAATCGAGCTGCACGGTGAAGATCCCAGCGGTCACCGGCAGAGCAGCGTTGGTGATTGTCGGTCCCTGCGGGCGCCTGTGCCAACAGTCGCTGTATCGTAGAGCTTGAACTGAAAATCATAGTTGCCGTTGGCAGGAGTGGCTCCATCAGACAGCTTGCCTTGATAGGTGAACGCGGTTGTTTGCGCAAAGGCAGTGTTGAAGCTGACGATGAACAATATTGAGAAAACTAGAAGTCTGACTCTCATCTCACTCATCTCCTGATTCTTACTTGCAAGCGCCGGCCTGCGAATTCGACACGCAGACCAGCCTCTTCAAACCGTCAATCTGCTCCTGCTGTCGCCGAAGCTGTTCTTGCTGCGCTTCATTTAGATGGCGCTGCTCTTGAATGGCGCGTTGCAGCTCGGAGACCTGCACTTGCTGTTCGTTGATGGCGTTCACCAGGACGGTCGAGATTTGTTTGTACTTTACGCCTTCAATTTGTCCGTCTGTGTTGTAAGTTGTGAGAAGCGGTTCGACCTGCTCGACTTCTTCCGCCGCAAAGCCGACGTCTCGAACGCCGCCCTGGTTCCAATCAAAGGTAATCGGACGGAGCCGCCGAACGATGTCTAATCCTCCGTTGAAGGTTTGCACATTGCTCTTGTAGCGCAGCGAGGAAGAACAAAAGGAAATCTTTCCATCATTGGCGAGGCACAGATCTAAGGTACCCGGCCCGGAAACGCCCCCAAGATAGACCGCGCCAAACAGAAAAGATGGGCCGGCTACCTGGAGAGCGTCGCCGCCATTGGCTCGTCCGATGTTGATCGTGTTGCTGGTGCTAACGGTCGAGCCGGCGCCGATGGCTGTGGCGAAGCTGAGATTTCCGGATGTCACATCCGTGTTGTACCCAACCATGGCGTTATTGTCCCCGGTAGTGTTGGTGTTGCCGGCGAAGGTTCCCACAAAGACATTGAAGACGCCATCCGAGTTTGCGTTGCCCGCCTGAAAACCAAAAAAGGTGTTGTTGCTGCCCGTCGTATTGGCTTGCCCGGCATCGCGTCCGAAAAAGGAGTTCTGGATCCCTGATGTATTTGCTCGTCCCGCTGAACGGCCAAAAAAGGCGTTGCTGCCGCCCGTCGAGTTGAACAGACCGGCGTTATCGCCAAAGAAGGAGTTGTTACTGCCAGTCGTGTTGGTGTTGCCGGCGTACGCTCCAAAGAAAGAGTTCTGGCTGCCTGTGGAATTGAGGAAGCCTGCCTCGATTCCGAAAAATGCGTTTTCTTGCCCAGTCGTGTTCGAGTGGCCGGCGCTATTCCCGACAAAAGAATTAAAGTTGCCGCCAGTGTTAAGCCCACCGGCGCCAGCTCCAAAGAAAGAGTTATTGGCTCCAGTAGTGTTCGAACCGCCGGCGCCAACACCGGCAAAGATGTTGCCGCTCCCGGCATTGCTCAGCACGCGGCTACCGGCGATGTTGTATTGCGTTGTAGTGTTGACCACGTTGCCCGTCAACGTGCCGCCTGCGGCGCCGTTGCCTGAGATGTTGAAGTTGCTCGCGGCTTGCGGACTTGTCGTGTTCTGAACGTAATTGCCGCTACCCGCGGGCACGCTCGCAACAGGAATCGGGCCGGTGATCGCCGATCCCGAGATGCTCCCCACCTGAGTGCTGGTCACGCATCCGACGCAGGCCGATGAAAGCACATCAGCTACCGCAGAGTTCAGGCTGCGCACCGCGTATGGAGTAGATGTCACCGGTTGCCTGGGTGAGAGAAGCGTGTACGGATTAGGGCTTCCGGCCGGACGCACGCCGATCTCGAGAAAGCGTGGTGCCCCGCTGAACACTGCCGCCCCGAAATCCAGCTGAACGGTGAAGATCCCCGCGGTCACCAGCACAGACGGGTTGGTGATGGTTGGTCCCTGCTGCGAGCCTGTCCCAAGGGTCGCTGTATCGTACAGTTTGAACTGAAAGTCATAGTTGCCGCTGGCAGGAGTGGCTCCATCAGACAGCTTGCCTTGATAGGTGAAGGCCGTACTCTGCGCTGAAGCCGCGCTGACGGTGATCAGAATCGATATGACGGCAAGTAGAATCCTGTGTTTCATTTGGTCCCCAGATGATCGGCGCGTTGCGGCAGGCGAGGCTCGCTCATCTGCAGACGCCGGTTCGACTGTGCGAAAGGCAAACCAGTTTCTTCAAAGCCTCGAGTTGCTGCTGCTGTCGCCGAAGTTGTTTTTGCTGAGCTTGATTCTGTTGTTGCTGTTGTTCGATGGTGCGTTGCTGGGCGGTAATCTGCGCTTGCTGTTCTTTGACTGCGTTGACCAGCACGGTAGTGATCTGTCCGTACTTGACGCCTTCGATCTCGCCCTTGTTGTTGCGTGTGGTCAGAAGCGGCTCGACTTTATCAACGTCTTCCGCAACGAAGCCGACATCGCTCATGCCGCCGTCTTTCCAATTGAAGGTGATCGGACGCAGACGACGCACAATGTCCAAGCCGCCGGAGAAGGTTTGCACCGAGGTTTTGTAGCGCAGCGACGACGAGCAAGGCGCAAAGCGGTTCACCGCATTCAGGCAAATTGACATGCTGCCCGCGCCGCCAAGTGAGTTGACGACCAGTGTGCCGTCAATCACCACCGAACCGGGAATCCGCACCGCATCCTCGCCGCTCGCGCGACCTAAGTAGATGGAATTGCTGAGGCTGGCAACGGAATCCGCCCCGATGGCGGTTGCGTAGGTGAGATTGCCCGAGGCTACGTCTGCACTCCTTCCTACAGTTGTATTGTGGTTACCCGTGATGTTCGACAACCCCGCAAAAGTCCCAAAGAAAGAGTTACCCTGACTGCTCGTAGTATTGAATCCACTGGAGGCGCCGATGAAGGCGTTGTCATTTCCGCCGGTGAAATTTTTGGCTGCGTTTGGGCCAACGAACGCGTTTGATCCCAGCGGTGCATAGAGTACGCGGAAGCCGTTGATGTTGAACTGCGTTGCGGCTTCAATTGTGGTTCCGTTTAGCGCATCAGTCACATTCAGCGCGCCGGGTATCCGCACCGTGTCAGTAGGCCTGCCAAGCACGACAGAGTTGCTGTTGTTGACAATTGCTCCAGCGCCGATAGCGGTGGCAAAGGTGAGATTGTTTAGACCGACTTCTGCGGCCGCGCCGATGATAGTGTTGTTGCTGCCCGTTGCGTTTCCCAAGCCCGCCAAACGTCCGAAAAAAGAATTGTTGCTGCCGGTACTACCGGGCCCGGCCAGATAGCCAAACATCGAATTGTCGTGCCCGGTAGTTGTTGACTGGCCCGCTCCCTCGCCAAAGAAAGAGTTGAAGCTACCCTGATTCAACAGCCCGGCGTTGCGTCCAAAGAAAGAATTGTCGGTGCCCAGGCTCGTGTTGCCCGCGCCCCCGCCCGCAAATACATTATTAAACCCCGGTGCGCTCAACATCCGCTGGCCGCCGATGTTGTACTGCGTCGTTGTGTTCACGACGCTTGCCGACAGCGTCCCGATTGCCGTACCGTCGCCCGAGATGTTGAAGTTTGCGGCTTGTGGACTGGTGGTGTTCTGAACATAGTCGCCGCTGCCCGCCGGTACGCTGGCTACGGGAATCGTTCCAGTAACCACTGAACCACTTATGCCGCCCACCTGCGTGCTGGTCACACATCCGGCGCAGGCCGATGAAAGCACATCAGCTACCGCAGAGTTCAGGCTGCGCACCGCGTATGGAGTAGATGTCACGGCCTGACGGGGCGAAAGCAGCGTGTAAGGGTTTGGGCTTCCCGCCGGGCGAACTCCGATCTCGAGAAAGCGTTGTGGCCCGCCGAACGGCGCCAACCCAAGATCGAGCTGCACGGTGAAGATCCCTGCGGTCACCAGCACGGACGGGTTGGTGATGGTTGGTCCCTGCTGTGCGCCTGTGCCTACGGTCGCGGTATCGAACAGCTTGAACTGAAAATCATAGTTGCCGCTAGCGGGATTGGCTCCATCAGACAGCTTGCCTTGATAAGTGAACACAGTGGTTTGCGCTGAGGCGATGCTTGCGCTCAAGATGACCAAAACAACCCGGGACCATCTCGAGATTTTGTGGTTGAAAATCGGCGTTAACACTTCATTGCCTCCAAACAAGAGGTAATCACTTACAGACCTTTGCGTGCGGATGGTTCTGGCAAACAAGCTTCTTCAAAGTTTCAACCATGTTCTGCTGCTGTTTGAGTGATGTCTGCTGTTGTCCGATTTGGATCTGATGCTGGTTGAGCAGTTGCTGCTGCTGTTCGATTGTGTGTTTTTGGGCGGTTATTTGTGCTTGCTGTTCCTTGACGGCGTTGACCAGAACGGTCGTAAGCTGACGGTACTTGACGCCTTCGATTTCGCCTTTGTCGTTACGCGTTACAAAAAGCGGTTCAATTTTCTCGACATCCTCCGCTCCGAAACCGACATCGCGCATTCCGCCGTCTTTCCAATTGAAAGTGATCGGGCGCAAGCGGCGAACAACGTCCAGCCCGCCGGAGAAGGGTTGCACCGAAGTTTTGTAGCGCAGGCTCGATGAACAGCTTGAGATTTGATGGGCGCTGTTCCGGCACAAATCGGTGCTTCCGCTAGAGCCAAGTATGTCGAACGCGATACCTATACCGACGGTGACATCGCTATGAAAAGTTGCACCTTGCTGAACATCCAAAGTGGCGTTCATCGAGGTGCTGCCTGCAATAGAAGTATTGCCGGTAATCGTGGTATCGCCTGTAACCCTCATCGCGCCAGGAACTTTGACGGTATCAGCAGCTCTTCCAAGCACGACAGAGTTGGGAGTGGTGGCAAATGCGCCCGCTCCGATGGCCGTGGCGAAGTTCGCAATGTTGCCGACCTGAGCGCCGGCGCCAATGGCGGTGTTGTCGCTGCCCGACATATTCGAAATCCCGGCAGTAGATCCAAAGAAAGAGTTTCTTTGGCCTCCATTGGTCTGTTGGCCGGCGCTGTCTCCGAAGAAAGAGTTTTGTCCGCCCGCCGTGTTGTCCGTTCCGGCATTCCTTCCGAAGAAAGAATTGCCCGCGCCTGACGTGTTCGAATCGCCAGCGAAGCTTCCAAAGAATGAGTTGAAGCTAGCCGTATTGCTAAGTCCGGCTTCATAGCCGAAAAAGGTGTTGTCGGTCGCGTCAATGTTGGCGCTTCCGGCGAGGCGACCGAAAAAAGAGTTTCTGGCGCCGGTTGTATTCGAATCGCCCGCGCCGCTGCCAAAAAATGAATTGAAGCTGGCGGTATTGTTCAACCCGGCGCCATAGCCGAAAAACGCATTGTCGCTGCCCAAACTGTTATTTCTGCCCGCGCTCCTTCCAAAGAAGGAGTTTCTCGTGCCGCTTGAATTGCCGAAACCGGCTTCCGCGCCGACGAATGAATTGTCGCTTGCAGTGTTCGCATTTCCGGCGCTCCTTCCGAAGAATGAGTTGTTTCCTCCCGAAGCGGTCACTTCGCCCGCGCCGTGTCCGAAGAATGAATTGCTGCCGCCAAGCCCGTTTGCCGCGCCTGCGTTCACGCCCGCAAAGACATTCCGAGAAAAACTTGAGACGGTGAAAGCGCGACTGCCGCCGATGTTGTATTGGCTCGTGGCATTGACGGCGTTTGCCGCAAGCGTCCCGCCTGCCGTGCCATCACCGGAGATGTTGAAGTTGCTCGAGGCTTGCGGCGAGGTCGTATTCTGAACATAGTTGCCGCTGCCACCCGGCACGCTAGCCACTGGAATCGTCCCCGTGACCGCCGAACCCGAGACGCTGCCCACCTGCGTGCTGCTCACACATCCGACGCAGGCCGATGAGAGCACGTCGGCTACAGATGAGTTCAGGCTGCGCACGGAGTATGGAGTTGATGTCATCGGTTGTCGGGGAGAAAGCACGGTGTACGGATTCGGGCTGCCAGCCGGGCGAACGCCGATCTCCAGATAGCGAGGCGGCCCGCTGAACGCTCCCGCCCCGAAATCGAGCTGAACGGTGAAGATTCCCGCGGCCACCTGAACCGAAGGGTTGGTGTTGGTTGGCCCCTGTTGATGTCCTGTGCCAACAGTCGGAGTATCAAACAAGGTGAACTGCATATCGTAGCTGCCGTTGGCTGGATTGGCTCCATCAGACAGCTTGCCTTGATAGGTGAACGCAGTGGTTTGCGCTGAGACGGCGCTCGCGGTCAGAACGACCAAAACAACCGCGGACCATATCGACATTTTTGGGTTGAATATGGACGTCAACACTTCAAAACCTCCGTTATGAATGGTCATCACTTACACACCCTCGCGCGCAAATGATTCTGGTACGAGCTTCTTCAAATGCGACATGCAGACCAGTCTCTTCAAACCGTCAATCTGCTCCTGCTGTCGTCGAAGCTGTTCTTGCTGTGCTTGAATAAGTTGTCGCAGCTCTTGAATGGCGCACTGCAGCTCGGCGACTTGCACTTGCTGTTCGTTGATGGCGTTCAGTTGGCATATTCTTATTCATCGACATTTCTCCCACGCAACGTTTTTTGCATTTTGTGATCCTTCCAAGGTGGCGCAAAACCGACGAGTTATTGCCGCCCGATCCAAGACTTTTCTTTGCGTGAACTCCTATTTGCAAACATCGGCTTGCGGGTGCGACAGGCAAACCAGGTCTTTCAAAGCCTTAAGCTGCTGCTGTTGTATCCGCAGTTGATTGAGTTGGGCTCGATTTTGTTGACGCTGTTGCTGCAGCAGTTCTTGCTGGCCGGCGATTCGCCGCTGTTGTCCCGCAATTTGTCCTTGTTGTTTTTCGATTTGTAATTGCTGTTCGTTGACGGCGTTGACGAGAACGGTCGTGATTTGCCCATACTTCACACCTTCGATTTCGCCTTTCGAGTTGCGCGTGGCGAGGAGCGGTTCGACCTCGTCGACTTCTTCCGCCGCAAAGCCGACATCGCGCATCCCGCCGTCTTTCCAGCTAAAAGTGATCGGGCGCAATTTGCGGACGATCTCAAGACCCTCCGCAAACATTTGGACATTGGTCTTATAACGCAGACTCGAAGCGCAGGTCGCGATATTGTTTAGTGAATCGCGGCAGACGCTGTTAGCCCCGCCGACTGAGTAAGTCGGGCGAAGGAATCCGGTCGTCAGGAAACCGTTGATGTCAACGTTACCCGAAATATTCGCGTCGCCAAACAGACTGAAATTGCCTACGCCGATCAACAGACCGGGAACTCTCACATTGTCTTGCCCGGCGCTTCTGCCTAGAACTATTGAGTTGCTGGTGCTGACAACCGCGCCCGCGCCGATTGCCGTGGCGAAATTCAAACCGGAGGTTGCGACATCCGCGTCTTTGCCGATAATCGTGTTACTGCCGCCGCCGACGTTCGTATCACCCGCGTTGTAGCCGACAAACGTATTGCTTGCGCCGGTTGTATTGGCGAATCCCGCATCAAAACCAAAAAAGGCATTGTTACTTCCGGTAGATACTTGTCCGGCCTGGACGCCAAAGAAAGAGTTGCCACCTGCCGTGGTATTCGCGCGTCCGGCATAGCGTCCGAAAAACGAATTACCCACTCCAGTCGTGTTGCTAAACCCCGCTTCCGATCCAACGAAGGAATTAAAACTCCCGGTGTTGTTTTGTCCGGATGTGTAGCCGAAAAAGCTGTTCTCATCTCCGGTGTTTTGAGCGCCGGAATAGTTCCCGAAGAACGAATTGCGAATGCCGTTATTGTTAAGGCCGGCGAAGAATCCGAAGAAAGCGTTTTGAGAGGCTCCTTGATTGCCAGAACCGGCTCCTTCGCCGAAGAATGAATTGAAACTTCCGGTTGTGTTCGCCAATCCCGCATTCAGTCCGAAAAAGGAATTGTGGTCGCCGGTAGTATTCGCTCTGCCCGCTAAACTGCCGAAAAACGAGTTGGCGTCGGCGGTTGTGTTGGATTCGCCCGCTTTGTAGCCGAAAAACGAATTTGCTCCGCCGGTTGAGTTATTGAATCCCGCGCTAACCCCGACAAAAGTATTTTCAGCGCCGTTATTGAGTCGTCCCGCATTTGTTCCGAAGAAGGAATTGTTGCCGCCGGTCGTGTTTGTTGTTCCGGCTTTGTAGCCAAAAAACGAATTGGTGCTGCCGAGCGTGTTGGCATTGCCCGCATTGGTTCCGAAAAAGGCGTTGTTTTGACCCGTGGTATTTGAGCTTCCAGCTCCCACCCCCGCAAACACGTTGAGATTCCCCGCAATGCTCAAGACTCGGTTGGCGCCGATATTGTATTGGGTCACGGCGTTGAGAATATTCGCCGTGCCGTCGCCGCTGATGTTGAAGTTTGAGGACGCCTGTTGCGATGTTGCGTTTTGAATGTAGTTCACGCTGCCCGCCGGCACACTCGCGACCGGAATTGTCCCTACGACGGCGCTCCCGTTGACGCTGGCGATGTGACTGCTGGTAACACAATTCACACAAGCGACCGACAGCCCGTCCGCGCTTGCCGCATACAGGCTCTTGATGGCATAGGGATTTGAGGTCACTTGCTGGCGCGGCGCGAGCTGGTTGTAAGCCCCGCCGCCGGCGACTCTAACGCTGATGTCGAGGAAGCGGCCGGCGCCGGAGAATTGATTGCCGAAATCAAGCTCAACTGTGAAGATGCCGTTGGTCACTGCGACATTGAGCCGCTGCAACGTCGCGCCTTGTTGCGCTCCCACCGCCAGAGAGTCAAAGAGACGGAACTCGAAGTCATAATTCCCGCTTGCGGGGTTCGCGCCATCCGTCAGCTTTCCTTGATAAGTGAACGCGGTCGTTTGTGCGAATGATGAGCTTATGATGAGGCAATGGATCGGAATAAGGACGAGAGTTTTGACAAGACGGCTGATTAGTTTGTCCATTTCGGCGTTCCATTACTTCTTTGGATTTGTTGGTCTGCAAACATCGGCTTTCGGATGCGAAAGGCAGATGATCCGTTTTAGAGCCTCGATCTCTCTTTGTTGAAGCGCGAGCTTTGACGCTTGGTCGGTTATTCGGGCTCGTTCCGCGGCTAGCTGATTTTGTTCGTGCCGAATTTGCGCCTGCTGAATGATCGCCTGGCGTTCGCGCTCACGAATCAGAATCTGGAATCGTTGGATTTGCGTCTGCTGTTCTTTGACGGCGTTGACCAACACGGCCGAAAGTTGTGCGTATTTCACGCCTTCGATTTCGCCCCTGGCGTTGCGCGTCGTTAGTAGCGGTTCAATCTTTTCAACCTCTTCCGCCGCAAAACCGACATCTCGCACTCCGCCGTCTTTCCAATTGAAAGAAATCGGACGCAGACGACGCACTACATCAAGCCCGCCGATGAAGGGATTAATCGAAGTCTTGTAGCGTAAGCTTGAGGAGCAAGTCGCAATCGAACCCGCGGCGTTGGTGCATAAACTGATACTCCCCGGCGTGCCGAGTGTGCGGACATCGAGTGTGCCCTGAATTACTACATTGCTATCCAGGAACACCAGGTCAGAAACACTCAGCTTTCCTGGAATAAAAACAAAGTCGCTGCCGTTGTTCCGACCGAGGAATATGGAATTGCTAAAGAGGGCAACCGAGCCCGAACCGATAGCCGTCGCACTCGTTATCTGCCCTAGACTGTTATCGATATCCGCATTGGCTCCGATTAAGGTGTTGTTGCTCCCGGTTGTGTTGTTACTGCCCGTATCCGTGCCTATGAAAGTATTGAAGTTCCCGGTTGTGTTGTTATTGCCCGTATTCCTGCCTATGAAAGTATTAAAGCTCCCAGTACTTGCCAAGCCGGCGTCAAATCCGAAGAAGGAATTGTTGCTTCCGGTTGCGTTCGCTTGCCCAGCATTGTATCCATAGAACGAGTTATTCCCACCGGACGTCGTCGAATCGCCTGAATTGGAGCCGAAGAAGGAGTTGAAACTAGCGGTGTTCGAAAAGCCAGCGTTGTAGCCAAAGAAAGCGTTGTTCACGCCCGTGATATTCGCCTGTCCCGCGAGATATCCGAAGAAGGCGTTGTTTGTTCCTGTCGTGTTCGAGTCGCCCGCACCGCTGCCGAAGAATGAATTGAAACTGGCGGTGCTATTTAGTCCCGCGCGGTATCCGAAAAACGCGTTGTCATTCCCCGTCAGATTGTTTCTACCCGCGCTCAGTCCGAAGCCGGAGTTTCGCGTGCCGATTGTATTCCCAAACCCAGCTTCCGCGCCGAAGAATGAATTGTCGCTTGCCGTGTTCGCATTTCCGGCGCTCCTTCCGAAGAATGAGTTGTTTCCTCCCGAAGCGGTCACTTCGCCCGCGCCGTGTCCGAAGAATGAATTGCTGCCGCCAAGCCCGTTCGCCGCGCCTGCGTTCACGCCCGCAAAGACATTCCGAGAAAAACTTGAGACGGTGAAAGCACGACTGCCGCCGATGTTGTATTGGCTCGTGGCATTGACGGCGCTTGCTGCGAGCGTCCCGCCGGCCGTCCCGTCACCCGAGATGTTGAAGTTGCTTGAGCCTTGCGGCGAGGTCGTGTTTTGCACGTAGCTGCCGCTGCCGGCGGGCACACTCGCTACCGGAATCGTCCCCGTCACTGCCGATCCCGAGACGCTGCCCACCTGCGCGCTGGTCACGCATCCGACGCACGCCGCTGAAAGCCCATCAGCCACGGATGAGTTCAAGCTGCGCACCGAGTATGGAGTCGATGTCACGGCCTGACGCGGCGAAAGCCCCGTGTATGGGTCCGGGCTTCCTGTCGGCCGCACGCCAATCTCGAGATAGCGTGCCGGTCCGGTGAATATGCCGGGCCCAAAATCGAGTAGCACGGTGAAGATGCCCGCGGTCACAGGCACAGAAGGGTTGGTGAGTGTTCCCAGCAGGTGCCCCGTGCCAACGGGAAGCGCATCGAAGAGCTTGAATTCAAAATCATAGGCGCCGGTCGCCGGAGTGGTTCCATCCGACAGTTTGCCCTGATAGGTGAACGCAGTGGATTGCGCTGAAGCCGTGCCAACGCTCAACGCGAGCAGGACCAGGGCAGTCAAGAATCGCCTATCGAGACCTTTCGAGAACATATTTCTCCTCTATTTGTGAGTTGAGCCTGAGATTCTTGTTCTCCTTAAAGGATGACGCGCATCTGCATGATTATTGCGGCAACCAAAAACAGCGCGTGAACCTCGATCTTCGCTCCACATCACACGAGGCGACGTGAAGGGCCCAGTTCCTGGTCGCAACATGAGGTGACGCAAACCGGCCGGATTCTTACCACGGCGGAAATGTTTTCTATCCGCCTAGAATCTGTTGTCCCGATTCTCCTTTTCTCTTTGAAGCCTCGATCTGTCTGAGTCGACGCAAAACGTCAGCCGTCTTACCATTTGCCGAAGAGATTCTTTCCTGGCGATTGGGTGTATAGAACGGAAGGAGGCATTCCTGCTAGAATCCAAGCGCTTTCGTGCCTTCTTGCGCCGAATTGCGTTTGCTCTCGTAGCGATTGGATGACGGGGGGCAGTGAAATCTTTCCCCTCTAAGACACTCATTCGGAGAATCACCAAATGGCTTTACTCGCGCTCCGAAGATCTCTAGCTGTACTATTGGCGCTGTGCCTCTTCTTCTCCCCAACGTCGGCGAAGGGCAATGTTCAAGCAGTCGATGAAGCGGCGATCCGCGCACTCGTCGATCACTACTTCTCGGCGTACTCCAGGGAGGACCTCGACGCCATCGCGCAGCTCTGGAGCGATAAGTCTCCCAATCTCGGGGCGGCGAAAGGCCGACTGAAAGAGTTTTTTTCAATCAGGGTCCAGCAAGAGCGAAGCAATGAGACAGGCTGCGATGAGCGTCCTGGCCGACAAAAGATACAACCACCCGTTCTACTGGGCGGGCTTCATCTTCATCGGCGATCCTCGATAGATCCAGTCTTGAACGGAATATCGACCACCCGCGTCGTGAACGGAAGATTGTTATGACGGCATATCCACATAATCGGCGGCCCACGTTGCGCGCGGTTTCCGGCCTGATAGCTTTCCTTTTCGCCTCCGGGTTCCTCGCGCAGTCTTCAGATGAGGTCGCAATACGAAAACTTGCGGAAGGCTATTTCGCGGCGTACGCAGCTAAAAACCTCGATGCGATCAGGCAAATGTGGAGCGATAGCTCACCTGACCTTGTTGCACACAGCAAAGCATTGGAGAAACTCTTTGCGGACAACGATCGCATCGACATCAGCGCGCTTTCCGTCGAGCGGGTCAAGACTGATGGCGACGCAGCTCAGGTGCGTGTGACGCTGGTGATAACCGCCATCGTAGCCGGGACCGGCCAACCCGCTGCCGGTTTCGGCAAGCAAAATCGTTCGTTTCAATTCGTGAAGGAAGCAGGCGCCTGGAAAATCCGGAGGGAAGAGGCCAGCGAAGCTGAGTTGACGGCTATGCTGGTTGCCGCCAACAACGAGGAAGAGCGTGCGGCGCTGTTGGATGCAAACAAGGATTTGCTCACCGTCCAACTCTGTGACACCCTGGTCAACCAGGGCAGGTCGTTCGCCGAACGGAGCAACTATTCCGCGGCCCTCATTGCCTTTCAACTGTCGCGGACGGTCGCGGACGGGATCGGCAATACGACACGCGTCATTGCGGCGCTGAGTGGAACAGGCAATGTTTGCCAGTTGCGCGGCGATCTCCCAGCGGCTCTTGAAGCGTTCCAGCAAGCGCAAAAGCTAGCTGAAGTCAGCGGTGAAAACGCGCCCCTCGCCGGTTTGCAAAGCAACTTGTGCATCGTCCAGCAAAGGCTGGGTAATTACGATCTTGCAACTGAACACTGCCAGCGCGGACTGGCGTTGGCGGAAGCCGCCGGTAACAGAGCAGTGGCGGCGAATACGCTCAACAATTTGGGCATCATCGCTAGACTGCGGGGCAATTACGAACTGGCGTTGGGGTCTTATCGGAGGAGCCTGGCGTTGTTTGAAGCGTTGGATGACAAGCGAAGTATCGCCCGACTGGAGAACAACCTGGGCGTCGCCTATAACGCGATGGGCAACGCGACTGCCGCGCTTCAGCATTATTTGCGCAGCCTGCCCATCGCGGAAGAGGTGGGTAACAAAGCGGGCGTCGCCAGTACGCTGAACAACGTAAGCATGATCTATCGTGGGTTGGGCAACTACAGCCTTGCGCTGGAGTACAGCCAGCGCAGCTTCGCCATCAGTGAGGCGATTGGAGACAAGACTGAGATCAGTTTCGCATTGGAAGAGATCGGTAAAATCCACGCGCAGGCCGGTGAGCACGCACGGGCGTTGGAATGCTACCGCAAGAGTCTGGAGATAGCCGAACAGACCGGCGAAAAGGTGGAGATCGCAATTCGACTGCTGAGCGTTGGCAACGGGTACGGCAACCTGGGCGATGACACCCAGGCCCTTGCTTACTACCAGCGCGGGTTATCGCTCGCCGAATCGATAGGCGCGCCCTTCACAACAATCGCCTTCCTTTTCAGGCTTGCTCATCTCCAACTGAAACAGGGACGAGCCGCCGAGGCGCTGGAATTCGCCGAACGGTCCGTGGCGCAGTCTCGACAAATTGGCGCGCACAGAGATTACTGGCAGGCTCTCCTGATAGCAGGGCTGGCATTTCGCGCGCTCAACCAACCCGTACCGGCGCGCCAGCGCTTTGAAGAGGCCATCCGTGTCATCGAAACCGCACGCAGCCAATTGGCCGCCAGCGAACCCGAGCAGGCGTTTTTTTTTGAAACTCGCTTCGATCCCTATGTCCAGATGGTGATGTTGCTGGCTGAACAAGGCAAGGCGGCTGAAGCGTTCAACTTCGCTGAACGCGCAAAGGCTCGCGTGCTTCTCGACGTGCTACATGCGGGGAGAGTAGACATAAGCAAAGCAATGAGCGAACAGGAAAAGGAGCAGGAAAACCGGCTGAGGATGGAGTTGAATTCACTCAACACCCAGCTGCGCCGTGAAAGCGGGGCGGCCACGAGCGAGCACTTGCGTGTCGAGGAGTTGAAAGCGAAGCTGGGAAAAGCCCGGCTGGCCTATGAGAGTTTCCAGACACAACTCTACGTCGCGCATCCCGAATTGCGAATCAAACGCGGCCAGTCGCAACCGCTCTCGCTCGAACAAGCCAATGAGTTGCTCTCCGATTCAAGAACCGCTCTGATCGAATACGCCGTCGCCGGTGACAAAACCTTCCTGTTCGTGATTACAGCGGAGAGAGGCTTACAGAAGCCTTTTGTGAAGATGTACGAACTAAACATCAAGCACCAGGATCTTGCTGAACGTGTTCAGAAACTCAATCAGCGCATCGCCAACAACGATCTTGAATATGCAGGCCTTTCCAGCGAACTTTACGACTTGCTGATCGCTCCCGCGCGGGAACAGCTCAAAGGCAAGACACGCCTGGTAATCGTCCCCGATGACATACTCTGGGAAATCCCATTCCAGGCGCTTCGCTCTGCAGACGGACGATTCCTCATTCAAAGTGCGGCGATCTCGTATGCCCCATCGCTGACAGTGCTGCGAGAGTTAGTCAGAACTCGCAAGTCTCAATCAAGCTCCACGCTGCTTGCGATGGGCAACCCGACGCTCGCGGGCCCAACCATCTCACGTTCAAAGAGTATCCTGATGGGCGCAAGCTTCGAGCCGCTGCCAGAGGCCGAGCGGATGGTGAAGGGACTGAGCCAGATGTACGGGGCTAAGGCGAGAGTCTACGTGGGCGCCGAAGCTCGCGAAGACCTGTTGAAGGCGGAAGCGGGCAAGTATCGCATCCTGCAACTGGCGACACACGGCGTCATAAACAACGCCAGCCCGATGTATTCTCACCTGGTTCTTGCGCAAGGCGATGACGGGAAAGAGGACGGGTTGCTCGAAGCATGGGAAATCATGCAACTCGATCTAAAGGCGGACCTCGCCGTGCTATCGGCTTGCGACACCGCACGTGGAAGAATAGGCGCAGGCGAAGGGGTCATCGGCCTCGCCTGGGCTCTGTTTGTAGCCGGGTGTCCCACAACGGTTGTCAGTCAATGGAAAGTGGAATCATCCAGTACCGCTGAACTGATGCTGGCTTTTCATCACAATCTTCAAGCGGGATCCAGCAAGAGCGAAGCACTGCGACAAGCCGCGCTGAAACTTATAACCGACAGGAAACACGGCCATCCGTTTTATTGGGGAGGCTTCATTGTCGTCGGGAACCCGAATTAGGAAAGGTCCGACAAACTTCAGTTTGTCGACCCGAGACTTTAGTTTGTCGAGACCGGCCACGCGTGACGGCGCCGATCTACAAACATTGCCCTTGCGACGAAGGGCTCGAGTTGGACTTTCCCCGACGGGGATCCGTCCTCCAGCCCAGGGTTGCCGTACTCGGCTACCCTGGGAAAGACGGCGGGCGAGTTCCCCAACCCCAACGGGGTTGCGCCCAGGCCCAACGTCGAAAGCGCCTGAACTCAATAATCGACAACAATTCGAGGCAAACACGGCACTGATCTACAAACATTGCTCTCGTAACGAAGGACGACGACAAACTGAAGTTTGTCGTCGACAAACTGAAGTTTGTCGGACATCCACAACGGCTCACCGTCCCGCAGCTCGCACACTTCTCAACAGCTTTTGCGCGGCCGTCGACTCAGGATTAGCTTGTACCAGTTCCTTAAACTCGCGCTCTGCGTCCTCAACCAACCCCGCCTCCGCGTAGAGCACACCCATAATGAGATGAGAGCCGGGGTGAGCAGATCTTGCGCGCTTGATTTCATCGAGCTTTGATTGCTCAAGCACTTTGAACCTGACTCTGGATCGAGATGCCCCGGGCGCCACTACCTCGTCGCCGTTCACCAAGGCTCTTACCTGCCAGATGTAGGTTTTGCCGCGTGGAAGCGCGCCGGTCAGCATCCATTCGGTAGTCGTGACGGCGGAACTGCTTGCTACCCGAGACAGCGTCTCATCATAGACCGTAACGGTGTAGCTGGTGGCGTCGGCAAGCGAGCTCCAACGGAACGTCGGGCGGTCGGTTTCGATCACTACACCGACTGGGGCAACCAGGTTGAAGCCCGGTTGATCACCGCCCATCAGAGTCCCCGACGAGCCGCGCAGAGATCGAAGTGAAGGCGGTAACTTGACGCGCTCGCTTTGCAACGCTCCTTTGACGGTCTGCTCGTACTCCACCGCCTGGAGCCCTGACAGATTGCCCTGCGTGTCCAGGGTTATGCGGCTGCCGGCGTCGTTGAGCGCGACAACCGCGTGATCCTCTGTCGAACGCCGCAGGTTCTCATTCTCCTGCTGAAGCTCTGCCAAGTTGGCCTGCAGGCCGTCAACCGACGAGCTCCTATCTCGAAGCGAGGCGTTCTCCCGCTCCAGCTCGGCGACTCGGGCGCGCATCTCCTCGTTGTTTCTTCTCAGCGGTATGCTAATAAGGAAGGATGAGAGCGCGACCAGGGCGAGGGCGGTCAAAGCCATCAAACTGAAAGCCGGCAGCGGCCGAAGACTCTTGAACGCATCCCACAGAGTCTGCTTGCTGGCCCGGGCCGTTTGTTTCGGATCGTTCTCCCGCGCTTTCTTGCGGGTTCGATCTTCGCGAAGCCGGTTGAGTCCGGTTTCACAGGATCCGCAAATCTGTAAATGAGACTCGAGGATCTCGCGATCGATATCCCCAACCTCATTGTCGACAAGGCCTGATAGCTGCTGGTACGTGAGATGAGGGGTCCCCTCCGTGGCGGCTTCAGCAAAAGCCCTGGCGGCTGCGCCGGCCCTCTCCGGCATATCAGGCCACTCGGCCATCCGAGCGTGACAGATATCACACAACGCGAGATGGCGGTCCGCGGCCAACAACTCCGCCGGCGGCATGGTGCGCCCACGATAGCTGACAATGTCATCCTCGGCGAGATGACCGGCAGTATTATCCATTTTCATCAAAAGGTCGCCGGATGCCTCCTTCACTTTCTTTATGATGGAAATCGCCGCTTTGTCTTACCATACAAATACCAGATTCCTATGATTCATCTTTCGCGGCGAGCCGGCGTGAGAGCCGCTCGCGGGCGCATTTGCGAAGATTGGACACCTGTTGCCGCGTCGCGCCAAGTCTCTTGCCGATCACCGCGTCTTCAACCGGAAGATCGTTCCACAAAAGCGCGAGTTCTTCATCGGTCATTTCCAGCGCCTCGGCTATCTGCTCAATCGTGGCGATGCGCAAGATCGGCAGCATTGCGACCGCGGATCCTCCCTGGCTGTCCCTCAGGTTCAACAGAAGCGCCGCCCGCTGTCTGACCGGGAGTTGAAGCACCTCGTCCCAAACCTGCTCGATCCTGGCTCGATGATCCAGCATGACATCGAACCTCTGACCCGGATCGGTGAGCCCGTTCAAACTGCGCGACCCACCGGCGTCGTCGTAGCTTTGAAGGGGCGTATCGCGAACTCCCCAGAACTCAGCCATGACGGTCACCAGCTCGTCAATTTCGACCGGACCCTCCGCCAGCTCACAGATGGCGGCGATCTGATCCGCGGGGTCGAGCGGAGCAGCGGGCAATTTGTCCCGCAGATAGTCGCTGATCTCAGCGGCTCTTTGGCTGAGACTCATGCCGCCGCGGTCTGCGGCCTCCGTTTGGCGCGACGAAGCGAACCCGCACATGGTTGATCCACTTTCGGTGTCCCAGAGCGCGAGTCTGGGGTGACGCGCCACCAAGCGCCTGAGTTTGTTCTTGAGGCTGAACCGCCGGGGATACTTCTGACGCAGGTATCCGTCAGAAGCGTTATAGGCCATAGACGGCGACATAACCGCGAAGGTTGGCGATCGGTCTCTCGGCGGGAGCAGACTTGCATTCACGCAGCGCGGCGACCAGCCTGACGATGACCTCACCGGACACGTCCTCGACTTCCTGACCGTCCTGGTTGGAGGACCATCCGGAAGAATAGGCGCGAAGTTTGTAGCTTATGATGTTTCTTATGAGAGGCTGGGCATGGTTGCAGATCAACTCTTCGAGCGCGGCCTGAGACTCCGTTTCGCTGAGCGCATCGATGAAAGGAAGCAATTGGTGATCAATCTGCCTGGCTGCATTCTGGTTTACCATCGGTCCTTCTTGTTCTGAATCGCAACCGCGACTATTAAACATCAGGCAGATTGCAGCGTCAAATTAAGTTCATGCGCTTTCCACGTGAGGCCGCTCCCTCTCCCAAATACCCCCAACGGCAAGAAGGACGGGTGTTATCGAGAACCACGCCCTCTCCTTCATCCTCATTTGCAATTTGGCCACTAATCGACAACCTGCAGGCCTCTAACACCGCGAGCATCAACGCGACTGGCAAGAACACGTAAGCTGGTGACTCCCGGGCCCTTTGAAAACGGAGGCGCCTATGCGGCGGATATCTATGACTTATTTCCGCCGGGAATCTCCCTGGTCACAAGGGTTTGATTGATCGGGAGCGCAGGCGTCTGCCCTTGCGCTCCCGGAGGGATTGTCTTGATCGCTGCCAGGTGCCACTTCCCAACTTGGGCTATTCCAGCCTTTGTCTATTGACTACCTTGGGGGCACATCGGAAGCGCTAAAAAGGAGTTGGGTCAATACCACTTACCTCGCTCGCAGGCGCGTAGAGCACCTCGGTTCGTCCGCTCAGCCGGTTGAATATCTCCAGCGTCGCGACGACGTGCGCGACCTGGTCGGGTGGGCATCGCCCGCAACAGGCAGAATTGAGACCACAGCGCGTATCTGCTTCCTCAACTCCCCGCGTGACAGCACCTCAGACGCTTCGACGTCCAGCCACGCCCCGTGACCGGGCAACAAGGTCACCTCACGCATGATCTCGTTTCCTGCCCGGTCGTGTAGCGGAATCCCATTCTCATCCACAAATCCCAGCGCGACCCTGAAGGGCATGGGCTGAATCCCTTTGACGGCGTTGATCCGGGCGACCTGCCCTATTGCGAAGCCGACCATACCGAACCGGGGCGTATTGTCATCGGGCGGGACGCTCTGAACGCGGGCCGAGGGGGCCGCAACAAAGAGCGCGATGAGGATTGAAATGGCGGCGAGGGCTATGATTGATCGTTTTCGGGTGAACATAACGAGGTCTCCTTTCATTGGTTGAATGATTAGTCGTCGCGGCCTGCGCCGGCAGACCGCATTGTCTGGCTGTCACATCGATTTCGGGCGCCGGGCAAGTCGTTGTTCAACGCGCCGAAGCCGGGCCTCCTGTGCGGCCAGCCTCTTCTTCAGTTCTTCGTTCTCAGCGGTCTGTAGTCTCGATTGCGTTTTTATTTCGCCGGTCTCGACGTCTAGCGCCTGCAGCCTCTGTGTCAACGCATCATTTTCGTTTTTTAGATCTTTTACGGCTTGCAGCAGCAGGAACGAGAGCTTGTTGTAGCGCACGACTTTGTAACCCTGTTCATCTTCGCCTACGAGTTCGGGCATCACCTTCTCGACCTCCTGGGCGATCAGACCAAACGAGCGAGACCTGCCAAAGTGTTGGTCGGGATACTCATCGCTCTTCCAGTAGAAATGCACAGGTTGAAGACGAGTGACCGCATCGAGCATCGGCGGGAACGGGGTGACGTCGCGTTTGAGACGGATGTCCGACGAGCAAGTGCCTGCGATGACGGTGCTGTCGCGGTCTCTGACGCAGCCGGTAGTGCCGGTTCCTACGCGGATATTGCCGAAGACGTCGAGCCTGTCAACGGGCGCGGTAAGGCCAATGCCGACGCGAGTATTCGCTGTGGCGCCATGGACGCCGTTGATGCTTCCCAGGACGATGCTGTCGCTTGCGGTTACAAACGCGCTGGCTCCGATCGCGGTGGCGTTGGTGAGACTGCCAGACCCCACATCGGCAAAATAGCCAATCATTGTGTTATCGCTGCCCGTGGTGTTAGCAATGCCAGCCGCGCGCCCGAAGAAGGAATCATGAGAGCCCGTAGTATTCTGGAGTCCGGCCGAAGACCCAAAAAATGCGTTGAGACTGCCGGTTGTGTTACCCCCGCCGGCCCCGCTCGCGAAGAAGGCGTTAGCGAAGCCCGTTGTGTTGGAATGGCCTACCAACCTCCCGAAAAAGTCGTTGTTGTCGCCCGTCGTGTTGCTTTCTCCTGCGCCGGCTCCGAAGAAGGAGTTTTGTTGGCCGGTGGAATTCGATTTGCCGGCCTCGCTGCCAAAGAAAGCGTTGTAGTTCGCATTGTTGGCTTGCCCTGCCGAGCTCCCGAAGAAGGAGTTGTTGCTGCCCGCGCTATTTTGGCCGGCAAGATAGCCAAAGAACGCATTTCCGCTTCCCGTTGTGTTACTCTGGCCAGCCGCGCTTCCAAAGAAAGCATTACTATCACCGGTCGTGTTGAGCTGCCCGGCGCCGTTTCCAAAGAAAGCGTTATAGGACCCCATTGTATTCGTTCGGCCCGCCGCTATTCCGTAGAACGAATTGAAAGAACCCCCTGTATTAAACAAGCCTGCCTGGTAGCCGAAAAAGGAATTGGCCCCTCCTAGTATGTTTGACTGACCCGCGTGCTCTCCCGCAAAAAGGTTATTTAGTCCCGCAACGCCAACGCTCAACACTCGGTTTCCACCGATGTTGTATTGCGTCGCCGCATTCACCGCGTTCGCCGACACCGTGCCTCCCACGGTCCCGTCGCCCGATATGTTGAAGTTGCTCGCCGCCTGCAGCCCGCTCGTGTTCTGTATGTAGTTTCCGCTACCCGCAGGAACGCTCGCGGTCGGTATCTGCCCTACGATCTTGCTCCCCGCCACCATGTTGATCTGCGAGTCCGTCACACACCCGACGCAGCTTGCGCTCAGACCATCGGAGGACGTCGAGTTGAGACTGCGGATCGCGTAGGGAGAGGAAGTGACCTGCTGGCGCGGGCCGAGAAGGGTGTAGGCTCCGGTTTCGGCGCCCGGTCTGACCGCTATCTCCAGAAACCGGTTGGCGTTTGGGAACACACCCGGCCCGAAGTCAAGCTGCAAGGTGAATATGCCGTCGGTGACGGTCACGTCATTGAGCGAGAGGGTCGCGCCTTGCTGAGCGCCCCCCGCGAGCAAGTCGAATAGCTTGAACTGAAAGTCAAAGACGCCGTTTGCGGGAGCGCCGGAATCAGATAGTTTTCCCTGATAGGTGAAGGATGTGGTTTGAGCAAGGGATCGTCCACCGGCGCCTATGGAGGCGAGCCACAACAGTGAAGTCACTATCAAAGTGACTGGGCGAATATGAGACAACAATCTTCCAGGCATCACGTCCTCCTAATTGAGTTCACTTCTAACGCGCGATGTCAGAAATGATCTTTGACTAGTGTTGGCCGAGCCTTTCTTCAAGGCGCCTCAATCGGGTTTCCTGTTCGGCCAGCTTCTTCTTTAGTTGGTCATTCTCGGCCTTCAATTCCTTGACGGCTTGCAGCATCAGGAAGGGCAGCTTGTTGTAGCGCACGACCTTGTAACCTTGCTCATCTTCGGCCACAAGTTCGGGCATCACCTTTTCGACCTCCTGGGCGATCAGCCCGAACGAGCCAGAGCTGCCAAAGTGTTTGTCAGGATACTCGTCCCTTCTCCAGTAGAAATGCACGGGTTGAAGGCGAGCGAGCGTGTCTAGTGTGGGCGGGAACGGGGTGATGTCGCGTTTGAAGCGTATGTCCGAAGAGCAGGAGCCAGCGATGACGGAGCCGTCGCGGTCTCTTACGCAGCCGTTGGTTCCGGTTCCGACTCGGATGTTGCCCGCAACGTCGAGCCTGTCAACAGGTGCGGTTGTGCCGATCCCGACGTTGGTGGCCGCCGCAGAGCCGTTTGCGCCGAAGGTGGCTCCGAGGACGAGGCTGTTGCTTGTGCTCACAAATGCGCGGGCTCCGATTGCAGTTGCGTTGGTGAGATCCGCTGATCCAACGTCGGCAAGGACGCCGATGATGGTGTTCTCGAAGCCCGTTGTGTTGGCCAAAGCAGCCTGCCCCCCCACGAAGGTGTTAAAGTACCCCGTCGTGTTAGCCAAACCTGCCTTTCGTCCTAAGAAGGTATTTGACAATCCCATTGTGTTCGAGGACCCGGCCTCGGGTCCGAAGAAGGCGTTGAAGGCGCCCGATGTATTGATCTCGCCAGCGTTGAACCCGAAGAAGGCATTGTCGTTACCTGTTAGGTTATTCTGGCCCGCCCCCGACCCAAAGAACGCGTTGTTGCTCGCCGTCGTGTTAGACAACCCCGCGGCGGAGCCGAAGAAGGCGTTGCCCCCGCCCGTTGTGTTAGACGCGCCAGCCCCTAGACCGAAGAAGGAGTTGAAGAACGCTGTCGTGTTGGCCTGGCCTGCCCCTTGTCCAAAAAAGGCGTTGCCCCCGCCCGATGTGTTATTCAAGCCGGCCTTTTGCCCGTAGAAAGCGTTGCTGCTGCCGGTTGTGTTAGCCTGACCAGCGCCCTGCCCAAAGAAAGCGTTGTTGCCGCCAGTTGTGTTAGACAGGCCAGCCAGCGCTCCGAAGAAGGAGTTAGCGACGCCCGTTGTGTTATTGAAGCCGGCGTCACGTCCGAAAAACGAGTCCTGGGAACCGGTCGTGTTAAACAGGCCAGCCCGGTACCCGTAAAAGGCATTGTCGCCGCCGGTTGTGTTATTCAACCCGCACGCTTGTCCAAAGAAAGCGTTGCTGCCGCCAGTTGTATTAAACCGGCCGGCCGCTTGCCCGAAGAAGGCGTTGCCGCTGGCCGTAGTATTATTCTGGCCTGCAAAGTGTCCGAAAAAGCTGTTGTTTTCGCCCGTTGTGTTAAACAAGCCAGCCAAGGTTCCAAAGAAGGCGTTCAAGTTACCCGTTGTGTTGCTCGCCCCCGCCCCTTGCCCGAAGAAGGAGTTACTGCTGCCGGTCGTGTTAGAAAAGCCAGCCGCGGTTCCGAGAAAGGCGTTGCCGCTGCCCGTCGTGTTGGCCTGGCCGGCTCCCACACCTGCAAACACGTTGCTCGTCCCCAACACGCTCAACACCCGGCTTCCCCCGATGTTGTATTGCGTCGCCGCGTTCATCGTGTTCGCCGTCAGCGTCCCTCCCGCGGTCCCGTCTCCTGATATGTTGAAGTTGCTCGCCGGCTGCTGCACGCTCGTGTTCTGTATGTAGTTTCCGCTACCTGCCGGGATGCTCAACGCCGGTATCTCTCCGATTATCTTGCTCCCGGTCAGTGCGTTTATCTGCGTGTCGGTCACGCACGCGACGCAGCTTGCGCTCAGACTGCCGGCCGAGGCTGAGGTCAGACTGGTGATCGCGTAGGGAGAAGATGTGATCTGCTGGCGCGGGATGAGAACCGTGTAGGCTCCGGTGTCCGCGCCGGGTCTGACCCCTATCTCCAGAAACCTGTTGGCGTTTGCGAATGGGCCCGCCCCGAAGTCAAGCTGTACGCTGAACGAGCCGTCCGTCACAGTTACATCATCGATTGTGAGAGTGACGCCTTGCTGAGCGCCTCCCGCGAGCATATCGAAGAGTCTGAACTGGAAGTCGAACAAACCGTTTGCCGGGGCGCCAGCGTCAGATAGTTTTCCCTGATAGGTGAACGTAGTTGTTTGACCAAGGGATTCACCAACGGCCGCGCTCGTCGATGCAAGCCATATCAAAGAAGTCACCATCAGAGTGACCGGGCGAATATGGAAAAGGAGTTTTCCAGGCATCACGTTCCCTCCTGAGCTGTTCACTCGACACGCGACCAACGTGGAAATGAGACGGGTCTAGTGTTGGCCGAGTCGTTCTTCAATGCGCCTCAGGCGGGCGTCCTGTTCGGCCAGCCTCTTTCTTAGTTCGCCGTTATCAGCCTTCAGCTCGTCATTCTCAGCCTTCAAGTCCTTTATTGCCTGCAGCATCAAGAACGGCAGTTTGTTGTAGCGGACCACCTTGTAACCTTGCTCATCTTCGGCTTACCAGCTCGGGCATCACCTGCTCGACCTCCTGAGCGATCAACCCAAACGAGCGGGAGTTGCCAAAGTGTTGGTCTGGGTACTCATCACTCTTCCAATTGAAATGGACGGGTTGAAGCCGAGTTAGCGCAGCGAGCGCCGACGGGAACGGGGTGATATCGCGTTTGAAGCGAAGGTCTGAAGAGCAGGAGCCGGCGATGACAGTGCCGTCGCGGTCTCTGACGCAGCCGGTAGTGCCGGTCCCGATACGGATGTTCCCGGCCACGTCGAGCCTGTCAACGGGCGCGGTAATGCCTATGCCGACGTTGGTATTTGCTGTCCCGCCATTAACGCCGTTGATGCTGCCGAGAACGAGGCTGTTGCTTGCGGTTGCAAGCGCGTAGGCCCCGATAGCGGTAGAGTTGGTGAGATTTCCAGACCCGACATCGGTAAAATAGCCAATGAGGGTGTTTTTGTTGCCCGTTGTATTGCCTCCGCCAGCCGCGACTCCGAAGAAGGCGTTTTCGGAACCCGTCGTGTTGAACACACCGGCGCCGAACCCAAAGAAGGCGTTATCGTGGCCGGTTGTGTTATTCAAGCCAACCGAGTGCCCGAAGAACGAGTTTTCAACGCCCGTTGTGTTAGAAAACCCAGCCGAGTAGCCGAAGAAGGCGTTTTCGAAACCCGTTGTGTTATGAAGGCCAGCCGCGCTTCCGACGAAGGCGTTTTCTCTGCCTGTTGTGTTATTCAAGCCAGCCAGGTCCCCGAAGAAGGCATTATCGGGGCCCGTCGTGTTGTTCTCGCCGGCCGAGCGTCCGAAGAAGGCGTTGCGAGCGCCAGTTGTGTTTGACAACCCCGCAGTAGCGCCGAAGAAGGCGTTGTTATTGCCCGAAGTATTTAACTGGCCAGCCTGCGCTCCAAAGAACGCGTTGCTACTCGCCGTTGTGTTAGACAGCCCCGCAATGACGCCGAAGAAGGCGTTATTCACACCCGTCGTGTTAGCCGAGCCAGCCTGGTACCCGAAGAAGGCGTTCGCGCCGCCTATTGTGTTTGACAGGCCAGCCTGGTACCCGAAGAAGGCGTTGTTAGTCGCCGTTGTGTTGTTCAATCCAGCATTAGTTCCGAAAAAGGCGTTGCGGCTGCCAATCGTATTGGTTTGGCCCGCCCCCGACCCAAAGAATGCGTTGCCGCTCGCCGTCGTGTTAAGCAACCCCGCAGCTGAGCCGAAGAAGGCGTTGCCCCCGCCCGTAGTGTTCGACGAGCCCGCCCCAAGCCCGAAGAAGGAGTTGAAGAACGCTGTTGTGTTGGCCTGGCCTGCCCCTTGTCCAAAAAAGGCGTTCCCCCCGCCGCTTGTGTTATTCAAGCCGGCCTTTTGGCCGTAGAAGGCGTTGCTGCTCCCCGTTGCGTTAAGCTGGCCGGCCCCTTGCCCATAGAAAGCGTTGTTCCCGCCTGTTGTGTTTAGCTGGCCAGCCTGCGCCCCGAAGAACGCGTTGCTGCTCGCCGTCGTGTTGCTCTGCCCGGCCCCACTCCCAAAGAACGCATTGTTGTCGCCGGTTGAATTGAACTGTCCGGCCGAGTTTCCGAAAGATGCGTTTGCTGAACCAGTTGTATTCGCACGGCCCGATAATTGTCCGTAGAACGAGTTGAAGGAACCGCCCGTATTTACCGTGCCAGCCAGGTATCCAACAAAGGAATTTCCGGCGCCGGTCGTGTTGGCTTGCCCCGCTCCAACTCCCGCAAAGAGGTTGTTGCTGCCTGGAACGCTCAACACCCGGGTTCCCCCGATATTGTATTGCGTCGCCGCGTTCACCGCATTCGCCGACACCGTCCCTCCCGCGGTCCCGTCCCCAGATATGTTGAAATTGCTCGACGCCTGCTGCACGCTCGCGTTCTGTATGTAGTTTCCGCTACCTGGCGGGACACTCGCCGTCGGTATCTGTCCTACTATCTTGCCGCCAGCCACTGTGTTGATCTGCGAGTCTGTCACGCACCCCACGCAACTCGGGCTCAGTCCATCCGCACTCGTCGAGTTAAGACTCCGAATCGCGTATGGTGATGATGTGATTTGCTGACGCGGATTCAGAATCGTGTAGGCTCCAGTGTCTGCGCCGGGCCTCACGCTTATCTCTAGAAAGCGATTTGAGTTGGGGAACACTCCTCCCCCCAAATCAAGCTGCACCGTGAAAATCCCGTCGATGACGGTGACGTCATCTTTCGTGATCGTCGCGCCTTGTTGAACGCCCCCCGCGACCAAATCGAAAAGCCTGAACTGGAAGTCGAACAAACCGCTTGCCGGTGCGCCGGAATCGGACAATTTCCCCTGATAGGTGAAGGCTGTGGTTTGACCAAGGGCCGAGCCTGTTGATGCGAGCCACAACAGTAAAGTCACTATCAAAGTGACCGGGCGAAAATGAGACAACAATCTTTCAGGCATTACGTTCCTCCTGAGTGGGTTCACTTCTGACGCGCGATGTCCGAATGATCTTTGGCTAATGTTGGCCGGACTTCCCTTCAAGCCGCCTCAATCTGGCTTCTTGTTCAGTCAGCTTCTTCCTCAATTCGTCACACTCTGCCTTCTGCTCCTGCGATCGTCCGATCAGTTCATCATTCTTAGCATTCAAGTCCTTGATGGCTTGCAGCATCAGGAAAGGCAGTTCGTTGTAGCGGACCACTTTGTAACCTTGCTCATCTTCGCTAACAAGCTCGGGCATCACCTTCTCGACCTCCTGGGCGATCAGACCGAACGAGCGAGAGCTGCCAAAGTGTTGGTCGGGATACTCATCGCTCTTCCAGTAGAAGTGGACCGGTTGTAACCGAACGAGCGCTGAGAGCGCCGGCGGGAACGGGGTGACGTCCCGTTTTAAGCGAAGGTCCGAAGAACACGTGCCGGCGATGATGGTGCCGTCGCGGTCTCTGATGCAACCATTAAGCACAAACCCGATTCGGATGTTGCCTGCGACGTCGAGCCTGTCAACGGGGGCGGTAGTGCCTATGCCAACGTTGGTATTTGCGATAGCGCCATTAACGCCGTCAATGCTCCCGAGGACGAGGCTGTTGCTGGCAGTCACTTCAGCACGGTATCCGATAGCGGTGGCGTTGCTGAGGTTTGCGGATCCAACATCGGCGAAGGCCCCTATGATCGTGTTTTCGTCACCAGTTGTGTTCGTCGCGCCGGCAGCAGCCCCGGAGAACACGTTGTCTTGACCGGTCGTGTTATGAAACCCGGCGGCGTCGCCCAGGAAGGCGTTGCGGAAGCCCGTGGTGTTAGCCACGCCGGCCTCTCTTCCGAAAAACGCGTTGTTATCGCCGTTTGTGTTAGCCTTGCCTGCCGAGGTTCCAAAGAAGGCGTTGCGGAAGCCTGTTGTGTTAGACGAGCCAGCCTGGTCCCCGAAAAAAGCGTTGTCGCCGGCTGCGGTGTTGTTCAATCCGGCGTTGGTTCCGAAAAAGGCGTTGTGGCTGCCAGTCGTATTATTCTGGCCCGCCCCCGACCCAAAGAACGCGTTGCTACTCGCGGTTGTGTTAAATAACCCCGCAGCCGCACCGAAGAAGGCGTTGCCTCCGCCCGTTGTGTTAGACGAGCCCGCCCCAAGCCCAAAGAACGCGTTGAATGAGGCTGTTGTGTTGGCCTGGCCAGCGCCTTGTCCGAAGAAGGCGTTGCCGCCGCCCGTTGTGTTATTCAAGCCTGCCTTTTGACCGTAGAAAGTGTTGCTGCTTCCAGTTGTGTTAGCCTGCCCAGCCCCTTGCCCGAAGAATGCGTTGCTGCCTCCCGTTGTGTTAGCGGCGCCTGCTCCCACCCCCGCAAACACGTTGCTCGTCCCCAACACGCTCAACACCCTGCTCCCGCCTATGTTGTATTGCGTCGCCGCGTTTATCGTGTTCGCCATCAACGTCCCTCCCGCGGTCCCGTCTCCCGATATGTTGAAGTTGCTTGCAGCCTGGCGAACACTCGCGTTCTGTATGTAGTTTCCGCTACCTGCAGGGATGCTCAACGCCGGTATCTCTCCAACGATCTTGCTCCCGGTCACTGTGTTTATCTGCGAGTCCTGCACGCACCCCACGCAGCCAGGGCTCAGACCGTCGGCCGACGTCTGAGGTCAGACTGGGATCGCGAAGGGAGAGGATGTAATCTGTTGGCGTGGGCCGAGAACCGTGTAGGCTCCGGTGTCCGCGCCGGGTCTGACCCCTATCTCCAGAAACCTGTTGGCGTTTGGGAACGCGTCTGCCCCGAAGTCAAGCTGCACGCTGAACGAGCCGCTCGTGACCGTTACATCATCGATGCGAGAATGGTCCGCCTTGCTGAGCGCCTCCCGCGAGCGCATGTGAAGAGCTTGAACTCGAAGTCGAACACACCGTTTGCCGGAGCGCCGGCATCAGACAGTTTACCCTGATAGGTGAAGGCTGTGGTTTGACCAAGCGATTGACCGGCTATCGCGCCTGTGGACGCAAGCCACATCAAAGAAGTCACCATCGACGTGACCGCGCAGACGTGAGACAACAATCTTCCAGGCATCTTAGTTCCTCCTGAGTGTGATTCGCCTGAGACGCGGTGCCAACCATCGTTGATCATTGTTGGCCGAGTTTTGCTTCAATGCGCCTCAACCGCCTATCTTGTTCAGCCAGCTTCCTCCTTAATCCGTCGCTCTCCGCCTTTTGTGTACGCCAGCTTTGTTTCAACTCTTCATTCTCAGCCTTCAAGTCCTTGATGGCTTGCAGCATCACGAAGGGCAGTTCGTTGTAGCGGACCACTTTGTAACCTTGCTCATCCTCGCTAACCAGCTCGGGCATCACCTTCTCGACCTCCTGGGCGATCAAACCGAACGAGCGAGAGGTGCCAAAGTGTTGGTCAGGATACTCCTCGCTCCTCCAGTAAAAGTGGACCGGCCGCAGGCGGGTGAGCGCATCGAGCACAGGCGGGAACGGGGTGACGTCGCGTTTGAAGCGGAGGTCCGAAGAACACGTGCCGGCGATGACGGTGCCGTCGCGATCTCTGACGCAGCCATTAAGCACAAACCCGATTCTGATATTGCCGGCGACATCGAGCCTGTCGATTGGGGCTGTTGTACCTATGCCGACGTTGGTATTTGCGGTTGCGTTATTGACCCCGTTTATCGAGCCAAGAACCAGGCTGTTGCTCGCCGTCACAAAAGCGCGTTGTCCGATGGCGGTGGCGTTGGTGAGACTCCCCGATCCCACATCGGTGTCATTACCGATGAGGGTGTTCAGGTTCCCAGAAGTGTTGGAATCGCCGGCGGAGATACCGAAGAAGGCGTTGCCAACGCCCGATACGTTAAACGAGCCGGCCTGGGTTCCGAAGAAGGCGTTCTGGTCACCCGTTGAGTTGTTAAGGCCCGCCGATTCCCCGAAAAAGGCGTTCAAGTCACCAGTTACGTTATTCGCGCCGGCCCGATAGCCAAAGAAGGAGTTTCGGCTGGCCCTTGTGTTGTTCTCACCTGCCCGGTAGCCGAAGAACGAGTTGGAGTCGCACGTGGTGCAATACTGTCCGGCCCCTTGCCCAAAGAAGGAGTTGCTGCTGCCGGTTGTGTTAAGAAACCCGGCTGATTGCCCGAAGAAGGCGTTGAATTCGCCGTTTGTGTTAGAAGAGCCTGCCAGCGCTCCGAAGAAGGCGTTGTTGCTCGCGATCGTATTGGACTGGCCGGCTCGCACCCCGAAGAAGGCGTTGTTGCTCGCGGTCATATTGGACTGGCCGGCGCCTTGCCCGAAGAAAGCGTTGTCCGCGCCAGACGTGTTGGACGAGCCGGCCGCAACACCGAAAAAGGAATTGTTGCTCGCCGTTGTGTTAGACAATCCTGCCCCTGCGCCGAAGAAGGCATTGCCCCCGCCCGTTGTGTTTGACGACCCGGCCGCTGCCCCGAAGAACGCGTTGACGAAGCCTGTTGTGTTAGCCTGGCCAGCACCCTGTCCGAAGAATGCGCCCCCGCCGCCGGTTGTGTTTGACGAGCCCGCTCCTTGCCCGTAGAACGCGTTGCTGGCGCCGGTGGTGTTAGCCTGGCCTGCTCCTCGGCCGAAGAAGGCGTTGTTCGCCCCTGATGTATTATTCAATCCCGCCGAGTCCCCGACGAAGGAATTGCCTGCTCCGGTTGTGTTGGACTGACCCGCTCCCACACCTGCAAAGACGTTGTTGAGCCCCAACACGCTCAACACACGGCTTCCGGAAATGTAGTACTGCGTCACCGCGTTTATTGAACTCGCCGACAACGTACCTCCTGCGATCCCGTCGCCCGATATGTTGAAGTTGCTCGCCGCCTGCTGCACGTTGGTGTTTTGAATGTAGTTTCCGCTACCTGCAGGAACGCTGGCGGTTGGAATCTGTCCAACGATCTTGCTCCCGGTCACCGTGTTTATCTGCGAATCCTGCACGCACCCGACACAGGCAAGGCTCAGAGAATCGGCGGATGTCGAGGCCAGGCTCCGGATTGCGTAGGGAGTGGATGTGAGCTGTTGGCGCGGGCCGAGAAGCGTGTAGGCTCCGGTGTCTGCGCCGGGCCGCACTCCTATCTCAAGGAAGCGGTCGGCTCCTGTGAATACACTAGCCCCAAAGTCAAGCAGCACGGTGAACGAGCCGTCCGCAACCGTCACATCATCCAGCGTAACCGTTGCGCCCTGCTGAGCCCCTGCCGCGAGCATATCGAAGAGCTTGCACTGGAAATCGAACAATCCATTGGCCGGAACGCCGCCGTCGAACAGCTTCCCCTGATAGGTGAAGCTCGTCGATTGAGCGAAGCTCGGGCCGGGCGACGAGAGCCACATGAGCGAAGTCACCATCAATGTGACCGCGCGAATGTAAAACGACAATCTTCCGGGCATTACGTTCCTCCTCGGCGGGTTGACTTCAGGGACGCAAGAGCGGCGCATACATGCTCAAATCCGGTCATTGACGGCGCGGCGCGGGGTCTCTCTGTCGTTGTATTGGGCGCAGTACGCGGATCATTGCTGCTTTCCATGCCATCGCACATATCGGCGAGACGCCCCGCCTGAGACGATGCCCCATCGATTTCGGCTATAGATTAGCCCGATGGGTTCCGGGTTTGCAGAGCATACTTATGCGTTTTTTGAGAGATAGGAGGGAAGGGGAGCCTGGCGGAGTTCAGAGTACAACCTTCAGGTTGTGCGGAATCAAGCAAGCTAAAGCTTGAACTCTGAACCTGAACTTCAAATCTACCAATCTCATGTGGAACGATTTAGATGAGTCCGCTTCGGATGGCCTTGCTTACCGCTTCGGATTTGGAATGTACGTGGAGTTTTTCGTAGACGGTGCGGATATAGTTTCGCACGGTGTTGACGCTTATCTTCATACGGCCCGCCGCGCCCTGATAGCTAAAGCCGTCGGCAAGCAGTTTGAGCAATGCGACTTCCTGAGCCGTAAGCTGTTCATCGATCTTTTGGGGCGGGCCGGTTCGCTGAAACAGCCGGACTACTTTTCTGGCGATCTCCGGAGACATGGGTGCACCGCCCTCACGCACCTCGCTGATGTACTCGAGAAGACGGGCCGGTGGAGTCTTTTTCAACAGATACCCGCTCGCTCCATTGCATATGGACTCGAAGACCTTGTCCTGCTCGTCGTAGACCGTAAGCATCAAGACTTGCATCGTCGGGAACTTCTCCTTGAAGACCGCGACGCCTTCGGATCCCGGCATGCCGGGCAGATTGATGTCGAGCAGCAGCACATCTGGCAAGCCAAGTTCGATCAGCCGCAGGGCTTCTTCGACTGAGCCAAAGGTGCGGGCGCAGCGATAACCGGCTGTGCCGTCGATTATCGTACGCAGCCCCTCCCGCAGCGACCGGTCATCCTCGACTATCCCTACGCTGATCGTCTTTTCGTCCGGCTTCACCTGAACCAAAGTCCCTTCCCCCGCCTGATCCTAAGGCGCTGCCGGTCTTCAAACAAGAGCATAAATATGTCTATTTCTTGAGCGGGAACCTGAAACTGATGTGCGTCCCTCGCCCGGGCGCCGAATCGATGTCGACGTCCCCACCAACCTCAGCCGCCCGCCTCCGCATATTCACCAGTCCGTTTCCTCCGCGAGAGCTCGAGGAAAGCTCTCCGGCGTCAAACCCGCGGCCATCATCGTTTATGTCCGCTGTCAGGCGGCGATCGGAAATCGCCAGACTGAGCCGCACGAGCGTGCAACCGGAGTGGCGGGCGACGTTGTTTATGGCTTCCTTGAAGATGAGAAACAGGTGGCGGCGCTCTTCGGGGGGTAGCTTTATGTTCTCAATATCGGGCGGCGCGTCTAGCTCCCATTCGATGCGATTTGGTTCAAGCACATCCGAGGCAAACCCCCTTACCCGTTGGACCACGTCTTTGAGATTGTCCCTGCGCGGGTCTATAGACCACACGATGTCGCTCATCGAGTCCACCAGCCCGCGAGCCGAGTCGGCGACTTCGGTCAGCGTTCCTCCGATCTCTTTGCGTCCGCCTGCGGTCTGCTGTTTCGCCACTTCACTGAGGATCGCTATCCTCGAGAGGCTTGCGCCGATGTCGTCGTGGAGGTCCGTGGCTATGCGGGTACGCACGCGTTCGAGCTCCAGTAACCGCGCCACCCTGTAGCGTTCTACCAGAAACGCTAGCAGTCCCGCGAGAGTCACGGCCGATGCAATGAACCACCATCGCCGCCACACCGGGCTGAGAATTGTGAAAGAGACTTCTGCCGGTGTGGGGCTTCGAGTTCCATCTGAAGCGATGGCCTCTACGAGAAACCGATATCTGCCGGGCGACAGGCTCAGGTTGATAGTTCGCTGACGACTGGGCGCGCTCCAGTCGCGACTAAGGCCTTCGATTCTGTAGCGGTAGCCAAGCGCCCCACCCGCTGCAAAACTCAACCCGAAATAGTCTATTTGGATCTGATTCTGGTTCGAATTCAATTCCGAGCTTGCCACCTCGCTCTCGCCAAAAACAGAGAGGGGATGATCGACACCGGCGATTAGCAACCGGCTGATAAACACCGGCGGCGGTGTTGTGGGCCGGTCTGGTCCGGGCGTGATCTGCGACAATCCCTGAAATGTCCCGAACCACACCCGGCCATGCCGGTCTCCGAAAACGGAATATAAGGTCTCCGCGGAGAGCCCGTCGGCTATAGTGTAGTGTTTAACGAGCCCCGTTTGTGGGTCGAGACGATCTACGCCTCGAATGGTGTCTGCGTAGATACGCCCCTGAAGATCTTCGGTCAACATCCGAACGTTGTTGCTCGCAAGGCCATCCTGAGCCGAATACACTTTGAAACGCGGATGCTCGGCGTTCGGATCATCCACCCGGCATAGCCCTCCGCGCTCGCTGGAGGCCGAGATCCATAGCCGACCGACCCTGTCGAGGTGGATGGCCATAACCCAACCTTCGGGGATGCCATCCTTCACCGTAAACATCGTAAAGCGACCTTCCCGGTAACGCGCCACTCCGCTATCGCGAAACCCTATCCAGAGACTTCCGGCTGAGTCCTCGCAAAATGCGGTGACGGCGTTCAGCTCAGGCAGCCCGTCGCCTTCGGAATAGCGATGGAAGCGTCCGGTCTCCCTGTCCCATCGCGTAAGCACTTCCCGCCCCGGAGCGAACGTCGCTATCCAAACGTCACCACGCGAGTCCTCGAAAAGCCGCGTTACGTCATTGCCCGCCAGCCCGTCCCGCGTTGTATAGACCGCAAGCGGGCGCACGCGCCCAAGTTCTTCGAGGCGGTTTACTTTCGGAAAGCGATATAACCCTTCGCGGGTCGCCAGCCACCACTCACCGTTGTGATCCTCAATCACTCCATGACTAGCCGGAGAAATCAGAATCGGAGATGTGCTTGGGGAGATTGAACCGTACGGATGTAATCCTTTCACCAACAAACCGATGTAATCGCCAGGCTGCGCCCAGGAAGCAGAGTCGCCCGGACCGGTCTTCGAATATTCTGGTGATCATATTCGCTTCCAGCCCATCGGCCTCCGTGTAGGTGATGAACCCGCTCCTGATTATCTTTACGACCCCTTTGTGCAAGAGGCTTATCCAGATATTTCCGTTTATGTCCTCGCAAAGCGTCGACGCGAGCTCCTCGACCCCCGGCGCTACGGTGGATGTGCGAAACCTGCGGCCGTCGAACTCAATCAGGTCCTTCTTCCTGCTGATCATGAATATTCGGCCGTCCGAGAACTGGCGCACGGCCCACACCCGCCCTTCGCCCAGTTCACCCGACCGGGAAAACCACATTGCATCTCCACGTTCAGCGGGCAGGCGCACGTCCGTTTCCTGATGGACTTGAATCGGGTCGCTTTCAACAAACCTGCGCCAGAGAGCATCGCCGGTCGCTCCCACCTCTCCGACTCGCATGGGCATAAGCACGAGAAGCCCCACTTCGTGGCCGACCCACAACCGATCGTCGCGGTCCATGAGCAGCGAAAAAATGACATCAGTCTGTTTTGGCGTCGGCTTGACTCGATAGTGAAGCGTCCTGCCGTCGGGCAAACGTCGCACCAGGCCATACTTGGTCCCCACCCACAGGCTGCCTTCTTTATCTTCGACTATCGCCCACACCTGAACCAGCGAGTCGGAAAGCGAGGGGACGCCAAGCTCGACGGCGACGAAGGAAGCGCCGGCCTGTGTATCAGCGAGGGCAAAGAGGCCGCCGTCGGTCCCCGCCCATATCCGTCCGCTACGGTCCTCGAATAGGACGTTCACCCGGTTGCTCGCGCCGCTCTCCCCAACCGGATAGACAGTGAAGAGTTTCCCGGTCTCGCCCTTGCGTGAGCCCCCAGGTCCGCCCGCGGGAGAGTAGTTGAATCGACATACGCCGCTGCCATTTGTCGCCGCCCAGTAATCGCCGTCACGAGTTTCCAGGAAGTCATTAAAGACTGAAAACTTTATTCCTTCATCCAGGCCGAAGGTGGAAAAATTCTGACCGTCAAACCGGCTCAAGCCATTGGCGGTGCAGAACCACAGAAACCCTCGCGAATCGCGAACTATTCGCTGCACGCGGTTGTGCGCAAGACCGTCTTCTGATGTGTAGGGTTTACTTGGTAGCCGCTCCGCCTCGGCTACGGCGGGCAGACAAACGAGCAGCGAGAGCAGAATCACAACGCGGTCAATTGTAGTCTGTTGGCTGAGTCCGCGCATTCGCGCCTCCTCCGCAGACCGGTAGCGTATTGGCAGCGTTCGTCAGAGTAAGGATGCACTACCTGATTGAGGCCTCAATCTCCGATCACGCCGATGGTGGTCCATCGACCGAGGCAAATGCTCCATCGAGTGCCGAGACGAGCTCGTCGATGTCCGGCTTCGTGGCGATCAGCGGCGGACCAATCCGAATGACGTTGCCGTACAACCCGCCCTTGCCTATCAATACGCCGCGGCGGCGAGTCTCCTCAAACACACGAAGCACTGATCTGCGGGTCGGGTTCTTTTGTTGTCCGATCCTTCACGCACTCGATCGCCTGCATCAACCCCATCCCGCGCACGTCGCCGATGACCGAGTACTTGTCCTTCAACTCTTCAAGCTTCGAACGCAGATAATCGCCAACCACCCGCGCATTCTTCGGCAGATCGTTCTCTTCGATCACTCGAATCGTCGCAAGCGCAGCCGCGCATGTGACCGGGTTCCCGCCGAAGGTCGAAAAGGACAACCCGGGATACTTGTCGGCGACTTCCGGTATCGCGGTCGTGCACCCGATCGGCGCGCCGTTGGCCATTCCCTTCGCGAACGTCATTACTTCGGGCTGGACGTCCCAGTGTTCTATACCACACAAGTGATCGCCGGTGCGTCCCCAACCGGTCTGCACTTCGTCGCAGATAAAAATTCCGCCGTAGCGCCGGATGATGTCGGTTACAACCTTGAAATATTCCTTTGGAGGAGTGATAAACCCGCCGACTCCCATGATCGGCTCCGCGATAAACGCCGCGATCTGTCCGGTCGTCGATGTCTGTATGAGCTCTTCCACGTCGCGCGCGCACTCCATCGCGCAAGTCTCCGGCTTTAGATTGAACGGACAGCGATAGCAGTACGGCGCGTGGGCGTGAACTATTCCCGGCACCATCGAGGGTCCGTGCTTCCACGGAGCGTGGCCGCTTGCGGTCATATTCGTCACCGAGCGTCCGTGATACGCGTGACGCAACGCGATTATCTCGGTGCGGCCGGTGTAGATTCGAGAGAGCACCATCGCGGTCTCGTCAGCCTCGGTGCCGCTGCTTGTGAAGAAGCTTTTCTTGAGCCTGCCCGGCGCAATGCTCGCGACCTTCTCCGCAAGATCCGCTTGCGGCTGATTGACATAAAGAGTCGACGTGTGCGCGATCTTCCCGACTTGTTCGCTCACTGCTTTTACAACTTCAGGTCTCGCGTGACCGACGCTGGTCGTAAGAACTCCGCCGAAACAATCAAGATAACGATTCCCCTCGGAGTCCCATACGTTCATTCCTTCGCCGCGCTCAAGAGCCAGCGGGTGTTCGTAATAGGTAGCCGCGCACGGCCAGATATACTCTTTCTGTTTTGCGATCAAATCAGCGGTTGCGGTTTCAGTCGCGTTCTTGGCTGTCATTGAGATCCTCCGGTGGATTGCCAGTTCGTTGCGAGGGAAGCGTGATTATTAAACATCAGCCAGATTGCAGCGTCAATGCTGTGTCAGTTTTATCGGCTTGGTGAGACGCGACGGGCCGGGACACTGTCAGAAGAATCGGCGAATACCTCCTTAACGGTTGCCGCGTCCCGCAGACTAAATGTTAATGTAGACATTGGCGCTGCGTCCCGCAGGTGCTTCCTTCTCTCGCGGGTCCCACGTAGCTTGTTAGCCGATGAGACTAGTAGTCACTTCAGATTGTCACGGCAAGTTGAACCAGGCTCGTATTCCCAACGGCGACGTGCTGATTCTCGCCGGCGATATTCTGGCTAATCGTTCGGGCGATCCCGACATAGACGCCGCGTTTCAACTGAACGCGATTCGGGAACTGGATGATTTCTGCGGTGGGCTCGGTTTCGAGCATGTGTTGCTGATCGCGGGAAACCACGACTGGGTCTTCGAACGCTACAAAGGCGCGCATCGGGTCTTGAAGAACATCGTCTATCTTGAAGACAGCGGGACCGAGATCGATGGAGTGAGGTTTTGGGGCTCGCCTCATCAGCCGTGGTTTTACGATTGGGCGTTCAACCATCCGCGGAACGGAAGGGAGCTTGCGCACTACTGGAGTCTGATTCCTGACGATACCGATGTGTTGATCACTCACGGTCCGCCCTACGGCATTCTTGATCTGCCTTTCGGAAAGGGCGAGCCCGCCGGCTGCGAGCTATTGCTCGAGCGAGTGCGAGAAGTGAATCCGCGCGTTCACGTCTTCGGTCACATTCACGGCTCATACGGAATACTGCAAAAAGGCAGCACGCTTTTTGTGAACGCCTGTCTCTGCAATGAGGTGTACCATCCGGTTAACCCGCCTCACGTTATTGACCTTTGATTTTCGCGCATACCACCTCGGTGGACCCTTGGAAGATACGAACATACCAAAACGCCGTTTGTTGCCACGAACGGTTATCTCTCAAAAATTGAAGCCGTCGATGTTCGCCTTGTTAAAGATGAAAGGCGCGCCAAGCAGCACTTCATCGTTTTGCACCTCGATCCTGCCCAGCTTCCCAGCCAGGACGTTTTGATCGCCTCGCTTCAACTGACCGGTGCTCAGCGCCTGCGACGCATACACCGTCAGATAACCCAGGTCCAACGTGTTCCACAACACTACGCTTTCGATAATACCGTCGTGAACATAAGGCTTGCACATGTTTGGGAGCGACAAACCGGTAACCTTAACATCCCCGCGACCCGACTGCTTCACGGCTTCCGCTGCGCCGGGAACGGCCGGGGCCGCAATCGCCATGATCACCTTAACATTCGGATACACCTTCAACAGCGTCTGCGTTTCCGCAAACGCGCGGTCGCGGTCGCCGTCGCTCGGTTGTATCGCAACCAGTTTCACATCCGGATACTTTTCCGCGAGCCTTGCCTTGATGTGTTTAATCCATTCGTTCTGGTTGGCCGCGCTAAGGCTCGCAGTGACAATCGCGAACTCGCCCTTGTTGTTTAGTATCCTCGCCGCCTCGTCGGTCAACGTATTGCCTATCCCCTCGGGTGTGGCCTGATTGATAAAAAAGTCGCGCGCGTCCCTTTGAGCGTCGGCGTCCCAGGTTACGACCTTTATGCCCTTCTCACGGGCCTTGTGCAACACGGTCGAGACCGCCACCTCGTTTTCAACGCTGACGGCAATAACGTCGACGCCAATGGTAATCCAGGCTTCGATCACTTCATTCTGCTTGGCGGGATCAAGATCGGTCGGGCCATCCCACAGTAGTTCAACTCCCAGTTCTTTGGCGGCCTCCTCGGCTCCTTGCCGGCAGCTTATGAAGTAGGGATCACCCTTTGCTTTGGGCATCATCGCGATGACCGTCTTATGCGCTCCGCTCACGCGCTGACCGGCCGACCTTGTGTCAGAGGACCCCTGCCGTAGCGAACCGACCAGATACCAGTTGCTTCCGGCGACTATCAATGCCCCGAGCAGGACGACCGCGCTCAATATCGCAACCTGCGAATTCTTCACTTGAATCTCCTCTGAGTCGATTTGAATTCGAGCGTGCGCTTTTGCGCGTGACCATAGTCGATCGGCGACTATCGTTCCTATCAACAGCGCGCCCGTCAGAATCCCGGCAAGCTCGGCCGGCTGCGAACTCAACCGCAAACCGTTTTGCAGGATCACGATCGCAAACAGGCCAAGCACGGTTCCGAGTATCGTGCCCCGTCCACCAAATATCGACGCCCCTCCGAGCACAACCGCGGTGATCGCCATCAACTCGTAACCGGTACCCGCATCTGACTTGGCCTGACCGAGATGAGCGACGTAAATGACAGCCGCCAGACTCGAGGAGAGTCCCGACAGACAGTAGACAGATCCCAGTCGCCGGGCCACCGGGATACCGGCATAACGGGCCCCTTCGGGTGAACATCCGATCGCGTAAAGGCTCCGGCCAAACGCGGTGAGATGCAGCCGCCACGCCCAGAGAGCGATCGCAACCACGAGTACAAAAAGCTGCGCGGGAATCAAACCGACAACATAGCCCTGTCCCAGGAACAAGAATGATGACGAAAACCCCGAATAGTTGTCGATGCCCCGCGTCAGACCTTCGGCGACGCCTCTAAACAGCGAAAACGTCCCGAGCGTGACAATGAGCGGGGGTAGACCTAACCGCGCGATCATCAGCGCGTTCAATCCGCCGCCGAGCGCTCCAATTAGCAAGGTTGCGGTGATGGCAACCGGCATCGGCAGATGTGCGTCGCGCCACAGACTCCCCAACACCACAGCGGACAGCCCCATCATCGATCCGACCGAGAGATCGATGCCGCCGGTGATGATGATTGGCGTGAGCGCAAGCGCCAACAGGCCAAGCTCGACCGCCAGCCGGGTCACCTCGAAGGCATTCCCCGCCGTCAGAAAATTGCTGCCGGTCACACTGAAGACGACGCACTCCAACGCCAGCACGATCAGCAGCATCCATTCCTTGTTTGGGAAGAGACGCTGGCCAAGCGGAGCAGTAAGTCGTAGATTGCCGATTGACGATTGCCGATTGCCGATTGCGGGCTGCCGATTCACTTGGTCCTCTCAATCGGAAATCGGAAATCGGCAGTCGGCAATCCCTCGAGCCGTCCGAACGCGGTGTCTGAGGCGAGTGCCGCCAAAATGATCGCACCCTGAATCGCTTTCTCCCAAAACGGGTTGATTCCCAAAAAGGTCAACGCCGTTCCGATCGTACCCAACAATGCAACTCCTATCAGCGTTCCCGCGAGCGTTCCACGCCCACCAGTGATTGCGGTTCCACCCACAACGACCGCGGCGATTGCTTTCAACTCGAAGCCGATTCCCGGATTCCCCGGCACCACCGAGAAGCGAACAGCATTGAGCAGCGCGGCCAACCCGCTCAACGCGCCCATCAAAACGAACACATAGAAAACAACTCGCCTCGGTTCGATTCCGGCCAGCCGCGACGCTTCGGCGTCCGAGCCTACGGCGTAAATCGCGCGACCGGCGCGGAGGTTTTGCAACGACCAGGCGAATACCGCGAACGCTGACAAGGCAACCGCCACGATCAACCACTGCCCGGCATTCTGCCCAGTTCCCAACCATTGAAAACTCGGAGGCAGGTTCTGAACCCACGCGCCTTGAGTGGCCCATCGCAACCCGTCCCGCCACACTACCATCATCGCAAGCGTCACGATGATCGATGGCAGCCGGAGCACTCCGGCGAACAATCCGTTTACGGCCCCCATCGCCGCTCCGATCACCAACACGCATGGCAGCAGCAGCGGAATCGGGACTCCCACAGTTGCAAGCCATCCCGACGCGAGGCTGCAGACAGCGAACTGAGACCCAACTGAAATGTCGATTTCACCCACGAGGATCACCATCGTCATCCCGGTCGCGACGATCAACGTTGCCGCGTTGTTCAAAACGAGGTCTCTCAAATTGCCAAAGCTGAGAAACGAAGGCGCCGCCACTGCCACTATGACCAGCAACGCCGCGAGCGCACCCGCGGATGAAAGCTCGCTTTTATGACGACCCCATCTCATAGGTCCTATATGTCCTATCGGTCCTATATTCACTGCCCGAGCGCCAGCGCGAGAACCCGCTGCTGCGTCGCTTCTTCGCGATTGAGAACCGCGCAAATCGTTCCGCCGCGCATCACAGCGACGCGATCGCTCATTCCCAGGATCTCCGATAGCTCGGACGAGATCATAAGAATCGCCGCTCCTTGCTCCGCCAGCTCCATCATTAATCGATGTATCTCGGATTTCGCGCCTACATCGATCCCCTGCGTCGGTTCGTCCAGAATCAACACCGTCGGTTTGATTGCCAGCCATCGGCTCAACGCGACCTTTTGCTGGTTGCCTCCCGACAATGTTGAGACCGGTGAATAGAGAGCTGGTGTTTTTATTCCTAACCGGTTGACGTAGTCGGCTGCGATCTCACGCTCGCTACGGAAATCCATTGACCACGTATGTCCGACAAACTTCAGTTTGTCGCCGCCAACGATGCCGGTATTCGAACCACCACGACAAACTGAAGTTTGTCGGACATGCCCACGCTCCCGAATACCGAGCAATGCAAGTGTGATGTTTGCGCTGATTGGGAACTCTGCGATCACGCCGTGCTTCCGTCGGTCCTCGGGGAGATAAGCAATACCGCGACGAATAGCGTCCGCCGGGCTCGAAATATCCGATTGTTCGCCCCCAATGAGGATCTCCCCCGCATCGGCCGGCGTCAGTCCAAAAATGGTTTTGGCAAGCTCGGTGCGCCCCGCTCCCACAAGACCGGCGAGCCCGACAATCTCGCCTCTACGCACCGAGAGGTTTACGTTGGCTACGCCAACGCTGGAACACCCGACTCCTTTAAGTTCGAGCTGTGTCTCGCCAAGCTCAATCGCTCTCTTCGGAAAGATAGCCGACAGTTCGCGGCCGACCATCAATCGAATCAACTCTTCTCGTCTGACGCCGCTCATCGAACGTGTCTCGATCGTGCATCCGTCGCGAAGAACGGTTACTCGGTCCGCGATCCCCGGCAGCTCATCCAGGCGATGCGAAATATAGATGATGCCGACGCCTCGCGACCGAAGATGACGAACCACCTTGAACAGAGTCTGCGCATCCTCATCCGAAAGAGAAGCGGTCGGCTCGTCCATTATCAGCACTCGCGCGTTCGCGCCGATCGCTCGGGCGATCTCGAGCATCTGTTGCTGCGGCATCGACAGATCCGACGCCAGCGTATCGGGTTCAATGCCGGCTCCGACTTGTTCGAGCAGCTCGACGGCCTTGCGCCTCCGGGCGCTCCAGTTTATTCGCGTCCACAGACTTGATTGTTCGAGGCCCAGCGCCAGATTCTCGGCGACGCTCAGCTCCGGGAAGAGCGCCGGTTGTTGGTAGATTGCTGCGATTCCCAGGGACTTGGCCAGCCGAGGTGAGTTGTGAGTGATTACCTTGGCGTCGAGTTCGACCTCGCCGCTGTCGGCTTCGACGGCGCCGGTGATTATGCCAACAAGCGTCGACTTGCCTGCGCCGTTCTCGCCAACCAGAGCGTGCACCTCGCCCGAACGCAGCTCAAACGATGCGCCGCGTAGCGCATGTACCCCGGCGTAGGACTTGCACAAGTTGGTAGCGCTTAACAGAAGTGTTCGTCCTTGAGATAACGCCGCTCGATGTCCTCGTAACGCAGCGCGGCTTCCTCCCACGCGCGCGATGGCCGGGGCTCATACCGCCGAACTTGTGCGCGCTCGCCGACATACCTTCGCGCATCTGCGAGCGACCCAAAGCGGCCAGCGGCTATAGCCTGCACCAGCACATTCCCGATAACCGCTGCTTCCACTGGTCCCGCCGTAACGGGTAGGCCTGTCGCGGTTGCAGTCGCCGAATTGAGATAGTCGTTCAGGCTTCCGCCGCCTACGATGTGTACGCCTTTGATCTTGCACCCGGTTAGCGACTCAATCGTTCGCAGCACCGAGGCATAGCGCAACGCGAGCGAATCCAAAATGGTCCTGGTAACGAAAACTGGATTGGTTGATCTAAGTTGATCGACGGAGCCGATCTCTAAAAGTTGTTCGGCTATCGCATCGAGCATCGACGGAGGATTGAAGAAGCGCGGATCATCGGGATAGATGATCGCCGCACAGCCATCCATCAATGAGACTTCATCCAGCAGAGACTGATAATCCACATTCAGGCCACGCCCGCTCCATTCCCTCCGGCACGATTCCAGAATCCACAGACCCATCACGTTTTTGAGAAACCGAATCGTTCCGAACGCGCCGCCTTCATTAGTAAAGTTAGACCGGGCAACCTCTGCGTTGATGAGCGGAGTCTCGCGCTCGATGCCCACCAGGGACCAGGTGCCTGATGAAATATACGCCCACCCGTCTTCAAGCGGCGTGCCCGCGACTGCGCTCCCGGTGTCGTGGGTGGCCGGCGCGATGACTCGCACTCCTTCGAGACGCAACTCATCGGCGAGCGCGGGTTTTATCAAGCCCAGATCGCTGCCTGCCGGAACAAGGTCGCCAAGCAGCCTCGACGGCAGCCCGAGGCGATCGATCATCTGACTGTCCCACGTTCCGGTTCTGGCGTTGATCATCTGGGTCGTTGTCGCGTTGGTGTACTCGGTGACAGATCTTCCGGTGAGAATGAGATTCACAAGATCGGGAATCATCAAAAGCCTATCGGCTCCTGCCGGAATTCCGGCTTCGGTGTGTGCATACAGTTGAAACAGGGTGTTGAGTTCCAGAAACTGAATTCCCGTGCTCTCGAAGATATCCACGCGGGGGACTCGCGAGAACACTTGCTGCATCATACCTCGGGTTCGCTGATCCCTGTAGCAGACCGGGTTTTCAATCAGTTCGCCATGGGAGTCAATCGACCCATAGTCGACAGCCCAGCTATCAACTCCTACGCTGTGGATGCGACGGCCCAGGTCGCTCGCTCTCTGGCCTGCTTCCATCAAGGCGGCTTTTGTTTCGGCGAGTATCTTTGGGAAGTCCCATCGCAGATGCGCATCGGTTTCGCCCGCCGGGTAGCTGAACCTCCTAATTTCCTCGACCGTGAACTCATCCGTTGCAACATCCACCAGGAAGACGCGTCCGCTGCCTGCCCCGAGATCAACCGCAATGTATAGAGGATCATCGATCACGAATGTCTAAACTTGCGCGCAAGCAGAGAAGCGGGTATGTCAGCCTCCGTCAGGAGGGTCACGTTTATAGACAAGCGCAAAACCAAGCGCCGCCCCCTGCGTCAGGAGGGCCACGTTTATAGACAAGCGCAAAACCAAGCGCCGCCCCCTGCGTCAGGAGGGCCATGCTTATAGACAAGCGCGAGACCAAGCGCACGCCCTCCGTCAGGAGGGCTCTAGAGTTTGGACATCTTCCCCGAAGGGGATACTGTCCTCCAGCCCAGGGTTGCTGTACTCGGCTACCCTGGGAAAGACGCGGCGAGTTCCCCAACCCCAATCGGGGTTGCGGCCGGGCCTCACGTCGAAAGCGCATGTACTAAATAATCGAATCAAGACAGACCTCATTCCGAAAGGAACGCGGGGAAGCTTGGCCACAACCCCGTTGGGGTTGGTTAACTCGCTCGCCGTCTTTCCCAGGTAGCCGAGTACAGCAACCCTGGGCTGGAGGACAGATCCCCTTCGGGGAAATGTCCAACTCTAGCGACAAACTGAAGTTTGTCGGACCTGTTTCCGCATCAGGATTGACGCTACAAACCCTTGCTCGTAAATCCGTGGTTCTTCAAAAACACGTTCGCGTCGCCCTGCTTGTAGAATACAAGTCGCACCTCTTTCAACACCCGATCCGTCGACAGAAAGCTCGCGATGGCTTCCGACGAAACAATCGCCGCCTCTTCGCGTGGGTACGCGTATGCCCCGGTCGATATCGACGGAAATGCGATTGTTCGAAGGTCGTGCTCGACGGCCAGGGTGAGGCAGTTTCGATAGCACGCCGCCAGAAGCCGGGCATCCTGATCGCCGGTTCTCCCCTTGATCGGGCCAACGGTGTGAATAACATACCGCGCTGCGAGCTTACCCCCGCTGGTAATGACCGCCTCCCCGGTGGGCAGCCCTTTTGGATAGAGCGTCCGCCGAAGCTCTTTACACTCTTCAAGAATCTGCGGGCCCCCGGCAGAGTGGATAGCTCCATCGACTCCACCCCCACCCATCAAACTAGCGTTCGCAGCGTTGATCACCGCGTCTACCTGTTGTTGCGAAATGTCGCCAACCAGAATGGTGACTCTGCCGTCGCAGAATGACTCCAATCCAAACGGACCGATCATGGCTGATCCTCTGGGAGCGCAGGAACCCCTGCCTGCCTCTTCTGCGAGCAAGAAAGGAATGCCGCCTTCGCGTCACTGGCGAGCCGCAAAGCTGTAGGCACCGGACTGCACCAGAAACACCGCGGTGCCGTCTTCCATACGGAGAAACTTAACACCCGTCGCCCCGCTCGCGGGCCTCACTCCCTCCATCACGCTTGCGACGTCCTTCGCGGGCACGTACACGGTCGCGGTCGTGTTGGCAGGAATCCTTACATCGAGTCTCAAGGTACCGGCTGCAATGTTCCACCGCGATTCGATCTTCCCGCGAATTGAGTCGTAGCTGCCTCGAGCGTATTTCAATCCGCCGCCGGGATAAGGCCGAATCACGAAGTGCTCATATGCCGGGTGCGCATCGTCGTTGTTGATCCCGAGGATAACGCGATACATCCATTCGCCTACCGCGCCAATCGCGTAATGGTTGAACGAGTTCATACCTTTGTCCTGGAACCCCCGGCCCTTCACATAACCGTCCCACCGTTCCCAGATGGTCGTCGCGCCGTTTTCAATCGAATAGCCCCAGGATGGAAATGTGTGATTGTTGATCAGCTTGTACGCAACGTCGTTGTGTCCGGAGGCGGTGAGTTCGAGCATCATTCGATAGGTCGAGTGAAACCCCGTCGACATGTGACCTTTGTACCTATCGATGCCTTCAAGCATGTACTTTACCGCAAGCGGACGCAGCTTTTCCGGGAGAAGATCGAAATGCAGAGCGATCGCGTATCCGGCCTGGGTGTCTCCCTGGATGCGCCCGTCTTCGGCGACGTAAGCTTTGTTGAACGCCGCTTTGATGTCCCCAAAGAGCTGTTTGTGTTGTTTCGCTTCGTCGGTCTTACCGAGCACCGTAGCCATTCGCCCAACGAGATCTGTTGCATACGCAAACATCATTGTACCGAAGATTTCCTTAGGCACCTGACCACCCTTTTTTGGAAAACCTTCGAATACGAGCGTGTCCGAATTCAACCAGTCGCCGTAGTCGTTGCCTCGTTTCTTTTTCCAAAGCAGATCGGGATTGTTGCTGCGAATGAACTCAACCCAGCGCTTTCCAGATTCGAAACTCTCGGCGAGCATCCGTTTATCCCCGTAGAGTTGCCACACTCGCCACGGAACGACGATGCCGGCATCGCCCCACCCCGGCACCCCGGTGAAGATCTTGTCTTTGCCAAATGGATGCGGCGAGAAATCTGCAAAGCGCCCGTCCTCAGCTTGAGCGTCTCGTACGTCGCGCATCCACTTGGTAAAGAACGCGGCCATATCCATATTGAAGATGCCGGTCCCGACAAAGATCTGAATATCGCCCATCCAACCGAGTCGTTCGTCGCGCTGTGGGCAGTCGGTGGGAATCCCCAGCATGTTTCCGCGCTGGGTCCACAGGATGTTCTTCCAGAGTTGATTGAGCGAGGCATCCGAGCACACAAAGCCCGACACTTCGTTCATTGATGAATGAAACACCCGCCCAGTGATCGCATCGAGCTGAGGCTTGCTCTTGAGGCCGGTGAGTTCGACGTATCGGAAGCCGTGATAAGTAAAATGCGGTTCGAAGGTCTCGACTCCAGCACCGCGGAATGTGTACGTATCAGTTTGTTTAGCGGCCCGCAGGTTATCGGTGTAGATCGTGCCGTCATCGCTGAGCATCTCGGCGTGTCGAATGGTCGCCGTTGCTCCAGCGCTGGCCTGGGTTTTCAAGCGGCACCAGCCGACCATGTTCTGTCCGAGGTCGAAGACATAGACGCCCGGCTTGGGTTCGTTGATGGAGATAGGCTTTAGCTCTCGCGATCCGCGAATCGGTTCGTTCGGCTGCGCGACAAAAGTTGTTTGTGCGTTTGTAGCGACGTCGGCCGTTTGCCACGCCTTTTCATCGAAGCCCGGTGCGTCCCAACCGGGCATTTCGCGCCGCGCATCGTAGGTTTCGCCGTCGAGAATGTCCGAACTGCGAATCGGACCGTTACGAGTCGTTCGCCAGGAATCATCGGTGACAATTCGCTCCGTGTTTCCGTCCGCCAGTTCGATTTCGAGTTGGGCGATCAAGCGCGGATGATCACCGTAGATGTTGCGTGGCTTCTTGATCAGACTTCGAGCCAGCCCGATGCCTCCTGCGTACCAGCCGTCGCCAAGCACCGCGCCTATTGCGTTCACTCCGGGTTTCAGCAACGACGTCACGTCGTAAGCCTGATACTGAGTTCGCGTGTGATAATCGGTGAACTCTGGCGCAAGCAATTGATCTCCCACCCGCCGCCCGTTGATGTGCAGTTCATAGACACCTAGCGCGGAAGCGTAGACAATCGCCCGCTTCGGTGTTGATGAGATCTTGAATTCGCGCCGCAGCATCGTAGCCGAAACGTCTTCTACTGAGGGCAGCTTGTCGCCTACCCACTTCGCCGACCAGTCCGCGGGCTCCATCAAGCCCATCGACCATTGCGCGGTCTCGCTCCAACCCGAAGGCTGGCCGTTCTGGTCCCAAACGCGGACTTTCCAAAAGCACCGTTGCCGGGATTGGAGCGGTTTGCCTTGATAAACGATCTGAATTGTTTCGTTCGAGGTGACCTTTCCGGTGTCCCAAAGATCGCCCTTGTTCGCGGCAAGCCCCGCGGCGGTGGTGGCGACGATAACGTGATAGGCGGTCTGCCTCGCGCCGCGAGTCTTGCTGTCTACTTGCCAGCTAAGACGCGGCTCGCGAGTGTCGATCGCGAGCGGTGACTCGAGATACTCGCACCTCAGCTCCGACACCGTCATATTCTGGCCTCGCTGGGCGAAGGCAACCAGCGGAAGAGCGGCCGTCAGGGCTAACGACATGAGAGAGGAAATGATCTTTCGTGTCTGATTAGGCATATTGGTAACCAACCGGATGAAAGACTCGGAGCTGGTTCGCAAGCCTCACGGAACAGAACTGGCAGCCAGTTCTGAAGCATAGTCCGCGACCCATCGCTCTTGTTCGGCTGTTTCTGGAACCTTGCAGCCACGAGCCTGCCTAACTTTCTCAAACGCAACAGAAGATTTCTCGCCCGTCGCCACCAGCAGAGCCGCGGCAATCAACGCTGATCTGCCAACGCTTTGCCTGCAATGCACCGCGACCGTCTTCCCTTCAACCAGGGCTTGCTCCAAGTCGCTCAGTAAAACGGTTGCCGCCTGTTTCGATAAGGGAATTTCTTGGTCCGGAATTGGAAATGAAACGAAGCGGATTCCGTGAGCCTTACAGGCCTCTCCTTCCTTTTCCAGGGCAAATTCCACCGCCTCTTCGGGAGTGAGAAGAGACACAACGATATCTATCCCAGCCTCGCGCCAACCAGAGACTTCGTCGTCGAGCCAGTCCCCACCTCGAGGGCGAGGTACTATGGCAAGCCGGCCCTTCCACGGCGATTCAATCCAAAAGACCCGCGTCGCCATTTCATTCTTCCTCGATTTGTTTCTTCAATCTCGCGGTATCACCTCGCGGGGGAGCGCATCAACGTCAATGGCTCGCCCGACCGAAGTGATCTTCTAAGTAGGCGATTGATGAGCGCTAGACATATCCCTGGCCGCGATGCTCGTTTGCGCGGGGCGCTCATCAGCCTTGCGCAAGCGATAACCGCTCGCGCGATAGACTCCGATCGGATCAATCGCGCCGCCTGCTCGCTCGCGGGCCATCGCCAGGATTGGTGAAACGTCCGTGGTGAACGCCTGCTTCAGAGTCGTCAGCGCCATCAGCGGATCGCATTTCTCCTGCGCCACGCTCAGCGCCTCGCGATCAACCAGATGCGCCTGCACATAAGCCCTCGTAAGCTCGATAGCGCTCATCATCAACGACTCGATGGGGTCAGTCACGTTGTGCGACTGATCGAGCATGTATGCAGGGTTGAAGTCGGCGACGCCGCTCAACTCTGCGTCGACCAGTTCGTTAAAGATAAGAAAGAGCTGAAACGGTTTGATCGAGCCCGCATCCAGATCGTCATCGCCGTACTTGCTGTCGTTAAAGTGAAACCCCGCCAGCTTGCCAAACTGAATCAGCCTCGAGACGATCATCTCGATGTTTACGCTTGGCGCATGATGACCGAGATCAACCAGACAGAACGCCTTTGGCCCAAGCTCGGTCGCACAGTAGTAACTCGTTCCCCAGTCATTGATGACCGTCGAGTAGAACGCGGGCTCGTAAAGTTTGTGCTCTAGGAACACGCGCCAGTCGTCGGGTAACGCGTCGTAAATCTCTCGCGCGCTCTCGAGATATCGCTCGAGCGCGCGCCTAAAGTGAACCTGACCCGGGAAGTTCCCGCCGTCGCCAATCCACACCGTGTGCGCTTTCGAGCCGAGCACCTTGCCGATCTCGATGCACTCGATGTTGTGACCGATGGCCTGGCGTCGCACTGCCGGATCGGGGTGGGTGAGGCTTCCGAACTTGTACGATAGCTTCTGGCCGATCTGATCCTGAAACGTGTTCGAGTTGATGGCATCAAAGTGCAAACCGCGCGCTCTCGCAAACTCCCGGAGATCGGCGGGGTCATCGGGCTTGTCCCAGGGAATGTGCAATGACACTGCGGGTGTCGAGCGCGCAAGCTTAAGAATCGTGCCGCAGTCCTCGAGCTTTTCGTAAATATCCCGCGGCTCGCCTGGACCCGCAAACCGCGCAAAGCGAGTTCCACCGGTTCCAACGCCCCAGGATGGAACCGCGACGCGGAAGGATTGAGATCTGGCTACCAGCGACTCGATGTCGACGTTCTTGCGCCGCAGAACGCGAGCCAGATGATCGTAGTCTTCTTCGAGCCACCCCCGCGCCCTGCCGTTCTGCTCAGCAATAAAACCGTCATCAATTTCAAACCGAATCGCCATGCCCCCTCCGGTATTTTCATATTCTCTATTTGATATTTTCTATTTGCAGTTGCCCACCGCGCAGTCAATCGGTCTATCTTCTATTTGCAGTTGCCCGCCGACCAGTCAATCGTAAATGGCAAATAAAAAATATCAAATGGAAAATAGAAAATAAGTACCGTCCTCACCGCAGGAACCCCTCCCGCAGCCCGCCGTCTACTGGGATCACATGACCGGTTGTTTTGGACAGGCGTTCTGACACCAACAGGAAGATCGCTTCCGCCTGGTCCTCGGGTTCGATCGCCGCTTGAGTCAGCGATCGTCCGGCATAGAAGGCGGCAAGCTTCTCTCTAAGCGCATCGGTCGGCTCGCTCTCGCTGAAAGCAATCTCGTATTTTGTCAGCGACGCGACGACGCGCTCGCGAGGAAACATCGCGCTGCCTTTTACGACGGTCGCCGGAGCCACCGCGTTGACTCGAACGAGGGGGGCCATCTCGACGGCGAGCTCTCGAACGAGGTGGTTTGCGGCGGCCTTGCTTGTGTCATAAGCTACGCTCCCCTTTTTGGCAACCACAGCGTTCGCGCTTGTGGTAATGACGACGCTGGCAGGCAAGCCCTGCCGTTTGAAGATCTTGAACGCTTCGTCGGAGACCGTGTATGCGCCGGTCACGTTGATCGCGAACGTACGCTCCCATTGGATGTCCTCGATTCGGCCCTGCGCGTCGGGTGTAACAAATATCCCGGCGGTCACGACAACCGCATCCAACCCCCCGTACGCGAGCATCGCGTCGCCAATCATCTTTGCGACGCTCTCGCGACTGGTGATGTCACAGGCCAGGCCGACCGCAGGACCGCAGTTGCTGATGCCTGAGCCAGCAACGCCAATCCCTTCGCCGTATTTAGCGATGATCTCCTCCGCCGTAGCCTTCGCCGCAGCCTCGTCGAGATCCACGCACACCACCTGCGCGCCTTCCCTAACGAGCCGGTGCACAGTTGCTTTTCCGATTCCGCTTCCCGCGCCGACGACCGCGATGATCTGCCGGTCGAGCTCCTTCTCCGGAGGCAGACGTTTGAGCTTTGCCTCTTCGAGCGGCCAGTACTCGATGTCGAATGCCTCCTGTTCGTCCATCGATTCGTAGCGATCGATCGCCTCAGCGCCGCGCATAACCTGAATCGCACAGTTGTAGAACTCAGCCGTCACTCGCGATTCGCTCTTGCTCTTGCCCCAGGCGATCATTCCGAGTCCGGGTATCAAAACCACCGTTGGATTCGAGTCTCGCATCACAGACGAGTCAGGCCGCTTGCAGCGATCGTAGTAAGCGGCATAGTCGTTGCGGTACGCAGACAGCCCTTCGATCAGTGTGGCCTTCAAGGTCTCCACGTCACCCGTATCCGGATTCCAGTCGACGAACAGCGGTTTGATCTTTGTGCGCAGGAAGTGATCCGGGCACGATGTGCCAAGTTCGGCCAGTCGAGGCCCGTCCACGCTGTTCACAAATCGCAGGGTCTCGTCATCGTTCTGAACGGTCGCGACAAGACGCTTGCCTGCCGACAGCCTGCCCCGAAGCCACGGAAGGATCTCAACCAGCAAACTGCGCCGCTGCTCCTCGCTGAGACTGCGGTGCCTGGGTCCTCCAAAAGTCGCGACGCCGCGATCGCGCGCTTCAATATAGGCGGCAGCGCGCTCGATGATATCGAGGGCCGTTTCGTAGCAGGTCTTGTCGTCGTGGCTCCACGAACTCATGCCGTGATGACCGAGCAGCACCCCCTTAGCTTGCGGGTTGTCCTTTATCAGAGACTCGATCATCAGACCTATGTCGAAGCCGGGCCGCTGCCACGGCACATAAATCACATCGTCGCCGTAGATCTCCCTGCAGAGCCTCTCCTGATTGACAGACGCTGCGATGGCAATCACTGCGTTCGGGTGAAGATGGTCGACGTGTTTGAAAGGAACGAAGGTGTGGAGCGGCGTATCGATCGAGCAGGCGCGCGGGTTGAGATTGAAGACGCAGTGGCTGTACATCGGGTACATCTCATCTTCGACTCCTGTCTTCGGCCCGCGCTCCGGGCTGTTCAGATAACGCGGCTTCATGGCGCGCACTTTATCGAGGTAGAGCGACGCGAATCCATCGCGCGTTGCGGTCCTCAGGTCGCCGCCCGATCCTTTTACCCACAGCACTTCGACCTCTTGCCCCGTGAGAGGATCGCGCTCCATCAGTTTGGAAGATGTGTTTCCACCGCCGGTGTTTGTGAGCGTCAGATCTTCGCCCAATTTATTGGAGCGATAGACAAGGCGATCAAGACCCGACAGGGTGTCGGCGATCTCGTCTTGCCAAAGATAGCGGACATGTTTGAACGACATGACAAACGCTTTGCGAACGATTGACCCTTGTTACTGGTTGACGCCGCTTGCGAGCAAGCCTCCGTCGACAACCAGCACTTCACCGCTGACGAAACTGGCGGCGTCGGAGGCAAGAAAAACGGCGGCGCCGGCCACTTCCTGTACCTTGCCGAATCGCTTCATTGGCGTGCGCAGCAGGAACTCGCGCCCGCGTTCGGTTCCATCCAGCAGTTTCTCATTGATCGGAGTCGGGAAAACGCCCGGCGCGATCGCGTTTACCGCGACGCCGCGCGAGGCCCATTCAAGCGCAAGCGACTTTGTAAGCGACGCCACCGCCGCCTTGCTGGCGGAATACGCGGCAACCTCGTACAACGCCACAAACGTAGAAATCGAAGCGATGTTCACGATGCGCCCGTAACCCCGTTCCAGCATGTGCCTGCCAAACACCTGACACGACCGCAGGGTCCCCGAAAGGTTTGTATCAATGATCGCGTTCCAGTCTTCTTCAGGGAAATCCAGCGTCGGTGCGCGCCTGGTTCGGCCGGCGCTGTTGATCAGGATGTCTGCCTTCCCAAACGCTCCGATGCACTCGCTGAGCAGGCGTTCCAGGGAGGCGCGATCCGAGACGTCCGAGGTGACGCGGATCGTCCGCCTGCCTCGCTGCTCGATCTCGCCGGCGGCCGCGTTGACCTGATCAGGACGCCGCGACGTGGGAACGACATCGGCTCCCGCTTCCGCCAGCCCGTGGGCAATCGCACGACCAATCCCAGACGTGCCCCCTATCACCACTGCCACTTTCCCGCTCAACCCCAGAAGATCATATCCCATAGCCTTCTCTCTATCGCAAAAGCGGCGTCTATGACAACCTCGATAGTAGTGTTGGGCCGAACAGGCAGGATGGCTATAATAAAACCGCCAGGACCTATTAGACCTATAGGACCAATAAATGAACAAGTCAGACGTAATCGCCCGAATCCTCGAGACCGGTTTGATTCCAGTAGTTCGAGCCGAATCAGCCGATATCGCGATGCGAGCCGTCGACGCCATCAGAGAGGGCGGGATATCCCTGCTCGAGATCACGATGACGGTGCCGGGCGCGATTCGCGTCATCGAGGAAGTTGCTCGACGCTTTGGAGAGGATGCTGTTGTTGGCGCGGGCACAGTGCTCGACTCTGAGACGGCGCGAGCCTGTATACTCGCCGGCGCGCAGTTCATCGTGAGCCCCTCGCTCGATCTCGACACGATCTCTTGTTGTCGCCGCTACAGCATTCCGGTTATCCCGGGTGCGATGACTCCGACCGAGGTCGTCGCCGCATGGAAAGCAGGCGCGGATTTCGTAAAGGTGTTTCCCGCAAACGCGGTTGGCGGTGCGAGCTACATTAAATCGCTGAAAGCACCGCTGCCTCAAATCCAGCTGGTTCCGACCGGTGGCGTATCGCTAAAGACCGCCGCTGACTACATCAAGGCTGGGGCCGCAGCGCTCGGTGTAGGCGCCGACCTCGTTGACACAGCCGCGCTGCGCGCAGGCGAAGACAAGACGATTACCCAGCGTGCGAGACAGTTTATTGAGATCGTAAAGTCAGCCCGCGAAGAAATCGGCACCCACTGATGCGCAATTAGCTCCGCTCGATCCGGCATCGGGCGGAGCCGTGTCCGAGTGTCATTGCAGGTTCCGATAAGCGCACCTCGGTGATCCACGCGATCCAGTCCCCAATGCCCTCAGTGATGACTAGCCGGCTCAGACATTCTCGCGCAGCAAACCCGTCTAGGGCGACAGAAGCGACAGGACTAAGTCATAGTCCGTGTCTTTTCGCCGCTTGACAGTGTCGTCCGACGGGACAACAATACGTCAGACGCATTCGAGATTTGTCCCGCTCACACTTCGATAGAAGGCAGAACAGGATTGAGCGGGCATCGCCCCGCCACGATTTCATGGCCTGCGATCGAACACCCAACTAAACCTCATTCCGCATTCCGCATCTGAAGGGAGAAGTCATGACACAACTCGTCACACGGTGCCTGCGCCTACTGGTTTGCGCATCAATGGTCGCTGCACTGGCACCTGCCGGCCATGCACAGTTCAAGGCAAGCATCGGGGGAACGGTTAAGGACGCAGCCGGTGCAGTCGTCTCCGGGGTCAACGTTACCGTGACCAACACCGAAACTGGAAAAGCCCAGCAGGCTGTTACCGGCGATGAAGGTTTCTTCCGCGTGAGCGGTCTCCCGCCCGGCGTCTACATAATCACGGCCGACGCAAGCGGCTTCAAGAAAAAGGTAGTCGAGAACCTGGTGCTGCACGCAGAGGAAACGCAGGGCATAAACATTACACTCGAGGCCGGCCAGGTAAGCGAGTCGGTTACTATATCGGCGAACGCCGGTGGAGCAGGGCAGGTTCACACGGAGAACGCCAATGTGGATCGCTCGATTACAAATCGCGAGATTCTCAGAATACCGCAGTCCGGGCGCGATCCTTACGAGTTGATTCGAATGACGCCCGGTGTTTTCGGCGATGGCGCGCGCGGAGGGGCCGGGCAGGCCGTCAACCTCCCCAACACGACTGGGCCTGGCGGATCGAATACTTCGATCTTCCAGGTCGAGAACCAGGTGCCTATCTCGGCAAACGGCCAGCGAGTCTCGGCCAACAATTTTCAGATCGACGGGGTGAGCGTCAACAGCCTCGAGCACGGCGGAGCCGCGGTCGTAACACCGAATCAGGAATCGGTGAAAGAGATTCAGGTGTTGTCGAGCAGCTACTCGGCTGAGGATGGGCGAAACACTGGCGCACAAATAAAAGTGGTTTCGCAGAACGGCACAAACGAGTTTCACGGAAGCGCCCTGTTCAAGTATGACGACCCGGACTTCAACGCCTTTAACAAGTTTGGGGGTACGACGGGTGACCCGACCAAGAATGCTCCCCCGGTGCGGGTGAATCAGCTGTTTCGCCAATTCGCGGGCAGCCTGGGTGGACCCATCATCAAGAACAAGTTGTTCTTCTTTTTCTCGTACGAGGGATTGCGAAACAGCTCGACCAACACGTCGGACGCGTGGGTTGAGACGCCGCAATTCCGCCAGCTCGTAATCAGCCAGCGAGCAGGCGGGGCAACCGCACAGGTCTTCGGGTCGGCGGGCATCGAGCCGCGCATCATCAGCGTGCTGCCTTCTGACTGCTCTATCTTCGGCAATGATCCTAACCGCTGCCGAGTCGTTCCGGGAGGCTTGGACATCGGTTCGCTGACGGGAGCGACCGGCCAGTACGTGAGCCTCGGCAATCCGGTTGGCGGCGGCTTCGACGGCGTGCCCGACGTTCAGTTTGTACGGCTCGCAGTTCCGGCGTCGACGCGTCCGAATCAGTACAACACCCGGATCGACTTCAACCGCGGAACAGCCGATCAGTTTGCGGTCAGTACATACTTCACCACCCACAACGACTCTTCGGCTGACGCCGCGGGGAAGAGCCGTCCGATGGCTGATCTGGCTTTCAAACCGCGAAGCTCAGCCGCAACCGTAACCTGGATTCGCTCTATATCTTCGTCGATGCTGAACGAAGCACGTGCCAACTTCACCCGCTTCACTTTCGACCAGGTGACCACTAACCAGGACGTCAATTTTGGTATCCCGCGAATCGAAGTCGAAGGACTACCGTTCGATCGCATAAGATTCGGAGCTGATCGCTCCGAGACGACACCGGCGAAGTTCGCCGAGAACACCTTCGAAGTGCGCGATGTCCTCAGCAAGGTGTTTGGCGTTCACGCGATGAAGGCCGGAATTGAAATACGAAAGGAGCAGAACAATAACTCGCTGGTTGGTGGCGCGCGGCCACTTTACTCGTTCGTCGGGCTGTTCAACCTGGCCAACGGCACCCCAATATTCGAAGCCATAAACGCCGACCCTCGCACCGGACTCCCGGCCGACGCGCAACGATACTTCCGCACCAGCACCTACGCCGGCTTTGTGCAGGATGATTGGAAGATCAAATACAATCTGACACTCAACATCGGGCTGCGTTACGAATACTTCACGCCGTTGAGAGAGACGCAGGACCGCATCTCCAACCTTGTTTTTCCGGCCGGCCAGCTTGCCAATTCGCAGCTGGTGGGGAGCGATCAACTGTTTAACCCCGATCGAAATAATTTCGCGCCTCGGTTTGGTTTCGCGTGGAGCCCGGCCGCGCTCGAGCAGAAATTCGTTGTGCGCGGGGGCTTCGGTATTTCTTACAACCGAACGCCTCAGGTGCTGTTTGGCAACACGCGCGGCAACCCGCCGTTCTTCGCCCGATACAATATCTGTTGCGGAACCTCTTCGAGCGACTTCGGCACTCCGTTCGTCGACGGAAAGATCGCTTACGTGCTCGGAGCTTCACAATCGCCGTTCAGCTATCCGATTAACCCGGCGCTTGCGCAGGGCATCGATCCCGCGACTGGAGGCGTGAAAGACAATACCGTCGAGATCTGGGCAACTCCGCCGGATTTCCCGAACGCCTACGTCTATAACTTCTCGCTCGACACCGAATATCAGCTTCCCTATCACCTGGTCGCCGCGCTCGGCTACCAGGGAAGCAGCAGTCACAAACTGATTCGAATCGTCGACGAGACCCTGATACTTCCTACCAACCCGAGGTTCGATCCAGTCTACTTTCTGACGCCCGACGTGAACGCGAATTATCATGCGATGCTGTTTCGCTTATCAAAGGCCCTTTCGCACGGCATCAGGATCGACAGCGTTTACCGTTGGAGCAAGAGTATCGACACCCTCTCCTTCGAAGGGCCCGGCGCGTTGACCAATCAGACCAATCCTGGCGACCTTGCGTCCGAGCGCGGGCCTTCGGATTTCGATGTCCGTCATCTCTACAATTTGTCGGGTACCTGGGACCTGCCGATCTTTAGAACGCGCACGGATTGGATCGGAAGACTGTTGGGTGGCTGGCAGCTAAATGGGATTTGGACGAAGCACTCGGGATTTCCTTTTACGCCAAAGATCTTTCAGTCGCTAAGGCAGCCGAGCGGCAAATTCTTCGGGCCGATCCGACCGACTCAGTATTTCGGCGGTGCGGGCGACAGCACGTCCGACAGCACGTTCACCAGCGTCGGAGGTAACTTCCCTGGCGGCGGCGCGAAGTACTTTGATACAACGACTGTCGGTCCTCCGGGCATCGGTAGAAACTCGTTCCGCGGACCTAAGTACTCGGCGGTGGATTTGAGCTTTGCGAAACAAACGGGGTTTGGACCCATACGTTGGCTTGGGGAGAGAGCAAACATCGAGCTCCGAGTCAATTTGTTCAATGCTTTCAACCAGCTCAACCTGCTGCCTATTCAGTTTTTCGATGCGGGAGCTATAGTAACCGATCCAAACTTTGGGCGTTCGTCAGGCGGGCTTTCGGGGAGAGTGATGGAACTGCAGGCACGATTCAGCTTCTAACTCGATGTGGAAAACCAATAAAAACGGGTCAACGGCGCGAAGCGTCGGGCTTTGCGCCGTTGCATACTTGAGCACTGAACGGTTTCCGGCGCGAGAACGCAAAGCCGCAAAACAGACATGTTTTTCGGCTTTGTGTCTTTGCGTCATCCTCTTTCTTCCCGCGTTCGCGGCGCCCCAGCAATCCGATGTAGAAAAAAAGATCGATGCCCTCCTCGCGCGGATGACGCTTGAAGAAAAGCTCGGTCAGCTCCAGCAACTCGACGGTGACGCGAATGGCAACTATCGACCCGAACACCTCAAACTGGTCCGCGAGGGCTTGCTCGGTTCTACCTTAAACGTTCGAGGCGCTGCACGAACAAATGAGCTTCAGCGGGTAGCAGTGGAGGAGTCCCGCCTCAAGATTCCTCTGCTCTTCGGGTTTGATGTCATTCACGGGTATCGCACGATCTTTCCTGTGCCGCTCGGCGAGGCAGCGAGTTGGGATCCAGCGGCGGTTGAGCGAGCTGCCTCAGTCGCCGCTGCGGAAGCTGCCGCCGCCGGCGTGCGGTGGACGTTTGCGCCGATGCTCGACATCGCACGCGATCCGCGTTGGGGTCGGATAGTTGAAGGCGCGGGCGAAGACCCATATCTCGGCTCGGTTATGGCGCGCGCTCGAGTGCAAGGGTTTCAGGGCAGGGACTATGGCGCGCCCGATAGAGTCGTTGCGTGCGCCAAGCACTGGGTTGGCTACGGGGCGGCTGAAGGTGGGCGTGACTACAACACGACTGACATCTCAGAGAGCAGATTGCGGGAGCTCTATTTCCCCCCATTCAAAGCCGCGGTGGATGCAGGTGTCGGGACCTTCATGAGCGCGTTCAACGACCTGAACGGAGTGCCCACCTCGGCCAATCCGTTCACGCTGACGACGGTGCTGCGCGGGGAATGGAAGTTTGACGGCTTTGTCGTCAGCGACTATGAGTCGATCAGGGAATTGATCAATCACGGAGTCGCCGCGGATGAGGCAGAAGCGGCACGAGCAGCCCTGAGTGCGGGCGTGGACATGGAAATGGTGAGCCGCCTTTACCGAAAATACGCACCGCAGCTCATCCGGGAGAACAAACTCTCCCAGGAGACTATCGATACTGCCGTGAGACGAATCCTGCGAATCAAGTTTCGTCTCGGGCTGTTTGATAGGCCTTACGCCGACGAGGCCGGCGAGCAAGCCGCGACATTGAGCCGAGCCAATCTTGAAACGGCGCGGGAAGTCGCAGCCCGCTCGATAGTGCTCCTTAAGAACGATCGCGATGTATTGCCGCTGTCAAAGAACTCGCGCTCGATCGCGGTGATCGGCCCGCTCGCGGATAGTCCGCAGGACATGCTGGGTTCCTGGTCGGGGGACGGCAGAAAGGAAGATGTCGTCACTTTGCTGGCCGGCATCAGGGCTAAAGCATCGCCCGCTACAAAGATCAACTACGCCAGAGGTTGCTCAATCGCGGGGGAAGGCAGCACCGCGGAGGCGTCGTCGCTGGATGAGGCCGTTCGCATCGCGCAGGAATCTGATGTAGTGGTCGTCGCCGTGGGTGAATCCGCCGATATGTCTGGTGAGGCCGCCTCCCGGGCCTCGCTCGATCTGCCGGGGAGGCAGCTGGAGCTGGTGAAAGCGGTCATCGCGAGCGGCAAACCGATTGTCGTCGTGCTGATGAACGGGCGGCCGCTGACGATCAACTGGATCGCGGAAAACGCGCCCGCGATCGTGGAGACCTGGTTCGGCGGAGTTCAAGCCGGCAACGCAATCGCCGATGTGCTGTTCGGTGATGTAAACCCCGGTGGTAAATTGCCGGTGACCTTCCCTCGCTCGGTTGGACAGGTGCCGCTCTACTACGCTCACAAGAACACAGGGCGGCCAGCCGATCCGAACAACAAGTACACTTCGAAGTATCTTGACACTCCGATTACACCACTGTTTCCGTTCGGCTACGGACTGAGCTACACGCAGTTCCGATTGACGAATCTGCGACTTAGCGCGCAGAGCATCAAATCGAACGGCAGTATTACGGTAAGCGTCGATATGGAGAATATTGGCAAGCGCACCGGCGATCAGGTCGTGCAGCTCTACATAAGAGATGTTGTCGCAAGCGTGACCCGGCCCGTGAAGGAATTGAAAGGCTTTGACCGAATCACTCTCAAGCCGGCCGAGAAGCGCCGGGTTCAGTTCACGCTGGCACCGGAGCAGTTGGGCTTCTACAATCGCGATATGCGCTTCGTCGTCGAGCCGGGCCAGTTCAAAGTGTTTGTCGGCACAAACTCACTCGCAGAGCTCGAGACGAGTTTCCGGGTTGACGAATAACAAAGTGGCTTATTTTCCAGGACAGGTGTTCTTAGGTTGAGAACAACTCCGAGCCGCAAGACGCATCACGTCTCTCTCGACCTGATACTCATAACTGTGAAATCCCGAATACCTCTCTTATCAAAGCCACTCCGTGTCCTCGGTTGCTTTCTCCTGTTCGTTTTCGCGGTCAATGATGCGACATTTGCCCGCGCGCTCGAGCGCTACATCTTATCGGCCTCCGATCAATCGTTTCTTGAAGAGCTTTCACACCGAGGGTTCCTTTACTTCTGGGAGCAAGCCGATCCGAATACTGGCTTAGTGCTTGATCGAGCGCGCGCGGACGGGTCGCCGCCCGACGACGAACATCGCCACATTGCCAGCATTGCCGCCACCGGTTTCGGTCTTACGGCTCTCTGTATCGCCGCCGATCGCCGATGGGTCGATCCACGTAAAGCTCGCGAACGTACCAGAACTACCCTTCGCTTTTTCGCCGAACGCGCTCCTAATATGCACGGCTGGTTCTACCACTGGATGGACTCCATCACCGGCGAGCGCAGATGGAATAGCGAGGTCTCGTCGATCGACACAGCGTTGCTGCTAAGCGGCGCGCTCACCGCAAAGCAGTTCTTTCACTCAGATCCTGAGATTGTACGGCTCGCTACCAGGATTTATGACCGAGTCGATTTTCAATGGATGCAAGACGGGCGCCCTGCACTTCTATCTCACGGGTGGAAACCAGAAAGCGGGTTTCTCAAATCGATCTGGGACACATACAGCGAGGAGACTGTGCTTTACCTGCTGGCAATCGGCTCGCCCAGTCACCCCATCAAACCGGGCGCCTGGTGGGCCTGGAAGCGTGATTGGATCACGTATGCAGGTTACTCGTTTATGGCAGGAGCACAACCGCTGTTTATTCATCAGTACTCGCACGCATGGGTTGACTATCGGGGACGTAAAGAGCGGGAGCCTCCCTACATCGACTACTTCGACAACTCGATTCGGGCCACACGAGCGCACAGACTCTTTTGCATCGATCTATCGAAGGAATTTCCCGGCTACTCGGTCGACATATGGGGAATCACGGCGTCGGACAGCAGCAAAGGCTATGTGGCGTGGGGCGGGCCTCCTCGAGACGAAAACATTGACGGAACGGTCGTGCCCTCCGCGGCGGGTGGCTCGTTGATGTTCGCGCCGGACATCTGTGTGCCGGCCTTGCGCGCGATGAAAGAGAAATTCGGCGAGACCATTTGGCTTCACTATGGCTTCGTAGACGCGTTCAATCCGGTCACCGGATGGATCGATCGGGATGTAATAGGCATCAATCTCGGGATTACACTGGTGAGCGCTGAGAATCTGCGCACCGCAAACGTCTGGCGCTGGTTCATGCGAAATGCGGAGATCACACGTGCGATGCGATTGGTCGGGCTGAGCGGTAACCGGCCGCTCCACCTCCCGGGACGCCACTCCCGACGGGTTGTTGCCAGTCCATGAAACTCCCTTCGCAAGCACGAGGGGATTCAAGACTCCGCCAGAGATAAGTCGATTACGCTTGTTAATCGGCACTCAGTTCGTTATCAGTCACCGCGCCGATGCTGCTGCTGGAAACAAGCTTGGCGTACTTTGCCAGTACCCCGCGCGTGTAACGCGGCGCAGGAGCGCGCCAACGCGCCCGGCGGGCCGCTAACTCTTCGTCAGAGACATTGAGCTGAAGCAGTCGCGAGTCCGCATCAATGGTTATCGAATCGCCCTCTTCAATCAGCGCTATGGTTCCGCCGACCGCGGCTTCGGGCGAGACGTGTCCGACCACCATCCCGTAGGTCCCGCCTGAAAAACGACCATCGGTGATCAACGCAACCGAATCTCCCAGCCCCGCACCGATTATTGCCGACGTCGGCGCAAGCATTTCGCGCATACCGGGTCCGCCCTTTGGGCCTTCATAGCGGATCACTAACACATCGCCCGGTTTGATCCCTCCGCCGAGAATCGCTTCAAGACACGCTTCCTCGGATTCGAAGACGCGAGCCGGACCCGTGATCGTCTTGCTCTTGATGCCGGTGATCTTTGCAACTGCGCCCTCCGTAGCCAGGTTGCCCCTCAGAATCGCCAGGTGCCCTTGTCGATACATCGGATCATTCCACGGACGTATGACATCCTGATCCTCCGCGGGTTCGTTGGGCACCTCGCTCAGCGTTTCGGCGATTGTCTGTCCGGTGATTGTGAGCGCATCCCCGTGCAGGCATCCGTTGACCAGCAGCATCTTCATCACCTGAGGAATCCCGCCCGCTCGATGAAGATCAGTCGCTACGTATCTCCCTGATGGTTTCAAATCGCAGAGCACCGGCACGCGCGTTCGGATAGTTTCAAAGTCATCCAGGTTCAACGGGACTCGAGCGGCGTGCGCAATAGCCAGCAGGTGCAGCACGGCGTTCGTCGAGCCGCCTACGGCCATCACCACGGCGATCGCGTTCTCGAAAGCCTTACGAGTGAGGATGTCGCTCGGAAGAATCTGTTTGCGTACCGCTACTCCCAGGACCTCCGCTGACTCCGCTGCGCTGTCAGCCTTCTCGAGATCCTCGGCCGCCATCGTTGAAGAATAAGCCAGGCTCATCCCCAAGCGCCTCGATCGCCGAAGACATCGTGTTGGCCGTGTACATTCCGCCGCACGAGCCGGCGCCGGGACACGCGTGCCGCTCAACCTCCAGCAACACATGTTCGCTGATTTTCCTGGCGCTGAAACTGCCGACCGCTTCGAACGCGCTCACTACGGTAAGATCCTGCCCGTCGTAGCGGCCTGCTTTGATTGTTCCGCCGTAAACAAAGATCGCCGGGATGTTCAAACGTGCAATAGCGATCATCGCGCCGGGCATGTTCTTATCGCATCCGCCGACGCACAGCACGCCGTCCATGCTCTGGGCGTTGCAGACGGTTTCAATCGAATCGGCGATGACTTCACGCGAGACGAGCGAGTACTTCATGCCCTTCGGTGCCCATCGAAATACCGTCGCTGACGGTGATAGTTCCAAAGACTTGAGGCATCGCGCCGGCTTGGGTTAAGGCTGCCATAGCCCTTTGTGCCAGACCGTCGAGTCCCACGTTGCACGGAGTCAGATTGCTGTAGCCGTTGGCGACACCGATGATCGGCTTGGTGAAATCATTATCGCCGAAGCCAACTGCGCGAAGCATCGCGCGATTGGGGGAGCGTTGCACTCCCTGAGTGATGATTCTGCTTCTGCGGTTGTCTGTCACCGGAGTCCTCTAGTTCACTGCATCGGTGAGCGCTTTACCCGTGCTGTCGATCGGGGCCGATTGCTGGCTCTTGAGCAGTCTAGCGCTGATCGATTCGATCACACGCATAAACGCCTGCGCTGCGTGAGAGTGCGCATCTGTGCGGCGCCGCACCGCCCAAAGAATCCGTTCGTGCCGGAAGCCTTCGATCGGAACGACGACCAGCTCTCGGCGCTCACACTCTTCCTGAACGCACATCAACGGAACAAATGCTACCCCGAGGTTCATCGCCACGAATCGTTTGATTGTCTCGATGGTGGTAATTTCTATGGTGATGTTGAGAGGGGTCTGGAACCGGCGAAAGGTCTCGATCACTTTGTCGCGCGCAGGGGAGCGGACGTTGTGGCCGACGAACGACTCACCGCCGAGGTGGCGGATGTGAACTCGCTCCGCGCCCGCGAGCCGATGGCGGGGGCTCACAACAAAAGCAAGCTCGTCGCGCATGATTGGGGTGGCTTCGAGATCGGTTTCGTCCGGCAAGAATGAGAGTATTGCGAAATCGAGATTCCTTTGGTGAAGCTCGTGCGGAAGCCTTGCGGAAAACTGACGCGAGACTTCGATCTTTATCTTGGGATATTGCTCGCGAAACTCGAGGATCAGCTGGGGCAGAAGATACAGACTGGTGCTCTCGTTTGCGCCGATGCGAATGCGGCCGCTTTGAAACGTGTGGAGTTGCTCGAGCGCCGCAAGACCCTCATCACGCAGATTGAGCAGGCGCTTCGCGTGTTCGTAAAGCACATCACCCGAATCGGTCAGCACATAATCGTTGCGATTGGATCGATCAAACAGCGGCGCGCCAAGCTCCTGTTCCAGCTTGCGTATCGCCATGGTCAGCGCCGGTTGAGTGCGGAAGACGCGGTCGGCCGCCTTACGAAAGCTGCCCTCTTCAACCATCGCCACGAACATTTCGAGCTGCATCAACTCCATCGCCGGGCTCCCTTTTAGACTGGATGGATTTGACCGCACAGTCCAACAACCCGACTATGCCGCTCCCATCTCTGCCCTTTGTGCCGCTACCAGATGAAGCCAGTCGGCATAGCGACTATCTCGACCCGAAGTGGCGCCATTGAAGGCTTGCTGCACTCTTTCGGTCACCGGACCGCGCTTTCCATCGCCTATCATTTTACCGTCGAGCTCGCGGATCGGTGTGACCTCAACGGCGGTCCCGGTGAAAAACGCCTCGTCCGCCGATAACAGATTGTCCAGCGTGAGCGTTCCAATTTCCACTTCATAACCCAAATCGCGCGCGAGCTCAATGACCGAGTCGCGGGTAATCCCGAGCAGGATAGAAGCGCGTTCGTCGTTGGTCAACAAGCGATTCCCTTGAACCAGGAAGAGGTTTTCGCCCGATCCTTCGGCGATGTTTCCGCTTTCGTCGAGAAGCAGCGCTTCGTCATAGCCGCCTGCGGCCGCCTCACGTGCCGCAAGCATCGAGTTCAGATATCCGCCGCAGCCTTTGGCGGTCGTCGGCAGCATACGCGATTGAAACTTTGTCCACGAAGCGACTGTCACCCTCACACCTCGCTCGACGTTGTCTTCGCCGAGATAGGCGCCCCACGGCCACGCGAGGATCACCACTTCGACTGGACAGTTGCGAGGATGCACCGCGAGACTCGCGCTACCGTGATAGCAGATTGGCCGCACATAGCAACTGGCGAACTCATTGCTGCGAATCGTTTCACAAACGGCATCTGCCAGTTCCTCTTTCGCATAAGGAATCCGAATGCCATATGCCTCGGCCGAAGCGACGAGACGTTCGAGATGCGCATCCATACGGAAGACCGCCGGGCCGTCTTCAGTTTCGTAACATCGCATTCCTTCAAATACGCCGCTCCCGTAATGCAGCGTGTGAGCCGACACATGAATCGTGGCGCCGCCCCACGGAACTATCTCTCCGTTCATCCACACCCAGTTTGATTGATCAAACGTCACAGTATCTCCTCCAGAGGCGTATGATTCACGGGCGTGCTTTCCCGTGCCCCTCATCCGATTCAGGACTCTGCCTCGTGCAGAGGGGTAGGCTCGCGAGACACGCCTTACGCACCTGCTACACTTCTACCGCTTCAGCCGCGCGGTTGGCCCGATGCAGCTTGTAGTTAAGCGCATCGGCGAGCGCCTGCCAGCTAGCCTCGATTACGTTGTCAGACACGCCCACCGTAGTCCAGGATTCCCGGTCATCCCGGCTCTGGACAAGCACCCTCACCTTCGCGGCGGTCGCCTTGTCTGCGTCCAGCACTCGAACCTTGTAGTCGATCAGTTGAACGTCAACAAGACCATCGGTTGCCGGGCTCAAGCACTGCCTGAGCGCCCGGTCGAGCGCGTGAACGGGCCCGCATCCGGCCGCAGTTGCCTCGAGGCTTTCACCATTGAGCGCGACCCTCACCGTCGCTTCAGAGGTCAGCTCTCCGTCCACCCCGCGACCGGTTCTAACCTGATAGCTCTCCAGAGTAAAGAACTCGTGATAGCCACCCATCGCCTCTTCCAGCAGAAGCCGGAACGAACCATCGGCTGCCTCGAATTGAAACCCTTCGTGTTCGAGCTGTTTGATCCGATCGACGACCCTCTGCAGGTTGCCGCGCCCGCTGGAAACATCTATTCCCATCTCGGCGGCTTTGTAGAGCACGTTGCTCTTTCCGGAAAGATCTGAAACAAGAACGCGGCGGCTGTTTCCGGTCAGTTCGGGCTCCACGTGCTCGTAGGTCGACGGATCGCGCATGACCGCGCTCACGTGGATGCCGCCCTTGTGTGCGAAGGCACTTCGTCCGACAAACGGCAGGTCACTCGGATGCGGCAGATTCGCAAGCTCGGCGACGTAACGGGAGACTTGAGTGAGAGTGGATAGCCGCTCCCGGCCGATGGTTTCAGCCTCGAGCTTCAACTCCAGCGCCGGGATGACCGAGCACAGGTTTGCGTTGCCGCAGCGTTCGCCATATCCGTTGATCGTCCCCTGAACCTGTTCTACCCCGCACTCGACCGCGGCGATCGAGTTTGCCACCGCAAGATCCGAATCGTTGTGAGCATGAACACCGAGCGGCGTCTTTATTGCCAGGGTCACCTGGCGAATCACTGCGGTGAGCCGGCTCGTGAGCGTCCCGCCGTTGGTGTCGCAGAGCACGATCCAATCCGCTCCGCCTCGCTCGGCAGCGCGTAGCGTTTCAAGAGCATAGACCGCGTCCGCGTGAAAGCCGTCGAAAAAGTGCTCGGCATCATAAATCACCTCACGCCCTTTCGACTTCAAGTATTGGACCGACTCGGAAATCAGTTCGAGGTTCCTCTCCAGCGGAATTCCCAGCGCCTTCGTGACGTGCAGATCCCAGGTCTTGCCGAAGATAGTCACCACAGGTGTTTCCGCTTCCAGGAGAGCCTTGAGGTTGGGATCGTTGTCGACGCTGTTGCGGGGAAGGCATGTGCTCCCAAAAGCAGCAAGGCGAGCGTGCTTCAAGCTGAGCGAACGAGCGCGCGCAAAAAACTCGGCGTCTTTGACATTCGAGCCGGGCCATCCGCCTTCGATGTAAGATATGCCAAGTTCATCCAGCTTGCGGGCGATTGCCAGCTTGTCTTCCACCGAGAACGCCACGCCTTCGCCCTGCGTCCCGTCCCTGAGCGTTGTGTCGTAAATCGAGACTCGCATGTCATACCGCCCACAAACATTCATCGGGATCGTGATGTAGAAGCCGATCCTCGCCGGTTATCCAGTCGAGTCGCGTTGGCGTGCAAATGTCCAGCGCCACCGTGTCCTCGAGCGCTTCAGACGAGTGTTCAATTCCGGGTGGAATCGATAGCATCTGGTTCGCCCGCAGAATGACATCGCCGGTGGGCAGATGGAACCTCCACGCGCCTTTCAGGACGATGATCACTTCTTCGCTGTTGTGTGTATGCGGTTGAGTGACCGCCCACTGCATGACTTCGACCCGGGCGACAACGATGTTGTCTCCTCGGGCGATCTTTCTTGTGTACAGTTCCGAGATGCTCTCGGACGTTATCTGATCCCAATCATAGAAACCCAGGTTGTTTTTCATTTTCTATCTTCTATTTTCTAGTTCTTAGCCTTATCAACCAGCCGTTTCTCCGATAGCCACGGCATCATTCCTCGCAATCGCCTGCCAACTTCTTCAATCGGGTGGGCCTGGCCTTTCGCCTCCAGCGCTTTGAATCTCGTCTTGCCGGCTTCGTGCTCAGCCATCCACTCGTCGGCGAACGAGCCCGATTGAATGTCCGCGAGCAAGCTTTTCATCGCCTGGCGGGTTCCTTCGTTGATGACTCGAGGGCCGCGGGTCAGATCGCCGTACTCAGCGGTGTTTGAGACCGAATAACGCATGTTCGCAATTCCGCCCTCGTAGATCAGATCAACGATCAGTTTCACTTCGTGCAGACACTCGAAGTAAGCCATCTCGGGCGAGTATCCCGCTTCGACCAGAGTTTCGAATCCCGCCTGAATCAACGATGTCAAACCACCGCACAGCACCGCCTGCTCGCCGAACAAATCGGTTTCGGTTTCCTCTCTAAAGGTCGTCTCGATGATGCCCGCGCGGCCCCCTCCAATCGCCGAAGCGTAGGCGAGCCCTACACCGCGCGTGTCGCCGGTCGGGTCCTGATGGACGGCGAGCAGACACGGCACGCCGCGTCCCTGGGTGTACTCGTAACGCTCCAGATGGCCGGGCGCCTTTGGCGCGACCATGAACACGTTCACCTCATCGGGAGGGAGAACCTTCTTGAAGTGGATCGAAAAGCCGTGCGCAAATGCAAGATAGTTGCCGGGCAGAAGATTTTTCGCAATATCCTGTTGATAAATCTTTGGCGCGAGTTCATCGGGCACCAGCATCATCACAACATCGCCGTTGAACGCAGCTTCCGCAGTGTCCTGGACTACAAGCCCGGCGTCCTCGGCTTTCTCGCGCGAGGGGCTGCCGGATCTGAGACCCACGATCACATCGCAACCGGAGTCCTTCAGGTTGTTGGCGTGAGCATACCCTTGCGATCCGTAGCCGATCACCGCGATTTTCTTGGTCTTGAGAAGCTCCAGATCAGCATCTTTATCGTAATAAACGTTCATAATCCTCCTGTGAAATCTGTCCGAGAAACTTTAGTTTGTCGCGCCGTCGCGAATCGGTCACTCGACGACAAACTGAAGTTTGTCAATCCACCAACTGCGTTGGTGCACTGGAGTTTGGACATGTCCCCGAAGGGGATCCGTCCTCCAGCCCAGGGTTGCTGTACTCGGCTACCCTGGGAGAGACGGCGAGCGAGTTACCCAACCCCACCCGGGGTTGTGGCCAATCTTCGCCGCGTACCCAATCGGGATGAGTTTGTCCCGAATCGTTCTCGATTATTGAGTTCATGCCCTTTCGACGAGAGGTCCGGCCGCAACCCCGTTGGGGTTGGGGGACTCGCCGCCAACTTTCCCAGGGTAGCCGAGTACAGCAACCCTGGGCTGGAAGACAGATCCCCTTCGGGGAAAATGTCCAAACTTTATAACTAAAGTTTTGTCCGTTTGTCCGCCCTTCACTACACCGTCAGCTCTTCCTCATCGATCCCCCGATCGACCGTCTGCGAAGCGTTTCCCTCGGACAGCCGAGTGATCGCCACCGTTCCCGTGCGGACGATCTCCCGAATACCGAGCGGCTTTAGCAGCTCAATCAGCGCGCTTACCTTGGCCCAATCGCCGGTCGCCTCGACGATGATGCCGTCGCTCGAAACATCAACTACCTTGGCGCGGAAGATGCCGGCCAGGCTCAATACCTCCTGGCGCGCGGGTCCGGCCTCGGCCCTCACGTTGATCAGCGCCATCTCTCGCTCGATGTGCGAGAAACTGGTCATATCGACGGCTTCAATCACCCGGACCTGTTTATCGAGCTGACGAGTAATCTGCTCGATCGTTTCGTCGTTGCCCGTGGTCACCAGCGTCATCCGCGAGATCTTTGGATCGAGCGACTCCGCGACCGTGAGGCTCTCGATGTTGTAGCCCCGCGCGCTGAACAAACCGACGATCCGCGACAACTCGCCAAACCGGTTCTCGACCAATATCGAAAGCGTGTGCCTCATCCCAGCACCATCTCTTTCAAACCCGCGCCCGCCGGCACCATCGGGTAGACGCTTGCTTCTTCGGAAACCAGGATGTCCATCACCACGACGCCGGGAGTCGCGAGCCCGCGCTGCAACACCCCGGGCAACTGGTCGGGCCGTGTTGCCCTGAGCCCTACCGCGCCATAAGCCTCAGCGAGCTTTACGAAGTCCGGCAGCCATTGCATGTTCACGTGCGAGTACGCTCCGTCGTAGAAAATCTCCTGCCACTGGCGCACCATCCCGAGATAGTTGTTGTTCATCACGACTATCTTGATGTTCGCCTTGTACTGCACCGCGGTCGCGAGTTCCTGCGCAGTCATCTGAAACCCGCCGTCGCCAACAAAGGCGATCACCTGGCGATCAGGAAAAGCGATCTGCGCGCCAAGCGCGGCCGGAAAGCCAAAGCCCATGGTCCCCAGCCCCCCCGATGTGAGCGACTGTCGAGGCCCGTTGAACGGATAGTACTGAGCGAGCCACATCTGATGCTGGCCCACGTCGGTAGCGATGATCGCATCGCCTTTCGTCAACCGATACAATTCCTCGACCAGGTATTGAGGCATGATCACCTGATCGGAGTTTGTGTAGGCGAGCGGCGAGAACTTTTTCCATTCCTTGATCTGCTCCCACCAACCGCTGAGCCTTTGCTCGCCGGTTTCGCACGCTCGCTCAGGCAACAGATCGAGCATTTGCTGAACGACGCTTTTGGCATCGCCGACTATGGGAATATGAGCGCGGACGTTCTTACTGACCGAGGTGGGGTCGATATCCACGTGAATGATCTCGGCCTGTGGAGCGAACTTTTCGAGCGCGCCGGTGACTCGATCGTCGAATCGAACCCCGATCGCGATGATCAAATCTGAATCCGAGATCGCCATGTTCGCCCAGTAGGTTCCGTGCATTCCGAGCATGCCCATGCTCAAGCGATGACCCGACGGAAAACAGCCGAGTCCCATCAAAGTCGGCATGACCGGCAGTGACAGTTTCTCGGCGAGTTCCAACAGCTCGTCCGAACCGTTCGAGTGAATCACCCCGCCGCCGACATAGAGCACGGGCTTTGTCGCCTCGCACATCCTCTCGACTGCGCGTTTCACCTGCTGCAGACTCCCGCGAAGACCAGGGCGATAACCGGGAAGCGAGACTCGATCAGGATAGACGAACGGCGCCGTTTCAGCTGTTACATCCTTCGGTATGTCGACAAGAACGGGACCGGGACGGCCGGTGCCCGCAATATAGAAAGCTTCCTTGATGATCTCGGCCAGATCGCGGACATCTTTGACGAGGTAGTTGTACTTGGTGCACGGCCGAGTGATCCCGACCGTGTCCGCTTCCTGGAAGGCATCGGTGCCGATCATCTTTCTGGGCACCTGACCTGAGATGACCACGAGCGGCGTCGAATCCAGGAAGGCATTTGCGATGCCGGTCACTGCGTTTGTCGCGCCCGGTCCCGATGTCACCAAAGCTACGCCCACTTTGCCGGTAGCTTTGGCGTAGCCTTCTGCCATGTGAATCGCGCCCTGTTCGTGTCGACTGAGCACGTGATGGAGTTGGCCGCGCATCCGGTGCAGCTCGTCGTAGATGTGCAGCACCGCTCCGCCCGGATACCCGAAGATTGTGTCGGCCCCTTCCTTGAGCAGGGCTTCACAGAGTATTCGGGCACCGCGCATCATCTGCGGCGTTTCCCGGGCTTCGATTTCATCCGCCGCGTTAGTTCTTATTATCGCTGCCACCAGAATCTCCTTTGTTCGAATAATTCAAAAGGCCACCATCCGGTTTCGGATGGTGGCCTCTGCGCAAAACGATGTGCGCGACCATCATCCGCTCGTGCGGAGGATAATAACGACGAGGCTTACAACAACGATTTCGTTGAATAGAGATCGGCCTGAGACCAGAGTCGCTGCGACACGACCGAATAGGCGCTTCGCCTTTTGCGCCGCAACGCTGCCGCCGGTCGATTCGCTGCCGGGTATCGCGCCGATTGAATTGAGTTCCGTTTCCTGCATCCTTAACTCACTGTAAATCTGAAACTTGTATACTGAGGCCATACTGGATAACACGATTTGGCGCCCCGCACAAATAGATAATCCTTATGAGATGATAAGCGAGACCGCTAGCGTCATGTCGTCCGCATTGGCGCCGCAGGGCGTTCCGGCTTGCGGCGAGTCTTTGAAGTGTCACAGAGTCGGGACGCGCGCGAGTCTGTTTCACCGCGCGCTCGCCCGTCGAGTGCGCATCACTTTTCACGGATACTCGCCACGAATCGGTAGACGCTTGCCTAACTCGCGGCGCGTCCTCTAATATCAACTGTCTTTGCCTGGTTGATCTTTTGAGTGTAATGCACGCTCCGTGAGTCCCGACTCGTTCGTCTAGGGGCCTAGGACACCGCCCTTTCACGGCGGTAACACGGGTTCAAATCCCGTACGAGTCACCACTTCCTTTCGAATCCCACTTAACCCATCAAACGAGCCGTACCGTTTGACCCGGCGAAATTTTGGAACTAGCCTCTTGTTCGATAGATTTGATTATCCGAACATCACCGAACAACGAAGCAGGGTACTAAAAAGGAGCGGCAAATGAGGCGAAACCTCCAAAGCCTGTTGATAGCAATCACAGCAGCGATCTTATTCTCAATACCCAGCGTTACTGGTGAGCCACGCAGACAGGAGCCGCCGCCGAGGCCTCGGCAAACAAGACCTTCACCAAAGCCCGCCCCTGAGCCCGTGGAGAAACCGGTATCGACGACACCGGTTCTGGAACCCGAGGATGAGATGCGCCGCGCCATAACCAACCTCTCGACTCAGATCGGATTGCTCACCGACGAGATGCGAAAGCTGAGGCGCGAGACCGATCATAACTCGGGGATAATGGAACTGCTGCTAAGCGAAGATCGCCTGGCAAAACTGGAAGATAAGATACAGGAAACCACTAACAACAAAGCCCAGCTCGATGCGCGCGAGCAGGATATCCAACGACGGGCGCAAAACATTCAGGGCGAACTGCTGCGCGGCGGACTCCGGCGCGACGATGCGGAGGCTACGATACGCCTTGAGCTTCAGCGCGCTCTTGAAGACACCAGAACTCAGCAAGTAGCCATTCGGCAGCGCTTAGCTGAACTGAACGAGCAGGCTGCGCGACTCCGCGCGCGCGTCGATGCGCTTCGCAAGAAGTTCGAGTCAACAGACGCAAAGAGTGAGAAGGAAGAAAAATGAGGGATTCGGCGCGAGGGTCGGGCAAATAAATACAAGCCGCCGACAACTTTCGTCATCGGCGGCCCAAGAAGTTCTAATCCAGGGTCACGCCCCCGTGTGTCCCTGCATTTCGAACTGTTTGTACTGTCTGTCGCTTCTCTCAGTGTTACTTCTTCGATGCTAGCCACATCAGCCTGCTCGCCTTTGTAACTTTGCTTTGAATGGAAGGCAGGGCCCCCGTCCTCCCTTCCATTCTCCGCATTTAGTTCCGCATCCTTCAGTTGCTCTGAGCAGAAGAGGTTTCTATTTCTAACTGTCGAACTGCTAGAACCGCATCTAGGTTTTGCAATGTTCGTGCCAGAAACCGACCAGGCGGAGCCCCAAAACGCGAACATGCCTTTGCAGTTTTCGATTAGCCCCCGAGCCTTGAGAAAGAACTTTTACTAATGGGTTATCAGCCCGATTGACAACTGACAAATACCGGCACGCCCTCTTTACAATTTGCGTCATTTTTCTTCGGGTGAGATGCCCCAAAGGTGGAGCGATGTGGGCCGCGCTTTTGAAAACAGTCAATGCTCCCTGGAACAGGTCTCGCGATTTGGCACGGTTCGAGTGACAATGCGCGTAGTCTAGATCCCAAGTCTGTCTGCAGCCAGTCGCGTATTCTCAAGCGGCTGTGGTGCGTTTCGCTCTCGCAGGTAGCGCGCCCATCTTTGCGGTCCACCTTGCTGTAGCCCTTCATACCCACCGAAGCGGACACGTGAAATCTGCCTCGCTTCGGGTTCCAGTTGCAGGCCAGGATGCTTAACCGGATAATGTCCGCTTAGTCTCTAGCAACCAACATCGAGAGGAGCCTACGATGAGCAATCCCGATACGGATCGTTTTGTCGCCAATTGGAACCGCATACACAAGGACACTTCACTGGTGCTGAGAGCCGCACCCGACGACAAGCTCGACTGGCGCCCCAAAGAGGACATGTTCACCATGCGCGAGTTGGTCGGTCATATACCGCAGGCCGAACTCGTTCTAGTTCGTTCCGCGCTGGCCGGCTCAGACCAGAAGATCCCGTTTGACTCTTCGCGCTCCGCCCAGGAGATCGCTTCGGCCTTTGATAGCCAGCACGACGAGCTTGTTACTGAAGTCTCAAAGCTGACGGCTGAACAATGGAAGGAAGAAATCGAGTTTCATGGCAAACGGCTGCGTCGCGGCGTGCTGTTGTCGTTCGTGACTGAGCATGAGATTCATCACCGCGGCCAGTTGTACACATATTACAGGCTGGCTGGAGTCGAAGCGCCGAACCTTCATGAGTAAGATGACAAAGAATCCGCGACCCGGAGGAGTGGAGAAGGCGAAGAGGGGCGAGACAAGTCGCCCACTAGCCCCGTCTCCTGCTCTCCCTGACGCGAAATTTGACAAGGTATTTGAGAAGATCTACCGGTTGGTGCTTCGGATACCTCGCGGGCGCGTGATGACCTACGGCCAGATCGCTCGAATTCTTGAAGACCGCTATAGCCCCAGGCTCGTCGGGTGGGCCATGCACGCAACCCCGCAGGATCACCGCAACATCCCGTGGCATCGGGTCGTCAACTCCCGCGGCGGAATATCGACCGGCCGGGTGATCCTCGCCGAACCGGAGCGTCAACGCTTGATGCTCGAAGCGGAGGGCGTTGTGTTCGACGGGCGCGGTCATTGCGATCTGAGCGTTTACCAGTGGTCTCCGAGGCACCGGTTCACTCAAACCAAGCTCAAGAGTTTGCGAAGAAGCAAGATCGGCTCGCGCTCAACTGTAGCAGCTACAGCAATTGCCAAGGCGAGCAAGAAGAAGGGAACCAGAGACAGAGAAAGATAGACGAATGGAAATCACACCCGAAACACTGCGGCTGATACGCGACAAGTTTGAAACCAATGCGTTCCCGCGATCGCTCGGAATCGAACTCGATTCGATTGAGCAAGGACGCGCGCGTCTGAGTCTGGAGGTTGGGAGTCAACACCTGCAGCTTGCCGGCATCATGCATGGCGGCGCGATCGCAACATTGATCGACACCGCAGTGGCGTTTGCAATAGTAGGTGCATCCGAGCCTCATGCCCGCTTCACGACTGTCGAGATGAAGGTCAACTATCTGAGTGCCATACGCGAAGGCCGAGTCATCGCCGACGCCAGGCTGATTCGCGATGGCCGCCGGATCGTTGTAGCTGAATGTGACCTCTTTGATTCAAAGGGACGACTCGCTGCAAAGGGCCTGCTAACTTATCTGCGACTGAACGAAAAGACGTAGCATCGATCTTAGTACGCGTCTGTTTGCAGATCCGCGAAACTATTATGACTCCGCTTCGCAAACTCATCAGCTATTTCAGGCCGTACAAGCGCACGGTTGTCTTGGGAATGTCGTGCGTATTCATGACAAACCTATTCAAGCTCATGCCGCCAGATTTTGTCGGAAAGGCAATGGATTCGTTGAACCGGGAGATGAACGCTCTGAACGCGGCAGCCGCCCGGGCAAGTCTGCTCAAATACGGCGGTCTGATCATTCTGACCACACTTGCGCAAGGCTTATTCCTATTCACTCAGAGGCGCTTGCTGATCAACATGTCCCGCGACATCGAATACGATCTGCGTAACGATTTCTACACGCATCTTCAGAAACTCCCTTTCGAGTTTTATCAAACCCATCGCACTGGAGACCTGATGGCGCGGGCGACCAATGACCTTTCCGCGGTGCGGATGATCGTCGGTCCCGCTCTGATGTACTCGATGAACACGGTGTTCGCGATGGCGGTTATCGTACCGAAGATTGTTTCGATCAGTTGGCGTCTCACGCTGCTCGCCTTTCTATCGATGCCGCTGGTGGTAGTGGCGACCAACTTCTTTTCGAAACGCATTCACGATCGGTTCGAAAGGGTGCAGGAGTATTTCGGCACGGTGTCGAACCGCGCGCAGGAGTCACTGGCGGGTGTGCGGGTGATTCGGGCTTACACGCAGGAGCGTGCTGAGATCGAGAGCTTCAAAGACGTAAATCATGAGTTCGTAAATCGCAACCTGAAGCTCATCCGTCTCTCGGGAGTTTTTCACCCGATACTCCAGTCGTTCATCGGGCTCGGCTTTATCGCGGTGCTCTGGTTCGGCGGGGGCCTTGTAATCGGCGGAAGGATTTCGATCGGCCAGTTCGTTCAGTTCACTTTGTATCTGGGTTATCTGGTGTGGCCAATGATCGCCCTCGGGTGGGTCATCAACATTTTCCAGCGCGGGATGGCGTCGATGGGCCGCATGCACCAGATAATGTCGATTGAGCCGGCGATCCGCGATTCCGAAGATTGCCTCGGCGTCAGCGCAATCGCTGGCGAGATCGAGTTCCGCAATCTCACGCTTACATACGGCGAAGCTCGGATTCCCGCTTTGAAGGACATCAACCTTCATATTCGGGCGGGTCAGACGGTGGCCTTCGTTGGCGCGGTGGGCTCCGGCAAGTCGACTCTGATGAATCTGATCACCCGGCTGCTGGACGCCGAGCCTGGACAGGTGTTGATAGACGGCCGGCCAATCCGAGAGATATCTCTGAGCGCTCTAAGGTCGTCAATAGGCTATGTACCACAGGAGACCTTCCTGTTCAGCGAGACAATTGCCGAGAACATCGCTTTTGGAGTCGAAAACGCAACACGGGAAGAGATCGAGCGCGCGGCGACCGAAGCGGGAATCGCAGAGGATATACGCGAGTTTCCCGAGGGTTTCGAGACGCTGGTGGGCGAGCGCGGCATAACGCTTTCCGGCGGACAGAAGCAACGGACGGCGATTGCTCGGGCCCTGATTCGCCGGCCTCGCATCCTGATCCTGGATGACGCGCTGTCGTCGGTCGACACCTACACGGAGGAGAAAATACTGGGACACCTCAGACGAATCATGCAGGGACGCACGAGCCTTCTTGTGTCCCATCGAATTTCGACGGTGAAGGACGCGGACCTGATTGTGGTGCTGGAAGACGGGCGGATAGCCGAACGCGGCTCGCACGATTCGCTGGTGTCGCAAGGAGGGATTTACGCCGAGTTATACGAGAAACAGTTACTCGAAGAGGAACTGGCGGCGACCTGAGGTCCGCGGGAAATACGGGCCGGGTAGAGAGCAAATCGCCAGACCCAACCCGTCCGCCAGGCATTCGCAACAGGAACGGCGTTTGTGAGCGGACCGAATAGCGATGCAACGACAGTATGGCTGATCACCACGAAGAAGAAGTATTAGGCAAAGCTTACGACGCACGGTTGATGCGCCGGCTGCTGAAGTATCTGTGGCCGTACAAGTGGCATGCATTAACCTCGCTTGTGCTCACCATCCTGAGCGCGCCTCTCGTCCTTGCAGGTCCTCCGTTGACAAAGGCTGCGATCGATCTGTTTCTCGCACCCGATCCGTCGAAGCCGGTCGCAGGATTTGCGCTTGTCCTGAAGAACCTGGCGGATCGATTTGGTCTCGGCGCAAACGCTTATCAGGGAATCGCTTTCATCGCAATTGTCTTTTTGCTTGCCAATCTTGCGGCATTCGCAGTTCAGTACACCCAGGCTGTAGTCATGCAGGCGATGGGTCAGTACATAATGTACGATCTGCGCAAACAGATCTTCGCGCACCTGCAGAAGCTCTCGGTCAGTTTCTACGACCACAACCCGGTTGGCCGGCTCATGACACGGCTCACCACCGACGTCGACGCGCTCAACGAGATGTTCACCGCAGGAGTGATCGCAATCTTTGGCGACGTCGCAATGATCTTCTACATAGTCATCTGGATGTTCCAGGTCAACTGGCGACTGGCTTTGGTGTCGTTTGCGATTCTTCCCCTCTTAGCGGTGCTCACGACCTGGTTCCGTCTTGGCGCGCGATCATCGTTCCGCGAGGTTCGGGTGCGCATCGCTCGAATAAACGCGTTTCTGCAGGAGCACATAACCGGAATGCCGGTAGTCCAATTGTTCAACGGCGAAGAAAAGGAGTTGCGCAAGTTCGATGGCATCAATCAAGCGCATCGGAAGGCGAACATCGATACCATCTACTACTACGCCATATTTTATCCCGCGGTTGAGATCGTCGGAGCGATCGGCATAGGCCTCATCATCTGGTACGGCGGCGGCCAGGTGATACGCCAGGTTGCGACGATCGGCACGCTTGTGGCGTTTATTCAGCTCGCACGGTCATTCTACGAACCTATCTCGGACATTAGCGAGAAATACAATATCCTGCAGTCCGCAATGGCGTCCTCGGAGCGGATATTCAAGCTGCTCGATGAACCCGTTACGATTGAATCGCCCGAAAAACCCGTGCGCATCGGACGCGCCCGGGGTCAGATCGAATTCCGCGGGGTTTGGTTCGCCTACAACGATGAAGATTGGATATTGAAGGACGTATCGTTCACGATCGAATCCGGCGAGCGCGTCGCCTTTGTCGGTCACACTGGAGCCGGAAAAACTACGATCACCAACCTGCTGCTCAGGTTCTACGACATTCAACGCGGGCAAATTCTACTCGACGGCGTGGATGTGCGCGAGTTGGATCTCGAAGAGTTGCGCTCAACCTTCGCCATAGTGCTCCAGGACGTGTTTCTGTTTTCAGGGAACATAGCTACGAACATTCGACTGGGTAACCGATCGATTAGTGACGATCAGCTACGCGACGCGGCTCGACAGGTTCACGCAGACGCATTCATTCAGAGACTGCCGGAGGGCTATGACGCTGAGCTGCGAGAGCGAGGAGCGGGGCTCTCGGTCGGTCAGAAGCAGCTCATCAGCTTCGCGCGTGCGCTCGCCTTCGATCCTCGGGTGCTTATTCTCGATGAAGCAACAAGCTCTATCGACACCGAGACCGAACTGCTCATCCGGGACGCGGTGGAGCGATTGATGGAGGGGCGCACGTCGCTTGTTGTTGCCCACCGTCTTTCCACGATCCAATCAGTCGACAAGATCATTGTTATGCACAAAGGGGAGATCCGCGAGGCTGGTACGCATCAGGACTTGCTCGCTCAGCGAGGTCTTTACTGGAGGCTGTATCAGTTGCAGTTCTATCAGGACTACAAGCGCACTTTTGCTGAAAGCGTAGCAGATGACTAATGTGTGGCTGGTCACCGGGACATCCCAGGGAGGGCAAACGTACTCCGCCGCCTCGTTCTCGGGTCACGATAGGCGGATCTCTCAGGTCAGGTCAGAAAGGTCGCCAGAGGTAAGTCGGGTCATAATGACGAGTGCCGCGGCATCTCGGCACAGCCTGAGTCATTTGGTCGCAGAGGAGCTTGTAGCCCTTTCGGGGGATGAGTCAAAACTTGATTTGCTGCTGGGCAACACTCCCGCCCGATGATCGACCAGTTGTCTATTTGGCTGAATTAAAAAGGTTTAGAGGAAGGACTGTAAGAAACCATGATAGGGTATATCAATTGCACAGTGCTTCATTACGCCTTCGAATGGATTGTTTTCACTTAGCCGAGAAGGCTGCTTTACCTTTTTTCACACACAGTTTCATATGAAGCTCTCAAGCCGTGTAAAAATGTATTTTCGCGCTTACAGGTTCATGGCCAAGGGCCTGGCGTCGACGGACCATCCCATCCTTGCGCATGTTATTCCGATGCGGCGGTGTAATCTCTCTTGTTCCTACTGCAACGAATACGACGACGTTTCGAAACCGGTGCCAACCGATGTGATGTTCGAGCGTTTGGACAAGCTGGCCGATCTGGGGACGACGGCGATCATCATCAGCGGCGGCGAGCCGTTGATGCATCCGGAGATCGAGAAGATAGTTACGCGGATACGGCGGCGCGGAATGTTGGGGTGCCTGATCACCAACGGATATCTTCTGACTCGGGAGAAGATCCAGAAGCTCAACGCGGCGGGACTCGAGTATATGCAGATCAGCATCGACAACATTCAGCCGGATGATGTGTCGAAGAAGAGCCTCAAAGTCCTGGATAAGAAGCTGCTGTGGCTCTCGGAATTAGCGCAGTTCAGGGTGAACATCAATTCGGTAATCGGCGGCGGCATCAAGACCCCTGAAGATGCGCGGACGATCGGCTTGCGGGCCGTAGAGTTGGGCTTCTCGAGCTCGCTGGGGATCATTCACGACGGACTTGGAACGCTCAAACCGCTCAAGGGGGTAGAGCGCGACGTCTATTTCGAAATGAAAGACCTGGGTAAGAAGGGCCATGTCAGGTGGAACAGTTTTCAGAGGAACCTGGTCGATGGGAAGCCCAACAAATGGCGTTGCCGGGCGGGTGCCCGCTACCTTTACATCTGCGAGGATGGCCTTGTACACTACTGCTCGCAACAACGCGGCTACCCCGGCGTCCCTCTCAGCAGCTACACCAAAGAGGATATTCGAAGGGAGTATCTAACCAAGAAGGCGTGCGCACCCTACTGCACGATCGCCTGTGTGCATCAGGTCGCGACCTTCGACAACTGGCGCGACCCGCAGACGCTGGGTGTGAAGGGCTCGGTACAGCGCGAGTCGGTGCAGGCGATAAAGACTGTGTATCAAATCGAGCAAACGGAAAAGGCGTAGTTCTAGAGTTGGTTTTTTGATGTGCGCCCGGACAACGATCTCCGGGGTTGTTAGAAGCAATGATATTGAGCGTTGGGGCTTCCCCGCGCAATTGAATAACAAATGTCTGCGGAGCTGGTGGGATTCTCTGGAGCTTGCCCAGACGAGGAGAAACGATATGCATAAACCTGTGAAATACGCGGAGAAGGGATTGACTTACGTCGCGCGCGGCGGATGGGCGGTCTTTGAGCGACTCAACCGCGTCAAACCCAACCCTTCGTTCACACCCAAGTGGTCAGATAAACCACTGTTGAAGTCTTATCAAAAGACAAAGCCACCACTGGGCTGGCCGCGAACCACCGATTCATTGTGCCCAAAGTGCATTCCTGAGATACGCCAGCAGATTGTAGACGGCAAGCTACCTCACGAGATTTTGCTCAACGAAAAAGTCGGCGAAATCAAGGCTCAGATAATCGAGCGCGACGGCAAGATTCTGATGGTCAAGGACTGCGAGAAGCACGGTCACTTCGAGGATGTGATGTCCAACGACCCGGCGTTTTTCAAACACCTCGAAGAAGTCTTCCCGGGCCGCGACATACGCGCACACAACGACGAAAAGCTTCACAAGCACGGCACGAGCACGATCAAGCACGGACGCGGGTCGGTGCTGACCATCGATCTCACCAACCGGTGCAATATGATGTGCGACCCGTGCTTCATGGACGCCAACCAGGTCGGGTTCGTGCATGAACTTACCTGGGAGGACATCAAGACTCTGTTGGACAACGCGATCTCCATAAAACCGCGGCGACAGATGTCGGTGCAGTTCTCCGGCGGCGAGCCGACGATGTCACCGTTTTTCCTGGATGCGGTGCGATACGCGCGAGAAGTCGGATACAACAGCGTGCAGGCGGCCACGAACGGAATCGAGTTCGCAAAGAGCCCTGAGTTCTGCAAACAAGCTGCGGACGCCGGGTTGCGTTTTGCATATTTGCAGTTCGACGGGATCGGCAACGCGGCCAATGAACACCGTAAGGTTGGCAACCTTTTTGACGTGAAGCTTCGAGCCATTGAGAACCTTCACAGCGCGGGCGTGGATATCGTGCCGGTAACCACGATCATCAACGGAATCAACAACGAGCAGGTTGGGCGCATCATTCAGTTCGCGCTCGACAATCCCAAGAAGATTAACTTTCTCTCGTTCCAGCCCGTCTCGTTCACCGGACGCGACGAAGAGATCACCGACGAGCGCCGGCAAGCGCAGCGCTACACTCTCTCGCACATGGCTCACGATGTGAAAACACAGACCGGTCTGGGAGAGCCGATCCGCGATTGGTTCCCGATCTCATTCATGGCGACGTTTACTGATTGGGCCGACCTGGTGCACGGACCCCAGAACGACTGGGGGCAACTCAACTGCGGATGCCATCCGAACTGCGGAATCGGAATGGCAGTCATGATCGACAAAGAGACCAAGGAAGCGGCACCAGTCACCGCATTCCTGCACGCCGAGCAGCTCGCCAAAGACGTAATGAAAGTCAATGACGCCGCGCGCGGCAAGGTCTTATCGGTTGCGGGGATGGCCCTGGCGCTGATGAAGAATTACGATCCATTCAAGGCACCCACGCACTTCAGGCTTTTTCATTTGTTGAAGAAATTTGACAAGACATTTGGGGCGACCGGCAAGGACTACGGCAAGGTGTCTGGTGATCGCACCGCGGACGACATTGAGAAACGCAGAGCCGACCGCTGGAACTTCCTGTTCATAGCCGGAATGTGGTTTCAGGATCTCTTCAACTACGACTTCCGCCGTACCGAGCAGTGCATCATCCCTTACGCGACGCAGGAGGGCGAGATTTCGTTCTGTGCTTACAACACCGGTGTGGGCTGGCGCAATATCATCGAGAAGATGCACATGACCGCGACGCTCACCAAGTGGTACGAAGAAAATGGCCGGCACGAAATCTTCGCCGGGGGCAAGTCGGTAGCGTTGAACAGCAGTGAACACAACCTGGTGCTCAACGAGGCGCTTGTAACCAAAGAGATTCAACACGATCTTGACGATCTCGGCATTGCCAAGACCTCGCGAGAAGAAAAACTCAAGAAACAGCGAGATCGAATCCGGAATCAGCAGGAAAATGAACGAATGGCGAAGCTCTACAGACAGCATGTACTCAAGGAGCCGGCGTCACCCGAAACTCAGATCGTTCAAATTCAGCTGAAGAGCTCCAAGCCGCAGCCCGAAGTTACACCCGCGGGATTCGGCGACTAACTCGCCCTTCATCGCAATCAAAGAGGCCGCCGGGCAACAAACTCGGCGGCCTCTCTCGTTTTCGATCGGTCAACTCCCTGGCTGATTCTCTACGGCACGATATGTTCCCGATCTGCCCTCAAGGCCGAAAGGGTCCCGAAACCAGCCGCTGCCCACTTCCGGCGACGGCTTCCGCCGATCCTCATCGGGCAAGCGATCCCCCTCGAACCGCAGACGATCCGAAGACGCGGACGCGCGTAGACGCAACGATACGGCGACTATGCCACCGCTCAACGCTGCTATTAGAATCAAACCTACGAGATTCATCGTCGCGTACCCGCCGCGTACAGGGATTTCCATCATCTTTGCTAGTCTCCGTAGCTCTCGCGCACAGCGTGCTCCGGCACTCTGAACCGCGCGAACCACAAAGCCAGCAGCCAAACCAGACCCGGACTCGCCGAAAGCAGCCCGGAGGCGATCATCAAAGAGCGAGGACCGAACCACGTCAGTAGCCATCCGGTTACAATCGTTGAAATCGCCATCGTCGCAAGCTCCAGCGACCGGTCTGTCGTAAACACCCTGCCACGATATTCATCGGGCAGGATTCTCATCATCAACGTCTCTTGAAAACCGAACTCGGCACCGAGCAGCATACGGCTCAGCGCGACCCACAATGCCATCGATGCGAGCGTTGGCATCAGTCCGGCAACCGAAAACAGCAGCCCGTGAGACAACAACGCCCACCCAATAAAAAGCCCGGCGCGCCGCTCATCGGAGATCCATAACCCGATCCGCCGCGTCAACATCATTCCCACGAACACCCCCGCGCCGCCGGCGGTAAACAATGCCGCTACAAACCAGTCTCCGCGATTGCCGGAGCCTTGAGCGAAAACCCGTCCGCCTATTCGATCAAAGAGAATCGTCGTCATTCCTCCGCCGGTACCCCAGCCGATGTTCACCAGTATCACCGCCCGCACGAACGGCGTTCTCCAGATGTATCTCAACCCCTCGCGAAGATCGGAGAAGAAGCGCGCCTTCGCCGGTTGAAGCGGTTGCTCGCTTCCGGCGATCGGCGTCATCGCCGCAGCTTCAACGGACATCGGATCGGCAAGGTGCCCGCTCTCCAAGCTCGGGTTTCGCGCTTGACGCATCGCCCCTGCAGGTATCGGAAAAATAAATAGCGCCGACCCAACGAACGACAGGCCGTTCACAATAAACGCGGTGTCATAGCCGAACTGCGCCGCCGTGAGTCCGCCAATCGCTGAGCCCAGCGTGTACTGCAGAAACCGGGTCGAGAACATCAACACGTTCGCCGTCAGAAGCTCTTGCGGGGTCACCAGGTTCGGAATCGTCGCGTTTTTTGCGGCTTCGAAGAACATCGTGAGCGAAGCCATAAGCGCGCTGCATGCGATAACCAGCCACGCGGATCCAATCAGCCCGGCAACCACATACATCAAGGCGATCACCGCTCGCATCAAGTCGGCAACGATCATTATCCGCTTGCGCGACCGGCGATCGGCGAGCACTCCCGCTATCGGCGCCACCAGCAAAAAGGGGAGTAGCCTCGCTACGAGCAGCGCCGTCGTCATGAGCGCCGAGCCCGACAACATTCGTATCAAACCGAGCTCGGCGATAAACGAAAACCAGGTGCCCAACTCGCTGATCACTTGCCCGGCCCATAGTCTTCGAAAATTCTTATTGCCTTTCAGCAGCTCGCTGTAACTAGCGGACTTCATGGTTTCTCCCGGCTCCAGCGGAGAAGCTGAAGCTGATGTCGGCAGTCGCGGGCACTGTTTGCGACCGCCGTGTTCGTGCGAATGTTCCGACCTGGTATGAAAAGGCACCCCAAAAAATCAAAAGCCGCCAGCATCAAACTTGACGCTGGCGGCTGTCGGGCTTGATGCTGATGAATTGCTAAGGTCCTGAACGATCAGTCTGGTCCATAACGGAGAACGGCGCGATGCCAATCGGGCACACCTGATCGAGGTGGGCGCTCCAAAGGGCGCTGCCGACATCAACCGTTAGTTTTTTGTATTCGCTCTTCATCAAAATCTCTCCGCTTGACCTAGCACCTTACGCGCGAGGCTCGACGTTGGTTTCAATTCTTATGACCGACGAGTCTCAATTAGCGGATGACTGAAGATAGACGACTCGCGTTTTTGTGTCAACAAGTTTCTTCACAAGTTTCGCTACAACTTTCTGCTCGAAAGGGTCCGAGTCAGGTTGAGGAATGATAGCGATCTTTTTTGGCATCGCCATAGCCGATGATACGGCCCTCGGAATCGAAACGAATGACGGACCGATCCTGTTCAGCGCCGTCCTGGTTGAAGTTCACTCGCTCGACCTCATGCCCTCTCTCATTGTAAGTAACCCGCTGATGAGGCCAGCGCTTGATCTCGACCAATTTGCCGTCCACCGCATTGGCTTCGGCAAACTCGACCTGCATACTGCGGACGGAGCCGACCAGGCTGTCGCGCTGCCAATCTGACATTGACTGAGCTGTCGTAACAGGTGCTAAAAGAGCAAGAAACACCAAAAGCTTGGCAAAGCCTGTGAGTCGTTTCACCGCAAATTCTCCCGTCAAAGATCGCTAGGTTTTAAGCCGTTCTCGTCTCGATGGCCGCCCAAATCCAGCGGTCTAACGACACCGTTCACTACAAAGCAAAACAGCCAAAAGCGTCAAATGCATGATGCAGCTCCTCTCTTGTCAAGACTTGGGCGAAGAATCTTACAGTGCTGTTGATATTCAATGAAAGGGCAGGAGTAACATTCTGTTCTCTAGGTGCTCGGATCACGATCCGTAGAGTCACAAGGTTTCAATTATGTCCGTAGCAGTAAGCGCCTAACGTTGGCGCTGAGGCGCGCCGCGCGGCATCAGGACAGCATCGCCGCACGGCGTCGGCTCCAGCGCCGCGTTGGGCAGCAGGTTCGTCACTAAGGCCTCAACCACTTCGGCAACTGGTTTCATCGTTTCGACTTTCTTCGCTGGAAGATCTCGATAGACACCAAAGCGAGCACGGACCACTTGCTCTTCCCTCTCGGCTGACCGGGCGAAGGGACGGTTCAGCTGACGGCGAACGATTTCGGCCACACAGATCTCGTAGTCAAGTGACGGGAGCAGAACCAGTGTCGTTGGACTCAGCGCGATCTCTCGTCGGAGCCTCGCGTACTCCAGATGAACATCGTTCGGGTACGTCATGAAGCCAGAGGACAGAGCCAGCACCACTCGTTCGCCCATGGCCTCTGTTACATCCAGGTAAGTTTGAACGTTCTGCCAGGCGTACGCCGCGTAGCCGTGGACGTCGAGATACACCGAGATGTCCCCGCACGTCGCCGCGAACTGCCCATCCAAATCTACGAACGCGACGCTAAGGCGCCGAGCAAGCACGGCGCCCGTCGTAGTCTTGCCAGCGCCCCCGGGACCGACGAGTCGAATCATGCCCTCTTCCCTTCATCATTTCGTCAATGGTCTGCCCAACGATACGATCAGCGGGCGCGCGATCAGCTTCCAAGCTGAAGGAAAGAGATTACTTGAGAAGCACGCTATCGCGCCGTCAGCTGCAAGGCTTGTTAGACATCGCCTTGGGGTCAAATTGTGCTTGTCCCTCCGCTTGGCAACATCAACTAGGGTTCGATTCTGTCAAACCGATGATGCATCAATCGCGGATGCCACACCGTGAAATGCGTGATGTTCCCCTTTTCATCCTTGTGAAATAGCATCCATGCATCATAACCACCATCCATGGAGCCTTCGGTAAAAAAACGGAACTGGTTCAAACCATCCGGTTCAGCCACCTTATCGGCAATCGTCGGTCTCTTAATCACCAGCTTTCCTGCATCATTCAATTCGACTGTCCAGTAGAAGTCGAGATGTTTGCTGTAATATTTTCCGACGAAAGCGCCCAGAGTCTCTTTACTTGGCTGCCAGACCTCGCTGGCATCCTTTACCAGCTTAACCACACTGCCATCGTCCTCGAATTTGCCTCCAAACTCATCGGCGCAGTAGCCGAAGGTTGACTGAATACGAATTGAACGCCGAAGCCTTCTTCCAAATGGTAAAACACGTCTTGCGCGACCGGGATCAACTCGACAACATAGTTACCTCGCCATCTCATTTTCAATTTCCCGTCGGCTACAAACACTTCACCTGTTCTTCTGACTGTCAAATAACTGTCAAATTCAATCTGATCCTGCCACAGATACGTGCCTACATATTTCGTTAGCTCATCTATTGTGATTGAAATCGGTTTTGTGAGAAATTTGGGTCGTATCCGGGCTGGAGCATTTAGTAAGTAATCAATGATAGCTTTGTTTTCCAAACCATACCCCATGCCATTCAGGTTCCCAATGGTAATTACAGCCAGCCCTTTTTCCGGTACTCTAGTCAAATAGTTGAACTCATTAACACCTTCGTGCAAAACCACCGTCTGCCCGTTGATCTTGACGTACGAATGACCGAAGACATAGTGATTGTTTCTGGCTGGAACCATCCTCACATTGGCTAAAAGGCGCTGGGTGGCCTTTGCTATTTCCGTTGTGTGGTCACTATGGGCGGCCGCCCAGCGCTCGAGATCATCGGCGTTGGTAAGTATGAAGTAATTTCCACCTGGCGATGTTTTTGGCACTGGCTGCATCGAATACATCTTGTCTCCGACCACCCGATAAATAGTGGCGTTGTTTGGAATAACATCCAGGGAATTATTCTGCATTCGGGTTGAATTCATCTTCAGCGGGTCAAATACTCTCTGTTTTAACCACTCGGCAAGATTTTTGCCGGAAGCCTTTTCAAGTACCAGCCGTAGTAATCCAAAATCCGAATTGCTGTACAAATACCCTTTGCCGGGTTCGACCGCCGGAGCAGGCTGCCTATAGAGCAGATTTAAGAACTGCGGCAGGTCAAAGCGGTTTGACATAGCTGCCTGGGTCAACAGCATTTCCGCCCACTCATCTACAAATCCGCTGCGATGGTTCAATAGATCCCAAACGGTAACGGTCTTAGACCATTCAGGTAGTTTAGGAAAGTATTTCCGCACCGGCTCATCTAGTTTAAGGATGCAATCTTGTTCCATCAGCATCGCCGCGATGGAGATAAACTCCCTGGCCTCGGAATAGGGCATCCGAACGACTGTCTGATGAGAGAAAGGAACTTTGAACTCCAGAGTCGCCATACCATAATCTTTTTGTGCGATGATCTTGCCATTTTGAAGCACTGTAACGGCGCAACCGGGAGCTGCAGTGTTGTTAATCGAAGAAAAGAAACCGTCAATCTTTGCTTCGAGTTCTTTGTTGACAGTTTGTTCTTTCGGATTGCTCACGGTTTGCTTAACTCGCGCGGCAAGGAAAGTGGGCAACAATACAATCAGCAGTAATGCAAATAATTTTCTCATTAGTTTTTCTCAAACGCCGCAACCAAGAAGATGTCGAACGCCAGGGATGGCCGGGCCGCGCACATTGAACTGCAGGTAATCATACGAAACTATGTTGTTAGCCCGCGCAAAAACCAGACCAGCTTGCATCACTATGATCGTCTTACTGCGGGACAATGATGTTGGCATGGCGCGCAACCTGCTGCCAGCGTCCCTGTTTCATCCAAATGGACGTGATGCGAAGATGCGAGGTCTGCCCCTTATTCGGCATTTTTCCACCCCAAGTGGCCGTTTCACTTCCGGCTACAATAACTGTGTCCTGGTAGACGTGTACATACTCAATCTGCCTGTCGAGGGAACTGATGGCAAGGTTACCTGACGCGATCATACCTAAGACCTGCTGCTTGTTAACGAATTTGTTAAAGGGATTGGTCACGACGAAATCGTCAGACCAGAGGCGCCCCAATGTCTTTACGTCGTTATCCAGGAAAGCTTCAACTTCCTGGGCATTCAGTCGTCTGATTTCTTCTTCAGTCTGTCGGTTTTGATTGGCCTGACCTGAGGCCAGAAGCGCGGCCATGGTTATTAGCGTGGCTACGACGATAGCTTTGTTCATGTCGTGAGTCCTTTCCCTAAGATACTTAGAACCTTTCGTGATCTTAGCAAGTTTTCCTTCCCCATACGTTGGTCTTAAGCCGGTCGATCCCGTTGTTAGCTGGACGCCGTCATTCGACCGTGAAGTAGTCGGAATCCAACTTCTTGATCGCAAGCGTGTTTTCCGTGACAACGCCGACGTTATGCTCGATCATCAGTTCGGCCAGTTGAGCGCCGTCGATCAATACGATCGTTGTCTGAATCGAAGCGGGAAAAGCGCGAGCCTCAGCGCTGAATGACGACGAGGTAATGAATACGCCTTTCCGTGCTCGCTGCCCCTGGAGCGCGCCCGCAAAGCGCTGAACATCTGGACGGCCGACAGTACTCTTGCCAGCGCTTTGCTTGGATATAGATGGTTTCAAGGCCCAGGCGGTCCTCCTTTATGATCCCGTCAATGCCTTCGTCGCCTCCCCGTCCGACGACAATGCCGGCATCAAGCTGCGGTCCGCCGTAGTCCATCGCCTTCAACAAATCCACGACCAACTGCTCGAATGCTGCTGGCGGCATTGCAGCGATGCGTTCGCGCAGCTCTGTAATCAATGCACGTCGGAGCAGTTCGTAGCCCTCGTCGATGAGATCATTCGGCGTGCGTGTGTCGGTGCCTCGGGGTTCTACCATCGGACCGCCACCACTCACTGGTTCAGGCGGAACAGGCTCGCGCTCCCCAGTTCGAAAGGCGATATACTCCGGAAATTGGTTCAGGAAAGCGAGGTTGATTCGTTCGGGATTAGCCTCGAGCAACTGCCTTCCGCGCGCGGTGAGGCGATAGACACCGCGACGCGGTGACTTGATGACGCCTGCCATCTTGAGATGCGATTTGGCCCACCCGATTCGGTTTGCGAACTTCGGCGCGCGACCACTCGGAATGCGAAGCGCGATCTCCTCGGGAGTGACGCCGAAATGAGACGCGAGGGCATCTAGCGACTCCTGGCCACTCCGCTCACCGCCCGCGAGATCGCGCATGAGTCGGAGCATGATCGTTTGGAAATCTGGGATTGGCATGGCTCAAACTGTCACGACACGTGACCTCGTATCCAGCTAACGATACGATCAGCGGGCGCGCGCCTGAAAGCCGATTGGTTTAATACTGCTGCGCGCGCTCCGTTGCATCGAGAGTTCGGGTGCGGCTTCTGTGCAGTGCTATGGGTTTTCCGGCCACGGCCTCGCGCTGTGTACGACCGCAATGATGTCGACCTCGTCGTCGAGCAAGTGATAGATGATGCGATACGAACCCTCAAGTACTTCGCGGATTTCACATCGTTTGCTTCTGGTACGACGCGGCCCGATCGTGGGAAGCTCGATATCTGCTGCGATCGGCGTGTGAGCCGATCCACAATCTTCTTCGCGTACCGCGGCGACGATCGGGCAATGAACGTATGAGTGTCTCGTAACTGAGCTCGGGCGGCAGCGGTCCAATTTACTCTCATTCTGGTAAATCAAACTCCGCTCGAACGTCTTCAACACTGGCCTTCCGCCCGTCGATGCTATCAGCCAGGCCGTTCTCAATTGCTTCGCGCACATAGATCTCGTACATCAGTTGTTCCCACGACGAAAGAGAGGGAAGACTATCGATCAGTTTCTTGGCTTCTTCCTTGAGGTCCCGTTCCATGTGGCTGATTCTAACTCTTCTTCGGTTCCCCTCCGCGCAAGCACCCGTTAGTTCGGCCCCGTATTCGAGGCCACGCGCACGAGAGTCAAAGCCTTCTGACTATCAGGGTCGCCGACTATGGCGACGAACTGTAGTTAGCGCATTACCCGTGATAAAGATCCTTGTTCCGCAGCTGGTCCGGTATTGAATGACACCACCCATTATCGCCACTCTCGGTCCAACGCGATGGACCATGTTCCCGGCCCTGACAGCGTACCGACGTAGCTATGGAGGCCAGCCGCCACGAAGTCTGGCACTCTGTCGAACGTCGCTGTGCCATCCTCGGCCCACTCGAGGCAGCCGTGTTGCAGGCTCATACAACATCTGCATCGCCGCGAGGCTCTCCTGAGTCGGTTCCCAGCGCCCAGTCAGCGCCGCGATGTCGGGTTTCGGAGAGGACGATGAAACCCTGCCGCGCGGCCACGGCCATAGGGCAC